>NZ_JACIJM010000030.1 GCF_014199395.1 Yoonia ponticola | reverse complement strand
AAGCATGCGTAATTGGGCTACCCTCTGTTCTGAGGTCGAGCTCCCGATAAGATCACAGGATGACTGTGAACAAGGGAAAAAGAAGATGGAATATTTTGCCGGAATAGACGTATCGCTGCGATCCTGTGCGCTTTGCATTGTTGATGGCAAGGGAAAGGTGCTTCTTGAGCGGGAGCTGCCTTGCGAGGTCAGCGACATCGCTAAGTGCCTTGCTGAGTTTGCGCATCCGATTGAACGGGTTGGCTTTGAAGCAGGCACAATGAGCCAGCACCTGTACTTCGGTTTGACAACAGAGGGCTTTGATGTGGTCTGCATGGAGGCGCGACAGGTCAATGCAGCGCTGTCGGCAATGCGGAATAAGACTGACAAGAATGATGCACGTGGCATCGCTCAAGTGCTGCGCACCGGCTGGTTCAGCCCTGTGCATATGAAGAGCCGAGAGGCACATGGTGTGCGTGCCTTGCTCAGCACACGCAAGGCGTTGCTGAAGAAAACGATGGATTTGGCAAACGAAGTCCGTGGACTGCTGAAGATCTTCGGCATTCGTCTGCCCATGACTGTGAAGCACGGGAGCTTTGACGGCATCGTCAGGCCGTTGATTGAGATGGATGATATTTTGACCCATGCCTTGATCCCGCTCTTGGATGCACGTGTGGTTTTGTATCAGCATTTTCTCGAACTGGATCGGCGCGTCAAACGCGCTGCCAGCCATGATGAAGTTTGCATGCG
This sequence comes from Yoonia ponticola, assembly GCF_014199395.1. GTDB lineage: Bacteria > Pseudomonadota > Alphaproteobacteria > Rhodobacterales > Rhodobacteraceae > Yoonia > Yoonia ponticola. Next base: position 645 of record NZ_JACIJM010000030.1, on the reverse strand, counting down.
GATGATGACCGTTCCGGGTGTCGGACCGATTGCTTCGTTGACTTTCAAGGCTGCTGTTGATGATCCGACGCGATTCAAACGATCCCGCACTGTTGGCGCACATTTTGGCCTAACACCGCGACGATATCAGTCTGGTGAACATGACAATCCCGGTCGTATATCCAAAGCGGGAGACCGAGATGTCCGCGCAACTTTGTACGCCGCCGCCAACGCTTTGCTCATGCGAACGATGGCGGGGTCTCAAATCAAGTCTTGGGGCATGCGACTGATGCGGACCAAGGGTCGTCGTCGCGCTGTTGTCGCCGTCGCCCGCAAGCTCGCCGTCTTGCTCCACCGGATGTGGATTGATGGCACGGAATTCCGTCAGGACCAGGTGGGAGGAGCGGCATGAACTAAAAGCCGACCACCAATCCTAACGGGGTCGTCCCTCACCGGACGAGGTCTGTGGAAGAAGCCGAAAATGGCTGCTGCGCAACGTGAAGCGCGTCTCTAAGCAAGGCTCTCCACTGCCGATCCGACATATGCGTGCAGCGGTGCCACCACGGCATCAACCAGACTGCGAAGAGAAGCGTGACCCGGATGAGTGACAATGACCCGAAACTAAAAAGGAAAAGGAGCTTGACCCAAACACCCAATTAGAGAAGC
>NZ_JACIJM010000029.1 GCF_014199395.1 Yoonia ponticola | reverse complement strand
GGGAGTGGGCAAAACTTGGGGGTCAGGCTGCGGCCCTGTGATATGTGCTGGTCAACCTTCCATCGAGAACAGCGGCCCGCACGATGGCAACGTGATGGGCGCCTTTGGGTGACCATCTCATGCGTCGGCGTTTTCCCATGCGTGTGTTGCCGATGTCATCCACGCAACTTTCTGCGCGGGACGAGGAGATCGGCAGACCATTGCGATATCGCCGCCCATAGTCGGTGAGGCTATCCATATTGTTTGCCAGATAGGTGTAGAGTTCCCGGCAGCGCGCTTGTACACGCGTAGCCGCGTCGCGCACTTCGGGGTCATCTTTGCAAAGCCGCTCGCAATCGGTCATCAGCCACTGAAGGCTCGTAGTGCCCACTCGAACCTTACCATGCCAAAGATACCATCGTAATCGCTCTGCGGGGCGTTCGAACAACACAGGTATGCCAGAGAAACTCTTGGTCTGCAGTAGCCCCCTTACGGCGTTCTCGACATGTTTGACCCGCATCGAGATGTGCCACCAATCGAGGATATGGCGAACTGGCCCGCCGACGGCGTAGCGCACGAGATTGGGCAATGCCGGTTCTCCATCCGAAATCACGGTAACTGGGCTCTCGCCGTCCCAGCCAGTGTCTTGAAGGTCTTGCCGTACTTGCCTGGATGGAGATTGAGCCGCTTGCTGTACAAGCCCGAAACGACGGGACATTTGCGCGCTCTCGATCTTACCCACCACAACATCAAGGTGCCGCTTCTGGTATTCCGGCCTACATCGAATATGTGCACCGTCCAGAAAGACCGTCATCGGAGTTGCGTTCTTTTCTGCTGACGAGACAACCGGTTCCGCATACTCGCTATCGCCGATTTCCTTGGCGATCTTGCCGAGACGATTGCGTACCGAAGTATTCGCCTGCTTGGCGCAAGGCAGAAATATCTCCATGATACGCGCAGCTTCTCGAAACGAATGCCGCGCCCCAAGCTCGGCTTGAAGGCGCTGTAATTCAGGTGTTGATCGGTCCGGGAAGAATCGGGCCAGCGGCGACAGTGGTCCACCCAGGGTGACCTCCGACTTGGCGTTGCAGGCGCAGCGGCGAATGCGTGGCACCTTGACACGGAACCGACCGAACAATGTGTCCAGAACCCTCGATCGATAGTCATGGATGGTTCTGACCTTGTTGCAGTCAGGACAGACCCTGCTCGCCTCAGAGACCTCCTCGATCTGGTCAAGGAGGATCGCTTGCTGTAATTGCCAAAGCACGGATTTCGCATCTTCGAGCAGCAGTCCGAAGCCCTCGGGCTGAGTACTTCGAAATGGCCGAGACAGGCGTCCCAGACGCCGCGTCTTCGTGGTTCCGTTCTCAAAAGTTGTCTCGACGATGATCCGCACATCCATGGCAATTCCTCTGCTGTGAAATCACCATCATAGACAAATACCCCCAGGTTTTGCCCACTCCC
>NZ_JACIJM010000028.1 GCF_014199395.1 Yoonia ponticola | reverse complement strand
TGTTGCAACCAAGTTGAAATGTCCGTGGTTGCGCAAAGTAGAAATGTCTCACTTGGCGTGACGTGAGCATGGCTGGGCAGGGCGTAGACGTCATATATCGGAGCGCTGAACAGCCATGCGGGTGAGGTTATTCAGCAGCCTGTGTTGCAGGTGCCTCAGCTTTCTCCTTAGCGCGTTTCGCCAACTTTGAATTCCATCCATTGTTGCGTTTTCCAGTCGGCTGATAGCGCGTTACTTGCTTGCCTGCGCGGCGTTTTTTTGGCGGCGCTTTGTCCTGTTCGGCTTTGATGTGTTCCAGCACGGCACTTAGATGTTTGTTCTCAGTGATCGCGGCGTGGGTCACGCGCTGGTCTTTGTCGAACACTGTGTATGGGATTGAAACACCCTTCCAGCGGACCTCAAATCCCCCGTCTGGAAAAGCGAATGTATCGACATACTTGCCTGGCAATCCGCGCGTGATCTCATTCTCAGCCAAAATAATCCGCTGGCGTTCATAGGAGAAGGCAAGTTGTGGGCCCACAACGCGTTCGTCCCTGTAGCAGAACACATCCCGCAACCGATCAGGCGCGATGTTCATTGGCCGGTGCAGGTTGTCAGTGCTGCGCGGCGCTCTCGCAAACTTGGCGTTGTAGTGGTCCGTGAAGCCCGGCAGGAACGCATTTGCGGCCTCCATGTCTGAGATGTTTGCGAGCCTGAGTTCCTTGACCAATCGATCCTGTAACGTCCGGTTCGCACGCTCAACACGGCCTTTGGCCTGAGAGCTGTTTGCACAGAGTATCTCGATATTTAACGCGTTCAGCGCACGTCCGAACTGGGTCATGCCATGTCCGGACTTCGCCGATTGGTTGGCCACGCGGAACACAGAATGCTTATCGGAATAAAACGCAACAGGACGCCCATGTGCCGCAAGATACAAATCCAGCGCTTCAAAGTAGCTGAATGTGCTCTCAGAGATCACAAAGCGCAGCTGCATCAACGTACTGGTCGCGTCGTCAATGAACACCAGCAGGGTGCAAGCCGGTCCACGATCCTCAAACCAGCGATGATCAGACCCATCAATCTGGATCAGTTCGCCGAAGCATTCCCGACGCAAACGAGGTTGATGAAACGTGCGACGTTGCTTGCGCGACAACCAGATCCCAGCGTCTTGCATCCATTTGCGCAACGTCTCACGCGAGACCTTTAGATCGTGATCCTCGGCCAACTTCTCCGCCGCGAAGGTTGGGCCAAAGTCGATGTAGTTCTCGCGCACCAGCGTCACCGCAAACGCGCGCACCGCAGGATCGATCCGGTTGTTGGACCTGCGACCACGCGCTTTATGGCGGATCGCAGCGGGCCCATCGGTTTGGAAGCCCTTCAGCAATCGATGCACTTGTCGTCGGCTCAGTCCCAGCACGTTGGCCGCAGTCACAGCCGTCATTGCGCCTTGTGTCACTTGGCTCAGTACTTCAATGCGGTTCAGTTCGCGTTCGCTCATGATCACCAATCCCACGGTCACACTCCAATCCTGCTTGTTCAACAGGGAAGTGTGACACTTCTACTTTGCAGATGTGGGACATTCTAACTTTGCGGCGACA
>NZ_JACIJM010000027.1 GCF_014199395.1 Yoonia ponticola | reverse complement strand
GCTGAGATACCGCAGGACATTGAGAAATCGGCGCTGTTCGCGGTGGGTCCCGGCCAAGAGATTGTGGACCTCGTCGATCATGATCATCCGCAGGCCAAGGTCGCGTAAGAGCGCGATGACACGGACTTCGAGGGAAGCCACATTTTGAGCGCGGGCGCTAAGAGCCGTCGCCGGGGCGCCGACGGCGGCCAGGATGTGCAGGTAAAACCGCCGTTCATCAGGTGCGGGCGGCGCTTGCAACAGCAGAAGCGGTGTGCGGGTGATGCCCGACGCCGGATCGTATTCTGGTGCGTACTTGCGCGACAGGTTTCGGGCAATCATCGTCTTTCCGATCCCGGAGGCGCCATGCACAAGAAGCCCAGGCATACGGGTTTGTCGTGGCGCTTCGATCATGCCCTACAAGCGGTCCAACACCTGTTCCGCCCGAGGAAAGCCGATCCAGATATCCGATTGAATGAGGGCGATCCGGCCGTCTTCTTCAGTTGTCCCTGCCCTCAATTCACCATCTCTCCACCTTGAACAATGGGCGCGATGTATCACCCGTATCGATCGGGCGCAGCCCTTCGGTTGTCGAGACGGCCGAGTTCGTGCCCTTCAATGTCCCTTTTCTTTCACGGGTTCTGCGTTCGGCCTTCGTCAGGCCCCGGCTTTCAGCTTCGATCTGGCGTTGCTGTCGGATCAGCTCAGCCAGCACCAGCTCATTAGACCCGGACTTGCCAAGGGCACGGGCCTTCCTCATCGCTTCGCGATATTCCCAGAGCGAGACGGGCGGAATTTCCAGGTTTCTGTACCGCGCCTCAACATACCGGCCATCGTCCAGTTCGACCCAGATCATTGAGATATCGCGAGGATCGTAGCGAACGACCACCTTTCCATCCCCGCGCCCAATGTGGCCTGCAAGGGCATCGGACCAGTACCTTATCTGGAACAGATGGATGCCGTCACGCCTGATCTTGCGCAGTTCACTCGGCAGGAAGCTCACCTGAAAGGCTTCCATCTCGAAGGGGATGTCGCCTGTCATTTGCTCTGAGAGCGCCTCCCATTTGGCAACGGGCGTGCAGCCAAGACTTGAATGAATGCTGTTGTTGTAACGGCAGATTTCCAGAGCAAACCAGCGATCGAATTCGCTCAACGTCATCGTGGCCTTGCTTTCGGCGTCATAGTCGCCCTTTGCCGCGATCGAGGATTGCGTTGTTCCCGGCAACAGGTGAACGGCCCCCATCATGGTGCCGATCAACCGTTCGATGTGACCACCGAAGTGAGGACTTGCTGGCGGTCGATAGACCAGATCGATCCCCCAATCCGCACAGGCCGACCGAAAGGCGCGCGACCGGAAATCGCGACCGTTATCGACGTGGATGCTGTGCGGTTTGCCCTGTGCCGGCCAAGGAACATCGCACGCCAATTCCGCAAGAAGTTCCTCCTTGAGGGCCACCGCCTGTGTCAGGCAAAGCGCCACTGACAGACGCGAAGGTGCCTCGAGAGAGGTGTAATATCCGGTCACCATCCGCGTTGCGACGTCGATCGCCAGCGTGACCCAAGGCCGCCCAATTGGTTTGCGTTCAAAGCCGTCGACAAGAATGATGTCCGCCGGTGTATGATCAATTTGGACGATCTCCAGTGGCATACTGGCCTTGTTCTCACCTGTGACCGGCGCAAATTTCTGGCGGGCCGCCTTTGCGCCCTCTCGTGCCTTCGCAACTTCGCGGGCATCCATCGCATCCAGACGACGCTGAACCGTTCGCCGTGTCGGCGGTTGCAAGCCCTCCTGCCAGCAAGCGCTGCGGATTTCTGTCACGACGCGCGACAAGCTCGAACGCTCCCGGCGCAAGAAATAGCGGCGAAGGTGCTCCTCGATTACCGCTTCGACTTTGCTGGATATTAACATCGTCCCGGTCGGGCGGCCCCGTTTCCGCGGAGCCAGAGCGCTGGTGCGCCCACCCTCTTCCGCCAACCGTTTTATCCAACGCCAGACCGTCGCCCTGCTGACACCAAGCTCCCAAACGGCGTCATTGATGCCACGTTCCAGGCTGCCAGTCCCATTGAGATATGCCTGAACAAGAGGGCGCAGCACCGCGGCCCTGCGCGCCTCTTCAGCACCAACAGCAACGCAGTCTTCGCCATCATCATTCATCGATATTTGCCGCAAATGTCTGTGAACCCTGTCTCAGGTTTAAGGGCAAAAATATCAGAATTAAAGGCAAAATCTCATATTTAAGGGCAAAGCTCAGCCGTTGATT
>NZ_JACIJM010000026.1 GCF_014199395.1 Yoonia ponticola | reverse complement strand
GACGACCGCTTCTCGGTCTTGGTGCATCTCGCTGCCTGCGCTGTGTTTGAAAGCGGCCGTTGGTCAAGCGAACGACAAGGTCGGCTTTGTCCGCACAGCGGACCTTGGAGTCATGCCAAAAACGGTCGCTTTTGGGAGGGTGTAAGTGTCCGACCAGATCAGACAGGTGGCACGATCTACGATAGGGCTGACCAGCCACGCTACAAGCCACCTAGACGCAAACGCCAGTGACCGGACGATACTGGGTGATTGGCCCATTTTCTTCCTCGCGTTACGGACGTACACTGAGCATAGTTTGTCTAAGGTGGAAAAGATGCCTCACTATCGTTCGAGAACAAGTACACATGGCCGAAATATGGCGGGTGCCCGTGGTCTTTGGCGCGCGACAGGGATGACCGACGGCGATTTTGGCAAACCTATCATCGCCATTGTCAACAGTTTTACCCAGTTCGTTCCCGGCCACGTCCACCTGAAGGATCTGGGCCAGCTTGTCGCTAGAGAGGTCGAAAAGGCCGGGGGGGTCGCGAAAGAGTTCAACACGATCGCCGTCGATGATGGTATCGCGATGGGCCATGACGGGATGCTGTATTCACTCCCCTCGCGAGAGATCATCGCCGACAGCGTGGAGTACATGGTCAACGCCCATTGCGCCGACGCGATGGTTTGCATTTCCAATTGCGATAAGATCACGCCAGGCATGATGATGGCCGCGATGCGATTGAACATCCCCGTGATTTTCGTGTCCGGTGGCCCGATGGAGGCTGGTAAGATCGACATCGCGGACCTTGAGATGACCAAGATTGACCTGGTCGATGCGATGGTCGCAGCCGCCAGTGAGACGCTGACCGACGCGCAGGTCCAGAACATCGAGGAAAACGCCTGCCCAACCTGTGGATCGTGTTCCGGTATGTTCACCGCCAATTCAATGAACTGCCTGGCCGAGGCACTGGGTCTGGCGCTGCCCGGAAACGGGTCCACGCTGGCCACCCATGCTGACCGCAAATCCCTGTTCTTGGAGGCCGGTCGCTGCATCGTCGATATTACCAAGCGCCACTACGAGGCTGAGGAAAAAGGCTTGCTGCCGCGCGAGATTGCTAGGTTTGAGGCATTCGAGAATGCGATGAGCCTAGATATCGCGATGGGCGGATCGACAAATACTGTGCTGCACCTGCTGGCCATCGCCAGCGAGGGCGAGGTCAATTTCACGATGGACGACATCGATCGTCTATCACGCCAGGTACCCTGTCTGTGTAAGGTCTCGCCGAACATCGCCAACGTCCACATGGAAGACGTGCATCGCGCCGGTGGCATCTTCTCTATCTTGGGAGAGCTGTCGCGGGCCGGGTTGTTGAACGACGACTGCAGCACTGTGCATTCTATGACGATGGGCAAAGCGATCGCGCAGTGGGACATCAAGGTTGCCAATAACCCTGAGGCCGAGAGCCTGTTCAAAGCGGCCCCTGGGGGCGTGCGCACCACGCAGGCCTTCAGCACGGAAAACCGGTTCAAGAAATTGGACAAGGACCGTGAAAAGGGCGTGATCAGGTCCAAGGCCCATGCCTTCAGCGAGGATGGCGGCCTTGCGGTCCTGTTTGGCAACATCGCGGCAGAAGGCTGTATTGTGAAAACGGCTGGGGTCGATGCCTCGATCCTGAAATTTATAGGCACCGCTCATGTCTGCGAGAGCCAGGAATCCGCCATCAGCGACATCCTGACCGGCAAGGTCAAGGAGGGTGCCGTGGTTGTGATCCGCTACGAGGGGCCGCGCGGCGGGCCTGGCATGCAGGAAATGCTGTATCCCACGTCTTATTTGAAATCCAAAGGCTTGGGAAAGGCCTGCGCCTTGCTAACCGATGGTCGCTTCTCTGGCGGCACCTCCGGTCTATCTATTGGGCATGTCTCGCCCGAAGCAGCAGAAGGTGGCACCATCGGGCTGGTAAAAAATGGCGACAAGATCGAGATCGACATCCCAAACCGTTCGATCCACCTAGCCGTCGATGGTGCAACTTTGGTTGCCCGCCGCGCCACACAAGATGTAACCGGCTGGCATCCGGCAGTGCTGCGCAAGCGTAAAGTGTCCAAGGCACTGCAAGCCTATGCGGCTTTGACTACCAGTGCCGCGAAAGGAGCCGTGCGTGATATCTCAAGGCTAATTAAATCACCTTAACCCTTAGCGTTACTCAACGAACAAATCTTGCAATGACGCCACGAGGGACTAGCGGTTGATGCTCTGTCAGAGGTAGCAAAGCGTAAGGTGGAACAGGGCTACCTGTAATGCCGATAAACGAACTTTGGTGGCATTCCAGAAATGCTCGTTTTTGGCATATGTGCAAACCACCTCAGATCACGCTACCAAAAACTCCGTTCCAATCCTAACCGATTGTTGAACGTTTCTGGCGATGTTGCGCTGGCAGTCATTCGCTGCGAAGCAGAAATCTTGCAACATTGGGCTCAGCGCTGCCGTAGGAAGTATCAATCGATCACGGCCGCTTCGAAATGACGAACGGCTCCTGCCGTTCGTCAAGGTTCTTAGATGTCGATCCGCTCGGAAATGCTTAGCGCGTCTTCGAGCTCGACCCCCAGATATCTGACGGTGCTATCAACCTTTGTGTGTCCAAGCAAAAGCTGGACGGCACGCAGGTTGCCTGTCTTGCGGTAGATTTCCGCCACCTTTGTTCGGCGCATGGAATGGGTGCCATAGCCACTAGGCTCTAGCCCAATGGAAACAACCCAGTCCCTAACCAAACGCCCATACTGGCGTGTTGATATGTGCGGGCGATCATGAAAACGGCTCGGAAACAAGAATTGGCTCCCGATTATTTCCGGAGACTTGATCCAGTTGGTCACAGTTTCTCGCGTGTTTTCAGCCAGTTCAAACTGAACAGGCTTGTTCGTTTTACTTTGAACTACGGACACTCTTTCACGAATTCGGTCGTCCCTGAGTAGGTCAATGACCTTCAGTGACACCAAGTCGCAACCGCGTAACTTGCTATCTATTGCGACGTTGAACAATGCTAGATCGCGGAGATTACCCGCTAGTTCGAGGCGAGCGCGGATGGCCCAGACCTGTTTGGGAAGTAGCGGGCGCTTTTGCCCGACGAGGCGGCCCTTATTCCAGGCTCTTCGTTTTGGGGTGACCGCGGGAAGTTGAACTCTTGGCATGATTTGCCCTCCATCCAACCCTCCTGCCCAAACATCAACACAGCGCTGACGACGTATTATAGCCTAAAAACTAATGACGGCTTCGCCGCAGGCGCGTCATCAAGAGTTTCTGCGAAAGCAAAAGGCGGCTTCTCTAATTGGGTGTTTGGGTCAAGCTCCTTTTCCTTTTTAGTTTCGGGTCATTGTCACTCATCCGGGTCACGCTTCTCTTCGCAGTCTGGT
>NZ_JACIJM010000025.1 GCF_014199395.1 Yoonia ponticola | reverse complement strand
ACACGAACAACGGCATGCTGTCACCGGTTGACTATGAAATGAAACAGCAGAAAATGAACAAGGCAGGCGTCTAGGAAGTTAGGGGCACCTCAGATACGGGCATTCGCTGGGCTGGCCATCGCTGCGGCGCCACTTTCCCAAAGCGGTCATTCCTGTCGCGTCGCAAAATGTCGGCTGCCTGACGAGACGTGACATTTGCGTGTTACGTGTGCTGGGGTGTCGAACGCGCACGGCTGGCCAATTGCGGTCCGGCGGCTATCCGGCGTCCAAACGGGGATTTCTGACCATCGCTCATGTGGGCGCACGATGAGCAAATAACCGCAATTGGCCGTTCCGACCGATTGCCCGGCCGGCCAGCCCGCGCGTCCCTGCTCAGTCTACAATATCCGAAGAGATCGACACCTCAAGCTCCACCAGCAGATACGGTCGGCGGCCATCCGCGCCGGCAGCCTTTCTTACTACCTGCACCCTAGGATCGCCCGTCCATAGACCGACGACGTCGTAGGTTATCCAACAAGCCAGGCTACGGGATGCCAGCGCCACGAGCTCGCGACGAAGTCCTACGGTCTTTCCACGGCTCGGCAGATGTTCGGCGACGAGCCTGGCCGGTGCTATCTCGATCGCCCTACCAGCGGATTCCGGCCCCATCAGCATGTAGAACGATGCATCTGTGTTCTTCGAAATGTCTGTGAGCTGCTTCCTTACGATCTCGAAGCTGTTCTTCCAGCGAGCATCGGCCCCCTTCTTGAGCTTCTTGACCTGGATCAATGACGCGCGGTTCGCTAACACCTTTCCGTCCCTACGAGCCGTCATGATCAGGCAGACGTCGGTAGAGAAGGATGCGGTCGGATCGGTACCCGGTTGTCCCTCTTCGTGCTTGGAGACCATCCGGTCGCGGAGACTGAAGGAGATGCGGCGCCCTCCCGGCCGTCTTCCCGCCACGGCGGCAATATCTGCCTCGACGACTCCGAGCGCGGCCCTGACGTCGCTAAGCAGCTTGACGGTCAGCGGCTCCTCATCCTCGCGCCAATGACCCTCGTAGGAACCCGTGAAGGTTGCGGCCGCCCGCTGCACGGTACTCTCGATCGCCATCTCGACATGCCTGTCGCCTATCCAGGTAAGCGGGCTCGCGCGATGACGCTCGGGAAGTTCGGCCAGCCGCCGACCGGAGTCCAGTATTCCGGTCGGGAGGGGGCGATCAGGTTCGATTGGCTCGTCTGCCCCCAGGCGCCGGAGCGCAGCGGCACGGAGACGCACAAGCGACGAAGGATGCGCCAACAGGCTGTCCAAGACGCTCGAACCTTGGTCCAAGGACGCATCGCAGATCGCGGCGGCAACGGTCATGACGAACTCATCGATCCGCTCCGATCCGTGCCAGAGAATACCCTCGAGCAGTGCGGAGCGCATGTTTTCCGATTTGCCTGTAAGGCGGACGAAATCGGCCACCAATGCGGCACGGACCTCTGGCGTGCTTGCTATGAGGTCGAAGTCGGGGCGCAGGTTCCTCCATCGCATGGGCAGGCTGTCGAGGAGCCGGATGAGATCGTCTTCGACTTCGTCGTCCACCTCCCGAAGGAAGCAGGCGTACTGAACGTGCCGCCACTCCTCGAAGCCGACTCCCTGCTTTAGAAGGTCCGGGATCAGCCGTCTGAAATCGCCATTCGGACTGCGGCTTGCCTTATGGATCAACTGGCGCAAATCATCAGCGCTGAATCGTAGGAGTCGAGCGAGGTGAAAGTCTTCGTAGGACGGCTTCGACATCAGTTGTTTGGTCATAGCGCGAGTCAGGCCGGGGTAGCTGGCCAAATCCGGTGGCAGCCGATCAAAGGACCATGTGTAATCGCGTGTCCTCCCGAGAACCGCATCGGCCAGGCCATCTGCGTTATCCGGCCATCCAGCCTTTAGAGATCGAAACACGAATTTCCGGACAATCTCAAGATCGGAAGCACCCGCGTCCTTCAAGTCGGTGATGGCTTGGAGCACTTTGAAGGCTTGAACGGGTAACAGCCGGGGTTCCTGCTTCCCGTCGAGCACGCGCGCCTCGGCTTCGAGTGGCGCTACGCCTTCGGGACGTTTGCTTGGTAGTCCGAACTCGGCTTGCCGCGCGACTTCGAGGATCGAATTGAGCGCCTTAATCTCGTTCATCTCTGAACTCGTCTCGATTGGCTCATTCTGCATGTCAGCTTCCTCACATATCTTCTCATCTGAACGTACTTCAGCTAAGCGGTTGACGGTCGATAGTCGTCCCCCATTATTTTTTCGACCCTTTTAGGAGCGAAGGACGCTGCTTGTCACGGATTCGATGTAGTTGGCGACCGCCAAAGCAGGGGCAATTCAGGATCGATAGTTTCTGGATCAGCCGCCGGGTCGGGGTTGTTCGGCGGCCATGGCAGCCAGTTGGTCATCCCTCTGCACGTAAGAGTGCTTGTGGCCAATCATGTCAGCGAACCGTCGGCCCTTCCGGAAGGCCGGTCGCCGCAGGTAGAAGCCCTTTATCTCGACCACAGAGAACGACGCTTCGAGAGCCATTCTGGACACTGATGTCGAAGGCAGCGAACGGCAGATCTCCACCCCTCCATGTCGATCACCCCAGGTTCGGCAGAGCATGCCAGGCTGAATGTCCGCTCCGGACATGAGAACACTCCGAGCTCGCACGCGCAGCGAATGGCTTCAATCCGCCCTTCTGCGAAAAACAGCGCATTGCAGGCGCAGAAAGTGGCCTTGCAAACGGAGGGCGAGCGTCTTTCCCTATCATCCTTTGCGCATTTACTGCGATGCAGTAAAGATCTTGCCAGTTTTGCGGAGGCCTCTGGTGCGTGGTGCTGCAATTGTCCTGGCAACCTTCGGTCTTTGACCTTCTCTAATACGGGGGTATTTCTGCCGGATTTTGTCAAACTTTATGTCTTTTTGTCAATTTAATTGTTTTTTGTCAAATACTTAGCGAAAATTTAACCTTGACTGAGTGATTCGTAAATGCTTTTGTCAGTATCAGTTAAGATTGGAACCATTGAGGTCATAACAGTCATGAGAGCGGAAATTCGACGTCATGAAGAACGCAAGTATTTGCTTCGGCTAGCCGGATCGTCCATTTCAAAAATAAGCGCTGATCTAGGCGTTTCCCCTACAGCCGTCTCATATGTTTCGCTCAGGCGTAACAGATCTGCTAGGATCGAGCTGGCAATCGCGAGAGAATTGAACCGTCCAGTTAATGAAGTTTTCCCTGACACGGTTGTAAAGAGCGAGGTAGATTCTTTGACCTAATAATAGCCAAACTTTAGGGATTGAAATAGCTGAAAACAATCGGATTTGCAGATCCTTGGGGCCCAATAAATCGGTTACTAGCACGATCTCACTTTTCCTCATCCGGCCCCTGCATTCGAAATCAAGTTAAAGCTCGCCCAAAGCATCGGGCGCGACCAGAAATACGGATTTTACAGTGAATAACAGGATAAACTTATCCATGAAAGAAATTCAGACAGCCCATGCGATACTCGCCGGCTATCCAGAAAATTACTGACATAGAGCAGTATGGCAATGTGAAACGTCTTTTTCCGCGAAAAAGACTTCTTACTCGTAAACATCTGCGATGAGGTCGGCTACGCCACCAGCCTGTTACAACAGTTCGTCATGGGCGACCCCTCATGAAGCCATTGAGGCTAACATCGCAAGACATTTTTAGCGCGCAAGTAGAGACACTTTGGCCGCGAAAATTCAACGGAGGAACAGTTATGAAAATTTAGATCTACAAAAGGAAACGACCCCGGAATTCCAGTTCCAAAGGCCGTCATACGATTGTCATCGATGGCCAAAGTTTCCTCCAGTTAATGCGAAATGTCAAGCCGCGCCGTGTCCTTCGGCGCGACCGATACATATCATTCAAATCAAGGAGGCCAAACGGCGCTTGGAACCATTGTTCCGGCGTCTGGCGACTAAACATGAAAACAACCAGAACTGAAACAATTCAAATGCCTGCAAAAAGTAAACAAACTCGCAAATTTTCAGTAAAATCAAACGTAAGTGGTCGGATGAGCATCGTGGGGCGCACACCCGTCGAAAGCGTCCGCCGTATCTATAAGTGCGAAAGCATTCTGGAGGGTTCCGTCCTCCACCAGCTTCTAGCCCGTGATGACGTTTTGGACATTTGGGAGCAGCCACCGCGGTTTCCATATATCGGACCTGACCTGCGCCCCTAAAACTCCTCCAGATTTGTGTAGAGTCCGCCCAACAAAAGGACGGACAAATGAAGACACGATTTACGGATGAACAGATCAT
>NZ_JACIJM010000024.1 GCF_014199395.1 Yoonia ponticola | reverse complement strand
CAGACTGCGAAGAGAAGCGTGACCCGGATGAGTGACAATGACCCGAAACTAAAAAGGAAAAGGAGCTTGACCCAAACACCCAATTAGAGAAGCTGTCGTTCAGCCAAGGGCTGCGGCGCGGCCAAGAGGTTAGCGATCAGAAATCGCCCTCAGCACATTGCAGGCACGTGATGCCATTGCGCCGCCACATGTCGACTACTGAGTTTCGATCATCAACCACAAAGGCAATTTCCTTACCTTCACTACGTAGTTGATCAAGGATCTCTTTTTTTATATCGGTGTCCGGCCGAAAATCGTTCATAGGGCGCATAAGAAGCTCTTCGAATGGTATCGAATTCCAAATGAGCCAGGTCTCTGTGATTTTGCGGTATTCTTCGCCTCGACCTGATATCAAAATTAGTTGATATTTCTGACTGTCCCAAAGGGCTTTGTACAGCTCAACCACTGGGCGGTTGGGGGTGTCGTCACCCATCTTCGAATTGAATGTTCGCCAGTCGGGTTTCTCACCATCAAGCAGTGGACGGCGGTGGTCGATCAAAGCCAAAGTTCCATCGATGTCGAATAAAACACACGGCTTCATTTTTTTGAAGTGACCTTGGTTACGTTCTTTAGGTGACGACGAACTTCTTCGCGGATGTACTTACACCTCTCGTCATTATGGGTGTTCCCAATTTTCTTCTCGGTCTGGTGGGCATAAACGTTACGGATGCTGTTCAAGTGAGGAGGATCTCTATCGCCCTTGAAGTAAGTTGAGTGGATATCCCCCGCGTCTTTCGTCTCATCAGACATTTTCATTAGTCCACGAATTAGATTATTTCGTGAGAATGCGTCGAGGCCTTGCGCAACCTCAGTATCATCACTGTTGCAAATCCAGTCAGTAAAGGCTGCGAAGCCAGATTTATGCACTCCTCTCTTTAGCCATGCATTCTTGAGTGCGTTCTTTCTCTGACGTTTCAATTCGTCCATTAGGATTTTTTGAATTTTCGTTTGTACGGCTGGATCTGAACTTTCCCATGTTTCTCTCTTGCACAGATGCTGTAATATTTTTGCGTCTATCTCACTCGTTCTATCCATAAGTAGGCCACGAGAAGCGTTGAGTTTGTGTTCTTCAGCATGCATCTCTGAGCAAATGCCTCGCAAGTCTTTCCTGAGGTTATCTCCTCGAACACTTACGAAGACACTTTTTCCAACTAGCTGAGCCTTTTCCAACCCATCTTGGAGTTGTTTTGTGGCATGTTCTTCTAGAGTGCCAACTTGTACACCTTCGCCCCCAGAGTAGAATACGATTGGGCGGTACATTGTTTGGTGGTGACGAATGTGGTCAATGATTTCATGACCTTTAATTTCGCCTAGGTGCAAGTCTACAATTACTAAGTCAATCTGGTGAGTTTCGAACTCTCTTGCGATATCGGAAAAAATTCTGGTTTTAAAGACGTCTATGTCGGTCTCAGCACGACCGGTTTGGACGACTGGAACATCGATGAAATTTGTATCAATTCCAACATTACTGTTGTGTCGACCTAGGTCCCTTTTTGTATCTCGAAGTGTGCCGATATTATCATCGATGCAAAGCACTGTGTAGTCTAGTCTCATTTAGGCCACCTTATGCGAACAGAAATCCCGCTCGTGTCATTGTTGAAAATCGACACTTCCGCCTCTAAGGACGACGCAATGCGTTTTACTTGAGACAGGCCCAATCCCGATCCCGTCGTGGTAGTTATACCTCGGTGGAATAGTTCATTGGGGGTGTAGCGATCAGTCAAAAACGCGCCATCATTCTCAAAGACCAAATCTATGAAATCCGCAGTCTCTTTTGCGAAGATGAGAAGCTCACTAGCTTCAGCTGTCGACGCGTTGGCCATAATGTTATCAATTAGCATTGTTACTTCGATGGGACTAAATGGAAGTAGAAGCTCCACGTCAGTAGCATTCTCGAAACTAGCGGATAGCTTGAAGGCACGACTTAAATCACCGAGTTGCTCCAAGTATTGTGACGTGAACGAAAAAATATCTTCGGTTAGCTTGTCGCTCATCATGTCGAACCCTGCATTCGAAACTACCTTGGCTAGCTGAAGCAGTTTATCGTTGTGGAAAAGCGCTGATTTGATCATTTTCTCGACTTGTGCGGTATCTTTTGAAGTCTCCAACTCTTCCAGTGCGTCGTTTAGATCGCCAGAAATTTCTTCGCCAAGTAATGTTATGTGGTGGTTAAGCTCTTCGACTTTCTTTGAGTCTGGTTTCTGTGAGGCCTCAGCAAATAGACGCCGCTTTTTCTCAACTGTCGCTGTGCGTTCAAAATTTGCAGCACTGGTCTCCGCTATCGACTGTCTATGTTTGGCATCTGCCGTGGCCTTCTCGGCTTCCTCCGCACGCAAGCGCGCATTTTCGGCCTTACGTTCGGCCTCTTCCGCACGCTGTCGTTGTTCATGGGCGTCGATACGGGCCTGTTTTTCAGCTTTAATCGCTTCCATGTTGCGAAGCGCGATCTTCTTGAAGTTGCCCTTGTCGACGGAAGTCAACTCATCAAATGTTTTGTCGGTGGTGTTCTGAATAAATGAGAGCACATATTCGTTGTAAGCATCATCAGCTTCTTCAGCTAACTGGGCGATCAGCCGCTCGTTGACCTTGAAATTTTCAATCTTGAAGCTGGACGTCCTAAGTGTCTTGTTGATAGCCTCTTTGACCGCAAGCTCGTCGATAGTTCTGATGCCAAAACTAAGCGGGTCGGATCGAACATCTTTTTCAGGAATGTTTGTACGGTCTGGATTTGAATGATCCATCAGGGAATGCCAATTGAGACCTTCAACGATGAATCGCTCCAGCTGCCTGATGATATGTGGAACATACCCAAAATCTAGTTGGCCGTTGTTTAGCTGAACTTTGTTATCGCTTTCGGGATCGGAGGCAGTCAGCTCGTGGTAAGCTTCGTCATTTTCCAGCCCTTCGCGACTGGAGATTGGCTTAAACAGATCTTCATAGTCCGCGACTGTGACCTGTCCGATCACGTCGCGCGCACCCAAGTATCTCGAAAAACCTTGTGTTTTTCTCTGATCTAATCCCAACCAATCATTCTTCGGGTTTCCATAGGGCGACACGCGAAAGCCATTTAGAAACATGAAAACAGAGCCATAATCGTTCGTTGAGTAGCCTGTTCTTTTCTTGAAAAACAGCTTTGAGCTGAAGTTCATGTAATGAATGCTTACCTTGATGTCCTTCAAGTGCGTGTACGGATTGCCGACTTCATAGCTGTAAACTGGGTCACCATGGTAAAGTAGCTCAGTAAAAAGCTTCTTTCCTGCAGAATCAATACTCGAGACGATATTGTATGTTCGCAAAGCGAGTTCTTCAAAAACAGTATTTGCAATTGTTACTTCCGGAGCATTAAATATTTTTAGGGCAACTTCGAAGCTTGAGTCCGGATCAGAAATGAACTTTTCCAGTTCCGATTTGAGTTTGTGGAGCTTACCATTCCCCCAAGCCGCGCGCAATTTCGATATCTGGAGGACTGTACCGCTAGAAAATGAGCTTTCCCCAATTTCTGCGAGGAAGTTACTTTTTGACAAAATTTCATACTGCAATTTTACGGTTGAGATTTCGGCATCTTTTGATCCGGTCTCGAACAGTTCCCAGTTGATTGGGAGTTTGATGTAATCACCGTGTTCTGACTTGGTGTAGAGTGTTAACTCTTTCCCCAGTCTGTCACATGAAAAACGACCTACTCCTTTGCTTCCAGCGAATGGTTTGTCGCGTTCTGAGTTTGCGACTTTTTTCTCTGAATACGCAATATTTAGCCACTTGTCCTGAATATCGTCGATGGTCATGCCATGTCCGAAATCTTTGAGTATCAGCTCTGATGGTGACGAGCCGGTCTTCTCTTTGAAGTGTAGCTTTACTTTGGGTGATCCAGCGTCTTTTGAGTTTTTGATAAGCTCGATGATAGCGATGTTGTCGTCGAGAATTAGACCTCTGCCGATGATGTCTTTGATGCCTGCATTAGCACGGAACGCGAGATCGTTATTGCTGGTCGTCATGCGTCAAGGCTTTCTTGCATATCCGAGATTAACAAGCCGAGCGCTTCAGCCATCAAGGGGGGCACTGCGTTGCCGACTTGGGTGTATCGTGGGCACTCTTGCTTCCGTCTTGCACCACCAGTTGTATATTTTCCCAAAAACTCAAACCAATCTGGAAATGTTTGTAGGCGAGCGCATTCTCGTACAGTCAAAATACGTGGTTCGCTGTAATGTAACAAGTCGTCGGGAAGGGTTGTGACGGTCTTAGACATCTCGTCAGGGTGAAGTGGTGTGAAGCACTGTTTTTTTATGCCATATTTTTCACGAAATTCTTTGGGCAGAGATTTACCTTTAGGACATGTAGCGAGGATCTCCGAAAACTTCGAAAGCGTGTCGGGTCTATGCTTCGCTAATCGCAGGCTGTTTGCTGATTTCCCTGACGGAAGATCTTTTTTCAAAAGGCGTTGGAAGTCAGATTCTATTTCCCGGCGGTATATGATCTGCTGGAAACCGTTGGTGTCGACACTTTTGATGGTTCCCGAAGCGGATACTTCGAGGTCAGAAATTGCTTCTTTTACGCTAATGTCGTGACCGTTCAGTTTTTTGCGTTTCCGAAATTTACCCGCGTGTGCTGCTATGTTTTCCATAGGATTCATCACGGCGACATCACCCTGCAAAAGATCAGACCTGACGGCGATCAGAATGAAGCGTGGACGGGGTTGAGGGACCCCGAAGAGTGATGCATCTAGAATAGATGAGAACGTGCTATAGCCTCCCCAGCTTAGGTCTTCCAGTTGCTTGATAACTTGCTCGGAGTGCGATGGTTTTTTTGAGTTTTTGAACTTTGCAGTGAACCCTTTGACATTTTCGAAGACAAGAAACTTGGGTCGAATGATATCAACAATTTCCAGATACTCATCCTTTAGTTTGTTGCGTGGGTCATCCGCTTTGCGACGTCCTGCAAATGAAAAACCCTGACAAGGTGGACCGCCCGCGATGAGGTCGATTTCCCCTCGTAAGGTTACTAGCTCTGCTCTGTAGTCGTCCAATAGCTCACTTGTACTTATCGCCTGTTTGGGCAGCCATCTCGGCCAGTCAAACCGGAGCGCTTTCTTTCTATTGAAGTTGTGGGAGAACGTTTCGAAGGCATCTTCGTTTTTCTCGATGGCAAATACACCCTTCCAGCCGGCCTTGGATAAACCCAGAGAAAGGCCGCCACAGCCAGCAAAGAGATCGATGAAATGCATGACAAAACCTTTTTTAGGTAGGACTAGCATGGATTCTTTCGGAGCGCCAGGTACTTGTCGATTACTTCCTTTGAGTGACCAACTTCAGGCTATTTGGCACCTGCAGCGAACGTCCGGCTTCCGCCGATTTTGTTGAAAAACTCGAAAACGCTCCAACCGCATTTTTCCGGTAAAATTTGTTGCATCAGCAAAGTCGATTTCGCTTGCTCTGATTTGGCCGTGAGAGCCTCAAACATTGCCAACTCAACGCTTCGGCCGCCCGCCTGTGCAAAACTTTCGAGATGCCTTCCACGTACAATTTTCACAGCCATTTTCGCAAAAATCGGAGTTTTTCAACAGTATCCGCCCTCAGATGCTGCAACCAAACCCCACTGCTTATCTATCCAACGCATTGTAAGCGGTGCCTATCCTTCCCACCTGCGAGATCCCCTCAAAAAAGAAGCCGACCGATGTACAAGATCATGTAAGCAGAGCCTAAAGCTCAATCAGTTTCGACCTTTGAATTGAGGTGCCCCTAGATTTGTAGACGCTTTGCTTGGTAATTTTGGAACCAAGGAGAGACGGATATGAACAAAGGAATACGGTTTACAGACGAGT
>NZ_JACIJM010000023.1 GCF_014199395.1 Yoonia ponticola | reverse complement strand
TTGCGGCCTCAGTGTACTATCCTTAGAAGCCCCTTTACCGGAGACGCAGACAAGCAGACACGGTGCAGCGGACGGAACGAAGCGGAGACGCGGAGGACTTGAAGTTGGGAAAATTCAGAGGGTTTGAGTGGCGGGCGCGCCGAAGGGATTTGGCGCACACTGTTATTTTTGTCTTCTAACGCTTTTTGACAATAGAATAGAACTGAAGAGATATGTGGGCGGTTTGGCCATGTTCGATGGATCAAACGTCTGTATATCGCGCTAGTAGAGAGGGTTATTTATAGCCTGATCGATAATCTAGTGTCAGCTTCACTGTTTGTACGGCTTTCGGTAACTTTGGTTACCAAAGCATATCAAACAGAGAAAATGTCATATAATACCTTAGCCGGGTTATATGATGTGATGTGCAGAGGTTCGAACGTCAAGGAATAAGTTCTTCGGAACTTTTCAACTTGAGAGTTTGATCCTGGCTCAGAACGAACGCTGGCGGCACGCCTAACACATGCAAGTCGAGCGCTACCTTCGGGTGGAGCGGCGGACGGGTTAGTAACGCGTGGGAACATACCCTTTTCTATGGAATAGCCTCGGGAAACTGAGAGTAATACCATATACGCCCTTCGGGGGAAAGATTTATCGGTGAAGGATTGGCCCGCGTTAGATTAGATAGTTGGTGGGGTAATGGCCTACCAAGTCTACGATCTATAGCTGGTTTGAGAGGATGATCAGCAACACTGGGACTGAGACACGGCCCAGACTCCTACGGGAGGCAGCAGTGGGGAATCTTAGACAATGGGCGCAAGCCTGATCTAGCGATGCCGCGTGAGTGACGAAGGTCTTAGGATCGTAAAGCTCTTTCGCCAGGGATGATAATGACAGTACCTGGTAAAGAAACCCCGGCTAACTCCGTGCCAGCAGCCGCGGTAATACGGAGGGGGTTAGCGTTGTTCGGAATTACTGGGCGTAAAGCGCACGTAGGCGGATCAATAAGTTAGAGGTGAAATCCCGGGGCTCAACCCCGGAACTGCCTTTAATACTGTTGATCTAGAGTTCGAGAGAGGTAAGTGGAATTCCGAGTGTAGAGGTGAAATTCGTAGATATTCGGAGGAACACCAGTGGCGAAGGCGGCTTACTGGCTCGATACTGACGCTGAGGTGCGAAAGTGTGGGGAGCAAACAGGATTAGATACCCTGGTAGTCCACACCGTAAACGATGAATGCCAGACGTCAGGGGGCTTGCCCTTTGGTGTCACACCTAACGGATTAAGCATTCCGCCTGGGGAGTACGGTCGCAAGATTAAAACTCAAAGGAATTGACGGGGGCCCGCACAAGCGGTGGAGCATGTGGTTTAATTCGAAGCAACGCGCAGAACCTTACCAACCCTTGACATCCTATGACCGCCAGAGAGATCTGGTTTTCCTTTACGGGACATAGTGACAGGTGCTGCATGGCTGTCGTCAGCTCGTGTCGTGAGATGTTCGGTTAAGTCCGGCAACGAGCGCAACCCACATCTTTAGTTGCCAGCAGGTTAAGCTGGGCACTCTAGAGAAACTGCCCGTGATAAGCGGGAGGAAGGTGTGGATGACGTCAAGTCCTCATGGCCCTTACGGGTTGGGCTACACACGTGCTACAATGGCATCTACAGTGAGTTAATCTCCAAAAGATGTCTCAGTTCGGATTGGGGTCTGCAACTCGACCCCATGAAGTCGGAATCGCTAGTAATCGCGTAACAGCATGACGCGGTGAATACGTTCCCGGGCCTTGTACACACCGCCCGTCACACCATGGGAGTTGGTTCTACCCGACGGCCGTGCGCTAACTCTTCGGAGAGGCAGCGGACCACGGTAGGATCAGCGACTGGGGTGAAGTCGTAACAAGGTAGCCGTAGGGGAACCTGCGGCTGGATCACCTCCTTTCTAAGGATGTTCTTAGTATCTTGAGCTTGCTCAATATCGTAGAACACTTAGCAGGTAGCATTCAAAGCTACCAAACATTGATGGCTAGGCCGTCCTCATATCTCTTCAGTCAGTGATCATAGCAGAATGGATTTGCCATTTTGTTGTGACATTACCTAATGGGGCGTTAGCTCAGCTGGGAGAGCACCTGCTTTGCAAGCAGGGGGTCATCGGTTCGATCCCGATACGCTCCACCAGATGGGTCGGTAGCTCAGGTGGTTAGAGCGCACGCCTGATAAGCGTGAGGTCGGAGGTTCAAGTCCTCCTCGACCCACCACAAACTTTGCTTGCAAAGTTTGCGTGCGTGGCAGGGCAATCGCGTAGCGAATGTCCCGAGAACGCACTTCGTTTGAGTTCAATCCTACTAGGTTACACTGACTTCAGTTCTATAATCAAAGAGCATTCAATTAGATCGCTAAGCAGTTTTGACTGTTTAGCCGTCCAATTGGACGTTTGGACCTTCGGGTCCAGTGACATCGTTTAGAGAGATACAACATCAGAATAGAGACACTCCGCGTGAAGGAGTAAGTCAGACTGGTTGAGGGACCCGCATGGGCCCCTATGACGCCGTGAAAATCTATTTTGTTCCAAGTCAAGTACACTAACCGGAATGAGAGTAATCTCATTCGAACGGTGTTTGTTGCGAACCAGCGGCAAGCACTGACAATGTATGCATTTTGATTAAGGGCCCATTTGATTTACAAAAGGGTGGGCCCACAGGAAAAGCCTTGCTTTTTCTGGATCAAATCAAGCGCGAAAAGGGCGTTTGGTGGATGCCTTGGCAGTAAGAGGCGATGAAAGACGTGATACTCTGCGATAAGCCATGGGGAGCTGAGAATAAGCTTTGATCCATGGATTTCTGAATGGGGCAACCCACCTGATACTTTGTTGTTATTATGCAGTCTTCGGACTGTGTGATTATCAATGAGGTAAACCAGGTATTTCTAGGTTGAATACATAGACTTAGAAAAGCAAACCCGGGGAACTGAAACATCTAAGTACCCGGAGGAAAGGAAATCAATAGATACTCCCCTAGTAGCGGCGAGCGAACGGGGACCAGCCGAGCCATAATTGTGATTAGAACCAGTTGGAATACTGGACCATAGTGGGTGATAGTCCCGTATAAGAAGCATGATTGGACGTATTAAGTAGGGCGGAACACGTGAAATTCTGTCTGAACATCGGAGGACCACCTTCGAAGGCTAAGTACTCCTTACTGACCGATAGCGAACCAGTACCGTGAGGGAAAGGTGAAAAGCACCCCGACGAGGGGAGTGAAACAGTACCTGAAACCGAACGCCTACAATCAGTTGGAGGGCCCATGCGGCCTGACAGCGTACCTTTTGTATAATGGGTCATCGACTTAGTGTATCTAGCAAGCTTAAGCCGTTAGGTGTAGGCGCAGCGAAAGCGAGTCTTAATAGGGCGATTGAGTTAGATGCATTAGACCCGAAACCGAGTGATCTAGGCATGTCCAGGATGAAGATTAGGTAACACTAATTGGAGGTCCGAACCCACACCTGTTGAAAAAGGTCGGGATGAGGTGTGCCTAGGGGTGAAAGGCCAATCAAACTCGGAGATAGCTGGTTCTCTGCGAAATCTATTTAGGTAGAGCGTCGGACGAATACCTTGGGGGGTAGAGCACTGGATGGGTAATGGGGACTCACCGTCTTACTGATCCTAACCAAACTCCGAATACCCAAGAGTAATATCCGGCAGACACACAGCGGGTGCTAACGTCCGTTGTGGAGAGGGAAACAACCCTGACCTACGACTAAGGCCCCTAATTCATGGCTAAGTGGGAAAGCAGGTGGGACGACCAAAACAACCAGGAGGTTGGCTTAGAAGCAGCCATCCTTTAAAGATAGCGTAACAGCTCACTGGTCTAAATAAGTTGTCCTGCGGCGAAGATGTAACGGGGCTCAAGCCATGAGCCGAAGTCTAGGATGCAATTTATTGCATGGTAGCAGAGCGTAGTGTGACATAGTACCTGACGATATCAGTACCTTTCGGGGTGTTGTGATCGTTATGGTGCTTTCTGTGAAGCCGGCCTGTGAGGGATCCGGTGGAGAGATCACTAGTGAGAATGATGACATGAGTAGCGACAAAGGGAGTGAGAGACTCCCTCGCCGAAAGTCCAAGGGTTCCTGCTTAAAGCTAATCTGAGCAGGGTAAGCCGACCCCTAAGGCGAGGCCGAAAGGCGTAGTCGATGGGAACCAGGTTAATATTCCTGGGCCAGGAGGATGTGACGGATCTCGAAGATTGTTTCCCCTTATCGGATTGGGGAGGCCGTTGAGAGGTTCCTGGAAATAGCCCTCCGCTAGATCGTACCCTAAACCAACACAGGTGGACTGGTAGAGAATACCAAGGCGCTTGAGAGAACCACATTTAAGGAACTCGGCAAAATACCTCCGTAAGTTCGCGAGAAGGAGGCCCGGTTTTTACGCAAGTAGAAGCCGGGGGCACAAACCAGGGGGTGGCGACTGTTTACTAAAAACACAGGGCTCTGCGAAGTCGCAAGACGACGTATAGGGTCTGACGCCTGCCCGGTGCCTGAAGGTTAAAAGGAGGAGTGCAAGCTCCGAATTGAAGCCCAGGTAAACGGCGGCCGTAACTATAACGGTCCTAAGGTAGCGAAATTCCTTGTCGGGTAAGTTCCGACCTGCACGAATGGCGTAACGACTTCCCCGCTGTCTCAAATGTGGACTCAGCGAAATTGAATTGCCGGTCAAGATGCCGGCTCCCCGCGGTTAGACGGAAAGACCCCATGCACCTTTACTATAGCTTCGCATTGGCATCAGACACAGTATGTGCAGGATAGGTGGTAGGCTTTGAAACCGGGACGCTAGTCTCGGTGGAGCCACCCTTGAGATACCACCCTTATTCTGTTTGATGTCTAACCGCGGTCCGTTATCCGGATCCGGGACCCTGCGTGGTGGGTAGTTTGACTGGGGCGGTCGCCTCCCAAATTGTAACGGAGGCGCGCGAAGGTTGGCTCAGAGCGGTCGGAAATCGCTCGTTGAGTGCAATGGCAGAAGCCAGCCTGACTGCGAGACTGACAAGTCGAGCAGAGTCGAAAGACGGCCATAGTGATCCGGTGGTCCCGAGTGGAAGGGCCATCGCTCAACGGATAAAAGGTACGCTGGGGATAACAGGCTGATGGTGCCCAAGAGTCCATATCGACGGCACCGTTTGGCACCTCGATGTCGGCTCATCTCATCCTGGGGCTGGAGCAGGTCCCAAGGGTACGGCTGTTCGCCGTTTAAAGAGGTACGTGAGCTGGGTTTAGAACGTCGTGAGACAGTTCGGTCCCTATCTTCCGTGGGTGTAGGATACTTGAGAAGAGTTGCCCCTAGTACGAGAGGACCGGGGTGAACGATCCACTGGTGGACCTGTTGTCGTGCCAACGGCAGTGCAGGGTAGCTATGATCGGACAGGATAACCGCTGAAGGCATCTAAGCGGGAAGCCCCCTTCAAAACAAGGTATCCCTGAGGACCGAGGTAGACCACCTCGTCGATAGGCCAGAGATGTAAGCGCAGCAATGCGTTCAGTTGACTGGTACTAATGGTCCGATAGGCTTGATTTGATCCAGTAATAGCCATGCTAATACTGACATCAATCATGATACATACACACACAACCATCAGTATATCTGATATGGAACAATGACGGTGAATGAAAAAACACCGTCCTGATGCTCTAAGCCTCTACGCATACTGAGGCTTAGACTGTTTTTACTTTTTTGATTTGGTGGTCATAGCGCGAGCAAAACACCCGATCCCATCCCGAACTCGGCAGTTAAGTGCCGCTGCGCTGATGGTACTGCGTCTTAAGGCGTGGGAGAGTAAGTCACTGCCAAATCTAATAAGTAAAAACAGATGTATCTCTCAAACGAAACTCACCTCAATTACATCAAGCAAATTGAGGAACCGTCGCGGGATGGAGCAGCCCGGTAGCTCGTCAGGCTCATAACCTGAAGGTCGTAGGTTCAAATCCTACTCCCGCAACCAA
>NZ_JACIJM010000022.1:2545-9439 GCF_014199395.1 Yoonia ponticola | reverse complement strand
GCCTCTTAAAAAGCGTCATTCCGAAGGTGTTATGGAACCGAGTTCACAAGTATGGCGATCCTTAAATGGGTTCAGGATACTGGCGTCGATTGGCACTATATCGCACCGGGCAAGCCTCAGCAGAACGGCTTCATCGAAAGCTTTAACGGCAAGCTCAGAGACGAATGTCTCAATGAAACGCTCTTCGGCACGCTGACTGATGCCCGCCAAACGCTTGAAGAATGGCAGGAGGATTACAATTGGTGCAGACCACATTCAGCCTTGGGGAACCTGGCCCCGATGGAATTTTTGCAGAGAAAGGCAATGGACAAAATGGCGGCTTAACGCCAAAGATTTAAACCCAAGGACTCCGCGCAAAGCTGGAGGGAACTTGGGGCGCAGGTCAATTCCAAAAAGCTTCCGCAAGAACGGCCCGCTCGTAGTCGTGCTGCACGGTAGCTCCCAGTCGGCGGAAAGTTATGATATCGGATCGGGTTGGTCTACGCTTGCTGACGAATGCGGTGTCGCGCTCCTGTTTCCAGGGCAAAGAATGACCAACAATCTTCTTGGCAGCTTCAACTGGTTCGAGACTGGCGACAACCAGCGCAACGGCGGTGAACCACTCTCTATTCGTCAGATGATCAAGCAAGTTGTCGACAATCATGCGGTGGATCCGTCGCGTATCTTCATCACAGGGTTGTCTTCGGGAGGCGCGATGACTTCTGTCATGCTGGCGACCTATCCTAAAGTGTTCGCTGGAGGCGCGATCATCGCAGGGTTGCCCTATCGCAGCGCAGACAACATGATGGAGGCGCTCGTTCGCATGAATGGATATGGCAGTCCCTCGGACCACAAACTCGACGCGCTTGTGCGCGGAGCCTCAAACTCCACCGGCCCTTGGCCGACAATCTCTGTCTGGCATGGCGGAAGCGACGGGACCGTTGACAGCTCCAACGCCGATTCCATCGTAGGGCAGTGGCAAAAAATCAACAACGTCGAAGGACCCAACACGGGTGGAGAAGGTCGACAGCTTTCCCAGACAGGTTTGGTGCGACACGGGCGGAAGGGTTGTGATCGAGCAATATACTATCGAGGAAATGTGCCACGGCACGCCGATCAGTGCTGACGGAGATGAGGGTCTCGGAGAAGCGAGCAAATATATGCTTGAAGTTGGAATATCTTCGACTCGTCACATCGCGGATTTCTGGGGCCTAAGGCAGTAGTGGAACGGTGGCTGGGTCTACTGCGCCAGCAGTATAGGCCCAGAAGGGCAGACGTGCCGACAAGTCAAGCAATCCGGCTCCTTATAACAATAGGTTGGTCAATTGGTGTGCAGGGTTAACTCTGTCGATGGAGGATAAACGCTTCCGGAGACAACTCACCAATAAGCTCCTGCGGAGAAGTTCACTGAAGATGTCGATGCAACCAAATGAGCCAGACGTCTTATGCTGACGTTTCACGGACGCTCACGAATGGCGGCTTCATCCCGCTGACCTACGTTTCGGCATACAAAATGCTGCGTGATGCATGAATGTCTCCTTCGACGAGCCGCACCGCAGCATCCAAGATTACTGTTGGACGTCGGCTTTGGGCCGAAAACAACATGTGTTTTCTTATCGAATCGACGACAGTACGCTCAGCAGTGGGGTCGAAGACCCTGTCGATTTCGAACGAAGAATGGCTTAAACGAGCGCCTAGATTGGCACTCAAACGGGACGGTTTCACCCAACGGTCCAGATTCAAAATACCTAAGCCGGTGGGCTAAGGTTTAACTGATTTTCGTGTATGAAATTTGACCACATCATCGGAACCGTCTTTACGTTTCATACTATCAAGTTTTTTCCGTGTGTTTTCTCGACATGCGGGACATACGGAGTAGCTCTTGGGAAAGTAGCGATCGTTCATGTGAGAAAATGTGTCAATCCAGTTTTCTCCAACAAGAAATGAACAGCAAACAGAGCATCGCGTCTTGTCAAAGTGATCTGTAAAAATCGCTACGTTATTCGCACGGAAGCGTTTTTTATTGTGAACGAGAGCATGGCTCAATGTAAGCCAGCCCTTTTCTTCGGGACAAATGGATAATCTAAACAACCTTTGCACTTCAGGGGCGTCACAACGATACAGAATATCGAAGCTTTCAGTGTCCATTCGGCAGGCAAAAAAGATGGCATTTAGATAGGAAGATGTTTCAAAACCGTCGATAAAGTCCCAAATCTTTCGTCCGATCACATTCTTTGCCATCGCATTCGGGGCGTCATTTTTAACTGCAAATCGGTCCCACTCTGGACCGACCGATACAATATCATCGGCTTCATTTATGACATAGCTATTCGCTTCAACTTCGCTCATAGGATCAATCCCACATTTTTTTGCCCAAATTGCAAGTGTAGCTGAAAACGCGTTGGAATCATTTTCCGGAAATTTTGTGGATCACATGCAACCAACAAGGGGGCAATGTTCGGGGGGCAGGTCACATACCTCGGAAATGTTAGGCTTCTGCAACAATATTCAATGTCCGTTTCAGGCAATGCGCAGCCGCATCGAGCGTCGGCGAAAGGTCGGCTCTGGGCTGAATGGCGATGCGGCCATTAAAGTAGCGCGCCATACAGAAAAGTAGAGAAAGGCTCTGCAAAATGGCATTAGTACATATAGGACCATCGTGTCGAACTGTGCTATAGTTCTACTTAGCGGAGGACGATCAAATGAGCTTTGTTTCAATCACCACTTGGCGAATAATAGGCGAGACCGAAACCCTGCAGCATGTAACGGACCTGATGGTGCAAAAATATTTTCCCGGGTTGTTGGCTTTGGGCGCGAAGCATTCAATGCTCATGGATGCTGAACTAGACCGCTTTGCCATCGTAACGATTTATCCAAGCCGCGGGGTTCGTGATGACGCCGTCGCTCATATCTCAGCCCTCAGGAGCGAAGGTGCTGAAGAATTTGGGGCGGAGCTGATGGATGCTTATGGCGGGGAAATGTTGGCCTCCTCTGAATCCTAGAGGGCCATGCTCATTTTATGCGCTTGGAAAACATCAATCGATCCAAATTATTGGTCCTTCGCTTAATGTCAACTTTGGGGAAGCTGCAATGCGGCAACATATCTCATGACCAAGGTCTGCTCTGGGCCGTCCTTGTAGGGGCCGTGTCACCTAACGGGCAAAATGCCGCGACCGATCTAATGGCGGCAGTGAGGCCATTTCGACAAATGCTGCGAACAATTCCAAGGTCTGCTTTCAAAGCCCTGCCAAAAAGTGGGAAATCCGAACTTAGTTCTGCCAAGGTTTTGTGAAATAATATGATTTCAAGGATTTTGGTTGAGTGACCTAGCGTGAACAAAAGCCAAAATATGACGCTTGGACACACGCTCGGAAAAGCCTTGGCAGGGCCGTGAGCATGCCTGAGTATACAACGAAGAATATCAGCTCGGACTTCAGATGAAACAGACCCAAAAGTTGGAAAAATTGATCAGGAACAATTCCTTGCGTCAGTGCCCGACGTGTCGGCTAACCTGATCTTATTATGACTACCGCTTCTACATCCTGTCGGTAGAAATCGTTTCGTGCAATGATCGATACCAAGCCTCCAACTCATAGATGGTCGTCCCGTTAGGGTCTCTACCGCCGATCTCAGAACCGAAGTCACGCTGGCGATCGCCAAGAATCTCAAAGGTTGGTCGATCCTGAATCTTTAACTCTGCATAGGCCGAAAAATAGACTGCTTCATGCGTATTGAGAAAATCGTAAAGACCATCATCCGGGAAATAGTAGTCTTTTCCTGGCAGTACATCTTCAGCGTCGCCTCTATCAAATGTGATCAGGCGGCGGGTATCTTTTGCAGCCAATAAGTTGAGGTCTTTCTCACCAGTGCCAAACTGGCCCAACATCATACTTGCACCAGCTTGACGATGTGGGCGACTAGCTTCAAGCCCAAGTAATACATGAAGCGGTTCAACGAGATGGCGAAGATCCACAAGCCACAGAAATGGCGCTGCTTGCAGAAGTTCCAGCGGGTCCCAGTAGTAGAGATAGCCAATACCTTCATGCTCAAACTCTTCGGCCCCGAAGTCATACGAAGCAAAAAACAATGCGACTTCAGGGTCGTAGGTTACATCCAAACAGAATGATGGCCAGCCGTAGTGCTGAAATATAGGAGCAAAGATCATCATCGCAGCCGATGAACCCACCCCCGTTCCTTTCACAGCTTCTACTGTCTTTAGGATGTCCAACGGCTCACCATCCAGATAGATTGCCTCATCTGATATAACTAAGCGACCCTCGAAATAGTCGACCATCAGATGCCAAGTTAAGTCGAAGAGTATCTTCTCATGGTTGGACCTTACATCGCTTGACTGTCTCAATAGGCTTGTCGTGAACGGATATTCTCTCCGTTCTCCACGGAAGAGAAACCGGTGCCTTTCATTATCATCCCGACGGAATTGATCTCCTCTGAGAAATTCCAATGCTTCTTGTGTTGTTTGAAAATGCTGACTAATGTCCATTGTTCTTCACCGAATCTTCATTTGTCGTCCACTTGAAAAGCTAACCTTACGGCAGGTGAGCGTGAAATGGCAGAACCTGCATACGTATTGCCAAGGCGAAGTTCAGCTTCCCGCACAGCGGACATAAACCCCTTGCCAATACTTATGCGCCAAAAACGGTCGTTTTTGGACGCTTTGACCGCTTTTCAGTAATCATTGAGCGTTGCTCATCCTAAAACCCCGACCAAAACCTTTTGGTTTTTGAGCACCTATTTGGTACACTTTGTTTATGATATTTGGATACGGCCCGCGTCTCAACTGACGATCAAACACTTGACTCTCAAATCGATGCGCTCACCAGCGCCGGGACTGAACGCATTTTTCAAGAAAAGAAGACCGGAAAAAACCGCGATCGACGAGAGCTTGCGAATTTGTTTGAGCATCTCCGCAAGGACGATGTTGTTATGGTGGCGAGAGACCGGTTACAGAAATAGCGAGGCTATTTGGGGTTAGCCGACAGACAATAATGCGGGCTTAATCGGAGGAAAGCGGTGAGGCGCTGCACCTGCGCGACGATTGCAAGCTTGGGTGGTTAAGGCAGCGGCGGTACTTCACGCTGCGGGCTGATCAGCTCTGATCAGTACAGCGTTGCGAATTCATCCAATACCAATTCCAACGTTGCGACGAAGGTGGTGAAGTTGAATGATATCCCGTGCTCTCGTCTTTCATGAATGTATCGCCATTCAACGAAAGCGTTGGCATGATGGTATAGCACGTCTCTGATCCCATAGTCCGGTACGAGAAAATTTGGGTGGTGCGGTGCCACATTTTTCCTGAACTCGCGATCAAGGCGTTCCTTACTGGTGTCACCAAGGAGCTCGAACAGCTTTAAAAGATCGTGAATTCTCTTGGTTTTGAGGGTGTTGTGATCCCAAACGAACCAAGCCTTTAGCGCAAATTCCATTGACAGCGCCAAAAGCATTGGTTCAATACCGGAATGGTCCTCGAGACGCATTCCAAATTCATGCGCATCGGTATCCGCCATTGCCTGGGTCTGCTTGAGGATGGATCGCGCCTGTTTTTCAAGTTTGACACCTGTAGAAAGGCCGTGGAACTGACGCGATTTTGGCATAAATAAGATATAGGTTGATCTTAAGGTTACGGCAATGCGCATAGGCAAAGTGGTTTGACCAGGGCATGGCTGGCGGTAAATTCGGCGGAAACCGGAAGTTCGCTGCAGGAGCGCTCAAGCCGATCCGACGGCGGCATAGCGGACGTTAGACTGTCGAGGTCTCGCCTTGGGACGGCTTGCTCACAAGATTGCGACAACCGGACATTTGCTGAACGTCCTTCATCGCGGAAGCTTGGGCAGGAAAGGCTCGTTCGCTACACTCTGCGTCAAGGTCCCGATCTGCCAGACGGTCGAAGAAATTGCTGGCAGTGCATTTATGATTGATTTTCACCATAATAAGTCAGGTTTGCCGCAATTTAGATGAATTTTTGTCAAATTGTTACTTCAGGTGTCTGTAACCGAAGTTGCCCATGGAGGAGGTGCAAAGCACCCAATCGCGACACTAACTGCATAGACCACAACAACTATTCGACCACGTCCTCATGAATGTGCGACTAGGTCAGACATGCTATTGTATTCGGTCATATAGGGCCCGTAAGATTGTAAACGAAGTTCAAGAACTGCAGCGTCGGTCAATTATTTCCCAAGCTTGTTACCTATGGCGACTAAAAAAGAAGGAGGAGTGTGTATGTATAGTAAACTGTTAATGTGTTCCTTTGTAGCTGCTATAGCTGCAACATCAACGAGCGCGGCTACCCTTAACACTAATGAATCAGCGTTTAATGACGCTACGGCAGGCGTGCCCCTACAGACGGAGACGTTTGATGGATACAATCAAAGCAATCTCACGAGCATTGATTTTGGGCCGTTCACTGCTTCAGGTCCAAGCTTTGATGTGACGAGCAGCAGTTATTGCACCTCCGGCGCATGTATAACAAGCATCGACAATGTTATTACCTTCACATTCGACTCACCTATTACCGTTCTTAAGTTCGATCTTGCCAGCTCGGCGGGAGAAACCTTTGCTGTCGACGGTAACTCCCTGGGTACAGTGACAACAAATTTTGTTGGTATCTATGATTTTGACGCGCCGTTCACGACGTTGAACATTACGAGTAATGGCAATTTTCCATCAGATTTGTATGATATCGACAACTTTTCATTTGGAACAGGAACGCCTCCGCCCAACGCAGCGCCCACCGCTGACGCTGGCACAGATCAGGCGGTGACATCGGGGACGCAGGTCGCACTGGCCGGCTCTGGCAATGACAGCGATGGCACCATCGCCAGCTATGCATGGACCCGCACGGGGGGCACAGGCACAGCGGCCAACGCGACATTGTCGGATGCCACGGCGCAAAAC
>NZ_JACIJM010000022.1:0-2448 GCF_014199395.1 Yoonia ponticola | reverse complement strand
GCATGGACCCGCACGGGGGGCACAGGCACAGCGGCCAACGCGACATTGTCGGATGCCACGGCGCAAAACCCGACCTTCACCGACAGTTCGCTGACCCTAGATACCGATCAGCCGGTAACCCACATTTTTTCATTGGTTGTGACCGATGACGATGGGGCGACATCTGCCGCCGATACGGTCACCGTTACGATCAACCCACCAGCCGACACCACCGCACCGGCGACCCCAACTGCCTCTGTGACGGTGAACCCCGACAATACTGTCAGCGTCTCAGGTTCGGCAGAGCCTGGCGCCTCAGTCGAGGTAACCTTCCCTGATGGGACAACGCAGATCGTTACCGCGAATGGTGGCACCTACGTGGTTACATCTGCGGTCGCGCAACCATCCGGAGATCTCTCCATCGTTGTCGAGGACGCTGCAGAGAATCGGTCTGAGGCACTGATCATCCGATTCACTGCGGCGGCCGCAGTGGCCGCTGTTCAGGAAGAAATTGCTACCTTCATGCAAACCCGTGGTAGCAACTTGATCGCCGCGCAGCCTGATCTCATCGGTCTGATGTCCGGCACCGCGCAGAGAGCCTTCAATGTAAATGCAACCCGGAACAACGGCACATTCAACATCGAGACATCTGCTGGTTCACCAGTCTGGGCAAGCTTGCAAGGGACATGGTCGGAAAGCAACGATGTTGAAAACAGCTACTTCTTTGGAGCAGCAGGTGCGCATTATGCGATCACCCCGGGCATTGCGATCGGTGCGTTGGTCGAATTCGACCGCTCTGTGCAAGTGGATGGCGCATCCGAGACCAAAGGCACGGGCTTTTTGGTTGGTCCGTACATTGTTGCCAAGCTGCCCCAGCAGCCGCTATACGTGGAAGGCCGTTATTTGGTTGGCCAGACCGACAACGACACCAGCGTTGATGGGGCGTCGGATCAAACCTTCGAGACTGAGCGTTCATTGGCCAGCATCAAGGTTGCTGGTCAGATGGAATACGGCAATCTGACTCTGACACCCAGCCTATCCGCCACGCGTTTGGAAGACACACAAAAGGCGTTCACCGACAACGCGGGCCGTGACGTAGCCGGGCAAAGTGTCGTTGTTGAGGACATCGCCCTTGGCCTCGATTTCTCGCAGGTGTTCGTGACGGATGTGGGTACGCTGGTCCTCAGCGGGGGGGTGTCTGCGATCTATTCCAAGACCGAAGGGAACGGCTTTGCCGGCACGATCGTCCCCGGCTTTGAAGGTGAACGTGCACGTATCCATTTCGGTACAAGTTACACGATGGACACTGGCATGACAGTCAGTGCCGCCGCCAACTATGATGGCCTCGGCAGCGATGACTACCAAAGTTATGGCTTGCAGCTCGGTCTGATCAAGAAGTTCTAAGATCAAGCAATTGGAAAAATTAGTAGGGCGGCTGACCAAGCCGCCCTCTTTTTTAAAGAGATTGCGAAGTTTCTCGAGGTAGGCCTGCGGCTTTGCTTGATATTCAAGAGCATGACCGCAGAAACCAGATGTGTCAGGAGGGAGCACTTTCATTGATGGTTTTGCCATCCTCACGCTTCAGTTTGTGTCGGTAGGGTCAGCTTCCTTGCTCCGTCCGCTTTGGGGAATCTGCATTGCAGCGATGAGGTATGGGATGAAGGGCAGCTTCTCTAATTGGGTGTTTGGGTCAAGCTCATTTTCCTTCTTTCTTTCGGGGCACTACCCATGCGCCAAGTAGCAATCATTCAAAAGCTATGGTCGCAAATTCTGTCTGACGTCAGCGCCTATGGGAGCAAATAGCGTTATTTGATAAGAGAGTGTTTCTGGCTCATCGTCACCACTGAGGAGTGGAAGATGAGACAAACAACGACGAGCCCTGGCGAGAAGATCGTCAAAGACATCAAACGCGCGCACCGCTGCCCGGCAGTCGATACGCAGTATCGATGAGAGGGGCGCAAGCATTACTCATCCGAAGAGAAGATCAGGATCGTTCTGGATGGTCTGCGTGGTGAAGACAGCATTGCAGAGCTGTGCCGCCGTGAGGGTATCTCTCAGGGCATTTACTACAAATGGTCCAAGGACTTCATGGAAGCCGGATAGCGGCGCCTTGCGGGCGATACGGCACGTGCGGCGAACACTAACGAGGTGAAGGATCTGCGCCGTGAGGCCCATGATCTCAAGGAAGTTGTGGCGGAACAAACGCTCGAACTCCGTTTGCTTAAAAAAGCATGCTGGGCGATGGGGGCAACCACGAATGAGATATCCTGCATCTGAGAAACTCTCTCATCCGGCTGGTCGAGGAAAGCCACCTGTCAGCACGGCTCAGGTTGGCAAAGCTGGGCATTCCCCGCACCACATTCTACCGTTGGTATGAGGTGCCCCTAGATTTGTAGACGCTTTGCTTGGTAATTTTGGAACCAAGGAGAGACGGATATGAACAAAGGAATACGGTTTACAGACGAGTTC
>NZ_JACIJM010000021.1 GCF_014199395.1 Yoonia ponticola | reverse complement strand
GCAAATTGAGGAACCGTCGCGGGATGGAGCAGCCCGGTAGCTCGTCAGGCTCATAACCTGAAGGTCGTAGGTTCAAATCCTACTCCCGCAACCAAATTTAGCAAAGAGTTTCAATACGTTACCAGCCACCTTCGGGTGGCTTTTTGCGTTCGAAATTCGCGCGGTGCTACGATGGTGCTACGTTTGGAGTTCTGGCGGATGTGTCAGGCTAACGTGTTAGCTTAAAGAAAGGTAAAGGTGACTTTATTTAGTATTTACTCGCTAACGAGCTAGATGCTTCGTGCCATTTTCGACGCAGCAAAGTACCAACAGACTAAATCAAAAAAATCTGCGAAGTGAAGTTTCCAGTACTCTGAACCCATAAATGCGACGAAATCTCTGATGGCCTGACCGCAATCGAGGAACTGTCTCAGGATACCGTCACCAAAGCCGGGCATGACTAAATCTGAAAAGGTTCGTTCTCCCATTTGGTAACGCTCAATCAACCACTGTTTTACAGTGAGGTGCCCCTAGATTTGTAGACGGTTTGCTTGGTAATTTTGCGGCATTATGGAGTAATCTCACCAAATAAGGTTATTGCATAATCTTAAATGGTTAGCCATAAGGGGTGTATGGAAAACACTGATTATGAACGCCCTAACACTGTATCGGGCTTGAACGCCAAACGAAAAGAACTGGTCAAACTGCTGGGAAATATTACGGCAGAAGCGGAACGGGTGCGCACCAGCATCAAACATATCGACGCCTGCGTTGCGCTGTTTGATCCGAACGCCAAGCCCCTGACTACTTATCATGACGGGTTTATACCGCGCCACACAGCGCCAAAGGGGCATTTGAAGCGCTTTATCCTGACACAGCTTAGAGAGGCCTCAGAACCGCTCTCAGCGCGTCAGATCGCAGAGGCTTGGGCAATAGATCAGATGATTGAAACGGATACCGAGACCTTGCGATTGCTGCGAAAGCGCATCGGCATTTCTATAAACACTATCAAGCATGATGGGCTTGTTGTTTCTGTCGGGATGGATGGACCGAGCAAGTTATGGGCAGTGAAAAAGGGCGACCACTGAGGTCGCCCTTCGTCGTCACGGCTTGGGGAAGTCGGCTGGCAAGCTGTTTGCCATCGGTACTTCTGGGAACAAGCGCCCTTTAACCACATCAGCGATGCGGCCAAAATTGAGCGCCCCATAATATGCGGAAATCCACGAATATGGGATTCCGAGTGAGCGTGCCAGTTTGATTACGGACGCCATGGCAGGCGTTACTTTCAGATCGTGCATCTAAAATCCTTATGATGCTGCGACCGAACGTCAGACTTGACGGAATCTCCAAAATGAATCATCAGTCAGTTGTTGGCTGTCGTTAGTTCAGTCAGTTTCAGGGATGGAGACGAAGCCTAGGCCCCGCCTCCTGCACGCCCTTACGGCGGCTGCTCACCTGCTAAGTGTTACGAGCACTTTGGCAGATCAGGGTGGTCGTCATATGGGCTCCACTGCTCGAACCTCCTTTGTTGCAATCGATTGTAAGCGGGCAGCGCTTAACCCCCTTAGAAGGGAATGTCTGAGTCAAGATCATTGACGGGCGGAACATAGCTTCCGTACCCATCACCTTCACTTGACGTAATCTTAGGTTCGTGTTGGTCATGTGGCTCGGTGGTCGTGTAAACACCTTTCCGACCGGGCACGCTCCAAATGGTGTCCATGCGGTAAAGCTTGTTTTGCAGAAATCGCCTCTTTTGGCTGACCTTAAACTTACGCCACAGCCCCACCAGGATTTGATCCAAAGATGCCTCGTCGCCATATGCGCGAATGACCGTGACAAGCTGGTCCTCAAGCTCGTCAGCCTTAGCGACTGACAATTCCTCAAGCAGTTCTGGGGGGAGGTCGTGGACATTGCCCAAATCGGCAGGCAAGGCGGATGTAAGGCCATATAGCCGAACCAATTCATCCGGAACCTCAGCTAAAAGGTCCGCGATACTGTCCAGCCGCTGGTAAGGCCCACCCCGATCAGCCGCGCGAATTTGCTCCGCCCAATCGCGCAATTCCTCAAAAGCTTTATTGACGTTCTCGACGTATTCTGGCATGAATTCCTCACAAGCTATGAACCATCATAGGGCCACTAACCCTAGGTTCCGAATCACCCACCCCAGAAATGGCGGTGGGTTTTTTCGTTTCTACCCTATTTGGTTGCGTGCGGCAAGGTGTGGCGCTTCAAAAACATCACTTTCCACTCTCGCACTTTGCAAGCGCGTGATTTGCTAGCTGCTTGCATCGCATTAAACTTGCGCAAGTCTGTCCATGTTGCTTTTGATTTATGCGGCGTGGCGCTGCCAATATCCAGCCCACTGGCGGGACACAGGGGCCACAGCAACCGCGCCCATCGCCATTGCGAACTGATGGCCGTTAGCCTGACGGTTAGTGTCCTCACGCCATGCCATTTCAGCAGCATATGCGCCCAAGTACTTACCTGCGATATGGTGGTGTGTACCAACCTCTGCGCGGCGCAGGCGGCTAAAGAATGACTCCGCTTGGTTGGTGCAGGCCCCGTCCTTGGAATACGCGATCTGGTGATTGATGCGCTTTATCGGGAAGTAAGCGGCCAGCTTGTCCCAGTGGGACGCTTCATCTGCATGAACTGTTGCGCCGTGCTCGACGTTAGCGGCCACAAGAGCCACCCCTTCGGCTTCGGTGCGCGTAACATATGTAAGTGTACGGCCACCGCGCTCACGCATCACGATAACGCTCTGACGCTTGCCTGACTGATGAACCTTCTTGCGACGGTCCTTGCGATCCTTCTTTTCGTTAGCTGGCTTCACATAGCCTCCGAAGTAAGCGCCGTCCACTTCGACATTGCCGGACAATGCGCCGTTGTTGCGGGCAATCTCTATGCTT
Source organism: Yoonia ponticola (assembly GCF_014199395.1). GTDB lineage: Bacteria > Pseudomonadota > Alphaproteobacteria > Rhodobacterales > Rhodobacteraceae > Yoonia > Yoonia ponticola. The sequence continues at coordinate 8,984 of NZ_JACIJM010000021.1, read as the reverse complement.
TCGCGGACCTTGTGTAGCAAAACAAACGCAGTTTTGTAGTCAACAGACAGATCGCGGGACAACTGCAACGCGCTGTAGCCTTTTGCGCCATTTATGAAGATCGCGATTGCGGCCAGAATGTCGCGGATTGCCAGTTTACGGCTTGCGAAGATCGTCCCAGAGGCCAGGCTGTATTGCTTTGCACAGCCTTTGCACTTGTACACCTGACGTGTTTTGAGGTCATAGGCTTCACAGCAACCGCATTCTGGGCAGTAAGGCTCGCCATCGGTGTCAGCAAAGCGGATTTTGCGGAAAGCGTCGCGGGCTTCGTCGTGTGACATGCGCATAACCTTTACTAGTGAAAGTGTTTTTGCGGCTGGTGACAAGAGGAAGTGTTGTGACATGATGCTAACCTTATTTGGTTAGCAATATATGACAGTGGACAGAACCCACGTCAACACATATATTAACCGAATATGGTTATTCCAAAAAAGGTGATCCATGGAAATGATTGATAAGGTGCAGCGACCCGCGCCGCCAAAGCCCGTTGCTCGCAAGAGAAACCCTGTGAATGCAGAATATGAAGACAAAGCCAGAGAAATGGTGCGCGAAGCCATGCGCGCAAAAGGTGTGACCGTTGATCAACTCACGACGCGCCTGTCTCTAATAGGTGTTGATATGAGTTCGGGTGGCGTCGCCAACAAAATAAGTCGCGGTGGGTTTAGCTCTGCGTTCTTACTTCAATGCCTTGCTGCGATGGACCTTGAAATAAAGGTTGAATGACACCTCACCTTATTTGGTGAGCTTGCTCCATAATGCCGTAATTTTGGAACCAAGGAGAGACGGATATGAACAAAGGAATACGGTTTACAGACGAGTTCAAACAGGACGCTGTGGCACAGGTCGTAGAGCGTGGATATGCGGTCAGCGAAGTGGCTGAGCGGCTGGGAATTAGCACTAAGTCGCTGTACACTTGGAAGACGCAGTTTTCGAAGCTGCCGCATGTACGAGCCGAGGCTTTGGACCAAGCTGCTGAGATAAGACGGTTGAAGCGCGAACTGGCGCGGGTAACCGAGGAACGCACCATCTTAAAAAAGGCGACCGCGTACTTCGCGCGCGAGTCTCAGTGAGGTACGCGTTTATTGAGGCCCACCGTGCAGAGTTTTCAGTGCGGTCGATGTGCCGGGTGCTGATGGTGCATTTCAGCGGCTTCTATGCATGGCTTAAAGAACCGTTAAGTGCGCGTGCGCTCGAAGATGCACGTCAGACTGAACTGATCCAGCAGGCGTGGGCTGACAGCGGCAAGGTATATGGCTATCGTAAATTGACGGACGACTTGCGCGATCAGGGCGAGTTGTGTTCCGAGAACCGCGTGGCGCGTCTGGCCAGCCTTGCAGGCATCGCAGCACAGATTGGTTATAAACGCCGTCCTGGTAAATACGGCGGGACGCCAGCAGTGGTTGCGGCTAATACATTGGACCGACAGTTTGATGTCAGCGCGCCAGATTCAATCTGGGTGACCGACATCACCTATATCAGAACCCACGAAGGTTGGTCGTATCTGTCTGTCGTAATTGATCTGTTCTCAAGACGCGTTGTCGGATGGTCGATGCAGTCACGCATGACAACCGACCTCGCTTTGCAGGCCCTGCTGAGCGCCATGTGGCGGCGTAAACCAAAGACCAAAGTCATGATCCACTCCGACCAAGGCTCCCAATTTACCAGCACAGAGTGGCAATCGTTCCTTGGCAAACATAATCTGGATGCCAGCATGAGCCGCCGTGGAAATTGCCATGACAACGCCGTTGCTGAGAGCTTCTTCCAGCTCCTAAAACGAGAACGGATCAGGCGACGGACATACCTGACACGCGACGCTGCTAGGCAGGACGTGTTCGATTACATCGAGATGTTTTACAACCCAACACGCAAGCACACCAACAATGGCATGCTGTCGCCGGTTGACTATGAAATGAAACAGAAGAAAATGAACGAAGCAGGCGTCTAGGAAACTAGGGGCACCTCAGCACCACAACTTGTCAATAAGCAAATAATCGACGTTAGAACCGCTATTCTTTTCATTTTATTCAACTACTAAGTCCTTTGTTATAACATATCGGCGTAGCACGCAGAGCTTTTACCCCCATGCCTGGCACATTAAAATTTGATCCATCGAGATTCGTCACTTCTTCTAAAGACTCAAAATCGGTTTATTTTTCGATAAAAATCCCAAGTTAATAACTGCATTTCAAATGACGCAATTGTTTTATCTCAAAGTGAACTCTTCGCCTGCAATGTCCAGAACTCTGTGTTGGGAATAAGGCGTTCACGTGACTTTTCCCGAAACCTCAAATCTTGAGTGTCTAGAATTTTCTTAAGTTATTTAAATCGGCACTTCGCCGGCATGCAGCCCGCCAAAACCTACCACCACAACGGCGTGGAGGGGTGTTTAAAAGGGCGTAATTAGCCGATCAGCAAGCTATGGATGCTTGTGGGGGCCGGTGTTGCCGCAGCTATTTTTACAGCGATTGTAATTGTCGCCCTTTGCTGCTTTGACTTGCGATAAGCCAAGAGTACGGGCGCTGGTGTAACGGCATTGCGAACAAAGTCGCCGTATACCAATTAGTGTCTCCCATGCTGGGCGTCTGTGGGATTCAAATAGAATGAAGTTTCAAGAAACCGTACGCTCTAGGTAAACTCGTAGTAATGCTTTTCATGGCTGACGCAGACAGATATTATGAGCTTGCACATCCGTCATGTGAGCGCAATATTGACTAACTGTCGGGTGTGTTGTTTTAGGGGGCTACATGAGATTTAAATCCAGCCTTGATCATTTAGACCCAGTTGCGTCAAGATCCACCGTTGGTGACACTGTTTATCGTGCCTTGCGCGATGCGTTGACCGTGGGGCGATTTGATCCGAGTCAGGTTCTGACGATTTCTGCGATGTCACAAGCGTTTCAAACCAGTCATATGCCAGTTCGTGAAGCTCTGCGGCGACTAACTACTGAAGGTGCATTGGAAGTAGGGTCTAGTGGCTCTGCGCGCGTGCCAGCGGTGGATCGTAAGCGTTTGGACGACATAATCGAGGCTCGCGTTCTATTGGAACGTAAAGCGACCATGCTTGCCGCAACTTGGATTACAGAAGATGCATTGGATGAGTTGGCACGGTTGGCCCGCATCCATTCTGAGGTCGCAAATCATCGCGACGTTCATGATATGCTGTTGAAGAATAGAGATTTTCACTTCGCAATATACCGAACATCCGGTTCTGGAGTGCTGCCATCATTAATTGAAGCTCTTTGGCTCCAATATGGTCCTTACATGCGGATGCTATCTGAGCAGCTCAATAGTTCATGGCGCGATGGCGATCATAAGCCATATGCCATTGGGCATATGGAAATTGTTGAAGCGCTACGCGGCCATGATGCCGACCGAGCAGCTGATGAGGTGGAGGCTGATATTCGCCGCACTCAGACGCAACTGCAAGCTGCGCTGCAGGACCAATTGGCCGACAGTTAATCGGCGCGTTTAAGCGCGGTAACCTCTAGTTCTATCTTCATTTGCTCTTCGGCCAATTGCACGATGACAGTTGTGTTGGTGGGGCGAGGTTCACCAAATGTACCACCCAATATTTTAGAGACGGGCATGATGTCGTCACGCGTCGTCAGAAACACGCGTACGCGCACAATATCCTGCAACGTCGCATTTGCCTGCGCCAGAGCTTCGGCAATGTTTGCTAAGGCTCGGTGAGTTTGGTCTTCTACACCCTCAGGAACCTCCCCGGTTTTGAAATTGTAACCTACTGTTCCAGAAACAAAAATAAACTCCCCATCAACGATGGCGCGGCTGTAGCCCGCTAATGTTTCGAACTTCGAGCCGGACAAAATGGCTCGTCTCGTTTGGTTTGTCATTTTGGTTTCTTTCTACTTGCGCATTTGATCAAATTTAGAATAGCCTAAAAAAACCCGCTCGACAACGATCCATACTGGAATAAGCAGAACGCCATGCGAAAACTTTCAAGACGTATCACTGACACTTCTCCCAAGAGCTACGGCATGGTCGCTAAGGCCGCGGGTGTTGACCACACGAACCGTGACATAATCCATTTGGAGCTTGGTCGCCCGTTTCACACCACGCCCAAACACATCGTAGATGCGACGGTAAATGCCTTACGCAGTGGCGAGGTACACTACAGCGACTTACCCGGGTTGCCGCAGTTTAGGGACGCCATTCGCGATAAGCTTATCGCTTACAACGGAATTCAAATTACATCTGATGATGTTATTGTGACCAACGGGTTAACCCAAGCATCCTATGCGGCCTTTATGGCTCTCGTTGATGATGGGGACGAAGTTATTCTCGTTGAGCCATACTACCCTCAGCATTTGGGTAAGATTGAAATGGCTGGGGGCAAGCCTGTTATCGTCGCTCTAAATCCCGAAGATAACTATAGGCTTGATGCCGCACTTATCGAAAAGGCTATAACGCCTCAAACCAAAGCCATTGTGTTGGTCAATCCGTGCAATCCAACAGGGCGTGTGTATTCTCGCGAAGAGCTGATGAGTGTCTCTGAACTTGCGCTGCGCCATGATCTGTATGTCATTGCGGATGAGGTCTATGATCAAATCGTATTTGACGATGCGGAGCATGTCAGCATCGCGTCGCTCCCCGGCATGCAAGACCGCACTGTGTCGATGTACGCATTCACCAAATCCTTTGCGATGGATGGCTGGCGACTTGGTTATCTCACTGCAGGGAAAGAGGTTTTGGGTGCAGTTGCCAAGATCGTCGCAAGCGAAGTTACGCACGTAAATACGTTCATCCAATATGGCGGGATCGCGGCATTGACGGGGGCGAACGAAATTCTGGCCGAGATGGTAGCAGACGATAAACGCAAGCGCGACTTGGTAGTCTCGCGTCTCAACCAAATGCCCGGAGTTGTTTGCGCGCGTCCAGAAGGCACGATTTATGCCTTCCCCAATATTTTAGCTACGGGCCTGAAAAGCCAAGAGGCCGCTGACCTTTTGCTTCAGGAGGCTGATGTGGTGGTGGAATCTGGTGCGTTTTATGGACAGGCCGGCGAGGGCTTCCTACGCGTGTGCTTCGGGTCCGCAAGCTATGAACGCATCGAAACCGCTATGGATCGGATGCAAACCTTTTTCAATAAACTGTGACGCTGTAAGTCATTAAAATAAAAATACTGCGGAAAACCGTAGAGCAAAAAAACAAGTCCAAGACTTAAAGAGAAACAACAGAGAGAGACCTAAAAAATGTCAATTCGTGCGATAACCGCCCTTGCTTTGCTTTTCGCAACAAGTGCCCACGCAGAAACAGTTTGGGATATGCACATCAACTTCCCCACTGGAAATTTTGATACGCAAAACGCCATAAGATTTGCAGACGCTGTTAAGGCCGAAACCAACGGCGACGTTGTGATCAACGTTATGGCTGGTGGCTCGCTTGGGCTAAAGGGGCCGGAAGTTCTGGGCGCGGTTCGTGATGGCATCGTTCCGATTGCACATTTCCATTTGGATACCACGGTTGGTGATGAGCCGTTCTTCGGCATTCAGGGGCAGCCCTACCTGACACGTAACTTTGACGATGCGGCAAAACTGGATGCGCTGGCAAGACCCGTTTATGAGCAGATTGCCGAACGTAACAATCAAAAAATTCTGTACTCCGTCTTTTGGCCAGGTGCGCACCTCTATACAAAAACGCCAATTGTGGAAGTTGCTGATCTCGAAACGCTCAAAATCCGTACGGCAAACAAGTCGAGCACAGAGTTTTTGTCTGACGTCGGTGCGGCTCCTGCGTTAATGCCTTGGGCCGATGCGCTTGTCGCACTTGCCTCTGGTGGCCTCGACGGGATCGCAACGTCGGCCACATCGGGTGTGGACGGAAAATTCTGGGAGTTCATGGATGCGGTTACAACCACCAGCTATGTGAACCCAACCGCAGTTGTGAGTGTCAATCTGGATAGCTTTAACAAACTGTCTGCAGAAAATCAGCAGATCATCGCGGACATAGCAGAGCGTATGCAGCCCGAATTTCGGGGTGTTGCCGAGCAAGAAGATAGCGTTCGTCTGAAGGAACTAGCAGATGCGGGTATGACTGTTTCGGAACCAAGTGAAGCACTTTCAGCTGCACTTGAAGAGGCCGCCGAAAAGCAGTGGGATCACTTTGTAGAAACCGCCGGCCCAGATGCTCGTCCTGTTCTTGATGCCTACTTGCTCGAGCGCAACTGATGCAGATCCGCTCCCTCAATCGCGTGGTTAACGTCTGTTCAAAGATTGCTGAATCAACAGCAGCGATATTCCTTTGGATGATTTTTCTCGTGCTCTTGGGGGAACTGTTGTCACGCAACCTTCTTTCCCGCTCTTTGGCGGGAAGTTGGGAGATGGCGGCGTTTATGATGGCTGCGATGTTCTTTCTGGGACTTGCACCAGCGCTTGTCTCAGAGAGCCATGTGCGTGTCACCATGCTTTCAGGTCGTCTAAGTGGGCGATTGGCTTGGCTTGTAGAAGCGGTGGTTTTGACCGTCGCCTTTGCAGTCAGTAGTTATGGCGCAACCGCGCTCATAAACCTCGCCATTACATCTCTTCAACGCGGGTCGCGATCATGGGAGTTATCGATTCCTCTGGCCGTGCCGCAAGCTTTTGTGGCGCTTGGCATGACATTGTTTGCTTTCACGTTCGCCGCCAAAATAATCTTATTATTATTTGATAGTAATGAGTTGAGTAAGGAAGACCACGGATGACTATTCTTATTTCAACGCTTGTTGGTGTCTTCCTAGTGTTGCTGGCAAGTGGTGTGTGGATTGGCTTGTCGATGATGGCCACCGGGATCGTCGGACTAGGCGTTTTTCGTGACCTTCCGGTTGATAAAATCCTTGGGCAAAGTTTATTCAACACCGTCAGCTCGACTGAGCTATTGGCTTTGCCGCTCTTTATTTTGATGGCAGAAATGCTGTTTCGCACGCGCTTATCTGAGAACATGTTCTCAGGATTGGCCCCTTGGACGACACGTCTTCCCGGCCGCTTACTGCATATCAACATCGTCGCGTCTACGCTGTTCGCTGCAGTCTCTGGATCTTCAGCAGCGACAACCGCAACTGTCGGGCGCATTACTCTGAGTGAGCTTGATAAGCGCGGGTATGACCGCGACATTGCGATTGGATCTCTTGCGGGGGCAAGCACGATTGGGTTCTTGATACCACCTAGCCTACCTATGATTATCTATGGGGTTCTGGCAGAGGTTTCTATCTTGCAGCTGTTTATCGCGGGCATCATTCCAGGATTACTCCTCGCCTTTGGGTTTAGTCTTATGACGATGGCGCTCAGCATTTATCGCGGGACGTCCAAGGCTGGCGGCGAGACGTATACTCGTAAAGATAGAATACAAAGCATCCGCGACTTGGGACCAATAACGGCACTGATTATGTTGTTGATTGTAGGCCTTTACAGTGGAGTTGCCAGCCCAACAGAAGCAGCAGCTCTAGGCGTAGCTGGGGCTATGGCGCTTGCGGCCTTATCAGGAGATTTGTCGTTTTCAACACTTCGCGCCGCGGCTGTGTCGACTGTATATACCTCAAGCATGCTAGCCCTCATTACTAGCGGAGGCGCTTTTCTTTCTGTGGCTTTCAACTATCTGGGTATTCCAACTTTTGTTGTTGGTTTCGTCACCGATGCAAACCTGTCGCCTGTGGGCATTGTTTTGGTGCTGCTGGTTTTGTACCTTTTCCTTGGCTGCATTCTCGATGGAATGTCGATGATTGTTGTCACCCTTCCGATCACTTTGCCGGCTATACTCATTGCGGGATGGGATCCGCTTTGGTTCGGTATTTTTCTGGTCGTCACAATCGAAATGGCACAGCTCACGCCGCCAGTTGGGTTCAACCTTTTCGTTATTCAAGGCATTACAAAAGAACCCATGATGCGGATTGCGAAATCCGTCGTGCCATATTTTGGGGTTTTACTTGTTCTGATGGCGGTGTTGATTGCGGTGCCGGATATTGTTCTATGGCTGCCGAGTAAACTTTAACAAGTCGACCTGCTCCTCGGTCGAACGCCTTGCCCTCTCTACTATTCGTGTTGGGGTAGGTGGCGGGTGAGGGCGTTAATCTTGAACCCGGGCTTTCTCGGGGCGAGCCTACGAGGCCTGCATGATTCACAGTCCCCGAATTAAAGGGGGCATGATGAGCAATCTGTATTGGTTGAGCGAAACTCAGATGGAGCGGTTGAGGCCTTATTTTCCGAAAAGTCATGGCGTGCCGCGTGTCGATGACCGACGGGTCCTCAGCGGAATTGTCTGCATCAATCGCAACGGCTTGCGCTGGCGTGACGCGCCGCGGGAATAGATAGATGCGAGCTGGAATTTCGCCGTGCGCCAGGTCGCAACTCGGCCAGACAATCGCGCCACACTTCAAGCGATCCAGACCGGACTGTCTCCGCTCGTGAACGCTGAGTTGGAACAACTTCTTTCAGATGCGGTCAAACGTTCGACATGAACGGCACGCCCATCACGCAAGCGGAGCTAACGCGAAACCTGAACGCCGCTTTCGGCACTGACCTTACGGCGGCAGGTCGCGGACATTCACTGACGCTGCGATCCAGACCTGTTTGACGATGAAAGTGCTTTTCGGGATGGTGCTTCGCCAGACGACTGGCTTTGTGGAAACAGCTAGAGATCGTCAGCGTTCTTGGATGTTTTGATTTTTACGATCTTGCCAAGTTTGACACAAATGAAATCAACGCACAGTAATTTACTGAACTCCTGTCGAGATCCGCAACAAAAGATGGCGCGTTGAAGACGTTATCAGGCTTCAGCCCCGGGGAATGGGCTTCGAACCGAAGGTCTGGAACGCTGTCCGTTCAAAACCTAGCATTAAGGAGTAAGTATCGTTGGTTGCAAGCTCCCGCAACCAAATTTAGCGAACTTTCTACTTTACCCAAGCCCGCTTCTCCGGCGGGCTTTGTTATGTGCAGTAGTTCCAACAGCTTACCCTTC
>NZ_JACIJM010000020.1 GCF_014199395.1 Yoonia ponticola | reverse complement strand
TGGGCTCTTCCAGCACTTTCGCCGCGCAGATCATGAAAGGCCGATCTGGGACACATCGCCTTTCGCTGCACCGCGCATGAACTGGTAACATGCGGACAAAACCGACATTGGTCTTTCTGACCTTGCTGGCGCAGCATTCCTTCGCGAGTGCAGCGGCGATCTTTTGGCAGTGCAGCGGATTTCACCGAACCAGCCATTCAGGTTGGGCATTAAACGACAATTTCAAACCGACCTTTCGCTGCGTGCTGGCTCAACAATCGGGTCGCAGGACAAAACCGACCTTGCCTCTCTAAAGGCCAATGGCCGCTTTCGTCTGGAAGCAATTGCAGCGAAAAATAGCATGCTGGCGCGAGTAGATTGTTAAATCAAACAAAGGAAAATGAACGAGGCAGGCGTTTAGGAAACTATGGGTACTCACGATGCCCAAATATGCCAAACTGAAATGTCAGCAGCGATCTATTGTGATTGCGTGCGGTGGATTTTTCCTACCCCATTAAAGAAGGTACTCACTGTATTGGTAACTGCCAGTTCAACATCGATTTCGAGCGGGGCACCATAAACGAATTTACGAATTGCGATGTAAAATACCGCTCCGTGCAACCCCCAAAACAACTCGAGTTCCTCTTCGCTTAGAGGGTCAAGGTCGGAGATTGTACAAAAATCTTGACGTAATTCCAGTGCCGCAGGACGAATGATTTTGGTGCGAATGATGTCAAGATACCGCTCAGTCAGGCCATAGGATTTTAGTCCTGAAGAGACAAAAATTCTGACCCAGTCATAATCGAAAACACGGTCAGCATATGCGAGATAAAACTGCGTCATACGGTCTTGCAGGCTTAAACTGCGGTCCAGTATCAAAAGCTCCCATTCTGGGTTCCATCGTTTGACATATATTTGATCGTAAACCCTTTCGATCAAAGCATCTTTACTCTCAAAATGTTTATAGATCACGGCGTGTGAGACGCCCATCCGCTTTGCCAGTTCGCGGGTCTTGCCTTCAAACCCGCATTCAGCAAAAAACCGGACCGCCTCTGAGACAATCAGTTTTTCACGGTCTGCGCTACGCATGTTTTTACGTCGCGGGATGTCGTCACTTTTACTGCTGTCGGTCAATATCATCTGTCTCTCGCCTGAAGTCCTAAAAGCGTAACCTGAATTGCGCTCATTACCAAGTGGTCACTTTTTTCTTGACGGACGATATGTCGCGCGCCTATCAAAAGTGACCGCTTGGTTACAAATTTAAGCAAGCGGTGACCTGGGAGGGGAACAGCGTGAAGTCACCGGCGTTTGAATACATGCGAGCTGAAAGCATCGCGGCCGCAATGACCGCTTATGCGGAGGCTGACGGTGATGCGGTCTATTTGTCGGGAGGGCACAGCGTTGTGCCGTCCTTGGCGTTACGCTTGCAAGCGCCGGCCTTAATGGTCGACCTTTCCGAGATCCCGACACTTTCAGGTATTTCTCTCGAAGGCGAATGGCTTCGCATTGGGGCAATGACGCGCCACGTTCAGGCAATCACCGATCCTCTCATTAACAAATACGCACCGCTTTTCAGTGCCGCGGCCCCATATGTCGCCCACCCCGCGATCCGCAACCGTGGCACCTTGGGAGGGAGTCTGGCCCATGCCGACCCCGCGTCGGAGTTTCCTGCTGTTGCTGTGGCTATTAGAACCGAGCTTGAGATCGCGTCACCCACTGGTATTCGCCGCGTGCCAGCGGATGAGTTCTTTCTTGATATTTATGAAACTGCGATTGCGCCTGGGGAAATTTTACAAGCAATTTATATCCCCGTGCCCGTCGCAGGACAGGTCATTGGATTTGATGAAATTGCGCGACGGCGCGGCGATTATGCGATGGTTGGTGCAGCAGTTCAGGCCGTGATGACTGACAGTATCGTCACTGATATGAGTATTTCGTTGTTCTCGGTTGGTGATCGTCCGACGCGTGCGGCATCTGCCGAGGTGGCATTGCAAGGGCGTGTGATTGACAATGCGTCAATTGCTGACGCGCAAGCCGCCTTATCCGACGATCTTTCACCCACAGATGATCCGCAGTTTCCTGCCCATATGCGTGTGCTTTTAGCCCGCGTTCTACTGGGGCGCGTTTTGTCAAATCTGAAGGTAGTTGCATGAAAACCGAGATTACTTTGACGATAAATGGTGAGGCCGTGCAAGAAGCCGTGACACCCCGCACAAGCCTTGCGGACCTACTACGTGACAACTTGCGCCTAACCGGAACCCATTTGGGCTGCGAAATGGGATCGTGTGGTGCGTGTCTTGTGATGCTGGATGGCGCGCCGGTTCACGCCTGTTTGGTGCTGGCGGTGCAAGCGTCTGGGCACACCGTCAAGACGGTTGAAGGGCTAAATGAAAGCGGCGAAATTGCGGATCTTCAGCAGAATTTTTACGAACGTAACGCCTTGCAATGCGGGTTTTGCACAAGCGGCATGATGATGTCTGCCCAAGCGCTTTTGGCCGCGAACCCTGGGCCGACACGCGATGAAATTCGTGACGCATTGTCAGGAAATTATTGTCGCTGCACGGGGTACGAAGCGATCATAGATGCGATTTCTGCAACTGCCGCGCAGCGTATGACAAATGCGGGGGAAGCCCAATGACATCCGAAAAAGCGCATATCGGTCAATCATATCGCCGCGAGAGCGCATTGCGCCACCTCTCTGGCCGCGGTCAGTTTGTAACTGATTTGGCGCTTCCGCGTATGTTGCATGCCGCGTTTGTGCGCAGCCCGATGGCCAGAGGGAAGATTGTGGAATTGGGCGTTGACGATGCCGCAGGATCACCGGGCGTCGTGCGTGTGTTTACGGCCGAAACGCTAAACGGAAAATGCGAGCCTTGGATTGGGACATTAGACCACTTCGCAAACATGCAAAGTAGCACACAAAATATGTTGGCCGATGGCGAAGTGTTATGGGTTGGCCATCCTGTCGTTATGATTGTCGCACATAGTCGCGCAGAGGCGGAAGACGCCTGCGAGTTGGTCATGATGGACATAGAGGATGACATGGCGGTCGTTGACGGCAACGCCGCTTTGATGGCGGATTCGCCGTTGGCATCAAGCGGCATCAGCAGCAATATGTGCTTCCAAACGGTGCTGGAAACGCCCGACCTGGAGAGTGCGTTTGCGCAGGCCGCTCATGTCGTTGAAGGTAATTTCAACTTTGGTCGCCACACCGCTGTCACGCTGGAACCGCGCGCAATCATTGCGGATTTTGATCGCTCCACGGGCCAGCTCAACGTGCACCACGGCACCCAGACGCCCTATCAGTTCCAAGACGTTTACGCGCGTCATTTTGGATTGTCCGAAGGCAAAGTGCGGGTGATTGCACCCGATGTTGGCGGGTCTTTTGGCATGAAGTTGCACGTCTATAACGAGGAAATGGCAACAGTCGCAGCCAGCCTGACCATAGGTCGCCCTGTACGGTTTGTAGCCGATCGACTGGAAAGCTTTGTGTCGGATATTCATGCGCGCGATCACCGCGTTTCTGCGCGCATGGCATTGGACGCGGACGGCACAATTGTCGCGATGGATGTCGATGACATGACGCAGATCGGCGCATTTTCGACCTATCCCCGCACCAGTGTTGCGGAAGGGAACCAAGTCATTCGCCTTATGGGCGCCCCATACCGGATGCCCGATTACCGTGGGCGGTTGTCGGTTGTATTCCAGAACAAAGTGCAAACCAGCCAATACCGTGCTGTTGGCCATCCGATTGCCTGTGCGGTGACCGAAGCATTGGTTGAATACGCTGCCGAGAAGCTGGAGCTAGATCCGTTCGAGATCAGGCAGCGCAACCTGATAGCCGATGATGCCTATCCGCATACATCAGCAACGGGATATCAATTTGAGAAGCTGTCACATCAGGCGAGTTTAGAGAAATTGCGCGCATTAATGCGGTATGATACGTTGCGGGACGAGCAAGCCACACTGCGCAAGCAAGGCGTTTACCGCGGCATTGGCATCGCGACCTTTGTGGAAATTACCAATCCGGGAGCGACCTTTTACGGGGTCGGTGGCGCGCGTATCTCAGCGCAAGACGGTGCGGTTGTGCGGCTGACGCCTGCAGGAGATGTGCATTGCGCAATCTCGGTTACCGAGCAAGGTCAGGGCACAGAAACGATCATCGCGCAGGTGGTTGCAGATCAGTTGGGCGTGACGCCCGACAAGGTAAAAGTTGTCACAGGCGACACCGATACAACGCCCAGTGGCGGCGCGACATGGGCCTGCCGTGGCGCGGGCATTGGTGGAGAAACAGCGCTGCGTGCGGGACGCAAATTGCAGGCACAGATACTGACCTTGGCAGGGGAAATCCTGCAGGCTGACCCAACCCACCTGAAATTAGCAAACGGTGCAGTTGTCGACGCCACGACAGGCAATGAACGGATCACCTTGGCTGAAATCGGGCGCATTGCGACCTACCGACCTGATACCCTTCCCAACGGGTGTGACAATTCCTTGACCGCGGCCCAGCACTTTGCGCCTTCGGGCTATCCGTTTGATTTCACAAACGGTGTACAAGCGAGCTATGTCGAGGTTGACATTGAAACCGGAATTACCCGTTTGCTAAAACACTGGGTGGTTGAGGATTGCGGGCGCATCATAAACCCGCTTTTGGTTGATGAACAGATACGTGGCGGCGTCGTTCAGGGGTTGGGTCCAGCCTTTTTTGAGGAATGCCTTTATGACGACATCGGCCAGATGACCAACGCCACATTGGCTGAGTATCTGGTGCCGATGGCAGGCGAGATGCCTGATATTGAAATTGCCCATATCGAGACGCCAACGCTGGATACGATCCTTGGTGCCAAGGGTGTTGGCGAAGCTGGAACAGCAGCGGCAGGGGCCGCCGCGATGAACGCCGTGAATGACGCATTGCGCCCACTGGGTGCGCGCATATCCCAAACGCCAATGACGCCGCTTCGCATTCTCAAGGCCCTTGGCCATGTGTGATTGCGGCCAACGAAAGGATAATTCCGATGGAACTTGAAGGAAGCCAAAATCTTGTGGCCACGCCTGATGCGGTATGGGTGGCATTGTTTGATCGCGATATACTGGAGCAAGCGATTCCGGGGTGCGAGAGCCTCACGCAGAACAGTGAAACCAGTTTTTCTGCCGTTGTTAAGTTAAAAATCGGCCCTGTGTCTGCGCGGTTTAAGGGTGACGTGGAGCTAAGTGATATTGTACCTGGCCATTCGTGCACGCTTTCGGGGAAAGGCTCTGGCGGGATCGCGGGTTTTGCCAAAGGGGCGGCACGTGTGACGTTGACGCCCGAGGGGGGAATCACCGTCCTTGACTACAAAGCTGACGTCGCGGTTGGGGGGAAACTTGCCGCGCTTGGGAACCGCTTGATCAAGTCCACGGCACAAAAACTGACGAGCGAGTTTTTTACCAATTTCAAAACCGCTTTGACTGGCGAGACGGAGGAACCGGCAGCCTAATCGTCTAAAACGACCAATACTGACCGCGCAGGACGCGGGATTTCTAAGGGAGGATACCATGAAACCATCACGCAGAGCCTTTTTGGCTACGTCATCGGCAGCACTTGCAACGCCGTTCCTGAACACCCGTCTGCTTGCGGCAGAAACGATCAACATTCAGATTGGATCTAGCCATCCAACAAACAATATCTGGGTTTATGCGATGCAAAATGCACTGCAACCCTCGCTTGAGAAGTTGTTGTCAGATGCTGGTGGCAACTATTCCGTGAACTGGACCGAAAACTACGGCGGAACGCTTTATAAATTTAACGACACGCGCGCAGCCGTCCGCGATGGGATCGTCGATATCGGTATGGTTGGGACCGTCTGGGAAGGCTCCGCGATGCCGTTGCAGAACGTAACTTATTTCACGCCATTTGCGAACTCCGACCACAATGTCGTGATCGATATCTTTGACAAACTGACCGACGATTTGCCTGAACTGCGCGCAGGCTGGACCGATCAAAACATGGTTCACCTGTCGTCTTTGGTGACCGACAGCTATGATATCTATTCAAACTTCCCGATCACATCGGTCGATGATGTGAAAAATCGTCGTTTGAACGCGCCAGGCACGTCAGCAAACTGGCTGCTTGATACGGGTGCGACACCCGTTGATGGGGCATTGACGACCTATTACACCGACATTCAAACGGGTGTGTCCGAAGGCACGCTTTCATTTGCGAGCGGTATTCAGCCAACTCGTGTTTATGAAGTCGCACCGCATCTTTCGCGTGTTGGATTTGGGTCGATGTATTTTGGCGGGATTGCAGTCAACAAGACGTTCTATGACCGGCTTCCTGCCGCAGTTCAAACGGCCCTACGTGAAGCGGGCCGCATCACATCGCGCAGCCACGGCGACTATGTGACCGAGCGTTCAACCACTGCCATGACAGAAATGGTCGCGGCAGGGCTTCAGGTGACCGAAATGGCACAGGTCGAGCGTGAAAAGTGGGCCGCGACACTGCCCAATGTCGCCAAACCTTGGCTAGACGCGAACGGTCCAGCCGCCGCGACTGTTCTCAAGGCCTACTTTGGCGAATTGAAAGCGCGCAGCATTACACCTGCACGTGATTGGTCCGCTGAAATCTAACGCCTGAACCCACATCGTTTCACGCCTTCAAATTGGAAATGACATGCATCACGACAGTGCTATTACCCATAGTTTTGGGCCGTTACGACGGGGCTTTCAAGCCGTGTTAAGCGCCATTGCCGCAGTTGGAACGATATGGATTTTCGCCATCATGCTCTTGATTGTGGCCGACGTTGTCGGCCGCAATTTTCTGGCCTCACCGATTACTGGTGTCGCTGAAATTGCTGGACGCAGTGTCGTGGCAATTGTCTTCTTGATGTTACCCGCCGCCGCACTGAATGGATCTCTGATCCGCGCTGATTTTCTATTGCGCGTCCTGCGGAAGTATTCGCGCCGCGCCGTGCACCTTTTGGATGCACTGTTCGCACTGATTGCGACCGTGTTGTTTGCGCTTGTGGCAATCGCCGCTTGGCCGGACACCTTTGAGGCATGGGCTTCATCCGAGTTTTTCGGCGTGCGTGGGGTCTGGACCTTACCGACGCTGCCATTCCACTTATTAGTGTTGCTTGGATCGGCTGCGACCAGCCTTGCGTTCGCCACCGTTGCAATCGAAAGCGCCGTTCTCGCAAAATCTGAAAAGAGTTCAAAAGATGAGTAGCATTACGATCGGCCTGATCCTTATCGGTGTCTTGTTTGCATTGGTCCTGATGGGCATGCGCATAGCCGTCGCCCTCATGGCCGTAGCATTTGTGGGGGTCTGGATCATTCGCGGCAACTTCGATTTATCGATGCGCTTAATGTCGATTGCGACCTATAACGGCGTGGCAAATTACCTTTTTGCAACCATCCCTCTCTTTGTCTTGATGGGGCACTTGGTCAGCATTTCAAACGTTGGAAAAGATACATTCGACGTGGCCGAAGCCTTGTTGCGCCGCCTATTGGGCGGATTGGGCATTGCCACCGTTGCGGCGAATACCGTGTTTGCGGCGGTCACTGGCGTGTCGATCGCGTCGGCAGCCGTATTTACCAAAGTGGCCGTTCCCGAGATGACGCGGCATGGATACCGCCCGTCGTTTTCGGCAGGAACCGTGGCAGGCAGTTCAGTGCTGGGGATGCTTATTCCGCCAAGCTTGTTGTTGATTATCTACGGTGTTCTGGCTGAGCAATCTATCGGGCGAATGTTTATCGCGGGCCTCGTTCCCGGAGCATTGCTCGCGGCTGGGTTCGTCATTTGGATTATGCTCGTGGCCAAATTCGCACCGCGCTTAGTGTTCACTCAAGACTACCTCGACCAAAAGAACGAAGAGCATGAGCTGCCTCCAGCGATGCCCGTGTCTGAAATTCTGCGAAAACTGTCGCCGATTGTCGTCTTGGTCTTATTTGTTTTGGGCGGGCTTTATAGTGGCTTCTTTACCCCGACCGAAGCAGGTGGCGTTGGTGCCTTTGCTGCACTGGTTGTTGCTTTGTTGCGGCGCAGTCTGGACCTGCGAAAATGGTGGCAGGTGCTGACGGAAACTGGCACGATCTCGGTTGGCATTCTCACGCTGCTTGTCGCGGCAAGTTTCTATAGTCAGATGCTGGCTGTCGCAGGGATCCCTTCGGCGATCGGTGGCTTTGTGCAAAACAGCGGGTTCGGTCCGGTCGGTTTTTTGGTCGTCTACGTCATCTTGGTTTTGTTGCTTGGCATGATCCTGGATAGTAGCTCGATCTTGCTGATTGTTGTTCCAATTGCGGCGCCGATTGCCCAAGGTCTTGGCTTTGACTTGATCCAGTTTGGGATCATTACCGTCATCGCTGTCGAGGTCGGTCTTTTGACACCGCCTTTCGGAATTTCGATATTCACTGTGCATTCGACCCTTGGTGCTGAGAACACCTCGCTTGAATCAATCTTTGTCGGTGCATTTCCTTATGTCATGGTGATGTTGATTGTCCTCATCCTTGTCGCCGTATTCCCGGGACTTGTAATCGGGTAATTGACGATGCATTCAAATTTGCAATTTTCGGCATGCGGCAAATGACATCGATTCATCGCTGTTGCACAAGCAGGTTTCACTTATGAAAGACATCAACGTCATTCGCGCAGTTTTACGCCGCCCGCAGGGGGCTGTGCTTGCGGTTATTGTTGCTGTCGATGGCCCGTCCTATAGGCTGGTTGGTGCTATGATGGCGATCTTCGGTGAACATGATCATGTGGGGTCACTGTCGTCAGGCTGCGTCGAAGCCGATTTGGCACTGAATGCACAAACCGCCCTAACCCAAGGCAAACCACTCATTGTGCGCTACGGAAGCGGATCGCCGTTTATGGATATACAATTACCTTGTGGTGGTGCGCTGGACATTCTTTTACTGCCAAAACCGGATCTAGAGGTGCTGGCGCAATTGGATTTGCTTGAACAACAGCGCAGCAGATGCGTGTTGGACATTGATACACAAAGCGGAGCCATGGGACTGCGCGAGCGCGGCCATATCGAGCCGTCATCCACAAGAATTAGCGTGGAGGTTGTTCCCGAAATTTGTTTTTTCGCCTTTGGGAAAGGACCCGAGGTGAATACGTTTGTCTCTCTGGTCATCGCGGCAGGATATCCGGCGGTCCTATTGTCACCAGATGATGAGACCATAGCCATTGCCGCCCAACAAGGGTGCACGACTAAGCGGCTTGCCACTAAGGCATTCCCTGATGACCTGGCTATTGATGACCGTTCGGCAATAATCCTGTTTTTTCACGACCATGATTGGGAACCCGAAATACTATCTGGCTCGTTGAAAACACCTGCGTTCTATATTGGCGCACAAGGAAGTTTTCATGCGCGTGAAACCCGCCTCACAGCGATGAGAGAAATGGGGGTCTCAGATGATCAACTTCAGAGATTGCACGGACCAATTGGATTGATCCCATCGGTGAAAGATCCCGCAACGCTCGCAATATCGGTTTTGGCTGAGATCGTGGGTAAAGCAATGTCGGATACATTCGCGTGAAAACCGCCGCCATTCTTCTTGCAGCGGGTACGTCAAAACGCTTTGGAACCTCAAACAAGCTTATGGGGATGTTTCGAGGGCGCCCATTGATTACACACGCCGCCGAAACTTTACGGGAATTTGCGCCTGACCAATTAATCGCAGTCGTTTCCAATTTGGATATGGCATCCGAGCTGGACGGTTTCACATGCATCCCTGTCAACGGTGTTTTTGCGGCACAATCTGCCAGCTTACGAATTGGGGTAGAATTTGCGAGACTTGCCGGGGCTGATCGGGTCATCATTGCCTTAGCGGACATGCCGTTTATCACGAAACCAATGCTGCGTGGTTTGTGTGTGAAGTGTACGGTAAATAACGGGTCGATTGCGACTGACGGTCATAAACGCTCACCGCCTGCGTGTTTTCCAAGAGAGTATTTTGAAACTTTGACAAATCTGCAAGGGGATCGCGGAGCAAGAAAACTACTATGGGAAATTCCTGACAACGCACTTGTCTCAGTGAATGAATGCGAACTTGCCGACGTCGACACTGTTGATGATCTAATTCGCCTTCAGTGAATGCACTGTGTGAATTTTTCGGACCACGTCAGCATCTTAGCCAAGCCGCAAACATGTCCGAATATGTGGGACCACTTCACTTTTGAAAAAATAGCAGCCAGCGAAAACTAGAGCTATTTTGCGGTCAGAAAACTTTTAAGCTCCCGTACAATCAAGTCCCGATCGTTATCCAGCGTAGCCACGTGATAGGAATTTTCGAGCCAGCAAAAGGTGATTGAGCGAGAGGCAACTGCGCCTTCAATCCGTTTGCCGTTCTCTGGGCTGACAACATGATCCGTGCGCGATTGCAGGATCAACAATGGCTTGTTTAGCAGTGGCAACATCTGCCCGGTTGCCGTCACCAAAACATACCGCTCTTGGGCAACGGAATTTGGTATGCGGTCATAGCAGGTCTCTTTGCCCCCGGAAAACTTAATGTCCGAACCGATGCCAGGATGATAATCCTCCGCGCAGCCATCGAAAAACGCCTTCATCTGCTGCGGAGAATAGAGGCCCGTGGACCCATTGATGGTGGCAACTCTATCGACCAGATCACCCCGCCGGATCGACAGATTCAACGCGATCGTCCCACCCAACGACAACCCTGCGACGCAAACGGTTTTGCACCGTGCGCTCAGCGCCTCCAGCGCGTCCTCTGCAGATCTCAACCAATCGCGAAAACCAGTTTGGGCAAAATCTTCTGGCGTTGTGCCATGCCCGGCAAGCAATGGGGCCATCACCGTGACGCCGGATAGCGCATGCAATTGATGACCCACATAGCGCACACTTTGCGGCGTGCTGGTGAAGCCGTGCAGCAACAAGACACCAGAACGGGATCCCTCAAGAAGAAAAGGCGCGGGGCTGTCGGTTTCCATACGGCTTTCAATCCTTATCGTTCGTCCGTTTGGTCCGAAATCAAGTTTTGCAGGCCGAAATACAAATAGAGATATACGATCAGCCGATCACGGTTGGCGATCAGCCACGCCTGCCTGTGTGGCATATTGCGCGCGAAACATACGCAACAGGGACGTATCTGCCGCGGCACTCCAGGCGATCGCAATCGAAAGCTCGGCATCAAGCTCCTCCAGCGGCATAATCCGTAGCGCCCGAGGCATCGCAGACTCTGCTGTGATCGGATGGAAAGTATATCCACGCCCGTCCGCTACGCGTTGCAGAATCACGTGAATATCCCATGCCTCGTCCTCGATGATCGGCGTGAAGCCCGTTTTGTCAAATGCATCGTCCAACAGCGTGCGATATGCCCGCCAATTTTCGCGAACACCCATGATAAACGGCGCAGAGCGCAGCGCGTCCAACGTCATTTCAGCAGAGTCATGTGGCGCGACCAACCCGATGGGCGAGGTCCAGACAACACGCTGCGAAATGACCGGATCACGCACAGTGTCATGCGCCATCAAAAAACCAAGATCAATGGCACCGGTCTTGATGTTGCGCATCATGTTGTCGGTCGACATGACTTGCATTTCCACTTGAACGCCCGGATAAAGCGCCTGAAATGTTTCAAGCCCATCTGACAACTGAGTGGCGGTGGCCAAGGCAGAATAGCCGATAATGATATGCCCCCTGTCGCCCAATACATTGCGCCTCGACCCGCGAATGGTGCGTTCAAACTGGGCCACGGTCTGACGCGCATCGTCTAGAAACCGCTTCCCGTTTTCGCTGATTTCAACGGTTTTGGTGCCTCGTACAAAGATATCAAACCCCATGTCTTCTTCGGTATCGCGCACGGTTTTCGAAATAGCTGGCTGGGCAATGTTGAGCATTTCTGCCGCGGCACGAAAGCCCCCCGCATCCGCAACAGCCAGCGCATAGCGCAAATGCCGGATCCCAAGGCTTGATGGTTTGTTCTGCATGAAATGCCCCTCTCTGGCGGAGACTGATAACGAAATGCGATCAACCGATCAAGCAATGGTATTTGCTTGTAGCTGCTCGGCAAGAAAAGAATGGAGCCGGAGGCATGCGCATGCAATTCGCGTGGCATGAAGGGAGGAAAGATGGAAACGGCATTTCGACGCTTGACGCAAACGCTGATGTATATAGGCGGCGCGGGTCTGCTTTTTATGATGCTGCATGTGACGCTGGATGTGGTGTTGAAGGTGGCGTTCAATGCCCCCATTCAGGGTACGGTCGAGATTTCATCCTATTACTACATGGTTGCTATCGTAATGCTCCCTATGGCGCTTGTCGAATTTGAGGATGATCAGATCAGCGTTGATCTACTGTTCAACCACTTCCCAGAGCGGCTACAAAAAGTTTGTTTGCTGCTGACCCTGATGGCGACAGCCGCCGTTCTAGCTGTGATCGCATGGCGCACAGGGCAGGACGCAATCCGCGCCTTTCGCGTTGGTGAGGTGGTGATGGGCAGCCGCGAGATTATCGTCTGGCCTGCCCGTTGCATGCTGCCCCTTGGTTTCACTCTGGCCGCAATAGCCGCTTTGCTGCGCGCAACCATGGTTTTGCAGGGAAAATCTGTAACGCGAAACAACAAAGACGAGGTCGCCGGATGAGTGCACTTATGATTGGCTGGGCCGGTGTCGCGGCCCTTTTCGCGCTGCTTTCGATCCGCACGCCGATTGGTGTGGCGCTGATGATTGTCTCAATCATTGGCATTACCGTTATGACAAATCTGACGGCAGCTTTTGGTATTATCAGCGCGCTGCCCTTCAGCTTTATCGGGGATTGGTCGCTGACGGCCATTCCGATGTTTCTCTTGATGGGTTTTATTGCGGCCAGTACCGGCCTGACGGCGGGCGCTTTTGATCTGTTGCGGATGCTGTTGGCGCGGGTTCCAGGAGGGTTGGCCTCGGCCAGTGTCGGCGCATGCGGTCTTTTTGCTGCTGCCTCGGGGTCGAGCATTGCCACAACCGCTGCCATGTCGCGCATCGCAGTGCCCGAAATGCTGCGGGCCAACTACCACCCCTCACTGGCGACCGGGGTGGTAGCCGCATCTGGCACATTGGGCTCACTCATTCCGCCGTCGATCCTAATGGTGCTTTACGGGATTTTTACTGAGCAATCTATAGGCCAGCTTTTCATTGCGGGGCTAATCCCCGGCGTGCTTTCCGCACTTGTCTATATCGGCATGATCACGGTGAGATGCGCACTGAAACCGTCGCTTGCGCCACCTGTTAAAAACCCCTTCTCGTGGCCGCAATTCTGGACACTTCTGCTATCTGTCTGGCCGTTCCCAGTCCTGATCTTTGGCGTATTGGGTGGCATATTTGGTGGCTTTTTCACACCAACCGAAGCAGGCAGCGTCGGTGCGTTTTTGGCCCTTTCCATTGCCGCGTTCCGCCGCAGCCTGACGCGCCAAGCCCTGGGCACGGCCATCCGCCAAACAGTGATCGCCACATCGTCGATCTTCTTTCTCTCGATCGGTGCCATCATGTTCACACGTTTCATGGGCCTGTCGGGCGTGCCGCGTGCGTTGGCTGACGGCATGCTTGCAGTGTCGGACAACCAGATCATTATCATCGTGATGATCGCGGTGCTGTTTGTCATCCTTGGCATGGTGATCGATTCAATCGGCCTGATGCTGCTGACCCTGCCCGTCCTGCTGCCGGTACTGGAAGCGGCGGATGTAAATCTGATTTGGTTCGGCATCATCACCATCAAACTGCTGGAGATTGGACTGGTCACGCCACCCGTGGGCCTGAACCTTTATGTCCTGCACGGCGCGCTGGCCGGGCGGGTAAAGCTTAAGGACATCATTTCCGGCACCACATGGTTCATCGCCATGGATCTATTGACCCTGATCTTGCTGATCGCCTTTCCCGCGATCAGCCTGTTCCTGCCGTCATTCATGAACAACTGACAAAATTTCAATTAGAGGAGACGACCATGAAACTTTCGAATATCATATGCGCGACTTTGCTTGGGCTTACCGTTGCGGTGCCTGCGGCAGCCGAAGAATACAACGCAAACCATTTCTTCGCCGAACGGCATTCGATGGTGCGCGGCCCCTATGTGGACTTTGCCAAACGTGTGGCCGAACGCACCGATGGCGAGGTGACTTTCCGCGTGTTTTCCGCAGGCTCTTTGCTGCCGCCAGCCTCGTCCTTGCAGGGAGTCCGCGACGGTGTGGCGCAGGTCAGCTATCATGCTGGTACCTACACCCCGGCAGAGCTGCCGATTGCCAACCTGATCGGCAACATGGCGTTCTACAACACCGACCCGATGGTTATGGCCTTTGCATCGACCGAATTCGGTTTGACTAACCCCGCCGCCCTCGCAGAATGGGCTGAAAATGGCGTTGTGTTTGGCGGCGGCTATTCGACATCGCCATATTTCATGATGTGCAACACACCCGTTGAAACCCTTGCAGATGTTGAGGGCAAGCGGATGCGCATGGCCGGCGGCGCTTGGTCGCGCTTTGCCGAGTTTGTCGGCGCCGTTCCGGTTTCGATCCCGTCAAGCGAGATGTACACTGGACTGGACACAGGATCGCTGGATTGCGCGGTTGCGGCTGCGGATGCCCTCGACAGCTTTAGCCTTAAGGACGTTGTCACATCGATGAATACCCTTGCCATCGGCAACTATTACGCAGGGTTTGAGTGGGGCTATAACGTCGGATTTTGGCAGGGCCTGACCGCCGAACACCGCCGCGTTCTGTTCGATGAAATGGCCCATGAGTTGGCCCAGCACCGCGTCGCCTTTGACGCCGATGTGGCCACGGCTGTAGCCTCGGCCAAGGACGCCGGCATGACTGTTCTGGAACCTGACACCGCGTTACAGCAAGCGCTGGCCGATTTTGTTATCGCCGACGAAGCCGTGCTTATCGAAAACGCAACATCGCGCGGAGTAGAAAGCCCCGATCAAGTTCTGACAGCTTTCAAAGCAGTTATAGACCGATGGGACGCGCTGCTGAAAGATGTTGATCGCACCGACACTGAAGCACTGGCCGCGTTGGCGCGCAGTGAAATCTATGACCGGCTCGACGCGAGTACCTACGGCGTCAACTGATCGCCAAATCACTGAGGGGGCCATCGGCCCCCTTTTTTTAATATTTCGTAAGGGAGGGACAGAACGTGAAAACGAACTGGCGAATATTCGCTTTGGGTCTGGTGTTGCTATTTGTCGGATCAATCGCGGCTCACTTGGTGCAAACAACAAACGGTGTCACCATTAAGGACGTCCGCTATATCGGTGCCAATGGCAATCTGCAAAGCGGACTACTCTATATGCCTGAAGGCGTCACAGCCCAAGCAAAAGCGCCAGCCATCTTGGCGGTACACGGCTATATCAACACCCGTGAGGTCCAATCCGGCTTTGCCATTGAATATTCGCGTCGCGGCTATGTAGTTCTGTCCATCGACCAAACTGGTCATGGCTACTCCGAGGGGGCCGCATTTTCGGCCGGTTTCGGTGGACCCGCAGCTCTGCAATATCTGCGCAGTCTCGATATCGTTGATGTCGATAACATCGGCATGGAAGGCCACTCAATGGGCGGCTGGACGGTGTTGGCGGCGGCAGCCACCTATCCCGATGATTACAAATCTATCGTATTAGAAGGGTCAAGCGTCGGCGCGCCCTTTGCAGCCGAAGGCACCGCAGACTGGCCACGCAACGTGTCTGTGGTGTTTTCTGCATACGATGAATTTTCAAGCCTCATGTGGGGCGTGGACAAGGCCGATGATGTAGAACAAAGCCCAAAATTGATGGCGTTTTTCAGTTCTGAAACGCCCGTCGAAGAAGGCAAAATCTATGGCGACATAGCTGCGGGCAACGCGCGCATCCTGTGGCAGCCACCTGTGACACACCCCGGTGATCACCTGTCGCGAGCGGCTATCGGTCATTCGGTAAGCTGGTTTGCGCAAACGCTGGACGGTGCACGCCCGCTGCCTGCCGATAACCAAATCTGGTTTTACAAAGAGTTTGCCACGTTAATCGGCTTGGTAGGCTTCGTAGTGCTGATCCTGGGCACGTTGAACGGACTACTTTCGTTGCCCTGGCTGCGCGATCTGCAAGCGACACCGGTGGATGCGGCACATACGACACGTGATGCAAAGTGGTGGGGTATTTTTCTATTCAGCGCGCTGTTCCCTGTGGCGAATTATTATCCGCTTTTCAACCTCGCTGAAACCTTGTTTCCGGCCTCAGCATTGCTATCGCAGACTATCACGTCTCAAGTAGCGTTCTGGGCCGTTATAAATGGAGCCACCGCGGGACTTGTCGGGCTATTGATCCGCACGCAGCCAGTCGCCTTTCCAATCAACGTCGCCCGGTCGCTTGTGCTCGCGGGGGCTGCGGTTTTTGTGGCCTATCTCTCGACTGTGATTGTCGATTTCTTCCTTAAGGTTGATTTCCGCTTCTGGTTTGTCGGAGTCAAATTGCTGACGGCCGAACGGTTTATGACCGCGCTGGTCTACCTCGTACCCTTCACGATCTACTTCGTTCTGGCGATGCGCGCGCTGCATGGAGGCCTGTCTGTTGCAGGGCAAAGCCTGCGCGCGACCTACACCCTGAATGCGCTGGCGCTGATGGGAGGTTTTCTGGTGTTCTTGATTTTGCAATACGCCGCCCTCTTTTCCAACGGCATACTGCTGACACCTTCTGAGCCACTGAACACCATCGTCATGTTCCAGTTCGTGCCCCTGTTGCTAACCGCGGTTATCATCAGCACGTTCTTGTATCAAAGAACCTCAAGTTATCTGCCCGGTGCCTTCGTGAACGCGCTGCTGGTCACCTGGTTCGTGGTTGCAGGACAAGCGGCACAGTTCGCCGCAGGCTAGTAAAACAATGTCACCGCAGAAACTAAATCTGCGGTGACAACTGCTACTTTCTAAATACCTTCGGAAGGTCAAATTACGTTTCTAATCTTACTATTAGACCCTTGGAGAATGGAACCTTGTTGTACGAGAGGGCGCGAAATTTTAATTCGCAAGTACATCCAAAAATTGTTAAACCGTAATTCATCCTGCGAAGATGGCTAGGGCTGTAATAAAACGCACTTTTGTTAAAGGTTATTCCCCTTGTCTTGCTGAGACCGTTCATTACTGTGGGGTCATGCTGCGAGCTTGAACTGCATTTGGCCTCGGCTCGGTTCTTTTGAAGCCATTCTTGCATCGCAATGCATGCCATCGGACTTTGGGCGTGTTTTCGGCAGGTCGCCGTTGATGACGGCTGTTCTAACCTTGAGAAGGTAATGCGCCCCAGGCCGGCTCCAGCGCATGTTCTGCTTTTTTACGAAGCGTTTCGCAACAAGCGTGTTCACACTCGATTCCGCCAGCGACGTCGCGATACGTTTACCCGAGCGGCATCTGGCAGAGTAGTCTTTCATTCCTTCGCTGCAATTTGGTCGAATGACCGGTTTTCACGCCGCGTTGCGACAACAGAATTTTAGCATTTGCAGCAATTTCTACACTGCGAGCGCACGCAGCACGAAGTCAACAGGTCCGGTCTGGGCTCCAAGCATGCGTAATTGGGCTACCCTCTGTTCTGAGGTCGAGCTCCCGATAAGATCACAGGATGACTGTGAACAAGGGAAAAAG
>NZ_JACIJM010000019.1 GCF_014199395.1 Yoonia ponticola | reverse complement strand
GATGGCGACCCTGAAGCGGGTACAGTGACGTTCACGGACGGGTCCACCATGACCTTCTCCGAGATCGAAAATGTCATCCCATGCTTCACACCGGGTACATTGATCGCGACACCAAAAGGCGAGCGTCTTGTTGAGGAACTGAAAGTCGGCGACCGGATCATCACCCGCGACAACGGCATTCAAGAAATCGCATGGATGGGCCACAAGCCGATGTCCGGCAAGCAGCTGATGCAAAACCCGCATCTGCAGCCTGTTCTGATCAAGCGCGGCGCATTGGGCCACGGTCTGCCAGAGCGTGACATGATGGTGTCTCCGAACCACCGCGTGCTTGTGTCTTCGGACAAAACGCAGCTGTACTTCGAGGAAAACGAAGTGCTGGCAGCAGCCAAGCACATGGTCGGCGCGGAAGGCATCCACACAGTCAACGTGATGCAGACGAGCTACATCCACTTCATGTTCGAGCGGCACGAAGTTGTGCTGTCCAACGGGGCATGGACGGAAAGCTTCCAACCGGGCGACTATTCCTTGAAGGGCATCGGCAACAGCCAACGGAACGAAATCTTCGACCTGTTCCCGGAACTGTCCACCAAATCCGGCCTCGCGGGCTACCAGTCAGCACGCAAAGCGCTCAAGAAACACGAAACCAACCTGCTGTTGAAATAAATCAACCGCAAGCGAATCACGATACCAACAGGGACAACCACAAGTGGTTGTCCCTGTTTCTGTTTTGGCGACAATCGCCGGTATTTTTGGTGCATTACTGCCCACTTTTCCGGTAATCGTTTCCCAAAATCGTTCAAATGCAACGAATTCGGCGCATTTGAGTAGCCTTACGCCCCAATCCCCGTTTATCCATAAGATACGTCACAAAATGGGGCTGACTGGCCGCGCGGCCGTGACGCGAAAGGGGAATATTATGGTTGACAGTAAAGGCAGATCGCAGTCCGACGTCGTTTGCGGCGCTGATTATGCCAGTTTTCACCTCGACACCGACCATGTTGCATTGCTGGACACCAACGGCGAGATCATGGGCAAAGTGCCACTGTCCGAAATCGAAGACGTCTTGGTCTGCTTCGCCAGCGGCACCAAAATCGCCACGCCAAAAGGCGAAGTCGCGGTTGAGACGCTGCGTGCTGGCGACAAGGTTTTTACCCGCGACAACGGCATTCAGGAAATCGCATGGACGGGCAGCCGGACATTGACCACGAAGGACCTGCTGGCAGCGCCCGACCTACAACCTGTACTTGTCCGCGCAGGGTCGCTTGGCTCGTCATTGCCGGAAAAAGATTTGCTACTGTCCCGCAACCACAGATTGTTGATGAGCGGACGCCGCGCGGCGCTACATTTTTCCGATACCGAAGTTTTCGCCGCAGCGAAATACATGACCGCCACCGACGGCATCGACGCAGTACAGATCAGCGGCGTCACATATGTGCACCTGATGTTCGCGCAGCACGAGGTCATTTTGTCAAACGGGACGTGGACCGAAAGCTTTCAACCCGCCGACCATGTCCTCAACGGAATCCATGCGACGCAACGGGCCGAGATTTTCGATCTGTTCCCAGACTTGGGACAGATGGAAGCGGCAGATCCCGGCTTTGGTAACGCGCGACGTGTTTTGAAACGTCATGAAGCTGCGATTTTAATCAAAGGTTAAGACCGACGCGCGGCACGCCACTGCGCCCACTCTTCGGGTGTATCCAGATCAAGCAACGCGCGGTTGCCCTGTAACGCGACCAGATGGGTCTGGGATCTGTGGGCCTTCAGAATTGGTGATCCGCCTGTGTCGCCGGACAATGTTTCGAATTCAGGACGCAAAGACGCATCAAACATAATCGGATGACCGGGTTTTCCGGCGGCAGTTGCACCGCGCCAGATCAAATTGTCAGGGTGATTTTTACGCGCATTCACAATGGCTTGCAGGTCCGTCGCCGTTATCTCTGCCAAATCAGCCAGTAAAACCATGAAGGACGGGCAGGGCGGTAGCGCATGAACCGCACGGCGCAATGTCACGCCCATTCCGTCCGCCGCATCAGACACGATGATCGCTTGGGCGTCGGTATTTTGCAAAAGGGCGGCGCGTGGATGATCGGCTGCGGGCAAGGCCACAAACACGTCACCTACACCGCCGGCCGCATCAATCTGACGGCGCAACAAGGCCACGCCGTCGATCTGTTCCAGCAGTTTATCAGTCCCGCGCATCCGCGATGATTGCCCTGCCGCTAGGATCAAAATGGGCAGGGTCATGGGCAAGCCTTACGGAATGATCCGCGTGTATTTTGTGCCTTCCAGCGTCGCACCAAGGCGCAGACCTGTCTGGCCAAACACAACCGCGATCACAGGCGACAACGACGTTGTTGTTTCAGCCCGTAGCGTTTCGCCTTGCGAGCTGAGCGCATATTCAAGGTCAGCACCTGCCGCCCAACCGGGGGCTTGGCGGAATTCGACCAAGGCTTCTTGCGTCATAAAAAACAACACATGGCTGTATTGTTGCGCACCGATTTGCAGACCAGCAGAGCCGGACGCAGAGGAATAGTAATCAACTGTAGATTGTCCCACGCGCAATGCGCCGCGACCAAATGATCCGCCAAGGCCCAGACCAACTTCGGTCACAAGCGGCATAATCAACTGGCCCGCAGACCGCTGTGCGAGATCACGGGTGCCGGGATAATTTTCATACATAAAAGCCAGCGTGCTATCGACGCGGGCGTCAATCGTGGCGGCACCGTTATTGCCGATCCCGTTGCCACAAGCCGCGAGTGTCGTGCCAGCCAAGGCCGCTAGGCCAAACTGCCGTCTGGAGAAATTGCTCATTTGTCGCCTCTATTCTTTTTGGTGGACCGTTATTCGGCCCTTGGGCGGAATTATACGGGGAAAATGGGTCTATGTCACCTGCAAGATATGTGTGTTTGCGGTGTTTGGCGGATGTCGGGTTTTGGGATCTTGCAGATCCCAAGCCTTCGGCGAGGATTTTGAAGAAGTCAAAGAAGCGGGATGTGGCGCTTTATCCGTTGAGAAGACGCGCGACTGCGGGCGCGAAATAGGTCAGCACGCCGTCGCAGCCTGCGCGTTTGAAGGCCATCATGCTTTCCATCATCACCTTGTCGCCGTCGATCCAGCCGTTTTGCGCCCCTGCTTGGATCATCGCGTATTCGCCGGATACTTGGTACGCGAATGTCGGGACGCCAAATTCGATTTTCACGCGGCGGCAAATGTCGAGATAGGGCATGCCCGGTTTCACCATGACCATGTCAGCGCCTTCAGCCAAGTCGCGCTGCACGAGGCGCATGGCCTCATCCGAATTGGCGGGGTTCATCTGGTAGGTGTTTTTGTCGCCTTTCAGGGCCGCCGACGCACCAACCGCATCGCGGAACGGCCCGTAGAAAGCCGAGGCATATTTGGCGGTGTAGCTTAGGATTGTCACGTCTTGGTGGCCATCGGATTCGAGTGCTGTGCGGATTGCCCCGATCCTGCCGTCCATCATGTCGGACGGCCCAAGGATATCAGCGCCCGCATCGGCCTGCGCCAGTGCCATTTTGACCAGCGCTTCAACGGTGCGGTCGTTCACAATCACACCGTCCTCCACGAAGCCGTCGTGACCGTTAATATTATAAGGGTCCAGCGCAATGTCGGTCATCACGGCGATTTCGGGGGCCGCATCTTTGATCGCGCGGATCGCTTGGTTGGTTAGATTATCGGGCGACCATGCTTCAGCGCAATCCTCTGTCCGACTTTCCATACCCGTGTAGGGAAACAGGCAAATCGCTGGAATGCCAAGGGCTTGCGCCTCTTTTGCAGCTTTTGCCACACGGTCCACGGTCCTGCGCACCACACCGGGCATCGACGCCACAGGCGTCTCGTCGTCGCGGCCTGCCATCACAAACACCGGCCAGATCAGATCATCCACAGTCACCGTATTTTCGCGCATCATCGCGCGTAAAGCAGGGGTTTGACGCATCCGGCGCAGACGCGCGGCGGGGAATGAAGGGACAATTGGGGTCATGATCGGGCCTTTCTGGTCACAGGTGCTTGGTTACATGGAATTCAGCGCTTCACAAGTCTGGGCATCCATGATCGTCGCCGCTAGTGTCCCCTAAAATAACACCACACGAGGCTGCCACCCGTGAATTGGACAGATGCCCTTTTCGACGTCATTGATATGCGTTCTTTCTCCAACCTTTGGTATTGGATTGGGATTGCTGTGCTTTGGTCATCCATCAGCCATTGGGTGCTTGGGGTGCCCTTTGACCTGATCCAACGCGCCCGCAAATATGGCGGCGAGGCCGAGGAAGATTTGATTGCAATTGTCCGCGTGAACGTAAACCGTTTGCTGGGGATCGCACGATCCGCAGGGCCTTGGGTGCTGATGTTTGTGTGCTTTGCCAATTCGGCATTGCTGGTGCTCGCGTTCTTCTATCGGATCGAATTCGCCCAAGCGTTGCTGTTCATTGTCTTCCCACTCAGCATCGTGGGGGCCGTCAGCCTGTCGAGCGCCCAGCACATCGAAACCAACGCCACCGATGCGCAGTCGCTTTACAAAATGTTGCTGCGCCACCGCTTGTGGACCCAAATCATCGGCATGGTGTCGATTTTTGTCACCTCAATGTACGGCATGTACCATAACTTGACGGTTCCTTTCTGGTAGGCCGTTGACACCCTAGCCTCGCGGGATAGATCAAGCCTCATGTCTAAATCCAATCATATCACCATCGCAGGTGCGCCCGAAGGCTACGACGCCGAACTGATCTTGCAAGAAATCGCCAAGTCGAGCGGGCCGGTTGTGCATATCGCCCGTGACGACAAACGGTTGGCCGCAATGCAGGCCGCGATCAATTTCTATGCGCCTGACATGCCAGTGTTTACGTTTCCGGCGTGGGATTGTTTGCCCTATGATCGGGTGTCACCGAACGCGGATATTTCTGCGGCACGGATGGCGACGCTTGCCGCACTCGTCCACGGCATGCCCGCCAAATTTGTGCTTCTCACGTCGCTGAACGCCGCCGCACAACGGGTGCCAGCGCGATCATTGCTGCGTGAAGCCGCGTTTAAGGCGCAAGTCGGCAGCAGGATCGACGAAAAAGGACTGCGGGCATTTTTGGTCCGCATGGGCTTTACTCAAGCACCAACGGTGATGGAGGCAGGCGATTACGCCGTGCGCGGTGGTATCATCGACATTTTCCCTCCCGGTCAATCCGGTCCGATCCGTCTGGATATGTTCGGCGATGTGCTCGACGGGGCGCGCCGCTTTGATCCGGCCAGCCAGCGGACTACTGAAAAGTTAACCGAGATTGAACTGGCCCCTGTGTCCGAAGTGATCTTGGACGAGGCCGCGATCACCCGTTTCCGCCAAAACTACCGCATCGAATTCGGGGCCGCTGGCACCGATGATCCGCTGTACGAGGCGGTGAGTGCGGGGCGCAAACACGCAGGGATCGAGCATTGGCTAGGCTTTTTCAACGACGACCTTGAGACGATTTTCGACTATACGGGCCGCGCCACCATCACGCTTGACGATCAGTTAACACCATCGCGGATTGCCCGCTGGGACAGCATCGTGGACCAATACGAGACGCGGATGCACGCGCTGTCGCAAAAGGGCCGGATGGATTCGGTCTATAAACCGGCGCCACCTGCGCTGCTGTACCTTGATGATGCAGCATGGTCTGCGGCGGTTGCTGATCGCCGGATGATCCAACTCGCGCCATTGCCGCAAGCCACAGGCATAGGTGTTATTGATGCTGGCGGGCGGATCGGGCGGAACTTCGCGCCCGAACGTCAAAGCGAAACCATCAATCTTTTCAGCGCCTTGGCAGATCATATTCGTGCACAATTGGATCACGGTCCGGTTGTCATTGCCAGCTATTCCGAAGGGGCACGTGAACGCCTGACAGGTCTGATCGAAGACGAAGGCATCGGCGAAGTCATTCCCGTGTCTGATCGGTCTCGCATCGGTAAATCCGGTGTGCATCTGGCGGTTTGGCCGCTGGATCACGGCTTTGTCACGCCGGATATGACGGTGATTTCCGAGCAAGACGTGCTGGGCGACCGCCTGATCCGCACAACAAAACGCAAACGCCGCGCCGAGAATTTCTTGTCAGAGGCAAACAGCCTCAACATCGGCGATTTGGTAGTGCATGTGGATCACGGTGTTGGCCGTTTCATGGGCATGGAAGTCATCACCGCCGCTGGTGCCGCGCACGAATGCCTGCTGATCGAATATGCAGAGAGTTCAAAGCTTTACCTGCCCGTCGAGAACATCGAACTGCTGTCGAAATATGGCCACGACGAAGGCATGTTGGACAAACTGGGCGGCGGGGCTTGGCAGGCGAAAAAGGCGAAACTCAAGGAACGTATTCGCCAGATTGCCGAACGTCTGATCCGTGTGGCAGCAGAGCGTGAATTGCGCACAGCGCCCGCGATGGACCCGCCAGAAACCCTTTGGGATCAATTCCTTGCGCGGTTTCCTTATGCGGAAACCGACGACCAACTGTCCGCGATTGAGGATGTGTTGCACGACCTCGCATCAGGCCGCCCGATGGATCGGCTGATCTGCGGCGACGTGGGCTTTGGCAAAACCGAGGTCGCCATTCGGGCCGCCTTTGTCGCGGCGATGTGCGGCGTGCAGGTGGCGATCATCGCGCCCACGACCTTGCTTGCGCGGCAACATTACCAAAGTTTCGCAGAACGGTTCCGTGGCTTCCCGATCAACGTCGCACCATTGTCGCGCTTTGTCTCGGCGGGCGACGCCACCAAAACCCGCGACGGCATCACCAAAGGCACGGTCGATATCGTGATCGGCACCCACGCGCTGCTCGCGAAATCCATCCGCTTCAAAAACCTGGGGCTGTTGGTCATCGACGAGGAACAGAAATTCGGCGTCCAGCACAAAGAACGGCTGAAACAACTGCGTACAGACGTGCATGTGCTTACATTAACTGCGACGCCTATCCCACGGACATTGCAGCTTTCTTTGTCCGGCGTGCGCGACCTGTCGATCATCGGAACACCACCCATCGACCGCCTTGCGATCCGCACCTATGTCTCGGAATTCGACACAATCACGATTCGCGAGGCGCTGCTGCGCGAACATTATCGCGGCGGGCAATCCTTTATGGTTGTGCCGCGCATCACCGACATGGCCGAAATGGAAGACTTCCTCAAACGCGAAGTCCCCGAGGTCAGCTATATCGCGGCCACAGGCCAGATGGCGGCGGGCGATCTCGACGACCGGATGAACGCGTTTTACGACGGCAAATACGACGTGCTGCTGGCCACAACCATCGTCGAATCCGGCCTCGATATCCCGACGGCGAACACAATGATCGTCTGGCGCTCTGACATGTTCGGCCTGTCGCAACTCTACCAAATCAGGGGCCGCGTTGGACGCTCGAAAACCCGCGCCTATGCCTATCTGACCACGCAACCACGACAAAAACTGACCGATACGGCGCAGAAACGTCTGCGCGTGCTGGGCTCGCTTGATAGTCTCGGGGCAGGGTTCACATTGGCCTCGCAAGACCTCGACATCCGTGGTGCTGGTAACCTGTTGGGCGAAGAGCAATCCGGCCAAATGCGCGAAGTCGGCTACGAGCTTTATCAACAAATGCTCGAAGATCAGATCAACGCGATCAAATCCGGTGCGGCCGAAGGTATCATCGACGACGGCGAATGGTCGCCACAAATTAACCTTGGCGTGCCTGTCCTGATCCCCGACGACTATGTGCCTGACCTCGACGTGCGCCTTGGCCTCTACCGCCGCCTGTCAGAGCTCACCACCAAAGTCGAACTCGAAGGTTTCGCCGCTGAATTGATCGACCGCTTCGGCAAACTGCCAAAAGAGGTGAACACCCTGATGCTCGTCGTGCGGATCAAAGCGATGTGTAAAAAAGCGGGCATCGGCAAACTCGACGCTGGCCCCAAAGGGGCGACGATCCAGTTCCACAACGACAAATTCGCATCACCAGAGGGCCTCGTGACCTTCATTCACGACCAAAAAGGCGCGGCCAAAGTAAAAGACAACAAAATCGTCGTGCAACGCGACTGGACCAAAGAGCGCGACAAGATCCAAGGCGCGTTCAGCATCGCCCGCGATCTGGCGCAAATTCTCGCGGACCATCGCAAAAAAGCAAAGTCCTAACCGCTTCTTTGACTTCTTCTAAATCCCGGGGGAGCCGAAGGCGGGGGCAGCGCCCCCATCAACGCATCATCAAACGCCGGTGCCGCGGATTTATTCCTCGCCCGGCCGCTTGATTTTTATGGTCAACCACAAGGCCACGCAGACCATCAACAACGCAGCGATGCCCATTGGCACGGGGGTCCCGTTGAACATCAACCCGGATGGCACCGCTAGCAGCACCGCACCAACGGTCGATACCGCCGCGATCACCGATGCGGCAACGCCCGCGATGTGCCCCATTTCTTCCATCGCAAGCGCGTTCAAGTTGCCGATCGTCAGGCCCGCTTGGAAAAAGTTGCCCGTGACCCAGATCACGTAGCTCGCAAATGTGATCCAATACGGCAAGTCCAGCGACACGATCAACAGCATCGCCAGTGTGACGCCGATTTGCGTCATATACATGCCGCGAATGATCGCACGCATGCCCAAGCGGCCCACGAGGCGCGCGTTCAGTAATGACCCGCTGGCCGCCACAACCGCGATACCCGCGAACCAAAAATGGAAACTGTCGCCCTGGCCAAAAGTCTGGTCGAACACTTGTTGTGTCGATGAAATCACCGTGAACAAAACGCCGAACGTCAGTGTCTGGATCAGGATCGACAGGCTGGCCGTGCGGTGCGCGAACATCTCTTTGGTCGCCGACACAATAGAGCCCAGGTTCATCGGCCGCTTGTTTTCAGGCGCGAGGGTTTCAGGCTGCCTCAAGTAAAGCCAAATTGCCGGAATCATTGCGAAAATGCCAAATGCTACAAAAATACCGCGCCAATCTGACCCCAGTATAATGTAGTGTCCGATTGTCGGTGCCACAGCAGGTGCCAGTGAGAAAACGACCATCACAAACGACATGATCCGCGCCATATCGCGCCCTGCATAAAGGTCGCGCGTCATGGCAATCGCCGTCACACGTGGCCCAGCAGCGCCCAAGCCCATGATGACACGCGCCGCCAAGATCAGCTCTAGCGAGCCTGCAATCCATGCCAAAAACGTGCCGACCAGATACAAAGCCACGCCACCGATCACGACTTTGCGGCGTCCAAATGCGTCTGACAGCGGGCCAGTCACAAACGTCCCTAAACCCATGCCAAAAACAAAGCTGGTCACGATTAACTGCGCATTGTTCGGGCTTTGGGGCGACAATTCGGACGCGATTTGAGGCAGTGCAGGCAGCATCGCGTCGATTGAGAATGCAGTGACCGCCATGATCATCGCGGTCAGCGCGATAAACTCGGCTTGGGGCAGGCGTTTTGTTGGTGCAGCCATAAGGGTGGGCCTTCTTAAAGTGGCGATAGGCGCGGCGCACCCAAACCAGTAATTTTCACAAAATACGGTGGTTAGGATGACAGTCCAGCGCCGAAAACAGAGCCGCGTGGGCACGTTAAGACACATCTAATCGTGGTCTGCCATGGTCAGAACCACGGAACGTCCCACCTGATCCTGTCACGCCGGACTTGCAAGAGAAAAGCACAGCAGATTATGCCACGGTCAGCGGCCATGCAGGACGCGCAGAACCCGCGTTAACCGCGCCCTCATCTAAAGGCGCGGGCCAGTCGTGTTCTAGTCAGCGTCGCCCATCTGGGCCTGAATGTCCTTAATCACCTGCACCCATGTTTCGGCAGGCTGTGCGCCCGGCACGGCATGCTGATTGGCCACGATGAAAGTCGGCACCGAATTCACGCCCATTTCACGCGAATGCGCGTCGCGTTTGCGGATGTCGTCGGTGTCGTTGTCTGAATTCAACAGTTTCTTGATCAAGGCCGCGTCCATTTCCGCCATATCCGCCACGTCGGCCAATACATCATGATCGCCGATATCACGGCCGTCGATGAAGTAGGCTTTGAACAGCAGATCAACCACAAAGGTCTGGCGTTCTTCAATGCCAGCCCAGTGGATCAGGCGGTGCGCGTCGATAGTGTTCGGCGTGACCTTCATCGCTTCAAAGTTGATGCCCAGACCAATTTTCTCGGACATCTCAACAATCGGGGCATAGGCGCGCACGGCGGCATCCTTGCCACCAAATTTGGTCTCTAGGTAATCTCTGCGCCCCATACCCCCCGCAGGCATGTCAGGGTTCAACTGAAACGGATGCCATTCGATCTGAAACGGATGATCGGGGAATTCCAGCAGCGCTTTGTCCAAGTTCGCCTTGCCGATATAGCACCAAGGGCAGATCGGATCGGAAATAATATCAAGTTTGACCATGTGAGGTCTCCCAGTCTTGCCGCAACGATCTGCGAATGAATGTGGTGTTGCACGTCGGACAGGCCGCCCGCGCCCCCACAATGGTGTGAGGCAATGCATGAACATAGTATTTTGCTATCTTTTGCACAGGCGAGTTGCAAGCCTGCGCCCGTTGCGGATAGAATTGCGCATGACTGATCTTGATCCCCGAAGCCTTATCAAAATTGCCCGTGACAACGGGGCGAATGACGAAGGCCAACCGCTCGACCTTGGTGCGCGTGTGCGTGAATTGCGCAAAGCCCGCGATTGGACGTTGGAACAGGCGGCGAACCAAGCGGGGCTTGCCCGTTCCACCTTGTCCAAGATCGAGAACGGTCAAATGTCGCCCACCTATGAGGCGTTGAAAAAGCTGGCTGTTGGGCTGGAAATTTCGGTGCCGCAGCTGTTCACGCCGCCATCAAAGGGCCAAGTGAACGGACGTATGGCGATGACCCGCGCGGGCGAAGGCACGCATCAGATCACCACGACGTATGAACATGATCTGCTGGCCGAAACGCTAACCAAAAAGGCGATGTTGCCGTACCGCGCCCAAATCCGTGCGCGGAGCATGGAAGAATTCGACGGCTGGGTGCGTCACGACGGCGAAGAGTTTTTGTACGTCCTCACAGGCGAGATCAAACTATTCACCGAATTCTACGAACCGGTGCAAATGAAACGTGGCGACAGCGCATATTACGATGCCGCCATGGGTCATAACGTCGTGTCAGTTAGCCCAGAAGACGCGACAATTCTGTGGGTTACGTCGCTAACTTAAAGCACCACATCAACGGCACCAAGGGCCAGCTGCCCTGTGCCGACAGCCACATTTCCAACGGCGCGGACAGGCGTGCAGGCAACCATAGCGGCCCCGATTATCGCGAATATGACTAATTTCTTCATCTTTACCTCTTAAATCACGCAGCTCGGCAGTTTGCCTGCCGAGCCTGTAATGCGCTAAATTTACTCTTCATACCACCAGACATCGGGCTGCCAACCGGGCCAATCGCCAAAGATCGGCAGATTTTCGGGGTAGTGCAGATTTTTGGAATGCGCGATCCGGCTGATGTTCCACTGATAGATCGGGATCACGTAGCGCCCCGCTGTAAGAGTGCGGTCTAACGCTTTGACTGCGGCCACAAAATCGTCTTGATCGTCAGAGGTCAGAAGGCGGTCAATCATCGCATCCACGGCTTCGGATTTGACGCCCATCATGTTGCGCCCACCAATCGTGTCGGCGTCGTCGATCCCGAAATAGCTGTATTGCTCGTTGCCGGGCGACAGTGACACGCCGGAACGGTAGTAGGTCATGTCAAAATCAAAGGCGTCGGTGCGTTCCTTGTACTGTGCGGAATCAGCCGTCGAGACAGTCGGCGTGATGCCGACCCGCGACAGGGTTTCAACGTACATGTCGATGATCGCTTGCGGCTCTGACGCGCCGACTTGCAGCAGGATTTCAAAGGTAAAGTCGTTGCCGTCCGCGTCCTTCAACGCACCTTCTTGCACGCTCCAGCCTGCAGCCTCGAATTGTTCCAACGCCTTGCCGATGTTCGCGCGATTGCGCACAGATCCGTCCGAGACGGGCAGGGTGTAGCCCTCAATCGTGCCCGGCACGAGATCGTCAGCAAAGGGTGCTAGGAACTCGGCGACACGGCCCGTCGCAAGGCCTGCCTCCATCGACAGTGGCGAGTTGGACCAAAAGGATGTGATCCGTGGTTGCGCCGATCCGGTCATGGACTCGTTGATGAATTCAAAGTTGAACGCATGGATCAACGCATCGCGCACGCGCCAGTCTTTGAACTGGTCGCGGCGGGTGTTCATCACGAATCCGGTCATGCCAGACGGGCGTTTGTGCGGCAAAACCGATTTCACAATGTCGCCGTCGGTCACAGCAGGGAAATTATACTGTCCTTCCCAGCGGGCCACGTTGAATTCGCGGTTGGTGTTCACTTCGCCGACCTTGAACGCCTCGAATGCTGCGGTTTCATCGCCGAAGAATTCCAGCCGCACTTCGTCGATATTATGCACGCCATTCATAAACGGCACAACATCGCGGCCCCAGTAATCAGGGTTCCGCTTGAGCGAGATAAAGCGGCCCGCGTCGAAATCATCAATCACGTAAGGCCCAGAAGTGATCGGCAGGATATCCACGCCGGATTCGGCGAAATCAACGCCGTCCCACTGCGCTTTTTGCAGGATGGGGCGCAAACCTGCGAGCAGCGCGAGTTCCTGATCTTCGGTATTGAACGTAAACTTAACCGACCGTTCGCCCGTTTGCTCGAGCGTCGCGATTTTCTCAAAGAACCCGTGGTAGCGCGGATGGCCAACCGTGCCGAGCGTCTCAAACGACCAGATCACGTCCTCGACTGTCACAGGTGTTCCATCGGAAAACTTTGCCTCTGGGCGCAGGACAAATTCGACCCATTCGCGATCCGGTCCGGTTTCAATCGTTTCGGCCAAAACACCGTACAGCGAGAACGGCTCGTCCAGCGATCTGCCCATCAGGCTTTCCCCGATCAGATAGCGCATCTGCCAATGCACCGACCCTTTGAGGATGTAGGGATTCAGGCTGTCGAATGATCCCACGTTCGCCGTCACGATTTTACCGCCAGTTGGTGCATCGGGGTTCGCGTAGGGCAGCGCCTCGAAATCCGCAGGCAGCGCCGGATCGCCGTACATCGCGATTCCATGTTGCGGCTCTGCGGTGGCGAATCCAGCGGCAAGAATCAGCGCAGCGGCTGAACTCGTGCGAACAAGCGGTTGGAATAACTCTGTTATCATTTTTGCGACAGTCCCTTGGGTCCCAATGTACGTTGATCCTTAAGGTAAACAGGGTTCCCGCGACTTACAAACTTTTCCCTTGGCCTAGGTCAAGTCATTGCTTATAAAGGGGTCACTGCTCGATAGGTTTCTTGCCTGTATGAAACCTGCCTCAATGACTTACGCCCGCCTTGTGCGGGCGTTTTTTTTGGCCAATCGTTTTGCAGATGTTTCACAAAGCCGTCATTGTACTGACCGCATGGAACGCACACGTGTATTTTGCAGTTGCAGCATGTATAAGCGACGCAAACACATATCTCAGGAGTTCATATGTCCCTTCAAGGTAAAACGGCTGTTATCACTGGTTCCAACTCTGGCATTGGCTTGGGCGTCGCCCGCGAATTGGCAAAACAGGGCGCGCATGTCGTGCTGAACTCTTTCACGGACCGCGATGAAGACCATGCGCTGGCCGCCGAAATAGCAGCGGAATTTGGCGTAGATGCCAAATACGTGGCCGCCGATATGTCCAAAGGCGAAGATTGCCGCCGCCTGATTAGCGAATCGGGCGCTTGCGATATCCTAATCAACAACGCCGGAATCCAGCACGTCGCCCCGATCCAAGACTTCCCAACGGCGAAATGGGACGCGATTATCGCGATCAACCTGACGTCGGCATTCCACACCACAGCCGCCGCGTTGGAAGGCATGCGCGAAAAAGGTTGGGGCAGGGTGATCAACATCGCCTCTGCGCACGGGCTGACCGCCTCGCCCTATAAATCCGCATATGTCGCGGCCAAGCACGGCATCGTCGGCATGACCAAGGTTGTGGCGCTGGAAACAGCACAGGAACCAATCACCGCTAACGCGATCTGTCCGGGCTACGTTTTGACGCCGCTGGTCGAATCCCAAATCCCCGAAACCATGAAAGAATACGACATGGATCGGGAAACGGTTATCAAAGAAGTCTTACTCAAACGTCAACCGTCCAAGGAATTTGCAACCACCGAGCAACTCGGCGGCACAGCGGCGTTCCTTTGCTCTGACGCGGCGGCCCAGATTACGGGCACCACGATCAGCGTCGATGGCGGCTGGACTGCACTTTAATTCACCCGAAAAGGGGCCTGCGATGAAGAAAATCAATCTGGCATTACAAGGCGGCGGCGCGCATGGCGCGTTTACGTGGGGCGTTTTGGACGCCATTCTGCAAGACGACGAGATCGAAATCGCAGGCATTTCAGGGACTTCGGCGGGCGCATTAAACGCGGCCGCCTTGAAAGCTGGCATGGTCACGGGTGGTCGCGAAGGCGCGCGCGAAAACCTGCGCTGGTTTTGGGAACAGGTGGGGGCCGTCACGGACGACCGCCTGACAGGCTGGATCAGCAGCATGACACCAAATGCAGCAAGCATGGCCAAAGCGATCGAAGCGTCGCCCGCCTATCAAATGTTCGACATGACCACGCGGCTGATGTCGCCGTATCTCTACGGTCCGATGTTGCAAAACCCGTTGGACAAACTCGTGCGCGATCTTCGTTTTGAGGATGTGTGCAGCAGCGACGGGCCAGAGATTAACATCTGCGCCACAAACGTGCGCACAGGCAAGATCCGCGTCTTCACAGGGGACGAGGTGTCACCAGAGGCGCTGATGGCCTCGGCGTGCCTGCCAAGCCTGTTCCAAGCCGTTGAATTCGTTGATCCAAAGACGGGCAAGATGGAAGCCTATTGGGACGGAGGCTATGTCGGCAACCCGGCACTTTTCCCGCTGTTCGAGCGGCATTTACCGGATGATATTATCGTCGTGAACATTAACCCTTTGGTGCGTCACGAACTGCCGATGAACTCGCAATCGATCCAGAACCGGATCAATGAGATCAGCTTTAACTCGTCGCTATTGCGCGAATTGCGGGCGATTGAATTTGTGCAAAGACTGCTTGAGAAACACACCTTGCCCGAAGGCAGCATGAAGAACGTGCTGGTGCATATGATTGCTGATGACGAGTTGATGAACGAGTTGAATGTCGCGACAAAAACCATTCCAGCGCCTGTGATCTTGGCGCGATTGTTCGAGGCGGGTCAGGCTGCGGCCTCCGTTTTCTTGAAAAATCACAAGACGGATTTGAACACACGCAGCACGATCAACTTGACGGAAATGTTCAGCTAAACAACAGCTTAAAAGCCAAAGCTAATATGACAACACCGATGATCACGTCCAATATACGCCACGCGCGGGACGATTGCATCATCGGTGCCAGCAGCCGTGCGCCGTAAGCGAGGCCAAAGAAAAACACGAATGACGCGGTCACTGCGCCGACACCAAAACCTACGCGATTTATGCCATCAAATTGGGTCGAAATCGCACCGATCAACCCCAATGTGTCGAGATACACATGCGGGTTCAGCCATGTGAAGGCGGCAGCGGTCGCGATTGTCGCGGTCAGCGTGCCGGACTTGCCTGCGACCTGCATTGCGTAATCGCCTTGATAGGCGGCCCAAAACCGCATCATACCGTAGCAGAACAGGAATGCAGCTCCCGCGATAGCCATGATCAGCGGCAAAGACGGGAACAGCGTTACCACCGCGCCAAAGCCCCAAACGCCCGCGACAATCAGCACCGCGTCCGACAAGGCGCAGAATAGCGCCAGCGGGAAAACATGTGTTTTCAGCAGCCCTTGGCGGAGCACAAAAGCGTTCTGCGCCCCAATCGCGAGGATCAGGGCAAAGCCCGTCGCGAACCCCGTGACAATCGCCCCGATCACGCGGCTGGCGGCAGGCTAGGATCAGCGGAATTAGGGTACACAAGCCCCGCGGAGATCACGAGTTTCGCAGCGTCCTCGACAGTCATGTCCAACTCTTTAATTTCAGAGCGTGGCAGGAACAACAGGAAGCCGGATGTGGGGTTTGGTGTGGTCGGCAGGAACACCGTCGCGATAGTCTCGCCGTCGGATGAAAGCTGGCTGCTTATTTCGGCTTTGGCGTCAATCGAGATGAACCCAATGGCCCAAACGCCCTTGCGCGGATATTCGACCAAACAGGCTTTTTCAAACGACGTATCCCGTTGAGAAAACACAGTTTCTGCGATTTGCTTAACGCCGTTATAGACCGAGCGGATGACAGGCATCCGTTCCACAAACCGCTCGCCAAAGCGGATCATCGAGCGGCCCATCAGCCCTTTGCCGATCCAGCCGACGAGGATGGTAAACACCAAAAAGATGACCACACCAACGCCGCGCACGTTCACCGTGATCGGCTGCTCTGGATTGCCGAAAAAGCGGTTCAGCAACGCCTCGGGATGGTACGCGTTCGGCACAAACGGCCAAACCCAACCATCGACCCAGCCGACGATTGTCCAGATGAAATAGAACGTCAGACCAATCGGCGCGATGATGATCAAGCCGGCCAGAAAATTGCCTCGTAGTCCCGCAAAAATACTGGATTTGCGCGGGTGTGGGGCGATCGGCGTGGGATGCTCGTTTTTCATGTTGGGTCCAGTTTGCTTATCCTTCGAGATAGGAACTCACGCGCCTTGTCACAAGCGCGTGAGGTTGCAAAAGTGAAAGTGAACTACCGTTTTGCGATTTCTACAGCGATTTCAGCGGCTAAGCGGGCGTTGTTACGCACAAGTGCTATGTTCGCGACCAGTGATTTGCCTTCTGTCAGCTCAAAAATCCGGCCCAGCAGGAACGGCGTGACCGCTTTGGCGCTGATGTTCTGCGCTTCGGCCTCGGACAAGGCTTGGGCGATCACGGGTGCTAGTTC
The DNA here is from genome assembly GCF_014199395.1 of Yoonia ponticola. Classification (GTDB taxonomy): domain Bacteria; phylum Pseudomonadota; class Alphaproteobacteria; order Rhodobacterales; family Rhodobacteraceae; genus Yoonia; species Yoonia ponticola. The sequence goes on along the minus strand of NZ_JACIJM010000019.1, from coordinate 7,730 downwards.
TTCGGCTGGGATTTGCATGTCCTGCGGGATCGGGTTGCAGACTAATTGCCCGCCAGTCAGACCCATGCCGCCGCGCATGACGTGCGCTTTGGCGATGTCTGCGGCGGTATCCATGCGCAATGGCGTGGCCAGATCAGAGGTCGCGGACCAGAAGGCTGGCAGCACATCTTGGCCGTATGTGATGACCGGAACACCAAGGGTTTCAAGGACTTCGTAGGTTTTGTTAAGGTCAAGAATTGCCTTGGCACCAGCTGCAACAACCGTCACCGCCGTCAGGGACAGTTCTTGTAAATCGGCTGAGATATCAAAGCTTTCTTCAGCGCCCTTATGCACGCCGCCAATGCCGCCCGTCGCAAAGACCGAAATCCCAGCAAGCGCCGCACCGATCATTGTCGCAGCCACGGTTGTCGCCCCAGTGCCGCCCGTCGCGATGCAAGCGGCGATGTCAGCGCGGGACAGTTTGGCTACGTTTTCTGCCTGACCCAATGCGGTCAGTTGATCGTCCTCAAGACCCACGTGAAGCGTGCCGTTGATCACTGCAATTGTGGCCGGTACTGCGTTGTTATCACGGACATCTTGCTCAACAAGACGCGCTGTCTCGACGTTCTGCGGGTAGGGCATACCATGGGTGATAATCGTGCTTTCGAGAGCAACAATCGGGGTGCCATTGGCGCAAGCAGCTGAGACTTCGGCGCTGTAGGAAATAGGGATCATAGGGGTGTTTCTCCGGATACGTAGGTTGCGGCTGCATTCAGCGCGCGTGTCAATGCGTCGGTGCGGTCCATGCCTTGGGCCTCGGACGCGATGTGGGCTGCCATAAAGGTATCACCTGCGCCTGTCACGCGTGTAACCATGACGGCGGGCGGGGTGGCTTCGATCACGTCGCCAGCGGTGCCTTCGGCGGCAGATCCACCGCCATTTGTGACCAGCACACGGTGTGCACCACGCGTGCACAAGGCGTGCACAGCCTCGACAGAATGTGTGAAGGTGGTTTGGCAGAGCAAACCGGCTTCTTCAAGGTTCACATAAAGCGTGGCGGATGGATGTCCGAGCAGCGCCAAAAGACGGTTCGCCTTGCCCGGTGATGCGGGGGCGACGCGCAGGTCGGCGCGGGCAAACAGCGGCGATTTGGCGATCTGTTGCAGCAGTTCTTCGGTCAGGTTCCCGTCAAGTGCGACTGGCCCTTTAAACGGGGCCTCAGCACTGCCTAGCCGCCCGTTGTCCAAGGACCGCAGGATTTTCGCGCCAGCAGATTCGAGTGAATGCGCGTCGGCGATTGCCGCGATCAGACCGTTTGCCCCTTCGATCGCCATGTAGACGTCCGTCGGCAGGTCTTCGGACCGGTACACGTGATCGGTAATCATGCCCATGCGGTTTGCTTCGGCGATAAGTTCCTCGCCTTCGGGGTCTTGTCCGATAGCGGTCAAAAGCGCGGGCGTCAGCCCAAAGCGCGACAGGGTCATGGCGATGTTCATCGCCACGCCGCCGGGCAGCCGTGTGATACGGCCCGGCACGTCGCTACCAACCCGCATGTGGCTAGCAGCACGTCCGATCACGTCCCACAGGACCGACCCGATGCATAAGATATCTGGTTGTTCTTTCATGCCGCGACTATTGACCTAGCCCCGCCCAAAGGACAAGCCGGATCAGGGCGCCATAAACGTCATATTCGCCCAAAGCGTCTCGTAAACCGACCCTTGCGAGGCCACGGCTTCACCCGCAGGGCGCAGCACTACCGCGTCAAGTTGATAAGCCGTGCCGGATTGCATCGGGATTGTGGCGATGCCTTCGGCGTTGGTGCGGACGTATGTCACCTCAAGCGTGTCATCGGCGGCTTTAGCGAAGACTTCGATCTGCTCGTCGGCACGGACGTTCTCACCATAGAACAACTGCACTTGGAAACCGTCTGTCAGGTCGTCGGTGTAGGGATTGGTCAGCGCCACCAATTCGGTCTCTAGTCCAACACGCAGATCGGCACCTGCGCCGTCACCAACCGCAATCAAGGATTTGGAATACCGCACATAGGTTTCGGTAAAATCAGCGTCGGGTAGGCCGCGCGCGTCATGTTCGCTGCGCACATCGCCAAAGTCTTTGTGGTCGATAAAGGTCTGGAATTTCTCCCAGTTTTCATAGGTGATCGTCGCAGGCGTGCTTTGATAGGCCACAACGTTCAGCCCTGTGCGGTTGGCGGTCATGTTCAGCGCAGGCACGTCGCCATTGCGCCCCGTGACTTTGATCCCGTCACCATCCTGAAACACGATGAAATGCCGGAAGCGTCGGTCGATGTAGGGCAGGGTGTTTCCCTCAAAATCCTGTCCGTTTTTGATTTGCGCTTGCAATTGACCAGACTGCTCTACCTGATAGTCAAGCGGTTCTAACCACAGTTCGTGTGCCGATAGGGTCGTGGCTGTTGTGGTGAGCATTAATGTAGAGACGAGGGCAAACATGCGCATATCAAGATCCTTTAATCTGATGAACAAACTGGTTCATCTAGCTGCGGTGTCAACCGTGCTTGCGATGTGGCTGGCATCTGCATTGCCCGCCCGCGCCCACGAGGTGGTGCCCGCGATTGCTGATATGGAGCAAGTCGGCGACACGTTGGAATTCGACGTGCGGTTGAATATCGAGAGCTTTATCGCAGGCATTGATCTGACGGACACCGCTGATACCGACGCGACGCCACTCGCGGCTGACTACGACGCGCTGCGCGCGTTAGAGCCTGCCGCGTTGCAAGAACAGTTTGATGCGTTCTGGCCCGATATGGCGCAGCAGATCACTATTCTGGCTGATGGCACACAGATCACGCCGGACTTGGCCGCTGTGCAGTTTGGCGAAGTCGGCAATGTGGAAACCGTGCGCGAAACGCATCTGCAATTCACCGCCGACCTGCCTGCTGGCACCGAGATCGTGCAGGTCGGTTGGGCCACGGAATTCGGAACGCTTGCTCTGCGTCAACAAGGTGTAGATGCACCTTATGACGGCTACCTAGAAGCAGGCGATATGTCGGACCCGATTGCGCTGGTAGGCGGCAATGCGGCTGGCAGTTGGGAAACCTTCTGGAACTATATCCCAGTTGGGTTTGACCACATCGTGCCAAAAGGGCTGGATCACATCCTGTTTGTGTTGGGCTTGTTCTTCCTGTCGACCCGTATGCGTCCGCTGTTGACCCAAGTCACCTTGTTCACGCTGGCCCATACGATCACGCTGGCGGCTGCTGCATTGGGCTATGTGTCATTGCCGGGTAGCATTGTAGAGCCGCTGATCGCCGCGTCGATTGCTTATGTCGCGATTGAGAACATTTTTATGCAGCGACTTAGCCCGTGGCGGCCGATCGTGATCTTCGGGTTTGGGTTGCTGCATGGTTTGGGCTTTGCCTCTGTGCTGGCCGAATTTGGTCTGCCGCAAGCGTCATTCGTTCCGGCCTTGATCGGGTTTAATGTCGGCGTAGAAGTGGGCCAGCTGGCTGTGATCGCGGTGATGTTCTTGGCCGTATGGCAAGCAGTCCGTGTGGATCGTGGCGAAAACGAAGCGATGCAAGCCTATGCGGTTTATGGTGTGCTGAGTGCTGTGACGATTGCCTTGATGGTCTGGGATCCGGTTGGATTGTCCACTGTACTGGAAACGTCGCCAGTCGTGTTCCTAGGGCCAATGCTGATGATCTTCGTGCTCTGTGCGGCCGCAGTGAAGCTGCGTGACCAGATCGAAGCGTATCGCCGCATCGTCGCGATCCCTGCGTCCGTCTTTATCGCAGTGATCGGTGCATACTGGTTTATCGAACGGGTATTCCTGTAAGGGCGGTTTTTTTGACCCTTTGATATGAATTCCAGCGGCGCGGCACTTGCGCCGCTGGGCAAAGGCGGCTAATGGACGCTCACGAAATCCCCAGACGGGGCGGGTTGAATGGGGAGAAATCCCAAACAATCCACCGGTTGATGCATTCGCATTGATATCCCCGTCATAGGTTTGAAACCGGAAAAGGAATAAGACATGGCTCTTCCTGAGTTCACCATGCGTCAGCTGCTCGAAGCAGGCGTACACTTTGGCCACCAGACAGCGCGCTGGAACCCAAAGATGGGCCCATACATTTATGGCTCACGTAACGGCATCCACATCATGGACCTGACACAGACAGTTCCAATGCTTGACCAAGCGTTGAACGTGATCCGTGACACAGTCGCTAAAGGCGGCCGCGTTCTGTTCGTGGGTACAAAGCGCCAAGCTGCAAAGCCAATCGCTGATGCCGCTGAGCGTTGCGCACAGTTTTACATGAACCACCGCTGGTTGGGTGGCACGCTGACAAACTGGCAGACTGTTTCCCAGTCTATCAACCGTTTGAAAGCCATCGACGAAGCATCCGAGAACGGCTTTACTGGCTTGACCAAAAAAGAGCGTCTTGGCATGGAACGTGAGCAAGGCAAATTGCAAGCGTCTTTGGGCGGTATCCGCGAAATGGGCGGCGTTCCTGACCTGTTGTTCGTCATCGACGTGAACAAAGAATCCCTCGCAATCGCAGAAGCGAAAAAGCTGGGCATTCCTATCGTTGCAATCGTCGACACCAACTGTTCCCCAGCAGACATCGATTACTGCATCCCAGGCAACGACGATGCGGCACGCGCAATCGCGTTGTACACAGACCTCGCGTCCCGTGCAGCACTTGACGGCATGTCCGCTCAATTGGGCGCAGCCGGCGTTGATCTGGGTGCGATGGAAGAATTCGCTGAAGAAGTTGTTGCTGAAGAAGCTGCAGCCGCTCAATAAGCCGCGATCTTTCGTAAAATTGTAACCGGGCAGGGGTATACCCCGCCCGGACCCGAAATTCCTTTTGAGGAGAATTCCAATGGCAATCACTGCTGCTATGGTAAAAGAACTGCGTGAAAGCACTGGCGCTGGCATGATGGATGCCAAAAAAGCGCTGGTCGAAAACAACGGCGACATGGAAGCGTCCGTTGACTGGCTGCGTACCAAAGGTCTCGCAAAAGCTGCTAAGAAATCCGGCCGTACGGCTGCTGAAGGTCTGGTTGCTGTGGCTGTTTCCGGCAACAAAGGTGTTGCTGTTGAAGTGAACTCAGAAACTGACTTTGTTGGTAAAAACGCTGACTTCCAGAAAATGGTTGCTGGTATTGCTGCTGTTGCACTGGGCGTGAACACGACTGAAGAGCTGAAAGCAGCTGACATGAACGGCAAGTCCGTTGAGCAGACTGTAACAGACGCGGTTGCTGTGATCGGTGAAAACATGGGCGTTCGCCGCATGGAAGCGCTGACAGGCGACAACGTTGTGTCCTACGTGCACAACGCGGCTGCAACTGACATGGGCAACATTGGTGTTCTGGTTGCGATGTCTGGCGACAACGCGGCGTTTGGCCGTCAGGTTGCGATGCACATTGCTGCAACGAACCCAGCGGCACTGGACGAAGCATCTTTGGACTCAGCTGTTGTTGAGAAAGAAAAGCAAGTTCAGATGGACATCGCACGCGAGTCCGGCAAGCCTGAGCAAGTGATCGAGAAAATGATCGTTGGCCGTATGAAGAAATACATGGCTGAAGTCACACTCTTGAACCAGCAGTTCGTTGTGAACCCTGACGTGACAGTTGCAGAAGCTGCCAAAGAAGCTGGCGTTGAAATCACTGGCTACGTGCGTCTTGAAAAAGGCGAAGGCATCGAAGTCATCGCAGAAGATTTCGCTGCTGAAGTTGCAAAACTGAACGGCTAAAACCTACCACAGGTTTCAACATGATTAAGAGCGGCGCAGATGCAAATCTGTGCCGTTTTTTGTTGTCTTACTGCTGGGTGAAGTTGGACAGACCAATGCGGCACCAAGCACAGCACGGGCCACATCGTATTGAGTGTCTGGGGATTTGGGGCCGGGGGCTACGTCCTAAACGAAAAAGTGGCGATGACCAGAAATACGATCACCGCCATCAATCGTTAAAATACTGAACTACCGCGTCGGAAGAACGCGGTAAAAAATCACTAACCTTTGCGCATCCAATAATGGGACAGGACTATGCACACTCACGGGTTGTCGGAGTTTGGGGGCAAACCCCCAAAACCACCGACGTGTAAATCACTCTTTCCCCAAAATACCGGGGGGTATGACCCACAGTTCCCAGGCCTTAGGCCACCACTCACGGAACAATTTCATCATGCGCTTTACCGTTACGTAAAGAAAGTATGGGAAACCTGACCTTTTGGATAATTCTTTGGCTCAAAGGGATAATATTTCGCGATTCCCTTGGGTTAACTGTCCAAAACAAACATCTGATTGTAGAAAGCAGCCTTCAAAACAGCCTGTGCGGTTGTTTCAACATCAAGCGATTCCCGCGCAAGGCGAAGGTGCTTCTCTATTGTTGCAGCCGTCAGGCCCAAAAGCACCGCAATGTCCTGTGTCGTCTTGCCGTCACCAACCCATTGCAGCACTTCGCGTTGCCGCGATGTGAGCCTGCGAGAGCCGGAATAGGGTAGGGCGAGGATTTTCAGGTGCATGACATTGTTCAGCGCCATCAGCTCGTCGCCGTGCTCTGCCCAGATTTCATCGACCTCGTGCTGCGACATGCCAACGTCGCCGATCAACGCAATCGCACCTTTGCTGCGCTGGCTGACGGACCGGAAACTAACAGTGTAGCCCGTAGAAATGCCATAAGAGCGATTGAATTCAATGACTTCGCGTTCCTTGATGCTGACCATCTCAGAGCCGATCATTTCCTTCATCCAGCGCCAGCTACAGGCACCATCGTTTTTCAAAGCCCATCGAATCATCGGGCCATGAAAATAATGGCCGTCCTCAACAAACTTATCGACGTATTCGGAAGACATGTTGGTCAGCAGAACCCAGTCCTGCGGATCACCCAACGCAATCGCCGATGACGCCGAATAATACCGCGTGAATGCGTAAATCAGCCGCTTAAAGCCGTAAGCCGACATTTGTTTGGTGTGAACGTCCCAGAGTTCTTCGACAGTCTTTGCATTCGTCAGCTCGTACAATTTCGCAATTGTCTTGCTCATTTTATGATGTCCCTAGATAGCCCGTGAGTGCTTCGATCGCGAGCGGGTATCCCGCTGCGCCAAATCCGCAAATCTGTCCGACAGCCACCTTGGAAATATACGACAAATGCCGAAATTCCTCGCGTTGATGGATATTTGAGAGGTGAAGTTCAACCACTGGAATGCAGACGGATTTGATCGCATCCATCAGTGCAATAGACGTATGAGTATACGCGCCAGCGTTCAAAATGATCCCGTCATGCACGCCACGCGCGTCATGAATGGCATCAATCAAAACGCCTTCGTGGTTGGATTGCAGAAAGCTGACATCGATATCCAGACGCGACGCAGTGGCGCGGCACGCATCTTCGATATCTGTGAGCGTCGTTGATCCGTAAACTTCGGGTTGTCGTGTACCCAGCAGATTTAGGTTTGGCCCGTTTAGTATAAGTAGTGAGTGTCCCATGCCGTAAGCTAACAGTCTGGCTAGGTTTATCAAAATGATAATTGGCTCTTAGCTGCATCTGATTAACATTACGCAATCACAGGCAGAACAGATGTCCGCCGAAACCTCTGATTTTTAGGACATTTTCCCTGCGGGCTGTTCTGGCTGTATCTCGTTATATTACATAATACTGATTATACGATATTCGTATGTCGCCGCAAAGTTAGAATGTCCCACATCTGCAAAGTAGAAGTGTCACACTTCCCTGTTGAACAAGCAGGATTGGAGTGTGACCGTGGGATTG
>NZ_JACIJM010000018.1 GCF_014199395.1 Yoonia ponticola | reverse complement strand
TGGGTTCAGGATACTGGCGTCGATTGGCATTACATCGCGCCAGGAAAGCCCCAACAGAACGGCTTTATCGAAAGCTTCAATGGCAAACTCAGGGATGAATGCTTGAACGAGACATTGTTAGGTACATTGCACGATGCTCGACAAACGCTGGAAGAGTGGCAGGAGGACTACAACTGGCGCAGACCGCATTCAGCTTTGGGCAATCTGACACCTATGGAGTTTTTGCAGAGAAAGGCGATGGGCAAGATGGCTGCCTAAGGCCAAAGATTTAACCCCAAGGACTCCGCGCCAAGCTGGAGGGAACTTGGGGCTCAGGTCATCTGCCGTGCACCAATTTGGACAGAAAAACACAAAACATCAAAACGACTATGATCGTGGCGGGCGGAGACGCCGCTTGTGTCAAAATAACCCCTGTTATCTCTCGCCCAAAGCAGAGTTAACAGTGTCGACGATCGGCGCGAAAAAGTAGCTGATTAGTCTTCTTTTATCTGTGGTGATGTCAACGACTGCAGTCATTCCGGGAAGCAAGGTGATTTTGCCTAAGCCGCTGATCATTTCGCGTTCATCAGGAGTGATCCGCACTTCGAAGGACCACTTTCCGTCTGATATCTCTGTCGAGTCGGCGGCCACATCCAAAACCCGTCCTTTGACAAATCCGAAACGTTCCGAGGGATAAGCGTCGAGGTTAATGTTGACCTGCTGCCCGATTTCAACAAATCCAATATCGTTGTTGGTGAAAACTCCGATCACCTCTATGTCCTGATCTTCAGGCACGACCCGCAAAATTTCCTCTCCGGCGGGTGCCACTGCCCCGATTGTAAATATGTCAAGTTGGTCCACGATGCCATCCATTGGCGCGACCAGTTTGGCCGCCCTCATGCGCCGCTCAGAACTACGAAGCTGCTCTTCAAGCGTTGCCAGTCGTGCTTCAATCCCTGACCGACGTTCCAAAAGAAGACTGCGGCGTCCCGTAACGATACTACGCTGATCAGCCAGCAGTGATGTGACTTGGCTGCGCTTTTGGTCAAGCTCCCGTCGGTAAATCTCGCGCTCGTTTTCCAAGGATATGAATGCCTCTTGGACATCGATGAATGAAATCCGGCTAGAGGTGCCGCGATCTAGCAGGTCTTGTGCAATGGTCAGGCGTTCTTCTTGGACCGAAATGGTTGCTTCCACGCGTGCAATATTCGCCAGCGTGACATCCACTGATCTGTCATTTGCAACCATGCCAGCTTGGATCTGGGCGAGAGCGGCGTACAGATCATCCAATTCCGCGGCCAACAATCGCGCTTGCTCAACATAAATCGGGTGGTCGTTTGCGATGTTTCCTGAAAACGAAGCCATCACCTGCTGCCTGTTCTCTTCATCCAAAAGGCCGTCGTTATCGAGGCCAAACAGCAAAGCGGATATGCGGGCCCGCTCGATGGTCAGCCGTTCAATCTCTGCCGTGATTGTATTCAGGTCTGCATTGGCATCAGTGGTATCGAACTCTATCAAAATATCGCCACGCGCGACCCGTGACCCGTTTCTGACGTTGATTGCAGTGATTTTTCCATCAAACTCGGGCTGCACAACTTGAACGCGGCTGACTGGCACAACTTTGCCTGTCCCCCGCGCCACAACCTCTACCTTGAAAAGGCAGGCCATCACGATGATTGCGACAAAGACCGACATCGTGAACCAGATCGTTGTGTGCAACATCGGGGACGTGATGCTTATCGGCTCTTCTAATCGGTCAGTCATAGCTGTCTTTCAAAGTCGATGATTTGATCGGGTTGGCCAAACACGTCTGCCCTGTGGGTGATGACGATCACGGTAGCGGTCGTCGTTAAACTTTTGAGCTTTTCGACCATATTACGCTGTGCAACATCATCCAGCGCACTGGTAGGTTCGTCTAGAATAATGATTTTGGGTTTTTTCAACAGCGAACGGGCAATCGCAATCCGCTGCCTTTGACCACCAGAAAGAGCTGAACCGCGTTCACCGACATTCGTATCTAGCCCCATCGGCAACTGCGCGACAAGCGTATCAGCCGCTGCCGTCCGCAAAGCATTCTCAATGTCCACTGTTGATGCGTCTTCTTCGCCGATAAGCAGATTTTCACGCAGCGTGCCGGAAAACAGGTAAGGCTCTTGAGGTATATAGGCGATCTTGGTCCGTATATCGTGAGGTTCGTACTTCGCGATATCTTCACCACCGACCAGCACGCGACCTTCAGACGGGACATCAATACCGGAGGCCAATCGGCCAAAGGTTGATTTTCCAATTCCAGACGGGCCAATGATCAGCGTGAGTGAATTCGGCGGTGCCTCGAAATCGAATTCTTTGAGAATGGGGCGCCCCTCAATGTAGGCAAAGGTTACGTTTTCAAACGTCAGGCGTGGCTCGATATCTGGCAAAAGCAAAGGGCGTTCACTGAAGGGCTCCATATCGGAATTCACAATGTCACCAAGTCTTTGGCGTGAAACCTTGATGTTTTGCCAGCTTTCCCAAAGGCCCGAAAAGTTGGCTATCGGCTCTGTGACCTTTTCGGCGAGCAGATAGAAAGCAACAAGTTGACCAAGCGTGATCTCACCAGCAAAAACAAGGTTCGCACCGAAATAGATAATAAAAATGGTCACGCCCCGTTCGATGACGAACGTCAGTTTGTCGCTAAATATGCTTAGGATACCAACGCGGTAGCTTGCGAATAGACTGTTGTCCAACGTTTGGCTAAGGCGGTCCAGCATTTTACCTTCGGCGCTCAACGCCTTTACCGCGGCAATACCCGAGATATTTTCCACCATTTGTGTTTGATGTTGTGCGCCGGCATCAAACTGCGCCCGAAGCCGCTGGCGCAAGAAGGGACCAAATGAAAAGTAAACTAAAGCCTGTAATGGAAGTGCAATCAGAACGATCATCGTAAGCGGCACAGAAAGCGATAGAAGCACGGCAAGATAAATTACAACAAACAAAAGATCGAGGAACACACCAGTCGAAGTTCCAACAAGAAAATTGCGGATCGTATCCGTTTCACTGACCCGTGCGATTGTCTCGCCAACCGACCATTTCCGGAAATGGCTGAACGGCAACTTGAACAAATGATCGAATATCCGCGCACCTAAATCGCGGGTCACTTTGTTCGCGGTTAGAATGCCAAGCAGGCTAGATAACACTTCAAAGCCCATTTGAAATAGGCTCACAGCCACAAAGATCGCCACGACAACAACAAGGGATGCTTCCCTTTGGAATGGCAGGATGCGGTCAATGATGACCTGAAAGATGAATGGTTCAACCAATCCAATCAGGCGTAGACAAATCGCGAGAAAAACCAGTTCAATATATAACGGTGCGTATTTCCTGAGCGATTGGGTGAACCACGACAGCGGAATCTCGCGGCCAGTATTGTTGTCTAAAGGCACTATTTAACCTGTACAATTTCAGTCGTGATACAAGCGTTGGGCAAAGTGGCACCCATCACGATTTCTGCGTCTTGCGATGGAACGATGTACCGCAATGCTCGCGCAAACTTGAAAGAAATCTTACGAAAGCACTCAAATGATGTGTGTCTAACTGACTGATGATAGGTGCCCGGCTAAACCGGGCACCACAAGTCGTTCAGTTAACGGCAGCCACCAGCGCCTGCGGCTGGCGGTGTTGAGCACGCGTTCGTTGGAGGGCAAACACCACTGTGACCGTGAGAACCGCCAGGTTGCTGATTGTGGTAACCACCATAACCATACTGTGGGCTAGCAGGGGCTTTTGCATTGCCTTTGCTTGTTTTGTGACCGCCGAAGGATACCGCGCCAAAAAGATCGTCGGAAGATGGTTTTGTGTATACAGTTGACATTTTCGTGTCTCACTTTCGTTTTAGGCCAAGATATGATACCCTAGCCATTGTTGTAGTTGCCGGGATTATTCCCAGCGGCTTTTCGGGTGACGGGTTGTTCAAGAACCTGTCACCCATTTTACGATCTCAATCTAAAAAATTTTGATCGTAAATCGGATCGGCGCACTTCAACGAGTAACGCCAGAAATAACTGATCGACATATTTGAACGAACCAAGGCACGGCATGCGTCATGCGACGGCCTCTTGGTCACAACGTAGGGTCGCACCAGTCCACCGATTGATGCGACGGACAGACCCATCTTGGTTGCGTCTCAGGCTGGTCGCAGTCTGATCAGGAAAGATGTTGTGGGCCATGTCGTAGACGACCTCGCGAATGTTGTTGTACGGCGTCACCCAGTCGTTAAAAAATAGACGATCCCCGCAATTCCATTCCTCTCCGTCCAGCGAACGGCCCGTTGCATGGAGATCTTTTTCGACATCCTCGTTCAACCATGCCCACGTGACCATCGCCGTCGGAACGCCATCATCAGTCAGGTAAAACCGTGCCTGATTACGCCACAACGCGGGTAGGATTTCGGTCCTGAAGTAATCACCAAAGTGATGCTGCTTGTGATATCGCGACTGAGCGAGCAATTCGAGAGCAAACCCGGTGCTTGCGTAGTAATCTAAATTTACCATGTAACCTGCTTTTCTTGCGTGTCACAGGTCACCAGCTTTGCGTTTTCAGGAAGGCGAGCCAGCAACTTTTCGCGCACCTCAAGGTCGTTCCCGAAAGGCGCTGAAAGTCGTTTTAAACGGATTAGACGCGCATCGTTTTTATCTACTTCCCAATTCGCATAACCAATTGGCTTGCCTTCGCTACCAATCGCCACAAACGCGGTCTGTTCATGCATATGCGCGACCCGCGATGCATAATATTCCCCAATATTCTTTTCTGGCTCTCCTGCCAGATAATCAATATCGAGCAACGCCATCATACCGAGTGACTGATATGAATTCATAGCTGCGCTACTGGCGTCAGCATCAGGAACCTGAGGAAGATAATTACCCTCAATAGCTGCTCCCCTGCGGTCTTTCATGGCCGAAAGCAGGACAGGTAGCGACGGCCCTCCCCGATATATCTTTCCTAGATCACCAAAATCAGAGGCGTTAAGAAGCTCTTCGGCCAGCAATCGTGCCAGTGGATAGTTCATCCTATAAGCGTATGGTGCCGTGGGGTCTGTTAACGCCTCGTGCAGTTTTTCCACGTCGCGGCCAAAGATTACGCAACTGTCGGCCTCCCATGCGGCACGCAATGATCCATACAAATCAGGCCGCTCACGATGCGTAAAATCAATCAATGCCTTTTCGGCAGCGAAGGCGGCAACTTCGCGCAAAATCGGCGAAATGAAACATCCTCTAGCAAGATGGTACTGAACGGCATGACCAAATTCATGTGCCACGCACAGCGCATCTTCCGGCGTTCTTTGGTAGCACATCGAGACCAGTGGCGTATGATGCTCAACGCGATCTAGCGTGCAAGGGACCGCATCGGCCGGAGCATCCCAATCCCGTTCGCATAGGTCCCTAATGAATACAATATCTTCTAAAATCTCTGGCAAAATCTCAACAAGGGCCCGAGATGCGAGTGACCAAATTTCTTCGGCGGACGGCAGAACCTGAGCAGAGCTGCGGCTCTGAGCAGCGGACTCGGGATCACTGACACTGGAAAGCCATTCCCGAGCAACCGGAACTTCCAAACCATGAAGTTCTAACCAGTCAGCAACAGTGTAATAACCGGAATCCGGTTTTGGCTGAAAACTCGCCACAAAACACCTCCTAGAGGTTGTACTCGTAAACACTTACTACCGCTTAGCATTAACCATTCTTAACTATCTCGCAACATGTAATTCGGGGGAAAATTCACATTTCCGGATACCGCATTCGCTGTTCATGCTGCGGGACGTGTGTTTTTACAAGCAACGCTGCCGCGCCGCTTTCGTTTGCAACTCGAGGCTTTTTTACCAACTTTCTAAGATTTTGCGCTGCGTCACACCCACAACTGGGAAGGTGGTCTCGGTTAACGAGCAGGCGACAGTTCGTGAGTAGTAAAATTTGGAACCATGCAGCGTGTCGGACCGTTATCCAACTGAACCAAACGAGAAGGAATGCTTACATGCCTAATGTATTAACGCCCGACACCACTTTTCCAGACATCACAGTCAACACGCTCAACGATGAAAGTGTTAAAGTCGGCCACCCGAACGCTGATAACGGTGACTGGCAACTCGTGGTCGTTTATCGCGGCAAACATTGCCCCATCTGCAAATCTTACCTGACCGAGCTGAACGGTATGCTGGACGACTTCGCCGCAATCAATGTCGACGTTCTCGCCGTGTCAGCAGATCCGGAAGAGAAGGCAAAAGCCTCTGCAAATGACATCGGTTACAACGGCGCCATCGGATATGACCTGAGCCCAGAGCAGATGGACAAGCTTGGCGTTTATATCTCTGATCCACGCAGTCCCGAAGAGACGGATCGTCCTTTTGCAGAACCGGCAACGTTTGCTGTTCGCGCTGACGGTAAAGTGCATATCGTGGATGTGTCGAATGCGCCGTTTTCACGCCCTGCCCTCAAAAGTCTACTCGACGGTCTAAAGTTCATTCGCGATAAGGACTATCCAGTGCGCGGTACGCACTGAGGTTGGGCCATTTCGCAGAGAGATGCTGGTGGCACGTCGGCAGCACCTCTCTGCGTCCTAGGGTTAACGCGCGACCCATCGTGTTGCGCACTCTGGTTCAGAACGTGCCTAGAGATAGACCGATAAACCCCGCCATCCCGCCAACACACCAGATATCGCCATCACGGTAATCGCGATGCTTCGGTATTGTGTGTCGCCGAGGCGTGCAAAACATCGCGCTCCGATCCACGTGCCGAGGAAAAATACGGGCACGCATACTAGGACCAACAAAAGCATCTGCGCATTGATAGCCCCTGCGAGGGCAAGCCCGGGTGTTGCGATGACTGAGACGAAGAAAAAGAAAACCATCAGCGACGCACGTGTCTGCTTGGGCGGCATCCCGATACCCAGATAATATGCTACGGCAGGTGGGCCGGGCATTGCAGCTAAGCCAGAAAATATACCCGACGCAAGTCCCGTGGCGATCTCAAGACCGTTGTTTGGGCGCAGTGCAGTTGTTTTGTTGCGCAGCAAAATCGCGAGGCCAAGCAACACAGCGATTGAAATCGCGATGCGCGCGCCGTCAGGACTGAGGGCCGTGATGGCGTAGATTCCAAGGGGCGTGCCGAAGACGGCCCCTATTGTGAGACGCGTAAGCGATCCTTTGTCGGACTGGCCTTTGAGGGCATATAATTCATATGTGCCCAAAATCAGTTGCAGCAAAATGGCCAGCGTCACCGCGTCAACTGGCGGCAAAATTAGCGATACAAGTGGCACCGCTGCGATTGAAAACCCGAACCCCGCCAAGCCGCGTATCACTGCCGAAAACAAGACGGCAAGAAGGACAAAGCACACCGTTGGCGTGAACATGGATCGGACTCCGATATACGCCAAGCCTGCGGCTTTAGGCATCAATCATGTGAATGAGATTGTGAGGCAACAGGTTTTGTACGCCCGCTTCATCGCCAACAGGGTAGCGCTATTGGGTCTTTAGAGTTTGGCTTTGAACACGCCCACCGCGACGTGTTCAAAGCAAATGATGTAGTTTACGCGCTTGGCGCACGTTCCAATGTTTTGAAGAAATCTTCAAAAATGGCATCGCGATCTATGTCATAAGCCTCAGCCATCAGATGACGCTGTGGATCGGTTTCCCAGTACAAATCATCATTCAACGCCGGCGACGTGGTCATGTGCATCGAGACATAAGCGTCATCGAACAACCAAGCGACGTTGATAATGTCCCAAATCACCCAGGTTTTCGTTTCAGGTTTGGTCACAGCAAACATTTCGTGAAGCGGGTTGTGCGTGTACAAGTGCCACAAATACGCACCGATTGCGCCTTTGGGTTTTACGAACTGCTCCATCTCTGGGTAGGAAATGCTCAGTTGAGCACCCACATGGTAGCCCGGCAGATAGACATGTGGCACGCCACACTCGAACAGCAATTGCGATGCAAGTCGATCTTGCACAAGGTTCAGTGACGGTTCGTTGCAGAACGGTGCATAGCTCGGGAATGACGCGGTCCAGATGACCACGATATTGTCGATGATATCAGGTGCCAGCAAAAGCGCGGACGCGATATTCGTCAGGGCCCCCATCGCCAGAATGTAGACTGGACCATCATCGCGTTTGCGCGCTTGTTCGATGATGAAACGGGTGGAATCCGATTCCACCGGCGTATCAAAGTCAGTCAGATATGCGGGCGCACCACGGAACACTTTGCCCTCGGACGGGACGCCGCATTTGTCATAGACCGTCAGGATTTCCTGATAAGATAGCTCGACACCTTCTTCAGGTGTCACGAATTTCACGTCTTCGGCGTTGCGGCCTGCCTCGAAAATGCGTTTTGGCCAACCGCCAAGCCCACCCATGAACTTTTCTTCGACGTCATTCTGTGGACCGCCATTTTTCAAAATATTGACGGATTTGATCAGACCTTCTTTATGATGCTGAAACGAGAACGGCACAGCGGTCACGCCAATCACATTCACCCGTTCTGGCGACAACAATGCCCATGCTACCGCATATTGGTCATCGATTTCGTTCGCCGTGTCTGTGTCGATAATCACGCGCGTGCCAGCCTTTGGGCGCGCCAGTCGGCTTTGCATCAAGTCCGCATCAAGTTTAGGGAAACGAGCGGATGCCTCTGAGAGAGTGGTCATAGTAAATCCTTAATTTCCGAAGCCTTTTCCAAAGGCCTCTTCTTTTATAAAGCGCTCGGTGATCAACAGCAGGATGATGCCCGGTATGGTCACGACCAGCGTGATACCGGCCGCAGATGCATCCAACGTGCCACCAGCGATTTTTGAGAACAGCAAGGTCGGCAAGGTGATGATTTGCCCCTGCCCCATGAAGAACGTCAGCAAAAAAATGTTGGTCGAGACGAGGAACGTGAACAGCGCCCCAGCCACGACACCGGGCAATAGCATTGGCAATGTCACCAAACGCATTACCTGCCCACGCGTCGCACCAAGGATCATCGCTTGTTCTTCAAAATCACGACCTAGGCCTTGGTACACCGCCGTGAGCATGCGGATCATGTACGGAATGGTCGGGATGAGATGCACAATGATGATGCCCAAATAGCTACCCGCCAGACCCAGTTTGATAAAGATCATCAACAGCGCGATACCGATGGCAGCCTCTGGTACGATCAATGGCATCGACAGGAAGAATTCGAACGCCGCCTTGCCACGAAACTTTTCACGTGCAAGCACACGCGCAGCTGGCAGACAAATCACAAGACAAATCGCGGTCACAACGGTCCCGATAAAGATCGTGTTCAGAGTTGCTTCCCACACACGGCTATAGGGCGATATCACGTAGTCCCATGCGAGGGGCAACATCGCATTTTCGCGCTGCTCCAACCACCATGTGCTTGGCAACATATCGGGCCACGCCCAGCGGAACGCAAAACTTTGGATAATCAGTGGGATAAACGGCCCGAGGATAAACCCAGCGATAAGGAGCAGGTAGATTTTCTGAAACGTCGAGAGACGCGTGTTCAGAGCACTTTTGATTTGACGACGGGCCATATTAGTTTCTCCCAATGCGGCGTTCGTACCGGCGGTAAAGCGCGAGGTAGCTGTACAAGATACCACTGGCGATCAGCGTAATTGATACGACTGTTGCCATGCCTTGAAGTTGCAGCGTGTAGTCTGCGTCGTTGAAATAGCGCCAAGCAACCACAGGCAGGGTATCAGGAAAGCCGCCGCCCAGAATGAACGGTGCCTCAAACGCACCAATGTTGAAGGCAAAGATGATCAGCGTGGACGACACGATACCGGGTAGAATTTGCGGAAGTGTCACCTGAAAGAAGACTTGCATCTTGTTGGCGCCCAGAATGGTCGCGGCTTCTTCTGTTTCGCGTCCGACACCCAGCAAAACAGCGTAAAGCGTCAGGGTTACAAAAGGTGTTTGTTTCCAGACATAGACCGCGATGACACCCCAACCGTAGTGGGTCTTCAAGATCTGAGGAAACTCGGAAGGATCGCCAATCAGCCCGACAAAGGCAAATATCCGCGACAGCATCCCGCCGTTACCAAGCATGATCACTGCCAGTGCGATGCCGACCGTATAAGGGATCATCAGTGGTAACTTGTAGAGGTATTTATAGAGTGATTTGCTTGGGAAATGACGCACAAGCGCCAGTGCGAGAAACGTGCCCAATACCAATGCAATTAGCGTCGATATGGTCGCGTAATATAGTGTTAGTCCCAATGATTTCCAAAAGAAACCACCGCCCCAAAGTGCTGCGAAATAACTAAAGTCAGGGAACGTGTTCACGCCGAACCAAGGTGCAAATCCAAGAGATTGCATCACAGCCAGCACAAGTGCGCCGCCGAATAAGACCGTCAACACGGCAAGAACAGGTAACAATTGCAACCACATCCACATGCGCTCTTTGCGGTGGCGGGCCAATTCCGTTGTTTTGGGAGTGGGCATGATTTGTCCTTTGTGGCGATCAGTTGCCAAGACCCTAACGACATAAGGGGCTTGGCATCTTCAAGTCAAAAACCGACCCTATTGAGCGAGGTTTTCATACGCGCGGGCGACGATCACATCGATGCTGTCCGTGCTGTCACGTTCAATATATTCCAACCACGTGGCCTCGATCACATCCACCAAAGACGCATTGGTATCCGGGGCTGTGTTCGCGTCCAACTCTGCTTGTGTCACACCGATCAAACCTGGAGACGCTTCGGTCAATGCCTGAACTTCGTCATCGGTCAATTTCCAAGGATCAACGCCCGGAGGGAATCCGGTAAAGCGCAGTTTGGTTGTTTGGGCCTCAACCGAAGTCATGTAATCGACCATGACAAGCGTGGCCGCTGGGTTTGGTGCATTGGCAGGGATCGCGAGGTAGTTCTTGTTCTTAATCATATTGCCTTCTGGGAAGACAAACGCCTCTGCCCCTTCAGGATATGTACCCGTGCTAAGCCCAACAGCAACGGCATAGAGGCCAAAGTTGCAGGACATGTCGATTTCACCGTTCAAAAACATGCCATCAAGTGCGGCAGTGTCTTCGGCATAACGGGCATTCCCGCTTTGCGCACCGAGCAGCAATGGATCAATCGTTTTCAGGTATTCGATCCCCGGTGCAATCAGACGTGCCAGCTCTTCTGCGCCCAAATCTGCAGCGTCGCTTTGGAATGGCTCTGCGCCCGTGCCATCAGGGTTATGCGCGTAAACCGCTGCTTGGACAAACGTGTTGCCGACATAATGCGGCGGTTTCACATAGGTGAATTTACCGGGGTTCGCTTCGAGGTACGTCTGCAATTCCGCAAAGGTGCTTGGCGCATCTGCATGTGCAAGACGATTGGTGTTGGTCGCGCAAACATATTGCTCACCTGACCACGGCATTTCGGCTTGGTTCGTGACCACACCAAAGTCGCGCAGGTTCAAAAGCGACCGCGGGTCACTCTCGTCCCATTCGATGTTCACGCTGTTCGGCAGGCTCTCGGCAAACGATCCGAACAAAGCGTTTTGGCGTTGCAATGTCGCAAAGTTTTCACCGTTGAGCCAAATCGCATCAACGCTGCCTTCACCCAAACCACGACCCGATCCCATTTCAGCAAGCACGAGATCAATCGCGTCTTTTGTGCCGGTAATCCGCACCGGATTTAGCTTTACACCCAATTTGGCAAGGTCTGGCGTGACAACCTGATCCATCCAAACGTTCAGCGGATCGCTACCACCCCAGTAATAAAGATTAACGGCATCTTCTGTCGCTGCGCGCGCAAGAACGTCCTCCCAAGACAGTGCTCCCGCTAAGAACGCTTCACGAAACGCGAGCGCCTCTGCGTCTTCGGCGATTGCCGTGTTGGACAGCAAACTTGCCGTGACCGACAAACCCATCATTAGTTTTTTCATGTTTATTCCTCCCTATGATCGTAATTGGCCTTACGCAGTGTCTTGAATGACCCAGATGCGATGCGGTTGAATGCTCAACCAAACGTCTTGCCCAACGTCGACCATACGTCGGGATTGTTCATTCACCGTGACTGTTTCGCCGTTACACTCCACAGTATAATTCACAGTCGCGCCAAAGAATTCGCGTCCGGTCACTTTGCCCGGAATTACGTTCTCGCTTGCGGCATCAGCCTCAAGCAAAAGGTCAACAGCCTCGGCGCGTAGCAATACGTGCCCGACGCCGTCCCTGACAGGATTGGAAAGTTGATCGAGTTGTAGTTCGCCAAACGCAGTTTTTGCGCGTCCGGCACTAATCTGCGCTTCATAAATGTTGTCAGCCCCCATGAAATCCGCAATCTCAATGCTGTTGGGGCGCTGATACAAAGCATCCGGCGCATCATATTGCGCGAGTTTGCCGTTAAAGATCACCGCGACACGGTCAGCCAATTCCATGGCTTCCACTTGGTCGTGTGTCACGAATATCGTCGTGATATTAAGACGTTGCTGCAAGTCGCGGATAAAACGTCGCATCTCGCCGCGTAGCTTTGTGTCGAGGTTGGCAAGCGGTTCGTCCATCATCAACACGGAAGGATTTGTGATCAGCGTGCGTGCGATTGCGACGCGCTGCATCTGCCCGCCTGACAGTTGGGCTGGAAAGCGATGGCGGAATTGTTGAAGCTGAACGACGTCTAAAATCTCTTCGAGACGGTGTTTGATTTCTTCAGTCGGGGTGCCACGCACCTTGAGGCCGAACATCACGTTTTTCTCGACCGTCATGTGTGGGAACAAAGCGTAACGTTGGAACACCATACCAACATTGCGGTCTTGGACCGGAACCTCGGATACGTCTTGATCATCGAACAATATCTGCCCGAAAGATGGCACTTCGAGGCCGGCAATCATCCGCAGCGTTGTCGTTTTACCGCACCCCGAAGGACCCAACAAAGCAACTAGCTCTCCCGAATTGATATCTAGGTCAATTTCCGAGATCGCAACGAATTTACCGAATTCTTTGCGAACGCCTTTCAGTTGAACTTTAGTCACCTAGGCCTCCCCTCCATGGTTTGAATTATAGTATTCAATTTGTTAATACAAATACTAAACAGTCAGGCATTCGTGTCAACTGTTAAGATTCCTAATTGCGGAAGTTTGGCAGTCTGGAATGCGTCGTGATGACGTCAAGCGGCTGCATCCCGCACCACCCCGCAAACTCTGCAAACACCGACGCCTCGTGACCTGGTACCAAAACGAAATGATGTTCAAGGCCTTGCTCCATCACCGTGGTCACAATATCGCTAGCGCTGCATGGACCGAGATTGCTTGAGAACGAACCGACCCAACCACGACAGCCAATAAAGCCTGCTTCGGGACCTGCGCTGACAGCGCCTTCAACCACGAATTGCGCCGTCCCGTGACGTGCCACGCGCACAACCGTGACCGGCCCGTGGGCAAATTCATAATCCGCGATCGCACCAAAAATCGGACCATCAGGCGTGCCGCGTCCGATCATCGGATGATTGATCCAAGCAGGCTGGTCTTTGGCCATATACAAAGGGCCACCGCCGCCATGCCACATCAAAATCTGATCCGCTTTCAGGTCAGGTGATGTCATATCAAGCAGGCACCCTACCCGCCCCGTCAAAGCCTTGACCGCCAGCTGCGTGACTGCCCCCAAGACATCGCCTTCTGAGGCGACAGGCAATTTGTCTTTTTCCTCGAGCCAAGTGAATGCCGCACCTGGATGCATCCCTGGATTTTCCTGCAAAGCAGGCCAATCGGAAACGGCCAGGGCGTCATATCCCCCTTCTGACGCAATGGCCCGCAATGCCAAAACGGCACGCACAGTCAGGTCCATCTGGGCGTCAGATACACCTTTGACCTGTGCCGCTTGCGTCATTTCTGCCAACTCTGCGGCAACATCTGCTGCGGTTTGCGCCGCCATCAAATCGGTCATTTTGTGGATATCAACATGTTCGACCCACACACCCAGACTGCGCATCAAGGTGTCAGACGACACTTCCATGTTGTAAAACGTGGGGGCCAGACCACCCACAACGCCAATCCGTGCGCCGTTCAAACTTTTGCGCGCAGACAGCGCCCGCAAAGTTTGCTCTAAACGTCCACGCAATTCGGCATCATCCGGTCCGCCAAGATACCATTGCACCGGATGCCGCGCCAAATCACGGACACCGCGTGCGATGGACATCGACATATTCAGCGAGACAAAGTTGTTCAGCTGCACGTCATCCGTCAAAGTCGGTTCAGGCGTAGCCCAAACACCCAAAGGCAAGCTGTCCTTGGCAATCTCGCGCACGACGTCGCCCATCGTGAAACCGCCATGCAAAAGCAGGACAAAATCAGCCCCCGCCGCTTTGAGTTCCGCCATCGCGTCGCGGGCCTGTGCGGCGTCCATCGGGATCACTGACGCCGCAACGATATCGTAACCACCGACCTGTGCCACAGAGTCCAGCATACGACGCGCATCCTCAAACACACCGTGGCGTTGGGGAAAGTAGCTGGGCAATGAAGCGTTGATAAGACCGATGGTCAGGGACATGCGAAAACTCCGAAGTTAGGCGCTGGTTTGTTGGGTTGAGCCGTTGGATAGATCAAAGTTGATCGGCCCTTGGCGATACACTTGATCAAAAAAGACCGGCTGGCCCTTGGTATCAAATGCAGTACATGCTTGCGAAAGGATCGGCGTCGCGGCGGGCACACCCAACCGTTCAGCGATTTGCGGATCAGCGGAAACGGAGTCTAGCGTTTCACATGCGCTGGTCCAATCGACATCAAATTCATGACGTAAAATGCGCAGGATAGATTGTTCTTGGCCGGTTTCAGGAAAGTCTACCGCCGACATCGTAGGCGCATGGCGCACCGGCACCCACGTTTGCGTGAACATGCGCGGCAACCCATCAACCGTGCGCAAGCGTTGGATCAGAACCAGCGGTTCGTCAAACAATTTGCTGACCTCTGCGTTCAAATTCGCAGTCGGATTTTCAAGGCTCAAGAGTTTCGCGCCCGGAATACGCCCTTCGTTCAAAACCTGATCTGTAAAGGACGCCATACAGGTTGAGGTCGCAGGCGAAACCGTCGCCACGACGTAGCCGCTGCCCTGTTTGGCAGTCAGATACCCTGCACGCACCAATAGCTCTAACGCCTTGCGGATGGTGACGCGACTGACGTCAAACGCATCGGACAGCGCGCCTTCGGTCGGCAAACGTGTGCCAACAGAATAATGCCCTGCCAAAAGCCGCGCCAGAAGTGCGTCATGAACTGCCTGATACTTTGGAATTGCGCTGTCTGTCATAATCTCCAGTCCACTGATAAGTTCAATTGATCTTATCAAATCAGAAATTGTCTATCCGAGCCAGATACTTTTGGTTTGCGAGTACAACGATATCGCTTCGGCACCCATTTCACGCCCATATCCGCTTTGCTTCATGCCGCCGAAAGGTGATGCCGCGTCGGTATCGCCCCAAGTATTGAGCCACAAAGTGCCCGCCTGTAGCTTGTCGGCCAGACGCAACGCACGCGCGAGGTCTTGGGTCCACCCGCCAGCGGCCAACCCGAAATCGGTGTCATTGGCACGTGCAATCACTTCGTTTTCGTCGTCAAAGTCCAAGATGCACAGCACAGGCCCAAAGATTTCCTCGCGCGCAATCGTCATGTCATCCGTGACGGACTGCATCACAGTCGGCGCAACGAAATAACCGTCTTCGCCACGCTGAGCACCGCCAGCAACGACCTCGGCACCTTCTGCACGACCAGCTTCGATGTAACCCAAAACTTTGTCCATTTGCGGCCGCGAAATCACGGGGCCAAGATCATGTGGCGAGGCATCCATACCCGGACCAACAGACAGCGCATTGGCCATCTCGGCCAGTCGTTCAACCACTTGTTCCTTGATTGACCGATGCACAAACAGACGCGCACCTGCCGTACAAGATTGGCCGTTATTGCCGAACAACGCCCAGAAAGAGCCAGCAATCGCTTTGTCCAGATCGGCATCCGCAAACAAGATGTTCGCCGCTTTACCGCCTAGTTCTAGCGACACTTTTTTCAAGTTTCCAACAGAACCTTCGACGATCCGGCGACCCGTTTCAGTCGAGCCTGTAAAGCCGACTTTGTCCACACCTGCATGTCCGGCCAGCGCCGCACCTGCGTCCGATCCAAAGCCGGGAACTACGTTCAAAACACCCGGAGGGAAACCGACTTCCAATGCTAAGTCCGCAAGGTACAAGGCCGACAAAGGTGTCTGTTCCGCTGGTTTCAAAACAATCGTATTGCCCGCTGCCAAGGCAGGCGCGAGTTTCCACGCAACCATCAGCGTCGGATAGTTCCACGGCGTGATCAACCCGCATACACCAACTGGCTCTACCTTGGTAAAGTTCATCTTGTCCGGTGAAGAAACCGGAATTGTGCGCCCTTCGATCTTGCTAGGCCAGCCAGCAAAATAACGGAAATGACGTGCTGAATAGACAGCATCCACATCACGGGCCACATGCATTGGCTTGCCGTTATCAATCGCATCCAACTCGCCGAAAATCTGTTTTCGATCTTCGATTGCATCGGCCAGTTTCCACAAAAGTTGACCGCGATCATGGGCTGTCATCGTACCCCAAGGACCGGACAGCGCCGCACGGGCCGCCGAAACAGCGTCGTCAATGTTTGCCGCAGTCCCCAGTGATACCTGTGCTGCCTGCGTATCAAACGACGGGTCGATCACATCCAATAATTTTGATGTCTCAACGCGATCATTGCCGATCCGCAAGCCTTGCGGCTTTTCTAGAAATGCTGCGACGTCTTTGTGAAGGTCTAACAATTTCATGCGATTGCGTCCTTTAGTTTAGCCAAACGGTCACGCCCTGTGCTGCGCATCCATTCTTCCATTCCAGCAGGGCCTTGTGCGCCAAACACGCCAATCGCATCGTTCCAGATCGCACGCCCACACATAAAACCAAGCGGGTTCACACCAGCGCCGCGTGCAAATTTCAATGCGTCGCGAAATTGTTCAAACGTAACGCCCGCACTGAGATACAGCAGCGGAATATCACCCGCAGCCTCTGCCGCCGTCACAAATGCACGTTCCGCGTCAGCGCGTGACATCTGCGGCGTTCCTGTGCCCTCTACAAAGTTAAAGTTAACGGGGATTTCGACCTTGAGAATATCAATGCCGAATTTCGGATCAGCAAAAGCCTGCGTCGCAGCGCGTACCAATTCAGGTTTCACCGCCGCAAATTCTGCCGATGTGCCGTCTGGGATTGCGCGGTCATAGACAATGGGCTCAAACAGATACGCCACCCCGTTATCGCGGCATCGTTGGCCGATATTCTCGACCAGATCGAATTTGCGCTGGTTCAACGCGGCTGAATCGTTTGGACCGTAGTATAAAAAGAATTTCAGGATTTTGGCGTCAAGATCAGGAAAATCAGACACCTCTAGATTGCTCGGCAACGCGGTGATCCGGTCTTCGTCGGTGATTTTGTAGACGTCAGCCTCGAACGCCAGCATCTTGGTACATTGGGCGTCGTAATGCGGCAGCAAATCGCGCCCGAATGTGGAATCGACCAGCAAAGTTGTCGCATCAGGGCTCAGCGTTTCGACCACAATGCGCTTGAACTGCAGCAGGTCGTCGTCTTGCGAGTCTGCGCCGCGTGCTTCTTTTATCGCTGCTTCCAATCCGCTGCCTTGGTCGACTGCGACGCCAAAAACTGTGCCATCGAACTTAAAAATATCTTTGCTCATGAGGTTGTTTCCTTTTGGGCATCATGGATTTTAGGGAAAGAAGGAGTGTCAGAAGGCGCGCACCAATAGGTCAGCATCTCGTCTGTCGGCTCTAGTAAAGAAATCGAGAAACCGCCCATTTCTTGGGTCGTGACATAGCTGCCAATCATCGGGGCAATCGCGGTGATGTCGTGGCGTGCGAGTTTATCGCGTGTTTCGTTCCAGATCGTAAGCTGTTCCATCATCGTGGTGCCGCCCATGCCGTTGATAATCACGCAAGCACGGCCACCTGCGGCAATCGGGCGATCCGCCAGCAACTTGTCGACCATCAGATCAACCAGTTCGGCGACTGGGCCGACTTTGACACGGCCCACACCCGGTTCGCCATGCACACCCATGCCAAGGAAAATCTCGTCATCAGGCAGGCTAAACATCGGTTGGCCCGTCAATGGCGACACACCCGGAGACACAGCAGCGCCCAAGGTCACGATGCGGTCGCGGACAGCTTCGCCCAAATCAAACAGCTCGGCCAGGGGCATGCCTTCTTCGGCGGCGGCCCCAAGAATTTTGTAGATAAACATCGTGCCCGGCGCGCCACGGCGATCTTTTTTGCGGTCCGGCGGTGCGGCGGAAATATCGTCGTACATTGGCAGATGCAGGACATTGATACCTTCGTCCTGCGCCATCATCGTACCCGCACGGCCATTGATCATATCGCCCGAGTGCTGCGAGATCAGCAGGATCGTGCCAGCCTTACCGTTCACTTCGGCGATACCGTCAAGGATCAGATCAGCCGAGGGTGCAGCGAAAACATCGCCGACCACATTGGCGTCCAGCAACCCTTGGCCGACAAACCCCATTGCGATGGGTTCATGACCAGAGCCGTTGCCGATCAATAGCGTCACCTTTTCATCCGCGTTTTTTGCGTTGGCATCACGCACAATCACCCGTGGATCGCGTTTGCCGCGTTTGACCTGCGGATAGGCACTGACAAAGCCGTCCAGCATATCGTCGACCATTGTCTCAGCGGTGTTAAACAGCTTTTTCATGCGGTGCCCTCGACCTCTTTTAGAATTTCCAAAAAGATCACAACAGATACAGAGCCAGGGTCGATATGCCCTTTGCCACCCTCTTCGACGTATTGTGACCGACCGCGTCGCGCGACCAGCGGCATTGTGCTGTCGCGGCCAGTTGCGGCGGCGGCTATAGCCGCGTTCAGGTCGCCGTTTTGCAATGCGATTACGGCAGGAGCCAGCGCGTCGACCATGCTTTTATCGCCAACCTTGACCTCGCCTAAATCGCAGATTCTGTCGCAAGCGGTTTGCAGGCCATCGGCCAAATCAGCGCCGGCTTCCAAGTGCGTTTCGATCGCGATCAAGATCAAACCGAACAACGTCCCAGATGCACCACCAGATGCGCGCATAAATGCTTTGGCACGAAGTCCATCGGCTGCCGCAGCCGCTTTGGTCAAGCCGCGCAGCATCGTTGTTCCGTGATCACCGTCACCAATCGCCGCATCCAGCGTATTGAGGTGCACCATCTGGTCAGTGAATGTCGCGTGTAGTCGGGTAAAGTACTGCTCAGTCAGCATGACCAAAAACCTCTTTTCATATACTTCAAAGTCTGGATTGCGGCCTGCGTCGGGTCTGGTTCGATATCGCGCCAGATGTTCAAGTCGGCGCTGGCAGGGTTGCCCGCCATCACAAACATTTCCGCCACAACCCAGCCGTCATAGCCAATGTCACGCAGGGCGGCGGCATCTGCTGCGAAATCGTAGCGACCACTACCGGGCACACCGCGATCATTGTCGGATATGTGATAATGGACCAAAGTATCACCCGCCGCGCGCAAGGCCGCTGGCGGGTTTTTCTCTTCGATATTCATGTGGAAGCTATCGAGCAAAACACCGATGTGGGCAGAACCGGTTGCCCGCGCAATTGCGCAGGTTTCGGCGGCTGTAGATGTCAAATCGCTTTCAAAGCGGTTCAAACCTTCGATACCCAAAGTCACGCCAGCATCAGCCAGAACACCACCCAAAGCGCCGAGTGTTTGCGCGGCACGCTCAGCACGTGCAACCTTGTTGGCTGGGTCAAAAACGCCCCAAGGTGCGGCGACCACACCAGCAAGTCCGCGCGATCCCAGCATTTGGGTGATTTCGATGGCTTCGGTCAGTTTGGCAACGGCACGAGCTCGTACAGCTGCATCCGCTGACGTTGGATCATCTTCTGGACCAAGCCCCGTCGAGCAGGTTAGCTCCAAGCCGCAATCTGCCGCCTGCTGCCCAATCAACTCTGCACGATCCTTGCCGACACCAAGAAGGGATAGCTCTACCCCATCAAACCCGATGTCAGCCGCGATTTTAAAAATCGGAGCAGGATCGTCGGCCCAGGTTTTCATCCAGAGCCCTGTATGGATACCAAATTTCATCATGCCTCCCACAGTCAAAATATGTTAATACATATTAGTACTAACAAATATCGCAGGTCAACCACCATCTCAGATCATTTCACGTGCACGCAGGGCGCGACGGTTTATCTTACCTGACGACGTCATTTCAAAATCTTCGACAAATTCGATTTCGCGAGGCGATTTGTATGGCGCAAGCTTTTCGCGCACATGCGTTTTCAACTCAGCGACCAACGCATCATCACCTGCAACTCCGACAGTCAAACGAATGAACGCTTTGACGATACTGCCGCGATCCGCATCTGGCTTGCCAATCACGCCAACTTCGGCGACTGCGGCATGCGCCAACAAGCATTCTTCGATCTCGGCGGGGCCCATCCGGAACCCAGATGATTTGATCAGGTCGTCAGACCGCCCTTTGTACCAGAAATACCCATCCGCATCGCGTACAGCCAAGTCGTTAGTGCGCATAAAATCACCAAACATCAGTTCGGCGTCCTTTTCCGCGTTATTAAGATATCCCAGATACCGTGTCGGTGCAGTTGCGGGTGTTACGATTTCGCCCTGCTCACCGTCAGCAACGTCATTGCCGTCAGCATCAACCAAGCGCACGTCATGCCCAGGGTAAGCCACGCCCATAGACCCGGGACGACGTGGATATAAGGCCGCGCAATTGCCGATCAGGTGGTTAACCTCTGTCATGCCGTAAAATTCGTTACAGACCACCTGCAAGTTGTGTTCAGCCCACGCCAGAGTCTCAGCAGCCAATGCTTCGCCACCCGTACAAATGACCCGCAAAGACAAATCGTAGTCGTTCCGCGGGTGCGTTGTTTCCGCCAAACGTTTAATCGCTGTAGGTGCTAGAAAAGTATGCGTAATTTTGTGACGTGCCATAAAGTCATAGACCCAAGCCGCCTTAAACCGCGCCTCGGCTGTCACAACAGGACAGCCCGCCATCCATGCGGGGAACAACATGTCCAGTAATCCACCGACCCAGGCCCAATCCGACGGGGACCAGAACACAGCATCTTCGTCGTCCATCGAAAGGTTGAAGAACAAGCTGATAGAAGGTTTGTAAGACGCCAAAACGCGATGCCCGTGCAAAATGCCCTTTGGCATTCCGGTCGAGCCAGACGTGTACATCAGCAAAGCCGCATCATCTGCGCCTGTGTAGTCCGGCTCAAAATTTGCGTCAGCTTCCGCCACGAGGATGGCGGTCAAATCCGGTTCAGTCCCAGTTGTATCTGCGACCAGAACATCCACGAGATGCGGGAACAACGACCCTGCGCTGTCACGCAATGGTGCCCATGCCGACTCTGTACTGATCAGACATTTCGCCTGACAATGGTTCAGCGCATGCGCCAATGCGTCTGGCCCGTAGAGTTGCGAGAGCGTGACTGCTGTGGCCCCCAATTTGCAAACCGCCATATGAGCAATCGCAGTTTCAGGGCGCATGCCTGTGTGCAGCCCGATTAGATCCCCGCGACCATATCCGCGCGCACGTAGATCACTTGCTAACGCAGTCGCCTGCGCATCAATGTCACCAAAGCTCCAATGCGCATGCGTCCCGTCTGCTTTTTCAAAGATCATCGCAGGCGCATCGTGACGTCCAGCTTTGATCTGAGCACCCACGGTCATGTGGTAAATATTCGTATCGGGCGCGATGTCGATTTCAATAGCACCGTTGCTACGCACCAAACCAATGCCTGCAAGCTCGTCAGTCGACCAAGAGTTAAAAATTTTAGCGTCCATCGTGTTCCTCATTTTCTGTATCAACCAACGTCAGCCACAAACCTGGTGCCCCGTCTTTGGGCGCCACAATTGTGCCAAACATCGCGTCATTCTCGGGATTATCCAGTGCGACGGTGCTGGACGTGTCAGCCCCGTCAAATTTGACTAGCGCGAAACTGCCAGCGCTTGCATCCGTGCGAAACAAGACGCGCGCAGTGCCGTTGAGCCGCACCCACTTCATGTCGCTACTGCGGCAATTGCCGCATTGCGTCCGTGCTGGAAACGCTACGGAGCCGCAGGAGTTACACGCGCTCGCAAGCGCCTTTCCATCATGCAATGCATCAAAATAAGGCTGAAGACCACCAAATGGGATCGTATAGTCCAACTTCAGTTGATGCTTCATGGGGCCTCCAGAATGCTAACTGCGTTTAAAGTGGCGATACCGCCGTGGGTATCCACAAGCGCAAAGCGCGGCGCGTTCGCAACTTGTTGCCCAAAGTATCGCCCTTCGAGTTGCAACGCTGCAGATAAAACCTGCGCCACTCCGGTTGCACCGACGGGCGCACCCTGCCCCAACAAGCCACCAGACAGATTGACTGGCACAGCACCTTGCGCGGAAAAGACATCCTCCCGTTCAGCCGCTATGGTTTGACCATTTGCAAGCCCAAGAGCCTCTAGTGACTGAAGCTGTGCGCCAGAGTAACTGTCGTAGACCTCTGCCATGCCGATATCCGCAGCGGTCACGCCTGCAGCTGCATATGCACGCTGCGCGGCACGTTGTTTGCCTGCAAAAAAACCCGGATCGCTGCGCTCGCCCAAACGCACTGTGTCAACAGCGCTGACCGCAGCGCGAAACCGCGCTCGTCCCTGCGGCCTTGCAGGAAGATCGGATGTTCGTGCAAGAATGATCGCTGCAGCACCATCGCTGAGCGGCGAGCAATCCAAACGTCGGTAGGGTGATGCCACCACAGGTGAGGCGGTCACCTCGTCTAGAGAGATATCCAAAGGCAAATGTGCATTCGCG
Organism: Yoonia ponticola; assembly: GCF_014199395.1. GTDB lineage: Bacteria > Pseudomonadota > Alphaproteobacteria > Rhodobacterales > Rhodobacteraceae > Yoonia > Yoonia ponticola. The sequence goes on along the minus strand of NZ_JACIJM010000018.1, from coordinate 17,278 downwards.
TTTGCACAGGCATGCGCCCTGTTGCGCACTGCAATCCGCGCGAAATCCGCCACGGTCGCACCGGTCCGTGCCATAAATGCCTGCGCAGACAATGCATACAGCGAGGTTGAATCGATGCCAGTCATACCATCGGTCCATGCGTCGAACGACAGCCCGTAGAGCGCGCCAACATCTGTCCCTTTTAGGTGCGATGCAGAAGGTTCGACTCCCAAAACCAAGACCCGGCGTGCCATTCCGCTAGCCACCTCAGCTACACCCGCATGCACCGCCAAATGCCCCGACGCACCGCCGCCTTCGACGCGTTTAGCCGCCACACCAACTAAACCGCATTCGTCAGCCAGCAAGGCCGCAGGGTTTAGCTGCATGGTGAAGAAGTCACTTTCAGAGGCAACGACCAGCGCATCGATATCACTGACTTCTAGATTGGCATCATCTAATGCACCTTGCACGGCAGCACGCGCCCAATCGCGAAACGAACTACCGTCTTTGCGTCGGTTAAATGGCGCCATAGCGCCGCCGGCAAACGAGACGTTCGAAATCATACTATCACCTCTTTCGGGGGCGTGATTTGCAGAATGCCGCTCAAAACGAGCGCCAGACCATTCAAAACAAGGATTGCAATCATCAGCCCAGAAAGCCCCGCGTTCGTCCAAACAAGACCACCAACAGCAGGACCAACAGCCATCATCAGCACGCCAACCATCGCGATCGCACCAAGGCCCCGCCCCAGATGCGTGGGATGCAAATAGCGCTGCGCCAAACTTGGTCGTAAAATTGTGTGAACACCGTAACACGCGCCTTGGATGATCAGGGCTGCATAAATGATAGGTTGCGCGGTGCCCGCCACCAACATCAGCGTCGCCGGAATACACATGAAAGCGAACATCAATATTGCGCACCCGCGAGGGCTCCACGCAGCGCCGTAGTATTTCCACGCCGTCCGCCCTGCAATCTGTGCAGGCCCGAGAATTGCCAGCGCAAGCAATCCGCTTTGCGCATCACCACTATCGCTGACCAATGCGACGGGCAGAAGAAACAACAAAATCGCGTGCCCCATCATTGCCAATCCAAATGACAACGCAATCAATACGGGGCCGCGTTCTAAAGGGAGTTTATTATGCGTTTGGGCTTTGCTGGCGACAGCCTCGACTTCCGACGGCAGGATCAACATCCCGATGAACGCCAGCACAGCAAAAACGAGCACGATCTGTTGCCAGCCCATGATTAAGGACAAGCCAATGACCAGCGGAAATGTCAGAAGCGTCGCAAACCCTGCGATCAAGGTCACAGTCGCGATTGCGTTTGTGCCGTTAGATTTCAATCGCAACATCATCACGGAAAAGCAGGGATCGTAAAGCGTCGCGGCCATGCATGCGCCGAGCAGGACAACCAATACGCTAAACACCGTTTCATTGGATGTCATAGACAAGCCAAGCAGCAGCACAACACCGACGATAGCCCCGATGCGCATGACTTTGCGGCCGTGCCCCTTGTCGATCAGCATCCCAACGACAGGAGCCATGATCGCCCACAAAAGAAACGCGCCTGTATAAGTGATGGAAATATTCAGAACCGGCCAACCAGTTTCTATCGCAATCTTGGCCGACAGCGCAGGCAGTAAGTAGTAGAACCCGCTCCACAACAACAATTGCGCAACCCCATGCGCCCACACATAGCGCGTCACGTTGATGCTGGCGTGCGGTTGGGTCATCTACAATTGCGCTCCATAATATATGTTAGGACAAATTTGTACTGTTCAATATCCGATTGTCAAGTTGCATGTGAAAATTCGTGGCATTTCAAAGTATGGCTTAGGCGCTGGTAAAGTGGAGCACGCAGACCCTGCAAAGCTGTGTGTGGCCTGAGCCGTTGCGATACCTCAAATTCAGAACGAAAACAGAAAAGCCCCTCCCGAACAAACGGGAGGGGCGATCACGAGAGTGAATAGTTCCTCGCTACTCTATGACATTAGCCTTCGTATTCAGGCTGTGCTTCAAGAGCTTCTTCCGAGCTTTCGATGTAGACGCGAAGGTCGCTACCGTCGTCAGAACGAATGATCTGCAATTCGTCCATCGGCACGGATACCGGCTTTTCGCCCAACCCAAGGAAACCACCTACGTCGATGATTGCGCGGTCAAGTGCTCCATCTGCTGTTACCAACAGTTCAGAAATCTCACCGATATCTTCGTCATTCACGCCGTAAACACGAGCGCCTGTCAAGTCTTCGGCAGTCAGGTCTTCGGTCATGGCTGTTGCGTAGCCATCACGCTCCATCATCGGTGCGGTCAGCGGTGTGCGCTCTTCATCTACGTCGGCCCCGTCAACTTCGGCGGCGTCCATGTCAGCATTTTCCGTATCCATACCGTCGTGGTCCATGTCGGACATCGGTGTGGTGTACTCGTAAGCTGGCGCTTCTTCGACACCGACTTGGTTCGAATTAACGACCAAGAAGTAGTCGTTTGCATCGCCATCTTCAGCTACGAACTGGATGCTGTCCATTGCAACAGCGACGTTCTTTTCGCCTATGCCAAGGAAGCCGCCAACTCCAACAATCACGGACTGTACTTCGCCGTCACGTGTCAGAACGATCTCGTTAATTTCGCCGATATCGTCCCATTCTGTTTCGCCGTTTTCAGCGATGGTCACACCATCAAAGTCTGCTTCTGATGCATAGACGCGCATCCCGATCAACTCGGACGCATTGAGGTTTGTCGCCGCGTCGAATGTCATATCTGAAAACGCACCAGTGTGGCCTTCAGCATATGCAGATGTCCCAAGAATAAGTGCTACTGCTGTAGTTGCTACAAAATTTTTCATGGTCTTTCTCCTATAGTATGGCCGCTGCAGTGTTTGCATCAGCTTCGAATAGAGAACACCAATCTCTGCATTCTGTTCCCAATAGATTTTGTTTTTTTTGATGGAACTAATTTGGTTTCAACCCTACCAACCGGCAAATCGAAGCCCTTACGCAATATTTAGGGGTTTGGCAGTGTTACAGGTGTAAACTGTGTGTCACGATGCGATGAACGATTGCACAGAAACTGGAACGACAAATGTCAAAACCTGATCCTGATAGCCCAGATTTTCCGACCGAACTGATACGTTTGGGCGAATATGTCTGGCCGCAGGGGGAAACGCGGCAAACGCTGGTTCATACTTTCGAAAATTTAACGGCAAAAATACCTTGGCTCGCCAAGCAGGAATATATTCAGGACGAAGACCTGCATTCCATTCACGAGCAAGGTTTAATCGCCGCGTGTCATGAGCGACTTCAAGGGATCCTCTTTAACTGTTTGGATAACCAATTTCTGGATTGGGCAACGACGCCCGACGAAAAGATTGAACAACGCGTGTTTGTATCGCCGCCGATGCGTCAAGATTTGTTGCGGGATTGGGCGAAGTTGCGTGGATTAGCGATTGTTACGTCCTTGGATGACGTACCCGATGATGAGACCGCTGATGCAGTTGTCTTTAACCTGTCTGGCCAACACTTACTGCGCCAGTATGACAGCATCGACAATGTCCGGGCACTGATCAGGTCATTTTCCAAGCGAAAGCGCAAAGTCATCTTTGGCTGCAACAGTTGGGCGTGGCGGTATATGAACGCAATCACCGCGATTGATATGTCGCTCCCCAACCAGGTCACGACACCTGCCTTCACGGACAAAGCGCTTGCCGCGTTGCTGGAACCCACCATTTCCCAGACCTACAACCTGACTGATATTCGTTCCGAGGCATCCGGTGAACCCGTTTTTGAACGCGATGAGGACGGCGAATTAAAGGACCCGTATTTCACCAAACTTGCTAAACGCAGTTTAGGCGTACCGTGGGGCGCGATTGAAATGTTCTTTGATGACGCCCGAGCAGCTACTGAAGATGAAGATACCCCCAAGGATCACACTGCAACGATGTGGCTGCGCCAATCGGGTAGCCCGTCCGTGCCCAGCCATGATCACGCCCTGATCTGCTTGGCTTTGCAAAATCTGCTTATTCACGAGCCTTGTCGTTCGGAAACGATTGAAAACATGCTTCCGAGGCCCCTGCCCCAAGGCATCTGGACTACGCTGGCATCCCTAGGATTTATCAGCATCGACGATGACGGACTGCGCCATAATCCGCGCCACTACGCCGCTATGCGCAGCGCCCTCGGGACTGCGGGCCTTAACCTTGATCAACTTTAGGACGCCTCATGGAAGACCAGGTCGATAAATTCTCTAATCTGTTCAATACGCTGTCGGCCTGGGTGATCTCGGAAGTCATCGTGGTTATCATTTTGGCGTGGGTGCTGTTTAAAGCTGTAGAAAAAGTCCTACCAGTTGTCGCGGAACGTCTACCTGCGGGTCTGCGCCAAGGCACATTAAACGCGATCCCTATCACGCGTGTCCTTTTGATTATTTGCGTGATTACTTGGCTGGTGCCTCTGATTTTCAACGTCACATTGCAAAATTTCGTCCTGATCGCCGGAGCACTTAGTGTCGCAATTGGCTTTGCCTTCAAAGACTTAGCCAGCGCAGTGATTGCCGGACTTGTTGCGCTCTTTGAAAAACCATATCGGCTTGGTGACTGGGTGCGCGTCGGTGAAAATTACGGTGAAGTGATAACCATCGGAATGCGGGCATTCCAACTGCGCACGCCGGACGATAATATCGTAACGATCCCCCACGACCGCATTTGGACCCACAACATTATTAACGGGAACGATGGTGACAGCACGCTGATGTGTGTCGCAGATTTTTTCGTCGCGCGCGGGCAATCTACCGATGGTATTGCAGAACGCTTGCGCGACGTGGCCCGTACCAGCCCGTTCCTTAACCTCGATCGCGCTATCATTGTCGTCGCGAAAAACACGCCCGTGGGCATAACCTACCATGTGAAGGCCTACCCCTTCGAACCTCGTGACCAGTTCGCGTTCATCACCGACCTCACGGAACGGGGAAATGCGATGTTGCTAGCGAGAGGCGTTGAAACGACTGAATTCCCAAGCGAGTTAGCTGTGTAAAGCAAGGCTGTTGCCTTCAATCAGTGCCACCCCAGATTGAGCTTAATCTTTCTCCCATTCCGTCCCAATAGGTGCGCGTTCTTCGGCCTTCGCGTCATCAATCATCTCGTCTACTTCTTCTTTCTCACCATTTCGTGGCGGTTCAGGAAGAACGTTATCCCCTTCGCTCTCGGTCAACGCGAGAGAGAAAAACATGGGAAAGTGATCAGAACCAATCGGCGCGAGGCGGCGCATGTCGAGCAACCGGAACTTTGCGTCATGAAACAAGTGATCAAGCGGCCAGCGAAAACAAGGTATCATGGCGTGAAATGTCGCGTAAAAACCGCGACCGATGCGCGGGTCTAACAGGCCTGAAAGGCGTTGAAACCGGCGCGTCGTCGTGGACCAAGCGACATCATTCAGATCACCCGCAATCACGACGGGCAAGGAATCCGACTGCGCTTTAAGCCCAGCAAGAGCGATTTCGCTGTCTCGACCTTTAGTATCCATATTCGGGACCGGCGGTTCGGGGTGCACTGCAAAAATACGGAACCATGATCCCGCAGGCAGTTGAACTGCAGCCCGGATTGACGGCACGCCTTCGGTGACGAGTTCAGCGACGTCGACTTGCCCCAGCGGGAAACGCGAATACAGCGCCATGCCATATCCTGTATCAAACGGCACTTCGATCTTCTCGGCGAACAAGGACTTAATTTCTTCGATACCGTCCAGCCATGGCTGGTCAACTTCCACGACGATCAAAATGTCAGGTGCTTCTTCGCGGACCATCTGATTGAAACGATGATACGCGCGGTTTGACATTTTCACGTTGCTCGCGAGGATCGATACCGTCCGCTTGTCTATGTCTGATATCGCGCCATCAGGTTTGTGTGATTGTACGCGCCAGATAGGCGTGAATTTCGCGATATAGATAGAGTTTACCAACGTCAGTACGACCGCGAGCGCGACCAACCAAATCCGGTTCGCCCCCTCGAACGACATGATTGCGACAACTGCTATTAGTATGGTCAGCACCAGCGTCTGAAGGCGGAAAAAGCCGATCCCCTGAACAAAGCCATACGGCAGCTTTGTCATCGGTAAAAACGTAGAGAGCGCTACGAATATCAACAGCAGCCAAAGTATCGTTCCAAGAATAGCTAACGTCACTGGATTTGCCTTTCGCCGGTTTCCGCAACGCCAAGAAAGTTGCCGAAGGTGTTGAGCGACGTGAAATTGTCGCACACCACTTTAAACACAAGCAGGAACGGCACCGCAACAAGCGCCCCCGCGATTCCCCAGAGCCAAGCCCACAGCACGACGGTCAGGAACACGGCAACAATGTTAACTTCCATGCGCCGCCCTACGAGATATGGCGTAACAAAATTCGCTTCAAACGCGGTAATCGTTTGGTAAACAATTGGAACCATGATCGCATATGACAATGTGTCGAAATATATGATCGCGTGAACGCCGACCAAAACTGTGCCTATCAAGCCGCCCAGAATCGGTAAATAATTTAACAAGAACGCGGCGATGCCCCAAACATAGGCGTCCTCTAGTCCCATCGCGTAGAGCGCCAATGTCATGACGACGCCCAATCCAGCGTTGATCATCGTGATCGTCAACAGATACGTCGAAACGCGGCGCTCGATATCGTAAACGGTTGTGAGTGCGCGCTTTCGTTCGCTGACCGTCCTAAAGGTTTGAACCAGCTTGACGTAAAACATATTCCCCGACGCCAACAGAAAAAGAGCCAATATCAACGAAATACCCGCCGATGTCGCTAGCCCCGCCACCACTGACAACGCGGAGTTCACGATGGGGCTCTGCTCCACAACCGCCTGCTGTGGGGCGTCGGAATTGGCGGCCGTCATTTCTTCGATATCTTCGGACACGTCTTTCATGGCGTCGATGGCACTGCTGACGCTGCTCAGTTTCTCACGCAACTCTTCAGCAGTACTGGGGATGTCTTGCGCCCACACGCGTATGGTCTCGCCTGCGAAGTATCCAGCAGAGCCTACGACCAGGGTCGCGAATATGATCAAAATCGTCGCGCCAACGGCGGCAGGTATCCCGATTTTTTGCAGAGCACGATTGATGGGACTGAGCGTGAGGGCGATCAAGAACCCGATCACGATAGGAAGAATTAATGCCTTAGCGAAGTAGGCCAGAACGAACGCAGAAATCGTGATAAGCGTGTTGACCCCACGTCTGAGGGCCTTGATATCATCTTCCATAATTGACTTTCTACGTGCCTGAAAACAAGAACGTCTTATCTTTCGGAAACCAAATAGAGCGGTTGATGATACCCCAACGCTGCGTGACGGCTTAAGTTCCCGGTTATTTAGAGGCATAATCGCTGGCCAGATTTTTAGCCCTGCCCAGCCCGCGTAGCTAACATGCACACACACCCTTGGTCAGCCCATCTGATATTGATGCTATCAAGTTGACATTTCAGCGGTATGGATACAGGAGTAGCCGCGACGGGCCGTTAGCTCAGCTGGATTAGAGCAGGGAACTTCTAATTCTCAGGTCGGGGGTTCGAGTCCTCCACGGCTCGCCATTTTCACTACCGAACAGGTCACTAAACACAAAAGTGGCCGGTGCAATGACCGGCCACAATAGAAAAATTTACAGCTTTCAGACGTCGGACGAGTTCAAAAAGTCGTCGACTTCTTTTTTAGCTTCTTCTTTGGACTTGCCGTATTTGGCTTGAATTTTGCCTTCGAGCACTTCGCGGTTACCGTCGATTTCTGTCAGGTCGTCGTCTGTCAGATCGCCCCACTTGGCCTTGGCGTTGCCTTTTACTTCTTTCCATTTACCTTGAACTTGATCCCAATTCATTACGCGTTCCTTCCATAAAGGTTGACGTCTGGCGGATCGTTGATCTTAGCCGGACGCTTGAGGCGGTCTGTCGCCCCTTAATGATGATCCAACACAGGACGGACGAATTCGTTCCGGGCTGTCGCGCAAATTCGCAAACAATGGCGCATGCCCGCTCAATGGAACAATTTCAACGTTCACGCGTTGATTTAGCAACAACTTCACAAACGAGGAGACGTAGAATGGAATATGCTGGCATTGGTGGATTGATTGTATTGGCGCTCAACATCTGGGCGATCATCTCGATCCTAAGTTCATCAGCGACGACAGGCGCTAAGGTGCTCTGGACGTTGCTCGTGTTGGTGCTGCCGATACTTGGCTTTATTATCTGGTTCTTGGCCGGCCCAAAGTCAGGCGCAACTACTGCGTAAAAGATAAAGGCGCGCAAATCGAATTGCGCGCCTTCTTTTTGTCTTCTGATAAGCCAATTACGTGGGACCCGCGATCAAGCTTCAGAAGTCGCGACCATCGGGAACAAATTCCTCAATCATGAAATGCAGCCGCAGCGTAAAGGTTGTCTCTTCTTCCTCGAGACTGATTTTTCCACCTAGTTGCACCGAGAATGCATTGATCAGCTTTGTACCTAGCCCAGTGCTTTCCACATCAGCAGCGATGCCGATTGAATTCCGTATTGTCAGCACGCATTCAGCGCCATTTTGCTTCAGCGAAACCAAAATGAACGGCTTTTCGGCGTCAGAACTGCCGATGTATTTCAGCGAATTGGTCATCCCCTCAGCCACCAGCAACGCCAGCGGAACGGCTTGATCTGGGTACAGCAATACGGGATCGATGTCGGTATCTATTTTGACAGACGAGTCACTAGCCGCAGCGACCTCCACAGAGTTTTCGACAATATCCGTAACCAACGCACCTACGTTTGCCATGCCGCCATGACGTGACTGATAAAGGTCGCGGTGAATGGACGCGAGACTAAGAACACGATCTTGCAGCCGCATGAGGACCGATTTCGTTTCCTCTTGCTGCGCTGCGCGTATCTTCATGTTCATGATCGACGAAATCAGCTGAAGGTTATTTTTGACGCGGTGATGAACCTCTTTAATAAGCACATTTTTTTCGCGCACCATGTCTTCGAGTTCGGCTTCCTCACGCACGATGTCGTCCGTCATGCGGTCAAAGTTTCTCGCGAGCGATTGCAGCTCGTTTGGCATCGCCCCTCGGTAGGTCGAAGTCTGGATACTGCGGCTTTCAGCAAATTCATCCATGTTGCGACGCAGATGCGTGATGTGACGCAGCACCAAAGTGTAGATCGACAACATCGCGACGGCCATGCTCGCCACCCACATCAGGATTGGGAACACGGCAGGTTGGACGAAACTGCTGATCGACCCTATCGGGCTTTCGTCGGTTTTCCAAACGCCTAGCACGGTAGCGCCACTGCCTTGGATTGGCACGACAGTATATGTTCGGCGCTCGCCGTTTCGGTTCTGCCCTTCAAAGGCAAGACCACTCAAGATACGCAAATTGCCGACCGTCCGGTCGGCGGGCATTTCTAGCTGGGCTTTTTCAAGATTATTACGAGCGGTCAGAATTTCATCGTTGGAGTTGAATGTTAGTAACTCAATTAGCCCCAATTCCTCTAAGTTCTCAGAGGCTTTCGGCATGCCGCGATGAGGGATCGAGATCGAGATGAAACCAGCGAATTTGCCATCCACTTGAAAAGGTTCCGAAATGTTGAAAATCGATTCCTGACTAAGGGGACCGCGACGGTTAGCAACAATCATTCGCTGCTGCGTTTTCATCAACTCTTCAAAATACGGGCCGGACGTCGCATCAAATTCCCCGCCAGCGGATGAGCAGGTCATCACACCAGAAGGTGGCAGGACGCCCATGAAGCTGTAGTTGCTATTGTTGGCAATAAACCGTTCCAGATCACGACTACACGCGACCGGATCGTCCATGAAATCCGAGACCACTGTTCCAAAGAACCGCGCCACGCCCAAGGCACGTTGGATGAACAGCTCTTCTTCCTTCGCGGCACTGCGCGTTAGAGCCAACAGCGCCAGTTCCGCATTCCGTGCAGATTCACTTTCGACGCGGTTGGTTTGATAGATCGCGACAGCTGCCAGTGGAAAAAGCGCAAGCGTCAACAGCAGCACGATTTGCACGCGCAAACTGTTATACCATTTCGCTTTTATCACGACGTAATCCCTGTTCCGCCAACCACAGCTTTGGTTGCAGTATCGGTCAACTCCAACGCTTCGTCGTCGTCAAGTTCCAGCAATTCCGTCAGCCGTGCGCGGGCGCGGTTCACGCGACTTTTGATTGTGCCAGTCGCCACGCCACACATCTCGCCAGCTTCGTCATACGAGAAACCGGACGCCCCGACCAAGATTAATGCCTCGCGTTGTTCGTCAGGCAATTGTTCGAAAGCAACTTTGAAGTCCCGCATTTGAAGGCGGCCATCATGATCTGGTTTGACCGACAGCTTGTCTGAAAACACATTATCCACGTCAGCAACTTCGCGGTTCAACTTGCGACGGCTGGTGTAAAAGTTGTTGCGCAGAATGGTAAATAACCAAGCCCGCATATTGGTGCCTGGTTTAAATTTCTCGATATTTGTCCACGCTTTGAGGACTGTGTCTTGCATCATATCATCCGCAGTCGCGCGGTTGCGCGTCAAACTCAGCGCGAACGCCCTTAGCGCTGGCAAGTGCGTTACCAGTTCATCTCTCGGGTCTGAGTTGCTCATTTTTTGACTTTCAGTTCATCATCCTGAGCGCGCAGCAATGTCAAAAGATCAGTAATCTGATCTGGCATCTGGTCACGTTCGAGATCCGAGAAAACTTGCTTGAGGTTCTCGTCAATAAAACTGGCTATCTTTAACTTCTTCGGGTCATCACGACTTGTCATTCTGGTACAGTACCTCAATGCTAATATATAACTGCCTATGGAACTAACTTCGTCCCCAAGCGTTTGGTTCCAAGAAATCTCACAAAAAGGTTCGAAATATGAACGACACGATGGACGATGCAAACTTTTCTGACCTTCTTGCGGTCGAACTCCCGTATCTGAGACGGTACACGCGGGCGCTAACCGGATCACAGTCACGTGGTGACAACTACACTGTCGCAACTCTTGAAACTATTCTCAAGGACAGATCGCCATTCGACAACGAACACCCCATAAAAGTTAACCTTTTCAAATGCTTCCACGCAGTTTGGACAACCACAGGGCAGCGTTTTGCTGATCCGGAAACAGGTTTACGCAGTCGCGCACACGGCCTGCTTGCAAACCTGACAGCTAACTCCCGCGAGGCGTTATTGCTGCGCACCGTCGAAGAGTTCAGCCTCAGTAACATCGCTACGATCATGCAAACTGACGTCGAAGAAGTGCGCGGATTGATCAAAGCGGCCAATTCAGAGCTTGCCGATAGCTTTAAAGGGCGGGTCATGATTATCGAAGATGAGCCGATCATCGCGGCTGACCTGTCCGAAATCGTTAGCGCCTTGGGTCATCAGGTCACTGGCGTTGCACGAACCCATAAGGAAGCATTGACGCTTGGTGCCGAGCTGGACGCAGATTTGATCTTGGCGGATATCCAACTTGCCGATAATTCCTCTGGTATAGATGCGGTGAATGACCTTCTGGAACTCATGGACGTCCCTGTGATCTTCATCACAGCGTTCCCAGAAAGGTTGTTGACCGGCGACCGTCCAGAGCCGGCTTTCTTGATCTCAAAACCTTTCCAAGAGGCACAAGTACAATCTGCTGTGAGCCAAGCGATGTTCTTTGCCTCAACTGAGACATTAAAAACCTAAGTCATTGTTCGTGAGACACAAAAGGCCGTTGAAACACGCAGTTTCATCGGCCTTTTGAATGCCTATCGCAGCGCAAGGCAGAGGCACCCTTTCCGCCCATCTTGCGCCTTAGCTCCGTATGGCACGCAGTATCAGCGTACCGATGAACAGGACCAAGAACACAAAGAAAAGAATTTGCGCGATACCCGCTGACGCGGATGCGATTCCACCAAAGCCGAAAACCGCAGCAACGATGGCCACGATAAAGAAAATGACAGCGTAGTATAACATGGATCTTCTCCTGATTTTTTGTTGATGCGCAGAGGGGTCCCTGCTTTCTGGCAATTCAACCCCGCGAGTTTGAATGTGGTTCCAAACTTTATTATTCGCACTCAAGGAACCAAACACGCTCGCATGTGTTGATCGGTTAGAAATGAATAAGGAGAATGACTATGGCTAATGTTTCAAACAAATCGGGCTCTAACGGCGCAACAGCCACCGATGTGAGTGAACAATTAGAGACCTTGCGGGCGGACATTGGACAGTTAACACAGATCATTGCCGACTTTGGTAAAGCCAAGGGCGAAGACGCTATTGCAGCAACACGCCACGCGGCGGAAAGCGCACGCGGTAAGGTCGCTGACCAGGCCGAAACGGCGCGCATTCACGCCCTAGAATTGCAGGACCAAGCCAACGATTTCGTTCAAAAGCAACCAGCAACGGCACTCGGCATTGCTGCAGGCCTAGGTTTTCTCGTCGGATTTCTTGGTTCGCGGAAATAACTGATGTTTGGGATCAAGGATAAGGTCGCAAGGACCGCCAAACGCGCGGGCCTGATCAGCGCGGGCACTGTATGCTGCACAGTCGGAGTGGGCTTCCTAACCGCATCCGGCTGGCTCGCGCTCGCGCCAACAGTAGGCCCCGCGACGGCCGCGTTTATTATCGCGGGGGTCTATATCGGTGTGGGCCTTATCCTGATCGCCTTAGGAGCAAACGACCCAGCCACGCAACACCGCCCGCCAGCAGCGGCCGAGCAACCCAAAACTGCAACGCAAGCGCCCCCGCTCATGCAGGCGTTTATGTTCGGCATGGAAACGGGTGTAAAAGCAGATAAGCGGCGGCGGTAGGTTAGAACGCGCTGCACCAAGGTTCCACAAGTCAAGATCATGACTTGCATCATTACCGGAGCATCGCAAGAAGCCCTAAACATATGGCACGTTTCACAAATTTAGGGTTTCTGGCGGAGACGAAGGGATTCGAACCCTCGAGACCCTTCCGGGCCTACTCCCTTAGCAGGGGAGCGCCTTCGACCACTCGGCCACGTCTCCGTTGACCCGTTTAGTGGGGGTTTGGATGAGAAACAAGACGAAAATCACTTTTTTATCTAGGCGCTGAAAAAGTCTGATTTTAATGTAATTGCCGCACTCACAAACACCGTTTCGAGCGGTTATGAAATCCCCAACCACAGGTCGTGATTTCAGGCGGCGTCATCTCCTAGCAAATTCACCGTCGCGTTCTTTAATACAGATACACCGCCGTCATGAGCGCCAGAACCTCATCCCTTTCACCATAAAACACCAACGTTTCACCATTGATCCGGTAGCACTGCGTTGCTTCTAAGGCCTGCGCAAGGCTTTGCTCCAAGTCACCCAGCGGTGGCGGACATGCCATCATTGTTGCGGCTGTGCGGCCAAATTTTAGCATTCCGTGTCGCTGCGTAAATTCACCTGACATCCCGTTGCACCCCACTGTCGTGGAAAACCTACCGTCATTTTCACGCAGAATGACGTGCGCTTCTCGGCCACCAGAAGGCAGGCCGACGACATCTTCGACCGCAAGGACATCGATTTTCCAGTAGGTATTTGTAAGCGAAGCATCGGCGCGTTGCCGTTCGCATGTAATGCCGGGTCGCGTACGAACAAACTGATTGACGACGAGGCTACGCTGATCTTCCCCTTCCATCGCTGGGCGCATTAAAAACGACCCTTCGACATTGACGTATAGCGAGGCACCAACGGCCGCTTGGTCGGTGAGGTAGGCTTGTTCCAACGCGAGGTAATCGCCGTCCATGACAACTGGATAAATGCGCCCCGTGCGACATTCTTCGAACACTGCGGCATCTGCCATATAGGTCATCATGCCACCGATAAAAACCTTTTCGATGTCAGTTTCATCAAGGCCACCGTTGCTTGTTAGATCATATGGCAAATCCGATACGATTGCGTTCCTGTCCATATCCAACTGTCTGATTTTGTTTGGTGCTTTCACCTCCCACTGCGCAGGCGTGTCAGTCACTCCGGCCAAAGCAATCGCATTCGTGCCGACTTCGAGATACCAAAAACCAATATCGTCTTGAGTATTCGCGCTTGCGCCGCCAGCCTCGCCTAGCCATTCGCGGCGCAGATGATAGCCTTGGTCAGGCCACAGGTCGAGGTGATAGCTGATCCCCTCACAATCCGCGCAAGGCAGCGTGCCTACGAACGTCGCTGGCAATTGCAAACCATGTGCGCCGATTTGTGGCTGGACAGCGACAGGATTGCTTTGGGCTTCTGACGCAACGCGTACCATCGTGATGTTAACCTCATCCGACGCGCCGCGCGTCAGCACGGGGGCAACCGTATCAGTCGTGAACATCATGCGATCCCCAGCCCAGAGCGTCGCGCGCACCGCATAGCTGTGGTTCGGCTGAATTTCGCTGCGGTCGTATTGGATCTCGAACGCGTAAGGCGGGCCGCCCGCATTTTCGATCTCAATGCGCCCTAACTCGACCGCAGCCACGTCTGCGCGCGAAATGTCAGACAGGATCGCTACAAAGCGTGCATCCGCTGGCGGCATGATCCGTTCGCGGAAAGTTGCCGAGCCTGTGACAGTATCAGCCGCCGCCATCCCTCCAAAGGGGAATGCAAACGCCAGAACCATGACTAGGAAGCGGGAATAGAACATGATGATCTCTTTCTGTTGCGAAAGCGCGTTCGCAAATCCACTGCGGTAAGTTGTTTGGCAGAGTGCTACCAAACTCTGACGCAGGGTGCAAAGCTGAGGGGATCATAGCCCGTCAGCTTTCCCGAAAGCATCGCGCAATGGCGATGATCGATAGAGGGGAGCTCTAAAACGCAAAAACCAACGCATTACTAACGAGTTGCCCGTACCTTTGGACATTCAGATCAATGAATGGATAGTGGTAGATGCCCGTGAATGCGCCCCTATCCGGTTTTCTTACCGTATAGTGTGTTCGCCTAGGGTAAATCCCTAGCGACCGCGAGTGCGGTCTTTCGAACTTAGATGTGAGTGGTGGCCTGATGGTCGGGATGTGTCCTGCGAGGCAATCAGAAATTGGTTACCCCGCAGATTTGTCTTTTTATCTTATGAAAACAGTAGCTTTTCGTTTCGCGCTGTACGTTCCGCAAACTTGCGGGCCTGTCTGCCGGGCACCAATAGTCGCACAGCGGCTGTGCTGGTGTCAGGATCGGCCTGTAGACCCGGAAAAATCGAATAGATTTCCTCGCGTGCCTCTGGGCTGATCGATTTTAACGCCTCTGGCCCAGTATAGAGGCTCTCGGTTCTAGCGCCATTCGAAAACACGATTTGATGCGCTTCGAAGAGAAAGTGCCAATAGACTACCTCTGTCACATCATCCGCGACGTCGATCCCGTTCAACTGCACAAGATGTTTCGCACCAACGAGAATTTCGTTTACCCCGAACATGCGTGAGGCAATTTTAGAATTTGCGAGAACGCGATGCTGTGGCGATACCATCAAATCTTGCTCGGGCATGTTGTTACCCAAAGCCCCCGCCTTGATACGGATCGGACGCAGTTTCGGGTTCGCATCAAGCGCTTGTTTGGACAAAGTCCGCGACCCAATCCAACGGATCGGCTGATACCCTTGATCGAGTGTCAGAACTTCGTCATCAATCTTCAGATCCTCAACAGCTACGTTACCTTCGCGTGTTTTGATCAGGGTTCCAGACGTGAAACACACCACGGCGGTTTGCTCTTCGGTCAAACCGCCGGTCACGCCAGTCATCGTCAAGGTCGGACCGGACGTCATGTCCGTGCCGTTAAAGTTAACGACGCCGTCGGCCACATCGTGGTTCAACGCGGCGATCGCGTTCACGAAATCGGTGCCGTTAGCGCTGTTATACGCGTCAAGTGTGGTTTCGTTAAAGATACCGCTCAGATCGACGAAATCGTTGTTTGTCGTGATGGTGTCGTTATACGGACCACCGCTATCATTCCCGAAGTCAGTGATGATATCGTTGCCGCGATTTTCACCTGACCAAACAAAGACATCGTCGCCAGTGCCGCCTGTCATGGTGTCATCACCGTCGCCGCCATCGATCAGATCGTTGCCGCCGCCGCCATCAATTGTATCCGTTCCACCTAGGCCCCAAAGCTTGTTGGCGCTATTATTACCCGTAATGGTGTTGCTACTAGAGTTGCCCCGCACGTTTTCAAAATTAGTAACCTCGGTACCAAAATTGACGGTAGCCGGACCCACATCGTTCAGGATGATGCTTAGATTTAAATTGTCGACAATCGTAGCGTCGAACCTAACTGTGTCTTCACCATCACCGCCGTTAAGTGTTTCCGTGTCACCATCCGTGCGAAATCCAACCTCGGCAGTATCGTCGCCAACACCAAGGTAGACGGCATCCGTAGCACTGTCTGCCCCGCCGGCAATCCAAGTATCATTGCCAGCCCCGCCGAAAACGAGATCGTCGCCTTCGCCGCCTTCGAGCGTATCGTCGCCGTCACCGCCATAAATGATGTCATCGCCTGCGCCACCATTGATCGCGTCATCATCATCACCACCATAGATGATGTCGTTACCGCTGCCGGAATTGATTATGTCATTCCCGCTGTAGCCGTAAATTGTATCGTTGCCCGACTGCCCACCAAACAATACGCCACCAGAAGCATAATTGGTTATCTGGTCGCCATCAGCATCAGTATAACCAACATTCATGGTGTCGCTCGCATCCGTGCCATCAACGACTCCGGGCGTGGTCTCGATCATACTAAACGGTTCGGATCCCAACGAAAACGACCCAGCGACTCCAGTTAGCCCCGGAAAGCCATCAGGCGCATAGATATACAGTTGGGTACTATCGGGCGCACCAACTGAGAAAATCATGATATTTGTACTGCCAAACAACCCCAGCAAGGAATTCGCGTAACCGGACCCCAAGTAGTTCAAAGGCTGCTCGACAGTACTGGCCCCGATCCTAACCGTTGTTGTGCCTGTTTCACCAATGACAAGTTGACCATCGTCATCGGTGATAGTGCCCGAAACAGGAGACGTAATGTCTGGCAGGACGTTCAAACCAAGCAAGCTAAGTAGGCTACCATTGTAAGCATATAGGCTACCGGTAGCTTCTAAAGTAACGCTCATCGCCATGGTCCTTTCGCATTCCGCAAACCCCGTGACCGTCGATGCCCCCGCGCGCGGCCACTATCCAAAGCGATAGAGGTGGCTGCGTTTGAGAGTGTTCGTTTTTCGATCACCGGGCTGTCCGCTACGGATGTGTGTTTCGTTAAACCTAACCTCGTGACCCCAACAACGTGTGAGGTGCCCCTAACTTCCTAGACGCCTGCCTTGTTCATTTTCTGCTGTTTCATTTCATAGTCAACCGGTGACAGCATGCCGTTGTTCGTGT
>NZ_JACIJM010000017.1 GCF_014199395.1 Yoonia ponticola | reverse complement strand
AACTCGTCTGTAAACCGTATTCCTTTGTTCATATCCGTCTCTCCTTGGTTCCAAAATTACCAAGCAAAGCGTCTACAAATCTAGGGGCACCTCAATGTTTGATTGATCTGAAGTTTTGAATTTCTATGTTTTTTATTTTCAAGTGAACGCCAACGCATGAATATAAGTGTTTCAAATAAGCCGCCCAAACCCAATTTGAGCTGGGGCTACTCAGTCAAGCGCCATACTGATCACGGACGTGATCGTTAAAAAGTTCCCTTGGACCGTGCTTCAAGTAAGCTCTCATAGAGCGCTTCTGGGACATTGTAGTAATGGTACTTTCCCGAGCCTGTGAACCAGATCGAAAGTGTGCCACTATCCCATTCGACACGCGACATTGCAGATGAATTTACATAGGGCATACAAAGTTCACGATTTTTTATTTATTCAACGTCAATAAGTCACGGGTTGTTTGAAGTTGCAAGGCACTCGGGTTTATGGTGTTAATTTTTCAGAATTGATTGCGGGAGGTACTGTTTAGAATGCGCTTTGTTCATGTTGCGGATGTCCATCTGGGTAAGCCCTTCGGTAACTTCGATGAAGATACACGCGCCTCATTGAAGACAGCGCGCCTCGAAACATTGAAAGCAATAGGTGCTCTCGCCGTTGACCACGGCGCGGACTTTGTTGTGATCGCGGGCGATACTTTTGATGCCGAGGCCCCACCATCAAGGCTGGTGAAACGCGCGTTAGATGCGATGGCTGCATTTCCTGATCTGACTTGGGTCTGGCTGCCGGGTAACCACGATTCTTTGGCAGCCGTTGATCTTTGGGAACGTTTGGAGCGAGACAGGCCTGACAACGTGATCTTAGCGACCTCCCCTCAGGTCGTTGAAATCGGCACTGACGTTGCGATCCTTCCAGCGCCTCCGTCAGTCAGAGCGCCAGGCTACGACCTGACAGAATGGATGGATACCGCCGAAACCGGTGTCCGCATGCGGATTGGTTTGGCCCACGGCGGCGTGACGGATTTTGGATCAGAAGACGGCGGGCTGGCGACAATTCCGCCAGATCGCGCCGAGACGTCAAACCTTGATTATCTGGCGCTCGGTGATTGGCATGGGCAAATGCGTGTCACATCGCGGACGTGGTATGCAGGCGCACCTGAGGCGGATGGTTTCAAAGGTCACGCAGCTGCAGGTGTTTTACTTGTTGAGATCGATGGGCAGGGTGACACTCCTCGTGTCGAACAGGTTCCGCTGGGAAGGTACGCGTGGCACCGCATCGAAGTTGGGTTCTTTCCGGGCAATGATCCGGTGGCTGTTTTGGAAGAAGCGCTGCCCAAGGATGATCGTAGCTTTGCACTTGTGCGGTTTTTTGGGACAGGCCGTTTGGGCTTGTCCGAGCTTGCCGCATTGCAAACCGCTTGCCGAAACATCGCTGATGACTTTCACTTTTTCGAGGCCAACTTAATGAAAGTAGGCGTTGAGCAAAATCCGGATGATCTAAACCTGATAGCTGAAACGGGTGCGTTGCGAGTGGCCGCACAGAGTATTTTTGAGGTGACATCGGTGGAAGGCCGAACCGAGGACGACGCACGTATCGCTCGGATGGCGCTGTCACATCTGTTCCATCTGGCGCAAGAGATCACGACGTGAAACTACGTAAACTCACCCTGCATAATGTCCGCCGATTTGCGAACAGGACTGCTGTGCTCGGGCCTTTCGGTGATGGCTTAACAACTATTTCAGCTGAAAACGAAAACGGCAAAAGTACTTTTTTCGACGCGCTTCACGCTTTATTTTTCTATGAATACGGATCGGGCAGGAAGGAACTGAAAGAAATGCAACCGTATTCCGGTGGGGCAATGCGGATCGCCGTCGAGATAGAACTCGACGGCGAGAATTACCTTATCGAGAAGGTCTTTAACTTGAAGAAGGCCGGATCGTCCGTAACGATCACTGCAATGGCAAACGGTACGATCCTGAAACAAGCAGACGATGCTGAGCAGTGGATTCAGCAAAACATTCTGACGGTAAATAACGGACCTTTCGGACTGCTATGGGTTCGTCAGGGCACTATTGGTGTGGACGTCAGCCCTGATGGAATTGACGCACGCAGGAATGTCATGTCGAGCGTGCGGGGTCAGATCGATGCGGTAACGGGCGGACGTCGTATGGACAGCATTGTCCAGCGCTGCAAACAAGACCTTGATGCCATCAGCACTAAGCAAGACAAGCCAAAAGCGGGCAGCCAGTGGAAAGACGCCGTAGACCGCATAGACCAGCTGAGCGAAGAAAATGACAAGCTAGCTAATTTAGTTGCAGCCCTCAGTAATGATTTGGGTTTGAAAAGGCGGGTCGCAACCCGTCTTCGTGAACTGCAAGCGCCTGAACTTCGCGTCTTGAGAACCGATGCGATAGCCAAGGCAGAAGAGCAGCTTACAGCAACGCGGGAACATGACCGCAAAGTGCAGGCGGCGCAAAAGGACATTCAGATTCTTCGCAATGAGGAACAAGGCCTTGAACGAGACATCAAAATCATCACAGACAACCAGGATCGGCGCAAGGCGATTGCGGACGAGATCGCCGTAAAGGAAACCGCTGTTAAAGAGGCCCGTGATGCCAAATCAAAAGCCCAAGACGACATCACCAAATTACAAACCAAGATCAGCGAACATGAACAAGACCGCCGCACTCAAACTGAGGAACTAAGACAAATCCGAAAGTCCGAGCGCGAGACCGACAAGCGCAAACGTTTGGCTACGCTGTCTGATCTATCGCAGCAGTTGAAAGCCCCGAAGCAACAGCTCAGCGATGCGGCCGTTAATTTGGACAGTGATGAGATCACGGAGGCAGTCGTCGATAGGTTGTCTGACCTTGAGCGTCGCCGAGATATCGCAATTGAGACACGTAAAATTCAATTCGCTCGGTTCACTGTGTCAGCGGACACATCACCTGCAAATATTGACAGTACGGATATCCCGAATGGTGAATATCGCCTGATTGATCAAAAACTGACTGTGAAACTGCCCGGTTTTGGAACGATGTCGTTGCAACCCGCTGAAGGTGTTGGGCAAGGGATAGCCGATCCAGAGGCACTACAATCGGAGCTCGATAATGAATTGCTATCACTGGGTTTAGGAACAGTCGTTGCGGCACGGCAGGCACACGCGACGTGGCGAAAGGCGACACAGGACCATCAGGCCGCTCAGCTGCAAATCAGGGCATTGGCACCTGACGGCCTGGAAGCGATTGAGAGGGAGTGGGCCACGCTTTGCGATGAGCTGAGCCATCCAATAGACCAGTTTGCTATGTTTGCAGCAAACAGTGGGCAAGAAAAAATCTCGTCAGAGGCGAAAGAAAGAGGCATTTCAAGTCTTGATGAAGTTATTGCGCAGCTACGTGAAGAACTGTCTCCGCTGCAAGAGGAGTTGGCCACGCAAGCAAGTGCATTGACCGAGGTCGAAGTACTTTCGCTCAGGTTGCGTTCAGATCAAGAAGAGCTTGCGGTATCAGAGGGCGAAAACGAGGCTCTGGACGGTCTTACAAAAGCTAAAGAGGCCAAGGAAGCTGAAATCGTGGAGGAACGCACTAAACTTGAAGCGCTGCAGGTAGCCTCCGCGGACCTTTCGGCTGCAATCTCTCTGCATGAACGGGCAGTGCAAGCGGACAACGAAGACAGAAAAGAAATCCATCGACTGGAACGTGATCTGGCCAGACTCGATGGAGCCATACAAACGCAAACTGAGGGTTCCGTTGAGGAAAAACTGGCTGAGGTTTCGGGAAAGTTGCTTCGTGCCAAAGAACGTGCCGCTCAATTTGAAGATCATGTAAAAGCCTTAAGGCTGCTGGTTGAACATCTCGATGCCGCCAGAACAGATGCGCAAGAGACTTATTTTGAACCTGTCCGCAAGGAACTGCTCCCTTTGCTGCGACAACTACATGCTGGCGCAGACTTTCAAATAGACCCTGACAAGCTTTTGATTGATACGATAACTCGAGATGGTGTGACGGACAGGATCGGCGCCTTGTCTGGCGGGGCATTTGAGCAGATTGCGATCCTCACGCGACTTGCATTTGCAAGGTTATTTGCAAAGCACGGAAATCATGTACCAATTATATTGGATGACGCTTTGGTTCACACTGACGATGAGCGAATTTCAACTATGTTCAATATGCTGGCCCAGATCGCTCGTGACCAACAGATCATCGTATTGAGCTGCCGAACACGCGCATTTTCTGATCTTGGCGGAGAACGCGCTTTCATTGCCGAATTGAAGGATGGCGTAGAGTATCATTGATAGATCGAAATGATTTAGCCCAAGTCCGGCCGATGCTTTGCGAAAAATGAATGTCAGCAATGCGAAAGCTGCACCCCGGCTACTTGCAACGTTATCAAAGTCCGCTCTGGGCCGTGAAGCGGGATCATTCACCAAGGGCGGAGACCAGTCATTCGCTGAATGTGCGCGATGTGATATTTTCAACGGCGACAGCCGACATTCAAGTGGTAAGAGATTGTAGATTCATTCAATGATGCGGTGCGGAAGGCCCCCTCGAGCCAGCACAGTGAATTGCTGTCACCGTGCCGGTTGCACTCGCAAGGGGATAATTGCGGCAAGTGCTATAGTGTTGAACTGCCGCGCAAACGAGGTGGCCAAGAAACACATTCTCAGAAAGCTCTTAGAGCAGTCTCAGCGAAAGCTCACTTTGTCCGCCAAAGAGAAATTGGACGCAGCTCACGCCCCAACACACGGAAGTGTCGGAGCGGATGTTGGCAATTTATCCAGCAATCGCGTCACATCGGAAGCTGCGGATTGATGAGGAGCTTTGCACCCGTCTTTTTGGCATTGTAGCGCGCCACGACTTCGGCCCGTAGCGCATCGGCAAGCGAAATCTCATCAGAGCAGTCATTTGCAAAGGTTGTCGTTAACTCCTGAACAACGCGTGCGCGCATACGCCCAGCAACCTCTTGACCAACGCGGGCAAGAAAGTTGGGCAACTACCATCCGCCAACGCCCCACGCCATACCGTATCCAAGCATGCTCGTCGCTCGTTTTACTATACTCTTCAGCATTGAAGTGGTTTGCCGATTTTATAAATTTTGCGCAGATCATGGGACGTTCTGGGGTCATCCACCGTGAACATCGTTACAGGTCAGCCGAGCCTCGCTGCGATCCACCCATTCTTCCATGACTGCCTCTGCGCGGGCGATGCCCGCGTGACGCATGGCTTGCATGTATTTAACGGAAGCACCATCAGCCCGAGCATATTGCGCAACATTTTCATGAGCAGTAGTCGCTTGGTCCCAGTCTTCCAGAGTGACGCTGGTGCCAAACATATAACATATAAACGTTAAATGTTCGCGATAAGAAGCGGCTTCAACGTCGTGGGTCGCCGCAAAGACAGATGTCGCGGGCAGGATAAAGGAAATCGCAACAAAGATATTTTTCATTATGAAGGCCAAATCACCTAAGCACACTAAAATCAATATGCAGGTTGATGACCATTCACAAAGGAGGGTTTTGGAAGGATATCAAAGGTCCGCTTAGCAGTGTAATTCCGCTCTATTTTTTTCCCACGTTTCGAGGCTCCTTGATGGCATCATGATTGACCACACTCCAAGGTAGCCCAGCATTCCTATATATGCGCATCTTCTTGTGTGGGTAATCGCCCACATCATGCGACAGACGTTCACCAACCACGATGCACCGCAAATTGCGATCTCCGGTATTACGAATTGTATGGGCCACTCCGCCCTTTCGGTATCCTATGAAGTCGCCCGAACTGATAGGGTGTTCCTCGTCGCCGATAAGTGCAGTTGCATCGCCATCAAGCACATAAACGCATTCGTCTTCGTGGTGATGAAGATGATACTCGGTGGTTTCGCAACCGGGTTCGACCTCTATGATATGAAAGCCAAAGCCAGTGAGTCCTGTTAAATCACCCAACGATTTGTTCACTCGTTTCGCATTTGAATTCAGAAAATGGGCCTTGGAGAGTCCCTCCGCAGTTTCAATCTCGGCTGCGCGCACAAGGTAAACGTCATCGCCTTTGTCACGATCATTGCTGTCATTTTCCATATCGACCCTCTTCGTTGAACATTGTTGGTCTTTCTATACCACCATATATGAAAGCTCACGATGGATCAGACAATCGGACATTCGCGGTAAGAGTCTAATCGCTCCAAAAACCACCGTTTGTAGAACAGTTTGCCAAACCGGACATTGAGGCGTCTTCATCGAACGGCAACAAGGTCCGCGATGCAGTCATCCAGCTTGATGGAATGCTGCGCTTATGGGACAATGTCCGCTATGCGGGCTGCAATTGCAGCATCGAGATAACGTGGCCAACGTCCGGTTAGGGCCGTTCGTGTCAATCGATAGTGGCGAGCGGATCCAGATGTTTGACGCCCGGTACACCCATGGCTGCAACGCGGATATTTATAAAGCCCACAGGTGCAAAAAGCCTCCGAGCATCGAGTGTGGCGAGCACTCGCGGCCAAAAAAGGAAGGCTATTGGAAAAAATCAAGCTAGGGCGGGACCTCTGGAGACTTGCCTCGCGGCTCGCCATAAGCTGCATCACAGATAGTAGTCAGCCCTCAAGTGTAAACCACCCGATTTTTGATCAAGGCAGCTACTTGCGACTTAAAAGGAAATTTTCGCAGCAAAAGGAAAATCACTTTGTCGTCTGACAAGTGGTAAGTGGCGGACTGGGGAGGATTCGAACCCCCGACCCCTTGATTCGTAGTCAAGTACTCTATCCAACTGAGCTACCAATCCGTCTTGGGTGCTATAGGCCCGTGGTGAGATAGCGTCAACCACATATTTTCAAAAATCGGACACGTTATAGCATTCAATGTAAACCGCCGCCCCAATCGCGTGAATTTGTGTGCTCCGGCAATGGGTTGGATGCCTTGCGTTGTAAGGAATTGATGCGTTTTGCGGGTAGTTCGACAAGAATTACGACGGGCGCGACGACGCTCTCGTTGGCTTTATTTTCCATCGGGCAGGGGCGTTGAGCTTAAGGTTTTCATCGTATGCATGGGCGGCTACTGCCTGCCACCGCAAGTCCAACCCATTTGCCGATCTGAAAACCCGCAGTGAAACGAACGCTCTTGACACGATCGCAACATAGCACTGTCCTGTCCGCATATATTTGGGAAAGCATAAATGACATTCGACATCCGCGCGACGATGTTTCTACTCGCCTTTGCGACGCCATCATTGGCGGAGGTGACGATCAGCCATGGCTACTCTGCTTTCGGTGATCTGAAATACGAAGCAGATTTCACACATTTCGACTATGCAAATCCCGATGCGCCACAGGGCGGCACCATGAGCCAGCGGCATCTTTACGGTACGCCCACGTTTAACAATCTCAACACCTTTACCATCAAAGGCGACAGTGCGCCCGAAGTGGGCCAGCACATGTACGATAGTCTGATGGTCCATGCGTATGATGAGCCCGATGCATTGTACGGGCTGATTGCCGAAACCATCGAATATCCCGACGATTTGTCCTACGTTATTTTCAACATTCGGCCTCATGCGCGTTTCCACGACGGCATACAGATCACGGCCCAAGATGTGGTCTTCACGATCAATGCGCTGAAAACCGAAGGGCATCCTTTTTACCGTAATCTGCTCTCGGATGTGATTACGGTCACCGCTGAAACCGATCTACGTGTGCGGATCGATCTCGCGCCTGGTGCGGGCAGTGCATTCCCTGGCGATATTGGTGAGCTTCCCGTATTGCCTGCCCACTTTTACGACGACACGCCATTTGACGAAAGCTGGATGACTGTGCCTTTGGCGTCCGGTCCGTATCTGCTCGACACGATTGACGCGCCACGGACGATCAAATTTTGCAAAGATCCGGATTACTGGGCGGATGACTTGCCCGTGAATGTAGGGAAGAACAACTTTGACTGCTACGCTTATGAATACTTTGCAGACGACACCGTAGGATTAGAGGCGTTTGCCGCTGGCGAGTATCTGATGCGGGTTGAATATCGCTCGGCTGCTTGGGCGACGGCCTATGATTTCCCTGCTGCGCAACGTGATTGGGTGCAACAGTTGCTCCTGCCTGATGCACGTCCTGCTAATGCGCAGGGCATTTGGTTTAACCTGCGCAAACCTGCCTTGCAGGACGTGCGGGTGCGCCAAGCGCTTGAATACGCGTTCAATTTCGAATGGACAAATGAGACGCTGTTTTACGGCACTTATTCACGCAACGACAGCTTCTTTGAAAACACTGAGATGGAGGCGACGGGCATCGCAAAAGATGCAGAATTGGCGGTGTTGGAAGAATTCCGCGATCAATTGCCGTCTGAGGTTTTTACCGAACCGGCTTATATTCCCTACGCGGGCGTCGCGTCGCCGCGTGACCGGACCGCGATGCGCAAAGCGTCACAACTACTGGATGATGCCGGCTGGATCGTGGGTGATGACGGCAAGCGACGCAATGCTGCTGGCGAGGTGTTGTCGTTAGATTTTCCGGACAGTAGTCGCAGCCTAGAGCGTGTGATGCTGCCCTTTACCGAGAACCTCAACAGCCTTGGGATCGACGCCACTTTTGACGTGATCGACCCCAGTGCGTGGACCGAGCGGCGTCAGGTATTCGATTTTGATCTGTCCTCAACCGCATGGCAGGTCAACGTCACTCCCGGTGCCGAACTGCGAGCTTTTTACGGCTCAGATGCAGCGTGGTCCGAGGGCAGCAATAATCTCAGTGGTATTGCTGATCCCGTGGTCGATGCGTTGATCGAACGGGCGGTTTCGGCCAAGAACCGCGACGAGTTGATTGCCGCAACACGCGCGCTGGACCGTGTCCTGCGGTCAAAACATATCTGGATTGGTAACTGGCATCTCGGTGCCCACCGCGTCGCCGTTTGGGACGTCTTCGGCATGCCCGATCAACCCGCGAAATACGACTTTAACCGGGGCGTTGATTTCTGGTGGTTTGACCGCGAAAAATATCAGGCTTTGATTGACGCGGGCGCGTTGAGTGACGACTTTTGACGGGCACGCTTTTTGGCTGAATGTCGCCAGTATTTTAATCATTTCCGTAGATGGTCTTGATAAACCTTCATCCGACCCCGAGATTACGCAAGCAACGTGACCTGTGTTACACGTCTGCACAAACGGGTTCTGTGCGAGTGAGACGACTGTTATGACGTTTGATCCATTTATTGCGGCGACACGATTTGGGACGGGGCTGTCGCCTGTCCATGCGCCGCCTGCGTCTGTACAAGATTTGCTGCGTGACCTCTCTGGCGAGGATGTGATCGCACGAGCCATCCCAATCGTGCCATTCGCGACAGCCGAACCACGTCCAGAAGAATACGTCCGGCTGCGTCGCGCTGAAAATGCAGCGGAAACTGACGGGGCTAAAGCCGTAGCCAATGCCGACGTGCAGAAATGGCGTACGGATGCGCGGGCCTTAATGTACGCAAATACGATGAAAACCATTGGGCGTAGCATCGCGGCTCCGATTGGTCTGCGCGAACGGTTGACCGCGTTTTGGGCCGATCACTTCACCGCCAAAGGGCGCAATGGCCTGCTGCGCCACATGATCACACCTTTCATCGAAGAAGCGATCCGACCACATATTGCGGGATCGTTCGTGGATATGTTGCGCGCCGTCACGACGCATCCGGTCATGCTGCAATACCTTCAACAAGACGAAAGCCACGGACCGTCCAGTCCACGCGGTATTCGGCGGGGTAGGGGGCTGAACGAAAACCTTGCTCGTGAATTGCTGGAACTGCACAGCCTTGGTGTGGCGGGACGCTACACGCAGACCGACGTCACAGAGCTGGCCGAGCTGCTGACCGGATTGACGTATAACCCAACGACGGGTTTTCAGTTCGACGCGTCAATGGCCGAACCTGATAGCGAAACGGTTCTGGGCATCACTTACGGTCCAAAAGCGACACTGCAGACGATTTATACCGCGATTGGAAATATCGCGCTCCATCCAGACACTGCCCAGCATATCGCGCGAAAATTAGCGGTCCATTTTGTCAGCGACACACCAGATACAGACCTTGTGGCGGCTATGAGCGATGTCTTTATTCGTACCGAAGGCGACCTGCACGCGGTCATGACGGCAATGCTAGACCACCCCGCCGCGTGGTCGCCTGAGCAGGTAAAGGTGCGTCCGCCGATCGAATTTCTCTCGGCCGCGTTTCGGGCGCTGGACGTCGCCCCTGATGCGTTACTCGCGCTGGACCTACAAAACATGCGCCGCTGGATCGAACGACCGTTGCGGATCATGGGGCAGCCGTTTCAAGACCCCGTTGGTCCTGATGGGTGGCCGGAGGCCGCGCAGGATTGGATTATTCCACAAGGGATGGCGGGCCGGATCAGCTGGGCAATGCGTGCGCCGCAAGAGTTCCGCGACCCCTTGCCCGATCCGCGCGACTTTGTTCGGACCGCGCTGGGCGATAACCCACCGCAGGCCGTTGTTTTTGCAGCCAGTTCTGCCGAAAAAAGAAGCGATGGCGTTGGCGTCATCCTCGCATCCCCCGCGTTTCAACGGAGATAGCCCATGGACCGTCGCACATTCCTTTCCACCATCGGTTGTTCTGTCGCCGCGAGCCCGTGGATAACGCCGATCGCGCTGGCAAATGCCCCGGGCAACAACCGGATGGTTGTGATCATTTTGCGCGGTGCGATGGACGGTATCGACGCGTTCAGGCCGTTAGGTGATCCCGATTACGCACAATTACGTCCCGATCTGAATGACGGACAAGCGCTTGATCTTAACGGGTATTGGGCGTTGCATCCTGCGCTAGAACCGTTGCGCCCGCTTTGGACGGCTGGCGAGTTGGGCGTCGTGCCTGCCGTATCAACGCCCTACCGCGATAAGCGCAGCCATTTTGATGGGCAAGACATGCTCGAGGCAGGCGGCGTAGCGCTGGACGGCACGATCAATGACGGTTGGTTGAACCGGCTTGTGCAGTCGATCTCAGGGGCACCGCCGGAACTAGCCTATGCAGTTGGACGCGAACAAATGCAGATCCTCGCCGGGCCCGCGCAGACCTCGCGATGGTCGCCAGAGGCCCGCCTACATATTTCCCCCCAAGCAGAACGGCTGCTCGAACTCGTTTTGCACGATGACCCTCTGTTTCGCGAAGCATCAGAGCAAGCCATCGCCATTGCGAGCCAAGTTGACATGGATCGCGATGCAGACGTGGCGGCCGTTGAGGATATGGCTGACGATCCAATGATGGGCGACATCGTGCGCACGGGCCAGCACATTCAGATCGCCCAATTTGCTGCGGCACGTTTGCGCGGCGACACGCGGATCGCCAGCTTTTCGAT
The DNA here is from genome assembly GCF_014199395.1 of Yoonia ponticola. GTDB lineage: Bacteria > Pseudomonadota > Alphaproteobacteria > Rhodobacterales > Rhodobacteraceae > Yoonia > Yoonia ponticola. The sequence continues at coordinate 42,066 of NZ_JACIJM010000017.1, read as the reverse complement.
CAACGGATGGGATACGCATCTCAATCAGCAAGGTGGCATCAAACCCGCGCTCGAACGGCTCTCGGATACGATTTTGACCTTGCGCGCAGGCTTAGGCGATCATTGGTCACGGACTGCCGTGTTGTGCCTGACCGAATTCGGGCGGACAGCCCGCCAGAACGGCACAAAAGGCACGGATCACGGCACGGCGGGTGCGATGCTGTACGCAGGTGGGGCCATGCGGGGTGGGCAGTTTGCAGGGCAATGGCCGGGCTTGTCCGAGGCGAACCTTTACGACCGTCGAGATATCATGCCGACTGCAGACGTCCGGGCCATGGCCGCGTGGGTCATGCGTGGTTTGTTCGGGCTGGACCGCAATCAACTGGAAAGCATGGTGTTTCCGGGGCTCGACATCGGGGACGATCCAAAGCTGATTTTGTAGGCCATTGTGAACGTCTCGAGTTTGCCTGTTTATTGGGCGCATCAGGCGAAAGGCTAAGCTTTTTGACCGCATGGCAAGCGATAGACTGCCTTTGCCGCGAAAATGACTGAAAACCTTGAAAACCGACGTCGTTTGCCACTTTATCGAACTATGCAAACGCCCCAAGCCAATTCATTCAGCCGTCGTCTGACGTCCTTGATCCACCGCATCTATCCGGATGTTGATCCCAATATTCTGTCGAGCATGATCGTCGAAGCCTTTTGGCCCGAGGGCACAAAGCCGCGCAAACGTGGGCGGTTGCCAAGCAATAATCTGTGGACCGAAAAAGATGCATTGCTGATCACATACGGCAACTCCATTTTAGATGGAGCGCACAAGCCGTTGGACTTACTACATGATTTCTTGTTGCGACGGATGAAGGGTGTTGTGAACGGCGTGCATATTCTGCCGTTCTTTCCCTATACCTCTGACGATGGTTTTGCGGTTTCCGATTTCCGTGCGGTGAATCCGCAGCTGGGCGATTGGCCTGATATTAACCGGATCAGCGAAGATTTCCACCTGATGTCCGATCTGGTGCTGAACCACGTCTCCAGCCAAGGCACGTGGTTTAACAGTTACCTGCAAGGCCAAGCGCCATATGATAAATTCTTCTTCGAGGCCTCGCCCGATGACGATTTAACGGACGTCGTGCGCCCGCGCACTACTCCGCTTTTACAAAAGGTCGAGACCGCAAACGGGACGCGCCATGTCTGGTGTACGTTCAGCCACGACCAGATTGATCTCGATTTTCGCAATCCCGAGGTGCTTGTCGAATTCTTGCGTATCATTCGCCTGCATGTGGACAACGGGATCAGCATCATCCGGCTCGATGCGGTGGCGTTCCTGTGGAAAGAGGCGGGAACATCGTCGATCCATTTGCCGCAGACCCATGCCATCGTGCAACTGATCCGCATGTTGTGTGATTACGCGGCTGAAACGATCATTTTGCTGACCGAAACCAATGTGCCCAAGGCCGAAAACCTCAGCTATTTTGGGAACCGCAATGAGGCGCATGCGATCTACAATTTCCCGCTGCCGCCGCTGATTTTGCACGCGATGATGTCAGGGTCCGCGCAATATCTAAAACGCTGGCAACGCGGCATGCCGCCCGCGCAATTGGGCTGTGCGTACCTGAACTTTACCGCCAGCCATGACGGCATCGGGATGCGCCCGGCTGAGGGGATTTTACCCGCTGAAGAACAAGCCAAAATGATTGAGACCATCAAAGACATTGGCGGATTGGTGTCGATGCGTGCACTGCCTGACGGCGGCGAGGCACCTTACGAGATCAACACCACGTTCTACGAGGCCACCGGACAAACCTTTGACGGTAAAGACGATTTCCATTTCGACCGTTTCATTTGCTCGCAGACGATTGTGATGTCGCTAGAGGGTATCCCTGCGTTCTACATTCACGCGATGCTCGCCACGCCGAACGACCTCGAACAGGTGGCGCATCGTGGCATGAATCGTGCGATCAATCGGCATCGTTGGGACTATCCGAAGTTAAACGCTCTGTTGGATGATCCGTCATCGCAGCACGCGCAAGTGCTGGCGGCACTGTCCGACAGGCTGCGTATCCGTGCCAAGCAATCCGCATTTCATCCAAATGCGACCCAATTTACCATGCCTTTGGATGACCGTGTGTTTGGCGTTTGGCGGCAGAGCCTTGATCGTCACCAGTCAATTTTCGCGCTACACAACGTCAGCGCTGAAACTGTCGACGTGTCGCATATCGCGATGAATTTGATTGACGACGAGCACTGGTTTGATCTGCTGAGCGGCGAGCCGATCGACGTCAATCAAGACGTCATCACGCTCGCCCCATATCAGTGTCGTTGGATCACTAACCGCACTTAACGATAATCTTCTTCGTCGGCCTTTGCGGCGGCATTCATATCGGCCAAGAACGTCGGATCGGCAGAATGCACGCGGTTCCACGTCGGGATGAATGGTGTCTCGTGCGGGTTGTCCAAAAACACCTGTCCTGCCCGCATGATATTTTCCGCGAACAACTCGATGGATTGTTCTTCTGTGTGGCGATCAATCGACAACCCATTCATTTTCGCGTCGTTGTAATAGGCCTCTAGCAGGTCAAGCGCACAGCGATAATATGTGGCTTTCAGCGTGCGGAAAACGTTGGGCGTGAATACGGTGCCATCGGCGGCGAGTTTGCGGAAAATCGCTTTGCAGATATCCGTGGACATCCGATTTAGACCCGCGTTGGCTTCTTCGGGGCTCAGGGTCTGGTGCTTGTGATCATACGCGTCGGAAATCTCGACCTGACAGACGGCCTTGGGCGCCAGATTGCGCCATGCTTCGGACAGAACGCCAATTTCCAGCCCCCAATCCGATGGAATCCGCAGGTCTGGCAGGATCGCTGTGCGCATTGCAAATTCACCTGACAGCGGGTAGCGGAAGCTGCGCAAATAGTCGATGTAGTCGCGGTCGCCGATCACGCGCTTCAAGGCGATCAACAACGGACTGACCAGCAGCCGCGTCACGCGACCATTCAGTTTCCCGTCGCCAATTCGTGGATAGTACCCCTTTGCCACCTGATACGGAAAATTGGGGTTGGTGACAGGATAGACCAAGCGGGCCAGCATTTCTTTGTCGTAGGTCAGGATGTCACAATCATGGATCGCCATCACCGAACTATCAGCACAGCCCAGCAGATAGCCAAGCGACGCCCAGACATTTTTGCCTTTGCCCTTTTCAGACGGGGCCAAACCCATCGCCTCTAGGCGCGCCCCAAGTGCCAGCATACGCGGGCTATCGTTCCAGATCACGATGTGGTTCTGGTTCAACCCGTCAAAGAATTTTTTGGCATGGCGGAACTGCGCCTCGTCTGCCGCGTCCAGTCCGATAATGATCCGGTGCAGATAGCTGACCTTTGACAGCTCTGACAAGATATGCGGCATCGCGGTACCTTCCAGCTCTGAAATGAGGCAAGGCAGGATCAACGAGATTTTCCGCGATTGGGCGAAAACGGATAGCTCGTGTTCCATTTCATCCGCAGATCGGGCCCGCAGATTGTGCAGGGTTGCGATGTTTCCGTTCTGATGAAAATCAGCCATTTTGGTTGGTCCTAATGCAATTCAAGTCGGTCGAGCAGATCGAGGATTGCCGTATTCCACCCTAAGGGGCCTGCGGCTGTTGTGCGTATGATTTGACCACCGGCTTCGCCTTGCAGTGGCGGCAGCGGCGGGCGATGCGGATTAGCGACCACAACGCCAAATGTAGCGTGTTCCAGCATCGCCACGTCGTTAGGTGCATCCCCAAGGGCCACGGTGTACTTGGGGTGATGGGTTTCGATAATCCGGCGCATTTGATCGACCTTGTTTCCACCAAACGAAAGCGTCAAAAAACGCCCCCCTTGTTGGGCAACAACGCCATGTGCGGTCAATCGTTCCAAGAATTCGGATTTCTGCGAATCCGTTCCTAGCCATTGCCCCGGTTCGGAGAACGCTCTTTGTTTCGCTAAAGCGGCGGCGTCATACGAGAGGCCCGTCATCTCGACCACACCGTCGATTGTGACGTCGCCGAAGCCGCGAAAAAGATCGCGTAGCTCTGTAGGAATGCCGTCTAAAATGCGACGTAGCTCGCCGTATTGCGTAGTGCTTTCAATCGCGTCCACATGGGCCGGCAATAGCCCCGCACCGTTTTCCACAATCGCAGGCCAGCTGCCTAAACCCAACTCTGTCCGCAATGCGCTGACCTCTGGGGCGGTCTTGCTACTAGCCAAGATCACGCCAGCAGAGATGTCCGACAACGCAGTCAAAGCCTGCTGTGCGGCCCCCCATTTGTAGGTGTCATGGTCAATGAGGGTGCCATCAAGGTCGGTAAAGACGATCAGGTCAATATTGGCTGTCATAGTAAATTTATGTCGGGGGACGTTTGCGATCACAAGACTCAGGTGGGGTGGGTTAAAGGTAGTTTCATGGCGAACGGCTGGATTTTCGCCATTTTATTGCGCAATAGGTTAAATATTGTGCGAATGGGTGAGGTGAAGACATTTTTTCAAGCCCCTCAAACGCCATGACGGTTCCGCGTGAACGTCAGATAAGACCTGTTCATTCTACAGATGAGATGGGTAAAATACACCATGGCATCTGATTTCCACATCCATTTCCCGCTTCGCCCCAACCGCGTCCACGAAGCGTGCGGCCCAAGCGCGTTAGGCTTTGCCTTTGCCGTGGCCGGACAACGGCGTGGGACTGTGCTTTGGGTCACAGAGGCGTGGCATGCGGATCAGATTAATCCTGCCGGGTTCGCACCGTATTTTGATCCGCGCAACCTTTTGATTGCAAAGGGCAAGGACCAAACCGACGTTCTGGCAACCGCCGAAGAGGCGTTGCGTTCCGGTGCGATTGCTTTGACCGTCATCACGGTCACAAAACCGATTGGCTTGACCGAAGGGCGGCGTTTGCAGCTTGCGGCAGAGTCTGGGAAATCGATGGGCCTGTGCCTTGTTCCTGATGGCATGGGCAGTAATGCTGCGGAAACGCGCTGGCATTGTGAACCAATCTTTGACGCTGCGGACTCGACTCTTCAGCGGTGGGAAATTATTAAGAACAAATCAGGAACATTGGCAACTTGGATAGTACGCTGGAATGTCGAGGCGCGTCGTATCACTGTGGTTTCCGAGACTGGCGAGCGACCGGTTTCTCAGGTCGCGCCCGATTGATGCGCCCTTTGCGCTAACGCATCGGCAAGGCAACACAGAGCGGCTTTATTGTCTGAACGCAGCGGCATCGCAGCAAGGTTTGCATACCGGCATGGGCTATTCAGATGCGCGGGCCTTTTGCCTTGATCTACAAACGCACCCTGCTGATCCTGCGGGCGATCAGGCGTTTTTGCAGGTGCTGGCGCGCTGGGCGAAGCGGTATTGCCCGTGGGTCGGGTTAGAAGGTGCCGATGGGCTTGTGCTGGATATCACGGGATCGGCGCATCTTTTTGGCGGCGAGGCACCGCTGTTGCATGATATACATCAGCGGTTGGCACGTGCGGGCCTGTTTGTGCGCAGCGGTGTGGCCGATACCCGTGGGGCGGCGTGGGCATTGGCGCATTACGGCAAAGGGATCGCGGCGCGGGCGCAGCAGCTGGATGCGATTGGGCAGCTTCCCGTAGCGGCGCTGCGGTTGGATCAAAAGCCGAGCATTGCCTTGCAACGCCTTGGCGTCAGATCAATCGCTGACCTGCATGCTTTGCCGCGTGCCACGATCACCCGCCGCTTTGGGCCAGAGGTACTGCTGCGACTAGACCAAGCATTGGGCACGCAAGCCGAGACCATCTCGCCCTTACCGGATCCGCCCGCATATCAGGTCCGGCTTAGCCTGCCTGACCCGATTGGCCTGCAAGCGGATGTAATGGCCGGAACGGCACGACTGCTGGATCAGTTGTGCGACAAGCTGACAGCGCAAGAGATGGGCGCACGTGTGCTGCAACTGTGTTTGCGCCGTGTGGACAAGGGGACCCAAGAGATCGACATCCGGTTGGCCCGCGCCATGCGTGATCCCCAGCGCATTCTGACGTTGTTCGAGCGCGGCATCGGCGACATTGATGCGGGCTTTGGCATTGACCAGATGCGGCTCGTCGCGACCTTGGTGGAACCTGTGGCCGTGGAGCAGGTCACACATTCGCAGGTCGAGGCGGGGGATAAACTGGACGACTTGATCACGCGCATTGGCAACCGGATCGGCTTGGATAACGTACAGCGGTTTTTACCCGCAGATAGCCACATTCCAGAGCGTAGTTTTATCGTGGCCCCTGCCGCATATTCGACGCCCGCAGGAAGGTGGGTTAGCCTGCGCGAACGCCCGATACAGATTTTCCCACCAGAACCGATCACAGGGGCAGGGGCCACACCGCCCGCATCCTTGCGGTGGCGGCGTATGTCGTTTCGGGTGGAACGTGCGACAGGCCCAGAGCGCATCGCGCCAGAATGGTGGCTTTCGGACGAAAATTGGCGCTCTGGGGTGCGCGATTACTGGAAAGTGGAAACCAAACAGGGGCGACGGCTCTGGCTGTTTTATACCCCGCAAAATCCCGCTTGGTTTGTGCAAGGGCAATTCGCATGACCTACGCAGAGCTTTGTATCACCACGAACTTCACTTTTCTGACGGGGGCATCTCACCCTGAAGAAATCGTTGCGCGTGCAGCCGAGATCGGATTGCCGGCAATCGCCATCACGGACCGCAATTCACTGGCAGGTGTCGTGCGGGCCTATTCTGCCCTTAAGATATTGCACGAAGAGGCCGAAGACCCAGCGGCATTGCCAAAGCTAATCGTTGGGTGTCGTCTGGTCTTGATGGATAGCCGCGTTGACTGGGTTGCGCTACCTTGCGACCGTGACGCCTATGCGCGGCTCAGCAGGCTTTTGACTTTGGGCAAAAGACGGGCTGAAAAAGGGGAATGCCGTCTGGATCAGCACGACATTCTCGAAGGGTGTAGGGGGATGATTTTGATCGCCTTGCCGCAGGGCAGTCTAAAGGACGGCGCCCATCATATCAAAGAGATGCAGCGGCGCTATCCCGGTCATGTATTTCTAGGCGCTGCCCCGCAGTATGACGGCAGCGATCAAGCCTATTTTGACGCTTGTGCTCATCTGGCCCATCACACCGCCACGCCGATGGTCGCGGTTGGGGATGTCTTGATGCACCACGGCAATCGCAGACAACTGGCCGATGTGCTGACCTGTATGCGCGAACATATCACAATCGACGATATCGGCACGCGGGCGCTTTTGAATGCGGAACGGCGGCTTAAAGGGCATGCCGATATGGCCCGCCTGTTTCGCAATCATCCTGCCGCGATCCGGCGATCTTTGGAGATCGCGGCACGCTGCTCGTTTAAGCTAAGTGAACTGTCATACGAATACCCCGATGAAATCTCGAAAGAAGAAAGCCCGCAACAAAGGCTGACCCGCTTAACATATGACGGTCTCAAGCGGCGTTATCCGAATGGGGCGACGAATAAGATCCATGCTCAGGTCAAAAAGGAATTGGCGCTGGTCGCAAAGCTGAAATTCCCGGCCTACTTTCTGACCGTCCATGACATTGTGCAGTTTGCCCGTTCGCAAGGTATCTTGTGCCAAGGGCGGGGGTCGGCCGCGAATTCAATCCTCTGTTATCTACTGGGCATTACCGATGTCAGCCCAGACACGATCGCCATGGTGGTTGAACGCTTTGTCTCGGAATTTAGGGGCGAGCCACCGGACATTGACGTCGATTTCGAACATGAACGCCGTGAAGAGGTGATTCAGCATATTTACAAAAAATACGGGCGGCATCGCGCAGGGCTTTGTGCAACGGTGATCCACTTCAGATCTCGGGCTGCGATCCGCGAGGTGGGCAAGGTGATGGGGCTTAGTCAGGACGTGACGGCTGGCTTGTCAGGGCAAATCTGGGGCATGTCCGACGGTGGCACTGATCCTGACAGGGTCCGCGAACTTGGCCTTGATCCGGCGGATCGGCGGCTTGCGCAGACCATTCGCTTGATCGGCGAAATTATCGGTTTCCCGCGTCACCTGTCGCAACATGTTGGCGGGTTTGTGATCACCAATGGACGGCTGGACGAACTTTGCCCGATTGCAAACGCCGCCATGGAAGATCGGACCGTCATCGAATGGGACAAGGATGACATCGACGCCTTAGGTATTCTAAAGGTCGATATTTTGGGCCTAGGGATGTTGAGTTGTATTCGAAAATCGTTTGATCTGCTTGCGCAGCATGAGAAGCAAACGTTGTCAATTGCGACCGTGCCGCAAGAAGATACCGCAACCTATGACATGCTTTGCGTGGCTGATGCGGTTGGCGTTTTTCAAGTGGAAAGCCGCGCGCAGATGAATTTTCTGCCACGGATGAAGCCCCGTGAATTTTATGATCTCGTGATCGAAGTCGCCATCGTGCGGCCTGGCCCCATTCAAGGCGGCATGGTCCAACCCTATATCAAAAGACGGCAGGGGTTAGAGCAACCCGAACCGTTTGGCAGCGCCTTGCAAGACGTGACGCGCAAAACGCTTGGCGTGCCGTTGTTCCAAGAACAAGCCATGCAGATTGCCGTCGTCGGCGCGGGCTTTTCACCAGAAGAAGCGGACCACCTCCGCAGGTCTTTGGCGTCGTTTCGCAGGATGGGAACAATCGGCACCTTCAAGGACAAGTTCGTCAATGGGATGCTCAAGAACGGTTATGACCTTGAGGTGGCCGAGCGATGCTTTGGTCAGATCGAAGGGTTCGCTGATTATGGTTTCCCCGAAAGTCATGCTGCCGCCTTTGCCATGCTCGCTTATGTGTCTGCATGGCTCAAATGCCATCATCCTGCGATTTTCGCCTGCGCTTTGCTGAACTCGCAACCGATGGGGTTTTATGCGCCTGCCCAAATTGTGCGCGATGCGCGGGAACACCAGATAGAGGTGCGCCCGATCAGCGTGAACCACAGCGCGTGGGATAACACGCTGGAACGGCGGATGGATGGCGCATTGGCGCTTAGGCTCGGGTTCCGTCAGATCAAGGGCTTCAAAGAAGAAGACGCAGGCTGGATCGTGGCAACACGCGGCAACGGATATTCGGATCCCGAAGGTGTGTGGCTGCGAGCGGGGACCGCGCCTGCAACGCTGGAACGCTTGGCCGAAGCGGATGCATTCTGCGATATGGGGCTTAATCGGCGCGACGCGCTTTGGCAGGTCAAGGCGATCCGTGGGCAGCAGCCGTTGCCGCTATTCAATGACCGCATCGAAGGCGAAGGCATTGCAGAACCCTCTGTGAACCTGCCGAGCATGAACTTGGGCGAAGAAGTTGTCGAAGATTACGTGTCTTTGCGGCTGTCCCTGCGGGCCCATCCGATGGAGTTATTACGGCCGTCGATGACCGGACTGACACCTCATGCCGAACTCGCCACCGCACCGTTACGCCGCACAACCGTCTGCGGGCTGGTGATTACACGACAACGCCCCGGAACCGCTTCTGGCGTCATTTTTCTCACGCTCGAAGACGAGACAGGTGTGTCCAATGTAGTCGTCTGGCCCAAAGTGTACGAGCAGTTCCGCCGCATCGTTATGGGCGGGCGGTTGTTGCGCGTGACCGGATATCTCCAACGCGAAGGGATTGTCGTCCACCTGATCGCGCAGCAGATTGAGGATATGTCGCACGGCCTCACGGAACTTGGGCATCCTTTGGACGAGGCGATCGGCGAAACGCAGCCGCAAGCCGATGACACACCGCGTCCCCGCAAACATGCCAGTCGCGCGATGCACCCCCGCGATCAGGCAAAACGGGTGTTTCCAAGTCGGGATTTTCACTGAATGGCACGGCGCGTTTAACATCGAATCCTGCGTTTCGTGCGGTTGATGTACGGAACGCACACAAGGTATATGCAGTATAACTATCGCTGCAATGCAGCATTTACTGCCTGTAAAACGCGCGCGTGCTGGCGATAACGCTTAAAAATCAGGCAGGTCAGCCCGACACGTTTCCAAACGTCTCTCCCGTTATTGCCTAAGGCGTCATTTGGCGCGGACGGTCTACTTGCCTCTAATCAAGAGGCATCAGAGCCGGGCGAGGGCGAAATCATGGAAAATGAGACTTCTCGCAGGGCCGCAACATAAGCTGCGACAAAGCCGACCAGCGACCAATGCCTGCAACATAGGCGGTCACTTGGATCGGAATAGACCGCAGCCCAACTGGGGGACCGAACCTTTGACTACGTCCAAGAGACTTCTTTCTACTATTTCAACTTTGACATTTATGGCCGCAGCGAGCGGCGCTTATGCACAAGATTGCACCATCAAGGTTGGTGTACTTCATTCGCTGTCCGGCACAATGGCGATTTCTGAAACAACACTCGCTGAGACCATGCAAATGCTCGTCGAAGGCCAAAACGAAGCAGGCGGCCTTTTGGGCTGTGAACTGGAAGCGGTTGTCGTTGACCCTGCATCCGACTGGCCACTGTTCGCTGAAAAAGCACGCGAATTGCTGACCGTGCACGAAGTCGACGTTATCTTCGGCAACTGGACATCCGTATCGCGTAAATCCGTTCTGCCTGTGATCGAAGAACTGAACGGTCTGCTGTTCTACCCTGTGCAATACGAGGGCGAAGAAAGCTCTAAGAACGTATTCTACACAGGTGCCGCACCAAACCAGCAGGCGATTCCTGCGGTCGATTACTTCCTTGAAGAGTTGGGCGTTGAGCAGTTCGCACTGCTTGGGACCGACTACGTTTACCCGCGCACAACAAACAACATTCTCGAAGCGTATCTGATCGAAAAGGGCATCGCGCCAGAGAATATCTTTGTGAACTACACACCGTTCGGCCAGTCTGACTGGGCGACAATCGTGAGCGACGTTGTGGCACTTGGCGCAGGCGGCAATCAGGTCGGCGTTGTGTCGACCATCAACGGCGACGCAAACGTGGGCTTTTACAAAGAACTCGCCGCAGCAGGCGTCAGCGCCGACGACATTCCCGTCGTTGCGTTCTCGGTTGGCGAAGAAGAACTGTCTGGCTTTGATACATCCGAATTGGTCGGTCACTTGGCCGCGTGGAACTACTTCATGTCCGCCGATACCCCCGAAAACGAAGCGTTTATCGCGAAGTGGCAAGAGTACACTGGCGACGACAGCCGCGTGACCAACGACCCAATGGAGGCCCATTACATCGGCTTTAACATGTGGGTGAACGCGGTGACTGCGGCGGAAAGTGCCGATGTCGATGCAGTGCGCACAGCAATGTACGGTCAGGAATTTCCGAACCTGACGGGCGGCACAGCCGTCATGTTGCCAAACCACCACCTGTCGAAGCCAGTGCTGATTGGTGAAATCACCGCAGACGGTCAATTCGACATCATCAGCCAAACCTCTGAAGTCGAAGGCGACGCTTGGACAGATTACCTGCCAGAAAGCGCCGTGCTGACCTCTGATTGGAAAGACCTTGGTTGCGGGATGTACAACACTGAAACAGAAACCTGCGTTCAGTTGACGTCCAACTACTAAACCAAACGGGTGGGGCGCGTCGTTGCCCCACTCACACCCGATTTCCCTAACGAAAGACTACCGTGATGCTGCGCCTTTTGCTCGTCTGTCTTGCCCTGTGCTTCGCTGCGCCCTTCGCTCACGCGCAATCGCTCCAAGCGATTTTGCAGGATCACGCTGAGGCGATCGAAAGTCCGTCACGCAGAACCGTTGATGCAGTGATTGCATCGCTTGCCGACGCGCCCGTGGACGGTATCCCGACATTTCTTGAGGATTGGCGCGACAAAAACATCTGGATGCGGACAAGCGACGGTGTGTTTTTCAGCGTGGTTGAGGACGGCGATGGCCTGATCCTGACCGACCTTGATAGCGGCGAAGAGACGACAGTCGCCGACGACGACGGTTTTTCCCAAGCGAAACCCAATGCGGGCGTGCGGCGCGTGATCAGCGGTGCCTTGGTGCAATTTCTGCTGTCCGATCCTGATATTTCGCGCCGCATCGCCGCGCTTGAGTCAATCGGTCGCGACCCGTCCGCCGATCAGCTTGACCCGTTACGCGCCAGCATTGATGGCGAACCCGATGCAGATGTTCTCGCGCGTAAACAACAACTTGAACGCCAGTTAACTGCGCAATTCGGCACCGACACGGATGCGCGTATCGCGGCGATCAACGACCTGTCTGGCGATCTCAGCGTCGAAGTGCGCGGCGTGATCAGTCAAATCCTGACAACACGGCAATTTGTGGCCGCATCCATTCCCGACGATACAAACGTGGCGCAAATCCTCGTGATTGACGAAGACCTGACCGCTGACGAAGCCTACCAATTGCTTGTGGCAGAAGGCCTCGCGCCTGCGACCGTATCCACAGAGGATATCGTCAGCACATTGACCGCGCAGATCGCAGATGGGCAGGTGGCTGGCGTCGCCGTGGCCACACTCGACACCGATGCCGCACGCTATGCAGCTTATGAAACCTTGGTCGCAAACGGCGATGCGGCCCCGTTTGTATCGCCCGAGGAACGCGCCGCAGCATTAGACGCACACACATTCTACACAGCCTACGTAGAGCCAAACAGCGCCATCACCGACGCCGCCGAAGACGCGCAAGCCGCGATTTCGGTGCAGCTAGGTGTTGGGCAAACATTTGACCTGACGCTCGACGCGCTATCACTCGCGTCGATCTATTTCCTCGCGGCGATTGGCCTTGCGATCACGTTTGGCGTCATGGGCGTCATCAACATGGCGCACGGCGAATTTATCATGATGGGGGCCTACACGGGCTACGTCGTGCAACAGATCGTACCCGATTACACCGTGTCGATCCTGATCGCACTGCCGCTGGCCTTTATGGTGACGTTCGCCGCAGGCGTCGCGATGGAGCGGTTGGTGATCCGGCACCTCTACCACCGTCCGCTTGAGACGCTGTTGGCGACGTTTGGGATTGCCATTGTGCTGCAACAATTGGCCAAAAACATCTTTGGCACGCAGGCGCGTCCATTGACGTCACCTGATTGGTTGGCAGGGGCTTGGGTTCTCAATGACGTGGTGCAGATCAGTTATATTCGGATCGCGATTTTTGTGCTGGCGCTGCTGTTCCTTGGGCTGATCCTGTTCATCCTCAAGCGCACGCGGTTGGGCCTAGAGGTCCGCGCAGTCACCCAAAATCCCGGCATGGCGGCCAGCATGGGCATCAACCCTGACCGCATCAATATGCTGACGTTTGGACTAGGGTCCGGTATCGCTGGCATCGCAGGTGTCGCGATTGGTCTTTACGCCAAGGTCACGTCCGAGATGGGCGCGGATTACATCGTGCAAAGCTTTATGACCGTTGTGGTCGGCGGTGTCGGCAATGTCTGGGGCACGCTTGCGGGCGCGTCTCTGATCGGCTTTACGCAAAAGGGGATCGAATGGTTCAACCCGTCGAATACCTTGGCAGCGCAGACCTATATGATCCTGTTTGTGATCCTGTTTATCCAATTCCGGCCAAAGGGCATCGTCGCCCTCAAAGGCCGCGCGGCGGGGGATTGAGGACATGAAAAACACATTCATCGCCCGTAACCCATCTGTTCTTTGGTTCCTGCTCGCGCTTGCGGTGTTTACTGTCGTCGTGACGATCCTGAGCGAGGCCACCGGATTTGGCCTGATCTCAACCTCGTTTCTGAAAACACTCGGCAAAACGCTGTGCCTATGTCTGGTCGCCATCGCGATGGACGTTGTGTGGGGCTATTGCGGCATCTTATCGCTTGGCCATTTCGCATTTTTCGGCATCGGCGGCTACGCAATTGGCATGTGGCTGATGTACGCGCGAACCGAGGGGCTTGTGCAAGTTTCATTGCAATCCGCAGCACTGCCGCCCACGCCGCAAGAAATCACTGACGCCATCGGCAGCCAAATCTTTGGCGTCGTCGGCAGTTCCGATTTTCCGGTGATCTGGGCCTTTTCACACAGCCTGACATTGCAACTGTTGGCAGTGATCTTGGTGCCCGGTTTGCTGGCACTGATCTTTGGTTGGTTGGCATTCCGCAGCCGCGTGACGGGCGTTTACCTGTCGATCCTGACCCAAGCGATGACCTTGGCAATGTCGCTATACTTCTTCCAGAACGATACTGGATTGCGCGGCAATAACGGTCTGTCGGGCTTGCAAAACATCCCCGGCCTAGAGGATCGCAGCCAAGCGGTTGTGTCGCTCTGGTTCTTCTGGGCGTCCGCTGTGGCACTTGCGTTGGGCTATGTTTTGTTCGCCTATGTGGTGTCCGGCAAATTCGGATCAGTGGTACGGGCGATCCGCGATAACGAAGCCCGTGTGCGGTTTCTGGGCTACCACGTCGAGCAGTATAAACTGTTCATCTTCACCCTGACAGCAATGGTCGCGGGCATCGCGGGCGCGCTGTATTACCCGCAAGCAGGCATCATCAACCCCGCCGAAATCGCGCCAATCGCGTCGATCTATCTGGCGGTCTGGGTCGCTATTGGCGGACGCGGGCGGCTTTATGGTGCTGTCATTGGTGCGGCCTTGGTGTCGCTGTTGTCGTCATGGTTCACAGGCGGGTCCGCCCCCGACATCAACCTTGGTTTTTACGTGATCAAATGGACGGATTGGTGGCTTGTGCTGCTTGGCTTGTCGTTTGTATTGGTCACGCTCTACTTCCCCAAAGGCATCGGCGGCATCTTTGACGCGCTGGACCGCAAACGGATGGGCGGGGACGCATCATGAACAACACCCTGTTAGAAGTCTCTGGCGTGTCGGTCACGTTTGACGGTTTTCGCGCGATCAATAACCTGTCGATCCAGATTGCAGAGCCAGAGCTGCGGGCAGTCATCGGGCCGAATGGCGCGGGCAAGACGACCTTTATGGATATCGTCACGGGCAAAACGCGACCGGATGAAGGCCGTGTGATCTTTGGCGAGAAGTCGGTATCACTGCTGGGGATGAGCGAAAGCCAGATTGCGCAGGCGGGCATCGGTCGCAAATTCCAGAAACCAACGGTATTTGAGGCGCAATCTGTGCGGGAAAACATCGCGATGGCGCTGCGCAACGTGCGCGGGCCGTTTGATGTGTTGTTCGGGCGCAAAGCCGATAACAGAGAGGACCGCATTCGCGAGGTCAGCGATGAAATTGGCCTGACAAATGCGTTGGATCAACAATCAGGTGCGCTGAGCCACGGTCAAAAGCAATGGTTGGAAATCGGCATGTTGTTGGCGCAAGATCCACGCTTACTGCTGGTCGATGAACCTGCTGCTGGGATGACACCAGCCGAGCGTGAACATACAACCGATCTGCTCGTACGGGCGGCGAAAACCCGTGCTGTTGTTGTGGTCGAACACGATATGGAATTTGTGCGCCGCCTGAATTGCAAGGTCACAGTGCTGCACGAAGGGTCGGTACTGGCCGAAGGCAGCTTGGATCACGTCACAAACAACAAAGACGTCATCGACGTCTATCTGGGGCGATAAAATATGCTGGATGTCAAAGATTTAACGTTGAAATACGGCCAAAGCCAGATTTTGAACGGGATCAACCTGACCGCGCAAAAGGGGCAGATTACCGCGGTAATGGGCACCAACGGCGTCGGTAAAACGTCATTGCTCAAAGCTATCGCTGGACGGCATCCTTTTGCGTCTGGCACCATATCGTTGGACAATGTGCCATTGGAAAAACACACGGCGGTAAATGCCGCGCGGGCAGGGATTGCGTATGTGCCGCAGGGCCGCGAAGTGTTCCCGATGATGACCGTGACCGAAAACCTTGAAACCGGTTTTGCCTGTCTCGACGGTGGCGGTCATAGCATTCCCGACCACATCTACGATCTGTTTCCGGTGCTGCGCGATATGTCGGGGCGGCGTGGTGGTGATCTGTCAGGCGGGCAGCAGCAGCAACTTGCGATTGCGCGGGCCTTGATCACAAAGCCGTCGGTTTTGCTTTTGGACGAGCCAACAGAGGGCATACAACCCAACATCATCAAACACATCGGAGAGGTTATCGAAACGCTGCGCGATCAAGGCGAAATTGCAATTGTACTTGTCGAACAATTCTTCGATTTCGCCTTCGACCTAGGGGACCGTTTTGTCACGATGAGCAGGGGCAGCGTCACGCTGGACGCGCTTTCAGCAGATGTGGAACGGCAGCAGCTACTCGACCTCGTATCGGTATAATCCGCGTTAAATGCGAAACAACGGCTGCAAAAGTCGTGGGATCAACGTGCTAAACCGCAACGGTGCATCCGTGGCCGCGATACAAATACACGGCGCGCCGGCACCGGCAGTTGGGGTATGCTCCACCTCTTGATCGGCGACCTCAAGATCGCCGACGCCAAAGCTGCCGCCACTGTCGCTAAAGCTGCCCTGCAAAACCAAAGTCAGCTCAAGTCCGCCATGCGAATGATCCGGAACGGCTTGGTTCGGTGGGATATACAAAAGCCGCACAGACCCTTCGTCG
Organism: Yoonia ponticola; assembly: GCF_014199395.1. Classification (GTDB taxonomy): domain Bacteria; phylum Pseudomonadota; class Alphaproteobacteria; order Rhodobacterales; family Rhodobacteraceae; genus Yoonia; species Yoonia ponticola. The sequence continues at coordinate 25,707 of NZ_JACIJM010000017.1, read as the reverse complement.
TTCGCTTGCAGGATGCTTTGACGCACCCCCATACCCAGCGATTTCCAACGCGGCGGCTTGCCTTTCAAGGCTTCCATAATCGGGCCAGGATAAACACCAGACCGCGCAAAGCTCGGCTTTTCCTTCACTGGCGCATCCAAAAGGGCAAGCGTGTCGGATTTCAAACGGTCAGTCAGAACCTCAGCGCCCACGTTATCTAAAACAACGCCACCAGCTGCTTGATGCGCATCAAACGCGGCACGGCAGTCCAAGCACATGGAGATATGCGCAGCCACAACCAGCGCAAAAGGCTGCGGCAAACTGCCAGCGGCATAGGCGGCAAGCAATGCGTCAGGTATGTGATGGTTAATTGCGGTCATCTTAACGCAGTTCCTTCAAGTCGTGCCGTAATTTCTCTAGACCCAACCGGATCCGTGATTTGATTGTGCCTAGTGGCAACCCCGTTTGCGTACTGATTTCCTGATGGGACAACTCGCCCATATAGGCCTGTTCAATCATTTCGCGCTGTTTGGGTTTGAGCATCGACAGTGCCTTTTTCAGCCTGCTGGCCTCTTGTTCCATCGCAAGGATCTGACTTGCATCGGGTTCAAGATCGGGCTCGCGGGTCAATTCTTCGGGCATCGGGCGGTGATCTTTGCGGAACGTGTCAATCTGCTTGTTCCTCGCAATCTGGTAAATCCATGCTGACACTTGGGCGCGGGTCGGATCGAACTGACCTGCTTTGCGCCATACGGTTAACATCACGTCCTGCACGATTTCCTCAGCCTGCGCCGATCCCGTGCCGGATCGCATGATGAAACCCTTTAAGCGGGGTGCGAAATGATCGAACAGCGCTGCAAATGCAGCACGATCACGTCCGTCGCGCACCGCCAGCATCCAAGTCGTCTGCGGCGATACCTCAGTAGAAGGTTGCGTCACCTGTAATCTGTCCTTTTGCGGCCCCATAGCAGGGGGCCGTTCAATGGTATTTGTATGTGTGCTCGCAATCAACATAAACTGTTTACGGGCATCAAGGGAACTTAGATCATTTTTTGATCCAATTTCTTTTCGGGGTCGTAATTGATTTAAATGAGCCACCGGAGACACCATGCTAATTGATTCCAAACCGATCCACCCGCAACGCATAGCGATCATCGGCGGTGGCATTTCTGGCCTATCTGCGGCGTATCTGTTGACGCCCCATCACGCGGTGACATTGTTCGAGGCAGGACCAAAATTAGGTGGCCATGCGCGGACTGTGATGGCGGGGATGCATGGCAATCAGCTCGTAGATACAGGTTTTATCGTCTTCAACTACGCAAACTACCCCCATCTGACGCGGATGTTTCAGGACCTTGATGTGCCTGTATCGCGAAGCGACATGAGCTTTGGCGCCTCGATCAACAACGGGCAGATCGAATATGGTTTGCGCAGTCTCGGTGCGCTGACGGCACAGAAAAGCAACCTGTTCCGTCCCGGCTTTATCCGTATGTTGCGCGACGTGCTGCGGTTTAACGAAAAAGCGGAAAGCTTGGCATCCGACGATAGCGCCACCATCGGCGACTTGATGGACGACCTCAAGTTGGGCGATTGGTTCCAACGCTACTACCTGCTGCCACTCTGCGGCGCGATCTGGTCTACGCCGCCCTCTGAAATTCGCGCGTTTCCTGCGCGGTCTATGGTGCAGTTCTTCCGCAACCACGCGCTGTTGAACGCTTCTGGACAGCATCAATGGTGGACCGTGGATGGCGGCAGTGTCGAATACGTGCGGAGGCTAGAGCATTATTTGCTCGGGCGCGGCGTAGCGATCCACACTAACACGGCTGTCCGCAGCGTCGTCCGAGACGGCACGCAAAGCACAGTGCACAGCGCCGCTGGTCCACAGGAACCGTTCGACCAAGTGATTTTCGCCTGTCATTCAGACCAAGCTTTGGCCCTATTGGAAAAACCGACACAGCAAGAAAACACAGCTTTGTCCGCAATGCGGTTCCAAAACAACCAGATGATCCTACACCGTGACACCAGCCAAATGCCGCAACGGCGCTCGGTCTGGTCAAGCTGGGTGTACAAGGCCGACACAACCCGTCCCGAACCTGCAATCGGCGTGACATACTGGATGAATCGACTGCAAAATATACCTGAAAGCGATCCGTTATTCGTGTCGCTGAACCCGTCAACGCCAGTGCCAGATCACCTGATCTACGACCAAAACACCTTCCGCCATCCTGTTTTCGATACCAAAGCACTCGCCGCTCAAAAGCAGCTCGCCGCGATCCAAGGTCAAAATAACACATGGTTCGCTGGCGCATACACGCGGCATGGTTTCCACGAGGATGGCTTTGCCAGTGCTGTGCGCATCGCACGACAGCTCGAAAAACAGAGCGTCGTGTGACACATCAACCGCAACATATCGCGGGCGTGACGACGCATACGCGGCTAGGGGAAATCCGGCACAGGTTCAGCTACGGCGTGGACTATGTGCTGATTGACCCCGACGCGCCGTGCGCAAGTCCTGCGTTATTTTCGCGCAACCGTTTGAACTTGGCATCCGTGCATGACGTCGATCACGGCGGCCCGCTAAAGGCTGGACGTGGCGCTGCGTGGGCGCGGGATGTGCTAACCTCGCGCGGGCTTGCGGGACGCGCCGTGAAATTGCTACTTTTGACCCAAGCACGGTTTTTGGGGTATAGTTTTAATCCTGTTAGCTTTTGGCTTGTGATGGATGATGATGCGCTGATTGCAGTCATCGCCGAGGTGTCCACGCCATTTGGTGATCGCCATTCCTACCTGTGCCACGCGCCCGATTTCGCGCCGATCACCAAAGACACGCGGATCACTACGCCAAAGGCGTTACACGTGTCGCCGTTCCAAGATGTTAAGGGGACGTATGAATTCAGTTTTGATTTCAACGCCGACCAGATTGCCATTCGCATTTTGCATCGCAATGGGGACCAAGGCGTTGTTGCAACCTTATCCGGCTCTCGCAAGCCGCTCACGAATGCTGGTTTGCTGCGTACCAGTCTGCGTCGTCCACTTGGCGCATTCCGCACGACGATCTTGATCTACTGGCAGGCCCTGCGCCTAAAACTCAAAGGGGCTGTTTACCGCAACCGCCCGTCGCCGCCTAACTCAGAGGTAACATAATGCTTTTCCTGACCAATCGCGTGAAGCGCGACTTCATCGAAACCTGTAGCCAGATTCACACCGGCAGCCTGCGCTTGCGGACACCTGAGGGTGAAGTGTTCGACTTTGGCCAAGGCAACCCCGCCGCCGAAATGCACATCTTTGATTGGTCGGTGGTATCCACGATTGCGGCACGGGGCGATGTCGGGCTGGGCGAAGCCTATGTCGCAGGGTTGTGGGAATCCCCGTCAATCGAAGACCTGTCAGTGGTCGCGTTGGCAAACCTCGAACATTTCCGCGGTTACGCTTTCGCAGGCTTCTGGCAAACGCTCAAATTCCGCATTGTGAACCGCCTGATGCGCGCTAATTCGCAACGCGGTGCTGCGCGGAACATTCGCGCGCATTACGACGTTGGCAACGAATTCTACCAGCTTTGGCTCGACGAAAGCATGACTTATTCCTCCGCGATCTACACGGCAGACGACACCGATCTTGGTCGCGCACAGGCCCGTAAATATGACCGCATCCTAGACCGATTGGGCGAAGGCGATCAGGTGCTGGAAATCGGCTGCGGTTGGGGCGGTTTCGCTGACCGCGCAGCGGAAAGCGGGCGTCATGTGACTGGCCTGACCATTTCCCCTAGCCAGAAAGGCTACGCTGATGCGCGGCTCGATGGACGTGCAAACATCCAACTTCAAGACTACCGGAAAACCACGGGAAAATACGACAGTATCGTGTCGATTGAAATGATCGAAGCGGTTGGCGAAGAATACTGGCCGACGTATTTCGCAACACTCAAAAGCAGCCTGCGCGAGAATGGACGCGCGATGATCCAAGCGATCACCGTGCCAGACGACTATTTCAAAACCTATCGGCGCGGCACCGACTACATCCGTCAATACACCTTTCCCGGTGGCATGTTACTGTCCAATGCCGTGATCGCCGAACAAGCTAGCCGCGCTGGGTTGGTTGTCAAAGACAGCTTCGCATTTGGCCACGATTATGCCCGCACTTGCAGCGTTTGGAATGACCGTATGCTTGAGAAATCCGACCGCATTCGCAAACTCGGTTACGACGATAGTTTCATCCGTAACTGGCGGTTTTACCTCAGCACATGTGCCGCGTCTTTCTCAACCGACAATACCGACGTCGTTCAGGTGGAGCTGGCACATGCCTAAGTCTGAAACGATCTGGATCATCGGGGCGAGCGACGGCATCGGGGCCGCACTCGCGCGGGAATGGGCAAAGCAGGGCGCGACTCTGATCCTGTCCGCCCGCTCTGAAGAGCCATTAGAGAAACTCGCGGCTGACCTTGGCCCCGATCATGTCGCACTTCCGTTGGACGTCAGCGACCGCGATAGCCTGGACGCCGCGGCCAGCAAAATCGCGGACCTTGGGCAGGTGGACCGCGTGGTGCATCTGGCCGCAATCTACGATCCGGGTAAAATCGCGGACCTCGACCCAAAGACGGCCGCGCAGATCGTGACCGTCAACCTCACGGGCAGTTTTCACATCTCGCAAGTCGCACCAAAAGTGCTGCGCGAGGGTGGCCAGCTGGCGCTCTGCGGGTCGGTTGCCGGATATATCGGTTTACCGCAGGGCCAGATCTATTCAGCGTCCAAAGCAGGGGTGATCAATCTTGCGGAATCCTTGCGTGCGGAAATTGCAGGACGGATCGACGTGCGCCTGATCTCGCCCGGTTTTGTCGATACCCGCCTGACGCAACGCAACGACTTTAACATGCCCGCGATGGTCACGCCGGAGACCGCCGCCACCGCGATCATCGACGGCCTGAACAAGCGCCGTTTCGAAGTCCACTTTCCACGCCGTCTGACCCTTGGGTTAAAGCTGCTCAGCGCTTTACCGTATTGGGCGGCCCTGCCGCTCACACGACGCCTGACGAAATAATCCGAACCACGCGAGCCACCTCAGAAAAAGAGCGACCCCATGAAAATTCTGGTTTTATATTTCTCAACCGCCGCGGTCTTTCTGGTTGCCGATGTTATCGGGCTCCGGTTTATCGTGAAACCCGTGTTCGATCGACATATCGGGCATCTGCTCGCGGACTCGTTTCGCGTCGTGCCTGCTGCACTCTTCTATCTCGGCTACGTCGCGGGCGTGCTGTGGTTCGTCTCGATCCCAGCGCTACGCAATGGCGATCCGTTGGCGGCACTGCTCGGCGGTGCTGCACTCGGTCTGATGGCTTACGGCACCTATGAATTCACCAACTACGCAACGCTGCAAGACTGGTCCGCACAGCAGGTCATGGTCGACACGTTGTGGGGCGGGGTGTTGACTGGCGTGTCTGCATGGGCTGGCGTCATGATCGCCCGCGCAATCGGGTAGGTTCGATCCAGTAATAACGCGTTGTGCATGATCGGAAACGACTGTGCCAATACGGCCCATCCTTGGGAAGTAAAATTCACCTCGGGGAATATTGTAGTATTGACGGGTGGTTGTGTGTCAGGAACAAAACAGTACTGGCCGCAAAACCTCATTCAATGACAGGATTTCCCGCATGAGTAACTACGCCCTGACCGTCACCAGCCCATCAAGCCGTGGTATCGTGGCTGCTATTGCGAATTATCTTGCCGATGCTGGCTGCAACATCACGGATAGTGCGCAGTTTGACGACAAGGAAACCGCCAACTTCTTTATGCGGGTCAGCTTTGACACGCCAGACGGTCCGGATTTGGCTGCAATGGCCGAAGGGTTTGCCAAAACCGCAGAGCATTTCGGGATGACGTTTGAATTCCACGACGAGTCCGAAAAGATGAAAGTCGTGATCATGGTGTCGCGCTTTGGGCATTGTCTGAACGATATTCTGTACCGCTGGCGCATCGGGGCGTTGCCGATTGATATCGTCGCTGTGATCTCAAATCACATGGAATATCAAAAGGTTGTCGTGAACAATGACATCCCGTTCCATTGCATCAAAGTGACCAAAGAGAACAAACCAGAGGCCGAAGCCCAGATCATGGCCGTCGTTGAAGACACAGGCGCGGAATTGATCGTGCTGGCGCGTTATATGCAAATTCTGTCTGACCAGATGTGTCAGAAAATGTCAGGCCGGATCATCAACATTCACCACTCGTTCTTGCCAAGCTTTAAGGGCGCAAATCCATACAAACAGGCGTTCCAGCGTGGGGTGAAACTGATCGGGGCGACATCGCATTATGTGACCGCTGATCTCGATGAAGGTCCGATTATCGAACAAGACACCGTGCGCGTGACCCACGCCCAATCGCCTGACGACTACGTGTCACTTGGACGGGATGTGGAAAGCCAAGTGCTCGCCCGCGCGATCCACGCCCATATCCACCGCCGCGTGTTCTTGAACGGCAACAAAACCGTCGTCTTCCCTGCGTCACCAGGGTCCTACGCATCTGAGCGTATGGGGTAGTCAAACTTGGGTCTCTGTCTCAATGCGAGCCAGAGACCTTTTTCGTTTTAAGCGACAGAAAACAACGCCAGCCAAATCCCGACAAACATCGAAATTCCGCCGAAATTCACCCACATGTGCCATGTCGCATAGCGGTACGGCATGTCCTTGCGAGCGTAGAATATCGTGCCGATAGCGTAGGATGCACAGCCCGCGAAAATCGCCCATAAGGTCGTTATAGGCACGTTCTTCAGGTCAGGAATGGCCAGCAATCCAATTGCCCCCAAGCCGAAATAAGATGCGGTCGACCAACGCGATTTGACCTGTTCGTCGGTGATCTTTTTCCACATCGCGATCGCGGTGACGGTCCAACACACCGCAAGCATGGTCATGGTCCACGATGTCCCCGCCTGCACAAAAAATGGTGTGAAGGTGCCTGCGATGCTGGGATAAATCGCTGCGTGGTCAATCCGGCGCAACTTTGGACGTAAGCTGTGACGCTTTGAAAAGTGATAGGCGAAAGACGCTAAGTTTGATCCGAGAGCCGCTGCGACATAAACGATCACGGCCAGAACAAGACTGGTGTCCAGTTCTGAAAATGCCTTGCGTATCAATGAACTGCCCGCGACTAATATGAGGCAAAGCCCAACGATATGAACGACCAGATCTGCGAAACGGTAGCGCGTGGGCAAGCTTGGGAACGTGACGACAGACATTTCAAAGCTCACCCATGATTTACAACTGATTTATGCGGCGCAGATCGCCACAACCCCAGTAAAAGCCGTGCGGAGATACCAGCGTTGCGGCGTATTTGTCCAGCCGGATCGCGCGTTAACTGTGCGGCAACGATCATCGGCAACTTGCGGCGGCCCCGACATACAACAGGCTAGAATTTCATCCATCGTCGGGCTATCACATCGCAAAACGAACGAGGTCAGATCATCATGCGCAGCCGTACAATTTACACCATCTTTGCCGTTATGCTTGTCGCGAGTTGTAGCGGCGGTGGTTTGGGCCTTGATCGCACAATCGTCGCAGGCACCGGGCCTGACGATCTGCTCAAATTGCGCTCTGGTCCGGGCCTTGGCTTTAACGTAGTCTTAGGTTTGCCGGACGGGACCGCGCTTAATCGCGGCGAATGCGTGACCGAGGTCGGTCAACGCTGGTGCAAGGTTTCACTGGCGGACGCACCGCGCATGTCCGGTTACGTGTCTGCCGATTATCTCGCAGACCGTTAATCGTTACCTGCACCACCCTGAATTATAACGACGAACCAAGGTAGAGACATCATGAGCGGATTATTAGCCCTGTTGGACGACGTGGCAGCGATTGCAAAACTGGCCGCGGCGCAACTTGATGACATTGCCGCGCAGGCAAGCAAAGCTGGCGCAAAAGCCGCGGGCGTCGTCATTGATGACGCGGCAGTGACACCGAAATACGTCACGGGCCTGCCCGCCGCGCGAGAATTACCCATCGTCTGGAAAATCGCGCGCGCCTCGTTTTTCAATAAACTGGTGATCTTGCTGCCGCTGGCCTTGCTGTTGAATGCATTCCTGCCGTGGCTTTTAACGCCACTTTTGATGATTGGTGGCGCATATCTGTGCTTCGAAGGGGCGGAAAAGGTCTGGCACTTGATCTCGCCGCACAAGGACCACGGGCCCCAGCAGGCAGAAACGCTAGACGCAGCCCACCTCGAAGAGCAGCGCGTCAAAGGGGCGATCAAAACCGACTTCATCCTGTCGGCAGAGATCATGACAATCTCGCTCGCACAAATCGAAATCGACACGGTTTGGATACAAGCGGTTGCACTCGCCGTCGTCGCCATCGGGATCACGGCGCTGGTTTACGGTGCCGTTGCGTTGCTGGTGAAGGCAGATGATTTCGGGATCATGCTTGGCGCAAAAGGACGGCTTGCCGCAACCCGTGCTGTCGGGCGCAGTATCGTGAAATCCATGCCTTCGGTGATGGTTGTTATCGCGACGATTGGCACGGTGGCGATGCTTTGGGTCGGCGGTAGCATCATCGTTCACGGGTTGGACGTCTTGGGCTGGCATCTGCCTTACGAGCAGATCAAACACGCAGCCAAAGCGGCAGCAGAGGCTATCGGCACAGCAAGCGGTTTTGTCACTTGGGCAGTTACCGCAGGGTTGGACGGTATTGTTGGGCTGGCAACCGGTTTCGTTCTGATCCCGTTTGTAACCCGTATCTTGGCACCCGTGGCCGGTTGGCTATTTCCTGAAAAGGCCTAATCACTCAGTCGCGGCCAAGACGGGCAGGGGCGTTTATGGCCCGCGCCCTACACTTGGCCGCCTCAAGACATACGCCTATTCGCTCGCGAGAATGACGTCGAAATTCACCGACAGATACGGCTCATTTACCTTGCCTGATATGGCCATACCATCTGGGAAATCAGCGGCGGCTTTTTCATGGTATGTCATCACCAAATCGTCGCGCACACCAAACACCGTATCTTGGTCCAGATATTGATCATCCTCGGGGAACACTTCCGTCACTAGCGTCCGATATCCCGGTGCTTTGATGATGTAATGCAGGTGCGACGGACGCCAAGGGTGACGCCCACAAGCCCGCAGGATATCACCCACAGGACCGTCAGACGGCACGGTATACTCGACAGGCTTCACCGTCGTAAACGCATAGCGCCCGTCATCGCCTACAGTCATCAGACCATGGAACGAAAACGTATCTTGTTCTTCGTCTTGGCTCGCATACAGCCCGTTTGGTGCGGTCTGCCAAATGTCGATCTCGGCACCCGCAATCGGGTTGCCGTCCGTGTCACGAATGACCCCTTCAGCTAGCAGAACGGGGCCGCCAAAGTCGCGCTTCATGTCGCCGCCAACCTCCAAAGGTGGCGCGCCAGACACGTGGAACGGCCCCAAGACCGACGACGAGGTGGCATCATCACGCGAGTGCAGCATGTCGATCAACGACGACAATCCCAGCACATCGGACGCCAGAACAAATTCGTGGCGGTCTTCGGTTTCAATGGCAGCACATCCTTCGAGGAACGCGATACCTTGCCGCCATTCGTCATGCGTCAGTTTCGTGTCCCGTGCAAAATCATGCAGATGCTGCACTAGCGACCCCATGACTTCACGCATACGCGGGTCCATTTCAGGGGCCATATAGCTTTTGAACACATCGGTAATGTTGTCTTTTGTTACGTTGCGCATGGCAGTTATCCTTAAAGTAGAGCGAGGCTGAGTATCGGAAATTCGATCAAAACGAGCAGGATGATCAACATCACGAATGCAAACGGGAGCGCGCCCATAAAGACATCCTTCAGCGTGATGCTATCGTCATCGAGCGTCGATTTAATCACGAAACACGATATGCCGAGTGGGGGTGTAAGCAATCCGATCTCGGCACCAACGACCGTGACAATTCCGAACCAGATCAGTGACAGGTCCAGTGCTTCGACAAGCGGCAGGAACAATGGGACGACGATCAGAATGATGGACGCCGTGTCCAAGATCGTGCCGAGGAAGACCATCAGCAAGATATAAAGCAGCATGATAGTCCAGAAACCGGCAGAGTTCCCAGCAAGCAAGTCTTGCAACTGGTTTGGCAGTCCGGCGAGGCCCAGCATACGCGAATAAATTGACGCGGCTGTGATCAGGAACAAGATGGCGGCTGTGATGTGACCTGTTTCTAACAGTGCTTCCCAGAACCCTTTCAGTGACATGGACCGGCGAACTATCGCGATGATCAGTGCGACCAAAGACCCAGTCGCACCCGCTTCAACGGCTGTCATCCAGCCTGTGTAGATGCCGCCCAGAACAACTGTGATCAGTCCCAATGTTGGCAGCGTTTTCGACGCGATCTCGCGTTTGCTCATCCATTCGGTGTCGTCAACGGTACGACCGCCCACAAAACCGGGTGTGTAGCGACCCATGAACCAGATCGCCGCGACATATGCGATGGCAAGCATGATGCCTGGAATGACGCCAGCAAGGAACATGTCGCCAACCGATTGTTCGGCGACAAAGCTGTAGATAATCAACATCGCGGATGGTGGAATAATCATACCCAATACAGAGGATCCGGCGACCACACCCACCGCGAAACGTGGGTTATAATCCTGCGCGATCATCTGCGGCACGGATACTTTGGTGAAAACCGATGCGGATGCAATCGACGATCCGGTCACTGCAGCAAAGACCGCGTTGGCCCCAACCGTCGCCATGCCGATGCCGCCTTTGACCTTGCGAAAACGCATTGTCATCACTTCGTAGATGTCACTGCCAAGTCCTGCCTTGGCCACTATTAATCCCATAAAGGTAAATAACGGTATGGTCGCAAAACTGTAGACCATCGCGCTGTCGCCTACCGCGACTTTAAGCAGGTTCAAGGACAAGGTGAAATTGTCACGCATGATCCAAATGGACAGGATCGATACCATGCCAAGAGCTACAGGGATGTAGACACCGGAATAGATCAGAAAAACGATGGCGACGACCGAGATGAGGCCGATTTCAATAGGAGTCATGATTTTGGCCCGTTTGATGTGTTGTCGTCATGTTCGGGGGCGCGGATCAACTGTGGGCGATCCTGCGCGGTAATGACTTTGAGAATGAAGATAACGCAGGCTAAGGCGCTGCCGGATGCGATCACCAGCTTGATTGGCCACCACGGCAGGGTGAACAAGCCGCGCACACCGAAGAAATCTTGGGTGCCCCACATTTTGATGAATTCAGGGAAGGTGATGTAGGCGATCAGGAACATAAAGATCGCAGAGATCGCATTGATGATACGGCGCAATCCGGACGTGAAACGTGGACGGCGGCTGTGCATCAGGTTCAGAAAACCGTCTGACCGCGTCAGGCGATCCACCCGCACAACGTCGGCGATTTGTAAGAAGACGATAAACACCACCGACATCTGCACGATTTCATACGTCCCCTTGAGGGGGGCGTTGAACACGCTGCGGGCGATCACGTCGGCGTTCAAGATCACCATCAAGGCGAGAACGGTCAACGTTCCGGCCGCATTGGCGGCGATTGCAAGAGAGTTGGCGACCCGGGACAGGCCTGCCACAAAGGATTTTAGCATGATTTTGGCCCTTTCCCGGGTCGGTCGAAGTTTAAGGTTGTGTCCAGTCGCGAACACCAACAAAGCCTTCGGCTTCGAGTTTTCCGAGGTAAGCGGCCAGCATGCCGCTACCGTCTTCGCCATTCGCATTCAGACCTTCGGCCCATTCTTGTGCAATGTTCGGAATACCCGCAGCCCATGCCGCGCGATCTTCTGGTGACACGTCGATGATTGTGCCGCCAGCAGCGAGGTATGCCGCCTCGGATTCAGCCGCGATATCCATGGCGATTGACGCAAGACGGTCGCGGTAATCGATTGAAACGGCCTGCAATACCTCTTTGACTTCGTCGGGCAAGGTGTTCCAGAAATCTTGGTTCGCTGTGACAGTCTTGGAGTTCACAGCGCCCAAATCAGCACGCAACATGTAGGGTGCAACCTCTGAAAAGTTGAACGTTGCAGCCGCTTCTGGCCAGACCAACGCGCCATCGACCAGACCGGTTTGCAGCATGTTGTAGAAGTCGGTCAAACCACCTGGAACGCCAGCTGAATCCTTGATGCCTTCGAGGTAACGCAAATTCAGACCTGCGCCCGCGATCTTGGCACCTTCGAGATCACTGATGCTGGAAATTTCGCTGGTGTAAAAGATTTCGTAGCTGTTCAGCACGACGCCCGTGGCCAGATAAACTTGGTTCTGGGCTGCAAATTCGTTCTGCATCGCAGGGAATTCACGTGCGATTTCGTCGATTGCTTTGGCGACAGCGCGTGCATCAGACGACACAAACGGTGTGACCGCAGCAAGACCCTGACTAGGCAGTTTGGACGAGTGGAAAATCGTTGTGACGATCCCGATATCACCCAGACCCAGTTGGATACCTTCCAGAACGCCGCGTGGCTTTACGATCGTGCCGTTGTAGTTTTCCTGCCAGTCCATCACGTAATTGCCGGTTTCGGCAAGGCGGCGGTCAACTTCGGGAATAAAGAAGTTCGAAAACTCTTCGATCCAAAGCGATCTGTCTGGATAGCCGTCGATAACGACCGCAGAGATGGTTTCCTGCGCGGCTACCGGCAGAGCGGTCATCGTCGCGAGTGCAACCCCCATAAGGCCGCGTCGTGTCCAATCAGTCATGTGTTTTTCCTCCCAGAAAAGCGGGCGCATTGGCCCAATTTAGTTTATGTTGCCTTCACCCAATTTACTGTCAGGTCTGTGCCGGCTGCTTCGAACAGCTTGGCGATGGCACAGTATTTCGCAGTCTCACGCCCCACCAAATCCAAGTCTTCTTGGCTGGCGGCGGTATTGCAATTCACCGTGAGCGTGACTTCTGGAAACGGCACGTCGATCTCTTCCTCCATGAGAACGCCGCGTCGGTCGAATTTGCAGGCTGCGTCGATATTGATTTCTCCCAAATCAATTCCGAGACGTTTTGCATTCTTATGTCCAATCACATTTGTACATGCGATCAGTGCCGTCATCGCGGCTTCAGTCGGGGTTGGTCCTAAATTGGTACCACCCCGTTCTGTTGGTTCGTCGATGATCACGTGCAGGTCGCGCACCGGAATTTCTGTCCGCGCAGGCGTCGGGCACGCAGCGGATGCGCGATAGGTCACAATCGTTTTGGTTTTGATAGCCATGCTCATACCTCTGCTAAATGACGCTACATACCTGATCGAATTCAAACCGTGGTAGCTTTTGAAACAATGCCGTCTCGTCAGCGTAGCCGATATTGCACAGGAAATTCGACTTTAGCGTCGTCCCTGCAAAAAACTCTTCATCGACAATCGCGTTAGAAAAGCCCGACATCGCACCCACATCCAATCCGACTGCACGGGCCGCGATCATGAAATACGCACCCTGCAATGTGGCGTTGCGATAAGCGGTATCCTCGCAATAGGCATCATTGCCGTCGAACAAGTGGCGACGGTCTTCGTGCGGGAACAAGAATGGCAGCTCATGCCAGAAATTCATGTCCTGCGCGATAATCGCAGTCACAGGCGCGCCCATCATCTTTGACACGTTCTGTGGTTTAAGCGATTTCGCGAGCCGTTCTTTACCCTCTTTGGATTTCACGAAAATGAACCGCGCAGGTAGCGTGTTCATCGACGTTGGCCCATTGATGACGATCTCGTAAATTTCTTCAAGCATACCCTCAGGGATCGGCGTGTCAGTCCACGCGTAATGCGACCGCGCATCGCGCAGGATCAGGTCAATCGCATCATCGGATAGGCGGTCGATCCGGCCACGCAATGCGCGGTGATCGGATTGCGCCTTGGCCCGCAAACGGTCGAGTTCTGCACCTACTGGGGCGTTCATGCCGACGCTCCCGCGGCTTTGTGGTCCTTTTCGTCAACGATAGGGTTTGAGCAAATGCCGATACCTTCGATCTCGACGTCCACAACTTCGCCCGGAACCAACCAACGCGGGTTCGGTTTCTTGGCGTGACCAACACCCGGAGGCGTGCCCATTGCGATCAAATCGCCCGGCTCAAGCGTTGTGTATTCGGAAATCGTCGCAATCGTTTGTGCGACTGACCAAATCATGTTGCCAGTGTTTGATGATTGCAAAATCTCGGTGCCAACGCGGCTTTCGATTTTCAGACCAGCAGCACCTTCTGGAACTTCGTCAGGTGTGACCACGATTGGGCCGATAGCGCCTGTGTCGTCAAAGTTTTTACCCGGTGTCCACTGATGTGTCTTACGTTGATAATTGCGCACAGACCCGTCGTTGAACACGGTGTAGCCGAATACGTGATCCAAGGCGTCGGCTTCGGAAATGTGACGACCGCCTTTGCCAACGATCAGCATCAATTCAGCTTCGTAGTCCAGTTGATCGGAACATGTTGGACGCACCAAAGGCGCACCCGCAGCCATGATCGAATTTTTTCCGCGCATGAAAAGGGCGGGGTAATCAGGAATGTCGTAACCACCTTCTTTGATGTGGTCGGTATAGTTCAGCCCGAGACAAATGATTGTACCAGGCTTTGCCACAGGCAGCGCAGGTGTGATTGATGCGACGGGAACGCTTGGGGCGCCGTCAATCTTGGCAGCGACTGATTCTGCCAGTGCAGGATCGCCGATCAATGCCATCAGATCAGAGCCAACAGCCGCGTCCAAAGCCGTCAAATTAACGGCTTCATCGCCCTTTACCGCGAAAACGGCTGTGCCGCTCTTTGTGTTGCCTACCAGATATTTCATGTGCGTAATCCTTGCCAGTTCACAATATTTCTGGCTACAATATCATCACAAGTCAATAAATATCGATATTTTTAACAGAAGGTAAAAACATGGTAGCGTGGGCAGACTATAAGAAAGAGGCAAAGTCGCGGGGGGCATTGGCTCTGGAACTTTACGCGGCAGTGACAACGCCAGCAGGTGCACCCGAAGCCGTGAAAGCATCGCTCGCGGATCATCTTGCATATCAGGCGACGCTTGAACGGGCGGGCTCATTGGCGTTTGCGGGACCAATGTCCGACGAATCCGGTGACAACATGCAAGGCATGGGGCTGATTATCTATCGGGCTGCGGATATGGACGCCGCACGGGCCCTTGCCGACGCCGACCCGATGCACAAATCCGGTGCTCGTGTATATGTCTTGCGCCGTTGGATGATTAACGAGGGGTCGTTGACGGTTTCAGTCGGGCTATCTACTAACCACGCAACATTGACCTAAAAGGCAATCGGCATGAACATTATGGACGAGACGAGCGGCAAAGAAGCATCTGCTACCCGTGGGGCCTATATGTCCTTGCGCGATATGATCCTGACCGGCGCACTGCCTGCAGGTGAAAAACTAAAGATCGAGCAGTTGCGCAAGCTGCTCGATACAGGCGCGTCGCCCGTCAGAGAGGCGCTGAGCCTGCTGACCTCTGACATGCTGGTGGAACGTATCGACCAACGCGGGTTTCGGGCGGCACCCGCGAGCACCGAAAACTTTGCGGAAATCCTCAAGCTGCGCTGTGTGCTCGAAGACATGGCATTGCGCCAATCGATCACATTGGCCACGCCAGAATGGGAAGAAAACCTTGTGCTTGCGCATCACAGGATGAAGCAGCTGACTGGGGCCGCGACATTCGAGGACGCGCACAAATTGTTCCACATGGCATTGCTCGCCAATTCGTCGTCTCCGATGTTGGAACGCTTTTGCAGTCAGCTTTATGACTTGAACATCCGCTACAGAAACCTCGCGTCCAGCGGCCGCAACTACCAAAAACGCGACATCACAGCCGAGCATGAAGAGATCCTCGCGTGTGCCGTGCGCCGTGATGCTGATGCGACGTCTACTGCATTGCTCAGTCACTATCGCCTCACGGGCGCATACCTGACGACCCAGCTTGTGAACCTGTAGTTTTGCCGATTTAAAATATAAGTTTGCATTAATATCGATATTATCGCAGTGTTGATTCCACAACGGGGGACACCATCGTGCAACGCAATCGATTTCTCAGCGATATCCTAACGACTTTGTTTGACCGCAGCGGGACGATCCGCAGCGTCAATGATACCCGCGACATCTATGCGTTATGCAACGCGCTGTTGTCGGCAGAGGGCACCGTTTCGGGGCAGTCCCTCGCGGCGACTGTGCTTGAACGGTATCGCAAGTTGTCCGACGACGATAAACTGTCGTTTTTCAAGTACTTGAACGACGATCTGGATATCGATGCTACGGACCTGTCCGCGCTTGTCGCCACCTATGCGACCGACCCGACGCCCGACGCATTCAAGAACCTGTCGAACGCGGCCGAGCCCAGACGCCAAGAGTTATTGCGCCGCCTGAACCAACCCGTGGGGGCGACCGCTGATATCGTGGCCATGCGCGTGGACCTGTTGCACGTGCTCAAGGATCATCCTGAACTTGCCCGTACCAACCATGATTTCGTCCACCTGTTTCGTAGCTGGTTCAATCGCGGCTTCTTGGTGCTGAAGACAATCGATTGGGACACGCCCGCGCGCATTCTCGACAAGATCGTCGCCTATGAAGCTGTTCACCAAATTAACGATTGGGATGATCTGCGCCGCCGTCTGTATCCACCCGACCGTTGCTGCTTTGCGTTCTTCCACCCTTCAATGCCAGACGAGCCGCTTATTTTTGTCGAAGTCGCATTAACCAAAACCGTCCCCGGTTCTGTCACCAAACTGCTGTCGAATGGCCGCACGCCGCTGGGTGCTGATGATGCCAAAGTCGCCGTGTTTTACTCAATCTCAAACTGCCAAAAGGGCCTCACCGGCATCAGCTTTGGCAACCTGTTGATTAAACAAGTCGTCGCGGAATTGTCGCTGTCTTTCCCGCAGCTAGAGACTTTTGTCACGCTATCCCCGATCCCCGGTTTGACCCGTTGGCTGGCTACGCAAATCGACGACACGGATCACGGCCACGTCGCAACCACGATTCTAGGCGGGCAGGGCAGTGCTGCGGACATTCGCGCTATGGCGGCCCGTTATTTGCTGATGGCAAAGCGCGGCGACGGCATGCCGCTTGACCCCGTCGCACGCTTCCACCTCGGAAATGGCGCCGAAGTTTACGACATCCACGCGGATGCAGACACGTCTGACAACGGCATTGCCCAATCAAGCGGCGCAATGGTTAACTATCTCTACGACTTGTCACAAACCCAACGCCACCATGCCGATTATGTCTTTAAATCTATCGTCACCGCAGCAAAACCTGCGCAATCTTTGTCCACGGCAGCCTTGTCGCCCAAACCCAAGGAAACCACATCGTGACCAATACTCTTTACGATGCACTTTTCGCGCAACATGCCCAAAATGCGGCTGTGTTTATGACGCTGGATGACGGAACCCAACTGAGCTACGTCGATTTTATCACCCGCGTCGCCCGCATTGCGCATGTGCTACAAGACGCAGGTGTAAAACCGGGTGACCGCGTCGTCGTGCAAGCGCCAAAGCTCATGGATACGATTGCGCTGTACGGTGCCGCCGTGCAGGCTGGGGCGGTCTACCTGCCGCTGAACACCGCTTACACGCAAACTGAACTCGCTTATTTCATCGAAGACGCGGCCCCCGCATTGGTGGTCTGTGATGCCAGCAACGCCGACGAAATTGCAGCGATTTGCAGCGACGACACGAACGTCCTGACACTGTCAAAAGACGGCAGCGGGTCGCTGTCCACACAAGCCAACGACAAGCCCACGACATTTGAAACCGTGCCACGCGGGCCGGACGATCTGGCCGCGTTGCTCTACACGTCAGGGACAACCGGTCGGTCAAAAGGCGCGATGCTAAGCCACAAAAACCTGCTCTCCAACGCACGCGCATTAACTGACTTGTGGCAAATCACCGACGCTGACCGCTTGATCCACGCCTTGCCGATCTTTCACACGCACGGCCTGTTCGTGGCGATGAACACCTCACTTTTGGCTGGCGCGCAACTGCGCTTCATGGCCGCCTTTGATGTCGATACCATCGTGGACGAAATGCCGACCTCCACCATGCTGATGGGCGTGCCGACGTTCTACACACGGCTGCTGGGCGACGCCCGCCTGACAAAGGATCTGGTCGCAAATATGCGGTTGTTCGTATCCGGCTCCGCGCCGCTGCTCGCCGAA
The DNA here is from genome assembly GCF_014199395.1 of Yoonia ponticola. Taxonomy (GTDB): domain Bacteria; phylum Pseudomonadota; class Alphaproteobacteria; order Rhodobacterales; family Rhodobacteraceae; genus Yoonia; species Yoonia ponticola. Next base: position 7,616 of record NZ_JACIJM010000017.1, on the reverse strand, counting down.
ACCCACACCGCATTCGAAGACCGCACGGGCCACCGCATACTTGAACGCTACGGCATGACCGAAACCAACATGATCACGTCGAACCCGTTCGACGGCGAACGGCTGGCAGGCACCGTAGGCTATCCGCTACCCGGCACCGAGGTCGAAATCACCGATAACGGCGCACCTGTCGCTGCCGGCGAAATCGGCATGATCGAAGTGCGCGGCGACAACGTGTTTCAAGGTTACTGGAACATGCCCGAAAAAACTGCCGAAGAGCTACGTGATACCGGATTTTTCATCACGGGTGATCTTGGCGTGAAAACCGAAGACGGCCGTATCGCGATTGTCGGCCGTGAAAAAGACCTCATCATTTCAGGCGGCTACAACATCTACCCCAAGGAAATTGAAGACGTCATCAACGACATCGACGGTGTCTCGGAAAGCGCTGTTTTCGGCGTGCCACACCCTGATTTCGGGGAAAGCGTGTTGGCCGCGGTTGTCCTGGAAGATACCACCGTGACCGCCGACGCCATCGCGGCACGCGTTGAACCACACCTCGCGCGGTTCAAACATCCACGTCGCTACATCATCACGGATGAATTGCCTCGCAACACGATGGGCAAGGTGCAAAAGAACGTTTTGCGCACCGAGCACAGCACATAATAGCGACTGCGTTGAGGCGCTAAACGGACACTTAAATGTGGTCCCAACGCCTTAGCATCCAGTACCATTGATCCGGATTTGTCCGAATGCGAGCCGATAGGCTGTCATTAAACGCACGCGTCATCGTGATGTTGTCACTGTGCGGGATCGGCGCCTCAAACTGCACGTCGAAGGTATTCCCGTCTTCATTCCGAATGCCGTAAGCTGGGATCATCGGCAGATCGTATTTCAACGCAAGTTGCGCTGCGGAAAGCGATGTCAGCGCATCAATGCCAAGAAACGGAATGTGCGCACTTTCCGAGTATTTCTCGTCCAGCAAAATAGAAATGATGCCACCAGCACGCAGATGGCGCACAAGCGCCCGCGTGCCCACGCTGCCTGTCGCAAGGATCGGTTTACCGCCAGCCTCGATACCCGCGAAAATACGACGCTCATAATGGGGGTTTTTGTTCGGACGGTAAACAGCACCGCTTTCAAGCCCGTTCATTTTGACGGCAGCACGAACGGCTTCCCACTGACCAAAATGGCCCGACACAATGATCGCGCCCTTACCTGCAGCACTCGCGTCCTTCAGGGCAGCCAATCCGGGGCCCGAGGCGTTAAACTTATGGTGTTGCGTCTGGAATTCGACATCATGGTAAATCTCGAACAGCGTCCGCCCCATCTGCTTGCCCATATTCTGGCCAAGCGTCACGCGATCACGGCGCTTCATTTCGGGGAACACGCGGCGCACTTCACGGTCAAACCGATTTCTGGCAGGTGGAAACCACCGCATGATGATCCCAAATGTTGTACCAAGGCCACGCGACCGCAGGTCAAACGTGCGCCACCGAACAGCCGTGAGGGCCGACCAAAGCGGCAAGTATCTGACGTGATGTATAAGTGATTTAAGCGATGTAGAAAGCATGGCTCCTTATGATCAAATTCAGTGACAAAACCAGCCGAAAATGCTGACGGCCATGGGCGTCGGTCTGATGATCAATGAGGTGGAGGCTGGCGACGCGGATTTTCGGTGGGGGGGAACGCGCTAAACCCTGCTGCGTAACGCGTGCAGTTACGACAGCCATCACGCTACCTGATCGCTATGAAGTGCCTCTAAAGACGTCATTGGTTGTGTGAGGAATTGTTTGCTGGGATGGTAAACTGCTGCAATGGTAAAGGTACTAGCCCAAAGTTGATGTAAAGTTATTTGACGTACAGATTGAAGAAACCGTGCGTTTTTCTATTTCCCACGCCGGAACAGTCAAATCAGCTATAACTGCGTTGCGGACGTGTACAACTTACAACAACTAGGTCCAGAGAAGCAGTCAAAGCGGGCAGGCGGAATGTCTTATAAAATCTCCAGACGAGAAACGTTAAGCGGGCTTCTGTCCTGTGTCGCTGGCCCCATTTTTGCGCAAGAGGGTGGTCACGGATTGCGTGATTGGCAGCCACGGACTTATGACGACGGTTTGATCCCGAACTTTTCGTTTGAAGTGATCGAACTCTCGTTGCGCGGTGCGGTCGGTGTCTTTGCGCTCGACACAGAGACAGGTCGGGCAAGTGGTTGGGGCGAGAATATTCGCGTTCCCTTAAACAGCACTTTTAAAGTGCTGTTGTCAGCGATTGTGCTGCGGCGAATTGATGCGGGTATCGAGAGTTTAGAGCGTAAAGTGGCAGTGCAAGCCTCGGATATCGTGGCTTGGGCACCGGTCCTAGACCATCGCATCGGTCAGTCGATGTCCATTGACGAGCTGTGCAATGCCTGCATGACCCTTAGTGACAACGCCGCCGCTAATATCCTCTTGCGCACAATGGGCGGTCCAGCGGGTTTGACGGCTGCCTTGCGCGAGATTGGCGACGAGGTGACGCGCATTGATCGGTACGAGCCAGACTTGAACAACGCCTCAGACGGCGTGGAGCTGGACACGACAACGCCACATCAAATGGTATGGAACTTGAATGCGTTTCTGCGTGGCAGTCTGTTGAACTCACAGCACAAGGCTTTGCTTTTGTCGTGGATGGTGGGCAACACAACAGGGGGTGACCGCATTCGCGCTGGCACACCCGCTGATTGGAGAGTCGGTGACCGCACGGGAACCGGACCCGCTGGCGAGACATCAACCGTTGCCGTCATCTATCCGCCCAGCCGCCAGCCATTGATTATGGCAGTTTATTTGCGTGGATCACCCCATAGTCCGGCCAAGCAAAGTGAAACCCATGCAGAACTTGCGCGTATCGCCACAACCAACGTCATTTTGCCGCCATACGATCCCTACGCAAATGACTGAATTTTTTGCGCTGCTTCTGTGTGTGTGCTGTGATCGGTTTGTCGCCAATCTCTGCGCCATGCAGTGATGTCTGATGGGCCGAACTTTGTTTAGGTTCACTGCTCAAATCCCTAGTGCTGCCTCCCGTTGTGTCCCTTGTCCTAGCTCGATCTGTTGGACAGGTGCTTGCCAAAAGTGTCGGATGACTCTAATCAGTGATTCGTTATGTTATAACATAACGAATCACTGATTGACCGGAGAAATCTTTTGCTACACTTCACCATCAAACGCGCAGCCGTCATCGCCATTGGTGCGCTGGTCACACTTGCAACGCAGGCCCCCGCCCAAACGTCAAATTCCGCAACAACGGACAGCCAAAGCCACGCACATCAGGCTCATGAACCGTCGCTGGTAGATGAGGCAGACGTGCAGGCACGCGGCCTGTCAGATTGGGAAAACGATTGGCAGTCGATCTACCCCTTTTTGCAAGACGGCACATTGGACGCCGTGCTGGCGCATAAGGCAGAAGACGGTGACAAGACCGTCGAAGAATACCGGGCGTATTACACCACGGGCTATGCCACGGATGTGGATCGCATTCTGATCGACGGGTCCAGTGTGACGTTCTTTCGGGATGGCCAGCCCGTTCAGGGACAATACCAAAACGACGGCTATGAAATTCTAACCTACGAATCCGGTAGCCAAGGCGTGCGTTACATCTTTGAAAAGTCCGGTGGCGACGAAGCCGCGCCGCAGTTCATCCAGTTCAGCGATCACATAACTGTGCCGACTAAGGCGGACCACTACCACCTTTACTGGGGCGATGACCGTGCAGAACTGCTGACGGAAGTCACGAATTGGCCGACATATTTTCCAGCCGATCTTAGCGGTGCTGAAATCGCGGAAAGCATGATTGCGCACTAATCCGCACATCAACACAGCACGCTTGTCACATCAGGCTGGCGTGCCAATCATCCGCTGAACATCTCATCTCAAGGGCTACGCAGAATGAATATCCAATCGGTGACCACAGATACACGCCTTCCTGTTACTGTCCTCTCGGGCTTTTTAGGGGCTGGCAAAACGACGCTTCTCAATGAAGTCCTGCAAAACCGTGACGGACGCCGTGTTGCCGTGATTGTAAATGATATGTCTGAGGTGAACATCGACGCCGACCTCATTCGCGATGGTGGCGCAAACCTAAGTCACACAGAAGAAACTCTGGTTGAAATGACGAACGGGTGTATTTGTTGCACCCTGCGCGACGATCTGCTGCAAGAGGTCAGCCGCCTCGCGGCAGAGGGGCGCTTTGACTACCTTCTCATTGAATCCACGGGTATTTCAGAACCGCTGCCCGTCGCCGCGACATTTGATTTTCGTGATGAAGACGGGGTGAGCCTGTCTGACGTGGCGCGATTGGACACGATGGTTACCGTTGTCGACACGGTCAACCTGTTGAACGACTACGCCAGCCACGATTTCCTGCGTGATCGCGGAGAGGTCATGGGCGAAGCGGATGATCGCACGCTTGTTGATCTGCTGGTCGAACAGATCGAGTTCGCCGATGTGGTGATCCTGAACAAAGCCAATGATGCAGGGCGTGCAAGCGTCGATGCGGCACGTATGATCGTTGTAGCGCTGAACCCGGATGCGCAGATTATTGAGGCGGATTACGGCAAAGTACCCCACGACCGCATTTTCGATACGGGCCTGTTTGACTTTGACACTGCGCATGAAAACCCGCTTTGGGCGAAAGAGCTGTACGGGTTTGCCGATCACATTCCCGAAACCGAGGAATTCGGGATTTCGTCGTTCGTGTATCGTGCGCGCCGCCCGTTTGTCCCAGAAAAGATACACGCGGTTCTGACGGGATCACTGCCCGGCGTCATTCGTGCCAAGGGCCACCTTTGGATCGCCACGCGCCCCGACTGGCTGGCGGAATTTTCGCTTGCTGGTGCGTTGAGCAGCATCAAACCGATGGGTATCTGGTGGGCAACTGTTCCCGAAAATCGCCGCCCGACGACCCCGCAAGCAGTCGAGTATCTGAAGCATCACTGGCAAGAGCCTTTCGGCGATCGTCGTCAAGAATTGGTGTTCATTGGCACAGGGCTGGATAAGGCGGGCATCACTGCCGCGCTGGATGCGACCCTTGTTGAGAATGCGCAGGCATTTACACCCGACGCTTGGGCCAGCCTGCCAGACCCGTTTCAGACGTGGCGCCGCGCACCTGACGGTGTGTGATCGATTTGATCATGCAAAACGATGTTTCGAACCGCCGCAAAAGCAATGCGCGAACAAGTTTGCCGCGCTCGAAACGCGGGGGAAATCCGATGGCAGCATATGACAGATTGCCGTCGGATTTGCGCGAATGGCTCAGGCAAGCCGCGCTTCCGTGGTCACCCCGCTCCGCACTTCGCGTATGGAGGACCGCCCTAAATAACCACGAAAACGACCGAACCGCGGCCCAAGCTTACCTTTGTCAATTAGAACGCAAAATGCTCAAACAGGACTTTAAAAAGACTTGGGGTGTTGAACCGCGCTAACAACCTCTTTTGGAAGTAATCCAACAAAATTGTTTTTGAAACGCGCTCAAGAACGGTGTGCTCGAAAGGCTTCCGGCACAGCTATCAGCAGCAAGAGCGCTGCTGCTAAAATAAAAAGCCAGCTTCCGACAATCTGAAACAACAGCGCACCGCAAAAGCCACCGAAGGTAAAGCAGGCAAGGGTCAAACTGTGCAGCCAGAGCTGTGGCGCTGCCGCGCGCCGCGACGTTTCATTGCCGACCAATGCCGCCAATTCTATCCCGATGTCAGTCGCCATTCCCGACACATGGGTTGTGCGGACCCGCGCCCGCGAAATCATCGTCGTCACAGCGTTTTGAAGTCCCATGACAAAGCTGAGGGCGATGACCAAAAACATCTCGTGTTCTGCGGGCGATGCCATGACAAGTAGGGCGCCTACCAGCAGAAGTATGATTGCCTCTGCGGTAATTGCTAAAGCATAGATCGCGCGAATACGCATTTTTTCACCGGCTTGAATGGCAAGTGCTGCCATACTCGCGCCGCAGATGAAGGCGACGACAAGCCCCAGAAAAGAAAACGCAATAGGGACCGCGCCATTCGCCAAGTGGTCTGAAAAAGCCGCAATGTTTCCTGTCATGTTTGCAGTGAATGAACCGGCAATAAGGAACCCGACGGCGTTCAGCGCACCTGCAATGGACGAAAGTAGAGCAGCCAGAACCAGATCAATATTTGATGTGCGGGCATCGCCAACATTGATGAGCATCATAATTCTCAATAGTTATTTTTATAAGTCGTGGCATTTCACCCAGATTTGCGCAACTGTCACTGAGACGCGGCGCATTCAGCCTAGATTGACGTTATACTCTGTGCTGTATCCTCAATATCAGAAAGTCGAAAGCTTCAGTGGCGCTTCCTATCAAGCAGCTTCGATTTCTGGCGTTTGAACATCGGCGTTCTTAAGTTGCAGCGCCATGATTTCCGTAAAGGGCAGAGACGGGTTCGCTTCGGCCAGCATGCCGACCTTTATCCAAAACTCTGCCTGCGCATTGATCGAACGGCACATGACCGAACTGGATTTGCGCAGCTCTTCGTGCAGCGTGTCTCCGATTTTAACGATGCCCATCGACGTCTCTCCTTTTCTTGGTATGTGAAGTGTATATGATTCGTATACGCCGGCGGCTGCCTGCGGTCAATCTTACCGCGACTGCAACCACGGAAACATGAAAGAGACCGCATGATGAACGGCTATATCAACGTGCCTGACGCATCAAAAACGCAAGGCGCACGGAGAACCGACAGCATAAAGTTATATGGACCGGACGCCTTTGCGGGGATGCGCCGCGCGGGGGCTCTAACCGCCAGATGCCTTGATGGGGTTTTTGACCTTATCCAAAGCGGCACCGCATTGTCGCAGATCAATACCTTCGTCCTCGACTTCGCGGCGACCCATGACGCAAAGCCAGCGACGCTGGGTTACAAGGGCTACCAATACGCCTGCTGCACCTCAGTTAATCACGTGGTTTGCCACGGTTTTCCAAACGAAAAGAAGCTGCGCGACGGCGATATTGTGAATGTCGATGTCACGTTGATCTATGACGGATGGTATGGCGATTCCAGTCGGATGTATGTGGTTGGCAAGCCAAAGCGGGCAGCCGAACGCTTGATCCGGATCGCACATGAAGCCATGATGCAGGGCATCAAAGCGGTGCGCCCGGGTGCACGTCTGGGTGATATCGGCCACGCAATTCAGAGTTACGCACATTCCGAACGGTGTTCGGTGGTGCGCGAATTTTGCGGCCACGGCATTGGTCAGGTCTTTCACGACGCGCCTGATATCCTGAACTTTGGCAAAGCCGGTGAAGGTCCAGAGCTACGAGAGGGAATGATTTTCACAGTTGAACCGATGATCAATCTGGGGCGCGGTGAGGTGAAAATGCTTGCTGACGGCTGGACTGCCGTGGCGCGCGACAAGTCCCTTTCGGCACAATTCGAGCATTCGATAGGTGTGACCTCGGATGGTTTCGAGGTTTTCACATTATCGCCTAGCGGCCTTCACCTGCCTGGAGTTGAACACTGTCTGACGTCAGCGCCTATGGGACCAAATGGCGTTATTTGATAAGAGAGTGTTTCTGGCTCATCGTCACCACTGAGGAGTGGAAGATGAGACAAACAACGACGAGCCCTGGCGAGAAGATCGTCA
>NZ_JACIJM010000016.1 GCF_014199395.1 Yoonia ponticola | reverse complement strand
TTTGGAACCAAGGAGAGACGGATATGAACAAAGGAATACGGTTTACAGACGAGTTCAAACAGGACGCTGTGGCGCAGGTTGTTGAGCGTGGATATCCTACTTGAAAGTCAGGAGAATCGTTTATGAAACGCACAGAGCTAAATCTAACTGAGCGACGTCAAATCGAAGATCTATTGTATCGCAAGGTGAACGTGACCGAGATTGCGCGGAGGATCAATCGCCATCGTGCGACCGTGTATCGCGAAATCAAGCGTAACTTTTTCAAGGATGATGAGCTACCTCAACTGAATGGCTATTACGGAATGACGGCACAGAGATGCGCAGCTGAGCGCCGCGCAAGACGTCGTAAGTTGGTCCGAATTCCTGCGCTGAGAGAAGCCGTGATTGACCGACTTCAGGAAGGTTGGTCACCCGAACAGATTGCAGGCCGTTTGAAGTTTGAAGGCCATACAACCACCGTCAGCCATGAGACGATCTATTCCTATGTGTACAGCCCAGATGGCCAATCCCAGGAACTCGCACGATATCTTCCAGATCGTCGCAAGAAGCGCAAACCGCGCTACGCAAGGACTGCGCGTGGCATGATGTTCCCGCCTGAGCGTTCGATCCACAACAGACCGGAACATATCAAAACCCGGGATAGCTTTGGTGCATGGGAAGGCGATTTAATGATCTTTCGGCGCGAACACGGCAAGACTAATGTGGCGTCTTTGGTCGAACGAAAGACGCGCTATGCTGTGTTGTTCCGCAACAATGACCGAAGCTCGAACCACTTCATGGCGCGGTTGATGAATGTCATGGAGCCCCTGCCCCAAACGGCCCGCCAATCCATCACTTTTGACCGTGGGATTGAGTTCTCTAGCTGGCGAAAACTGAAACCCGGGATCGGAACCGAGGCCTGGTTCTGCGATCCGCAGGCCCCTTGGCAGAAAGGCTCCGTCAAAAATATGAACAAGCGAGCGCGGCGGTATCTGCAACGCGATACACCCATTTCGACGCTCTCAGATCGCGACATGAAGGCGATTTGCAACCGCTTGAATGGAACCCCAAGGAAGTGCTTGGGATGGCGAACACCGACCAAGGCATTCGCCGAAGAACTCAGAAAGCTGGGATAGAGAAATGTCGCAACCAAACTTGAGTTCACAGCCTACCAAAAAAATGTCACTCTCGATTCCTCGCGCCCCGGAAAGCCCACTGACAATGCCTACATTGAGGCGTTCAGCGGCCGATTCCGCGCCGAATGCTTGAACGCGCATTGGTTCATGGGGCTTGAAGATACGGCCGAAAAGTTGGAGGTTTGGCGTAGAGACGACAACGAAGAACGACCGCACAGCGCAATCGGCAACAAAGTCCCAGCATCGCTGATGAAATTACCAGACGCATCCAGCCCGTTTGTGTGATCAAAGTGCGGAAAATCCAACCCTAAATCGGGACACTTTGTGTAGCAAAGCAGGTCCAATAGTTATTTGTGTTACTGCATGTTAAGTTGTAGGCGTAGAACTTGCGGTACAATGACTGTATTAAGAATAAGCAAAGTATATACGATTGTAATTTCATCCCTGAGGATATCTTGCCAAAGCGGGAACGGCGATTGGGATCAAAAATAGAAGGAATTGCAATGGCGCGTAAAGTAAATTCAGCTGCGATTACGCCACTGATGTTGTTAGTTGTCATAATTGTTTTTTTTCAGCGTGTGACCATAAATACAGACGCAAACGTAAATAGTAGCTTTCAATCTTCATCGGCAGCTTATGCTGTTGCGCTCTCAACAGTTCTTCTTATCGGATTTTCGTATGCCTACTACAACAAAGTATTTATGCGCCTGCCGAGAAATATAGTTACAATTTCTATACTGGTTTTCTACCTGATCGCTTCCATCTCCGCAATAAACTCGTTTCTACCTTTATTAAGTGGTTTTCGCGCAGTTTCCGGAATAGGCTTGACCTTAGCCGCGTCCGCTTACGGGCAGTACCTAGCAAGAAATTACGCCAGTAGCTTCGAGTATCAAATTTTTTGCTTTGCCTTAGCAATTTGCGCTACTTATTCGATCGGATCTGCAATTTTTCAAGTTCAAGTGCTAAATGTACCGCTTATCCCACTGCGAGGTGGGATGGGAGCGACAATCTTTTTATTGTTATGTATCTGGAAAATTATCGATTTATACAGCAGTCGGAATTACAGAAATATTTCTCTTGTTTGTCTTTTCTTTATGATCGGAATATTTTTGAACTCAGCATCGGCAGTTATGTCCTTCGGAATGGCTCTACTATTTCTAGCCTTAGTGAATGGCAGAATGCTATTATTTTTAACTGGCTTTGCTGGAGTTAGCATTGCGACTTTCGGATTCATAGAATACTTGAATGCAAACATAGATGATGTAATTTTTAACAAACCGGCACGGGCGTATTTAATCGGAACTGGAAGGTTCCCGTTGCTAAGCTTCGCAATAGATTACTACAAGACAGAATTTACAATAGCTCAACAAGTATTTGGAGTCGGTTTCATGGCGGAGCGGGAAATTCTTAAATTGAGCGAACTTAGCTGGACCTCCAATCTCCACAACTCCATGATTTCCAACTTGCTTGGAGTCGGAGTTGTAGGTTTCTTCGCATCGGCTGTTTTCCTTGTCGCACCGTTTTTTTTATTCTCCAGAATTAAAAATATTGCGGGAGGGGCATTGGCAAACAAATGGATAGCATGCCATCTAATATTTTTATTTTTTGGATTCACCTCATCAGACTATCCCAATAGCCCTAGTTGGCTCTTGCTGATTTTTCTTACATTCAATTCAGGTGTGGTGTGTATTGTTAGAAAATCAGCCAACAGAGATAGAGAGTTTGGCTGAATTGAGACCGGTAGTAACCCCTTGTTTCGTAAGGCTCAGGACCGGCTTTGTTGCACAATTCGGGCGAACGATGTTCTGCCCCGTTCCCCAGACGCACTTAGCCTACAGGTTCCCTGACAGGCATACCAAGAGCCATATAGCGATGGAGGACGGCGATGTGGATTTGGATTTCTGCGACCTGCCGCTCGCGGTCACTCGCCATGGAAATCCCCCCATTTTTAATGGGGTCCAGCCATAGAATTCATGCGGCTGTTTTCAATTTCATTGCGGAAGTTATGCCGCCGATGCCCATGTTGGGCCGCTCGTTATTATAAGTCCATAGCCATTGCGTTGCCTGGTCTTGTGCCTCCTCAATCGTTTCAAAGATATATTGCCCCAGCCACTCGCCACGAACGGTTCGGTTGAAACGTTCGATATAGGCGTTCTGCTGCGGCTTGCCCGGCTGAATGTGTTCAAGCCGGATGTTGCTTTTTCGGCCCACTTCATGAGCGTCCCACTGATATATTCTGGGCCGTTGTCGACGCGACTTACCTGCGGCTGACCGCGCCACTCAATGATCTGGTTCAAACTGCGAACGACACGTTCAGCAGGCAGCGAAAAGTCCACCTCTATGCACAGGCCTTCGCGATTGAAGTCATCCAGCACATTTAGTGTTCGGATCGAACGACCATCCGCCAGTTGATCCGCCAAAAAATCCATCGACCATGTGTCGTTTGGAGCCTCAGGCACAGCCAGCGGCTCAGGTTTCTAACGCCAGCACGTAAGTTAGAGCAGGTGTTGCAGTGACCGGCTGAATCCATCACCATTAATTTTAGGGTGATTACTAAACGACCAATTCTTGGTCTTGTACTTCGTAGGGGCCAACTGCTCATCCCACTCAGCTATTACTCCAGACTCATACAGTGAATCCCATTTGCGCAACAAAGCTAACCCGTTACAACAGATGTCCAACGGTATTCCGGACTGCAATCGCGTTCTCTGCAACAGACATATTCTGATTATGAGTCCTAAATCTAGATGCTAGACGTGACCTGAGCCCCAAGTTCCCTCCAGCTTTGCGCGGAGTCCTTGGGGTTAAATCTTTGGCGTTAGGCCGCCATCTTGTCCATTGCCTTTCTCTGCAAAAATTCCATCGGTGTCAGGTTGCCCAATGCTGAATGTGGTCTGCGCCAGTTATAATCCTCCTGCCATTCTTCAAGCGTTTTGCGGGCATCGCGCAATGTGTCAAATAGTGTTTCATTCAAACATTTGTCCCGCAGCTTACCGTTGAAGCTTTCGATAAAACCGTTCTGCTGGGGCTTTCCAGGCGCGATGTAATGCCAATCAATGCCGGCTTTCTGCACCCATTGGAGTATCGCCATGCTTGTGAACTCAGTGCCCCTTTCGGCAGATTGCTACGCAATCGCCTGTCGGGCAGTGGTGGTCAGAAACGATTGTCGTCGACATGCCCCGTTCAGCATCATCACCACGGCGCGACAGATATCTCACTGTTGACCGATCAACTTGCAGCACATCGCACGCCCGTCGCTGACTGACCTGATGGACGTCCATCAGATGCGCCACAGCTTTCCGCTTCCCAACGGGCGTCACCATTTTTTTTGAGTTGATGTCTCGCAGCATCGCGTCGTCTCTTGCCCGGCAGGGTATTGCGTAGCAATAGCCCGAGAGGGGAGCATCTGATCAGCCAGCAACTTCTTCAGCTTACCGTTCTCATCTTCCAACGCCCGCAACCGCTTCGCGTCGGATGGCTCCATACCACCATACTTCGATTTGTATTTGTAGAACGTCGCCGAACTAATCCCGTGCCGCCGACACACATCGGCAGTCTTCTCGCCAGATTCCTGTTCCTTGATCATCGCCCCTCTCGGGCTATTGCTACGCAATACCCTGCCGGGCAATGAATGATCTGTTCATCCGTAAATCGTGCCTTTATTTGTCGGTCCTTTTGTTGGGCGGACTCTACACAAATCTGGAGGAGTTTTAGGGGCGCAGGTCAGACGACATAACGAAATTTAATACAATTATTACGGGCAGTCATTTCGCCTGTAGTAGGTAGAGAAACTACTTGTGTAAAAGAGACTACGTTGGGACTATTATTTTATCGTTCATATTGATAAATATCGCTACTTTTCAATCATACCCACTCGGGTTCTTAGAATGCCAATTCCAAGTCGTATTACACATCGACGTAAGGTCGTGCTTGGCGCGCCAATTCAGTAAGTCTGCGGCACGTTCTACGGCTGCGAGACTACGGCCCACATCGCCGAGACGGCGAGGCATAATCTCAAACGGAATTTTTTTTCCCGCCGCCCGTTCAAATCCACTGAGCATCTCCAGCACGGTCGCCCCGACACCAGTTCCTACATTTAATACCTCGCATCCTACCTTGCTTTCGGCAAAAGATTGGGCGGCTAGATGTGCATCCGCCAGATCTGAAACGTGTATATAGTCACGTTCGCCAGTGCCATCTCGCGTTTCATAATCGTCACCAAAAACGCCCAACTGTGAGAGTTGCCCAGATGCAACACGCGTGATAAACGGCATCAAGTTATTCGGAATGCCTCTAGGATCCTCACCGATCCGCCCTGATTCATCAGCCCCTACAGGATTGAAATAACGGAGCAAAACACCGCTAGCCTCCGGCCAAGAATTAACCCAATCGCGGATAATCTCCTCGACAAATGCCTTTGTACGTCCGTAAGGGTTCGTTGGATTGATGGGATGATTTTCATCAAAAGGCAAGTATTGAGCATCACCGTAAACAGTAGCCGAAGAGGAAAAAATAATCTGGCGGCAGTTATGCGCCTTCATGCTTTCTAACAACTCAAGTGTACCTGAGACATTGTTCCGGTAGTACTCCAGAGGTTTTTCTGCCGATTCACCCACGGCTTTTAGCCCTGCAAAATGAATCACAGCCTCTGGAACGAAGCGGGCAAATACCGCATCCAGTGCAACTCGATCGCAGATGTCACCCCTCACAATTTGGGCCGCAGATCCTGCCAATTTAGCCACGCGGCGCAGTGACTCAGGTGAACTGTTCACGTAATTATCAAAAGACATTACCTCATGACCAGCTCGCAAAAGCGCCAAAATTGTATGGCTACCAATGTATCCGGCACCGCCCGTCACCAATACTTTTGCCACTTAAACGTACTCTCCTCTGAACGACCGAATTTCTACGAGCGTGTGTTTGCGTCCATCAATTCAAAATATCGTTTACAAACTATCTGCCATGTATAGTTGCGCTTCGCAATCTCGAGCATTTTCATGCCCTGTTTTGGTAATGGCTGCCCGGCAAGTTGAGCCAGTTTCTGCGCGGTACTAAAATAATTGGCTTCGTTTTCTGTTGTGTGCCGGTTGAAGCTGCAATCGAAGGCGTGAACCGGCACACCAAAATGCATCATCTCAACCAAAGAAGGATTGGTGCCCCCGGCGGAATGGCCATGAGCATACGCCCGGGCACCGGCCCGGATCGCTTGCAACGTGGCAGGGTCGTACACAGGGTCTAACAAGGTGATATTTGCATAGCTGCAATACCGTTGTTTGAGGTCCCGGCCAAAGTGGCTGTTGCTCCAATTGCCGACAAAGACCAGCGGCTCTTCAGTATCGGCAAAGGCCTCAAGAATCATGGCCACGTTGTTTTCAGGCTCAATCCGGCACAGCGCCAGCGTATAGGCCGCAGGCAGATCTGCAAGCAAAGCGGCATCTGGAGTGCCGATTGCCTCCGCCACCGCATGATCGCCACCATAAGCGATGGTTTCCACCTCAGTGCCATAGGAATCGCGGACATATTCCGCGATCGCATGATTGTCGGCCACCACCACATGCGACCAGCGCACCGCAAGTTTTTCAGACCACCGTAGGAATCGCTTGGCAATCCCTTGCCATTTCTCGCGCTTCCATTCGATGCCGTCGATGTTGGTGACAATGCGCCGCCGGGGAGCAATCAGCCGGATCAGCGGCAGGACAACCGCCCCCGATACCCCCAGCACCAAAAGCACGTCATCGCCTCGCCGCACCGCATCTAACGCGGTGACAATGTCGTAAAGCACGCTTTGAAGCCCATTGGCCCTAAGCCGAGAATAGCGCAACGTGGCGCCAGAAAATTTTGCCGGGCGTGCAGGATAAGCCCCCGCGCTACAATAGACCGTCAGCTCGCCCTTATCGATTCTTGCCGTATGGTAATGGACCAGATTTTCCGCCAAAGTTTCAAACCCGCCATAGCGGCCGGGTACGCCCACGGTGCCGATGATTGCGCGCTTCATGATGTCTCTTTCTTGGTGTAGATTTGTTGCAATTGGGCGGCTAGATTTGCCGTAAATTGCGACATTGTGAAATCACTCGCACGGGTCCGTGCAGCTTCTGACATGGACCGAGCCAATGTCGGGTCTTGTGCTAAGCCGGCCACCAGAGCGTGCAGCCGAGACGCATCGCGCCCGTCGCACAGATACCCTTCTTTGCCGTGGGTGATGATCTCGACCGGGCCGCCCACAGGCGGACCAATCACCGGCACACCAAAGGCCATCGCCTCCACCAGTGTCAGACCGAAGGTTTCGACCCACTCATCGGGCCGCGACAGGTTTAGCAAAATATCAGCCGTTGCATAGAAATGCTCCGGGGCTTCAGTGCGAGGATGCAAGCCTAGATTTGAAGGCCGTTTGACCGCTGGCACATACCGCGCCACTTCGGTTGCATCGCCATTCAACACCAACGTAAACATTATATCTGGGTGCGCCTCAAAACTGCGGGCCAGTGCCACAAATTCCGGCACGCCCTTAAAATCGCGCGGTGATGCCAGCATTAGCACCTCAAATTGGCCAGAGCGGCGGGACATATAGGGGGTATTTGCCCCCAAAGTGGCGATTTCGGGCGCGACAGGATTGGGCACAACCGCTTGAGGCACATCTGCAATCGGCAGACGGTCGCGGTTATCTCGTGACACATAGATCAACCGATCAGCACAGCGTTGTTGCATACCAACCAGAAACTTGCGCAAGGGGCTAGGCGAGATTGAAACCTCATGCACATGAGTGATGACCCGGTGGCCATGCATGCGCCCCCATAAAGCTGCCCCAAACGGCAGCAGCGTATTGACATAAATGACCGCGTCCTTGGGCAGCTTTGAGCGCGACAAAAGGCGATACAACATCAGCTGACTAGCGACAAAAGTGAACAGAGTAAGGATGCGAAACCGGCTGCGCCTGTACCAATAGCGCCGGATCGGCACACCTGCGTCTTCCAGACACCCGCGGCCCTGACTGCCCACACATAACATCGCATCATGGCCCGCCCCGCGCACTGCGCGGATCGTTTGACGCAAGACCATGGGACTACCAGAACTATCATTAAGCAGGTGACAAAAGACGATCATTCTTGCGCGGCCCCTTGCGTTGCCAGCAAATCCGCATAAGCGGCATCAATCTGTGTCGTGACCCTGCCCCAGGTGAATGTCTGTTCCACATGCGCCAGCGCGTTTGCGGCAAGGGTACTGCGCAATTCAGGCGCCTCAGCCAGGCACAGCAATCCTTCCGCCAGACCCTCGCGCGCGGCCGCATGGCTAGTCGGGGACACCTTGACACCACAGCCATCGCCAACAATCATGTCAGGACCATTCACCTTGAGACAGACTATGGGCAGATGATTAGCTATCGCCTCAAAAAAGGCCCATGTGCCGCCCTCTTTCATGGTCGTGGAAAAATAAATATCGCTGTCGCGCAGCGCATCAAAAACCTCATTTGAGGGCTTCTTGCCCACAAATGTCACTTCGGTCAGGCCGAGCTGATCACGCAACGTTTCTAAACGGCTCCGTTCAGGGCCATCCCCAATAATTGTCATCACAAAGGGGCGATTGAACTGCGCTTTAAAATCAGCCAACGCTTCTAGCATCAGAGGGTTAAACTTGCTGGTGATCAATCGGCCCACCGACACGATGTGCACCACATCGTTGGAGCGGGTGGGTGCGGCATCGGGTATCATCTCAGGCCCGATGGCGGTTTCCAACAACAGCTCGGTCTTATGATGATAGCGCGCCGGGAACATCTCGCGGGTCTCACCAGTGCGGGCAAAGATGCGGTCAGCTCGCGACAGATTAGCCAAGAATATCGGGTTCAGTACCATCAGTTTTTGCACCAGCCGCCGCACGAGCACTTTAATACGCCCCGCAGGCCTAAAGGCCCCGCGCAGCGACAGAGGAATACGTTCGCCGCCGCCCACCGGTCCCAATAAATAGCGGGTGTTCATCAGATATCCGAACTGCGGCCACAGCATTGTACCAAAGGTCAGAAAATGCGTGATCTCCCACCGTCCCTGTTTATTCATCTTGCGACAGCGCAGCACCGCCAACAAGCTCCAAAGCGCGTAATACAGATATAGCCCTCGTTCGCCGCGTTTGAACCACGCAATGGATTTGGGCAGATCGTAATAGATAAACTCAGGTCTCGGCCCGTCTTTAGGTTTTTGCGCATACCAGGCCTCAATGTGGGCGCGGTGGCTTTCGCGGGTCAGCACGGTCACATCATGATTGCGCTGGATAAGATGCGCCCAATGCCAGCCCACCTGCCGCTCAGAGCTTTCGCCGGGGCGGCAAGCATAGGCGATCAGCAAAACCTTTGCGCGGTGCGTCATCCAACATAACCCTTGCTGGTCTGCGTATTGCCATACGCCATTGCCCGTGCAGCCTTGGCTCGTTGCACCGCGACAATCGCTTCCAATGCGGCGGGCCCATTTGCAAATGTCGCCTGCGGTGCCTTCAGTGCCGACAGCCCCCCCGCTTCAGCCGATTCAGGTGACAACACCTGATCCACCAGTCCCATCCGGTCCAGCCTGCATGCCAGCGCCCTGCCCCGCGGATGGTCCGGCCCTGCTAGCACAAAGACCAGCCCCTTGCGTCGTTTCAGCAGCGCCAGATTGGCCTTCAGTTTGATCGAGGCCCCCGCAAGCTCCGTTCCATCCAGCCAGATACGGCGGTGAAACACTAGCTCAAGCGTCTCAAGGGCGGTGGATGAAATGCTGTCACGCGGGCCGGTCAGCACGATCAACTGTCCGGTTTCATCACGCAGACGTACCGCGATGCGCTTGGTCTGAAGCGCCATGTTTGCGACTTTCTCAGACAGCGATAGGTTGTTCTTAGCGGTCTGGCGCAGTTGCGCCCAATCGGCCCCACGGCGGGCCGTAACCGCTTCCACCTTGCCAGCGCGTGCGTCCTCCAGCATCGGGGCCATCCAGCCGTACTGCGCGGGCAACCAATCCTGATGCGTGATCCTGCTGTGCAACTCTGCGATCCGCGCGCAGTGGCGCTCAGACCAATCGTCCTTGAAAAGGCGCCGCATGGCAGTAAAGATCAGCTCCACTTCTGGGCGCGGCACATGAAAATTGCGCAGCGCGCGGCGGTCCTGCACCAGCACATCGTGCGGCAAGAGCGCCGGGCACCCTTTTGTGGAAAAGGCGGTAAAAAAATCAAGCTGTACAAAGGCGCGGTCAAATGCGGGCCCAGTGGCCACGATATAGGCGCATTTCATATTGCCATGCCACAGCTTTTGAACAATTTGCGCACCATGTTGAGCTGCAAATCCAGCCACAAAGCCATCCAATTGATAGAACAACTCAGGCGGCACAGAAAAATCGATGTCCGACGGAATCACCCAAGGCAATTCTTCGTAATTGTTCATCACTACCCAGGCAAATGGCTGTTGATTCATGTGGTCAAAAAAATTGGAAACCAACCGCGAACGTGGGCGCAGTGGGGAATTGGGACCAAGGGGGGAAACCCCGTCTTTTGGCGTTTTAGTCATTTGAATCCTCTGGCAAAGTAGGTTCGGCGGAGGCCGCAGACATATCTCGCATCCGCAACAGCCGCGCAGGCACGCCGGCAATTATTGCGTAGTCTGGGAAGCTCTGGTTTACCACACTGCCCGCCGCTACCACACAACCTCGGCCCAAAGTGACACCATCCAAAAGAGTCACTTTGGCCCCGATCCAACAATCCGGCCCAACCTCGATACCAGTTCGGGTTACGCCTTGCTCGCGAATTAAGTTGTCAGGGTCGCTGAAAACGTGGTTTTCGCTATGGGTGCTGAAATACTGGCCTACTATGGTGTCAGATCCGATCCGCACACCACCGGCACCGCCGATATAGGCGTATTCACTGATGCCCACATTGTCACCTACAGTAATGCCCTGACCCAAATCGCTGAGCGTGCCGCTGGCCACCATGCGCGAGAATGCCCCAAGTTTGAAGTTCCGCCCAACGCAGATGCCTTCTCGTGAGACACACTCCACACGACTATAGGCCCCAATCCGGATCAGGCCACCGCCACGCTGAAATCGCCCAGAATTGGTGATCCGGGCACCTCGTTCCAGGATAAGGCTAGTCCTGGAAAGCACCAGGCCACGAAAAAGACCTGTTGTTAACGTTAGGGCCTGACTTATAAGAAGGCTACTAGGAATGTCGGAATCTAAGGCAACAGGACGCTTTAGCAATCGAGACAGTAACGACGCCAATAAGGACGTAAAATTTACCATCTGCGGACCTCAAAATGCTGCAAACACACCGATGCGCGTTGCGGTCGCAACCTACAAAGCATTAATGAACATATTGAACGACCACAGACAACAATGGAAGAAGCCGATCCAATCGCGACCCCTGCTATTTCAAGAATGGTACATTCTACAACCCAAATATATCCATAATAAACCATCAATTTTTATCCATCTCTGCTGGCAGCAGGCGTAATATCTCTGCCCACTCCTTCAACTGCCAAAACGCTTGATGATGCTCACGTAAATCTGTTTGGCGCTCAAAAACAGCGCTATAATATAGGCTTTGATAGCAAAAATAGAAACCAACCTGCTGCCACCAATCAGTGCAAAGTTTCGGGTGCTTTTGTGCAACGTCGCGCAGGTGCAATAGCAGTTCGCATGCCGGTGTCTGAACTACCAATAGATGATACGATACTATGTAATGCAGAACATCAAACCATCGGGGCTTCAGACCGTAAAGCTCCCAATCAATGATCCGGGCGCTGCCATCTGCCGCCCGCAAAACGTTCCACCTGGTAAAATCTCCGTGCGCCATGTAACATGGCACGCCCATGTCAGCAGGAAATCCATTGAGGAATGCGTCAGCCGCAGCGCGGGCCTTCGAAATAGCTACCCGGGCCCCAGCGTCTTGTTCAAGCACCGCTCCCTCGGGCCCCACTTGCCAATCCTGACGCAGTTCGTGCAATGGTTTTGTCATTCCTGATCGATGTTGCAACTGGTCGTGAATGCGGATCACTTCTCTCAAATCAAGAGCGGCATGCGCAACCCCCTGTGTTTCAATGTCTTCAATAGCCAAATGGCCAGCGACTTGATCAGCGCGTGGAATTAAAGGGGCTAGATTAGGGTCTTGCGCCAACAATGATAGTGCCGCGGACTCGCGTTCCACGAGAGCCAAGCTAACTGGACCAAGCGGGATTTTAACAAAAACAGACCGATCAGACCGTGCCGCGTAGACCACGATCTTACGATTGGGGCCTGGCGTGCCAAGGAAGATTCCCAGGCGGTCAAACCTATTGGATAATTGTGCGTAAACAGATTCTGGTGCCACTGAAAAGCCTTCCACACGAGACGGTAGATTCAATCCTAAAGCACCCATTATCCACGCCACACGGTAAATGACTCGCGCCCGCAGGTTAGCCCGTGGCCAAGTTTTCAAGTGCCAAGGACGGCGCTGAGTACTTTCTAGCAACCACCTTTCTGCACCAGATTTAGGAAAAACACGAAAGTGGCGGATTTGCACGTCTTTGACCTGAGCATCACCAAAAAGAGCCGACAAATCGATCACTTCAACATCTCCAGCTTTTCAATTATCTCTTCTACCGCGACTTGAGGTGCACCAATATTATGGATGATGACCGCATGAGGCACCACCTCTGTCAAAGCCTCATACGCCGCAACTTGACGAGCAGTTTCTTCGCGTGGGACTTCTTGTTTGCGGGACTGAATTACATCTGTCGGAGCGCTAATGATGACAAGTAAATCAGGCACAGGCGCAACTTGTAGCATTGCACGCATCCACCAACGCAGAGTATCCATTCGGTACCGTTTGGGATCTACCAACAAATCATGTATGTAACGGTCAAACAACGCCAATTCATATTGTCTCCGCAGAGGCCAAAGTCCCATGCGGAACTCAAACAGAAGCAGTGATATCTTTGCAACGATCAACACTGGGCCATATTGGGGCCCTTCGTGCGGGTTTGTAGTGATCGACTTATTTCCCTTTGGCCGGTATCGCTCCAAATATCCGGGAGCGAAATAGCGATAGCAATGGTTCGTACCTTGGGCAGATAACTGCGCCTGCAACAATTCCAAAACTGTGGATTTACCAGCCCCATCAGGTCCCAAAAAGGCAACAACCTTACCTGCACGCTTAGCGACCATCTTTTCTCTCACCATTTTTAGTCCACGTCTTCTATAGGATATAGTCCTAGGGACACCTTTATTTCTACTTTATCAATAACCTCAAGAGGGAGCGAAATAACTAGAAGAGCATTAGACTCTCTGAGCAGTTATTTATCAACCGAGCTGGACCTTTCTGAATCTCTCGTAGTCATTTCATGTCGTGATTTAGTGCTTTCACTCTAAGCATTAGTTTCAACAGCGATCCAATACTAAAAAAGCGCCTTCGGACGATTTCGCCGTAAATAGAATGAGTTAAGTATGAACAATGTGAAAAAGGAAATGGCAAGGGTTACAACGGCACCTTCAACTCCAAACGTAGACTGAAGAATCATATTTAAGCCGATATGGACTGGTAACACTATCACCATAGCCCTCGCCCTATAGGATTGCAGCCCGTAAATTGTCAGCATCGGACCAGTTGTCATCTCTGTAACACGAAAGACAAAAACGAGAGCCAAAATGCGTACGAGATCACCAGATGCCTCAAACTCTGGTCCGAATGCCCAGACGATTGCAGGAGGGCCCAACGTGAATGCAACCAAAAAGCAAAGGAAAGCCATTGACCCCATGATCCAATAAAAGCGCTTTACTTCGTATGAGAGCCTCGCCGAATTCGTTTCCTGTAGCCGCGCCAGCCGCGGTGTGAAGGTACCATTCAAAACTTCAAAAAACAAAATTAGCGCCAAAATTACTTTCATTGCAGTCCCATAAATGGAAACACTCTCTGGCCCCAGCAAAAAACCCATTATCACAAGGTCAATGCTTAAAAATATCGCGCCAAAAACAGAAAATAGCGCATATTTTGCATTATTTCTAAAATCAGCAACAATTCCAAATAACAGCTGCTGCGAATTACCCGTTACGCTTCCCCAATCTTGCTCTTTAGTAAGCTTAAGAAATGCAATTAGCTGAAAGGCAAGCACTAAAATCCGCACGATGAGCACAATTAACCCAACACCCACCAAAGTAATATCTTCACGCAGGACAAACAGAATACCGACCTGCAAAGTATTCATGATTACAACTGAGAAAAGTTCATATTCAAATCGACCCAAAGCTTTGAAGAACTGCAGGAGCAACCCTGAAAAGGACATCAACACCACAATTATAAAAAACAACGCGGTTACAATCAGCCCCTGCTGAGAAAACGCAACCCCATACAGTCCCGAAAGCGCTATCAAACAGACAAAGGTTAGCGTAAGTTTGGAAAGCACAATACGTAAGAACAATGATCGCGCGCGCCCCACTGCTCGCGAGGCCGTGTTGAGCACAAACAAGTTGAAACCGTAGTCAATTATCGTTCCAAAATATCCTACCGCTGTCGTCACATAAAGGTAACCGCCCAATTCGCTCAGCCCTAACACCTGCGAAATTTGCCAGAAAAACAGAAAACCCAAGACCACTCGCAAGACATTGGCGATCAATGACAAAAGAAAATGCTTTTTCATCAAAATGACCCCGACAGCGCCTTCAACAAATTCCTCCAAAAAATATTCGTAAAATAAACTGCATTAATTGCCCACTATTGTCGTCCGCTGGCGCCATCGTTCAAACAAGTGATCGCTTGGCCTTTATCAGGCAGCTAAGAATCATATCTCCCTAATAAAGGCAAGTGCACAATGCGCTAAGGACTCCGCGCAAATCTGGAGGGAACTTGGGGCTCAGGCCACTGCCTAGAGGAAATCGCCGAGCATAACGATTAGATCAGGTCAACTCAGCGACGCAGTTTCATATTTGCCAAAACCGCACCTGATGAATATCTGAGCAAGTCGTTAGAGAAATAAAATTAGAAGTCTTGACGTGTAACCCTAATTACCATGCTGCCTACGTTTTCACCAACCCATTGACGCGATTGAATAGCCTCACCTCGTAATGTATCGACCCAATACAAATTATCGAACGAGTGTTCCAAACTGCTACACCTCTCCGACATTAGGGTGGTCTGCACCGTTTCGGCTTCAAGCATTACGTCCCGCGGACCTACAGGTGCAATTTCACATAGATAGGTTCGCGTCTGTGCACGATCTTCGCCATCTACATAAGTATGAAACCGATTTGCAACGCCTGAACGGCCGGCAATGATCAATGACAGCGATTGTGATAGCTCTGCGCCGGCCAGAGGTTCACCGAAGCCATACACGCTGTGCAATATTCCGCGTTGTAGGACGACCCCGCCCAAATCAGCACTGAGATATCGAGCAAAAGCACCGTCTTGCTGTTCTAGAATTAGTTTACCCGTAACCCCGAGATCGATAAATTCAATGTCGAGCACAGATCGTTGCTCCGCAAACAAACTGTTGAACCTTGGCGATGGAGCAAATTGTTGTTGGGAGAAATATGAGCTTGCTAGTCCGAAGCTCGACTGTTCCTTGTCTGTACTACATGCGGCCAAACTAGTGGCAAAGACGAAAGCAACTCCCAGAAATCTCATCATCGCAGATACCTCCCCCATCCGTCACTAAGCTCAGCACCGCGGTAGTCACGCACAAGAGGATAAAGCCGATTTGAAACGTTTAACCTCGCGCCACCGTCCCGGTTGACCGCCTGCAAGTTCTGTTTCAAAACGCGTCTCGTCGGTTGACCGGTAAAGAATGAAAGTGGAATTTCCAGTGTGAGTCCTTTGTCGAAAGAACCTTCGCCAAACTTATCAAACGGCACGTCCGTCAACGTGAAGTAGCCCCCTACCCGAACGCCGTTGTTAAATTCACGATTAACCGTCAGCGTTCCACCCCAGTCACCCGCCAAGTAGCGGCCAATATCCACTTGAGTGTGAAATCCGTTCCCGAAGTCATAGTATCCGGAAAAATGTCCTGTCACAGCGTCCAGATCTTGAAAACCAAAAAGCATGTCAAAATCGCGTTGACGCACGTAATTGATTTCAGCGCCATAAGCCATGCGGCTATCGATTGGATACCAAAGAGCCTCGGCAGAGACGCCACCAAACTGATTTTCCAAGTAGCCAGCCGTCATACGGCCAAAGGTTTCAGGTGCAGGTCGCCAGATATACTCCGCAGTTAATGTATTTACTTCTAACTCTGAATCTCGTGCGAACAGAAATGCCTCTGAACGAACGCGTGGAAGAACTGAGTCGGATTCACGATCAGTGTCGCCAAGGTTTCCTGCAAAAGGGTACCGAAGCCGCGCATCCAATGTAAAACCAGGTAATACGCGATAACTCGCACTCAGCTGAGCGCCGACGTCGACGCGAATTGGGCTTTGCGGATCGAAAAAGGAAAATGCTGTGTATGGTTCAAAACTAAAGTCCAGTTTGGACTGAGCAACACTAACTTGGTTCGCATCGTCGATATTTGCGCGAACACGGGTTAACCACGCAGCATCATAGTGATATTGTAATTCTTCAAGATCACTTCGCTTCGTCGAAACGCTACTGATCGGTACACCTCTTTCCTGAAAAACGACTGTAAAGTCTTCAACATTTAAAGGCAGACTATTGGTTAGTACCCGCGCCGTGCGACCCGCTGCTTGGGCTTCCACATCCCACCGATTATTGCCCACATAAACCCTGGCGCTGGTAGTATCGATCTGGCTACCATCCAGAACAAGGCCTTCATGGCTCAAGTTCCGGCGCAATTTTTCTTCGACATCACCGGCAGAAAAATCACTCGAAGATCGTATTGGTTGAGGAAATGGTTCACGTCCCCCTTTTATGAACCGTTCCGTGGGATTAAGAACGTAATTCAACTGCACCCCAAAATTTTCACCACCGATCACGTAAGCTTTGAGATAAAAACTGTCCAAGGGACTGTATTGCACACTGGCGTTGAATGGACTGGAAATCTTTGTACCGCCCAAGAGACGTTCAGTACCATAATCATCGTTTGAATACTCAAGCTGAACACTCAACTGATCTGAAAAGGCCCAATCTAACCCTGCAAAGAATGATGCAGGACCCTGAAACCAACGACCCGTCTCCAATTGACCGCCAGTTCCACTGAATTCAAGCGAGGCCGGATTATTGAAAATACGCTCTTCAGAGCTGAGACCAAACACTGACAATGGATTGTCAAAGCTGTTGCGACCAGCAAATCGCCCCCAACCTAAGCCACCTGTCACCTGCAAGACTTCGCTTACGGTCTTAGTCGCAACAATATATTCCCCAGAATAAACGCCAGTCCCAATAATATCCCTTAGCCCCATTGCCAGAGATGGACGCGTGTCAGTTTCATTAAGAAGCTGGTAATGCAGGTCAAAGCTTCTGTCATAAAAGACGTCGCTTTCGACTACTGTATAACGAAAGGTGCCTGTCAGTTTTGGCAAGACCTGAAATGTGAAGTTATTTCGCAGGCCAAGCTCAGAATACGACACCCCAAACGATAGATGACCATCTGGCAACACTGATGCCGTCGGCAAGTCTACTAAACCAGGTGTTCCATAAGTGGAAAGCGTTGGGATTTCGGCGGAAAGAGGCGTGCCAAACGACGTCAATGCAGCAAAAACCGCCGTGAAACTTCTGAATATCTGCAAATGTCTTGCTCTCAATTTACCGTGCAGTACGCACGCCGAACGGTCTAAAGCAGTCAGGCGATCTGCTCAACCTATAGTTCAAAAGCCTCCGGCATCAACTCCTCCCAAAACGCAAATATCCCCTCGGCATTCAATGCCGACATCCACCCGTGCTTTTCAAAATCCAACCGCGCAGCCCCATCCAGCCTCGCCATGAACAACCGTTTATCCGCATCCCGCTGCGTCGGACTACGCCCTGCAACCAAGTCCCGTACAATCGCCAATTTCCGCCCCCGCTCTGATGTCGGCGCCGCCTCAACCACAGGCGCCGCATAATCATCCCGCAAGGCCGCCTGCAAATAGCTCACCGGATTTTGCACATCGCGGCGTTCTCCGACATACGCCAGCTTCGCCCCAACATATTCTGCACCATGCTCAGCAATCCATTGCTTCGCCAACCGGTCACTAACCCCCTGCCCTATCAACGCGGCGTAGGTTGGCGAGTTGCGCACCCCTGACCCATCGTCGATATCAAGGATCGCCAGTTGCGGATTATCCTTAATCTTAAACCGGATATGCGTCACCGAGCGACCCATCTTGCGGGTCTCAGGCGTCACTATAATATTGCTCGTCTTGTTCACCTCAGCGACCGCAGGCTTAATCACCTTCGCGTTCAGATGCTTAAACACCTCGTAATAGGCACTATCATTCACGCCCATCAGCCTGCGAAATGTCTCAAGCTCCCACCAACCCGTACTGCGAGTCCTCACAAAACGGTAGCAATTTTCATACAATGCCAGCGCATGCCCAGACGTGAACCGCTTTTGAATGTTAAGATTGATTAACGCGAACACCTTTGGATCGTGCAGCTTCTCAGCCAAAGCAGATGAATACGAATACTCACAGACCCCACCTTTCAATTTCGCATAGGCAAGCAGGCTCGACACGCCCCATTCTTGCTGGCCGTTCTCATCCAACATGTCCCATTCGGCTAACGTCTCAACCAGACCGCGCAACGACGCCTTCAGCGTTTCCATGTCATTCGAGTTATACCCGATCATCGCGCAGAGCGTCTGCGCGTCGATCTTATGCGTATTCTGATGGACCAACGTATCGTAGGCATTCAGCAACAGCACGTTCGACAGCTTGCGTTGCAGCAGCGTCAGCTTGCCACTCACATGAATAGCGGCAACGTTCTTCTTCACGGAGCCGCGGCGAAGCGGGCCAGTCAGGTCTTTGGGTGTCTGCTCTTTGCGCATTGGCGTGCCTTGTTGACGGCGATTTTCAGGTACCATACCGTGAAAGGAACCTACAAACAACAATCGAATAGGCACCTGTCGCGGCATGATAGGCTTCCTGCAAACAGGCACCTTAGCGATCCGAACCCTAGCCGTTGAACAAACAAAGGTACCCAAATACGGGACCACCAACCAACGAAGCATGAGAAATAGACACTAACATAAGCGAAACTGACTCTGGGCACCTGCTTTCCTGCGAATCGGCACTTTTCGCCCTACATGCGGGTCCGCTTCATCCCGTAAATGGATACCCTTCATCCTGTTCACGGGTCCCGGCTGACCAATAAGCATATGATAAATAACGAGTATATCAGCGTAAAGATTCTAAAGTATCTAAAGATATTAAACAGTTTATCGTTGTTGTTCCTTTCAGATATGACCTTATTAGGGTCTAATCGCCCATATTAGCGACATTCTGATTCTCATTTGCGGTTTCATGTGCGATACTTACGCGCAAGAACACAAACCTTGCATACATTGAGATATTACAATGGCATCAGCGGATAAACCACCCCTGCCCCCATATATGAACATCGACCCTAAGGCCGCGGCAGCCAAATTATCCGCGCCTGTCGACACTACACGATTCGCCAAGGCGGCCACTTTCGCTGCGAAAGGTCGCGAAGATTTGGCCAAACGTGGACACGCACCTGATGGCGCAAAACGTCTGCGCAGCTTCTCAACGTGGGAGGTCTGCCGCTACATGATTCCTGTCGCGACGTCCCACTTCCGGCGCGTCCTCAAAGCACACCCAGACTTGCCCCAAGGCACAGGTGACGGAAACTCGAAGTGGTTTACCCTCGAAGAAGTCCTCGCCCTGCGCAAACACTTCGCTTCTGAGGGCGCCGCAGGCAAAGAATACCTGCCATGGCGGCCCGAAGGGTTAGACGCAAAAATCATCGCCGTCGCCAACTTCAAAGGCGGCGTTGGCAAAACGTCCACCGCCGCTCACCTTGCGATGTCGGCAGCTCTCGACGGTTACAAAGTCCTCGTGATCGACCTCGACAGCCAAGGCTCCATGACCTCGATCATGGGCGGCAAGGTTGAGGATGAATGGCAAACCGCCTTCCCGCTCATGGCCAAAGATTACGCGATGAATGTCGTCGCCGAAAACCGTGAGCGCGAAGCAAGGGGCGACGCCCCCCTGCCCCTTGATGAGACTCTAACCGAGGCGCTCAACACGAATGCCCGCGACCTGATCCAGTCGACACACTGGCCGAACATCGACCTGATCGGCGCTCAGCTGAACCTCTACTGGGCCGAATTCCAAGTCCCTGTTTGGCGGATGCAGCACCGCTCTTGGGCGCTGTGGGATGCGCTGACCAACGCGCTCTCGCGTGAGGATATACTAACAGATTACGACGTCATATTCCTCGATACGCCCCCTGCCCTTGGTTACTTAACCATTAACGCATTGGCAGCGGCGGACATCCTTTTGGTGCCTCTCGGGGCATCGTTCCTGGAATTTGACAGCACAGGCCGGTTCTTTGATATGCTCTACAGCACATTCGCGTCCATCGAAGACGGTGAAAACACCATCCGCCGTCGCGACGGTTTGCCAGACATGAAATTCGAATGGGACGCCGTCCGCGCCATCGTCACCCGTTTCGACGCCGCGCAACAAACCGATCTCGCGAACGTCGTCCAAGCCTATTTTGGCGACTTCATGACGACCTACCGCCAAGAAGTGACCGCAATGGTGGGCCAAGCTGGCGAGCGCGTAAATGGCATCTACGAGGCCGATTACCGCGACTTCAACCGCGACACCTACGTGCGTGGCCGCGAGACATTCGACCGCACATGGGCCGAGGTTAAAGAAGTGTTACTTGGCACATGGTGGCGCGATCAGCAGATGATGCAAAACCGCGAAACCTGACCGATCCAGAGTTTCGCTGCGAAACTCCAACCCCACGAAACCCGAGTTTCGCAGCGAAACTCACGGACATGACGACAGGAGACCCCTGATGGCCAAACGCAGATTAGACCCGCCAAGTGCCGACCAACTGGCCGCGATGGATGCCGAGTTTCGCAGCGAAACTCCAGAACGGCCGGGCAGGGGTGCGGCACCCATCGCACAAGTCGCAGGCGAAGCAGCACAGCTTGGATCAAGCGAAACGCCCGCCGCAAAGCTAAACCGGCTCGACGCGGACAAGCTTCGCGACGCCGTCAAATCTGGTCTGCTGATCCAAGAAATCCCGCTCGATCAAATCAAAACCGACGACCTCGTGCGCGACCGGACGATCATTGACGAAGGTGAGCTGAACGAGCTGATCGCCGCAATCACCATCAGCGGTCTACGCTTGCCAATCGAGGTCTACAAAGACGGGCAGGGTGCCTACCAACTGATCTCTGGTTATCGCCGCATGCTCGCGTTTCAATCGCTGAACAAAGCTTACGACGGCGGCTACGGCGCGATCAAAGCCATCGTGCGCGAACCCCGCGACATGGCGACGTCCTTCATGGCGATGGTGGAAGAAAACGAAATCCGCGCTAACCTTAGCCACTACGAGCGCGGCCGCATCGCGGTACTCGCAGCACGACAAGGGGCATTCCCAAGCACCGACGACGCCATCGCCAAACTCTTCATCGCGGCATCAAAATCCAAACGATCAAAGGTGAAATCCTTCGCCGAAGTTTTCGAATGCCTCGGCGACGTCCTCAAGTTCCCAGAAGACCTAACCGAACGGCGGGGCCTGCGCATCGCAGCCGCCATCAGACACGGTGTCGAAGACAGGCTGCGTGACGCGCTGGAAGCGGGGCAGGGAAGTTCCGTAGATGCGGAATGGGGGTTACTCGAACCCATCATCGACAGCGTCGAAGCCGCACCCAAACCAGCAACAAAAATGGGCCGCCCCAAAGCACGCCCACTCCCCGCGCAAGGCAACGAAATCAAGCTCTCCAGCGGCGTCAAACTAACCTGTTCCAGCGACAGCAAAGGCTACTTCATCCGCATCAGCGGCCCGTCAGTGGATGCCGAAACGCTCGACGCCGCCATGCAAGAGATCGCGCATTTGTTCGAGGCGCCTTGAGGATTAGAGCTCGAGAGTGGGAAAGAGCAGTGCAGGTTTCCGCCTCATAGGAGAACGCAACGGCCTGCCTCAACCCTTTGAGGTTTCTTACTTATTTTGGATCTCCGTAGTTTCGCTATTACAATCCGTTATCATAGACTCGAACTATTTGACGCATGAATTGCGGGCGCCATAATGCCTCACTGTCACGCTAGGTGTTTGATTCTAAAATTCTATTTTGGCGTTAAGTCAAAAATTCGGCATAAATTGCAAAAGCTGTTGCCGAGTGGCGAAAGTCAGCCACAATTGATGTTTTAGATATATGATCGAGATCGCACCGTCTTGCATCGGAGTAAAGCCAGTGAAATCGTCGCAAAGATCACGGGACCACCTATGGGGCAGTGATCCGTAACCCAGTTCGTCATTATCGCCTAAGTGGTGCGTGTTGCAAAATCAGTTTTAGATTGTAATCAGGCCATCGAGGGTAAAACAATTAATCATGTCGCCTTTCCCTTGCCGCATTGCTAGCTTATAAGTTGCGGAGCTTCGGCTCGGAGTGGTCTTCGGACGGGTGTATTTGTGACTTGTAAAGGCGGCTTGTTTTTGGACGCTACTGATTTTGATAATTATTGGATTTCGTCGCCAATGCGCGACCAGATCCTCGCAGTACCAAACCTGCAGATTGACAGAATAGATGGTGTCGCGCCGCTGGATGCACAGCTTGGTGTGGCCGACCCAAGAACGGTGCCAGATATGCTTTTTGAGCCCTTATTCGGCCAGCCAAAACATACGAAAGCGGCACTATCTACTTTCGCAATCCTCGACGCGGCCAAGATGCCAAGCCTACCCGAATTGCTGGAAATGTCTGGCCTGCAACATCGTTGCCTGTTCAAGGGTGACGCCTACGATGAATTGAAAAACGTAGCGCCGTGGATCGTTCGCCTTGAAGACGATAACACTTTCACTCGCAACCTGTTCACGCGATCAGGCGTGCCTTGGCATTTTTGGGATTCCGAACCGGGCATCTACATAAGGTCAGGTGGGACACTGGACGACATGTGGAAGCATTTTCGGAAATTTACGCGAATGCAAGATGAGAAAAGGAAATGGTATTTTCTCCGTTTTTGGGACCCAACGATTTGGTTTGACGCACTTACTTTGGAGGGCTGTGAGTTGGCGCATGATTTGCTGTCGCCCTCGCATGGCTCAGGTGTTGATTGCCTGGTGGTCTATACCGCCACCCAAGGGTCTTGCATGGTTGTCAGGCCACCTACTGTAGGAGCTCGGCATATGGGCAAGAACGCTTTAGCTGCACGCTGTTTGACACAGGCAGATGTGGAAATCTTACGGATTGGAATGTTATGTCCATTTGCACGGGAAATCCTGACACAAATAGCGCGTGATGATGCTGCTATGCTGGCTGGACTGACCAAATCAGAAGCTGAAACACGCATATTGGCGACAGTTATGCGTTTGCATGGCTATGGTTTTTTGACCGTCGATATTTTGCGCGAGTTGTGTTTACAGGACCTGTTTTTGGGTTATGACTTCGAGAGTGAAGACGAGACTGGCCAGCTAATGCAAATTTGCAGGTCCAATCTTTCCGAGGCCGAAAAGTATTTGGGGATTACTAAACGGATATCGGCGCTAGAGTTGGTCAAGTATGGTTAAAAGTAAAAGGTTTAGGGTCTATGTTGCCTCCAAATAAAAGTGTCCGGCCTGTACCGCGCCCGGTGGGACCATCTACGTCACCAGCACCTAACGTGACGACCAGTATTCCTGGTCTATTCCCACCGGCGGCGTCACCATCTGAGCCCACGGTCGTCACTCCTACGCCGTCAGGTTCGGGCGGCGCGGGCCCGTCACATAGCTCGCCTGCCCAGCCATCGCAGCCTGCACAAGCGACGCCTCCGACGATACCTCCAAGCCCGGCGGCCACCTGTTGCCCGCAGGTAAGCACCTTTGCGAAGGCAGCTTCGCGGACCGTTTATTTTGGCTTCGATGACAATACCAACCAGGTTGTGAAAGCGAATGCTGACGAATATTGGATACCGCCCACTGATTCAAAATCGCGGCCCTCAGATCGGGAAGATCCTGACGGCAGCAATTGGCTGTCGGTTTCGGTTGGGTCCGAAACCGAAGTTGTGATTGCCTTTGTAGGCCAGTCCGGACCGGCCTGTATAGGAAATTGCACCTTTGTGGTTGATGCCCCTGCTGTGGCCGAGGTGGTGACGACAAATGTCACGGCAAACAACGTCGCTTTTAAGGTAAAGGGGAAAGCCGCCGGAGAATGTTCGGTTGAGGTGAAATGCAATGGCAAGACGCTAGGCTGGGTCCATGTGTGGTGTGCAGTTGCAACCACAATTAATTTAGAGGTGGCCAGTATTGTCACCCCCAATTCGCGTGCGGCAGCCTATGTGGTCGCCGATTTAGAAAGTTATATAAATGCGATCTATGCTGATCTCTTCATTTCTGTCAGCATAACCGACAAGGGGCCGATCACGGTTGTCCCGCCAGCGGCTGGGTATCTGACCTCAACCCGGCACTACTTGGCACTGGACACTCTCGTGCAAGCTGCGGCAACGACTGCGTTCACAGCACCATACCGTTTGCTTTATTACGTAAATACGGGCGCTTTTTCTGGGAACTATGGGATTGTGCCGGGCGGTGTTGGTACCGGAAAAGCAGGTTTTGCTTTTTTTGATCATGATATTCAAGGGTCGTACAATACGATGGCTCACGAACTTGGTCATTCACTTAACCTATCGCACCCGTTGCACGATTCTGATGGAGATGAATTTCCTGTACGTCACCGTGCAGGTTTGGCTGGGGGCAATGTGATGCCTTTAGACCCGTGGAATCTGATGGGGTACAAAGGTACGCTTCCACAGCGTGGGCCTAGCAGACGTGATCTACGGTATCGCCAGTGGAAAAAGTGTAGGAGAGTTTAAAAATGACAGATCATTTTGTTGAGATAATACAATCCAGTTGCAGCCAAGAAATCGCTGTGCAGGTCGAAGAAGTCGCAGTTTCAAGCCCTGACTTTTCAACGTTGGCTAAGGTACTTTTGCAAAGAGCAAGCCTTCCAAGCGAAGACGCACCAATGACGCCTGAGTGCTTTGCCGCGTTCGTGGGGCATTCTGCCGCTCGTCTGGGTATGACGTCGACGGATGAGGCATTGCGCACCGTACTGAACGCGTCTCTGTCTGTAAGTGAACAGACAAGGCCAATCGTTTTAAATGAACTCTGCAGGTTATATGAGCGGATGCCGCTTAGGCGTGTTGATGCGCGTACATATTTCAAACCACTCAGCCTTTACAAAATTGACGTCCGCCCTTTGCTCGCAGTGGAATACGAAAGTTTAGTAATTGAAGAACCTCAAGATGATGCCTTCTACTATGCCTATTATCTTGCGTCTATTAGCGACCCTCGTGGGATAAAGCTTTTGGACGATGCTGCCATTCGTAGCGAAGGCGAGGCGCATCAATTGATAGGCATGCTCGGTGCCATTGCTGAACTGGGGCATTCAAACGTCCGCTTTATTCTGGAGCGCTATTCTGCTGACGATAGGCGTGGCGTTGGTGTCAATGGCCCCAACACTGGACCATCCGTTGCTGAGGTCGTGACTAACGAACTGCAATATAGGGTTTGGAACTGACCCGTACAGCCGTTAACGAGTGTCAGTTCTGCAATATTCGTTAACGGCAGGCAATTATCCATGATTGGTTCTATCAATTTAAGTTTGAGTTACCATTGCTAGAATGCCGTTATTCTGAGCTTACACCCGTGAACCGGGTAGAGTTTAGGACGGAGTCGTTGCCAGAAACTGTGGTTTGATGGGCTAGCTCGGCCTTGCACCAATTGTCATCACCGAGAGAATCTGCAATCAAAACATCATGACAAATCATGACGTTATCTACCATGTCACGAGTGCTTTCTCTGGCTTCTCGGCTGGGACGCAAAGTGCTGAGCTTGATGCCGAAGGCGTGCTGCCTGTGCCGTTATTTGATGCACTCAAAGATGGTCCTGACAAGCTATATGCGATTCTCGATGCTGGGCGTGTGCCATTCCTTGCTGAGCGGTTAGAGCTGGGTGGTCTCAAGGGGCGGATGATTTATCGTAGCAATCGTGTGATGCGCAGCTTGGAGGAGGGGGATGACCCGCTTGCCGAGGTGTCGCCTTGGTTGATTGAGTTGAGCGCTGACGACAAAATTGTGCGCGATTTCTTTTGTGCTGATCCTGATGAAAACTGGCAGATGATGCCAGCGCGGGCGGGCATTTTGTTGCGCTCTTCGTTGACGCCGGACAAGGTGTTGCGTCGGTTCATGCGGCTGTCCCAGCTTCCTGATGAGGCAGGTGCTGATTTGTTTTTCAGGTTTCAAGAACCGGGCATGTTGGGAGCTCTCTGTCGCGCTGTTCCGACTGACGTGGTGGCCAGCATTTTGGATGGCATTAGCGCAGTTATTTGGACCGAAGATACAGTCATTGAAGGGCAATGGCAGGCGCATATTTTACGGCCTACGGTGGGGTTGCAGTCGTCTGGCTGGCACGCACCGAAGATCGACGGCGTGGTGCGGCACGCATTCGCTGAAGTGATCAACCGCCGTCGCGCGCATCTGATCCTACGCGACAGCGATATTGCGCCGTCGGAGCGGACTTCGATGATCGACGATCTGGTGCACCTGTTGGGGGCAAGCCAATCAAGTTCGGACGCGATGCTGCACCATTTGCGACTTGTGGCAATTGCCCCTCCAGCGGACCGTCCGTATTGGCGGCATATGGTTGATAAGGGGGATATTTCTCTGGCCTTCATCAACCGTAGAATGCATGATCACTACATACCTGCGGAGACGTTTTCCAAGTGACCGAGACCTGTATTACCTGTGGCGATGTTGAGCTTTATTATGTGCTTTCTTGTGGTGACACGGCTGTCGGTGACAGTGTTATCCTTATGTTTGGTGGTGAAGACCACGACGCGCTAAAGTCTGAAATAGGTCTCGTCCAAGACGCCTTTACCGAGATCTCCCAAAACGCTGCCGATGACAGTAACGAAGGTGCCGAAGCCACGGTTCAGGCGCAGGACCATATGGCCAAGATGCTTGATGGATACATCAAGCCGGATGTTAGCCTACCCGACAAACATATGGTGCAGGCATATAATTTGCGGGGCCGGAAATGGACGTTTATCCGCAGTGACAGGATGCGCAATCACATGCGTAGCTACGCGATCGACAAATCACTGTTAGAGGCCACAAATGATGGTCTGAACAAAGGCCGATTGCGGTCAGCGTTTGTGGCTGCGCGTCAAAAAATTGCCGAAGACCTGGGCAGCGGGATTAGCTGGAAAGGTCAGGTTTACAAAGCGTCGGTCGGCGGGTCGATTACGGATATTTGGGACGCGGATTTCCTGACGTGGGTCGATGCGGTGAATGAAAGCATGGCTTACTCGAGCGAAAGTCCTTACCACGATTTGTCGGCTGGTGCGCAGTTGTTGCGCGGCTACGCGGGCTTTGGTCTGGCGATTGGGTATAACCCTGCGAAGAATAGTTATGGTTTGACCGGAAATGCCGAAGCGCGTGCTGTTTTGGCTGAAGGCAAGACGACGATTACTGGATACGTACCGCACGCTGACGGTTGGTTCGCGCGCGCACCATTTGCTGATGCAGCGGCTTCTGAGGCAGGGCGGCAAGAGGCGCTGAACTTTGGCTATTTCCGTGGTACCATTGAGTTGAAGGCCCACGCGATGCTCGGTGCTAGCATTATGGGAACTGCGGGTATCGAATATGTCCCGCAGAACGACGGATCGACCCGCGTGCTACCGTCTGCGGCTGGTGCGAAAGGACAGGTGTCCGCAGGCGCGTTTGCAGGCGTCGAGGCCGGTGGCAGTTTGACGGGTGGCGTTCAGTGGCTGAACCCCGGTTGGCGAGAAGACGAAGGCCAACGCCTACGCGATGCAGGCTGGAAAACGATGGTGAGCATCGGTGGTTCCGTCGCTGTGAACGCGGGTGTCGGCGCTGAATTTGATCTAATGATTACGTTTGAGAACGGTAAGTTCATGTTCCGCGCCAAAGCGCAGGTCGTCTGGGGCGTCGGTGCCAAAGGTGGTGTGCTGGGCAGCATCGGTTTTGAGGCGATCATCGAGTTTGTGATGTACACATACCACCAATTGCGGGCGAACGGCTTTAGTTATCTGGTGTTCATTAGCGAAGGGGCGTTTGACGCGATGGTTCAGATGCTCATTTACGCAGTGCAATTTGGCGAGGACGCTATGATCGCCCTCGGTAACCGCGTGACGCAATTGGCCAGCTGGGTCATGCAACCGTTTGAGGATGCCGATGCGGCAGAAGCTTTCGCGATTAAAGTCAAGCAACAGCCTCGCGCATTGTTCTTTGGGCCACCTGAGGTGAAAGGTGCTGTTCTGTATCGCCTGTCTGAACGTTTCACCTTCAGCCGTGAAGAACATCAAGAGGGGGCGATTATTGCAATCATGCACTGCATTTCGTCCCGTCGCGAATGGGAAAAGATCGTGGAGCGTATCACGGTGAATGGTCAAAAAGGGAGTGCGACTGCTGGGCTTGCGAGATTGAACGCGGTTCTTGATTTCGGTGCTCAGACACAATTCACAGCGCGTCTTAACGAGATTTTAGCGATGAATGATGTTTATGACTATGTGCCGACAGGCGGGGACACACGCCTTGCCGGTACGCCCGTTACATTCTCGAGCTACGCATGAAAATTATCTTAAGCATAGCAGTCGCGGCGATCCTCCTTGTGGGCGGTTGGTTTGGCTTTACCACGATGCAAAGGTCGCGTGCCATTGATACGCTTGCCGCAGAAACCCGCGCAAACCTGATCTACGTGAAAGGCGGTACGTTTCAGGCCGGTAATTACGAGATTACGGTGAGGTTGGAGAATGGCGAAGAAGAGGTTCGCCTTGTTTCTGCTAACGCACTGCCGGCTATTGAAGCAACTTTAGACGATTTTTCGCTTTTAGCGAGCGAGGCTCTCAACAGTTCATTCGATCTGTTCTTGGCGGAAACAGGCCGTCCTGCACAGCTTCGCAACCTTGAACAAGGTCTCGGTGCACCTGAACATCCGGCACGTATGTCTTGGCAAGAGGCGACTGCTTATTGTTCATGGCTTGGTGAAGTCTCGGATATATCGCTGCGCCTGCCCACAGAGGTTGAGTGGGAATATGCGGCGCGTAGTCGTGGCGAGAAAGTCGCGTGGGGTACTGCTGGTGGAGAGTGGATTCCGGGCGAGACTGTTGCCGGACCTAATACGCCAACTGAGGTTGAAGAAATGCCGAACCAGTGGCCACCGTCGCCGATGGGGTTCCACGACATGGCCAGCGGTGCAAAAGAATGGGTCGCTAATGATGAGGCAGATACACGAATTGCTAAAGGCGGAAGTATAAATTCTGACGCGGTTTTTGAAACGATCCCGAGCCGGACAATCGTCGAGCCAACAACGCAAAGTTGGCCTGGTGAACCCGAGCGTTACGCAAAACAAGGGTATCCCTATCACGGGACTTTCGCGACAGCGCGCTGTGCGTCTGATCAGATAGGTCAAGGGCCGGGCGCCGTTGATTTTAACGCGCCAGAGGTGATCCCAGCGGTCGCGCCTCAGTCTGTGACCTACTGATCTGCGTTTAACGATCCCAGACTGACGATGGAGCGTCTGGCTGCGGAATGTAGGGTTGGCCGTTTGGCTCTAGCGGGCGATACGGACCTTCGTGCGGTGGCAGGCCAAGGTATCGACGGACTGTGTTTGCGATCACGATCCCAGGCATCCGATTTGGTGTTAGGCTTTGCCGTGTGTCGTTGATAAATGCCTGAAAGATAACATTGCTCTGCGAGAGATTTAGGTTTCTTATTTGTCCAAGTTGGTTGCTTACATAAGCGGGGTTTGGTTCTAAGCGCAGTGCTTCAATCAGCCGAGTTAGTGCCTCTTCGTCAGCCATTGCAGTAAGATAACGAAGATATGCGAATGCCTTTGAATTATGCTCTGGCGTAGCATTTTCGGGGGCTGGAAGGGTAGGGAAATGGCGTTGCAATACGTCTCTGACGTCAATTTTGTGTTGCGTCACGAGGAAGAAAAACCGTTGAGGCAAACGGTCTCTGGAAGCCAGCTGTCGTACTGCCGTAATCACAACGGGACGATCATCTATGGGCACTTGGGTATAGTAATCGATCGTATCCCAGGCGATATAATCTGCGGTGGTATCCCCGAGGTTCGATGGCAAAATACTGCTGCGATACAGAAGTGCTGCAATATGACAGTCGTCTGAAATATTCTGACCGAAAAAGTCCTGATTAGGCCAAGGGTTTTTGAATGCGGAGGTCATGTCTGAGTTGATGACATATTCGACAATCGCCGGCGGGCATTGTTCTTTGAGGAGCTCAATGTAGTCCATCATTCGTCCCTATTCTATTCTAGCAGCAACGGCACGCACTGCGTCCCATTGGTTTTTCCGTAAAAACGATTGCTCTTTGAAGTTCGGCCAATACCCCATTAAATTTAAAGGATCGCGTTGCATGATCAGTCCAATATTCTTTGGATCAAGAACGCGTGGTGTTGGGGTTATTGCTGGCTCGGTATTTGTTCCGGATTCCGCAGTGACGGGTTGTCCCAAGGATGCTTTGAGGTGATTAGGTAGCTGGTTTGCCACGTTCGGATCGTCAGGGTGGAGTAGCCCCAAAGCATGACCTAACTCATGAGCCATCACAGCATAGCTGTCTGTTATCGTTTGTCCGCCAATAGCACCTTCAAAGTCTTTGAATACAAAGCCGTATTCTGATGAAATCTCCGGAACGACCCCACTGAAACGCGAGGGGACATCATCTGGCACAAAAAACCATAAATACTTCTGCGATGATGCACCTGCTTGCCACGTCGCTGTCTCGCCGATCCATGCGATCGTGCCGCGTTCACCGCCTGAAAGCGCACCTAGAAACGCGCGCTTACCTAACAGTTCTCCAAAGCCTTCACTGTAGTATGGAGACGTGACGACTGACCGAAGACCCGGTTCAGCGGCGGCGATATCTGGGTGGCCCGTTAAATCTACTTCGCCAAGATCGGTTACGACAATCCGAATTCCTGCCGCATTGAATGTTTTGTTTAACGTATTGGATAGCGCATTTGCAGAATAACTCACCGATCGAGATAGTGGTGTTTTGATACATCCTAAGGTGACTGCTAGGCGTATTGGTTCATAACATACCAAGTGAAACCACCCGATGTCTTCGCCGTCACAGGTGACTTTTACTGTGGCTTCACCGGCGCTCATTCCTCGCAGGGTGAGCGTCATGCCTGAGGCAGAGCCACGGTTGGGCGATACTTGTGCGACGCCTGCGGGGATCACTTCGAATGTGCTGTTGGCGATGCAGGCGCTGCTGGTGTGGCCTTCGAAGCTGGCTTCGACGTCTGTTTCGTCGCCCAGCATGACCGAGACCCATGCAGCACCGTCTTGGGTCATGCGGTCTAATGGCATGATTTTTCCCGCATCGGGCGGTATCCAGTATTCATCCGCGTCGCGTGTCTGGGCCAAATTGGTCCGTGCGTCAAAGCCAGTCACCCTGTTTGGGCGGCGTGATCCTTCGAAGGTGCTGACCTGCGGGCAACATGTTGCAACAGGCGAAAGGCCGCCTGATGGCGGGGATCCGTTTGGTTCAGGTGAAGGGTCAGCCATCAATCAATGCTTTCCAAAATTCGTTACATAATGTGTTCCAATCCGCCGCTGATTGCGGAGGGTGCGAACGTCCTAAAAAGGGGTCTTCATAGAATTTGTAGCCCCAAAACAGGCTTAGGAAAGCAAGGCGCGCCCAATGCGCCTCGGGTGCGCCTAATGCTGCCAAAGGGCCTTGCGATTTTTTCCATAGCTGCCGGAATGGACCTTGGCGATCAACCGGGATGTGTGCCTCAAGGCAGTCGGCGAGTAGCTGCCTGTCTGGGGTTAGTGTGCCACAGTCTTCTGTTGTCGTGATAAGTCGCGGGTCGGCGATCAATCGTTCGCTCCAATTGCGTGCGACGGCGCGATACGATCCAGCCCATGCGTCAGAAAATGCGGCACGCAGGGGGACTTGTTTGGCCTTCACGTCACTTTCTAGAATTGCAGTGAGTGTAGGTGTTTGCCCGCTTTGATGAAACCAACCGCCAAGGTGCACCATGAGGTGACCAAGGTAGGAATATTCGTCCTGACGGGTGAATCCGTAACGCGCACCTTCGCGCAAAATATACGGCCCGAGTGCGTTGACGGATGCGCCGGCAAAGAGGTCATCGGGGTAATCGCGGGCGAGCCAACGGCTGAGGTTATGTCCAAGACCGATCCGCGCAATACGGTCCATGACGGGGGCGTCGCAAGCTGCGAGCGAAAAGTATTTACGGACACCTGTCCGAGTGGCGCGTCCGGATAGGTGAAACGCATTCATTTCGTCGGGGGACTGTTCCGATAGAAAATGCACAGGCGACCCATCTTGAGTAAAGAGAAAGCGCTCCAAGCGGTCGGGTTGTGTGGCTAAACTTGGTAGAAATTCATTTGCGACGATTGGATCCCAATAGCGAAAAAACACCATCGATGTCGTTTCGGGATCGCGTGCAACCTTGACCAAGCCACGCAGGTGCGACCGTATTTCGGCCGTTGATGCGGTTGTCAGCAGTAGAATGCCGACGCCTTGTCCGTGAAATTTGCAAAAGTGGTCACGAAGGACGGCGGCTTGTGCGCCTTGCCCGCGTCCGAAGGACAAAAGCCAAGGTCCTGCTTCGCCTTCTGCTGTGTCTGGATTGAACAGGGGGGTTGCGTCTATTTCTAGGGCGAGAGTATCGAGATCATTCAGGCCGCGCACCGCTGCGCGGCGTGTCCCGTCGAACACTCCATAAATCTGCAAGCTGCCATCGGCATCTAGTAACGCGGACAGCTCTTGTGGGTAATGAATCGACGTATCTTGCGCCCAATCAGGCGCAAACGCGATTTTCTGGGCGTGCAACTGCGCCTTGTCCATTTCCATGGTTTCCCTGCAATAATCGCTTTAGCAGCCCTTACGGCAGGATCTTGTGTGCAGGCGAGCCTGAAACAATTGCACCGCCATGCGACGTTGCACAGCCGAGGTAGGCGACGGGTTTACCGTCGTCTGTCGACATCGATGATCCCATAATGATTGTCGCACCGCAGGCGGTTTTGTCGCCCATGCGCGCGACGGGTTTGCCGTCGATCATGGCTTTGCCGCCAGATACAATCGCATTTGGGCCGTGGATTGGGCAGACGTGTTTATCGCCGAGGCGTGCAATCGGGATCATTATTCACCTTCCTTTGGGCATTCCTCGACCAGTGGCAGACCTGCGTTTGCAGCACCTTGCAGTGTGGGTACTTGAGAGCCGCCTGAGCCGCCCATTGACACGTTGCCCTTGAGCTTGATCTGCGCACCCTCGATTGTGACACCGGAGGCATCAAGCGTGATTTTGCCACCTGGACCTTTGATCACGAACTTCTCGAAGGCCATCAATGTGTGGACTTTAGTGTTGTTGGTGATCGACTGGTTCACGTTCAGCGTTGATTTACCAAGCACCGTGTGTTCGGCGTTGCGCCCAACTTGGGTCAGGTGGTCTGCAAAGATGTCCTGTTTGTGGATGTTTGCGACGTTGTGGACATGGTCTTTACCATAGTTTTCGATTTGGTTCTGACCGACCGTGTATTGCACGTCGCGGCCAATATTAATCGTCTCATCGCGCCCGACGACTTCGGTGTGATCTTGGCCGACAGAGATCGATTTATCACGCCCGACACTTTCCGACTGATCCTGACCGATGGTCTTGTTCCGGTCATTCAAAATGTCGATCTGCTGGTCTTTTTGACCATGCATGTAGATCAATTCTTGGTCTTTTTCGTCCTCGAACATCAGCTCGTTAAAGCCGCCGCCCTTGTGAGTGTCGGTCTTGAACGTCGATTTTGTTTTGTTCGCAGGTAGCGGGTAGGGGACGTCGTTTTTACCGTTATAGACGCAGCCTGTAACCAGCGGCTTGTCGGGGTTACCTTCAAGGAATTCGACGACGACCTCCATGCCGATGCGCGGGATGACCATGCCGCCCCAGCCTTTTCCGGCCCAGTTTTGAGAAACGCGGCAGCGCATTGAATAGCGATTGTCGAGGTCCCAGTGGAAGTGCACGAGGATGCGGCCGTATTCGTCGCAATCAATCTCGCCTTCGCCGACGACCACGGCGGTTTGTGGGCCGTGCACGATGGGCAGCTTTGTCTTCCGTTCCGGCGCGAGCGGGGCTGAGATCGGCAGCAGGACATAGGAGCCTTCGTAGGTGGGCTCTGAGTTGCCTTGGCCGGATGCAAATGACGCGGTGGCAAAGCTATGGCTCGCAGATAGGCAGACGCAAGGATCATCAACGCCTGTGACACTGTCGCCTGTGATATCAACGATCAGGCCTGCGCGCATCGAGGCGACATCGCCTTTGGCTTGGTGCCGGTGATCTTGGCCGCGTTCCTGCAAGGTGCGCAAACGTGCGACCAATTTGCCGGTGCCTTGATCAAAGTAATCGCCGGGGTAATCGTAGC
Source organism: Yoonia ponticola (assembly GCF_014199395.1). Classification (GTDB taxonomy): domain Bacteria; phylum Pseudomonadota; class Alphaproteobacteria; order Rhodobacterales; family Rhodobacteraceae; genus Yoonia; species Yoonia ponticola. The sequence continues at coordinate 19,696 of NZ_JACIJM010000016.1, read as the reverse complement.
TTTCGATCTGGCCCTGCATGTAAGCCGCATCGCCCATCCGGTCGGTTTCCATCGACGCGGTTGGCTTTTTAAAGTTGTAATCGGTCAGGCGAATTCCGCCTGTCGTCAGGCGACGACCGGGGCGCATTTCGGTAAAATGTTCTTCGTCGGTGGCACGATTTCCGTCGGCCACGATCTTGAACAGACGCGCAGCGCCGGGCAGGGAATCGTGTGATGTAATGGCGTCGGTCAGCACCAAAGTGTGCGAGCCTTGATCGTGCTTGAAGTGATAAGAGATTCCGAACCGCTCCATCAGGCGTGTCGCGAAATCCAGATCGCTCTCGCGGTATTGAACGGTGTATTCGAGGGTCGGGTAGGACCCTGTCAGGCGCTTCTCCATCGCAGGCTCGCCAAGGCCAGAGTAAGGGGCGAGCAACTCGTCGAGAATTTCAACCACAGTTTTTTCGTGGTAAATCCGTTGGTTGCGGCGCAACCCAGCCAGCCACATCCACGGTTTCAGCGTCAGGGTGTAGCGCCAACCGTTCTCGTGCAGCCCGTCAAAGTTCACTTCGGAAATAATACCATCGAAGGGAACATCAGGGTTGTCATACGAGGTCAGTTCGACCGTGGCGTGGGTGCCGATGAGCGCGTCGAAATCAAGATCGTTGCGTTCGGCCAGTGCATCAACGCGAATGGTGAACAGGTCATTGACGTGCTCTTCGGTGTTCATCCGCAACAGTACGAGAGTGTTTGCACCCAAAGCCGTTTGCAGGTGGCCCATCCGTTCATCTTGCTTAAATCGCGCGTTCATTAAACTACCCTAAACATATAAATTACTGGCGAAGTTAACAGCGAAAGCGAGCAATTCAAAGTTGAAATTGTGGCGATTGATCATATTCTGGACATAGGGTTTTTTACAATTTTACTGCCGCCGTCGAGGCCGCAGTGTCCGACACTCATGTGGTGATCCATGCCGCACCTGTGAACTTCACCAATCGTACGAAATGCTAACAAAGGTTAACAAATCAACACTACTTTTTTTGCATATTGATACCAAAAGTGCTGATGATCTTGAAAAAAGAGGATCCGTTTTTTTAACTTTTGCATATGCATTTCATGAAAAAGTGTGAACAACCGTTAGTTTGATAGTTTTTCATAGTGACAACTAAAATTTCGTGAAATATAAAAACAACGAACCCAGATTTGTGGGTGAAGAGAGCGCAGGATGCGCACAGATAACGATCGCGGTTTCGCGGTGGAAATGTGCAGTCCATGACTCATCTACACTTTTGCCGAAATATATACCGTGATCTCGATTCATTTGCTGAGCCCTTTCAGCTTTGGATCACGTCAGGGTTTATGCGGCTGTTTTCCCTGGCTGTGAGATACACAATCTTGCGCTTGGTAAAGATAGCTGCCTCGGTTCGCGTTTCCCGCTTTTCAAAAACGTATACCTTCTGGGACCACTCACCCGGCCCTGTGACAACTGACATCCTCTAGGACCACAAGAAGCGCATATTTAAACCCACCCGACGCTATGTACGGGGGACCAGACCGGTAAAACGATTATCTGGGGTAAGTGAAAAGCTTACGGGCAGGCGGCTGGCCATCGATAAACGGCATTGCGTGGATAGGAAGATTATGAGGATCTTGCTCCAAGGGATTGGGGGGCAAGTACGGGTGGGGGAGTGCGTCCAAAATTTATGTGATAGTCGTTAACATTAAATTTAGAAAACGAGGCAAGTATGAGACGGGCTATAAAAGACAAGCATGCGAGATTTTGTTTGGAGTTCTTGCAGGACGGCAATGCCGCGGCAGCTTATCGGCGCGCGGGTTATGCGGTTAAAAATGCGGACGTGAATGCAGCACGGCTTATGCAACGTCCTGACATTCAGCTTTATATAAGAGAACGACGTAAGGAGATTGAAAACCAACTGACATTCAATGCAGCAAGCATCATGAACCTGTTGTGGGATATTGTGAACGCAGATTACACCGAGTTGTCGAAGGTGAAGAACTTGCCATGCAAGTATTGCAGATCCGATGGTCCTATCTTGGCCCAATCTCCGGATCCTATGTGCCCTGAGTGCGATGGCATGGGGCGTCGCGTGGTGCAATACGCGGAATCACAATACCTGAGCCGACAAGGGAAGTTGATTTACCAAGGAGCGGTACAAACACCTTGGGGAATTAGGTTAAGTCTCACGAGCAAAATGAAAGCTCTGGAATTGCTTATGCGGATGTATTTGTCCTAGGTATTCGAAACAAAGCTGCGGTAGTCGCAACGAAACGCCGTCAGCGCCAGTTAGATCGTATCTGTGACGTCCTCGGCCCGCATGTTGGTGCAAAGCTTTCAGGCAATGGTGTAGCGGACAGGGCAAATGTAGCTTTGGCGAGGACGGTGCCAACGTCGGTATCGTCAGTATCCAATGAGCGAAACCCGTGTGTGATGCGGATAGATTCTATCCGTAGGCGCGGCTAGAAAACGGGGACATCTCCTGTGTGATCAACGACCGCCTCGGCACGCTGAAGGAAATTGTCGGCGGAGATGGCAATCCGTGCTTGAGCGCCGACCACAACACATAGGGCACTGTTTGAACGTAGGCGAGAAAAGCTTCAACCCTACCTAGCTGCTGTTTGACGTTTGGTGGAATTGCATCTTGTGATTTGGGCTGCCTTTTTGTCAACTTGCGCGAGCATGAGGTATGAAGGCGGATAAGTTGTATGTGGCGATTGGTGTTGATGGTTTGGTATGCTGGGATTGCCCCAGAGATTGCAGTTGCGCAGGATTACTCGAACAACGGCTGGGTGCAGCAAAGTTTTGACTTTGAAAGCCCGCATCTGAACTTCACAACGACTGTAATGAACGGTGCGAGTGTTAAAACAATTCCGATGAGAGGTCCTGAACAAGGCGAAATCGGGAAAATTTTAGCTATTGGAAATGTTGCCGACCCACGTGAGTGGATGCTGGTGAACCTCATTGGTTACAGTTTCGCGACGCCTGTAGCACCGGAGCCGCTTTGTCGTTCCGAGCTTGAACGCGAAGGCTATCAGATACGCGCAATGCGCAGCACGCCGGATATGACAATGACCGAGGCGCTGAGCGTCGCCTCGAATAGTGAACATCTGACCAAAGGGGTCTACACACGGTGCTACGCGCGCGGCAATATAACGCTTGTTTTGCATGTTTTTGACGATGTCTCCGATATCACTACACAAGAAGCTTATAACGCCCGTCGTGCTGCCGCTCTCGACCTTTACACCCGTTTCACGACTGACCTTATTTTCGAGGACGGCGCTTCGGCCAATTTTGGTGGGATGTTGCAGGAGGTAACCGTTAAATTTGGAGACGATCGTGTTGATTTTACGGTGTCAGAAATATGGGACGTTGCCATTAATGACTTTACTGGTTCTCTGCCCGCCGAGATGCAATTATTTCGCAACCGTGACGGTCAGACACTAGGCGTGTTGTGGTTACATGTCGCGGAGGGGCCCGAGCCTACTGACTTGGCTGAGGTCGCGGCGCGTTTTGTCACGCAATATTTCAGTGACCTAACACAGCAGGTAGGTTCTCTTGAGGTCGTCAGTAATGTGCCCGACGAGGACCTATCAGAGCTGAAGGGTCGCCGAGTGCGCGTTGCGGTAAACGGTTTCGGCGATATCGAAGCAAGCGTGATTTGGCATGATGGTAGATTATACGTGCTCGGTCTTTGGCAGAACTACGAACAACCTGCTGATCGGAGTATGTTTTATACGCGATTAGCCGCGCACTCTTCTTTTGTGATGATGAAAAACGACCTTGTGAGATCGTTGCCATGAATTTAACCGATGCTTTCCCGATACCTTATGCACATTGGTATGCCGCGCGGTTATATATAGAGGCGGGTGTCGCGACGGGTGATGTGCTGGGGCGATTGTGCATTACTCAGGCGGATTGGGATGCTTGCCAGGAACGGTATCGTCAGTTGCATTTTGCCGATACGGGCTGGGTTGCGTATGCGTTTGAGCGGGCTGGTTTGTCTGCGCCGGAAGACGATAGAAACCTGTATCAGCTTTTGACTGGATCGCCGGCACCTGCGTTGTTTAGTATGCGTGAGGCGTTAGCGGCGATCAGGCGTAGGGTTGAGGCTGATCCCAAGATCGGCCCCTTTGCGGGTGTGGGCTGGGTTGCCGAGTATTTGTGCGAACGGCATTTTCCGACGATCCGGTATATCTACAATGGCGCGCAAGTTTGCGCCGATGGGAAGCCGCTACAGACCAAAACGGGTAAGGTGATCGACGGGATCGACCCGACAGGGTTTCGCAAGCTCGGGGAACGCTGGTTTACCGATGGGAAACGTGTGTACGGGCAGGGCGAGACACCGATGACGCGTCATTGGTTTGTCATGCGCAGCGCTGATCCGCTGACATTTCGCGTGCTGAATGAACGCTATGGGGCCGACAAAGATGCTGGATATTACATCACAAATCTACGGCTGACCGGCGGCGATCCCGAGAGTTTCGAGGTCATCGCTTATCCCTATGGCACCCCGCCGAAGCTGCATGTGTCGCAAAGCCATTACGCCAAAGATTCCCACAAGGTTTATGGCTACGGTGTGGAAATTGACGGAGCCGATGCCTCCAGTTTTGTGCCGCTTGGCGTCGAGGGCAAATATTTTGCGGACAAGGTCCGTATCTACTGGGAGCGCAGCCCGATTCAAGGCGCAGATCGCGCGACCTTTACCTGTGCAATTGAGGTCGGGCAGTACTGTGCCTTTGACAAGGATCGGGTTTATTACGGCGGCAAAGTTATGTCTGCGGCCACCGAGCGTGCGGACTGGGAGGCATACTTTAAAGAGCGTCCCGAGATCGCAACGACATGGTGGCACGAGCAAGCTGAGGCCGGTGATCGCAAGCCAATTGGCGGTCCGTTTTTTAGCGATGGTCAGCGGCTTTGGGTCAGGCCGCAAAACACGCGACGTGAGGACTGGGTGTCGCTGGACTATATCGACCATGACGGTTTTGAACACGTAGTTGATGTGTTCGGGATTGATCGCTCTGGCCTGCGGTATGTTGAGACGCGGCTAGAGATGTATGAACGGCCCGCGGTTAAGGGGGCTGATCCTGCGAGCTTTGAGCGCCTTGGCGACGGCTGGTATCGCTGTGCCAAGCAGGCTTATTTTATGAACCTAACGGATCCGCGCGAATACCATCGACTGGTGGTTGTGAAGGCGGACATGGATAGCTTTCGCATGCTGGGCAGTGTTTATGCGATGGACGCGAAGGGCCTGATTGTCGAGGGCGTGCGCAAGCGCGACATCGACGCGGCGGCCGTGAAGCCGATTGGCGGGATGTTCGCACGACTTGGAGATACGGTTTTGTTTCGCGGCAAGGTAGTGAAGAAAACGGGTGGCCTGGACCTGACTACTGCGCGTAGTCCGACCCCGCGTCTGCTGGTCGACGACGCGGGGCACATGCTGTTGGGAAGCCGTTACCGCAAACCCGTTGCTGGCATGAACGCAGCTGCCCTGCGGTTTATTACCCCATATTTCGCGACCGATGATCGACAGCTTTATGTGCTGACGGATGATAGCCTGATGCATTGCGAAGGAGCCGAAGTCAGCGCGTTAAAGATCGAGGACGACCGACACGTGCGCGATACAACAACGCGGTTTGCGTTCGGGGGCAGGGGCCTAGAACGGGAGGCGATTGGGTGAAGCGCCGCTGTTTCTTGCGAAGGAAACTAGCCGCTCAACATCATTCGAAATACATCAGCCGCCCAATTGTGTTCCCTGGACCTTCAGGGCCAGAACAATTCATCTCGTAGAGGTTGTTGTTTTGCAGCAGCTCGGCCCCGTTCACAAAAACGCTGGTTTTGTTTGATTGCGGGCGGCACCAGCCTTTGTTCACACCAGATTTCACACCGCCTAATGAGCCCGGTTCGTCGCCAGTGACCTTGTTCGTGCGGGCGTCCATGTTGAAGGCCTTCATGCCGGTCAGTTCGACGTCGTTAGAGGTTTTATCGGACCAATCCAGCTTGGAAATGATCATATAAGGGATCGGCACGACAGCATTACCGACCTGCGTTTTACATACGTCGGGGGCCATGCAGGTGATGATCGCGTTTTTGCCAGAATGGCGGGCGGCGGAGTGCATCTATCTATCCTCGGATGATTTCGGCGTCGGAAAAGGCGTCGCGGTCTGGCACGATCGTACGCCAGAGTAGGGTCATCGCAACATGACCATCGTCGATGGTTTCGACATCTAGGTCGATCGTATCGAGCGCCATCGAGATTGGCGGTTCGTTTGCAGAAGATCGTGATTGCAGGAGCAGTTTCGCACCTGGAAGCTGCAAGCTCACCGTTTCGCGTTTATGAGAGACGCCTGTGATTTCAATCATCTCGTCGCCTTGCAGGTGAGGGCCGAGTTGAAGCCGCAAAGGCGCTGCATTCCAGAACCCGAGATCGTAATCGAGAGGCATGCGGGGGTGGCGGTCACGTTCCCATGCTTTGTCAAAAGTGCCCGCTACGGCACGCCGCGGAAGCCAGCTTTTGGCGATTGGCATGGTCCCATGAACGGCCATAGGCTCAAACGGCGTGGCGGCCATGAATTCGGCGAGGAGCCCGATCTGGGGAGCGACCCAGCTTTGCAATTCAGCGGCAGCGGCTTCGGTCATGAAGCCAAGGCCCGCGGGGTTTTGTTCAAAGAAGTGAGTATCTTCGCCATCGGTGCATTGGCCCCCATAGGCCAAGGCGTATGTCAGTGGAACTTCTGTCACGGGGTCGGGTTGCGACAGTTGCCACTTCCGGCCGGGTTTGAGCCACTGCGACGGTCCCCGCACGTGAAAGCCGTAACTGAGCCGATCAGGAATGCTGATAGTCACCGGCCAATCACGGCGCGGCGTGCCTTGATAGCTGCGGGCAGTGCCGCGCACGACGAGGTCGGTTTTAGGTTTATGCGGTGCGATGTCTTGCTCAAAGTCGAGCGCACTTGTCGCCGGATCACCGGTGAACACATCGACCAACTCAAGGTCAGGCGGCGGGAGTTGCGGCACGGTCCCTTCGGCAGACAATACAAAAGTAGCCTTCGCCACGACCACGCCGATTTCGGTGTCATCGGTGTGCCAATGCGCGAATGCTGTGTGGGAAATGGGAAGGGTTGAGGAAATGTTCACGATTGTTCCTTTGAGGTCATAGAGGATGATATCCTCATCGATCAATCGCAAATGTGAACGTCAAAAGTTCAGTGTCATGATATGCGGCAACAGCCAAAATTATCTGGAAAAATTGGGGCCCCGTCCTCGTTAGTTCAGTCGTATATTTTCCGAATTCCACCATGTATTGCGCGGTATGTTCGTACGCATAATTTAGGCCGTCACCAACTGCATCAGTGACATTGTTTATACCGTCTCCCGCCTCATCGATGACTTCGCGGCCCGCATCTAAGATTTCGTCACCTAAAGCGCTGCCTAAATCACCGACCTCGTCGCCAATTTCGCGAAGACCTTGTCCGATTGTACGCACGTTGTCCCTAGGGTCGTCATAGTATCGGTTGTAGAGGTAACCTAGAAGGCCCTTTGGCTCGTTGGCCTCGGCCTGTGCCTCTACAGCACGTGCCCGTTCCTCTGCTGCGGCTTCTTCCGCCTCAGAAGCTGCTTCGCGTTCTGCCTCCAATCTCTCTGCGGCCGCTTCGCGAGCTGTATCTGCTGTTTCACTTTCCCGTTCAGCCTCGACCTCTGCCTGTTCCATTTGATCGCGTTCGTTTTGATATGAGCGTACACGGCTCTGAATTTCGTTGTGTAAATTATCCAACGCCTGATCCATGTTTGACGCGCCTGCAAAATGCCCGGCAAAATTTGACCATGTTACCATTGGATTTCGGCCGTCTACATTTGGAAAAAGACTTTGGCTTCCAATTTCAAGCAAGTTTGGCATCCGCGCCCATTTTGGCGCGTATTCATGCCCTTTGATAACTGCCGTCTTCCCTTCAGCCCAAGAGTTACCAATCGGACCTGGGCTGATACCTCTGCGGATATCAAACGCGCCAATCGGAGATGGCATCTCCGATCCAGTAAACCGCACAAGGCTTGAGAAAATAGGAACAAAATCGGACTCTTTTTCCAAAGAGGTCAGGATTTCATCCTCAACCGCGCGCATGATAATCTTTGCCTCCGAAGCGAGGTTGAGCGACGTCCTCAACCGTTCTGCAGTCTGTTCGTGAACACCTGCAGCATCATAGGCCAGCCCATAGATCTTGTATTCGGGATCTATTTTTTTAGCGTAGATCGCGGCGGCACTTGCAAGACCACCACCCAGAGAATGGCCGGTAATACGCAGTTGTTTGCCAAACTTTTCGGCCTCGATCATTGCCTCATTCACAGCATCCGTCAATTCGGTACCGTATTGTAGGGTCTCTTTTCCTATACCTTGGATGACATTTGTTGCCCAATCGCCTTCATCACGGTTCATCCAAACCTCATAGGTTTCCTCGATAATGATGTGACGATAGTTGTCGGGGATAATAACGTTTGGCGGGATAACCTGTATGCGAGAAGTGGTCGTTGTATTCAGCTGCTGCGTCGCAAAAAGTTCAAGCCAATTACCGCTCTGCGTCAGCCGCTGTATAAAGCCAAATTTGCGAGCCATATAGCCCAACGAGGTCAACGTACTAGGATCTTCGTCCTCTTCATCAATCTTGTATCCTGGCGCCCACCCAAATGCGAATTCTTGGGATTTTTCAGGAGCAAATTCTGGATAAACTTTTGTACGCTTCATAAATGCAATGCCGCGTGCATCGCTGAAGACAGTTCCGCGAACGGCTAGGGTCGGAGGACAGTCGTTTCCATCCTTTGGGGTATACATCGTGGCGTAGAAACCAGACCGTTTCGGTGTTCCAATGTTGGCGGTATTAACCCGATCCCAGTTGCGGTCGATTTCTTGCATCGCGGTTGCACATTCAGGCTGTAGCAATGCGGGATCTTTTTCGTAATTATCCAACAGCATGAATGTCGCGAAGTCTAAGCAGACCTTATCTGTTGCTTCGCCTTTGACTTGAGTTGAATTCAAGACCACACCTTACCAGACATTTGAGCCAAGCGTCGCGCCGACGCGTGCATCATCATAATCTTGATGCAGCTGGCCTTCAGGTAAGACCCAACCGCCTTCGTCATCCGGTATCGGGTTGCTTGCCAAAAGCTCTAACATTCGCTGGCTCGGTTCGAAGGCATTGCGTGCGATCATTGCGCTGACTACCTTCTGCAATGTCCATAGCTTATGACGCCGCTCAGGACCGGAAGCGTCGGAAAGCTCTTCAAGAGACTCCAGGTAGAAATCATGTACCAGTGGTTGATAAACTGGTTGTGGGGGCGGTGTATAAAGTCCACGCGTGACAAGCACGTACATAATTTCATTGAAATCCGCAGCCAGTGATCCAAAAATATAACGCCCCATCATCGTGCTATTAAAATTCAATCTGCGAGGCGGGTTTTCCGTTAACCAAGGATCTGCGCCTTGTTCGAGTAAAAACACCGTTGCAGCTAAATTCCCGACAGGTGAACGGATCAAGGGTGCGTTTCCGTAGCCACCGTCCTGCGTCGTGTTCAGGTATCCCCCAAAGTCCAAATAGGCCTGAAGGAAAGGAATTGCCGGTGCACCATCTTGGAAGAGAGCTGTCCATTTGCTGCGGGGATCCCAAATTTCTGTTACTGCAACATATGCCATAAGGCTGCCTGACCCATTCGGATCAGCTCCTGACTGCAATAGAGCCATGGTCCACGCATAATTGGCCTGCCGCACAGCTTCGGTAAGAAGCGTCGAGTGTGTGAACACATCGCGACGAGGGTGCAGGACGATATTCAGGTTCTCCGCGCCAAGCGTTCTTAATGTAGCCAGATCAGGGGGTGTGTTCAGATACAAATCTTTGAGAATTAATTGGATACCTACTGCTGCATTGGCCCCGATGTTTTCGGCATGTTCTTGCGCAGCTTCTTCTGACGGTAAGCACTTTACGATTTCTTGCAAAACATCGACCATTTCTGCGTTTAGCCCTTCTATGTTAATGTGCTCTACGCTCTGGGTCGCTGAAGCACATTCGGCACTTTGGCCGGACGTCTCTTCACATGCCAGCACTAAGGTTCCAAAGAAGACGCAAAGGCCTGTCATATACCTCATGTCATCAATTGAGCTTAATCGTGTCAGATTGGACCGAGACCAATTTGTCGCCCAACTGCATAATTTTCTGGCCATTGATCTCTATGGTTCCATTCTCTGATAACTTGATCCTAGATTTCCCACAGACGAGCAATATCTCGTCCCCAGCATCAATGCGGATTTTCTTACGCACGTTTGTGGTTTGATTCTGCTTCACTTGCGTGTCTTTGTCGCCATCAACAATTTCAAAGTGATCTTTCCCAATAACCTGTGTTTTTGTGTTCTCGACAGAGACCTTTAGATCACCGACGCCGCGTTTTGACTTGCCAGGAGCCCCAATCATAGCGGGAACGGCCGGAATACCTTGCGTGTTTTTATCTGCTCCGACCGGAGTAAAACTACCTTTGTTGGCGGGGCCGACCCTTAGCTCCATGTCTCCGTCGACAATTTCAAAAAGATTGTTTCCAATCTCTGTGGCCTTGTTGTGGCCCACGCTTTCGACTTTGTTGACGTTGACTCGCTCTGATTGATTATTTTCGACCTTCGTATTCCTGTCTTTCTGTGCGTGAACAAAGATTTCTTCTTTGCCGTTTTCATCCTCGAACCGCAGTTCGTTGAACCCAGTCCCCCTGTGAGTGTCGGTCTTGAATGTGCTCTTCGTTTTTTGTTCGGGCAGCGGATACGGTGTGTCGTTCTTGCCGTTATACACACAGCCTGTCACCAGCGGCTTGTCTGGATCTCCCTCAAGGAACTCCACCACGACCTCCATACCGATCCTTGGGATCACCATGCCACCCCAGCCTTTACCTGCCCAGTTTTGGCTGACGCGGCAGCGCATCGAATACCGCTTGTCGAGGTCCCAGTGGAAATGCACCAATATTCGGCCGTATTCGTCGCAATCGATCTCGCCTTCGCCGACTACAACGGCTGTTTGCGGGCCTTGCACGATGGGTCGCGCCGTCTTTCGTTCGGGGGCGAGCGGGGTGCTTGCGGGCATCAACAGGTATTGGCCCTCAAAACTTGGTTCACCGCTTTCCGTTGTTCCGTAACCGCCGGACGCGTAGGTGTGGCGGGCAGAAAGGCACAGCGTTTTGTCGACGCCGGGTACTTTGTCTCCAGTGACTTTAACCTTGTGGCCTGCCCGCAATGAGGCGCAATCGCCCAAAGCGCGGTGGCGTGGATCTTGACCGCGCTCTTGGTCAACGCGCAGGCGGGCTACGTCTTTTCCAGCGCCTTGCGCGAGGTAATCGCCGGGGTAATCGTAGCTTTCAATGCTGCCCTCGGTGTAAGGCGCTGCCGCGTCACGGTCGGTTTCCATTGCAGCGTTGGGCGTCTTAAAGTTGTAATCCGTTAACCGGATCTTACCGGTTGTTAATCTTTGTGAAGGCCGCATATCCCAGAAATGCTCAGCATCGCGGCTTTGCTTGCCGTTGTCCGCCATCAGGAATTCACGCGCACCGCCCGGCAGATCATCATGCGAGATCGCCGTATCTGTCAGCACGAGCGTGTGTGAGCCGGTATCGTGTTTGAAGTGATAGGAAATGCCGAAGCGCTCCATTAGCCGCGTCGCAAAATCCATATCGCTTTCGCGGTACTGGACAGTATATTCCAGCGTCGGGTAGGTTCCTGTCAGGCGCTTTTCGACAGCGGGTTTGCCGAGGCCGGAGTAGGGGCTGAACAGCTCATCCAGAATTTCGACCACAGTTTTATTATGATAAATCTGTTGCTTGCGACGCAGGCTTAACAGGTAAAGCCAAGGTTTGAGGGTAAATGCATAGCGCCAGCCGTTGTCACCTTGGCCGAGCATTTCACCCTCGGTGATGATCCCGTCAAATGGCGTTTCCGGCAGGTCGTAGGATTTGAGACTGATGGTGGCATGGGTGCTGATCAGCGCGTTGAAATCGAGATCATCCGTCTTGGCCAAGGCTTCAACGCGGTAGGTGAACAAACCGTTGAGATGTTCGTCGCCTTCAAACCGCAGCAGGTTCAAAACGTCTTTGCCGAGGATCGTCGACAAAGACCCCATGCGGTCGCTTTGCTTAAAGATGGCGTTCATGACCTCAACCTGACTCAGCTATTCGTTACAGCCGTCACCATACCCAACGCAAAACGATAAGCAACTGTTGGTTGATATGGTCGTTCAAGCCGCGTGATGGGATTTCAAGCGTTGGCCATTTAACGCCCATTACACCGACAGTTGAAATATTGATGGCTTCACAAGACGGGTCCGCGCCAGTGCAGGTGTCGCGATTCCACGCACAGTCGTGTGGCCCACACGTTAAATTTCCAACCACATTGCTTTTCAGCGCGCCCATCCTAACTTCGAAGTTGGTACTTCTCGCGACGCAGCTAGGGTTCAACTTTCAAAGGACCGCCGATGAGGTCTTGTTGAGCAGTGGTGTCACGCGTGCAATGTTAACGTCATCTATGTCGTATATTACAGGATTCTGCTCAGGGATGGTCGATTTCATCGGACACAATGCTCCTTATCTGGCGCTTGGGATATTGCTGCTGCTCTTTGTCGCGTTCGCATTCGAAAAATTTCCGCCTGAAGTTACAGCGTCGGGGGCCGCAGCGCTTTACATCGTGCTGGGGTTGGTGCCCGAAGACGAGGTGATGAGCGTCTTTTCAAATTCAGCCCCCATCACGATCGGGGCCATGTTCATCGTGTCGGGCGCGTTGGTGCGGACTGGTGTGCTGGACGCGCTCGCAAATCTGGTGATTGCGCGAGCGCAAGATCGTCCAATCCTCGCCATGATCGTGTTTTTCGTCGCAGCGGTTGCGGCATCGGCGTTCATGAATAACACGCCAGTTGTGCTTGTGCTGATCCCTGTTGTGATCCGGCTCGCCGCCAGTTTGCAGATTGCATCGACGCGATTGCTGATACCGCTGTCCTATGTGGCGATCCTCGGCGGCACTTGTACACTGATTGGGACATCGACAAATATCATCGTTGACGGCATCGCCACGGAAAGCGGTATGGAGCCGTTTTCTATTTTCGAGATAGCCCCCGTGGGATTGGTCGCCACGCTGGTCGGCAGTCTGACGCTGTTGATCCTCGGGCGCTGGTTATTGCCGCACCGCAAAACAGGTGGCGGGACTGATAGTGGTAAAGAAACCTGTTTTCTGTCCGAAATCACGATCCTCGATGGATATCCGCACATTGGGACACCGCTGGGCAAAATCGCAGATTTCGAACGGGACGGCGTGCAGGTCAAAGGCGTGAAACGGGCAGGGCAGATCACCCGCAACGATCTGGGCGATCATGTCGCACAAAGGGGCGACGCGGTGATTGTCATAACAACGACATCGGAACTGCTGACCTTTGTTGATCATTCAGGACTGCGCGTCGGTATGCGGCGCACGACTGAGGCTGACCCCGATACGGAATTGCTGACCGCCGAGGCCTTTGTCACGCCTAAACGCAATACCGTCGGGCGTAGCATTGCCGATCTTGCGTTGGGCCGCAAAGCGGGGGTGCGGGTTTTGGGTGCTTTCCGTCACGGGCATATCGCAGGGGCCGATCTGTCTAGCGTGCGCCTGCGTGCCGCTGACAAACTGCTATTGGAGGGCCCCGCCGAAGGGTTTCGCGCATTGGCGGAAACTGGCGATGTGGCGTCGATCACCGAACCGTCAGGGCGGGCCTACCGCCGCAGGCAAGCCCCGATTGCGATCATCGCGCTGTTGGGGATCGTGATTTTGGCGGCGCTAAACGTGATGCCGATTGGTATTCTGGCGCTCGTGGCCGTGGCCGCGATCCTGCTGCTGCGCTGCATTGACAGTGATGAAGCTTGGCAGTCCGTGGATGGTTCGATCCTTGTATTGATTTTTGCGATGCTGATTATCGGTGCTGGATTGGAAAACACAGGCGCAGTCGAATTGATTGTTGATATGCTGACGCCGCTATTGACCGGACTGTCCCCGTTCCTGACGTTGCTGGCGGTCTATTTCGTAGCGTCAATCATGACAGAGGCCGTTACAAATAACGCTGTTGCCGTGGTGTTCACGCCGATCGTGATCGCGCTGGCAGCAGAGCTGGGCGTTGACCCGCGACCGCTTGCCGTGGCTGTGATGATCGCTGCAAGTGCCAGCTTTGCGACACCAATCGGGTATCAGACCAACACACTGGTCTATGGTGCGGGAAACTACCGTTTTACAGATTTTCTGAAAATCGGCGTGCCCATGAACCTCATGGTAGGGATCAGCGCATCTTTTGCGATCAGCATATTCTTTCCGCTGTGATGTGAGATCAGAATTGAGCAAAGCCAACTTTCAGCCCGTCGATACTGTACCCCGACCAGTGATATGAGCTGCCACCATGTCAGTAAGATCCCTTCATCGTGACCAACTGATACCCTTCACTATCAAATCTGCGCACCCAATTTAGCGTTTCCTCATATGCGCCGAGAAGGGCCGGAACTTTGATCAAAGACTTCGGGCTATTTCGGTAGGCAGGTCACTCGGAACGCACAGGGCGCAGCGCGTTGTTTGCGGGGGATGTAATCTGCGGGCCAGACGCCAGAGGTGGTATCGCTAGAAGGCTTGCGCAATCCTCCGGGAACCACACTAGCCCTAGAACGCTGGCACGCTCACTTAGGTCGTAATAATCAGTCTCGCGGTAGCTCCAAGCGAGCAAGCGGCTTGCTTCTCGGTTTGCGGGTTGAGGAATGGCTATTGCAAAGTGTGGGCGTGTATAAATGCCACGTCTCGTCAGTTCGATGACATCGCCCCAAAATCCGAGCGCGTTGGGAGGTGACAAAGACAAATGCATTTCGCGAACATGTCCCAACGTCTGCGGACCATCCGCACCAGGCAAAATCCAGCAAAACGCGCCATCCGAATACTGTACAGCTAAATGCCTGGATCTCATTGCATAGTAGGATGGCGTAGCAAATATTACCGCGACTGCGATCGTGAGGCAAAATGTTCTGATCTTGGGACTCGTCATTAAAAATACCACCTGTTACAGCATTCACACGCATTCATTTGGGAACATCAGAGAAACTGTTGCTGGCAGAATTGCCATAGCTCGACGCTAACAAATTTATCAATTGTACCATTGTCGTCTCGCCAAAATGGACGCTTGCGCGCACTCCAACCCCAGACCTCTAGGGTGCCATTTTTATTCGGAGTCAACAAAGCAGCCCAACAACGGCAATCGTAACGCTCAATGCCTTGTGCATAAACTCTGTCTTCTCAAATTAGGGCTGGCCGCTCCAGCCTGGGTTCACTTGTGACATAAGAGAACAGAATAGGGTCATGGATGATGAACTGTTCAAGCTACTTGCTGATGATGCGGTCTGAATTCTCACCAACGGCCACTTTTTAGGCTTTTCACTGAGACACAGCGGGCCATTATGCACTTTTCACTCCTGTATTTCGGCTTCGTTAAGACCCTACTAGGTTTTTTGAGATGCCTTGCCGCTTCAGCTGAAAAATGCGCTATTTTACCAATCTGGCATATTTTCAACTAGCCTTAAGGCGATGAAACGCTAAAGTACTTCTGCCGCGGATTTGGATTAATTAGTATGAAACTATCAGCAGAAATCTTCGTTGCACTCGAGAGATCCAACCGTGATCTTTGGGTGAGCGAAACCGCTGGTAAAATTAGAGGCAGCTTCTCTGACTACTTTGATGTGTTGAACGTCAGCACCCTGGATCTAGAGCAAATTTGCAGTGATGTCGAAATTTGGGCAAGCTCGTATCAAGTTACTGGCGGCCGCGATGTCGCGAAGCTATGCGTTGTTGCTGTATCCTTGGGGCACCATTTTTGGAAAGACCCTCGCTTTGCGACTTATATTTCTGAATCAGTGCAAAATCAAAACGTCGAACGAACGCGCTGTTCGCGCCTACTTATGAAAGCCACTGACGATTGGCTTTCTCTTCTTTGGCATGACGACAGCGTTCTGCATTTCGCTGAACGATTAGAAGAACTTATGAAACAAAGCTGCGATGATTCAGATCGCAACATTCGCTATCTTGTGCCAAATCATTGGTCGATGTTTACAGAAGACTACAACAGTCAATATCTAACTTGGCTGCGGTCAAGACTGCCCGAAACCAAATCGGCTTTAAAACGCACGATACTTACTGCGGGGGCGCTGATTTTTGGAGCGAATTGGTGGAATGATCCACAGTACACGAAATTGATGCATTACTTGATGGCCGAACCCATCTCAGACCAACAGCTGACAAAGCTTATCGCAAAACTCAGGGAGATAAACTAATGTCAGGAACACCGCAGCAATCCGCTAGCGTCAGCTCGGCTTCGGCTTTGGCTAGCGCACAACCAAATTCGCCGGTCGGCCAAGCCTGTATACCTTGCATGAGCAATTTTCGCGTTGAGGCCAATTATGATGACCTGTGGAGAACACCAATCACTCAAGCCCAAGTGCGCGTCGAGTATAGTGACGGAGAAGTAATTGACGCAGGCGGCGAAACACTTGGGACGAGTAGTTTCGGGCAGGAAGATGGAACGGTCGCCGACGCAATTAGACCGGATCTAGGTAGCTTTGAGGGGACTGCGCCACATTTTGGCCGAGTAATCGCGCGCATCGAACCACAGGCAGGCCCGGACCCGGCGGATCTTGAGGCAGCAATCATAAGCGATCTTGAGGAATTTGCAGGCGAGATGGAAACTGCAATGGGACCATGGACCATTGAATGGGAGGAGTCTGGATGGTTAGGCTTTCTAGGTAGCCTTTGGACCGGCTTGCAGAACGGAGTTTCATCTTGGTGGGAAGGTGAAGGCGATTTTTGGAATGCCGTCGGCGACTGGCTCTATAACCTCCCCGAAATGATCGGAGACGCTTGGGACAGCGTGTCTGAGAGTGCTAAAGCCTTATGGGACAACCGGGATCAAATATTTGAACTTCTGAAAAATTTAGGCGAAGGCGCGATAGACGCGTTCGAAAGTGGGATCGCAGCTCTGAGCGCAGCCTTGAAAAACATTCCAGGATTGGAGGAAATCGCAAGACTTTTGGAAGACTTGGTTGATCGGAGTGCGGAATGGGCCGCTGCGATGATTGAACTCGCGACGCGCACATCCGTGCTACGCGTATTAGGCGCAACTGTTCTTGGCGTATTCATGATGATTCCGCCAAATTTTTACAGTGAAATGGTCGCAACCGGTGTAGGCTATCTTTTACCGGAAGCGATTATCGCGATTTTGTTTGCTGTTCTGGCTTTTTTCACCGGCGGCGGCACCGCCCCAGCTCTATATGCTCGGTTGGCGGCTTTTGTTCTTCGCGTCACAAATTCCCTGAAAAGCGCCGGAAGAGCCGGTGTTGCTTTATTGAAGGTTTTCAACCTTCTCCGAAGAATCAGTAACAAAATCATCGATCTAATTCGTGCGTTGAAGGCAAAAATATCAGAGGTAGCAGAAAGTGCCACGGAGCAAATTACGCGTATTACCCGCAAGGTTTCCCGCCACGATGTCCCTTGCTTTGACCTACCCAATGGTGCCGACTCGGTTGAGTTTGACCGCCAACTTGCCGAACAAATGGCGACCATCAATGCGATGACTGCGGATGACATGGCTTATGCCCATCAAATACTTGATCAAGCTCGTGCAGAAAAGGCTCGACTACAGGCGATGGGAGAATGGTCCGGTGGATCATTCACGGACCTTCTGCGCGACAACTCTACCCAGCAACGGGCGCGCGCAACTCACAGGCAGCTTTTACAATCCCAAGGCTTCACACCTGCGCAAATTCGACAACAGATGAACAACTTGAATGCTACCCATTACCTGGACATTATTGCAGGCGGAGATCCGTCTAGTGTAGGAATTGGTGGCGCGGCAGAAAACCAGGGTATTGGGAGGCAATGGCCTCGTGACAGTCGGTCTGAAGGCATCGGCGTTGCAGCACGTGATATGCGAAACAATGGGATGTCCAACAGAAATATGGATGTTACCTTGCGGCGATGCAGGTAAAGTGACAGGTGACGAATATGGACGAGAATTTTCAATTTATCGCAGATGAATTAGGTGACGCACATGCAAGGAATCCTTTTTCGCCCAGCGAACTTACCTATCTAAACAAGAGGCTTCCTGAGCGCCTATTTGAGTTTATGGAACATAGTGGTCATGCCTGCTACTTAGATGGAGGCGTGACAATTTGTCCTGCTTCGGCATTCGCTCCCATCCTTGCCCTTGTTTTTAAAGGCGATCCCGACTTGGACCATCGAGATTGTACCGTCGTTTCCTATACTGCATTTGGAAATTTACATGTCTGGTCCAAGAAACACGGAAACATTGTCATTTACTTAGCCGAAGGCCAATTGACCTCCGTTGCTTTGGCACCCACGGAATTCGCTCCAGGTATAGTGCCGCAGCGACAAGGCACGCCGGATCCGAACATCGTCGCAAGTGGCGCCGTGGTTTTTGAGCCAGAGGAACTGGACTTTCTAGATTACCGCGGAAGCGAAATGCTTCAGTCATGCATAGCGGCGCACGGTGCGTTAGAATTGGGCGACTGCTTTGGATTTTTCCCAGCACTTGGCCTGGTAGGTGCGGACAGCCCGACTCGTCGTGTTGAAAACGTCAAAAAAGTGAAGGCGCTAGAGCACTTTGCATTGTTGGCACAACTGCAACCATTCTATTTGACCAAGCTAGACCGCTCTGGGATCAAACGTGTGAGAGAAATCGGTTAGAGTTCGGTTACGCTCAGACAATAAGCTCTGTCTAAGTGCCGCCAAATGATGATGTGGTCGCCACACAATTTGACAAGAACAGGTTCGAATGCGGGATCACTGATCAGTCGTGGTATTTGAGAACCTTCCCAAAAGCGAAAGTAGAACCACTTTCCGGCATCATCGTTTACTCTGGTAAATTTTCGGAAGTGAGAACGAAGCTCATTGAGGGTAGACTGTGACCTTATAAATATACCTGGTTCGCTGTCCCAAAGGTGCCAAGGTTCGTCCGATTTTACAAATACACGTCGCGTAAAGCTGTTTTCAAGTTTAAGCTCCACAAGCCACGGAGCCACGTCTTTCAGCTCATCGTAGGCGCCGCCCTTAAACAAGCAGCTGTGTTCAAGACCCGAAGCTTCAAGCATTTCCACTAAATTAGGAACTTTTGCGGCATCTAAAACGGCAAAAGTTTTCCAATTGGTCTGCTCAACAGAGGCTAACTTGCTGCCATCTTGTTCCTTGATTGAGCCAAAAAGCATCTGATCTAATACATCAGGCACAGCTTTCGCGGCCGGAACACCTAACTGAACCCTAAGTGGTTCGATGTTTTTCTCTATCGTAAGGTGAAGGGCTTTCGTTTCCATACTGACAGTAATCCCGCGCTGTACCGCCCAAGTAAATATCCACGTGTTAAGAAATATCTTGCAAGACCGTCGCGGATATCATGACATCATTTAGGCTGCCATAAAGGCAATTAAAAGACCGCATTGATGCAACTTTGACATATGATCAATGAAAAGATTGCAGCGATATAGAGCGTTCGGCAAAGTTGGTTACATAATCTTCATTATCGGTGAAGTGGATGTCGCCGCAAAGTTAGAATGTCCCACATCTGCAAAGTAGAAGTGTCACACTTCCCTGTTGAACAAGCAGGATTGGAGTGTGACCGTGGGATT
>NZ_JACIJM010000015.1 GCF_014199395.1 Yoonia ponticola | reverse complement strand
CCGCCAGCAGAGGCCGCCGCATCGCCTACGCTATCGTAGAAGATTTCCGTGACGAAGATGCCAGAGTTGTTGTAGCCGTCTTGCGTGTGCTCAACTACGATTTTGGCAACCGGACCCGGAATAGAGACCGTGACGCTGTAATCGTCGGTGCTAGCCGGATCATAGCCGCCTTTGCTGTCCGCTGTATCAGCGCCAGCCACGGAATCGGTGTCCTTTAAGGTCAGGTCTTTACCGCCAGCGAGGTTCACAGTGATCTTGTTACCATCCGCGTCGTAGGCCGTGACTTTGACCACACCGTCGCCGTCGATGTCGTTGATATTAAACGAGACGTTCTCGACTTCGTCCGAGAATTCCCACTCGAATGCGCCTTTGTTGCCTTTGCCCTGCGCCTCAGAGAACAGCGCCGCATTTTTGTCCGCAACACCGTCGCCCACATCAATACCGTTCACGTTCTGGGTCTCTGTGCCCACAGAGCGGAGATATGTTTACCAGTGTCCACAGTCCGCGTGTAGGTCACCGACACACTACCTGTGTCTTTGGTCACAGTGCTGTCGATCTGCGCGTCGGAAATACCAGTCCAGTCAAAGCTTTCACGGCCCGCGTCACCCACAGGCGCGTTACCGCCATTGTCGCCGTAAATCACGTCATCGCCCGTACCACCGGTGATCACATCATCGCCGCCGTTACCGTAGATCAGGTCGTCGCCCTCGCCGCCCATTATCGTGTCGTTGCCGTCCACACCATCATCAACAGACGGGATTTCAAACGTGATGTCAGACACGGCAACCGTGCCGGAATAAGCCCGCTCCGGGCCGTCATCCAATACGATCCACAACTGCTGGATCGGACCTTGGATCGTCACGTCGATATCTTGCGCGCTGTTGTTGGCCGCCGGACCAGGCGCGTTGGTTTGCGTGCCCGTCACCGTGTTGCCATTCACCGAATGCACGCCAGTAACTTCGAAATCGACCTCAACGAGGTTGCCATCCGCATCCTTCGCCATGATCGTGATTTCATCAAGGCGATCAACGTCTAACAAGGTGAACTTCACGTTGGAGACTTCGGTATCAAAGCTGATATCCGCAGTCGAATCTCTGACCACGTCCCAGTTCTTGAGCATACCGTTTTCGACAGTCCACTCGTGACCGTTGGAATTCTTAGGCGTGGACACGCTGACTTTGACAGACTGGCCGTCAACAGTCAGCGTCTGGCTGCCGTCCGATCCGATCTGATCCCAGTCGAGCGCAAATTCTGTGGTGCCATCAGTGTCGCCGCCGTCGCCGTACAACACGTCGTCGCCCGCGCCGCCTTGGACCAAATCGTCGCCAGAACCACCGAACACCGTGTCGTCACCAGCTTCGCCAAACAGGCTATCATCACCGGAATCACCATAAATAACATCGTCGCCTTCACCAGCCCGCACAATGTCATCGCCAGCGCCAGCCTCGACCAAATCATCGTCAGCCCCCGCACCCGGCAAAACAGCATCACCCGCATCAATACGGTCACCATCCGGATCACCCGTGTAGTTCACCGTAATCACATCATCACCAGATGTGCCGGAAACCGTGCCGTCGAGTTGGTCTTCGATCGGTGCAATCACGGTGTTATCGACGGATTGGTTCACGTGCCAACCAGAGGAATTGCTGTTTGTGATTCCCGTGATTTCGACGTTGGCGATGGACAGGTTGTCGAGCGTGCCACAGTTTTGCAGATCAGAGATGAACAGATCGCCGTTCTGCTGCTGGATCATCACAACTTCGACTGACTTGACCGAGCCATCGGACAGGGTGAGCTTCACGTTGGCCGTCATAGATGCGTCAGTAAAAGTGGACACGCTGCCGTTGCCGACATTGTACTTGATATAGTCGCATGTGCCATAATCATCATCAACGATGACGCCGTCGTTTTTATAATCATATGCCGCAGCGTTGACGATGCTCATTTGCGTCGAGTCGGCGCTGATGCCTACCAAATCATTTGCGTTTTCTGCATTCCAGTTACGCTCGGTTGGATCGGCTTTAATGTGACTAAAGTTACCCAGAAAAATCAGATTTGGCATTCGTTCGCTCCATTCACCCTTCCGACCGAGATTGCTCAAGCCGGAAATCAAAATCGTAATCATTACCACTTAGGCAACGTCACAGACACAATATCACTTTCACATGACGACAACTGACGTAGGTCGCATGTCGGATTCCCCAAAACCCGCACCCCAACACGAGGCTCTCTTTGGTCTTACAGCATGAGACTGCGACTCAAAAAGGGAAAAATCACTCAAAAACGCCACAGTTCAGGCAAAGCTGGCCAAATTTCACGCTTCGCCAAAGGTAAACAACAATCCAGTGTGCGCCCATTGTTTCCTCAATGAAAACAATGGGCGCGGCGTAAAACGTTAACACTTTGTTAATAAACGAATTGCTTAAAATCTGAAATGATCAGCTGTGCATCAATATTTGATTGTTTCCAAAATCAAGCCAATTAAGCATGCCTGACCCAGCGTTAATCAATTGTGTCAAAATAGTGAAGATTGGCCACTACATAGTCCAGCGAGACACCCAATCAGGGCAAATTTGGCCTAAATATGCGAATCTGGAAACAACCCGAGAATCAGATTGCCACAATTCTGCCCTGAATAGATCACGCACGCCAAACAGCCCCCGTGGTCGGGGCCGCATAAGCGGTTAATTTAACCTAGCGATTTTAAGAAAATTGGTACCGGTGGCCGGACTCGAACCGGCACAACATTACTGTCGGGGGATTTTGAATCCCCTGCGTCTACCATTCCGCCACACCGGCGTACCAATGCCGTCCTCCTAAGAGTTTCCCGCGGGATCGTCAATCACCCTAACGGCATGATTTGCAATTAAAGTTGATCGACGGAAAAAGTATCGCAAATCGTCAGGTCTCCGCTGTCATATCCGCGTTGAAACCAACGCTGTCGCTGCTCACTGGTGCCATGCGTAAAGGTGTGTGGCTGCACGGCCCGACCAGCGTTGCGCGCAAGCGTGTCGTCGCCAATCTGTGCGGCGGCATTCATAGCCTCGGCAATATCACCGCGTTCAAGCGATCCGAATCTCTCTTGGGCGGCACGCGCCCAGATCCCAGAGAAGCAATCCGCTTGCAGCTCAACCCGCACCGACAAGGCGTTCGACGTCGCTTCGTCAGATTGCGCGCGCATCCGGTTCACTTGTGGCAGGATATCGAGTTCGTTCTGCACGTGATGCGCGATCTCATGCGCTACGACATAGGCCGCGGCAAAGTCGCCACCCGCGCCGAGCCGCTGTTCCATTGTCACAAAGAAATCGGTGTCCAGAAACGCCTTACGCTCTGTCGGGCAATAAAACGGACCAGTTGCAGCAGATGCACCACCGCAGGCCGATTGCGTCTGGCCTTTGAACAACACCAGCGTTGGTGGATTATACCGTTCGCCAACCTGGTTCGCGAAAATATCCGTCCAGACGTCTTCGGTATCCGCCAGCGTGACAGAGACAAACTGCGCCGCCTGTTCGTCTGCCGCTGTGATCTGCGTCGAGGTCTCAGTGGTGATGCCACCTGCCCCGCCATTCAACAGCGGCGTGACATCCACGCCCAAGAAATATCCAATCGCCAGCACCGCGATCAGGCCAAAGCCCCCGATGCTACCAGCCCCTGCCGCCTTGCGACTTGGGCGTCTGCGCCGATCTTCGATGTTCTGGCTTCCACGCCGACCTTGCCACTTCATAGCTGCCCCCACATAACATATCGTATGATGTTGCTGCATAATGATGCGCGACACAAGCTTGACCCCATGCCGGTTCCATGGCCTAAGCCGCGCAGTTTTGTCGGAGAACACGATGTTAAAGCGGCTCTATGCGTGGACCTTGTCACTGGCCCAATCGCCACATGCCCTCTGGGCGCTCGCCTTTGTGGCTTTTGTGGAATCATCGTTTTTCCCGATCCCGCCTGACATTATCATGATCCCGATGATTATCGCGGCACCGCGCAAGGCGTTCTTAATCGCAGGTGTTGCCACGGTCGCATCGGTGCTGGGCGGGCTGTTTGGTTATTACATCGGCTTCGCATTGTTTGAAACCATCGGGCAGCCGATCTTTGACTTCTACGGCAAAGCAGACGCCGTCGCCGAATTCAGCGAGCAGTTCAACGCCTATGGCGCGTGGGCGGTGCTGATCGCGGGCGTTACACCCTTCCCGTTCAAGGTCATCACAATCATGTCAGGCGTCACCGCGCTGTCATTGCCGATCTTTATTGTCTCTGCGATTGTTGCGCGGGCGTTGCGGTTCTTTATCGTTGGCGCCCTGTTGTGGAAATTCGGTGAGCCGATCCGTGACTTCATCGAACGCAGGCTTGGCCTGATGTTCACACTCTTTTGCGTGCTGCTGCTCGGCGGCTTTGCCCTCGTAGGATTTTTGTAATGAACCGACTGCATATCATCACTGCGGCAAGCGTCTCTGTGGCGCTATTGGGCGGCGCTTATGTGTTCGAATTCTTTGGATATCCACCCTGCGAAATGTGCTATTGGCAGCGCTGGCCGCATATGGCGGCGATTGGCATCGGGATTTTGGCGCTGATTATTCCTGCGCGTATCTTGGGGTATCTGGGCGCACTTGCGGCGGCTGCCACTGCTGGCATCGGTATTTTCCACACTGGCGTCGAGCGCAAATGGTGGAACGGTCCGTCCTCTTGCACTGGTAGCGGGTTGGATGCGTCCGGTGGTGCCGATTTGCTGTCGCTCGACGGGCCACGCCTAATTATGTGCGATCAAGTCAGCTGGGAATTATTCACCCTGTCGATGGCATCGTGGAACGCAGTGTTTTCGATAATTGCTGTTTGGTTATGGATCGTTGCAGCGCGTCGTTAATGTGATTTCTAACGCCGCGTGCTAAGCAACAAGTTCGTTTCCGACTTGGTAATCCCGTCATTGCGGCGGATATCGGTCAGAACCTGATCGAATTGCTCTAGCGTCTCTGTTCCGATCTCTGCAATCAAGTCCCAGACGCCATTTGTGGAATGTACGGCCTGCACCTGCGGGATCATCGTAAGCGTGCGCGCCACCTTTTCTGCGCCGCGCCCGACAACCTCAAGCATCATCAATCCACGCACCGGATGCGTCGCGGCATCACTGCGGGTCAGCACGGTAAACCCTACGATCTCGCCGCTTTGTTTCAATCGTTCCAATCGGTTACGCGCCGTTGTTCGGGTGATATTCAGCGCCGCTGCGATCTCGGATATGCCCGCACGACCATCGCGGCGCAGATAAGCAACCAATCGTTTATCCGTATCGTCCATTTTGACTGCCCAATATGATCATTCACAGCCCAAATAGCGCATAATGTACGCTTCATAAAGCCCAAACGCTGTCGCACACTGCAGCCATGACACAAAATATCACACAGCAGAATTGCATCCTCATCGGTGCCCCCGTCGATTGCGGCAAGCGTCGTCAGGGGTGCCTTATGGGGCCAGACGCCTACCGCACCGCCGGTATCGCAGAGGCTCTTACCGACCTAGGTCACAGTGTTAACGATCTGGGCAATCTCGCGCCTGCAGATATCGCGGTGCCAGAGCCGCGCAACCCGCTGGTGCATGATCTAAAACGCACTGTCGGTTGGACGAAGACCTTGTCAGAAGCCGCTGAAAATGCGGCACAAACGGGCATTCCGGTATTCCTTGGCGGCGATCATGCGCTCGCCGCTGGCACCGTGTCCGGCATGGCCAATCACTACGCGAAACAAGGTAAACCGTTCTTTGTTTTATGGCTCGATGCGCACAGCGATTTCCACACGCCCGACACCACCGATAGCGGCAATTTGCACGGTACGCCCGTTGGTTATTTTACGGGACGCGAGGGCTTTGACGCCTTTCCGCCGCTGAAAAACGCTGTCCCGACTGAAAACATCTGCATGATCGGGCTACGGTCCGTTGATCCTGCTGAACGCGCGGCACTTGCCGAAGGTCAAACGACGCTAGTCGACATGCGCTCGATTGATGAACAAGGCGTCAGCGGTCCGCTTTCCGCGTTTCTTGACCGTGTTGTCGCGGCAAACGGCGCGTTGCATGTGTCGCTGGATGTGGATTTCCTTGACCCTAGCGTGGCCCCCGGTGTTGGCACAACTGTGCCCGGTGGCGCGACGGTTCGCGAAGCCCATCTGATCATGGAAATGTTGTGTGACAGTGGCTTAGTCGGCTCTCTTGATCTGGTTGAGCTGAATCCATTCCTCGATAATCGCGGCATGACCGCCAACTTGATGGTTGATCTTACGGCGTCGCTGATGGGCCGTCGCGTGTTTGACCGTCCAACCCGGAGCCGTAAATCATGATCACCCCATCCCACCTCGCGCTTGTGCCGTTTGTATCCGTCGAAAACATGATGCGGTTGGTCCATCATGTCGGGTTAGAGACCTTTCTTAAGGAGCTCGCTGTTGAAATCGAAGCTGATTTCAAACGCTGGCCGATTTTTGACAAAGCGCCGCGCGTGCCGTCCCATTCCGACGTCGGCGTGATCGAGTTGATGCCAACATCCGACGGCGAATTATATGGTTTCAAATATGTGAACGGCCACCCGAAGAACATGAAGGAAGGCTTGCAAACCGTTACAGGCTTTGGACTTTTGGCAGATGTGAACACGGGCTACCCTGTGTTGTTTTCCGAAATGACGGTTCTGACGGCGCTGCGCACGGCGGCCACATCCGCGATGGCGACAAAGCACCTTGCACGGCCCAACTCTAGGGTTCTCGCGATGATCGGCAACGGTGCTCAGTCGGAATTCCAGACTATCGCGTTAAAAGCTGTGTGCGGCATTGATACCGTGCGGCTCTACGATATCGACCCCGCTGCGACCGAAAAATGTGCGGCAAATTTGGCCGGATTGGGCATCACCATCGTCAAATGTAGCTCGCCGGAAGAGGCTATCGAGGGCGCTGACGTCATCACCACCGCGACCGCCGACAAAGAAATGCAGACGATCCTGACCGACAACATGGTCGGCAATGGCGTTCACATCAACGCAATCGGCGGCGATTGCCCCGGCAAAACCGAACTGCACCGCGATATCGTAGCGCGTGCGTCGATGTTCGTTGAGTTTCCCGCGCAGACCCGCATTGAAGGTGAATTGCAGCAAATGCCGCTAGACCACCCGTTCACAGAGCTGTGGGAGGTCATCAACGGCACCGCTGCGGGCCGCAAGGACGCCGCAGAGATCACGCTGTTCGACGGCGTTGGATTCGCAATTGAAGACTTTGCCGCCCTGCGTTACGTGCAAGAAAAAATCAAAGGCACGACGTTTTTCAAAGAACTCGATATGATCGCCGATCCGGACGATCCACGCGACCTATTTGGGATGGTTTTACGGGCGAAATAGCCTGCAAAAACCGCATAAATCCCACGGGGCATTGCACACCGTATCTGGTATCTGTTACATTCTGGTCAACAAAGTGTAGCAGATCCCAAACCTTAGGCGGACCACGTGAACGATACCCCGGAAACCCCTGAAAACGCTGACGAAAACATGACTGAGAAGTCCGCATATAGCGGCCCTTCTGTCACGATTGAGCATGAGTTAAAAACCTCGTACCTTGATTATGCGATGTCGGTCATCGTCAGCCGTGCGATTCCGGACCTGCGAGACGGTTTAAAACCCGTTCACCGCCGGATTCTTTACGCGATGCACGAGACCAATAACACGCACGATAAACCCTACCGGAAATCGTCGCGGCCCGTCGCTGAGACCATGGGTAAATACCACCCGCACGGCGATAGCGCGATCTATGACGCGCTTGTGCGTATGGCGCAGGATTTCTCGATGTCGCTGGTGCTGCTCGACGGTCAGGGCAACTTTGGCTCGATGGACGGCGACCGCGCCGCGGCTTATCGTTATACCGAAGTGCGGATGAAAAAGGTCGCCCTGTCGCTGCTGGATGATATCGACAAGGACACCGTTGATTTCCAGCTGAACTACGACGGGAAAGACAAAGAACCCTCTGTTCTGCCTGCAAAATATCCAAACATGCTGGTCAACGGCGCTGGCGGTATTGCCGTTGGTATGGCGACGAATATCCCGCCGCATAACCTTGGCGAAGTTATCAACGCGACGCTTGCGCTGATTGATAGCCCTGATCTGTCGATTGAAGAATTGATCGAATACGTGCCAGGCCCCGATTTTCCGACGGGCGGCGTCATGCTGGGTCGTTCCGGGGCGCGTAAGGCCTATCTTGAAGGCCGTGGTTCGGTGATTATCCGTGCCAAAACCCATATCGAGGAAATTCGCAAAGATCGCTGGGCGATTATTATCGACGAAATTCCGTACCAAGTGAACAAATCGAACATGATCGACCGGATCGCAGAAGCGGCCCGCGACAAGAAGATCGAAGGCATCGCCCACGTACAAGATGAGAGCGATCGCAACGGGGTACGGGTCGTTGTTGAACTAAAACGTGACGCGACAGCCGAGGTGGTTTTGAACCAATTGTTCCGGTTCACGCCGATGCAGACCTACTTTGGCTGTAACATGCTGGCGTTGAACGGCGGCAAGCCGGAACAGTTAACGCTGCGCAGCTTCCTGACCAACTTTGTCGATTTCCGCGAAGACGTTGTCGCCCGCCGCACCGCTTATATGCTGCGCAAAGCGCGTGAGCGGTCGCATATTCTATGTGGTCTGGCTGTGGCCGTCACCAATATCGACGAAATTGTTGCCACAATCCGGTCGTCTGCTGATGCGGCTGAGGCGCGTCACAAGTTGATGACCCGTCGCTGGCCTGCGGAATCGATCCTTGAGTATATCGCGCTGATCGACGATCCGACCCACACCGCCAATGACGATGGAACGTACAACCTATCCGAGACTCAGGCCCGTGCAATTTTGGAATTGCGCCTGCAACGTTTGACCCAAATTGGCGTGAAAGAAGTCACGGACGAACTTGAAGAACTCGCTGCAAAGATCAAGGAATACTTAGAAATTCTTGGTTCACGCGAACGGATCATGCAGATCATCCGTGACGAACTGACCGAAATTCGTGACAACTATGCCGTGCCGCGCCGTACAGAGATCGTTGATTGGTCCGGCGACATGGAAGACGAAGATCTGATCGAAAAAGAAGACATGGTCGTGACCGTGACGTCTGGCGGTTACATCAAACGCACCGTTCTTACCGATTTCCGTGCCCAACGGCGTGGCGGTAAAGGTCTGTCTTCGATGGCAACCAAAGAAGAAGACGTCGTCACCACACTTTTCGTGGCCAACACCCACACGCAACTGTTGTTCTTCACGACCGACGGTATGGTTTACAAATTGAAAACATGGCGTCTGCCAATGGGGTCACGTACCGCCAAAGGTAAGGCTATCGTTAACATTCTGCCGATCCCGCCGGGTGTGTCGATTGCCGCGATTATGCCAGTTGACCGTCCCGAAGAAGAATGGGCCGACCTGCAAGTTGTGTTCGCGACTTCTGCTGGAACTGTGCGTCGTAACGCCTTGTCAGACTTCACTAATGTGATGAAGAACGGCAAGATCGCGATGAAGTTTGAAGGCGAACACGAAAACACAACGCTGATCAACGCGCGCATCGCATCCAACACTGATGACGTGATGCTGATCACCAATTCAGGCCGTGCGATCCGGTTCCCTGCGACGGATGTGCGGGTGTTTAACTCGCGGAATTCTGTTGGTGTGCGCGGCATTCGATTGCAAGGCGACGATAAAATCGTGTCGATGTCGATTATCCGCCACTTTGACGCCGAAGCGGACGAACGTGCAGCCTACCTGAAAATGCGCCGTGCTATGGCCGGACTTGCCGACGATGCAGAAGTCGAAGACGAGGAAACACCAGCGGGTGCGATCACTCAGGAACGTTATGCGGAAATGTCTGCGGCTGAAAACCTGATCCTGACAATCACATCAAAAGGGTCCGGTAAGTTATCGTCTTCACACGATTATCCGGTTCGCGGACGTGGCGGCATGGGCGTCACTGCGATGGACAAAGCAATGCGCGGCGGCGAAATCGTGTCCAGTTTCCCTGTGGAAATGGGCGATCAGATCATGCTCGTCACCTCTGCTGGCCAATCGATCCGCGTGCCAATCGAAGGCATCAGTTTCCGGTCCCGGTCTGCGGGCGGCGTAAAGGTGTTTAGCACGGCCAAAGGCGAAGAAGTCGTCAGTGTCGCGTGGATTGCCGAGCAAGAAGAAGCCGAAGACGTCGACGTCACCCCCGAAGGTGATGCAGACGCGTAACAACTCAGCACCCGCGGTGTCAAAACCGTTGCGACACCGCGGGTGATGACTTATCCACAGTCTCAAGGGGCGCGTTATGACGCTCGACTAACTTGAGGCACATTATGAAAATCCTACTCTCATCAGCAGCACTGATCCTATCTGCGGCACCGCTTTATGCGCAGCAATTTACCGGCGGCGAGCTTGGCTTTGAATACAACCAATTCGTTGACGATGATTCCATCAACGGCACAAACTACCACTTGGGCGCTGAAATGGCGTTCAACCGGTCGTTTTCCATCGCGGCAAACGTGCAGAACCTCGATTTCGAAGGCGACGACACAAGTGCGACACTGCACGGCATCTACCACCTGAATGAAACATCATCTTTGGGCGTGTTTGTTGCTGGGAACGGCGACGAACAGACGTCTTTCGGTTTTGAAGGCGGCACTGAGCTGTGGAAAGGTGACATCGGCGGCTACATCGGTCAGGTCGACGTAGACGGCGAAACAGCCGTGATTTTTGGCCTGTCGAGCAACACACCAATCGGCGCAAACTTTTCGGTCTTCTCTGATCTTGATTTCGTAGCTGACGACGACGTCGCCGTATCCACCCAAGAATTGGGCGTCGAATATAACATCACTGGCGGCGCAGACATTTTCGCGCAAGTCGGCCAAGCAGAAGTCTTTACTGACTTCGGTTCCGACGCGGAAACTTACGTTGGTATCGGCGCACGCATCCAGTTTGGTGCAGCACGCGGCACAACGTTTGAAGCACGCTAACTTCGGGCGTTAAGCCCTTTGCAAACAGCATGGTTCGCGGTACATCGCGGACCATGACACATACACTCAATATCATTGGCGGCGGCATGGCCGGTTCCGAGGCTGCATGGCAGGCCGCAAACGCTGGCATCAACGTGGTTATCCACGAAATGCGGCCCAAAGTGGCGACATTTGCCCATCGCACTGGCAATCTGGGCGAGATGGTTTGCTCGAATTCCTTCAGGTCTGACGATAGTGAACAGAACGCCGTTGGGCTGCTGCATTGGGAAATGCGCGCGGCTGGCGGGTTAATCATGGAAATGGCCAACAAGCACAAAATCCCGGCGGGTGGTGCCTTGGCCGTGGACCGTGATCCCTTTGCGGAAAGCGTCACTGCTGCATTAAAAGCGCACCCTAACGTGTCTGTTTCTTATGAAGAAATTACAGAACTGCCGACGGACGGTTTATGGATTGTGGCCACTGGTCCACTGACATCCGGCAACCTTGCGACTGCGATTCAAAAGCAGACTGGTGCCGAGGCGCTGGCGTTTTTCGATGCGATTGCGCCGATCATTTACCACGAATCCATCAACATGGATGTGGCATGGATGCAGTCGCGCTACGACAAGGGCGAAACGGTTGAAGAGCAGACCGCCTACCTCAACTGCCCGATGACCAAAGACCAATACGAGGCGTTCATCGACGCGTTGCTCGCGGCCGAAAAGACCGAGTTTAAAGAAGGCGAAACCGCTGGCTATTTCGACGGCTGTTTACCGATTGAGGTCATGGCCGAACGTGGCCGCGAAACCCTGCGTTGGGGTCCGATGAAACCGGTTGGGTTAACCAACAGCCACGATCCAGAAACCAAAGCCCATGCCGTTGTGCAGCTACGCCGCGACAACGCGCTTGGCACATTGTATAACATCGTCGGTTTCCAGACCAAGATGAAGTACGGCGCGCAAAAGACTGTTTTGCAAATGATTCCCGGACTTGAGGACGCCGAATTTGCGCGTCTCGGCGGCATTCACCGGAACACTTTTATCAACTCACCAACGCTGTTGGATCATGAAATGCGGCTGCGGTCCCAGCCAAATCTGCGCTTTGCAGGTCAGATCACAGGCGTTGAAGGCTACGTGGAAAGTGCCGCAATGGGGCTTCTCGCGGGCCGTATGGCTGTGGCCGAATTGACTGGTCAGACGCTAGATCCCGTGCCGCACACCACCGCGATGGGCGCACTTGTCACGCATATTACTGGCGGCGCTGATGCGAAAACGTTCCAACCGATGAACGTGAACTTTGGCCTGTTTCCACCGCTGGAAGGCGTCAAAAGTGGTCGTCGCGGTCGCAAAGAACGCTACAAAGGCTACACAGATCGCGCGAAAATCGACTGGCAAGCGTGGCTGTCGCAACAGGAACAGCCTGCCGCGTGATCACCCGCTTCGCCCCTTCGCCGACCGGACCGCTGCACATAGGCCACGCCTACTCGGCGATCTTGGCCTTTGAAGCGGCGCAAAAGGCGGGCGGCACGTTCCTGCTACGGATCGAAGATTTCGACAGCACCCGCTGCAAACCGGATTTCGAGGCGCAAATTTACGACGATCTAGCGTGGCTCGGCCTGTCTTGGCCCGCGCCACGCCGTCAGTCGGATCACATGTTTGACTACGCCAATGTCATCGCAGCACTTGCGGACAAAAACCTTGTCTTTCCATGCAGTTGCAACCGGCGCTTAATCCTTGAAACTGGCGCTGGCACAGGCCCTGATGGGCCGATCTACCCCGGCACTTGCACAAATCGACCCATGGATCAGGCGCAATCAGGCGACGCCATCCGGCTTAACCTGACCAAAGCGTTAGACCACCTGCCCAGCCAGCTCAGTTACATCGACACGGATGAAACCGTCACTTTAGAGACGCACAACCTGCCCCAAACCATCGGCGCGCCGATCCTGCGCCGCAGGGATACTGGCGATCCGGCTTATCACCTGACCTGTACCCACGACGACGCGCTGCAAGGTGTCACCCACATCATTCGTGGCGCAGATGTCGCAGCGTTGACCCCGATCCATATCGTGCTGCAACACCTCATGGGTTGGCCTACACCGCGCTACATCCACCATGATTTGATCACGGACGAATCCGGTAAGCGTTTGGCAAAGATCAATAAATCCAAATCCATTGCAAGCTACCGCGCAGAGGGTGCCACGCAAAACGACATCCGTCGCATGATCGGCCTACCCGCTTCATTTCGCCAATAACAACTCCCCCCGGAGGGTCGCTTAGTCGTCAGGCGTCATCAATTCGATCTCAGACCCCGTTTCAACGCCTGTGTAAAAACAGGTGCGCCGTCCCGTGTGACAAGCCGCCCCGATTTGCCGCACTGTCACCAAAAGGCAGTCCCGATCGCAATCGACCCGCATCGCGACCAAGGCTTGCGTGTGCCCCGATGTCTCGCCTTTGATCCAGAACGCCTGCCGCGAGCGCGACCAATAGGTGACTTTTCGCGTGGCTAATGTCTTGGCGACGGCTTCGGTGTTCATCCACGCCATCATCAAAACTTCAAGCGTTTCAGCGTCTTGCGCAATCACGGGGATCAAACCTGCGTCATTATACGTCAGGGTTTCGGGGTCAAATATCATGGTCAGGGCCTTTGCAATGTCGGTCACTCGGCCTATCTATGTGGGGCAACGCGAAAGGG
Organism: Yoonia ponticola; assembly: GCF_014199395.1. Classification (GTDB taxonomy): domain Bacteria; phylum Pseudomonadota; class Alphaproteobacteria; order Rhodobacterales; family Rhodobacteraceae; genus Yoonia; species Yoonia ponticola. Next base: position 41,947 of record NZ_JACIJM010000015.1, on the reverse strand, counting down.
CAAATGCCGTGACAGCTGAAAACGACATGATCAAACTTTACTCGGGCCGCATTTTGGCGCTGGCCGCTGACATGCCGCGCACCACGCGGATCGCATCGCCCGATGGAACGGCCAAGAAACGGTCGCCTCTGTGCGGGTCCACGGTCACTGTTGACGTCGTGTTAACCGATGGGCACGTGAGCGACTACGCCCAAGACGTCAAAGCCTGCGCATTGGGTCAGGCGGCGGCGTCCGTGATCGGATCAGCGGTTGTGGGGTTAACACCTGCACAAATCGAACATGGCCGCGCTGAGTTGCACGCAATGCTCAAGGAAAACGGGCCTGTTCCTGCGGCCCCGTTCGACGGACTTGATGTTTTAGAACCTGCGAAAGAATACAAAAATCGGCATGCATCGATTTTACTGGCTTTTGACGCCACGCTTGAGGCGATTAACGCTGCCAAAACACCCGCCTAAGTGATTTTCCATAAAAAAACCGCCGCACATCCGGGCAAGGATGGCGGCGGCAGGAGGTGGATCACATGTCCGGCTCTAAATCCTTTAGGGAGAGGCAAAGCCCCCAAAATAGGACGGGACGGGCAAGTCAGTAAACGCGAGGTGGGACAGGCAATTTACGTGAACTGGACATGTAACCCAGGCAGGTCAGACCATCGCGGGCAGCGATAATCCGACAAAAAGCATCACACACAAAGCGGCAACGCCAAGCGCGTCAGAAATGATTGTATCGCTGCTGCGGATCAGTGCGGATTTGATATCTTTGGCCATCTGAACGCTCCTGTTGCTCGTTTGTTCTGTTGCTACTTTGTTCCCATATTGGAAACCTTCTGTAAAGAACTTTATGAGAACATTCGTGAACTTTTTAGAACAAACCGGTTAACCCACTGATATTAAACGGATCGCTTTATCCTGTTCCATTAACCAAAGTAACACACGCACGGCTTTGCCCCGCGCTGTTTCCAAAGTGGGATCATCAGACAGCAGCTTTCGCGCGTCGCTTTGCGCAATTTCCATCAATCCGGCTTGGCGTTCGAGATCTGCGATCCGGAACCGTGGCAGTCCCGATTGCGCCGTGCCGATCACGTCGCCCGCGCCCCGCATCATCAGGTCTTCTTCGGAGATGCGGAACCCGTCTTCGGTTTCGCGCAAAATTTCCAGTCGCCGCCGTCCCGTTTCGGACATGGGTTCTTGGAACAACAACAAGCACGTCGAGGCCGCAGCCCCGCGCCCGACCCGTCCACGTAACTGGTGCAGCTGCGCGAGACCGAAGCTTTCCGCCCGTTCGATCATCATAATCGACGCATTTGGCACGTTCACCCCGACCTCGATCACCGTGGTTGCGACCAAAACTTTGGTATCGCCCGCCACGAACCGCGCCATCGCCGCGTCTTTTTCAGCGGGCGGCATTTGGCCGTGAACCAGCCCTACAACGCCCTCGCCCAAGGCAGCGCGCAGCCGTTTAAAACGTTCTTCGGCGGCGGTCATGTCGATGACTTCGGATTCCTCGACCAGCGGGCAGACCCAATAGGCCTGTTTGCCGTCGGTGACCGCTTTGCGCAGTTTTTCAACGACTTCGCCCATGCGACCCGTCGATATTAACGCTGTTTGCACGGGCGTCCGACCGGGTGGTTTTTCGTCCAGCACTGACACATCCATGTCGCCATATTGTGCCAAGGCCAAGGATCGGGGAATCGGCGTCGCGGTCATCACCAACACGTCGACCGCCTGCCCTTTGGCCCCTAATTCCATGCGCTGTGCAACGCCAAAGCGATGTTGCTCGTCGATAACCGCAAGGCGAAGATCATGAAAATGCACGTCTTTTTGAAAGACCGCATGTGTGCCAACTAAAATCTGGATGTCGCCATCGGCCAGCGCTTGCAGCTTTTCGCGCCGCGCTGCACCTTTGTCGCGACCAGTCAGAATTTCGAGCCGCACACCCGCGTCAGCGGCTAGCGGTTGCAAGCCGTCGAAGTGCTGCCGCGCCAGTATTTCCGTGGGCGCCATCATCACGCCCTGCCCGCCGGATTCGACGATCACCAGCAGCGCCATTAACGCAACTAGCGTTTTGCCGGACCCTACATCGCCCTGCAAAAGGCGGTTCATTTTGAGCGGTTTCGCGATATCCGCAGCAATCTCAGCAATTGCGCGACTTTGTGCGCCTGTCGGGGAATAAGGTAACGCAGACAACACCTTACGCTGCAAACTTCCAGTGCCTTTTGACCCAATTCCCTTGCCGCGCCGCGCCACCGCACGGGCCAATGCCAAGGTGATCTGATGCGCGAATAATTCGTCATAGGCCAACCGCGCACGCGCAGGATGTTCGGGCGACAAGTCTTGGGCCGTGTTCGGGGTGTGCGCTGCATTTAGCGCGTCGGCCCAGGCAGGCCAGCCCTCACGTTTGACCAAACCGCTGTCGATCCATTCAGCCACATCAGGCAATTTTTCCAACGCGGAACGGGTCGCTTTCCACATCAATTTCTGCGTGATTCCAGCATGTAACGGGTAAACCGGTTCAAACGCCGGGAACGTCGTGGCCTCGTCCGGCGTCACCATATGGTCTGGATGCACGATCTGCGCGATGCCGTCGAAGATTTCGACTTTGCCGGACACGATCCGCTTTTGCCCTGTCGGTAAAATCTTTTGCAAATAGTCGCCACGCGCATGGAAAAACACGAGTTGGAACTCGGTCTGCGCATCGGTCACATGCACGCGGTACGGGCGCCCGCGGGTTTTTGGCGGATAATGTGCGCCGATGGTGACCGCGACGGTGACAACCGCAGGGGCAATCACATCACGCACGCTATCGCGCAATTGCCGATCGACGCCGGTGATCGGCAGCGTCATCAATACATCACGCGGCTTTTCAACGCCCGCGTCTTGTAAGGTCAGCGCGGTTTTCGGGCCGATGCCATCAAGCGTCTGCAATCCTGCGAAAAGCGGGAAAAGAACGTCGGGCCGACTGCTCATGCGTCGCCGATCAGGGTTAACCAACCGTCTTCATCCAGCGTTTTGACACCCAACTCGGCCGCCTTTGTGGCCTTTGATCCGGCCCCCGGTCCTGCGATCAGGATGTCAGTTTTTGCGCTGACCGAACCCGAGACCTTTGCGCCCAGCGTTTCGGCGCGTGCTTTGGCTTCGGCGCGGGTCATTTTCTCTAGCGTACCGGAAAACACCACCGTTTTGCCCGCAACCGGACTGTCCGACGTGTCACGCACGATGGTATCTTGCACGTCTAATTCATCGATCAGACGGTTAATGGAGTCCCGTTCGGCGGTGTTTTGAAACGCCTCTAAAAACGACGTGGCCATAACGGCGCCGACGCCGTCGATGCCCAAAAGGTCGTCCCAGTTAGCCCCTTCGCCGATTTGTGCGGCGTCGGTTGCCGCGGCGAGCGCCTGCCACGATCCGTAGTGGTTCGCTAAAAGTTGTGCACCGGATTCGCCGACATGTCTGATTCCGAGAGAGAACAGCAGTTTGCCAAGCGGGATTTTCCGTTTTTCATCAATAGCATCCAGCAAATTCTTGACGCTGGTTTTGCCAAAGCCATCGCGGTTTTCCAGCTTGGTGAATGACGCGTCATTGCGTGCGCGCAGCGTGAAAATATCTGCGGGCTCAACGATTGGCAGCGCATCGTCGTGGTAGAACATCTCGACTTGTTTCGCGCCGAGACCTTCGATGTCGAATGCGCCTCGACTGACAAAATGCTTCAGTTTTTCAACGGCTTGCGCGGGGCAGATTAAGCCACCCGTGCATCGGCGCACAGCATCGCCCGTTTCGCGCACCGCGGGCGATCCGCATTCGGGGCATGTTTCGGGATAGACATAAGGCACTGCGTCCGCGGGCCGTTTTGACAGGTCGACATCCTTGATTTTCGGGATCACGTCGCCTGCGCGGTAGACTTGCACCAAGTCGCCGATCCGCAGGTCGCGGCCGTCACGGATCGGTTCGCCGTTGCCGCCGATGCCTTTGATGTAGTCTTCGTTATGAAGTGTCGCGTTGGATACGACGACGCCACCGACTGTGACGGGTGCGAGGCGTGCGACGGGTGATAATGCGCCTGTGCGACCGACTTGAATGTCGATGGATTCGAGGGTCGTCCATGCCAATTCGGCCGGGAATTTATGTGCGATTGCCCAACGTGGGGTTGTGGATCTGAAGCCCAAGCGTCGTTGTAAATCGAGGTCATCGACCTTGTAAACAACGCCGTCGATGTCGTAGCCAAGGTCGCCGCGTTGCACGCCGATGTCGCTATAATGTGCGATCATGTCTTGCGCCGATGTGCAGATTTTCGTCAATGGGTTTGTGCTGAACCCGAGTTTTTGCAACCGCTCAATAGCCCCTGATTGGGTTTCGGCTAATGGCGCGGACAAGTCGCCCCATGCGTATGCGAAAAACCTTAATGGTCGGCTTGCCGTTATTTTCGCATCCAGTTGGCGTAGTGATCCGGCCGCCGCGTTACGTGGGTTTGCGAAGGGTTTGTCGCCTTTTTCCAACTGCCGTTCGTTTAATGCGGTGAAATCGGCGTGGCTCATGTAGACTTCGCCACGGACTTCTAACACGTCGGGCGCACCTGAAATTTCGTGCGGTACGTCGGAAATTGTCAGCGCATTTGCGGTTACGTTTTCGCCCACGGCCCCGTCACCGCGCGTGGCGGCTTGTTTCAGTTTGCCGTTTTCGTAGCGCAGCGACAGCGACAACCCGTCGATTTTTGGCTCTGCGGTGAATGACAGTGGTTCATCATGCGGGATGCTGAGGAATTTTTTGACGCCTTTTGCAAAATCCACGACGTCGTCGTCCGTGAATGCGTTGCCAAGCGATAACATCCGCACCGCGTGCGTGATTTTGCCGAATTTTTCCGACACCGGTGCGCCGACCTTGTCAGAGGGACTGTCCGCGAGTTTCAAAGCTGGGAACCGCGCCTCGATGGCTTGGTTCAGGCGTTTGAGCTCGTCGTAGGTTGCGTCGTCAATGTCGGGCGCATCTTGCGTATGGTAGGCATCATTGGCCGTGACCAGAACTGCAGCTAAACGTTGCAAAATCTCTTGTGCTGCATCTTCTGCAACATCGTCAGCACGGATCGCTCGCAAATCTTGCACGTCAGTTTCCGCAGCTTTTGGCGACATTGTTTGATCCTTTGCAATTCGATCACCAACGGGCGGTGATTAAGCAAAGTTTTAGGGCGACCGTCCTAGCGCGTCTAGAGCCAGATCAGTCGCCCACAGTAATCTTCGCAAACAACCGCGCCTTTAGGCGCCGATTGCGAGACGTTCTTCGTTCACGCCCATTTCAGGATCGCGTAGCACGTAGCCACGGCCCCACACCGTTTCGATGTTGTTTTCGCCGTTTGCAGCATTGCTCAGCTTTTTACGGAGCTTGCAGATGAACACATCGATGATTTTCAACTCTGGTTCGTCCATACCGCCATACAGGTGGTTCAAGAACATCTCTTTGGTCAGCGTCGTGCCTTTGCGCAGGCTCAACAATTCCAGCATTTGATATTCTTTTCCCGTCAGATGCACGGTGTTGCCGCCCACATCGACAGTCTTTGCATCAAGGTTAACCGAAATGCGTCCGGTTTTGATGATCGACTGCGCATGACCTTTTGATCTGCGGATGATCGCATGAATGCGTGCGATCAGTTCTTCTCGGTGGAATGGTTTGGTTAGATAATCATCTGCACCAAATCCAAATCCTTTGATTTTACCTTCGGTACTATCGTCACCTGTGAGGATCAGGATTGGTGTATCAATCCTGCTCATGCGTAACTGTCGCAATACCTCGTGGCCATTCATGTCAGGCAAATTCAGGTCTAAAAGGATCAAATCGTAATCATATAATTTTGCGAGATCGATCCCTTCTTCACCGAGATCTGTCGCATAAACGTTTAAATTGGCATGAGTTAGCATCAACTCGATGCTTTTTGAGGTCGTCGGGTCATCTTCAACCAGCAATACGCGCATCTTTTTTCTCCGCTTTTCTTGGTATCAACAACTTATCGCCATAATAGTTAACACAGCGTTACCGATAATCAAAAACTCAAGCCACCACTTAAGGTTGTCTGAACCGTTGTAAAGCCGTTGTTTTCAACGCGGCCTCGCCATGTTCGGCAACTGCGCTCTCCCATTCAGCGAATTCCTCGTCCGATAGACTATACATTTCCAACGCCTCTGGCCGCGTTAATAGCCCCGCCCCAACCGCCTTGATAACGGCCGCTTTACGCGATGCGACCCAGCGTCGGGTGTCCACTGGCGGCAGGTCTGCGCGGGTCATTACGGACCCGTCGGGTAGTGTTACGGACCGTGGTCCATCAATCTTTCGCAAAAACATCTCTCTTCCCTTTGCAATATACTGTGTGATGCACATATGACGTAGACCACTTAAGTTTCGGTAAGCCGCCCCAAAGAGAGTTGCTTGCAATTACAGCAAATTTGTTGGAAACGCCCTGAAAGCCCTTAAAACGTTGGTGTCATATGCCCTTGGAACAGCCGATAAATTCTCTTGGATTTGCCAAGTCACCCGCCGACACCCGAGTCGTTGTGGCTATGTCCGGTGGTGTGGACAGTTCAGTTGTCGCCGCAAAGTTGCATGAAGAAGGCTACGATGTGGTCGGTGTGACGCTACAGCTTTATGACCACGGCGCTGCTTTGGCGAAAAAGGGCGCGTGTTGTGCGGGCCGTGATATTCACGATGCGCGGCGCGTGGCCGAGGAAATGGGCTTTCCGCATTACGTGCTCGATTACGAGAACAAATTCCAAGAAGCTGTGATTGATGAATTCGCGGATAGTTATCTTGCGGGGGCGACGCCTGTGCCGTGTATTCGGTGTAATGAGCGTGTGAAATTCAAAGATTTATTGGAAACAGCCCGTGATTTGGACGCCGATTGCATGGCGACGGGTCATTATATCCAGCGGATGGTGGGTGATTCGGGTCCGGAATTACATTCGGCTGGCGATCCGACCAAGGACCAAAGCTATTTCCTGTTCTCGACCACGAAAGAGCAGTTGGACTATCTGCGCTTCCCATTGGGCCATCACACGTCCAAGGAGCAGACCCGCGCGCTGGCTGCGAAATACGGGCTCAGCGTGGCGGACAAGCCGGACAGCCAAGATATCTGCTTTGTGCCAAACGGCAATTACGCGGCGGTGATCGAGAAACTGCGCCCCGGTGCGGCAGAACCCGGTGATATTGTCGATGTGGACGGCAATGTCCTGGGCCAGCATCGCGGCGTAATCCACTACACGATTGGTCAGCGGCGCGGGCTTGGCATCGGCGGTCTGGCTGATCCACTGTATGTTGTGCGGCTTGATGTGGACAAAAAGCATGTGATCGTGGGGTCCAAGGACTTGCTCGCGACCCGCAAGGTGCCTTTGCGCGAGATCAACTGGCTGGGCGACGACGGCTTGCTTGCCGGCGGCGAGCGTACAATCGCGGTCAAAGTTCGCTCGACCAAGCCCCCTATCGACGCCATTCTGCGCCCGATCTCGGATACCGAAGCCGAGGTCGAACTGCTGGTCGCTGAAGAAGGCGTGTCACCGGGCCAAGCTTGTGTGTTCTACGACCCGGACGGCACGCGCGTCTTGGGTGGCGGCTGGATTTGGCGCGGGTATTAAGCCGTTTTCAGATTTTAAGAAAAAATTTACGCACCGCTGAAACTCTTTTAGGCGCCCCTACGTGTCTTCACACGACCCCACCAAGATCGGGGGTCATGTGAAACCAATAGGGGTATAATAAATGCGTAAGACTTCGACACTGATGACGACTGTTGCACTGATTGCTGCGGGATCTATTGCTCAGGCAGACGGCCATGCAAGCCTCATGGCTGTGGGCCTGACTGGCGATAAAACGCTGGTGATGATTGATAGCGGCTCTGCGACAGCAACGGCGACAATGGATGTGACGGGTGTGGATCGCCTTTTGGGCATCGACCTGCGTCCAGCGACAGGTCAGTTGATCGGCGTGACACCTGCGTTTGAAATCGTAGAGATTGACCCCGCCACAGGCGAAGCCACCGTATTGTCCACGATGGATACCGAACTGCCCATCGCAGACGGCGCATCCGTGATCGTGGACTTTAACCCGCAAGCGGACAAACTGCGCTTTATGTCGGGCACCACAAACCACCGCGTTGATATTGAATCCGGTGCCGTCACAGTAGACGGATCGCTGGCTTATGAAGACGCCGATATGCACAGTGGCGAAGAGCCGAATATCGTCGCAGCCGCTTACATCAATTCCTATGGCAAGCCCGAGTCCACCGCGATGTTCGATATTGATGCGACAATCGTGGCTGTGATCCAGCAGACGTCACCAAACGACGGCACATTGGGCGCAATTGGCAAATTGGGCGTGGACGCACAAGACAGCTACGCCTTTGACATTGCTACCGACGCTGATGGCAACAACACCGCCTATCTGGCAACACCCGGTGCGCTGCATACTGTGTCCCTAGAAGACGGCACCGTGCAGGACACATGGGAGTTGATGGGCGTTGAGGGCAACCTGCGCGACATCACCTTTATGACTGCGATGTAAGTCAAACGACGTTATTTTCGGTGGGCGTGTTCTTTGCCTGTGAACATCGGACTAGCGCCAGCCTTTCGGGGCTGGCGCTTTGTCGTTTTGCGGCAGGGTCATGCTTGACGTGGGCCGTTAATCCTGTGCCTTTAGGGATATGTTTACGATCATAACCACGCCATGACACACCGTCACCAGATTTGGGGTTTCCTGCGGCAGCACCTTGGGGTGTTGGCTGTGCTGGTGATCGCTTGTGTGGCGGGGCTGTGGTTTACGTTTGGTATTCTGTCCGAATTTTTGTATTTTCACGATCCGATCAATCAGGATGAAGCGCTGAAACCATGGATGACCCCGCGCTACGTTGTCATGTCCTATGATCTGCCACGCGGCTTGGTGGCCGATGTGCTGGGCCTGACGTCCGAGACGCAGCGCGGCATGACGATGGCGGAAATCTCGGAATTGAATGATCTGTCCTTGGATGAGTTAACCAAGATTGTGCGTGATGCGGCCTCTGCATTCCGGATGGATCATCCGCGATGACTGACCTGATTATCGGCTTGATCCCCGACTACGGATTGCTGTTGTTGTTTGGCGTCGTCTCGCTGGCCTGTCTGGCGATTCCGCTGCCGTCGTCGATGATGGTGCTGACGTCCGGGGCGTTTGCGGCCTCCGAAGATCTGGCACTCTGGCAGGTCTTTGCCGTATCCTTTGTCGCGTTTCTGATCGGCGATCAGTTGGCGTATCTGATCGCATCGCGCTATGGGCGCAGGATTATCACGTGGATGCGGACCAAGCCGCGACTGGTGCCAGTCTTAGAGAAAAGCGAACATATGCTGCACAGCAAGGGCCATATCGCGGTGCTGCTCAGCCACACGATCCTCAGCCCGACCTGCCCTTATATCAGCTACCTGTGTGGCGCGGGCGGTATGCATTGGGTGAAGTTCACGCTAATGGCCGTCGTGGGCGCTGCGATCTGGACGCTGGGCTATGTGTCGCTGGGCTATATCTTCGCGTCACAACTGACGCAGGTCGCGGACATGCTGAGCAACTTCTTTGGCGTGATCTTTGCAGGCCTGCTGGTGCTGTATTGCGTGATCTGGCTACGGCGCAAATGGCGGGCGCATGTGGCCGAGATGGCAGCGGGCTGATCCGCCGCGCATATTTGCTCTAGCGCATTGCTGCATCCGCGCATATCCATCGGCCCATGATCTACAATACTGCAGCCGAATGGCGTAACGCCCCGCAAAAGCGCGTCCTCATCTTTGCGATGTCAGGGCTTGGAAAAACCTATCTGTCCAACATGTTACGCGATCAGGGCGACTGGTTTCACTATTCTATCGATTACCGCATTGGCACCCGCTACATGGGCGAATTGATCGCCGATAACGCCAAACGCGAAGCGATGAAGGTGCCGTTCCTGCGCGATCTACTGCGGTCGGACAGCATTTATATCGGCTCGAATATCTCTTTTGACGACCTCAAACCGATGTCGTCCTATCTGGGCAAACCCGGCGACGAGGCGCAAGGCGGTCTGCCGTGGGATGAATATACGCGCCGCCAAGACCAGTTCCAAACCGCTGAAATCGCGGCACTATATGACACGGGCCACTTTATCCAGCGCAGCCACGATCTGTACCAATATCCGCACTTTATCTGCGATACAGGCGGGTCAATCTGTGAATGGGTCGATGCGGATGATCCCAATGATCCGATCCTGACGGATCTGTCTGAAAAGACGCTGATGGTCTGGATCGAAGGCACTGACGCGCATACCGCCGAACTGATCCGCCGTTTTGATAAAGAACCGAAACCGATGTCCTATGATCCGGTGTTCTTGCTGCACACGTGGCAGGCTTATTTGACCGAATTCAATGCGTCGCCGGACAAGGTTGATCCAGATGATTTCATCCGCTGGGCCTTTGCCAAGGCGCTGGCCCACCGTCAGCCGCGCTACAAAGCGATGGCCGACAAATGGGGCATCACCGTGCCACAAGAGGCGGTCACGCAGGTTCACAATACGGAGGGTTTTGTCGACATGATCGCCGACGCCCTTGAGATGCGCAGGGCATAAGCCTATCTCTGCCATCCATCCGTGAGGAAACATTATGCCGATTAAACTACCTGCCGCCCTGCCCGCCTTTAACGTGCTCACCCGCGAAGGCGTCATGGTGCTTGACGAGGATACCGCTGGTCATCAGGACATCCGCCCGCTGCGGATTGCTTTGCTGAACCTGATGCCCAAGAAAATCCAGACCGAGAACCAGTTCGCGCGGTTGATCGGGGCGACGCCTTTGCAGATCGAACTGACCTTGATCCGCATGTCTGAACACCAGACCAAAAACACCGCGGCTGAACATATGGAAGAGTTCTACCAACCCTTCCAAGACGTCAAAGACCAGAAATTCGACGGTCTGATTATCACGGGCGCGCCGATCGAACACCTTGATTTTGCTGACGTTACCTACTGGGACGAGCTGTGCGAAGTCATGGAGTGGACCCAGACCAACGTGCATTCCACTTTTGGCGTCTGCTGGGGCGGCATGGCGATGATTAACTACTTCCACGGTGTGAAAAAGCATCTGCTGGATCACAAGGCGTTCGGCTGTTTCCGCCATTCGGTCTGCGATCACACCTCGCATTACCTGCGCGGCTTTTCCGACGACTGCGTGATCCCCGTCAGCCGATGGACCGAAATGCGCCAAGACGAGATTGACGCAGCGTCGGGACTAAAAACTTTGATCACCAGTGCGGATTCTGGCCCCGCTTTGGTTGAAGACGCCGCACATCGCGCTTTGTATATATTTAACCACTTTGAATATGACAGTGGGACGCTGAAACAGGAATATGATCGCGACGTCGCCGACGGCACCCCGATCAATGTGCCTACAAACTATTATCCGGGGGATGATCCGACCCAAGCACCGCTGAACAAATGGCGCAGCCACGCGCATTTGCTGTACGGGAACTGGATCAACGAGATCTATCAGACAACACATTATGACATTGATAAGATTGGCACTTAAGGGATTATCATACACAGGACTGGCGCTGGGCCTTGGGGCTTTGCTCGCCGGATGTGTCGCATCTTCGCGCACCCAAGCGACAGAGGCGGCTTTTCCCCCTGTTGGGCAATTTGTCGAGGTGACAGGCGGGCGCGTGCATTACGTGCAAAAAGGCAGCGGCCCGCATGTTGTGTTGCTGCACGGGGCTGGCGGCAACCTGCGCGATTTCACCTTTGATTTGGTGGACCGGCTGGCTGATGATTACACTGTCACCGCCTTTGACCGCCCGGGATTGGGCTACACCGACCGCGTGCCGCAAGTTGCCAAAGGCCCGTTTGCCACCGCAGGCGATGCCCCCGCCGATCAAGCACGGATGCTGCGCGAGGCCGCGACGCAGCTTGGTATCACCGATCCGATTGTGGCTGGTCACAGCTTTGGCGGGATCGTCGCAATGGCATGGGCTGACATCGGCCTGACCGAAGACGCGCCCGTGAACGCGAGCGGCATCGTGTCCTTTGCGGGCGTTTTGATGCCGTGGCCCGACGGGCTTGGTGCGTATTATACGTTGAATGGCAGTGTCTTAGGCGGGGCTGTGACAATCCCGCTGATCGCGGCCTTTGTGCCCATCAGCACCGTTGAAGGCGCAATCGAGGGCATTTTTTCCCCCGATCCGGTCCCCGCAGGCTACACGGAACACATCGGCGCACCGCTGGCCGTGCGGCAAACCACGTTCCGCGCCAATGTGCGTCAGGTCAACACGCTGCGCCCCTATGTCGTTGATATGGTGACACGTTATCCGCAAATCACCGTGCCCATCGAGATCATTCACGGCACCGCAGATAAAACCGTGCCGCTGCAAGTGCATCCTGCGGAGTTCATCAAAATCGTGGACAGCGCGCGCCTGACCAGCATGCAAGGCGTCGGACACATGCCGCACCATGCTGACCCACAAGCCGCAGTTGATGCGATTAACCGTGCGGCTGCGCGGGCTGGATTGCGCTAAGCCCTTAAAATCGCCATAATAAGCGCAATTCTTAGGGAGTTTACCATGTCCAAGCCGCTTGATGGTGGGATCAGTGCCTATTTTCAGAACGAAGCCCCGAAAGAGGTGGTTGACCTGATTGAATCCGCAAATAAAAAGCAGATCATCAATCCTGATTATCCCTATGAAAAAGCATGGGATAAGGACGATTACGAAGACGAGATCGACGCGCTGCAAATCCAACTGGTGAAAATGCAGTCTTGGGTCAAAGAAACTGGCCAGCGGGTTGTGGTCGTGTTTGAAGGCCGCGACGCGGCTGGCAAAGGCGGCACCATCAAGCGGTTCCGCGAAAACCTGAACCCGCGTAGCGCGCGTGTTGTGGCCCTGCCAAAGCCCACGGAAACAGAAGCCGGTCAATGGTATTTTCAACGCTATATCAGTCACTTGCCGACCGAAGGTGAAGTGGTTTTCTATGACCGCAGCTGGTATAATCGGGCTGTCGTCGAGCATGTATTTGATTTTTGCACGCCCGAGCAACGCGCACATTGGTTTAACCAAGTTGGCGATTTCGAGAAAATGCTGGCCGACGACGGGATCAAACTGTTCAAAATCTGGCTTAATGTGGGCCGTGCAACGCAGCTCAAACGCTTTCTCGACCGTGAAAACGATCCCCTGAAACAATGGAAATTGTCGTGGATCGACGTGGCGGGTCTTGCGAAATGGGACGCCTATACGACGGCTATCGACGAGACGCTTGAGCGGACCCATACAGAATATGCGCCGTGGACAGTTGTGCGCTCTGACGACAAAAAACGCGCCCGCGTGAACGCGATTAAGTCCGTCTTGCAGGGCCTTGATTATCCAGATAAAAACCTGCCAGAGATCGACGAAAAAATCGCCGGTGGACCGGACCTGTGGCATGGCTAAGCAAGGCTACCACCACGGCAATCTACGCGAGGCATTGGTCAAAAGCTGTCTCACGCTGATCGAGGCCAAAGGACCGACAGGGTTTTCGCTCTCCGAGGCTGCACGCGAGGCAGGTGTCACACCCGCCGCCGTCTACCGCCACTTTGCAGGCCGCGAAGACCTGATCGCCGAAGCCGCCCATCAAGGCTACGACATTTTTGGCGACCTGATGGAACACGCCTACGATGGTGGCCAGCCGTCAGCATTAACTGCGTTTCTGAAAACCGGCCGCGCTTATCTCGCCTTCGCCAACAAATTCCCCGGCCATTACGTCGCGATGTTCGAATCCGGTATCTCGATCCAGCGCAATCCAGCCCTGAACGCTTCCGCGACACGCGCCTTGGGCGTCATTGAAAAAGCCGCCGCCGACCTCAGCCAGCACATCCCCGCAGACCGCCGCCCACCGCCGCAGATGTTCTCGGCGCATATCTGGGCGCTGTCACACGGTGTTGTTGAACTGTTCTCGCGCGGATCGCCCGGCACCAAAAGTCCCTTTCCCCCCGAAGACCTGCTAGAAACAGGCATCGGCATCTACCTACGCGGCCTCGGACTGCTACCACCGGACTGCTAAGCCACGCCCCACCTTCATTTCGCAAAAACAACTCCCGCCGGAGGCTCCGACAGCCCCGCAAACACAGGACTAACGTTATGGACGGCACCGTCGCACTCTTCTGGCTCGTCACTAGCCTTTTCGATATGAACCAAACCGACTGCGCAACGGGATGTTTGATGCGCCATGCCGCAGCCGAACGCATCTCGATCCAGACTGCGTCGCTGCAATTTCAACGTGAAGAGATCGGCCGCGAATTTTATCTAGGGTATGATTTCGATCACGCTTATGGGCCGTTTCAGCCAACTGTGGCGGCGTCGATGACAAACCGGAATGATGTGTGGATCGGTGCGGGTTTTAAGTGGACCAGTGAAGACTTGATTGAAGGCCCTATCTTTCTTGAGGCGTCGTTTATCCCTGGTTTGCATTTTCGTGATGACGGACCAAACATCGGTGGTGAAGTTCAATTCCGCTCTGCTGTTGGCGCCGGATATGCGTTCGAGCAGGGCGCGACCTTGACCGTATCTTGGGACCACCGGTCAAATGGTGACACGCGCGCTATCAATCCAGGCTTAGAGACTTTGTCGATCCGCTATGCGTTTCCACTGAACTAAGCCGCCCGCGCTACCCTAAATTTTCTCGAAAATTTGTACGATTTTTCGAGAAAAATCGCGCATCACGCAAGCAAAAAGGGCGCCCAACCGGACGCCCTTTTCCATATCTGCAATCCAAAACTTAACGCTTGGAGAACTGGAAGCTCTTACGTGCTTTCGCTTTACCGTATTTCTTACGCTCAACAACGCGGCTATCGCGTGTGAGGAAGCCAGCGGCTTTCAGCGCAGGACGCAAGGACGGATCATAAAGCTGCAACGCTTTAGACACACCGTGCTTGACCGCACCAGCTTGACCGGAAAGACCACCACCTTTGACAGTTGCGACAACGTCGAACTGGCCAGCAACGCCAGCAACAGAGAATGGCTGCGCCAAGATCATCTGCAGCACTGGACGTGCGAAGTATGTGTTCATTTCTTTGCCGTTCACAGTGACCTTACCAGAACCTGGTTTGATCCATACACGAGCAACAGCGTCTTTACGCTTGCCAGTGGCATATGAGCGGCCCAGTTCGTCACGAACTGGCTCACGGTTGATTTCAACAGCAGCAGGTGCTTCAGCAACGACGCCTTCAGCAACAGCGCCCAGCTCTTCGAGAGAGTTGATCTGATCGGCCATTATGCGGTCCTCGTGTTCTTTTTGTTCATCGCTTTTACGTCGAGAACTTCAGGCTTCTGTGCTTCCATGCCGTGCTCTGTGCCAGCAAAAACGCGCAGGTGCGTCATTTGACGCTTGGACAATGGACCACCTGGCAACATACGTTGCACGGCTTTCATCAAAACGCGCTCAGGGTGCTTACCCTCAAGGATTTCGCCCTTGGTGCGTTCTTTGATCCCACCGACAAAGCCAGTGTGCCAGTAGTATTTTTCATCACGCTTGTTGCCAGTCATCTGGACTTTCTCAGCGTTGATGACGATCACGTTGTCGCCCATGTCCATGGACGGCGTGAAGGATGCTTTGTGCTTGCCGCGCAAGCGCATGGCGATGATGGACGCCAAACGGCCAAGAACAACGCCTTCAGCGTCAATCAAGATCCATTTCTTGTCTACATCTGCCGGAGTCGCAGAAAAGGTTTTCATATCTCACCAAAAAGGTTTGGGGGCTATTAAGGCCCGTCATTCGGATGTCTGGCTTATAAAGGGGTTGCGCGTGCAAACAAGAGGAAACATGCGTTAAAAAACGTTACATTTCAGCGGGTTAAAAATAAGGTATTAATATACCCCACTTATTTACACCGAAATCGCATCCGGTGGATTGTCGAGCATGTCGCGCAACGTCTGAATCCCCGCCGCAAAATGGTCATGTGACACCTGACCGTTGATCGCAATCCGCACAGCATGGTTCGAGCGGCCATCACGCAGCGCGAAATCTTCCGCAGACTTGATTAACACGCCAGCGCTTTCGGCGCGTTGTTTAAATTCACCAGCACGCCAGCCGATCGGCAGTTCTAGCCAAAGAAACGGCACTTGTTCGGACCATGTTACCGTATGGCCGTCCAAAATGCTCACAGCGGCCCGCACGTCTTGGGCAATACGCGCGTTAATCCGGTCAATCACGTCAGGCAATTCATCACGCGCCATAATGTATGCATACAAATCGGTTACAAGCCGTGTGACCCCAAAGGAATGGAACGTCGAGGTCCGCGCAAGGTTCGATGACCAATCCACAGGCGCCACCGCAAAGCCGATCCGAAGTGCAGCCGACAGCGACTTTGATGGCGACGTCACATACCACCCCAATTCAGGCGCAAGTGCGCGGTAGCTTGGTCCCAGATGTTTGGTCCGCATCAGGCGGTAGCAGTCGTCGTCGATGATGTGGATGCCGTATCGCTGGGCAAGCGCTGCGATCTGTTTGCGGCGCGGCGTCGAGGTCGTGCGCACCGTCGGATTGCACACTTCGGCAGAGGTGCAAAACACCTGAACGCCTTGTGTTTTGATCAAATCTTCGAGCACAGCAGGGTCCGGTCCGTCGTCATCCCACGGCACACCAACCACTTGCGCACGCGACATCACCGCCGCCGACCGAAAGCCGCCATAGCTGAGTTCATCAACCGCAATAACAGGTGAAGGTCCGTGCAGAACTGTTTGTAAAATCATGACAATTGCGCTTTGGCCGCCGTGCGACGTAATCACATCATCTTCATCAAACGGGCCAATCGGGGTGTCGGCAATCGACGCCTTAAACGCACGACGCGCAGCAATGTCCGTCACACGGCTTGGGTAGTTCAGCAGGTGTTCTGGCACCATGTCCGTCGACAACGCCTGAAGCGCATCGCGGATTAATGCACCCTGCCCGGCTTCGGGCATTTTCGGGCTTAATAGATGCACGCGGTCTGGTAAATCCGCCGTCGGATCTAGCATCGCAGGTGTATCCCAAATCGACTGCGTGGTGGCTTTGCGTTCCGTCACAAAGGTGCCGCGCCCGACCCCAGCGGTCAGACGCCCTTCGTCCGTGAGTACCGCATAAGCGCGGGCAACGGTCCCCGGAGTGACACCGATGCGGTAGGCCAATTCGCGTACAGGCGGTAGTTGTTCGCCGGCGGTTAATTGTCCCGATACAATGCCTTCGCGGATCGCTTGGGCCAGCGCCTTATACTTCGCACGGCCAGCGCCAGATATCTCTGGCTGCCATCTTGTATCGGATACAATCATTCTCTCGACCTTATACATCGGTACAATATATCCATTACATACGAACAATAATACAATGTGTCAATACAATTTGAAAGGGACGCATCATGTCAATCCATGCCATCCAGCCCGCGCAACTTGCTCTACTCAACGGTCAGGCCCAGCTTCCTACGCTCGCCCGCGTTGCTGTGGCCGTCGCGGTGATGGCGACCAAATGGGACATGAACAAACGCACCCGACGCGCACTTTCCCGCCTTGATCCGTGTGAATTGGCCGACATCGGTGTCACCAAACACGAGGCTGCACGCGAAGCAAACAAGCGTTTTTACCAACGCTAACGCCCTATTTTAACGATCTTCCTGACTGGGCCGGATATTTTCCGGCCCCTTTTTTTATTTTGGCGGGATTGAATAGGTTAACGACGCACGCGCAACAGGCGCCGCCTGCCCTTCGCTGAACATCAGCACATCACCCACAGCGAGAACGCGACCCATTTTCAAGACACGTGCCTCGGCAATCAGGTCGACACCGGCCACAGGTTTGCGCATAAAATCGATGCTACAATTGGTCGTTACGGCCAATCCAACAGGCCCGATCCGTGCCAAAACCGCTAAATACATTGCCACATCTGCGAGCGCGAACATCGATGGACCCGACACCGTGTTACCCGGTCGCAAGTGTTCTTCTTGTACCCGTAACCGGACTGTCAAAATGTCCTCTGTTAACGAATCTAAGCCAAACATGCCCGCCACCTGCGCGAAATCGCGTTCCAAAAATGCGTTCAACGCCGGAATATCCATCTGCAATGTATTAACCATGTCTTTCCTCACTCCCGTTCACCGCCTAAGCTTCTCTGAAACCAGCGCAAAGGCAAGCCCATGACACTGCTCTCACGCGACGTCGCAGACCATATCGCCCACATCGAAATGACAGCGCCTACGCGGCTCAACGCGCTATCGGACGCAATGATCGCAGCCTTGCATGCGGAACTCGATACAATTGCCAAAGACGATACAATCCGCGTCGTGATCCTTTCGGGCAGCGGTAAGGCGTTATGCGCAGGCCACGATTTGAAAGAAATGCAAGCGGGCCGCAACGCACCGGATCAAGGTGCGGCCTATTTCAAAGACCTGTTCACCCGCTGTGCCGCGTTGATGCAGCGCATCCAGACGTTGCCCCAACCCGTGATCGCCCAAGTCCACGGGATCGCCACTGCGGCAGGCTGCCAATTGGTCGCGACATGCGACATGGCCGTCGCTGCGGAGGATACAAAATTCGGAGTGAACGGCGTGAACATCGGGCTTTTCTGTGCGACACCAATGGTCGCGTTGACCCGTAACATTCCAACCAAATCGGCGTTCGAAATGCTGACGACGGGTCGGTTCATAGACGCCAAAGAAGCACATCAACTTGGTCTGATAAATTCTTACGCTAGCTCAGAAAATTTAGGTTCGGCAACACGTGAACTTGCCGCCAAAATTGCCGAAAAACTACCCGCCGCAGTGCGTTACGGCAAAGCCGCGTTCTACGCCCAATCCCAGATGACGACCCAAGACGCCTATGCGTTCACGGGTGACGTCATGGTTACGAACATGCAGGACGACGACACCAACGAGGGCATACAAGCATTCCTTGAAAAGCGCCCGCCAAATTGGTCGTGAACCTAGCGTTTAGAGATTATAAATGCCGCGAAATTTTTCCTCAAGGTAGTCCAATAGTGGTGCTTCCGTCGGTGCGGCACCCGTTGCGCGGGTGATTAAATCCGTAGGTTGGTACAATCCACCGAATTGTTGCACATTTTCGCGCAACCACGCCGTCGCGGCACTAGTATCGCCCTGTGCCAAATCCGCATCGACCGTTGGCACAGCCTTGCGCATCGCCGCATTCAAACATCCCGCGTAAACATTGCCTAATGTATACGTCGGAAAGTACCCAAACAGACCTTCGGACCAGTGCACATCCTGCAAAACGCCGTTCGATGGCTTGTCCACAGCGTAACCGAAGTCCGCCAAGAACCGATCATTCCATGCGGCTTCAAGGTCGCCCACAGCCAGATCACCCGCAATCAATGCGCGCTCCAAATCGAAGCGTAAAAGCACGTGGAGGTTGTATTGCACTTCGTCGGCTTCGGTTCGGATAAATCCGTCCGAAACGTGGTTAACACAACCGTAGAACGCGCGTTCATCAGCCACACCAAAGTCGCTGAACACGTCGCGCATTTGTCCGTATAGCCAGCTTGTGAATGCTTCAGATCGGCCCAATTGGTTCTCATAAATCCGGCTTTGGCTTTCGTGAACGCCCATCGAGACACCAGCACCTAGCGGGGTTAATAGATGTTTGCGGTCGATGCCCTGCTCGTAACATGCATGACCAACTTCGTGGATTGTCGAGTAAAAACAATTGAATGGATCACGTTCTTCAGTCCGTGTTGTGATCCGCACATCCAGACCAGACCCGCTAGAAAACGGATGCAGCGCCTTATCGATCCGCCCGTGCGTCAGGTCGTAGCCAAACGCAGCGGCCAGTTTTTCGGACAACGCGAGTTGGCCCGCCTCGTCAAAAGTTCCGGTTAACACAACCGGCGCAGGTTGGTCCAAAATCGCCGCTCGCAGAGACACAAGCCGTGGCCGAAGCGCGTCGAACATCGCACCAAGTTCGGCACCGGTCGCACCCGGCTCGTAATCGTCCAGTAACGCGTCATATGGATCGGTGTCACCGGCCACGGCCGCCGCTTCTTCACGACGCAAATCGACGACTTTCTGCAGGATGGGCAGGAACGATGCGACGTCTTCTTCTGCCCGTGATTTCGCCCAAGTGCGATGCGCGAGCGACGTGGTTTTGGCGAGCTCTGTCGCCAAAGTCGCGGGAACTTTCATGGTGCGCTCATAGGACCGTTTGATCTGCCGCAGGTTCGCGGCCGCCACATCATCGGGCGCATCAGCCGTTGCCAGCCAGTCGCCAATACGTGGGTCGATGCGTCGCGCATGGAGCATGTTGGCCATCGCGCCGTGCTCTTCTGCACGTTGATCGGCAGCACCGTCTGGCATCATTGTTTCTTGGTCCCAGCCGAGCATGCCTGCAACGCCAGACAATGCTTCAGTCTCGCGTTGAAACGCCATTAAATCTTTATAAGCAGTCATTTAGATGCACCTCGTACAGATTGCGGCAGCGGATAAATTGCGAGGAACCGCGCACGCATTACGAGTACCCACAAAACCACCGCGCCAAACTGGTGAACAATCGCCACGTGCCAAGGCGCGGAATACAGCACTGTGACGATGCCTAGCAGCATCTGCAGAACCATCATCGCCAATACCATGTTGAACCCAAAACGGGTCTGCGCATTGGCCGATTTACGGGCGCGCGACCAAACGAAAATGCCAAGAGCGAACAACACGTATCCAGTCATGCGGTGCATGAATTGCACCAATCCGGCGTCCTCGAAAAAGTTACGCCAGATCGGCGTTAAGGATAGCGGATCAGGCGGTAAGAAGGCGTCAGCCATCAACGGCCACTGGGGGAATGCACGGCCCGCGTCGATGCCTGCAACCAATGCGCCAAGCAGGATTTGAATGCTCGTCACACCGATCAAAACCGCGGCCCAACGTGCCAATGCGGGATTTCCGAGCCTGCGCGCTTGCAACAGGTCCGATGATCGACGTGACAACCGTAGGATGTACCATGCGATCACACCGAGGATCACAAATGCGAGGCCCAAATGCGTCGCTAAACGGTAGGATGCAACGTCGAGCATGCCGTCTTCGAGGCCGCTTGAGACCATCCACCAGCCGATTACGCCCTGCAGTCCGCCCAATGCGCCGATGAACAAAAGCCGTCCGGTCCAACCTGTGGGGATATTGCGTGTTACTGCGAAACCGACGAATCCAAGCGCCCAAACCACGCCAACAAAGCGGCCTAATTGGCGATGGCCCCATTCCCACCAGTAGATGAACTGGAATTCAGTCAGGGACATGCCCTTGTTTTGCTCTTGGTACTCTGGAAATGCGCGGTATTTATCAAATTCGACCTGCCAATCGGCAGCATTAAGTGGCGGAAGCGCGCCCGAAACCGGTTTCCACTCCGTGATCGACAGCCCGGAATCCGTGAGCCGCGTTAACCCTCCGACAGCAATCATTAACACGACCAGTGCGAACAACACGCAGAGCCACGCTCTGATTCCGCGTCGCGCACCCTGCCCTTTGGCGTCGATTCCGCCTGTTGTGACGGCTTGTTTTTCGGTTGTGTTCACGTCTTCGAAAATACTGCGCGGTTTGGTCGCCATCACGGTCTCCGGTCTTATTTATATGTCCGTACAGCCTGTGTACGCAATCTGAATGATGTCTGTAAGCCTATCTGTCGTCTGGCCCGCGTTCTTTCCAGCGCACCATTTGTCGCATGACGCCGTGCAGCATTTGCACGTCTGCGCGGGTCAGTGGCATCCGCGACCACAGGTTGCGAAGGTTAATTTTCATGCTAGGCGCTTTGTGTTCCGGGTAGAAGAAACCAGCGTCGGTCATCCGGTCTTCGTAATGGGTTGCGAGGGCTTCCATTTCGGCCTGCGACGCCCATTCGCCTTCCATCGAAACCGTAGCGGGCGTGGTTTCAACCGTCGCCTGACGCCATTCATAGGCGGTCAGTAACACACATTGCCCAAGGTTTAACGATGCGAAATCAGGGTTAACCGGGACTGAGATAATCGCATTTGCTTTGGCGATATCATCATTCTCCATACCGGACCGTTCTGGCCCGAACAGAACTGCAATTTTTTCACCATTTGCAATGCGTTGCGCGGCGTCTTTCATAGCGTGAGCAGGTGTAAAAACAGGCTTTGTCAACTCACGCGGACGAGCCGTTGTCGCGTAAACATATGTGCAATCTGCGACCGCTTCGGCCGTTGTTTCGCACATGATCGCCTCGTCCAAAAGACGCCCCGCACCGCTGGCCATTGCTACGGCCTTTTGGTTCGGCCAACCGTCACGCGGCGCGGTAATCCGCATCCGATCTAGCCCGAAATTCCACATCGCACGGGCCGCAGCCCCGATATTTTCGCCCATCTGCGGGCGGATCAGAACAAACGCGGGTTGTGAGGTCTCTTGCGGCATTGCGGCGTCCTTTGCAGATTGCCCGCGTGATACGTCGCGCGGCGCGGCAAGACAAGGTTAAGACCTGTGCGTCACACATAGCCAAGGCGTACAAATCAGGCTAAAGGGATGCAACATCAGACAAAAGACGGAATTTTCCCATGGCCGACGTAGACTTGCCCCAGCTGTATTTGATCACTCCGGCTGAGATCGAATTGATGACATATCCTGATATCTTGGCTGCATGCCTTGATGCTGCTGACATTAGCTGCGTCCGCTTAGCCCTTGGAACTAAAGACGAAGATCTGATTGCACGCACAGCGGATGCGCTGCGCGAATTGACCCACACCCGCGATGTAGCTTTGGTGATCGATACGCATATTCAGCTGGTTGATCGCTTGGGACTAGACGGTGTTCACCTGACTGATGGTGCGCGATCCGTTAAAAAAGTGCGCAAAGATTTGGGCGACGACGCGATTGTTGGCAGTTTTTGCGGAAATTCGCGCCATGATGGCATGACTGCTGGCGAGTTGGGCGTTGATTACGTGGCTTTTGGGCCGTGCGGACAAACGTCGCTGGGCGATGGGTCACAAGCGGAACTCGAATTGTTTGAATGGTGGTCGATGATGATCGAAGTGCCAGTGGTCGCGGAAGGTGCGTTAACCAAAGAGTTGATCACCAAAATCTCGCCGCACACCGATTTCTTTGGCATTGGAAACGAGATCTGGTCAGCAGAAGATCCAGTCGCGGCCTTTGCCGATCTACGTTCAGCGATCGTCGCTTAATCCAGCGCGAACAGCGGCTTCCACGGCGAAGCTAAGGTCTTTTCGATTGGCGAAATCGCGTACCTGAACAGGTGCGTGGTAGCGCACACTGACCGCACCTTGATGACTTGCCGCGAGTGTCGCAAGCATATGCGGCCCAAAATCCATATCGCCCCACCAACCATAAATGCGCGGATCGACGCCATCTGCGGGCAGATATTTAACCGTCACAGGTTGGATGCGCATCGTTTCACGCAGGCCGTCGGCAAAAAATGCGGCAAATAACGTGGGCTTGAAGGCGAGAACCTGAAGACCGTCCGTCGACGTACCTTCGGGGAAAAACAATAACTTATGGCCCGCTTCTAATCTAGTTTGGAAGACGTTGATCTGATTGGCGGCATCTTTGCGATCACGTTTGATGAAAACAGTGCCAGTCGCCCGCGCAAGCCAACCAATGCCGGGCCAATTGGCAACTTCGGACTTGGAAACGAAGTAAATACGTTTCCGCGCATTCAACGCGAAAATGTCCAGCCACGATGCGTGATTGGCGACAATGGCACCGGGCCCGCGCATAATTTCACCTTGAACTTCGTGCCGTATCCCCAAGATATAAAACGCATTTCTACACACGAACTGCGTGATGTGGGGCGTGATCGGCCGGCATGTTTTCCAGATTGGCGCTTCGATTAGACGGATCAATAGAAGTACAATCAGCCCGCTAAATATTAAGATGACCAACGGCAGCCCACGTCGCACCACATGAAACCATCCAATCACACCGATTTTAGGCAGTTCTGGGTGATTTCCTAAATCCCAAGGTTTTGTCACGTTAACTAGACCCTAGAAAAGCGCGATGCCGTGCGGATAATTGGGCGGTTTCCAGGATCATACATACGTCAATCGTTTGAAAGTCATGATCGACAAAAGCCCCATCGCCGACAACGCCGCCCATTCGCAAATATGCCTTTATTAACGGCGGCATAGCCATCATTGCTGACCTGCGATCTATAGTGGTTAATGGCATTTGTTGCAGCGGCACAGCACCGTCTCCCTGCGCCATGGTGCGGACTGATTTGGGGGCGAGGTGTTGGTCATGCAACAGGGTTAACGCTTGCTGATGCTTGGTGATGTCGGTACCAGAAAATGACGCGACACCAAATAGATAGTCGATTTTATTATCTTCAACATAGGCAGCCAACCCTTGCCACAACCGCAGCAATGCCGTCCCGCCACGATACGCTGGTAGAATGCAGGAGCGACTGAGTTCAAGCAGCTTGAAACCACTCGTGGTTAATGTGGTCAGATCATATTCCGAGGCTGAGTAAAATCCGCCAGCGGCACGGGCATTATCATCCGACAAAAGTCGATACGTTCCAATGATTTGATTGGGGTAACTTAATGTAATATCGCGCAAAATAAGGTGATCTGCAAAGGCGTCAAATACATCGCTTTCGCGACCATCTGCGTGGTCAATTCCAGCGCCAGAGGCCCCCAATTCGGCCGCAAAAACATCGTAACGCAACCGCTGAACCGCTGCGATATCCTCATCCGACTGCGCGAGTGATACGGAAAAACGTGGTTGCTGAGATGCGATATTCATAGCGATACCTGCATTATGCTGGCGTTTCGGGCATAGTTCATTGCGTTAACCTTCTAGCAACATTTTTGGTTTAAACAAAACAAGGTTGCATTGACAGCATCCGCAATCAGATTACTTTAGGTTGCATATAAATTTAGAAAGTGACGATTTCGAGAATGACATGCGCGGCGTTCATGACAACTTTACCTTCTTCACGGAAATTAACCGTGATTTTGCCGCCGATATTGGACTGCACCTGCCCGTCGCCCCATTCAGGCTTATCGACGAGGCGCACAATCATGCCGGGTTCAAGAATCGCGTTCATTTCTGACATCGTCGCTCATTTACGTTAGGTTCATTTTTATGCGCAACGATATTGCTGCACTTGTCGGTTCTCGGATTTGCCACGACCTTATCAGCCCTATTGGCGCAATCGGCAATGGTGTTGAGTTGATCAGTTTGACTGCCAACAACGTCGGGCCGGAAATTGCGTTAATCAGCGAAAGTGTCGAAAACGCGAATGCACGTATCAGGTTTTTCCGCGTGGCGTTCGGCGCGGCTGCCACGGATCAGATGATTGAGAGATCGGAAGTTTTGTCGATCCTTTCAGCCACCGCGAAAACCGGTCGTTTTACGTATTACTGGCAGGCTGAAACGGGTCATGCGCGACGCGATGTGCGTATCGCATTTTTGATGTTGATGTGTTTCGAGACGGCGTTTCCACGCGGCGGTGATGTGACGATTGCGGTGGAAGATGATGTTTGGACCCTCACCGCGCATGGTGAACGATTAATTCACGACGAACCGCTTTGGGAAAGTTTGACAAATTTACGGCTTGGTTTTGAACATACGCCCGCACAGGTGCAATTTGCATTGTTGCCATCGGTTGTCCAAGAGGCCCGCCGCACGCTGGATATCGCAGTTGCGGAGGGCCAAATTGTTGTAACTGTCCGTTAGGTCCGGACTGTGCCGTCGCCAGTGACGAGGTATTTAAAGCTGGTCAGCTGTGTCGCACCAACGGGGCCGCGCGCGTGCAATTTACCTGTCGCGATCCCGATTTCGGCACCCATGCCGAACTCTGCACCGTCCGCGAATTGAGTGGATGCGTTGCGCATCAAGATTGCGCTGTCGAGGTGGGTAAAGAAGGTTTCTGCGACTGCGTCGTCTTCGCACACAATCGCATCGGTGTGGTTTGATCCAAATTCACGGATGTGTTCAATCGCCCCGTTAACGCCGTCCACGATACGCGCCGCGATGATCATATCGAGAAATTCGCGGCCGAAATCGTCAGGCTTGGCAGGTGTTGTGCCTTTGATCCCAGACAAGCCTTCGCCGGCGCGGACTTCCACACCTGCTGCGACAAGATCATCAACAAGAACAGAGCCTTGCGCGTCGAAAAATGCTTTATCGATCAGGACGGTTTCGGCAGATCCGCAAATCCCAGTCCGGCGGGTTTTGGAATTCACCAGCACGGCGCGTGCTTTTTCGAGGTCGGCGGATGCGTCAACGTAGACGTGGCAGATGCCTTCGAGGTGCGCGAAAACTGGCACGCGGGCTTCTTTTTGCACGAGACCAACTAGGCCTTTGCCGCCGCGTGGCACGATCACGTCGATATGTTCCACGGCTTGCAACATCGCCTGCACCGCTTCGCGGTCGCGTGTTGGCACCAGTTGGATCGCGGCTTCGGGTAGGCCGGCGGCGCGCAGGCCTTCTTGCAAGCAATCGTTGATCGCGGTAGCGGAATGGAAGCTTTCGGACCCGCCGCGTAGGATCACCGCGTTGCCGGATTTCAGGCACAAGGCACCCGCGTCGGCCGTCACGTTTGGGCGGCTTTCGTAGATCACGCCGATCACACCGATGGGGGTGCGTACGCGACGGATGTTCAGACCGTTTGGCCGCGTCCATTCTTCGGTGATCTCACCGACCGGATCGGTCTGCGCTGCGACTGCCCGCAACCCGTCAACCATGCCTTGCACGCGGTCTTCGTCGAGCATCAGGCGGTCCATCATCGCAGGGCTGAGGCCCTTGTTCGCGCCAAACGCCATGTCCTTGGCGTTTTCGGCGATAATGTGCGCCCGTTGCGCCCAAACAGCGTCAGCTGCCGCTTCGAGTGCTTTTTGCTTGGCCTCAGACGGTGTCGCAGCAAGGATCGCAGCCGCGGCACGTGCATTTGCGCCAATTTCGTGCATCATTTCTTTGATTTCGGTCATATATTCCTCACAATACCATATCATCGCGATGGATCAGGGCCGTGCGGCCCTTGTACCCAAGCACGTCTTCGATTTCGGCAGTCCGAAGCCCCATGATTTGGAGCGCCTCGACACTTGTGTAACGTGAGAGTCCCACGCCAAGTGCTTGACCTGCCTCGTTTTCTATCGTCACCGGGTCGCCCCGGCCAAAGCTACCGCGCACGCCAGTGACGCCTGCAGGTAGCAAACTTTTGCCTCGGTTTAACGCATCCAAGGCGCCCGCATCGATCACCACTTGCGCCGCTGGTTTCATCGTAGCGATCCAGCGTTTGCGTGCGGCTTGCGGGTCAGTTTGCGCGGTGAACCATGTGGATGGCGCACCGTTTTCGAGCGTTTTCAAAGGGTTCAAAGGTGAACCTAATGTAATCGCCATGGCACAGCCCGCGTCAACAGCGACACGCGCCGCCATGACTTTGGTTTTCATGCCGCCTTTGGACAGGCCGGAACCCGCGTCGCCTGCCATCGCTTCGATCTCGGGCGTGATCTGGTCGATCACGTCGAGCCGTCTTGCCGTGACGTCGATTTGCGGATTGGCGGTGTAGAAACCGTCCACATCGGACAGCAGCACCAGTTGATCCGCGCCGATTGTCACCGCGATTTGCGCCGCTAAACGGTCGTTGTCGCCGTAGCGGATTTCGTCGGTCGCAATCGTGTCGTTTTCGTTCACGATGGGCGTGACGCCAAGCGACAGTAGCGTTTCCATCGTTGCACGCGCGTTTAAATAACGGCGGCGGTCCATGGAATCTTCAAGGGTCACAAGCACCTGCGCGGCGGACAGCCCGTGTTTGGCGAGCGCTTCTTCGTAGTAGCGTGCCAATCTGATCTGTCCGACAGCGGCTGCGGCTTGTGACTGTTCCAGCGGCAATGTCCCTGCGGGCAGGTTCAGTACGCCACGCCCGAGTGCGATGGAACCGGACGACACCAGCACTACGTCTGTGCCACGCGCCCGAATTTCGGCCACGTCATCCACAAGCGATTGCAACCAGTCGCCCCGAAACGCGCCTGTGTCGCGGTCTACCAGTAGTGCCGAACCGATTTTAACGACAAGCCGTTTTGCGTCGATTAAGGCTGCCACGGCGCGTCCTCGTCATCTTCTTCTTCGACCGCCTCCGCGATGCGGTGGCGCAGTTTGTCAGCGTCAATTTGGTCGCGCAACGCCCGCAACACGTCGGTCACGTTTTCGGTGCTGACGCCGGACATTGTCATCACGGGGCCGCCGACGGATGCTTCGAGTTCTTCTTTGATGAAGGCCCGTTCTTCGTCGTCGAGCGCGTCGATTTTGTTCATCACGGTGACACGTGGCTTGTTGGCCAGATCGCCGCCGTAGGCTTCGAGTTCGCCAATGATGGTTTCGTAGTCGCCGACCGGATCGCCCGATGTCCCGTCCACAAGGTGCAGCAAGACCGAGCAGCGTTCGACGTGACCCAAGAACAGGTCGCCAAGTCCGCGTCCCTCGGATGCGCCTTTGATCAAGCCAGGAATGTCGGCCACAACAAATTCAACGTTATCAACCCCTACGACGCCCAAGTTCGGGACAAGCGTGGTAAACGGATAGTCCGCGACCTTTGGCCGTGCGTTGGATGTGGCGGCCAAGAATGTGGATTTGCCTGCGTTCGGCATGCCCAAAAGACCAACGTCAGCGATCAATTTCAGGCGCAACCAGATCGTGCGCTCGATGCCGTCTTGGCCTTGGTTCGCGCGACGTGGGGCTTGGTTTGTCGATGATTTGAAGTGCAGGTTGCCCCAACCGCCGTTGCCGCCTTTGGCGATCACGAAACGCTGGCCGACTTCGGTCATGTCGCACAGAACGGTTTCTTCGTCCTCGTCGATCAATTCGGTCCCGACTGGCACACGCAAGATAATGTCGTCGCCCGTAGCCCCCGTCCGTTGCGAGCCCATGCCGTGCTGGCCATTCTTCGCGAAAAAGTGCTGCTGGTAGCGGAAATCGATCAACGTGTTCAGGCTTTCCACAGCTACCGCGATCACAGAGCCGCCGTTGCCGCCGTCGCCCCCATCAGGACCACCGTATTCGATGAATTTCTCACGACGGAATGAAACACAGCCGCCGCCGCCGCTGCCCGAGCGGATGTAGACTTTGGCGAAATCGAGGAACTTCATAGGATTGGGGTCTTTCTAACAGTGTTGAGAGGCGCTTACGCTATTTTGCGCTGGCTCTCAAGGCGTCCCATTGGGTCCGTGTGAGACGGTAGTGCCGACATAGGATCGGATGACGCCGTGCTTGGGCCTGTTCATAGCCTGTATACCAATGGGTAAAGCCGGATTTCAGCAGCACGCGGTGCGAGCCGGGATTGTCGATCCATGTGGTTGCATCAAGTGCGGCGTGGTCTGTTGTTGCAAAGAAATGCGCGGTTGCGTCGTAGACGGCTTGGGTGGCGATGCCGCGACCGTGGACGGCTGGCGGTAAAGTGTAGCCAAGCGTTGTGCCGGTGACACCGATGCGCCCTGCCCATTCGCCTGCGTCTTTGATAGTCCAAAGAAAGCCTTTGGCTTCAAAGGGTTTGCAGTATTTCGCGACCTGTTCGGGGTCCATCGGCCATTTCCAACCGCCCAGTTGGCGCACGATGGTCCAGTTCGACGCGAGTGCTGTCATCTCGGGCAGATCGTCGGCAGAGGGTTCATGGTAGGTTAGATCAAGCATTGTGCAGCGCCTTCCAGCGATCGCGGGTGAGTATAACGCCTTGCGCCTGTACGTCTTCGCCCGTGGCCTTGCAGCGCGTGGTGCGCAGGTCTGTCGGTAGGAACCCGATTTTGCGCAACACATTTTGTGATGCCGTGTTGCCAAGGAAATATTCGCTGGTGATTGCGGCGTCTTCCGTCGCGTCGAAGTGATAAGCGCAGGCGGCCAAGGCGGCTTCGGTGGCGTAGCCGTGGCCCCAATACGCCTGCCCTAGCCAATATCCGTGGGATGTGCCGCCGCCGACTGTGCCGATCAGCGTGTCGGCTTTGTAGATCGCCCACGCTTTGGCACGACCTGCCGCGATTTCGTTAATGAACCATACGGCATCGTCGCGCGTGTATGGGTAAGGTACAACGGTCAGCCAACGCGACACATCAAGCGTGTTCAGTTGTGCTGCCACCGCATCCGCGTCGGCCATGACCATCGGGCGCAGCTCTAGCCGCGCCGTTTGGATCACGGGTAGCGGTGTCACACCAGTTTGAGCATATATGTCCATGTTGGCACCGTTGCTTTGCGGGCCACTGAATACGCTTCTGCGTCGCCCAGATAGTCGAAACCGTTGTTTGTCAGCACGCGGGCCGAACTTGGGTTGTCTTGGAACGCTTCTGCGAAAATCTGTTTGGCGTTATGTGGGTTTGCGGCAAGCAATGCGCGCACAGCTTCTGTCGCCAGACCCGTGTTCCAGAATGCAGGTGCGATCCAGTAGAAAATCTCGGATTGGTCGCGGTCGATGTGGTTGAGACTGATCAAACCCAGCGCCTCGGCGTTGCCGCCTGCTGTGCCATCGAGAATCCAGATATCTTCGGTCCGTTCAGCATCGCTGGCGCGGTCAATCATGGCCTCAACCGTGCCGGGTGGTAGCGGATGCGGCATTGCCCGCGTCCCGCGCGCAATACGTTCGTCGCTCGCATACATGGCAACCAGCCCGACATCAGACCTGCGTAACGGACGCAGCACAAAGCGGTCAGCCTCAATTGTGATCTGTTTGTTGGTCGCCGCCTTGTCGGGCGTTGCGATTGTATTGTGCATCATGGCTTTCCCTCCTCGAAAAACCGGTGCTTCCCCTCAAAAAAACGAGGGCCTCACATCAGAAAAATATGGTCTAAGGATATATCGTGTCGTTTGTATGAACAAAAAAAGAAGGGACCGGTTATTACCGATCCCTTCCAAATTTTAAACCTTGGAACTTTCGGTTTACTCAGCGGCCTCCGCCACTGGGAGAACCGAAATAAAGGTGCGGCCCTTGAGGCCTTTGTGGAATTGTACGTTGCCTTCGATGGTTGCGAAGATCGTGTGATCTTTGCCCATGCCGACACCCATACCTGGCCACATCTTAGTGCCACGCTGGCGCATGATGATGTTACCTGGAATGACGACTTCGCCGCCGTACTTTTTCACGCCAAGGCGGCGACCAGCTGAGTCGCGACCGTTACGGGATGAACCGCC
Organism: Yoonia ponticola; assembly: GCF_014199395.1. Lineage (GTDB taxonomy): Bacteria > Pseudomonadota > Alphaproteobacteria > Rhodobacterales > Rhodobacteraceae > Yoonia > Yoonia ponticola. The sequence goes on along the minus strand of NZ_JACIJM010000015.1, from coordinate 10,878 downwards.
TGCTTTTTTATGTGCCATTGGTGTCTCTCCTTACGCTTCTTTAGCGAATTCTGCGGCTTGCTTCAGCCATTCGTCGCGTTCGATACGGCCTTTGAATGACAATTGATCATCAACATAGGCGATTTCTTCAGCATTCCAAGCCGCAACTTGGTCAAAATGGAAGATGCCGTTTGCGTGCAGCTTCTTCTCAAGTGCTGGACCAACGCCTGAAATACGCTTCAGATCGTCAGCTTTACCGCCGCGTGCTTCTTTGAGCAGGTTGGCAGGTTTTGTACCAGCGTTTGCTGCTTCGGCGTCAACCTGTGCGGTTTCAGCTTTGGCGGCTTTCTTTGGTGCGGCTTTTGCAGGTGCAGCGTCAGCCTTTTTAGCAGCCTTAGGTGTCGAAGCGCGCTTTGCAGCAGCTTCGGCAGCTTTGGATGTTGGGGCGCCTTTACCAGCAATGATGCCTTCGCAGACAACTTTACCAGCACCGGAAACCGCAGCTTTTACGCCGGACTTTTCAGCGCCTTTTTCAAGGATATCGCCGATGCGAACAACTGTGAGCTGCTGACGGTGACCCTTCTTACGTGCAGAAGAGTGCTTACGACGGCGCTTAACGAAGTTAATCGTCTTAGGGCCTTTGATTTGGTCAACAACTTCGGCTTGAACACCAGCGTCAGCCACGAGAGGCGCGCCAACAGTGTTACCAACCATGAGAATCTCGTTGAATTGGATTGTGTCGCCAGCGGCAGCATCCAATTTTTCGACACGCAGTACGTCGCCTGATGCAACTTTGTACTGTTTGCCACCGGTTTTAAGAACCGCAAACATAGTGTATTCCTTTGTCTTTCGCGTCTCTGAGGCCCCCGATTGAACGGGTGTTAGGTACCTGTGGACTGCGTGCCTTGATAGGCAGTTTTTCGCATTAGTCCCAGCAAGTCACTTGCTGAGATGGCGGCTTATGTGCGCAGATGGGTTTCAAGTCAAGCCCTGAACGAGGCCAAAACCATGCGCATTTCACTTATTTCCCTGATATTTATAGCAGCTTGCAGTAGCGACGCCAATCACATCGGCAATCCGTTGCTTTTGCCGGTGAATGCTCTGACGTCGATGACCGAGAACGCGATTTACACGCAACGGCGTGGACAGGTCGAACTGGCGGTGAAATCGACGTTCGATCAGATCATCCCTGAAATCAACTCAGGCGGCGGTCCGGCGATCAGCACAGCGATGGAAGCGGCAGGTATTCCGTTGGCAGAGCGCCCTGCCCGTCTGACCCAATTGCGTGGTGATATTGGTCTATACGACGCGAACCCCGGTGCCTTGGTGACAGCGTTGATGGTGTATGGCTCGAACTAAGCGACGTCTCTGCGCAGCAAAAAGGCCGCCCCACATGGGACGGCCTTTGTCGTGATATATCATGTGCAGCGCTTAGTGGGTGAATTTCTGGATTTCGCCGGATTTCAGGCGCGCACTGTAAGAGACCAGCTCTCTGCGGACGATCTTCATCAAGAAGTACAGGCAGAAGATGTTGACCACCGCCATTGCAAAGATCGCAGCATCAGAGAAGTCGATGACTGGACCGAGGCTAGCCGCTGCACCGATGACGATGAAGATGCAGAAGATGATCTTGAAGATCAGCTCTTTGGTTTTGCCTTCGCCGAACAGGTAGGTCCATGCTTTCAAGCCGTAGTATGACCATGAAATCATTGTCGAGAACGCAAACAGGATCACTGCAATCGCCAAGACATATGGGAACCAACTGATTGCTGACCCGAATGCTGCCGATGTCAGCGCCACGCCGGATGTATCACCGACTGTCGCAATCGCTGTGCCCGCTTCGTTCAGCACGTAGTTGCCTGTGTTCGGATCAATGATCAATTGCTGTGAGATGACGATCACAAGGGCTGTCATCGTACACACAACAACGGTGTCGATTAGGGGTTCAAGCAAGGACACAAAGCCTTCGGTGATCGGTTCTTTGGTTTTCACCGCAGAGTGCGCAATCGCCGCTGACCCAACGCCCGCTTCGTTCGAGAACGCAGCCCGTTTGAAGCCTTGGATCAAGGCACCCACCATGCCGCCAGCAACGCCAAGACCTGTGAAAGCACCAGCAAAGATCTGACCAAAGGCCCAACCGATCAGATTGTAGTTCACGATCAGAACGATCAACGCAGCACCGACGTATAAAATGCCCATCAAAGGCACGATTTTCTCGGTGACTTTCGCGATGGATTTGATGCCGCCGACGATCACTGCAAACACGATAGTCGCAAAGATGATGCCCGTGATCCAACCTGGGAAGTCGCCGGTGATCTGGGTGATCTGTGCGTGTGCTTGGTTCGCTTGGAACATGTTCCCGCCGCCCAATGCGCCAAGGATACAGAAGATCGAAAAGACGACCGCCAGAATTTTACCACCCGGTAGGCCGAGTTCGTTAAAGCCTTTGGCGATGTAGTACATCGGTCCACCCGACACACTACCATCGGGGTATTCGTTGCGGTATTTCACGCCCAGCGTACATTCGGTAAACTTGGACGCCATGCCCAGCAGACCCGCAAGGATCATCCAGAACGTAGCACCCGGGCCACCGATACCAACGGCCACAGCCACACCAGCGATGTTCCCTAGTCCGACAGTACCTGACAGCGCTGTGGCAAGAGCCTGAAAGTGGCTGACCTCGCCTGCGTCATCAGGATCGGAATAATCGCCCTTTACCAAGGCAATCGCATGCCCAAAGAAGCGGAACTGCACGGCTGCAAAGTAGATGGTAAAGACGGTTGCACCGATCACCAGCCACATCACGATCCACGGGAAATTTGTGCCCGGTATCGACATGAAAATGCCGTTCACGAACCAGCCTGTCGCGCTTGAGAAAGCTGCGTTCACTTTTTCGTCCATCGTCAGCACCACCTCTTGGGCGGCTTCTTGGGCTGCGGCTGGAATTGCGGCCGCAAAGAAGGCTGCGACTGTGAAGAAAACTCTGTAAATGTTACTCATGATACCATTCCTCATACGACAACAGTGACAGGAACGCGGGCGTTCATCACAAGGTTTGCGGTCGAGCTGCCAAAGATACGCTTGGAAAAACCACCTGCACTGGAACGTGCAATGATGATTTGGCTTGCACCTTCCTTATGGGCAATCGCGTCAATCGTGTCGGCCACATCCCCATGGCGCACGATTGCGCGTGCCGTCAGGCCCGCCTTGGTCAGTGTGTCGATTGCCGGGGTCAGCACCCGATCGGTCGCAATCGAGATTTCCTCTTCGCGCCGCTTGTGGCGTTGCGCGTTTTCCTCTGCTGTCTGGAATGAGAACGGCGACCATTCGATCACGTAGACCACGATTAATTCGCAGGTCTCCATGTTGGCCGCGAGCTGGGTCGCAAATTCAAGAGCCTTTTCCCCTGAACTTTGCCCATCAAGTCCGATCACTAGTTTCATAAATCTTCCCTCTCGGTTGGTGATTGCCAGTCTCCCAAACTGTACCGCTGGGTTGTATTTTGACTGGCCATACCTGAACGCTAGCGCAGGAATGCCATTCGATCTACACTTTTGGTGCATAGGCATTTTCTCAGTGAAAACGGGGATTTGTGGATTGGGGCGGCTGCGGGGCGTTCATATCTGCGCAATCAGTGGTTGCAGGTGCGACACAGAGTTGGTGCGCAGGCGCGATGTGCAAATGCAGCATTCAGGACTTAGCGCCCGAGAGATATGCATAAATTTTAGGCAGAAGTATTTGGATTCAGGCGATAATTTCCAAAATGCGTCATCCGCGTGGTTGGCGTCCATCACACGCGGATTGAATTAGTGTTCAGCCTTCGCAAGGCGCCCATTTTGGGTCGCGCCCGTGGTCCACACAGAGCCCTGCTGCATGCTTCGTCTTTTCGATTTGATCGTCATAAACAAAATACCCCGACCCCGTATCACAGTGCAGAAATGCAATTTCCGTCCCGTTTTCGCTGATCGAGATGCCGCCGTTCACTTCAATACTCTCTGGATCGCGGGCAAAACTCATGCCGACTTCGTAGCGAAAGTCACCGTTGGTAAAAGCGATCGCCTCCCAAATCGAACTGCTGACACCTGGCCAAGGGGTGTAGTCAATATCAACCGCAGGCTCGGATAGCGCCAGATCAGGTTCCTGCTTGGACGGCCCGTAAGCGTAGTGCACAATGCCGTCGTCAAACGTCACCGAAACGCCAGTCGCGCCATCCTTGAATGTGCAGGCCATCAGCAACGTTTCTTCTGCCGATGCTGTCATGCCCGCCACGCAAAGTGCTGCCGTCACAGCAATCCGTTGGATCACAGGTCCTGCCCCGCCATGTTCAGCGATGATGCCAGACCCAACGCGCGACTGATCTCGTCGAACAAGTCGTCAAAGGCCACAAACAACGCGGTGTTCAAATCCTGGCCTGCGTCGGTTTGGGAAAACGTGATATAGGTCTCAAGCTCTTCGTCGCTTAGCGGTTGATACGCCAATAGCAGGTAGGAATAGACCCATTCGATAGTGTTGGTGCGGATTTCCGGTTCTTGGCTCCAGACATCCGTCAGGATTTGTTCCTCGGTTAAGTCTTGGCCGAATGCCCCGCCGTCCAGCAAGCCAAGGTAAAACGCATAGTTGGAATTCATCGCACCGACGACATTGGTTTCGATTAAATCGTTGGTTTCAATGAACTTGTCGATCATCGCCATGCGCGGGTTATCATCAGCGAGCGCTATGGCTGCGGATTCCTTACTGGCCTCTTCCACGCCCTCGTCCATCAACGCCCGACGCGCCGCGATCTCTAGGCCAACAACGGTCTGGCCGATGTCCCCTTCAAAGAATGCGATCATGCTGGCCACATCACTGTCGCCCAATGCCGCGCCCAATTGCGTCTCAAGCCCTGCAACCATTACGTCGTAGTCGTAAATGCGCGACACGGTATCGGGCCAGTCAGAGCCAACGCGATCCGGGAACAAGTCTTCGGCGATCTGTTCGCCGTAGTCTAACCCTTCTTCGCGCATGATCGTCACCATCTCTGGCAAGTCCATGGCGGCAAATAACGCTGCGATATCCTCTTTGGCCGCATTCGCGTGGGCCAACACAGGTGTCAGCGAAAGCGCTGCGGCTAAGGTCAAACGGTTCAGCATGTATCGGTCCTTTTGCGTCATTTCCTATAAGATATGTGTGCTTAGGTCGATTTCCAACCCGAATAGAAAAAACCGCGCGTCAGGACGCCGAAACCGACTTGCACGCATCGCGCGGCATCAGTAAACGACGCACACCACTAAGACGCGGAGAGGTGCCGGAGTGGTCGAACGGGGCGGTCTCGAAAACCGTTGAGCGTGCAAGCGTTCCCAGGGTTCGAATCCCTGTCTCTCCGCCATAAACAGTTGATTTCAAGATACTTTTGATCTGGAGCCGCATTCCGTATTTCGCTCCGCCCCAAGGAAGACTCGGCATACTATGCCGTGTTTCCACCTTACTACATGCGCCGACTATGCCGTTCCAACGCAGGATTATTTACGGAGGCCAAGCGTTTGCACCCTCCAAAAACGACGAAGCCCCGCCGTTTCGGGCGGGGCTTTCATCAATCTGTTCCGAATTGTATCAAAGGCCTATATTGCCGTCAGCGTTGGCAATCACCTGCTGTTCTTGCGACAGGTATCGGAAGTAATAGCGTTCGGTCGTCTTTACCGATCCGTGCCCGATATAGCGCTGGACGCGATAAACCGACCAACCTTCTTTAAGGCGCTCAATCGCAAATTTGTGGCGGATGTCATGAAGGCGAGCACCGAACTCTGTCTCTTGCGCGTAATCCCAGAACAGGCTCGCCGCGCTACGATAGTAGCCAAGCCAGAACTGCTTGGGATCAACCGTTCATCGTTTTTGCCTAACGTCCTTATTTGTGCGTTCCTAATTGGCAGAGTCTTTCATGGATTTTGGCGCGCCAGTAGAGACGTCTGTGCCAGTATACTCTAACCCTGATTTTTTCCACGCACCGAAGCCACCTTCCATGTGAGCAATGCGCTCATTGCCGGCATTCAGATATTTCACGGCAACCTTGCTGGATCTGACGCCAGAACCGCAGTGGAAAACGATTTGCTTTTCCGACTGGCTGGGCATGTGGCTTGGTTCAAATGACTGCATTGGGGCAAGCAACGCTCCGTTGATACGTTCCAAGCTGAATTCCTGAGGCGTGCGTACGTCGATCAAGACTATTTCGTTGCGATCAAACGCAGCCTTCACGTCTTCTGGTGACCAGTGTTCAAGAACACCATTGTCTACTTTTTCGGTTTTCATCATTTTCTCCTTAAAACGCGTTCAATGGAATTTTTAGAAACCGTTTTTCTCCGGTTTCTGCGTCGGGCAAACGACCCGCCCGAAGGTTCATTTGTAAGACGTGCAACATCCGGTCCGGCAGAGCCAGTGTCTTGTCCCGCGCCTCGCGCTGCTCAATGAACACATCCTCGGGCACGCCGCCGCCGATGTGACCATTATGTTTGCGCTGCTCACCAACGGTCGCCTCCCACTCTGGCAGCTTACGATACTCCGTGCCATAGTCGTGACCTACGAATAGACGCGTGTTGTCAGGCAATTTCAGGATATTTTGTAGCGATCTGTAGAGATCAGAGGCCGCGCCACCTGGGAAATCGGCTCTGGAGGTCCCGACATCGGGTTGCATAAACGTATCGTGTACGAACGCGGCATCATCCCCAATGATGTAGGTGATCGATCCAAGGGTATGTCCGGGGGACAGCATCACCCGTACCGGCAGATTACCGATATTGAAGGTGTCACCATCTTGGAACAAATGATCAAAGTCTGCAGGGGCATCAAACGCATGAGGTAAATTGTAATAATCACGCCATAAATCCGCAATTTCGACGACCCGATTGCCGATGCCATTCGGCTTATTCAAGCGTTTCTTGAGAAAGGATGAAGCCATCAGATGGTCGGCATGTGGGTGGGTGTCTAGGATCCAATCGATTTCGAGCCCTTCGTTTTCCGCATAGCGCAAAATCGCTTCGGCAGAGGCTGTGTCAACCGAAGCGCTTTCAGGACTAAAGCCAAGAAGCACATCTATGAGGGCTGCACGTTTTGTGTCCGGATCAGAAACAAGATACTGAATGCTACCTGTGTCATCATCGTAGAAACCGGTCACATCGGGTGAACCATCGCCGCGCGACCTGCTTGAGCGTGAAAATTTCATGGTTGTTAGCCTCCTCCTCCCTATGCAACGCGCTAATTAGCGATAGGTTCCGATTTAAGAGGCAGAGCCCACCCCAGACAAAGTCAGCATGGGCGTTCCCTCAAGGGCTGAACGAATTTGGTCTTGCCACGGCTTAGTTCTGCTCTCTTAGCGGTCAGCGGATCATAGATCAGACTTACTGGCGCTCAGCGGCCAAGGCGGCGTTCTCCAACGGGACACGCACCCCAGCCTTGGTGACATCCGGGTCGTAAGGTGTGCGCGCAAAGACCTCTTCTACCATAGGCGCAAAAAATTTGAGCGGCAGGTCATCATAGTCTGGGTCAAAGCTTGCCTGATCCCAATTTTCGCAAAAGGCTGCGCAGTCGTCGAAGTATGGGCTGCCCTTGAAACGATCCCGTTTGTTGGGGTCGCCGCCTACGTGGTGGCCATAATAGAGCATTTGGAAATCGCCATGCGTCTGGACGCACCATGCGCATTGCTCGCGCACAAAGGGGCGCAGGATCGTCGCTGCATATTCATCATGGTTATAAGGCGCGTATATATCGCCAATGTCATGCAACAGAGCAGAGACGACCCAATCGATGTCGGCACCCGCGCGCCAAGCGCGTGTGGCGGACTGCAGTGAATGACCCAATCGCGTGACCTTATAGCCCGACAGACTTTGGTCCAAATCAACTAATGCATCCATCAGCCGCTTTGCTGTATGCTTGGTGTGATCGATCTCATGGGCTGTCAGGAACTCGTATTCCTCTTTGGTGCCATCTTTCATCTGGGTGAACGCGACTTTTTCCAATGTTAAACTCCTGCAATCTTTGCCACAAGATGCAGGCCAATTGGCTTTACCGCAATCCATAAAAGTGGAATGCTGTCATACCTTATTGTTATCTAAAAGAGGCTTGATCGTGCGGCGAAAACTCCCCCCTCTCAACGCGTTCGTCGCCTTTGAGGCCGCTGCACGGCATAGAAATTTCACCCGTGCGGCGCAGGAATTGTCTGTCGCACAACCCGCCGTTACGCGTCATGTGGCGCGGTTGGAGGACTGGATTGGCTCACCATTATTTCGGCGAAATGGCAGCGTCATCCAATTGACCCGTGAGGGAACCCTTTTGTCAGATCTCGCGACACCCCTTTTGGACCGCCTTGAACTTGGCATTCGGGATGTAACACGCATTGGCAAAAATGAGCTGATCGTTGGTGCCTCGTTTGACGTTGCACATCTGTGGTTGATGCCAAAGATTAGTGCGCTGCGCCGGGCTTCCGAGGCCGCGGTAAATTTCATGACCGCCGATGATTATCGCGCCTTCGATGATCCGTCTGTCGACTTTTCGATCCGCTACGGTAAAGGAAGTTTTGGCACAAATTGCGCGGACCTTCTGTTTAGTGAGCATTGCCAGATCATAGCATCACCCGGGTTTTTAGATAGGCATCCGGAATTTGATCCCGATGCGCCATTAACGACACTTGACCCACACCTTATCTTTGATCACGGCGACCCTCATGATGTAGGCTGGATCACTTGGCCCGTTTGGTGTGGCTTAACAGGTCAGTCCCTTCCCGACCCAGGGGAGTTTTCCACGATCCGCAGTTACCCAACGATGCTTGACTTGGTGAGTGCAGGCGAAGGCATTGGGATTGGTACTAAGGGGTTAGAAGGCGATCTGGTTGCATCTGGATCTATCGTCCGCGTTGGCGCACCGATCGCAAGGGAAGGCTTTGGATATTACATTGTTTATCGAAGAGAGCTTCTCGAAAAGCCGTCGTTCGCGCGACTTAGAGAACACCTACTTGACCAAGTGTGATTAGATATTTCGGTCCGCGTAACGGCCATCCAAGCCAAATTAAATACTGCAATCTGCACGAATGACTTCAAAAAGGCTGCGACCGCAACGTAAGTAGTCGGGGTGGAATGACCGGTAAGCCAAAATTTGCAGAAGCGCTAAAGCACAAAAGGTCCAGTGCACTGCAATTTCAGAACCGAAGCCAAAAAGATATCAATAAGGACGATCAATCGGGCGCGCTCCCGTCAGACGTACACGCTACTTCGTTGAGACATTGCACGGCTTTCTCGATAAATGTGCCCTCGTATTCACGCAGATATGACGCGGACAATGTAAGCGAATTGGGCGTCCAGCCTGGGTCGAACAATGTGACCCGCCCGCTTTCCATGCTTCTGTGCGACGTCAGTCGCGGAAAGGCACCAGCACCGATGCCAGCTCCGACCAGCTCAAACCCCGTAGATAGCGCACTGGACGGAAAGACGCGCACGCCCGATCCGTAGAGCCGCGTTAGATGCGCGTGGATTTCTTGGAACGGACGGGACTTGCGGTGAAACGTGATGACCGGCGTTTTCGCAAGATCAGGGTCGTCGGTACCCGCTTGCTTGAACCATCCCATCTCGACCGACGGTAGCGCCACGTTACTGACCGTGTAGTCTGAAATTGGTCCCATCAAGACTGCGAGATCTAACGAGCGTTCCAAAATCTGTTCGCGGAGGTTTACCGAGATATCGACTGACACTTCGACTAAAACTCGCGGATAGAGGCGGTGAAAGCGGGTCAGGAATTCGGCAAGCCAGCTTTCTGCAGCTGTCTCAATCACACCAAGGCGCAAAACAGATTCGAACAGCTCTGACGAGATAAGCTCTGATCGAATTCTATTCATCGTCTGTTCTAAGACTTCAGCATGTGGGACCAGCAGTATACCTGCACGACTAAGCTGCATGCCGCCACCGCTGCGATCAAACAGCGTGACGTTCAAGTCTTTTTCCAGCGCGAGAATTCTATTTGAAACAGCTGGTTGCGACAGGTTTAAAGCTGATGCGGCACGGCGTACCGCACCCAACCGCGCGACTGTCAGAAAGGTCTTAACTTGGTCAAAATTCATGGAATCCCCCGTTCAAGGTGATAGATATATGTTATCGCGTTATATCAAAACATAGAATTTGACAAAATCACCCCCACCCCTGAGCCTTGCTGCAAGGGTGTTGCAATAGCATCTACTTCCAACAGAGGTCTTCCGATGAACAAAATCACATTCACGCTCACCGCGCTTTTGCTCGGCACTGCAGCCCACGCGCAAGACACCCTTTCCGTTGTCGGTAGCTGGAGCGGCCTTCCGCTTCACAAAAACTACGAAGCGCCATTTTGGACAACGGCCCTGCCAGAAGCCAGCGGTGGTACACTTGAGGTGGCACTTACCACTCACGACCAGATGGGCATTGCTGGCGGCGACGTGTTCCGCATGATGTCCCAAGGCGTATTTCATATTGGCATGACCGCCGCAGACTATGCCGTATCTGACAGCGCAGCATTAGAAGGACTGGACGTGCCGCTGGTCGCCAGCGATGCCAACGAAGCGAAAGCCGCTTTGGATGCTGCACGGCCAATCATGGATGACATTTTCGCATCCGTATTTAATGCACATGTTATCGGCACAGCACCCTACCCTGCACAGATTGTGTTTTGCAACGCGCCCATCGCTGGCCTCGCTGATCTCGAAGGATTGAAAGTCCGCGCCTCTGGCCGCATGACCGCCAATGTCCTCGAAGGTCTGGGGTCCGAAGCTGTGACCATGGCGTTTGGCGAAGTGCCCGGTGCGCTACAGCGCGGTGTGTGAGGTGCCCCTAACTTCCTAGACGCCTGCCTTGTTCATTTTCTGCTGTTTCATTTCATAGTCAACCGGTGACAGCATGCCGTTGTTCGTGTGCT
>NZ_JACIJM010000014.1 GCF_014199395.1 Yoonia ponticola | reverse complement strand
AAAAGTTGTCTCGACGATGATCCGCACATCCATGGCAATTCCTCTGCTGTGAAATCACCATCATAGACAAATACCCCCAGGTTTTGCCCACTCCCCAAGGCATCGCATTCCTTCAGGGCTAGATGATGGCTGGCTATTCACCGTGGGAATGCGCGGCCTGAGGTGCCAACCATCGCGACAAGTAAACGCGCTCGAAAGCGAAGACAGCGATCATTCCGACAGCCGCATACAGAACGATCATTGGATCACTTTGAAGCTTCATTACGGTGAAAGCTGCCAATACAATTGCATCGAGAGAGAGCGCAGACAAAAGCACGATACTGGAGGCGCCAACTTCGGTTCGACGATAGCGGAACACGCCCCAATGTATGATCATGTCCATGACGAGGTAAAAGAAGGCACCAAGGGATGCGATCCGTCCCAAATCAAAGAGCACGGCCAGCGTCGAGGCGATAACGACTGTATAGACCAGCATATGCCGTTGGACAGCCCCGGACATGCCAAAATGGCTGTGCGGGATCATTTTCATCTCCGTCAGCATGGTCAGCATCCGCGACACTGCGAAAACGCTGGCCAGCACGCCGGATGCTGTGGCCACGGCCGCCAACACGACCGTCAAGTAAAAGCCGACCTGCCCGAGTGCGGGCTCAGCCGCCTGGGCCAGCGAATAGTCGCGCGCGGCGATGATTTCGTCGATTGTCAGGCTCGCGCCCACGCCAAAGGCCACAAGCAGGTAGACCACCACGCAGATCGCGATGGACAGCATGATAGTGCGGCCCACATTGCGGTGGGGATCGGTGATTTCGCCGCCGCTGTTGGTGATCGTGGTAAAGCCCTTGAAGGCAAGGATCGCCAGCGCAACGGACGCGATGAAGCCTGTCACCCCAAAGGTCTCGGCCGTTTCTGACGCGGCGGCGAACTGAAACCCGCTTGACCAGAGTGCTGCGATACCGAACAGCGCGATGCCCCCGATCTTGATCGCCGCCATGATTAGAGAGAATAGCCCGACGGAGCGGTTTCCTGCGATGTTGACCAAGAATGCGAACACGATCACGGCAACCGCCAGAACGGGCACAAGTGGCCCGCCCGTGATATCGAAAGGCCGCAAGACATAAGTGGCGAATGTCCGTGCGACGAGGCTTTCCGCGATCACCATGCTGAGCGCCATCAAAAGCGCCGCTCCCGCCGCGACCGCCCCCGATCCATAGCATTTCTGAAGGATCATCGCGATGCCCCCTGCCGAGGGCCAGGCGTTCGACATCTTGATGTAGCTGTAAGCGCTGAAGCTGGTCACGATGGCACCAGCGATGAACGCGAGTGGAAATAGTGGTCCAGCCAGCTGGGCGATTTGTCCGGTCAGGGCAAAGATGCCCGCACCGATCATCACGCCCGTGCCCATGGCAACAGCTCCGCCAAGGCTGATCGAGCCTTCACGGTAGCCGTCGTTCCCATCGTGGTTTTTATTGTGTTTCTGCATTTCGATCTGCCTTGGTTGCTTTTTAGGTCGTTACGCCTCTGCGCATGCCCACCCGATAGGTTTCAGGCCGCCAGAAGTCCCGACCCTGGGCGTCTGATGAAATCGCGACTACTCCCGTTGCGAGGGTGCGCCGTAGATCCGCCGGGAAGTTTGCGAACGCCATGTGACTACAACGGCGGCCCCTTGCAGAGCGATAACTGACGCCACAAGGGCAACGAACGGCCATCGCGCCCAGTTCGGCTCAGGCATTTGGCGGTGAAAATCAAGAAAATGAAAGAACAAGAAATAGGCCGTGTGCAGCACTGCCAGCCACCACAGAACATAAGCGCCCTGCTGGATGTATTTCCACACGGACGTGCCAAGTACCCTTTGGCTGAAATTATTCGACGTACCGGCAAGCACAAAGCCGTAGAGCAGTGCCGCGATCCCAACCACATTGGCCAGCGCAAACCCGTGCTGAAGCATCACGTAGCGTTGCAGCTGGGGGTGAAACTCAAAACCGAACAGCCGTGCAAAATCAAGCTCGACCCAGCCGATCAGTATGATGATGGTATGCACCGTCGCCGCCAGAACCGCATAAATACCGAGCTCGCGTCGGTACGGCATGAGCTTCCGTAAAAAGGGCGCAGACGACAAGCGTGCGAGCGGCCCAATCGCCATTGCAGCAACGATGAGCAGCAGTGAAAGATCCCCCAGCGCTCGGTTGTAGCGGTGCATCTCCGACCACTCGGCACGCGAAGCAAGCAGCAGGTATCCCGTCAGCACGGACGTTCCTATGATTAGTACGTGCCGCAGAAGGGCGGGTTTTTTCATCATGGTTTCAGATACCGTATGTTTGCAGTCTTCCAAAGATGTTTTAGGCACGCAAATAGCACATCAGATCGGCTTTCGCTTCCAATCAGCGTTCAACATTCTGCAGAGTGTTGACGTTTGGTATGAAAGCCGGAACCCGGCTGGCATACCTGTCCCAGCTTTCGCCAAAACGGGCGCGACTGTCCCCCTCCTCGCCGCGGGCAAGCCGTGCGTACATCCAGACCAGCACCGGGAACATCGCGAGCGTCAGGAGGGTCGGCCATTGCACGAGAAAGCCCAGCATGATCAGCACGAACCCCACATACTGGGGATGGCGAATGCGGGCATAGGGGCCTGTCGTCGCAAGCAACCCCTGACGCTGCGCGTTCCACAGATGGTACCATGCCACGGATATGAGCCAGAAGCCGCCGCCGATAAAGACGAAGCTCAGGAGGTGGAACGGCCCGAAATGCGGGTTCGATTGCCAGCCGAACATCATTTCGGGGAGATGTCCGCTGTCGTGGGCAAACCAGTCTACCTCCGGCCAGGTCGATTGCAGCCAGCCGGAAAGAAAGAAGATGGTCAACGGGAATCCATACATCTCGGTGAAGAGAGCTACGACAAAGGCGCTGAACGCTCCAAAACTGCGCCAGTCGCGTTTTGTCTGCGGCTTGAAGAAACTGAAGGCGAAAATGATGAACACCGCCGAATTGATAAATACTAGCAGCCAGAGTCCATAGGAAGCACCTGCATCGGTCATTACTGGTCGTCTCCCTTACCGTGCCCGCCGTGGCCTCCATGACCGCCGTGCATGAAGAAGTGCATTCCAACGCAAAGCAGCAATGGCAGCCAGATCAGCAATCCGCTGCTCAGGATGTGCACCCGGTGCTCGTAACCCAGGAGAAGGCCGCCAACTGCCAGCGCAACGATCAGATAGATGCCGGCGCGTGATCGCCAGAATGAGGGCGGGCGGGGGGCATGCTCCGATTGACTTTGATTAACATGTGATGGATCAGGTTGATGGGTCACGTTGTGGCTTCCTTTCTAGATCTTTGCGCCGCGAAGGCGCAGCGAATTGAGCACCACCGAGATCGACGAGGCGCTCATGGCGAAGGCGGCAAACATCGGGCTGATGAGGATGCCGAAGAACGGAAACAGCACCCCCGCCGCGACAGGCACGCCAGAGGCGTTGTAGATCAGCGCGAAGAACAGGTTCTGCCGGATATTACGCATGGTGGCCCGTGCGAGCCGCCGTGCGCGCACGATACCGTCGAGGTTGCCCTTGACCAGTGTGATGCCCGCGCTTTCGATGGCCACATCGGCCCCGGTGCCCATGGCAATGCCGACATCGGCCTGTGCCAAGGCCGGTGCGTCATTGACGCCATCGCCGGCCATCGCGACCTTGCGGCCCTGCTGCTGCAATTCCTTGATGATCCGTGCCTTGTCCTCCGGCAGCACATCGGCCCGGATCTCGTCTATGCCCAGACGCGCGCCGATGGCCTTGGCCGTGCGTTCGTTGTCTCCGGTTGCCATGATAACGCGGAACCCCAATTCATGCAGATCCTTGATGGCGGCGGGTGTGGTTTCCTTCACCGGGTCAGCGACCCCGACAAGACCGGCGATCTTGCCATCCAGCACCACGAACATTACTGTCTCGCCCTCGTCGCGACGGGCATTTGCCTTGGCGGTCAGGTCGCCCGCCTCAAGGCCAAGGTCCCGGATCATCGCCAGATTGCCGAGCGCGACCGCTTTGCCGTCGACGACCCCCTTGACGCCCTTGCCGGTGACCGCCTCGAAGTCGTCGGCATTAGCCATCTTCACATCGCGCTCTTCCGCGCCGCGCACGATGGCCTCGGCAAGCGGGTGTTCCGATCCGCGCTCCAGCGATGCGGCGAGACGCAGGACCTCGGCCTCGTCGTGACCGGGTTGCGGCAGGACGGCGACAAGCTGCGGCTTGCCCATCGTCAACGTGCCGGTCTTGTCGACGATCAGGGTATCGACCTTCTCGAACCGCTCCAGCGCCTCGGCGTTCTTGATAAGTACCCCGGCCTGGGCCCCCCGCCCCGTCGCCGTCATGATCGACATCGGCGTGGCGAGGCCGAGCGCACAGGGACAGGCGATGATCAACACGGCGACAGCCGAGATCAATGCGTAGGACAGCGCAGGCGCGGGCCCCCAGATCGCCCATGCGATGAAGGACAGGAGCGCGATACCGATCACGGCCGGAACGAAATATCCCGCCACTTTGTCGGCATACTTCTGGATCGGTGCGCGCGACCGTTGCGCGTTGGAGACCATCTCGACGATCTGCGCCAGCATCGTGTCGGATCCGACCCGCGTCGCCTCCATCACGAGGCTGCCGGTGCCGTTGATGGTGGCACCGGTCAACGGGTCGCCCTCGGTCTTCTCGACTGGCACGGGTTCTCCAGAGATCATGCTTTCGTCGACTGAGGACCGGCCTTCCAGAACCACGCCATCTACCGGCACCTTGTCTCCGGGACGCACGCGCAGCCGGTCGCCGACCTGCACATCCTCCAGCGGAATCTCCTCTTCGGATCCGTCGTCCCGGATGACCCGCGCGGTCTTTGCCGCCATGTCGAGAAGCGCGCGGATCGCCTTGCCAGTGCCTTCACGGGCGCGCAATTCCATCACCTGGCCAAGCAGCACAAGCGTCACGATCACCGCCGCCGCCTCGAAATAGACGCCGACATGACCTTCGGCGTCGCGAAATCCGTCCGGGAATATGCCGGGTGCCAGAACGGCGACGACGCTGAAGAGCCAGGCCGCGATTACCCCCATACCGATCAGGGAGAACATGTTGAGATTCATCGTCCGGAACGAATTCCAGCCCCGAACCAGAAACGGCCAGCCGCACCAAAGAACCACCGGGGTCCCGAAAACCAACTCGATCCAGAGGGTTGCGCGCTCGCCGAAAATCTCGCGCACTCCCGGAAAGCCGAGATAGGGACCCATGGTGAGGATCAGAAGCGGAATGGTCAGTACCGTGCCAACCCAGAAACGCCGGGTGAAATCCACCAGTTCGGGGTTCGGGCCGTCGTCCATCGGGACCCCGGACTCAAGCTCCAGCCCCATTCCGCAGATCGGGCAGGAGCCGTGCTCGACCTGGCGAACCTGCGGGTGCATCGGACAGGTGTAGACGGCGCCGTCATAGCCCTCCGGGACGGTATCGTATCTGCCGTCCGCCGGGGCGGCACCAGCGTTATGGTCATGACCGTGGTGATCATGCCCGGCATGGCTGTCGAGCTCCGCCTCGGGCACAAGATGCATCCCGCATTTCGGGCAATCGCCCGGACCGTTCTGCCGTACCTCAGGGTGCATCGGGCAGGCGTAAATGTTGGATTCGGTTTCATGTGAAGCATGGCTTACTTGGTCGTTCATTCGGTTGTCCTCTCGGCGGGATTCGGGTCCAGCCTAATTGTTCCGGCAACTGGAAGGTCAAGGGCTGTCACCACAGAAAGGATCGCTTCGGCCAATAAACCGGCAATTCCGATCGCATTCGTTGGATGGGGTATGGTGTCGGTGGTGATGATCCTTGCCGCACCAGCCGACAGAATGGCGTCCTGAGCGCCGTGCGCAAAGACCGCATGGATAGCCAGGCAGACAGGCGCGGCGGTTCCGGCCGCAAGCAACCTTTCGACGGCACGAGCCATCGAGGACCCCGAAGACGCGATGTCGTCGAGGATCATCGGTGTGCCTTCGCGCAGCGCCGCGCTTTCGGGCACACTGACATCGACACTGCGGTCACCGGATCTCACCTTGCGCAAGACCTCATAGGGCCGTCCGGCCAGCCGGGCCACCTCAGCCACCCATTGTTGGCTTTCGCTGTCAGGGCCCAGAAGAACGGCGTCTGGCAGGTTCGTGCTGATCCAGGTCGCAAGCAGCGGGGCGGATACGGCGCGAATGGCAGGCATCGGGAAGACATTTTGCAGCCGCGCGATGCGGTGCAGATGCGGATCCACGGTCACCAGCCAGTCGAAACTTTCCCCCAGGAATTGCGCGAACAGCGGTGCGCTTACCGCCTGCCCGCGCTCGAAGCGATGGTCCTGCCGCATGTAGCCAAGATAAGGCGCGATCAATCCGACGCGACGCGCGCCCATCTCGCGCGCCGTCGCCGCGGCGAAGCGCAAGGGCAGGGCAAGGCGATCGGGATCGCGCAAAGTCGCCAGAAATGCCACATCGGCCCCGTCCAGATCGCCGGGCAGCGAAATCAGGCTTTCGCCATCTGGGAAGTGGTGCCAGTCGAGAGCGAGCAGGTCCGCCCCAAGCGCGGGTGCCAGGTCTTCGGCAAGCGGCCTCATCTCGGGAAACGCGACAAGGATCATGACACTGCCTCGGACAGCGTCAGCACCCCGGTCTGGGACTCCGCGTAAGCCAGGGCATAGGCCAGTTCGCCTGGTGTCTCGGCATGAAGCTCATAAAGCGGCTGGCCCTTGTCCACCCAATCCCCGATCCGCACCAGAAGGCGGATGCCGGCGCTCTTCTGACGCGGGGCCCCGGCCAGCTTGGCGATGCGTGCGATGCGTCGGTTGTCGATGGCGGTCAACTGGCCCGCATGAGGGGCGCGTATTTCGATCTGCTGCGCTGCGGTTCCGGGTTTGCGGAAACCGCCCTGTGCCGCGCAAATTGCCATGAACTTTGCCTCCGCTGCACCACTATCGAGAAGCGCCTGCGCGCGGTCCCGCCCCCGCCCAGCAACGGCGTGCGGTGCGAGGTCCAGAAGATGTCCGGCCAGATCCAGCGCCCGCGCACGCAGGTCGCCAGGTGCATCCGGCGCGCGCCGCAAAACCGCGAGCACGTCGTGCGCCTCCAGCGCCGGGCCCATGCCACGTCCCACCGGGGCCACGCCATCGCTGATATGTAGCGCCAGGTTCAGACCCAACGCCTTGCCCACCGAAGACAGCCGTATCCCGAGTGCCTCCGCCGCTCCGGCAGACCGCACCTTGGCCGTTGGTCCGACCGGCATGTCGATCAGAACATGGGTGGCACCGGCGGCCGCCTTTTTAGACAGTACGCTCGCTACGAGTTGACCGGTGGAGTCGAAATCGAGGGGGCGTTCGACACGGATAAAATGATCGTCGGCAGGACTGAGGGCGAGCCCGCCACCCCAGACGAGGCAACCGCCCTCGGCTTCGACCACCCGGCGCAGCGCGGCGGCGTCAAGCGCGACGGGCGCCATCACCTCCATGGTGTCGGCGGTTCCGGCAGGCGATGTGATCGCACGGCTCGACGTCTTGGGGATCAGATGCCCCGCCGCCGCGACGATCGCGACGACGATGGGTGTCGTCCGGTTGCCCGGCAATCCGCCGACGCAATGCTTATCGAGGACAGTGTGCTGCCCCCAGTCGAGCGTCTGCCCTGCTTCCTTCATGGCGCGGGTCAGCGCCACGGTTTCGGCCTCGTTCAGCCTGTCGCCGGCGCAGGCGGTCACGAAGGCGGCAAGGTCGAGGTCCGATAACCGGCTGTCGAGCGTGTCGTGCACGATCGTCGCGAACCCGGCCCGGTCCAGCCTCTCGCCATAGGCTTTCGCCCGGATCATAGACGCCGAAGCGGGCGGTTCAGGGTGCGAGAAAGCGGCTTCGTCTCCAATCTCAGCGCCAAGCGCGGCCCACGCGGAAACGGACAATGCCGCCTGGTCCACGGCAAGCCATGCTCCGCGGCCGACGACATTCAGGGTCGCGATGATCCAGCGGTCCTTCAGGTCGATCCGTATGCGTGTCTGAGCAGCAAACCCCTCGGAACGGCAAACGTGACAGTCTTCATGCATGTAGACGACCAGCTGCCGGTAGGTGTCGATGCGGGAAGAGACCAGGGCAAGCGTTTCGGTCATCGCGGCCTGTCCAGGTAGACGGATTCGAGATGTTCGGGCACGCGCGCGGATCGCCCTAGCTCGTGTTCGACGCGGAATCGCAGGGTATCGGCGGCGACAGGTTCCCCATGGGTGAGATAGGTCATCTCGGGGGCGGGACCGGCGGACATCCAGCGCAGGATCTCATCGGCATCGGCATGTCCGGAAAAGGACTGGAGCTGAACCACTTCGGCCTCGATCGGGAACTCCCGTCCGAACATGCGCAATGTCCGCGCGCCTCCGGCCAGCGCCGCGCCGCGCGTGCCACCGGCCTGGAAACCGGAGAGCAAGATCGCGTTCCGCCGATCGCCGCCGAAGCTGGCCAGATGGTGCAGGATACGCCCGCCGGTCAGCATTCCGCTGGCGGAGACGATGATCATCGGGCCCTGGCGCGTGTTCAGCTCCTTGGATTGCTCGACCGTGTTTACCCTCTTGGCGATCTCGAACATCGCAATGCAGTCTTCGCGGCTGACGTGGTGCTCGGCGTGATGACGGTGATAGATCTCGGTCGCATTCACCGCCATCGGGCTGTTGAGGAACACCGGGACATAGGGAATATCGCCGCGCTCCATCAATCGCGCAATGTGCAGCATCAGCCCCTGCGCCCGTCCGACGGCAAAGGACGGGATCAGCACCGTGCCGCCGCGGGCAAAGGTGCGTTTGAGGATCGGAGCCAGTTCGGCTTCTGGGTCCACGTCGGAATGGGACCGGTTGCCATAGGTGGACTCGCAGACCAGAACATCTGCTCCGCCGAATGGCTGGGGCGATCGCATCAGCGGATCGGGATCATGGCCCAGATCGCCGCTGAAATGGACAACCCTGCCGCCGACCTCAAGCCGGATCTGCGCCGCCCCGAGCAGATGCCCCGCCGGAATGAAACGGGCCGCGATGCCGTCGCCTAAATCTATTCGCCGGTCGAAGGGGTGAAGATCAAAGCGGTCCAGCGCGGCCTTTGCATCCTTGAGCGTATAGAGCGGTTTTGGCTTCTTGTGTTTGGAATATCCCCTCCGCGCGGCAAAGCGCGCCTCTTCTTCCTGGATATGGCCGCTGTCGGGCAGAATAAGCCCGCACAGATCTGCCGTTGCTTCTGTGCAAAGAACCCGCCCGCGAAACCCCGCCCGGATCAGTGTCGGCAGATATCCCGAATGGTCCAGATGAGCATGGGTGAGCAGCACAGTGTCGATGGTGTTGACACGCACAGGGAAAGGTTTGCGATTGCGCGCCCGCAACTGCTTGAAGCCCTGGAACAGCCCGCAATCGACCAGAATGCGCCGCCCCAGGGCCTCGACCAGATAGCGCGATCCCGTCACCGTCCCGGCGGCGCCAAGAAAGCGCAGTTTCGGACGTGCGGTCGGGATCACGTCGCTGTTCCCCTTGCCGCGATGGCGTTGTAAAGGCCGCCGAAGATCAGCGCGGCGTACCAACCGTAGAGAAAGCTCTCGACCAGCCCGATGATGAAGCCCACCGGGGTCAGCCAGACGAAACCGGGCAGCAGACCGGACCAGGTTTCATACATTGCATAGGCGGGAAAGATCAGATCGAATGCGATGCACACAAGGTAGGTCAGCGCCAGGAACAGGCTCAGCGCCCAACCAAGCGGCACAACCGGCAGACGCACACGCCCTGCCCCGGCAGGCCCGCCCATGACGCAGGCCCCGCACGTCATGCGCAGGGCCAGGAAAAGGATCACCGCGACTGCGGTGAAATAGAAAATGGGCATCATGGCTTTCTCCCTTCTTGTCGTGGATCCGGACGGAGCGCGAACACATCCGCTGGACGGCGCCGGTTCAGGATGGGCGCACCAAGCGCCAGACGCCCATCCTGCGGTGGCTTTGCCTCGGCCCTAGCCGCAGCAGCAGCCGGATTTGGCCGGTTTTGCCTTTACGGGTTCCGCGACCTGCGGTTCGACATTTGCTTTCGGCTGCGCGTCGGTCTTGCCACCGCAACATCCGCCCTGTTTTTGCTGTGCTGTGTCTTGCGTCTGAGAAGTTGATCGGTCGTCCATCTGGACCTCCTTTTGTTTGGTTTCGTTCTATAGACGCGCCCCGACCGGAAGCATTACAGAAATTGACAACCTGTCGGTCTTCGTTAGTATAGGAGCAAGTGTATCGCTCTGCCGTAGGAAGGCGTCGATATTGCAGACAGAGTTACTGCATCCCGGCAGGCTATCGGCTGACCGGTGCCATAGGTTACAGCAGCCGCCGCGCGGCCCATCCGATCACCTCGAAACCTCGCGCGCGCCAGCCGCGGGAATGCCAAGCCCGAAGAGTGACTTCGCGGGCATCCGAAAGATCTTGCAGATATTGGGCCTGCAACTGCCCTGCCAGCACGCGGTCATGTGCGACCAGAACCAGCTCCTGATTGACGAACAGGCTTCGGTAGTCGAGGTTAGCTGACCCGATGATCGACCAGCCTGTATCGACGACCGACGTCTTGGCATGCAATGGACGGGGCAGATACTCGTAGACCCTCACGCCCGCCGTGAGAAGCTGCGCATATGCCGCCCGCGTCGCCCAGCCAGCGACCATAGGATCGCTCGTGCGAGGCACCAACACACGGACGTCCACGCCGCGACGCGCGGCATCCTGAAGCGCCCGGTCGACCACGGTGCCCGGACCGAAATAGGGCGACGTCAGATAAACGCAGGTCTGTGCCATCCCGATCAGTCCCGCGTGCAGACAGGCAAGCCTCTTTTGACACTTGCGCGAATAGCTCGGTACCAGCAGTCCTTCGATTGCGTCGGCCTCTTCGGGAATGGCGTTTGATGGAAGCGGGCGGGCGTCCTGCCAGAGCCGGTCGAAGTGGCTTTCGGCAAGCGTCGCCAACGGCGCCGGGACACGCACATGTGTATCGCGCTGGCGAGTCTCGCCGTGAAGCCGACGCGAGTTCAACCGGCGGATGTTGAAACCGCTCAGGAACGCTTCCCGGCCGTCCAATATGAGAAGCTTGCGGTGGTTGCGTTGAAAATATCGCAGCGGGTGTCGGAGATCAAAGGGACGAAACCAGCGAAACCGCACGCCGCTGCGTTCCAGTTCCCGCCGAAACTTGTCGAAATTCCGCTGGCCGGCACCGAAAGCGTCGAGATGCAACCGCACGTCAAGCCCGGTTCGCGCTTTGGCTGCGAGCAAGGCGACAAAACGCGCCCCGACTTCGTCGGCGGCAAAGATGTAGGATTCCATCCAGATCGTTTCGGTCGCGCCCTCTATCGCCGCGAGCATCGCATCGAAAAGAGCATCTCCCTCGACGAACAGCTGGAAAGCGCCCTGCCCTTCGCCCAGATTTGGCACACAGATCGCTTGCCGGGCCTGCGGCAACGTCACGGAATTTTGACGAGATGCGTGCGAGCTGCTCATGATCGCGGCTTACCGCCCCACCGGTCCAGTCGCAACATCGGCGTCACGAAGCCGACGCTATGCTTGGAACGCGAATTCGCAAGGAGGCACATCCGTCAGGTGTCCGCTACTTCATGCGCGCCGTGCTGGGACCAGACACAATTGCAGTTGTTGTGGCTGCAACTGCGATCCTGCAAAGGGTTGCGATAGTGAAATCGGGCGAACGGCAGCAGCAGGCGCATAGGCAACGACAGCCGGTAGGCCTGGCCCAAGGCGTCGTCCGTGTCGTTCGATCCCAGCTTTCCGACCAGGTAGTCGATCCCGCGAGGCCCGCGTGTTCGCCGATCACCGGGTTTCTGCCCTGCATCGCGGTGCGCGGCAATCGGACATTCCCGAAACCCCCGAAGCCTCTCGGTCTTTGCATTTGCAGCCCGGCGTGACGTTCGAAATATGATACAGTCGCCGCGAGATATTCTGCCTGATCGTGAAAGCCCGAGAACATGTAACTGGCCACCGCGCCGCGTCCTTGGTGCACGAGCAAATAGGCGTAGCCCTTCGAGGCTATCTCCGCCCCGAACGCCAGCCACGCACCATCGGCCATGGTCGTGTCAAAGACGTAGCCCACGGCGATGATATCGGCCCGCCGTGGCCCGCCCGCCAGGATCATATTGCCCGCGGTTCTTTTCACGCGATCATTGAATCGCACCTCGACCCCGGCTGCGCGGGCCCGATCCAGCAAGGCCCGGTCGAGCGTTCCCGTGGCATTGCCGCGCCGCAACAGATAGAACAGGGGTTGCGATCCATGCACCCGGTGCGCTGTGGCGCGGCTGTCGAACACGACGCCATCGGTCACGCCAAAATGATCGAAATCTGCGGCGGCCCCTGCCTCCGCCAATTCGTCCGGAACGTTCCCGTCGGCGGTCCAGTTTTCAAGGCGTTGAAAGTGGTCGCGGAACCGATGGCCGACATCTTCGTGCCACTCTCGCACCACGACCCGACGATTGGCGTTGGCCAAAACGATTGCACAGACCAGACCTGCGGGACCGGCCCCGACGATTTCAATCGTTTTGTCTTCAGGGTCGGCGGCACCTGGCGTTAGCGCCATCATACGAACCCTCCTCGATGCGATCGACGTCCTGACAGGCCGGGTTTATCTGCGCAATGTGAGTCAGATCCCGTAAGCCCAGGCCGGCAGTCGCCCCATATGGACCTCAACCGTCCTGACACCGGGCACGTTTTCGACGGCAACCCGGATCGCATTCTCCTCGAAATCGCTGTCGGCGACACCCCAGACGGCGACATTCCCCTTGTCCACTGTGTAGTTGATTAGGTTGACCACTGCACCAGGCACTTCTTTCAGAGCCTCTTCAATCTTCGCACGCAGCACGCGGTCGTCCTCCGACGGCTCCGGCAGCGCCCCATCCTGAAGCGCCGACAAGGCGTGGAGCAGGTTCGCCCGGCTCACAATGCCGACCACTTTGCCGGTTCTCACTACCGGCACGCGCTTAATCCGGTGCTTTTCCAGAAGGCTCGCGATTTCCGCGACATTCGTATCCTCTTCTACTGAAACCACATCCCTTGTCATCACGTCCTCGACGCGGTGGCTTTTGAGCTTCACGAAATCCCTGGCAGCATCGCCCGATCCGCCCAGCACCTCGAGCCACCATGACCGGCGTGGTCCGTCTGTTTCGCGGACACGCCGCATGAGGTCGCCTTCGCTGACAAGTCCCTTGAGGTCGCCCTCGGCGTCAACGACGGGCAGCGCGCTGATATTGTGGTCGAGCATCAAGCGTACCGCGTCCTCGATTTGTCCCTCCAGCGGGACCGAGATCACCGATGTTGTCATGATATCCCTGGCTTGCATGTCATAGTCTCCTTCTTGAATTTTGGCTGGTTCAGCACGTCAGGTGCCGATAACGAGTTGCAGGTCGTCGCCCAGATCGTAAGGTGGGATGTCGAGGTTGCGTGGGGCCGGCCCCTTCCGGATCCGGCCCGAGGTATCGTAATGCGATCCGTGGCACGGGCAGAACCAACCGCCGAACTCGCCCACCGCCGACCCATCCTGCCCCAGCGGAATGCACCCCAGATGGGTGCAGACACCGATGACGATCAGCCATTCGCCATCCTCGCCCGCCGCGCGGTTTTCATCCAGCGCTGGCTCTTCACTACTTGCGTTCGGATTCTCGACTGCTTCGTCAACAGGATCGGGAAGCTGGTCGGGATCGACGGCTCGTGCAGCCTCAATTGCGGCTGGTGACCGGCGCCAGACGAAGACCGGGCGCCCCTGCCATTTCACGGTAATACGTTGACCCGGTTCGACGCCGGAAAGATCAACCCTGACCGTGCCGGACGCGGTCACGTCGGCCGAGGGGTTCATCGAATTGATCAACGGCCAGACCGCCGCGCCTGCGGCAATCGCGCCGGTTGAGGCCGTTGCGTAATACAGGAAATCGCGGCGCTCTGTTGCGGGCAATTGATTGGTTTCGTCAATGGTCTGGCGCATCATGATTCCTCCGATTTGACGTTCATTTTGGCTGCGGCGACAGGGCTTTCGACGTGAACACCCGCATCGACATGCAGCACCTCGCCCGTGATGCCGCCGGTATATTCGCTGGCGAACAGCAGGGCGGCGCGGCCCACCTCGTCGGCCGTGACGTTGCGCCGCAATGGGGCAACTCGCGCGGTCGCGTCCAGAAGACCCGCAAAGCCGGTCAGCCCGGACGCCGCGCGGGTCATCACGGGTCCCGCCGAAATGGCGTTGACGCGGATGTTCGACGGCCCGAGTTCGTGAGCCAGATAGCGCACGGTGGCTTCAAGCGCCGCCTTGACCGGCCCCATCACGTTGTAATTCTCCACCACACGTTCGCCACCCAGATAGCTCAGAATGATCAGGCTGCCGCCGCTTTTCATCAGGGGCTCGGCAAGATGCGCCATGCGGATCAGCGATTGGACGGACACATGCATCGCTTGGGAAAACCCTGCAGCCGAACAGTCAGTCAGGCGGCCATGAAGGTCGCCGGGCGGCACGCTGCCCACGGCATGAAGGATGAAATCCAATTTTCCCCAGCGGTCCGTGATGGCGTCGAAGACAGCGTCGAGTTCGTGCGGCGCATTCACGTCACAGGGCAGCAGGATCGGCGCTTCGAGACGTGCAGCCAATGGCACCACATGAGGTTTGGTGCGCTCATCGACGTAGGTGATGGCGAGCTCGGCACCCGCTTGACGGAAATGCAGGGCAGCAGGCCACGCCAGACTGCGATCATTGGCGATGCCGACAACCAGACCCTTCCGGCCGGACAGATCAAGCAGTTCCGCAGGATCGCAGCATGCGTCGAATTCAGGCATTCTCCGACACTGCCTCGGTATCGGCGGAAGCTTCGGTCTTCTTGTCGTGCGCACCATGACGCTTGGCCGACTTGCCATGTTTGTGTCCGCCATGTCCGTGCCCGAAAAGGTGCATGGCGGCCATTCCGCCGAAGACGAGAACCAAAACCCAGTTTTCAAAAAGCCATTCCATAATTGTTCATTCCTTTTTTGATGAGGCCGACAGTTTTTCCGCCTGTGTGACTGCCGCGGCGAACGGGAAATTGCCGAACATCGCGCCGAAGACATGGGTGATCCAGGCATCGCGTCCCTTGCGCCATGCGCCTATACCCTCGCCGGTGCGCGCCGACAGCGCACGCTCGGCCACGATCGCGGGGTGGTCGTCCGGCAATGGTGAGCGCGTCTCGCGCAGCGTTTCGGCGGTGGACTTGATCAGGGCCATCCACGGGTTCACCTGTTCGGAGAACATCATTCTGGTCCAGCGCATGGGGTGCAGCGCACGGAGCGCCTCAGCGCTGGCCGGGGTCGTCGCGGCGCGGATCCAAGGACTGACGAAAGTCGAATAGACCGCCTCGTTGATCCGCGATATCTGCGCCACTTGTTTCAAGGCCGCATCGTCCGATGCAATGCCCAGATCATCGACCTCGCGCGGCTCGAATCGCACCTCAAAATCGCCGGTCTCGCAGTCCGGGTCACCCGACGGGTTGTCGATCACCATCTCGTAGAGACCCGGGGAAAGGGCCTCGACATCGTCCAGGCTTTCCAGAATCGCACGATGCTGGAGCCGCGCGACAGAGCCGGAGACGAAGATGCCCAGATGCCCGACACGCGGATGCGTCATATAGACGATGCGCTGCCCGGCTGCCTTGAGCGCATCGGTATCGGGATAAAGCTTGCCAATCCACCCCATTGCCTGTTCGGGCGGCGTGATGTTGTCACCGTCCGAGGCGAAGATGATCAGTGGATTGCTGATGCGCTTAAGATCGACGGTGCAATGCGCATCCAGCTGCATCTCGCCCTGTTCCAGCCGGTTGCCGATGAACAGGTTCTGCGTGATGCCGAGGATTTCCTCGCGGCTGAGCGTGTAGTAGCCATTCCACCAGCGTTCGAACTCAAGGAACCGCTCGCGTTCGGTGTCGGCATGGGCAAAGAGGTTCGCGTATTTGTCCCAGATCGCCTTTTCGGGTTGCAGGGTCTCAAAATTCTGCGCCAGCCAGGCACCGTCGAACCGCCCGTCCCCCAGATCGGAGATCATATGGGCGGCCCATGCCCCGCCCGACAGTGCGCCCATCATCCGCATCGGGCTGCTTGCCGCCTCGCCCGACCAGTAGCTGAGCGGCGAGCCGTTCAGCACCACGGGTCCGGTCAGACCGTCGCAATCCGCCGCCAGCAGCGTGGCCGCCCAACCGGCCTGGCAATTGGCGTAGAGCACGGGGGCTGTGTCCGGGTGACGGCGAGCGACCTCGGAGACGAAGTCGCGCAAGGCATAATGCACATCCGACAGCGTCTGATGTGGCATGGGCTCGGGGTAGAAGATCACGAAATAGACCGGATGGCCCTCGTGCATCGCCATGCCGACCTCGCTGTCGCGCTTGAACCCGCCGATACCGGGCCCGTGCCCGGCGCGCGGATCGATGACGATCACGGGCGGCTTGGCCTCGTCCACGCAATCGTCCCAGCAATCGTCGCCGACCCGCGTGATCCTGAGCAGCGCGTAGTTGGCCGACCGCTCAAAGGTGCGTGCGTCCAGCAGCAGTTCGTAATCGAAATCCAGTAGCGGCGGCATGCCCTGCCGCTCATGCGCGATCATGTTGTCGGCGCGTTCACCCAGCGTGTCGAGAAACAGCATCCAGCGTTCAAAGGCGTCTTGAGCATAGGAAACGTGAGTGCCTATCTTCGCGTCATCGGAGGCAGCTGCGGGGGGGTGCTCCGGCGCCACGGTTGCAAGGCGCAAGCTCTTATTCATCGCTGATTTCCTTCTCATAGTTGGTCTTTGCGGGCGGTCTCTTCGCATCCAGCAGAAGCACGAAATCCTTCGCCACATCCTCGCGCAGACCGGAAAGGAGATAGGTCGCATCGCCAGGTGCAATGCCCAGTGCACTTGCCGCAAGTGTCCGGGGTTGTTTCATCACTTCCACACGGTTGAACATCGCGCGCGCCATCGGGGCATCTGCGTACGCGGAGGTCTCGGCACATGCGCAGGTCATCCGGGAAAAAAAGACGCGAAGATCGTCATCGGATGATGGTTGACGGGGTACTCCCGAGTTCCAATCCGACGTGATACGTGGCATGTTCAATTTCTCCTGCGGTTGTGCCTTCGGGCAGACTCACAGAAGAAGACGCTGGATCATGGAAATCGTTACAGACCCGACTTCGCTGCGATCAGGATAGTTGTCCCTCTTCTTCGCAATCAGTCTCGTGTTTGTCGTTCTCGCAGCCCTCGGGCGGACAGTAACAATCGTCCCGGTCCTCTTGGCAGCACTTGCCGCAATGCGTTGTAAGCGCCTCGCGCAAAGCAGTGCGTGCCCGGTGTAGCCGGACACCAAGTGCGTTGCGGTTAAGCCGCAGATCGGCTGCCACGCTTTCGCGATCCTCTTCGCCGAAATCGATGCGCCGGATCAGTTCGGCATCCGCCGGGCGCAGTTCGGAAATCAGCCCGCCATGGCAGGTGCACAGCCGCGCCATCTGTGAGGGCGCATCGGCAATCCATTCCTCTGGTTCGCGCGCCGCCGCCGCCGCCAGGCGGCTGCGCCGGGTCCCTTTGCGGTAGTGATCGTTCAAAGTGGACCGCAGGATTGTGTAGAGCCACGCATCCATTCGTTCGACGTCTCGGAGCTGATCCTTGCGTGACAGCACGCGGATGCAGAAGTCTTGCAGGACATCCTCTGCATCTGCGCGGTTGCCAAGCCGTTTGACCAGAAATCCCATAAACGCTCCGCGCCCGTCCAACAGGGCGCGTTCCGGCGAAGCGTCGGGCACATCGGGCTTGCCACTGTCTTGCGATGCCATGATGTCTCTGCCCTTTCCAAGAGGTTTGCGAAGGTGCGATCAGCGCCGATACAGCGCTGATTCGAGCATTGTCTCTCTAACGTACAATTTGCCCCTCCGCGCGTCACTCTGAATAAGCAACACACATTCGTATCGAAGCAAACAGGCTTTCGACGAAGACAATAGCCGAAACGACCGTTTGAAAACAGGTTAACAGGTTGTTCTGTATTATCGACCTTGAGACCGCCGTGTTCCCTTTAAGTTGACGAACACGATCCCCAAAATGACCAGCGCAATACCGGAAAATTGAATCCCGGACAGGCGTTCCCCGAAAAACAAGGCACCAATTGAAAGACCGAAGATCGGAACAAGAAAGCTGAACACAATCGCCCGGTTCAGTTCAACTGCCTCCAGCACGGAAAACCAGAGCCAATACACCAGCGCTGAGCCGAACAGCGCCAGCCCCAAAAGCGATGCCGTGAAGACCGCGTTCCATTGAATGGCGTTTTGATCTTCCAGCGCGAGGGCTGCGAACGCGAGCGGCGCGCTGCCGATGAGCAACTGTAACCCCATTGCAAAAAGCCCGTCCACTTTGCCGGCGATGGACTTGATGGCCACGTTGCTGATGGTCACCCCAACCGCGGCCAAAACGATATAGGCGAAACCGATGGCCGACCCCTCTTGCCCTCCATCAAGCAATTGCGGCAGCGCGATCACGAGGATTCCCATGAATCCGATCGAAAGGCCGACCCAACCGACCTTCGGCAGCCTTTCGCCAAGCCATACAACACCCAGTATTGCGGCCAGCAGCGGCTGCGCGTTTGCGATGACCGTGGCGAGGCCCGGAGACACGAATTCTGCTGCATGAAACATGCCCAGAAATCCCAAACTTGTCGCACCAATCCCGACGATCCCCAAGGTCAACCACGTGCGCCAACCGCGCGGGAATGGTCTGCGCAAAATCATGGCCAGACCCACCAAAGTTGCTCCGGCCAGAACTGCGCGCATTGTCGCAAAAGTCAGATGCGGCGAGTATTGCAGCCCTGCCGTGATCAACGGAAAGCACGCCGCCCACAGGAACATGGCCAAAACGATTTTGGTTATGACAGTCGGCGACATCGAGATTTCCTTTCCAAGTCAGAAGTGGCAGGAATTGCAGAAATTTTCCGATGTGCCAACTCAGGGGCGAAGTAAGAAGACGCTGCGGCAGCCGAAACCTTACGCATTCCTGGGCATACGCCCGTTGGCCCGGGTTCCAAAAGACCGCGCCTGTGCATACCCAACAGCAAAACCACCAACAATCAGGTCACCCGAAGCACCCGAAAAAGTGTAACGTTCTCGATGGTTCGGCGTCTTACTTTTCAGAGGTGTATCATGAATCACGACCCGAATGATCGGTTATCCACAGCAGATCAGCCCAACACAGCCGCCAAGGATGCGGACATCGCTGTCCGTCGCTCGCTGGTGGAAGGTCGGCAGCATATCCTGAATTTCCTGCGTCGGCGACTGGGAGATCCGGAGGCAGCCGAGGATGTCCTGCAAACGTTCATGCTGCGCGCCATTGACCGCTCCGAGCAACTTCGCGATGTGCGCGCCGTTCGTGGCTGGCTCGGCCAGATTCTGGCGTCGTCCATCGCCGACTACGGTCGCAAGGTTTCGCGAAGGCGCCAGAGGGAGGTAGTCATGGCCCCAACCGACCTGGACAGCGTCCAAAACGGGTTCGACGAAGAACTCGACGAGGCGATATGCAATTGTCTGTACAAGCTGTTGCCGACGCTCAGACCGGAATATGCCGAAGTAATCTGGCGCGTCGATCTTCAGGAGCAGCCGCGCGATGCTGTCGCCAAAGACCTTGGCATCACCTTGAACAACATCACGGTCCGCCTTCACCGGGGTCGGCAGGCGTTGAAGACAAGGTTGGAACAGATGTGCCTGACCTGCCCGGTTCATGGCTTTCTCGATTGCGATTGCGACGCAGCGGAAAAGGCCCGCGCTCGTTTTCAAGCGATGAAGGACGACGCCGGAGCGAAAACGACGGACTGAGCCCCGATGTGCTGGCCCTCTCTCACCGGCGTGTCTGCAATTCACGGATCGCGTTCTATTGTCCGCCAGCGAGGACACGCCGATCCGTTTTCCAAGGGTTCCGCCTACGCACGCCTGTGCACCGCGGGCACCGTGTCGGCAGGCCGCTGCGCTGTAATGAACCTTGTCATCTTTCGTCTGTTTTATCAGAAAGCGGCGGTTGACGCCGCCTGCCGACAAAAAACAAGACGGAGCAAGCGATCATGTCCAATAGCGAAACCTCTCCCGACGAACGCTTTGAACAAGAAGGTAGCCGGATTGAAACCGGACGTCTCGCACCGGGACGGGCGGCCATGTGGTTGCTCGCCAAATCGCTGCGACGCCTCGTTCAAAACGGACGCCTCACCATCTACGATCCCTGCGGCCAGACGTGGCATTTCGGCCCCGGCGGCGAACCCGCCGTTTCCGTCCGTTTGACCGAAAAGGTGCTGCCTGTGCAACTTCTGGTGAACCCCAGCATTGCACTTGGCGAGGCTTATATGGACGGGACGCTGCGCATTGAAACTGGCAGCCTGCGCGACCTCCTCTCGATCTGCATGACCGACATAGATACTATCGACGCATTGCCTGGCAGACGATTGACCCGCTGGCTGGACGCATTCCTGAGCCGCAGGCTGCATCATAATCCGATCAGCCGGTCTCACGCGAACGTGGCGCATCACTACGACATCTCGACCGAACTCTACGACCTTTTTCTGGATGCGGATCGACAATACTCCTGCGCCTACTTCCCGATCGGGACCGAAACGTTGGACGAGGCCCAGGCCTTCAAGAAAAAGCACATCGCAGCAAAGCTCTTGATGCGACCCGGTCTGGAGGTTCTCGACATCGGCTCGGGCTGGGGCGGGCTGGCGATGGAGCTTGCCCAGCAACACGAGGCGCGCGTGACCGGGCTCAGCCTCTCGACCGAACAGATTGCCGCTGCCCGCGAACGTGCCCAGCAAACCGGCCTGTTTGATCAGGTGGCCTTTGAACGGCGCGATTACCGCGAAGAGCATGGGCTATACGATCGCGTCGTGTCCGTAGGTATGTTCGAGCATGTGGGCCGCAGCGGATTCGATGCGTTTTTTACCACCCTTCAGCGCGTTCTCAGGCCCGATGGCGTCGCACTTTTGCATGCGATCGGCAGGATGGCGCCCAAAGGCGGCAGCGATCCGTGGATCCGCAAATACGTCTTCCCCGGGGGCTATCTGCCCACGCTGTCCGAAACCATCGCGGCAGCAGAGCGTGCGGGAATGTGGGTCACGGATGTCGAGGTCCTGCGGTTGCATTATGCCGAGACTCTGCGCCACTGGTCCGAACGATTTGCCCAGGAACGCGAAACAGCGCGCATGCTTTACGACGAGCGGTTCTGCCGTATGTGGGAATTCTATCTGGCTGTCTGCGAAATGGCGTTCCGGAATGGGCGGTTGATGGTCTTCCAGATCCAGCTTGCCAAGCGCCGTGATGCGGTTCCGCTGACCCGTGACTATATCGCCAAGGGGCTTTGTCAGGTTGTTTTGTCAGGACGAGACCAGGAACCGCGCCCCGTTCAAGCAGCCATTTCAGCCGCATAGTTGTTCCACAGGCTGAACGCGTCAGCCCGAGATTGGCGGTAGGGTGCTGCGGAAAGGCGGTGGCGTTTTGGTCGGAAGATGGTCGCGGTCTGATCATGGACGGATAGAAGACGCTGCGCCTGGCGTGGGGATTTGAAACGACCCATGATTTTTTCTCTTCGTCGTGTGTGTCGATGCGACGCCTCTGATCGGTTGTTCAAACCCTTGTGGGATCGATGATCTACGCTTGGGCAAAGGTCACGGACGGCCACGCCATAGCTGCGCAGTTTGTCCGTCACGAGGACGCGTGGCACACCCCATCGCTTCATTAACTTCATCAGGAAACGCTTGGCGGCATGGGCATTTCTGCGGCTTTGCATCAGGATCTCCAGTACGTCTCCGTTAGCGTCGACCGCTCGCCAAAGCCAATGTTTTCGCCCTCGAATTGAAATCACGACTTCGTCCAGGTGCCATTTGTCGGCGGGAACCGGGCGATCGCGACGGATCTTGGCCGCTAGCTGCGTTCCGAACCGCTGGCACCACACCCGGATGCTTTCATACGAGACTATTACGCCCCGTTCCGCCAATAGATCCTCGACATCGCGCAGGCTCAGGCCAAACCGATGGTACGCCCAGATGGCATAAGAGATGATGGACCGAGGGAACCGGAAGCCCTTCAGACGCGGCTGTGAAACTTGGCTGATCATGCCCGATGGCTATGCGTGCAGCCGGGCCGCGTCAACAACATGACAAAGCCCGGGGACAAAACCCCCAATTTGATCCTTCGCTTTGTGGGACAAATCACCGATTCGATATGTACGCAGCGCGTCAACTTATTGAGCGTTGCGGAGAAGATTCCACAACATCTTGAGTAACGCCGCTCGAAGCTAATTTTAGCTCGCATTAACATGCTGTTAGCGTCATAGCTTGAAGAAATTGATAGCGCGACATCATTTGTTAAAGCAGCATCCCGCAAAAAATTTGTTGCCTGAGGATAAGTTGCGTGTCATGAGTTCAGTTGTCGCAGTTTGACGTAAATCACGCGGTTTAGCGACGAAATACAGATGACCCACTAAGAGGTCGTGAGGGCAGTATGAATTCAAACGCAGATATCGCGCAAACCAACTCTATCGCCGCATCTATTGCGTCGAACGCTGCCCGCCTGTCAGAGGCGCTTAACAATCATATGCGCAATAGCTTTCAGCCCGATAGCAGAAAGACGCTGCGTAAATTTCATCCTGCAGAGGTTTCAGAGCTGACCGGGATCAGCATGTCGAACCTTCGGACGCGGCATCAGGAAGGCGATTTTCCCGATGTAGAGACTGATTCCAGAGGTCGCAGGCTCTACACAGCCCAAGAGATCAACCAAATTCGCCATGTGATGGCGAAGACTGGTCGGAACGGTGAAACATATCTTCCCGGTCGGCGAGAGAACGATGCCCTTCAGATTATTTCTATTGTCAACTTTAAGGGCGGCTCTAGCAAGACAACCAGCGCCATCCACTTGGCCCAACGCTACGCTTTGCGAGGCTATCGCGTACTTGCAATCGACATGGACCCACAGGCAAGCTTGACTACTATGTTCGGATACCGTCCGGAGATTGAGTTCGCGGAAAGCGGTACGGTTTATGACGCGTTAAAGTACGAAGACCCGGTGCCGCTGAGCCAAATTATCCGAAAGACTTACTTTCACAATCTTGATCTCGCCCCCGCCGGCCTGTTGTTATCAGAGTATGAGACCGAAACAGCCTACGCGCTTCAGCACAAGGTTGATCCGCCATTTACTCAACGTCTTGCAATCGCGATCGACGAGATTGAGGCAAACTACGATCTTGTCATCATCGATTGCCCGCCTCAGCTTGGCTTTACAACCATGACCGCTTTGTTGGCGTCTACAGGCCTTCTGATCACAGTCGTTCCCAGTATGTTGGATGTCGCTTCAATGGCGCAATTCCTTGAAATGGCTGGAGAAACTGTCCAGACCCTTGAGGAGGCAGCCGGACCTATTGACTGGAATTTCCTTAAGTTCTTGATTGCTCGATATGAGCCAACCGACGTGCCACAATCACAAATGGCAGGTTTTTTGAGGTCTATTCTCTTGGATCAAGTGTTGACTACACCAATGCTCAAATCCACCGCAATCTCAGACGCTGGGATGACGCAGCAAACCATCTATGAATTGGACCCCTCTCAGGTCGTGAAAAAGACTCTAACCCGGATATTGGAGTCAGTTAATGGTGTCGCTGATGAATTCGAAAACACAATACAGCAAGCTTGGGGAAGGGAAACTGACTAATGGCCCGTCGAAACCTATTCCAGCCTCCTCCCCCACCTGACACAGACAACTCGGCGGTTCCAGCCAGTGAGCAGAAGGTACGTTTTCCTAATACTGGGGCGATGAGTGGCGTGAAGTCCACTTTAAAGGATGTGGCGAGCAACGCTGTGAGAGAAATCTCGGTTGATGTCATAGAAGAAAATGGCCCTAAGGACCGGCTCTCTTTCAGCGATGCTGATGTTGTAAAGCTAGCTGAAAGCATTAAGGCTCACGGCCAACAAGTGCCTATCATGGTGCGCCCGATTGCGGACAAACCCGGACACTATAAGATCGTCTATGGTCGCCGTAGACTGCGGGCTTTGAGATCGCTCGGTATCCCTGCGAAAGCACTTGTCAGGTCTCTTTCTGACGAGGAAGCAATCCTCGCCCAGGGGCAAGAAAATACCCAGCGTTTGGATCCCAGCTTCATTGAAAAAGCGCTGTTCGCGGCTGAACTTTCCTCAAGTGGATACGAACAGGGCATCATTCTTGATGCCCTCGCGGTGGACAAACCAATGTTGTCTAGAATGACCAAAGTAGCGCGGTCCATTCCAAAGTCAGTCATTGAGCAGATTGGATCCGCTCATGGCATTGGACGAAGACGCTGGGAAGAACTTGCGGACCAGTCGCGTAACAACAGCATCGATCTTGAACAGGTTACCTCAGCACTTCAGCTTAATGCGACTAAAAGTCCCGACGACCGCTTTAGCATGATCTGTGGCGCCGTTAGTCAGATGCTGAAACCTAAGGCAACTAGTAAACCCGTTCCCTCCCCTACCCTCGCCATCAAGCTTAGTGATGGGACTGCCATAGCAGAGGTGAAAGAAACGGCCCGTGCTTTGACGGTTAAGCTGTCGAAGGCTGAAGCCCCAGAATTTGCTCAGTGGATGCGTAACAACGCAGAAGCGGAGCTTACACGCCTCTATGAGGCATGGCAGGCAGAGCGAAAGCCTGACTGATTATCGACCGAGCAGAAACACCAAAAAAGGAGCACACCAACAGCCTAAAAAGAAAGAGCCCCCCAAGGTTTCCCAAGGAGAGCCCGATCTGTTCTTTGCACTTTCAGATTTAACAGCTTCTCCGCGCCAGTCAACAACAACCGATTCGGTTGTTGAAGATTTGCGGCCTTTTTTCTGATTTTCAGGGTTATTGGCGCCTTTCACATCAGGTTGTCGTGAAAAATACATGGCATTTAAACAAGCAACTGCACCCTCCGGGTTGCGGACCGGTGAATTATTGTCCGCGGACAACTCCATTCCAGAGCGCCACATCATTGTTGCGACACTGCGAAATGCGGCCCCCCGCTTGGGTCTCAGCGCTTCTGTGATTTCAACCCTAGACGCAATGCTTTCGTGCCTCGCACCTAAGCGCAACCACCACACAGTGTTTGCATCGAACGCAACACTCACATTTAGACGCAATGGCATCTCTGACCGGACGATCCGGCGCCACGCAGCAACGTTGCAAGAGATCGGGCTGCTTGTTCGCCACGACAGCGCAAATAGAAAACGCTTCACAAAACGCAGCAGCCATGAAGGCAAAGCGTTGCGGTTCGGATTTGACCTATCGCCACTCTTTGATCGTCTGCATGAACTTGCGGCATTGGCAGCAGAGGTGATGCAAGAGCGAGAACAAGTTGATTACCTGCGCACCAAAATCCGCGCAGCGGCGAACGCGTGTCTAGCCGAAAACCCAAACGACGAAAGGGCCCTCAACACCTTCCGTATCCTACGTCGTAAGTTATCCCTCGAAGACTGTGAACGGATCCTTTCAGAGCTGGCAATCTCTGAAATCGCAGCCGAGTCTACGAATGATCCGAGTTCTAGTTTAACAACAACTATGACCGCCAATGACGGTCAATTTGTCCGACACCATCATAAGTCAAATAAAGAACTTATTGATAAAGAGAAGGTTGCTCTAAAAAATGAAAAGTTATCTCCAACTTCAGACGCTCCAATCTCCATCCCAGAGTTGTTATTCGCTTGCCCCGTCGCGGCCGAATTTTCGTTGAAAAGAGTAGAAACGATGCATGATGTCGTTAGCCACGCTCGAACCCTTGCTCCAATGATTGGGATCACCAGCCAAAGCTATGAAGCAGCGCATAAACGCCTCGGCGCACTAAGAGCCGCAGCGACAGTTTGGGCGATTATGCAGTTCCATGACAGGATTCGAGCAGTGGGTGCATACTTTCGATCAATCACCACTGGTTCAAAGAGTGCCGATTTTAGCCCCGAAAGGTTAATACGGCGTCTCGCCACGGCCCAGAGCTATCCAAGTATGAACCTGTAATTGTCCGCGGACAATTTTCTTACCCGAACGCCGTTGAAAAGTCGTTCATGACGATTGCTATCGCGAATAGGCGCGATCCCTGACATGTGGCCCTTTCTGGGCAACGCGCTACGCACCGATGAACAGCCGGTGCGCCACTTCGAGGCCTTTGCATTGCCGCCCAGGCGAGAGGGCGAGTATCTGAACGGGCTGATAAGCACGCTCACGCTGCCTCCTCGGCACGAATGATCAAGGTGACCGACGGCATCAACTCTGGCATCTTTTCGCTCCTGTCACAGTTAGCGATCGCCACCATTGAAAGAAGCGAGGAACGCATCTCCTCGCATGACAGCCTCGGCGACGACCGGTTGCAGGCGGTCTTGGGAGAGCCGGTGTGACGGCGCGCGGACGCCTACCGGTGTTGTCACGTTAACTCGCTGAGCTTGCAAGTTGGCGTGCCGATCGTTGATCAAGGGACGTTTGCCGCGGATTTCCACACCTCGAATGCTTCGGGTCGATGGTAGCGAATGGTGAGAGCGGAACGACGGCGGACTGGTACGGAGAAGGAATTGCGGGTTGCAGATTGCATCGAGACGAAACGTTGTAAACTACCCGGCGATCGGAAACCCTGCATCACCCGCTCTCGTTTTCGGAAAGGCAAATGGCTGTTTTCTGCGCGGATATTCAGCCCTTGTTTGACCAATGATCAAGGCCAGGCGCGACCTCGCGTTTTGCTGCCCCGTAGGAGCGCAGCTTGTCCGTAACAATCCTTTGGGAAACGAAGCCCCAGCGTTTCATCAGTTAGACCAAAAGCCACTTTGCCGCGCGCTTGTCTCGCCTGAATTGAAGGATTTCCTCTAGGACGATGCCGTGTTAATCGACCGCGCGCCGCAGCCAATATGACCGGCCCGCGATTTTCACGACGACTTCGTCTAAGTGCCAGACATCGCCGGGCCGCGGCCGCGGCCGCCGTCGCCGCAGGACGTGGACGATCAGAGGGCCGAACTTGACAGTCCAGCGCCGGATAGTCGAGACGTCCACGCCACGTGCTAGCATCATCTCCTCGACCTCGCGCAGGCTCAGGTTGAACCGGACGTAGAGCCAGACAACATGACCGATGATCTGAGGGGGGAACCGGTGGCGCTTGTAGCTGATTTTCAATACCTGCATCGAAATCCCCTACGCCTAGATCAATGCGCCAGCAACCACACGACTGTTAACGTGACAACACCGCATGGACCAGTACCAGCAGCGGGCGCGAGGGGCCACGCAACAGGCTCACATGATCGACGAGATGCCGAGGATCTCAAGGCGCTGATGATGGAAGGGCTCGAGCGGGACATGACGCGGGCGGATGACTAAGCCTGCCGCTGGATAGGTTTT
Organism: Yoonia ponticola; assembly: GCF_014199395.1. Classification (GTDB taxonomy): domain Bacteria; phylum Pseudomonadota; class Alphaproteobacteria; order Rhodobacterales; family Rhodobacteraceae; genus Yoonia; species Yoonia ponticola. Next base: position 36,740 of record NZ_JACIJM010000014.1, on the reverse strand, counting down.
CTGCTATCCGTTCCTGTGGAAATGCGAACAGATGGCGGGTGAGACCGAGGGCCGCAAGACGCGGCCTGTTTGTATCGCCGTCACTGTCGCCAAGTCCGATAGCGAGACTGTGGTGTTCATCCTGTCGATCACCACGCAGCCGCTCTTGCCGTCGCGCAAGTTCATAGAGGTGCCACGGACCGAGTCGCAGCGCGTGGGGTTAGAGACCCATGTCAGCAAGTGCGTCATGCTGGACGAGATAAACACCGATATTCTGGAGGGGTCCTATGTCTGGGAGGACCGCACGCCCATCGGCACGTTCAGTTCCGTCTTCACATCCAAGATCCAGTCCAGCCTGATTGCGCTTGCCAGATTGGGCGGGGCATCGGTTGTTGATCGGCTGAAGTAATCTCGATCACCGCAGGGTCTACCCAGCTTCACTTGTTCCCGTCGATCCACTTCCACATCAGCCCCTTGTCGCGGAAGCACTCGTCCGGCACGGCACGGCGCTTGATCCGGGCGAGGCGCTCAACAAAGGCGACCTGCTTTGATGTCGGGCGGCTGTCCTGCGCGCCCAGGTTCATCCTGGCTTGTGCGCCGACCTTGCTGAACCTCCCACGGCAGAAGCGTCTGGTTGCGCAAGGCCAGCGCGCCCGCATAGGCGATCTGCTTTGGCGTCGCGGGCAGGGCGTAAGTGGTGCTTTTCACGGGGATCTCCCTTCATAGCGTGGCTTTCAGAAAAGAACATAACCGGAACAAAAACAAGCCGCCTGCAGAAATCAGGGGGGGGGGTGAGAGGAAGAGGAGGGCCGGGGAGGGTCAGTCCTTTGGGGTGCTCGAAGAGGGTGTTCGGGCCTGATCCTGTTCCTCATTGGGGTCTGATGCTGGAAAGTGCTGGATCCTAGGTACTCATGTGCTTCGCATTTAACATTCTTGGGCATCAGATCCCTAAAGAGTGAAAGTGTTCTTCGGGTTTTGTGACTGACGGATGAGGGCCTTTGGGGTCCCTCAGATGGGTCCGGGCCGGATTCCGGTGTGTCCTTTCGGATAAAGGACATGCCGATGCAAACAGGTATCTTGCGCATGTTGCGCGCGAAAGCTGCTTCGTGGTGGCGACACAAGAAACTACGCCGAACTGCCAGACGGGGCAGGCACAACGGCTCGAGCGCGAGACTGTCCTGCATGATCTCGGCTATCTCAGGCAAGCGGCAGCATTGCCACACGCGCATGTGATTTGCGGAGAGGGTGGGACTTTCCTCCACCTCGGCTGGACGACCGTTTCGACCCTCGCGCCGATCGAGCGCTTCCCCTTGGCCGCTTTTGCGGTCGCACGAGGGACCTCGTTCATCGATATCCGACCCTGAACCTTGGGGGCTTGGCAGTTCTGTATCGCTGATCACCTACATTGACATGGTCGAACAGCTTGGCGTGAGCATCACCAATGATCCGCGCCTCGGTCGGTCAACCTAGTCACCACTCACTCTCATCAACACTCGAAAGGAGGCCAGCCATGGCCCGATCCCGCACGCCCAAATTCGATGCCTCCGAGGTCATCACAAACGAAATCATCCGCATCATCGAGCGCGGCGTCCTGCCGTGGCGCAAGCCATGGACCGCAGGTGGCAGCTCTCGCCCCCTGCGCGTGGGCGGTGAACCCTACCAGGGAGTGAACAACTTCCTGCTGACCATGCGGACCGTGATGGCGGGCCACAGCTCTCCCTTCTGGATGACGTTGCCGCAGGCCAATGCCTTGGACGCAAAGGTCCGCAAGGGCGAGAAATCCGCTGTCGTCGTTTACTACGGTCAAAGCCGGAGAGACGCCGGCGATGAGCATGATCACAGCGACGGGGATGATCACTCCGAGGAAGCCCGTATCTTCCGCTTCCAGAAATCCTACCGTGTGTTCAATGCCTGCCAGATCGAGGGCTTGCCCGACAGCTTCTACCCTGACCCGGAGCCCGTGCCCGAGCATCCGCCGTCCGAGCCCATCCCGCACATGCAGGCGTTTTTCGATGCCATCGACATCACAACTGTCTTCACGGGCACGGAGGCGTACTATTTGCCCCCCGTGGACAAGGTTTACATGCCATCCATCACGCGGTTCCAGGACCCGCGCAATTTCTACGGGGTCTGGGCCCATGAGCTGGCCCATGCCACGAAAGCTCCCCATCGACTGAACCGCGATTTCGGGTTCTCGAAGTTTGGCAACACGTCCTATGCGCGCGAGGAGATCGTCGCGGAATTGACCTCGGTGTTCCTGGGTCAGACGCTCGGCTTCACGGCGCATACGCTCGAGATGAATGCCGCCTACCTCCACAATTGGTTGCGCGTTCTTCGGTCGGACAAGGGTGCGATCTTCAAGCACGCCGCAGATGCACAGCGCGCTTGCGACTACTTGATCGCCAGATCGGAGGCGGGCAGGGCAGGGCGCAGCGCCAAAGCGGCCTGACCACACGGAGAACGGAGACTTCCATGTCATGCAAGGAACCCAAGACGCTGCGGGTGGCCTGCTTCAAAGATGGCCGCCGCAAGATCATCACCTTCAAACGCGGCGCCTATTGGTGGAGCTCGTCCGAGGGCGCGTATCCGCTTTCGGCAGCGCTCGAGGCCATCACGGACCAAGGCGGCTGGGTCGAGACCATCCCGAACCCGAATTACAGACCCAAGGGAATGTTCGGGTAGGGCACCTTCTCCTTCGGTCCTGCCGCCAAGCAGAAAAGAAAAAGCAGGCTTTGGGAAGCGTGTTTCAACTTCTCAAAGGAGATCCACATGTCCATGAATGTTCAACCCCAGCCAGACCTTCCGGATCCGACCGTGATCGCGGCGCAAAACGACGCGTTTCGCAAGCTCGCGTGCCTTGGGGTGCCGCCTGCGCCGCCCATCCAGGGCCGCATGCATGTCACCCGCGCGCTTATGGAGGCCGGTGACGGCTTCATGGCCGAGGCGGTGAAGGCAACCGGTGAGTTTGCCACGTTCGAGCCTGAGAATGACCCAGAAGGCTGGCATGATTTCGGGGCGGTCGAGATCCGGGGCGAGACCGTGTTCTGGAAAATCGATCTCTATGAGGCGGATTCGGACTTCCGCTACGGGGCGGAGACCCCAGACAATCCCGCCACCACCGTCCGCGTGCTCACCATCATGCTGGCGCGCGACTGGTAGGGCAGGGGACACCCCCTCCTGAAACCCCAGGCGATGAAGGCCCACTGACCCCTCAAAGGGAAAGTGGGCCTTTTGTCGTGGTGATCCCTGAAGCCGGGGATTGGTCACGCGCGTGAGCGCGCGGGCCACACCTCACCCTCCTGGAAGGATATCCCATGACCACAAGCTTTGCTCCCCTTACCGTCGCTATCGGCGATCTCGTCCCGCATCCCGCCAATGTGCGCAGCAACTCTCCGGAAACTTATGACCCCGAGAACATCGCGCATCTGAAGGCCAGCATCGCCGTTCTGGGTCTCCTGCAGCCGCTCCTGGTCCAGAAGCTTGACGGCAAATATGCTGTCCTCGCCGGCGGACGGCGCCATGCAGCCCTGAAGGAGCTGATCGCCGACAAGGCCACCAAGGGGTTCACCGCGAAAACCAAGATCGACTGCCGCCTCGTGCCGGAAGACTGCGACGTCACCACGGCGCTGTCGCTCGCCGAGAACATCACCCAAGCACCGATGAATGCCATCGACGAGTTCGAGGCCTTCGCCCGGATGATGGAGGTCGACGGCCAGACGCCCGAGACGATCGCAAAGACCTTCGGCACCACGGTGGCGGCCGTGAAGGGCCGGTTGCGCTATGGCCTGATCCACCCCGACATCCGCGCCGCGGCCCGGGGCAAGGTGATCACGCTCGACACGATGAAGGCCTTCGCCGAGCACCCGAGCCAGGAGGTGCAGCGCGAGGTCTTCGAGGCGCTCACGAAAGACGGCGGCTATTTGCAGGCCTACACGGTCCGTCAGGCCCTCAAATCCCGCGGTGTGCAGGTCAGTGACGATATCGGAGCTTTCGTGCGCGCGGACTATGAAGCGCGCGGCGGTGCCGTCGCTGCTGACCTTCTGGAAGAGCATTCCGTGCTCGAGGATGCGGCGCTGGTCGAGACCATCCTGCTCGAGAAGCTCGGTGCTGCTGCCGAAGAGGCCCGTATGAGGCTGGGATTTGCCTGGGCCGATGCGATGGTGCGCTATGATTACGCGACCATGGCCGACTACGGCCGCGTCTATCCCGGCCCGATCGAGCCGGATGAGGCTGCCCAGAAGCGCATTGATGAGATTACCGCCGAGCTTGAGAAATTGCAGCTCGAGATGGAGAATGAGGGGCTCGAGGACGGTGCCTACAATGCCCTTTACGACCGCGTCGACGCTCTGGAAGAGGAAGCCCGCGACCTGCAGGAGGCCTACAGCGCCGAGGACCTCGCGCGGTCCGGGGTGATCGCGTCGTGGCAGGGTGGGCAGATCACGCTCCATGTTGGCCTCGTCCGCCCCGAGGACACCGTCAAAGAGGAGGGCGCACGCGGCTCCTCAAGTAACCCGACGGGGGAGGAGGCACCGGACGCCGGCGAAATCACCTACCCGGCCTCACTGGCTGAGGACCTCAAGACCGAGCGAGCCATGGCGCTTGGGGCCGCGATGGCGCTGCATCCGGAAGCCACGCTCGATCTGACGCTCTTCAAGCTGGTGAGCGACGTTCTGGCCAGCGGCATGAGTGTCACGCAGGCGATCAAGATCGATGCCCGCAAGGAATACCGCAGCCATGCCAAGATGGACGAGATCGACGAGACCTCGCTTGAGCAGGTGGCGGCGGCGCATGATGCGCTTGATCTGTCCTGGCTCGATGACAGCCGCGCGCCCGCCGATCAGTTTGCGGCGTTTCGCGCGCTGAAGGCCGGCGAGAAGGCCAAGCTCGTCGCCTATGCCACCGCCAGCACCACGCAGTCCTGCTTCGCACGGGACCGCCAGCGCGACAGCCTGATGCATGATTTCGAAATCGAGATCATGCCCGATATCCGCGCGCATTGGACGCCGAATGCGGCGCTCTTCAACCGCTTCAAGAAGGCCTGGCTCCTGAAGATCCTCGGCGAGGATTTGGGCCTGGCCCAGGAGGCTGTGACGCTCGCCTCGTCGAGCAAGAAGGAGATCGTCGCCTTCTGCGACAAGCTCTTCGCCGAGCCCTTCGCCACGCTCACGGACGCGCAGCGCGCCGCGGTGGCCGCCTGGTGCCCACCGATGATGCAGACCGCCGGTGTCGCCTTTGAGGAGGCGGAGCCCGCTGCGGAAACCCCGGAGCCTGACAGCGAGGTCGCGCAAGCGGCCTGAGCCATCACGCGACCCGCGCGTGGACCACGCCGCCCGCGCGGGTCGACCCTCCCACACCCAACGGAAAGACATCCCCATGGCTATTCTCAAGTTCTCTGCCTCCGCTGTCGCAGCGCAGATCGCCCACGCGCGTGCCTGCAAAACCTTCCTGCCCAACTGGAACGGGCCCGTGGACAGGCCCGCCCTGATCCTCATCGTCGGCAACGGCGTGCATCTGCGCTCGAACGGCATCGATGGCACGACCACCCGTATCGTCACCACCGAACAGGCCGATCCCTCCTTCGCCTTCGCCGACGGCATGAACCCGTTTCGGGACACCGACTGGATGGCGCAGCGCCGCATGGCGTTTCGCGATCTGACCGGCCAGTTCTACACCGACATCCTGGACGATGTGCAGGTGCTCATCGACCGAGGGCAGGGGGCGATCCGGCTCGCCACCGATGGCCACAGCATCCGCGTCTTCGTGCGCCGGGCCTCGGACTATCTCATCGGCGGGACCTACGAGGTGCCCTCGGGCCTCGGCGGCACCTTCCGGGTCATCCTCAAGGATGCCTGCGACACCTTCGCGATCGTGCAGAACTGCGGCAATTGCGAGGATTTCGACGCCATGCAGCCCTATCGCGTGCCGCTTGATGCGCTCATGGAGATCGACGATCGGAGGGTGGCGTAACCCGCCCTTTCTCAAACAAGCATCGCCAATACCCTGCCGGGCCTGCGGCCCTCTCGGGACATTGGCGACAACAATTTTCCCAAACGAGAGAAAGGACTCTGAAATGGGTTGGCTTTTCTACACCGACGGCCGCGTCCAGACCTACGCGGATGAGAAAGCGGAAATCGCCCGGCTCTGCACCTCTCATGGCGAAAGGCGCAAGACGGAACTGGTCAAAGCCTGCAAGGTGGGTTCGACTTGGTACGCGGCGGCAAAGGTCACAAATATCGACGGCACCCCTGTCGAAGACACGACCTATATGACCGATGCGGATGGCTCCATCACTTTCGCCGCCGTATTCCTTACCCGATATGATGACGGCTGCTGGGGCTACAAGGACATGGAGGAAAGCGCGGGACCGGTCGAATCCCGCGCGCCACTGAGCCTATTGGCCCTGCTGTCCGAGCTGAAAGACCCAGACAGCTATGCTCATGCCTGGCGCCAGCGCTGCCAGGACTGGGCTGCGATCCCGGACTACGAGGAAGGCGACAAGATCAAGCTCGCAGCACCTGTGACGCTCACCGATGGCAGTACATGTCAGATCGTCACCGCGACGCACTACAAGCGGGGGCGGCAAAAACGCCGCTGCTACCGCATCGAGGAAACCGGTGGGCTCGTACGCCTGTCGAAGGCCTCGCTTGCAGGCTCGGAGCTGCTCAGCTCCGCGAAAGGTGCGGCTAGCCCGGTGCTGGCGGAGTTCCTGGCGAGGCGAAATTAGGTCCTGCGCCGGACGGGTCATCGACCTGCCCGGCGACAGCAGATGCTGCGGCTTGTCTTGACAAGGCAATGCAAATGCATTACCTATCGCAGGCAGCAAAGATCCCTCTCTTTCAGGAGACTGCCATGACAGCGCTCGCACAAGATGTCTCGAAACTCACGGATCGGTATCAGACGACCGTGCCGGCGGGTGTTCGCAAGCAACTCAAGCTGGGCAAGGGCGACCAGATTCGTTACTGCACCGAGCCGAGTGGCAGGGTCTATATCGAGCCCGTGCGCAGCGACGAGGAAGATCCCGTGCTCGGAGCCTTTCTCGATTTTGTCGAGGCCGATATCAAGGCGCATCCGGACCGCATTCGGGCGTTCGATGGGGCTTTGCATGACCGTCTTGCAGCACTGGTCGGCGACGTTGACGTCGATCTCGATGCGCCGCTATCGCTCGAGGATGAATGAGCGGCGATAGCGTGCCCGCCCAAACGCCCCTTGTCGTAAACGGATGGTCGATCTATGCGCATCCGCTCTTTCTGGACCAGCTCGAAGGGCTGATCGAGGAGGTTGAAGCGCGTAAGGTACGCGATCCAAAGACCTGGCGTAAGAAAAACCCCACGAAACGGCTGGCAGCCATCTTCAAGCTGGTCACCGAGGCTATACCGGCAGATCCGGGTGCCGCCGCCTTCCGGCAAGGCGGCACACTCGGCGATCACCGCAAGCACTGGTTCCGGGCGAAATTCTTCCAGCAGTATCGATTGTTCTACCGCTTCAACAGCGATGCCAAGGTCATCGTGGTGGCCTGGGTGAACGACGATAAGACCCTGCGCGCCTACGGCAGCAAGACGGATGCCTATGCGACGTTCAAAGGGATGCTGGAAGATGGCAATCCACCTGACAATTTCGACGCGCTCTTGAAAGAAGCGGCGGCGGCGGACAAGCGGTTCGAAACTTCCCTTGAAGCGGTGCCCTATCGGTAAGTGGGGTCGAATGCCTGAAGGAGCCGAATCCCACGCTAAGGCTGCCAGTAAGGGGGTCGTTCTGCGTTTCAATCTCCCTTCACCATTCGGCCGAGTGAAATAGGCGACATTGGTTTATCACATGGCTGGTAGGTGAAATTCTCAGAAGTCCCTCCCTATCCGTACACCTGCCGTTCGCTGCATCGTGTACGAACTGGCATGATGCGGACAAAGTGTGAATTCGACGCTGTTGATCCAAGGTCGGCTTTGTGGCTGGTCGGGGGGCTATCCCCTTGGACCTACAATCCTACGCGCAAGAGTTCTCGGTGTGGAATTGCTGGCACAAAGTTGTCGTCGCGACCGGTCATGTCCGAATTTGCGATCATACTGTTCAGTATCGCCTCTTCAGTGGATTGGACGACCGCCTCGAAGAACCTGTCAAGATGTTCATCCGGTACCATCTCAAGGCGAAGCAAGCGCTCGGAAGCGCGAAAATCCGGAACTGTGTTCCCTGTCGAGAATGCCAAGAAGATGTCTCCGGACCCGTGTCGGCCAATGCCGCCGGTTTTGCCGACCCCAAGCGTCGCCCTGCGCGCCAAACGCTTCAGTTGATGCGGCAGAATTGGCGCGTCAGTCGCGACTACGACGATGATCGAACTTAAATCAGGGTCATGAGTATTCCTGACCATAGCGGGTTCTTTCATCTCTTTACCCAGAGGATAGCCCAGTACGGTCAGGTCTGTCCGGCCGCCAAAGTTGGCCTGTACAAATGTGCCGACCGTATAAGTGTGGCCATCAAACTGCACCAACCGCGAGGAAGTCCCTGATCCAGCCTTGAAACCAAAGCACTTCATCCCCGTGCCGCCACCAACGCTGCCTTCTTGTATCTGGCCAGTCGTGGCATGTTCGATTGCGGAAATTACATGTGCGTCTGTGACGTGAAACCCGTTGATGTCATTCAGAAATCCATCATAGGTTTCGGCGGCGACCGGAAGCGCAAATCCGTCGGCATAGACATCAGGGAACCTTGCGGCAGCCCATTTGATGACCGCATCACGTGCAAGACCGCAGGAATGCGTGTTCGTAATAGCTATAGGCAAGGAAAACTTTCCAGTTTCCTCGATATAGTGCGACCCGGTAAGCTCTCCGTTTCCGTTCAAACTGAATATGCCTGCCATTACTGGATCGCAAAGCTGATCTGTCGGTCTGGGCAAGATGGCTGTCACCCCGGTTCGAATTGGCCCAGAACCGACTTCGAGTGCGCCGCTGCCACTGATCAGCGTCGTGTACCCAACTGAAACACCCTCGACATCTGTAATCGAATTCCACTGCCCTGTGCTACCGTCGAGCTTCAGACCGAGTGTTCTGGCCCGCAGCGTTTTGGGCCTTTCAGACCGGGCAAGGTCACTTGTCTCATTTATCATGCTGTTTTGCTACCTGATGAATTGATCTCGTCAGCCTAGATCAGAAATCACCTGCATCTCAAACCCTCAATTTCGGTAGGCACGCGCTAAGACCGAATTGACGATTTGCTTGAAGTCACCTGGCTAGACAGGACGTTCGACGAGTCCGCAGCATCCGGTATTTTGGGCTCACAGCTGACCTTCGCCACAGCTGCAAATAGAGGATCAGACGTTATAGGGGTTTTAGGTTCGTAGTGCAGACTTAGCAGGCGTTGCCAATTTTCTTAATTTCTGAAAGAGCGAGCCTACCGCAAACTGAAAGTTCTTGCTCTGTCTCATCTTGGTTCATTTGGTCCTGCCGTCGCGAAAAGTTCGCCTGTCGAAGCCCTTCGAGCGGGCCTTGGTGCATTCGTCGGGCTTGCTTTGGCTGGAGCCTTTGTTCTCGCACCAACGATTGATTTGACGCTTGGCTTATATTTGGTCGCGCCGTTCGGAGCGAGTTCGGTTCTTCTTTTTGCCGTTCCGAACAGCCCGCTGGCTCAACCGTGGTCGGCGATTATCGGCAACGTTACCGCCGCCTTGGTCGGTGTTGCGGTATGTCTGGTCGTGCAGGACCCCGTTCTACGTATTGCTTTAGCTGTGGGCTTGGCAATTACCGTGACTATACTGTGTCGTGCGTTACACCCACCGGCTGGTGCCGTCGCGATGACAGTAGCAATGAGCCCTGACGCGGTGCAGGAGTTAGGGTTTTATTTTGCCCTTATGCCGATTGGGATCGGCACGGTCGTTTTGGTCCTCATTGCCATGGTATACGGACGCATGACAGGGCGACACTATCCATTCCGCCAGTTCGATGATCCTAACCGTTATGGGACGCAAGACCTTGAGCCAATGAAGCGTCTTGGATTAACTGAGGCAGAACTGTCCGACATTTTGGGCCGCTATAAACAATCTTTCAATCTTGGAGTCGAGGATCTGGCGCGCTTGCTTGGTGCTGCGGAAATGCAGGTGGCAGCCCAAAGGTCGGGGCCAACGGTCGCCGCTGATATCATGTCGCACAATCTGATTACGGTTCAGCCGGAAACGCCTTTAACAGAGATAGCAGATTTGTTCCGGCGTTACCGGTTTACAGCATTGCCGGTCGTAGGGGGTGCAGACCGATTTCTGGGGGTTATCTTTCAAATACATCTCATCGACCGGGCTCGTGAGGATAGTTTGCGCCTCAAGCGCGGCTTCGGGAAGGCATTACACCGACTGCTTGACCGCCGCCGTGAAATACCTGTGCAAGCAACTGATATCATGAGCGTCGGCGGACCACGTGCAACCGCAGACACCCCCTTGTCGGCGCTGCTTACCCAGATGGCTGACGGAGCTGTTGACGCCGTCCCCGTCTTAGAGCGCGGTCAACTAATAGGGATCGTCACACGCACGGATCTGATCAGCGCGTTGGCGCGGAAAAGTCTGGATAAATAATCTATAGAATTACGAAATTCTCGCATGAGTTATGAAATGCATTAACCAAGTAGATTTTCGCACGCCTCCCGAAAAAAAACATTGGAGAGCTCACAAATTCTTCGTTTGGCGCTTCAATAAACCCTGTTTAATATCCAAGGCGCTTTTGATCATCGTCGCCTCTCACCACGGTAACAGACTTTAGCTGCGCTGTCGAAAAGCGGCAAAGTGGGCTCCTGGCGGTCATTCGCCGCGCTCTGCCTCGATGTCGGCTTCTCGAGAGACAGGTTCAGCGGCTTGGCTGCGTGGCCTTTTCTTCGATGCTGAAGAGGGCTGCCCGCGTTGACGGCCCGTCCTTCTCCATAGCTATCGGGCCGGACCCGAGGAAAGGTGGAAAGTGGGCTTTTTGTCCTTTGGAACTCAGACTCTCATCCAAAGGAAATCCCCATGACCAAGCCCAACTCAGCGAACCCGACTCTCTCAATCTCCCGCCCTGACCTCGCCTCTGCGCTAGAGCAGATCGGCGCGGAGATCGAGCATCAACCCCTGCGCAGCTCAGCGCTCGCGCGTATCATGCGCGAGACGTTTCATGGCAGCGATGCTGGCGGCACCTGGGACTGGCGCATGGCCTACGACCTGATGCAGGCCACGGCTGTGCAGGCGCTGCTACGTGGCGACAACAGTGAGGATGATTACTACGCCGCAAAACTCCTTGCCTCACGGCTCCTCACGGAAACCCGCCGGTCGGAGCAGCAAATCCGGTTGCAGCAGTTCTCCACGCCGTTGCCTTTCGCGGCCCTGACGGTGCGGGCGGCAGCCATTCGCAAGGGTGAGACCGTGCTGGAGCCGTCGGCTGGTACGGGTGCCCCGGCTGCTTTCGCTGCACGGGCCGGTGCCACGCTTTTGCTCAATGAAATCGACCCCTTTCGCCAGCGCCTCCTGCGCGCGGTTTTCGGCGGCGAGGTCACAGGCCATGACGGGGAACATATCGACGATCTGTTGCAGACTCCTGTTCTGCCCGACGTCGTGGTGATGAATCCGCCCTTCGCCTCCTCGGTCGATCGGTCGCGGGACAAGCACATCGCCGCCAAACATCTCATTGCGGCTGCAAAGCGCCTGGCACCAGGTGGGCGCCTGGTGGCGATCATGCCGCCGGGGTTCACGCCCGAACGCGATGCCGCGCATTGGTCCCGCGCCTGCGGTCTCCTGACGCCACGATTGGCGCTGACGATGCCGGGGCAGGTCTACCGCAAGCTCGGCACCTCTGTCGAAACCCAGCTGATGGTCTTTGACAAGGAGCAGGAGGACGGCGAAATGATCCGCGTCCCTATGCGGGATCTGGATGAAGCCTTGGCATATGTCGATGCCGTGGCCGCAACCAGGACCAATATGCGCCGCGTACAACAGGCAGCGGCGATCCCTAACGGGCGGCCGACCGTTCCATCCTCTGCCCCGCGCAAGACCGCCGCTGCGCCTGTCGCCGCCTCCAAACCCCGAGCCAATGCCGTTGTCCCGCTAGTTTTCACGAGCCTTGATATCCCGCGCGACAACACGCCCATCTCGGACATCTATGCGCGCTACCGTCCGCAGCGGATCGAGATCGCGGGTGCGCAGGAACATCCCACCCCGCTCGTTGAAAGCATCGCCATGGCCTCGGTTGCCCCGCGCATGCCCTCAAACACGGGCAGTGATGACTTGCGCCTGCCTGCCAGGCTGATTGAGGAGGGACATCTCTCCGAGGCGCAGCTCGAGACCATCATCATGGCGCATGATGCCCATGGGCGTGATCTGCCCGGTCGGTTTACCATCGACGACGACCAGACCAAGCTAACGCGCACCGATGATGACCCGGATGCACGTGCCTATCGCCTCGGCTATTTCCTCGGAGATGGCACCGGTTGCGGCAAGGGGCGCGAATGCGCCGGGCTCATCCTTTTGAACTGGCTGGCCGGTCGCAGAAAGGCGATCTGGGTCTCTAAGTCCGCCGCGCTCATCGAGGACGCGATCCGCGACTGGACCGATCTCGGCGGCTCGCCCGCCGACATCCAGCCGCTCTCCAAATGGAAACCGGACCAGCCCGTCCCGATGGGCGACGGGATCCTTTTCGTCACCTACGCCACGCTGCGGTCCGCGGGCAAATGCGGCACCACGCGACTGAGCCAGATCCTGGACTGGATGGGCGAAGACTTTGAAGGCGTGCTGGCCTTTGATGAGGCCCATGCCATGCAGAATGCGGCGGGGTCCGAGCAGGGCAGGGGGGCCAAACCCTCCCAGCAGGGCCTTGCAGGCCTGCGGCTGCAACTGGCAGCACCCCGCGCTCGCGTCTTCTACATTTCGGCCACGGGCGCCACGAGCGTGCACAACCTGGCCTATGCCGCGCGTCTCGGTCTCTGGGGGCAGGGGCAGGAATACCCCTTCCCGAGCCGCGAGAGTTTCGTGTCGGCGATGGAAGCCGGTGGCGTTGCTGCCATGGAGGTGGTCGCGCGCGATCTCAAGACGCTCGGGCTCTACACGGCGCGTGCCCTCAGCTTTGATGGCGTGGAATATGATGTGCTGGAACATGCGCTGACCCCGGCCCAGATCGAGATCTACGACGCATACGCGACTTCGTTTCGGACGATCCACCACAATCTCGAAGCCGCGCTGACGGCGACCGGCGTCAACGACGCCTCGGGAGAGACTAATGCCTCGGCCGCACGCGCCTCGGCCAAGTCCCGCTTCGAGAGCACGAAACAGCGCTTCTTCAACCATCTCCTGATGGGCATGAAAGCCCCGACCATCATCCGCGCAATCAAGGACGATCTGGCGGCGGGCAGGGCTTGCGTCATCCAGGTGGTTTCGACAGGCGAGAGCCTGCTGAAGCGTCGGCTTGAGGCGATGGACCCGGAGGATGAACTCGTCGAGGGTGCCTTGACGCCGCGCGACTATGTTCTCGGCTACCTCGAACAGGCTTTCCCGATTCATGCGCAAAAGCTGGTCGAGATCGACGGCAATATGGTGCCCGAGCCGTTGCGCGATGAAACTGGCGCGCTCGTCGTCTCGCGCGAGGCGCTCGCCCTGCGCGATGCGGCCATGATGGAGTTGATGACGCTCGCCCCGATCCCCTCGGCGCTCGACCAGATCCTCTGGGCCTTTGGCGACGAGGCCGTGGCAGAGGTCACCGGGCGCTCCATCCGCCCTTTGAAGGCCGAGGATGGTCATCTTTTCATCGAGAAGCGCGCCGCCAGCAGCAATTCCTCCGAAACCCAAGCCTTCATGGACGGTGAGAAGGATATCCTGATCTTCTCCGATGCAGGCGGCACGGGCCGGTCCTATCACGCGGCGCAAACGGCGAAGAACCAGAAACGGCGGCGGCACTACCTGCTGGAGCCCGGCTGGCGCGCCGATGCGGCCATCCAGGGGCTGGGCCGCACGCATCGCTCGGCTCAGGTCAGCGCGCCCTTCTTCCGGGTCTGCACCTCGGATGTGCATGGCGAGAAGCGTTTCACCTCGACTATAGCCAAACGCCTCGACCAGCTGGGGGCCCTGACGAAGGGTCAGCGCGAGACCGGCTCGCAAGGCATGTTCCGCGAGGAGGACAATCTCGAAAGCCCGATCGCGCGAGCAGCGCTGCGTGGGTATTTCGCCGATCTTGCCGCCGGGCGCGCTGAGGCGATGAGCTACGAGAGCTTCGCCGACTGGACAGCCCTGCGACTGATCGACAAGGACGGGGTGCTCCTTGAGGAGCTTCCCCCGATCCAGCGGTTTCTCAACCGGATGCTTGCCCTTCCCATCCACATGCAGAACGCGCTCTTTGCCGAGTTCATGCGCCGGATTGCCGATCAGACTGAACGGGCGCGCGCGGCGGGCACGCTCGATCTCGGCGTGGAAACCCTGCGTGGCGAAAAGATCGAACAGGTCTCCACAGAGGATCTCTGGACCTGCCCGAAATCCGGCGCCGTGACGCGGATCATCGGACTTGAGGTGACGGACCCAGTGTATGTCCTGGGCGCCGAAGAGGCCATATCGCGCAATCCCGACAAGCTGCCGATGGTGAATCGCGCCTCCGGTCGCGCGGCGCTCATCTCGGCGCGCCCCATGCAGATGTATGACGAGGACATTGTCACGCTGATGCGCAAGGCGGTGAGGCCAAACGGGTCCAGCTATCTCGAAGAGGCGCGGTTCGAGTCCTCGGCTTGGGAAGACATTGAGCGGCCCGAGTTCACCCAGCTTTGGGACGCAGAGGCTGCGTCCCTGCCAAAAACCACCACGACGAAGCTCTACCTGCTGACCGGGCTGCTGCTGCCGATCTGGAAGGACATTCCGACCACCAATGAACGCATCTACCGGGTCACGCCTGACGGGGCGACGGCGATGATCGGGCGCACGCTGAGCGAGGAAGGGGCGGCAGCGCTGCGCGCCCGCTTCCTCGTCTCCAACCCGCAAACACCGCAGGAGATGCTGACCGCCGCCCTCGGCACCACCGTACCTGTCGATCTGGGCCGGGGTCTCACCCTGACCCGTCGCCGGGTCGCAGGCGAGATGCGTCTCGAGCTGGGTGGTGCGGATCGGGGCATGATTGAAGGTCTCAAGGCCATGGGGTGTTTCACGGAGATCATCTCCTTCCAGCTGCGGGTGTTCCTGCCGCATGGAGACGGGATCGACACGGGCCGCATTCTGGCCCGGATCGTTGGAACCGAAACGTCAGCCGCGCAGAACGTGGCTTCAGTGGCAGCGGAATAGGCACGGAGGCGATCATGACACTCGAAGAGATCAAAGCCGCCATCGATGCCGGTCGGACCGTGCATTGGGCCAACACCGGCTACCGCGTGCAAAAGGACAGCCTCGGCCAATACCTGATTACGTTTGAGCCGAACGGCAGCACCATCGGGCTGACCGACCGGAGCGGGCAGCGGTTGAACGGGGAGGAAGCAGAGTTCTTTATCGCTGGACCGGAGGGTGGCGACGAGAAGCGCCAGGATAGCCAACTGAGACCAGACGGGCAGGGGAGGGGCGTCGTACCCGGCGGGGAGGTGGCACAGTCTCTCAGGCGCCAGCGCTGAACTGAAGGTTGGGAAGAAAGGAAAGCGAGCTTTCTAGTTTGTGATCCCAGGAGGGGTCGAAAAAGCAATCCCGGATGCGCTGGCAAGAACGTCAGGCACCGGCCAATCCAAGAAGGAACTATCCCATGTTCGCAGGAACCCTTACCCGCAACGCCGAGACCGCTGCCGCCGAATACACCGGCATGATCCATTCGACGCGCTTTGACATCGCCATCCAGCTCGAGGCACGGGCCAAGATGTCCGAACGCAGTCCGGATTTTGACGTCACGGCAATCAACAAGTCGGGCCGCAAGGTGCGCATCGGCACGGCCTGGAACGAGACCGGCAATACCAGCGGCAACCCCTACATCTCGATGCAGATCGATGTCGGCTTGGGCCCGTTCCGGGTCAACGCGGTGCAGACGAAAGAGGCGCGTGCGGCCCAACGCGGCGCGTTCGAGATCATCCCACTGGTCTCGAACGGCCTGATGAAATCCGGCTCGATCTCGGGCGAGCTCACCGCCATGGACGCCGACAACGCCTTCACCGGCTACATCGCCAACATGATGTTCGATCTGGAGTTCATGCTGATCGAGAACAGCTACAAATCCGAGGAGACCCACCCCGATTACCGGATCGAGGTCAGCTCGCCCCGGGGCACACCGATCCGCGTCGGCTCGGCCTGGATGGCCAAAAGCAGCCGCACGGGCAATGACTACCTGTCGCTGCTGATCAACACGCCTGATGGCGACCTGCGCGTCAACGCCGTGCAGAACGAAGAACAGCGCGGCGGGCAGACCTTCTCGATCATCCCGTTCATCGACAGCGGTGAGCAGCCGCAGGACGCGGGCGCGGGGCTCTCCTTGGTCGCCTAATCGGCCCGCGAGGGGGAGACGATCTGATCCGAAAGGGGAGCCGTGGGATCACGGTTCCCCTTTTTTCATGCCTGGGTCAGTCGAGCGATCGAATGGCGATTGCATGAGGCGGTCCGATGTAGACGCATTGTCTAGATTGGAAGCGCTGCACAGCGTCTCCAATAGAGTCAAACTTGCACAACCGCTTGAGCGGCAATTAGGGCTCCGACAGCTACTTGAACCTCGGCATAGAGTTCGGTGTCCAACCCTTCCGCATCGATTTCTACGATTAATGCATAGCGCACAGAAGGCAAACCTTCGGCGAGAAGCTTTTTGGATTTCCACCATCCAGTGACTGGGTGAACGGCCAACAAGTTTCGCCTTGCGAGATCTGATGCCTTGCAAGTCAGTTGATCGATGTGCAGCGATCCGACATGGCGCCGATTGCTACCGTAGTCCCAAAGATCATCCTCGTCGTTTGCGGGACCGTCGGGCTGTTCGGCCGCCTTGCTGATCCGAGCTAGGAATTGGGCTTCGTTCTCGCCGGCGCGATTGAGTTGGAACCGCAGATTGTGGGATGCGTAGCGATAACGAACGCCGCGTGAGGCTTCTGACGGGTTTGGAGCAATAAAGCTGCTTAGCGCCACCCGCAAGGTAACGTCGGCATTGCCGAGCGCGCGCAAAGCCTCAACGGGCCAGGGTAGGGCGAAGAGCTTCAACTCATTGTGGACATCACCGCCGGTCTTTTCGGAGATTCCGTAGGGTGTAATCGTGTCTTCCACGATGAGTGTCAGCGCGTTCGACGCGCTGCGGCGGGCACGGGCCATGTCCGGAACGCCAAATCCATAGCGCTGAAAAAGCGGCATGTATTGACCTTTGTTCGCTTGGGCCGGCAAATGTGCTCGCATCTGCTGAGTCCAACGCGCGGAAGACACATAGAGACCACGGACTGTCTCGGGCCAAAGTGTCGGATAATCCGACCAGAGTTCCGTTACATCCTTCGCTGCAAGCGCTGTCGCAGCGCTGGTGTCGAAGGTGAATGTGAAAGATCGGACCGGATAATTATGGTGCGTCGAAAGGAGCGACAACCATCCATGCCGCATTGGCGGAGGCATGGCACTTAGCGCCCAGTTTCCGCCCTCAAGGACAACGTCCGGCTTGTTCGGCCAATGGGACGACCACGATGCAGTTCTCGAAGCTGGCGATAGATCGCCGAATGGTGCAAGCGCTTGGGCCGGGTCTCCGTTTGGTAGTACAGTCTTCTCGGTAAAGGCTCCAACAGACAAAACATTCCACGCTTGGGCAGGCGACTCGATCTCGTTGTCTTCGTGATCGCATCGGTCGAGGTAGTTTCCGGCACCAAAGGTGAAGTTGTCGGTATTCCCTGCCGAAACCAGCACCAGGCGCTGCTGTCTGAGTCCACCTGAAACACCGGCGGCAAGCTGATCGACTTCCGTCGACCACGAGGTCGGGGCACCGTCGTGCGGCGTATCCTCACCCGTCGTCGTCGTCATGGTGAAAGTACGGCGTCGGGGACCAACCTGTTCGACCGCATTGATCGCCTGCCTGGTCACCGCGCCTAGGAGATGATGCGGGTTCATGCCGGCATCTGGCAGGAGTTTGACGGATTCCAGACGGTTCATGACCATAACTGGGTTCGCCTGATGAAGTTTTTGCGTCAGATCGCCAAAGAGCGCGAGTCCTCCCATCTGCGTTCCATGGCCCTTCACATCCTCCAATCCCCAAGCCGGATTTGCGGCATGTCGGTCATCCACGCTAAGCGCCGGCTGAATCAGAGGATGCGCCCGACTGATACCAGTATCCAGGAGCGTAACGTAGCCAGCATTGGGGTGATCCGAATAGGTGGTCCGGCCTGAAAGCTCATCGACCCACTGTGCCTGTTCGGCCACCGGCAAGCCGTCAAAGAAATCTGCAGTGATTGTCGGAGCGGCAAGTGCGCGTACGCCACCCAGTCGCCGGACGGCTTGGGCAAGCTGATTGCGATCGGCCTGGACGACCACCACTGTATCTTCGGGAAACTCCAGCCGATCCGCGCCCACAGTCACACCAAAGATAGGCGCTGCTGCAACGAAGGCCTCGGTCATTTGGGGCTCGAGCCAAACCTCCCAGACTGCTGCAATATCCGCCGCGGGAAACTTGCCCGGCGGGCTGCGCCAGAGGGCACGCAATCCCGCTTCCGTAATGGCATTGACGCTTTGAACCAAGTCTGCATTCTTTGGTCGGCCCGGGATGAATTCACCATCTTTCTCGCGATCAGGCGTGTCTTCCGTCCGAAACTGGTCGACCTTTTTGCGCAGGTTCTCAATACCCTTGGCTGTTGCAAACACCGTCGCACGCTCTTGGGCGCCACCTGGAATAGGAAAATCTTCGATGCGGAGAAGCATAAGGCCACTGGCGTCTAGGCTATCCTTTTTCAGGCGCTCGTCGATACGGGAGCTGATTTCGAGATAAACGCCGGGAAGCTCAGTGGCCGGAATATCCGGCAACGCGTCGATGGCCTGAAGCAGCGCTTGGGCGTGCGCAGCGCGATTGGGGACATCACTTGGTCTTTTGGACCCGCCCCGGCCTTTTGCCTGGAATGGGCGAGGTTGTCCTAGATTGCGAAGGTGGAAGTGTGGAAGCTCTCGTGCCATTGTCATTGGTCCCTAAATCTTGGAGCGACCGTCGGCGTTCGAGGGCGTCAAGCAAATCCTGTGTCGCAATCTTGTCAGTATCATTCAAAACCGCACGTCTCGCGGCATCTTCCGCCGCCGCCACAATATCGGCCGTTGAGAGGCCAGTGGCGACATCCGTCACCCGCTTCCATCCTATTCGATTGAACGAGAAACCGATCAGACGGCGTTCGAGTGCCTGTCGGATGGCGGGACCATCGGGCATCACATAGGGCAACACGAGATCGAAGCGGCGCAGAACGGCACGGTCAAGAATTCCCGGCAAGTTTGTAGTGGCGACGACGATCGAAGGCCCTGTGTCTTCATCCAGGAACTGCAAGAATGAGTTCAGAACCCGCCGGGCTTCGCCGACATCGTTCTCACCGCCCCGGGCCGCAGCCAAAGCGTCAATTTCATCGAACAGGTAGATACCGCGTGTCGTCTTGATGGCATCAAAGACCATCTTCAATTTCTGCGCCGTTTCGCCCATGAACTTCGTTATTAGACCGTGGAGCATGACCGAAAATAAGGGGTACTGCAGCTCCCCGGCCAGTGCTGACGCACTCAGTGTCTTGCCGGTACCGGGAGGACCAGAGAGGAGAACGCGCCTCCGTGGCTTCAGGCCTTTTGCCTCGAGCTTTTCGCGCATACGCGTCTCGAAGACGAGATGCGACAGTTCACTCCTAATCCTATCCGGTAAGATTACATCGACGAGTCGCTCCGTCGGATAAGACGCGGCAAGAAACTCTGCAAGATCGCCGCGAGGCGTTGCGATAGGGGTGACTGCAGGGGTTCGCTTTGCTGGCGGCTTTTGCCCCGCTTCAGCCCACTGCCGCAACTGTTCAGCCAGTCGGGTGTGTCCCTTCTGCTCTTCGGCCGCCGAGAGTTGCATCGCCAGATCGTAAAAACGATCAGCGTCCCCTTCTGCGTGGCTCTTGACGAGACCGATGAGTTGTTGGGCGGAAGCCAAAGTCGAACTGCTCTTTCTGAATGATCATTTTCAGCGTTGATAGGGTCTTTTCTACATCCGAACCCTTTAACAGACCAGACAATTTGCACGGTTTGCATGCGGAGTGTGTCGGTTTTGTGCACTCGACCATCGACCTGAGTCCCAGCCTGTCGTCCTCCCCTGCTCGGCTTCGCGTGTCGCAGGCGAGAACGGCCCTTCGGTCCGTCGCGCATTCGGCCATGCGGCCTCACCGCGGCGTTGCGCTTGGCGTCCCGGTTTGCCCGCCTCGCGAGCACGTCCCTCCCCGGCCGCTCCGCCGGATTGCGCTCTGGTCTGTTTTGCGGGGCAAAACGATCCCGCCGCTGCATCCGTCTCCCGCGTCCGGTCGGGCCGTTTGCCTGCTCGTGTCGGGCAAACCTACCGTCAAAACACACACACATGAGCGTGGAAGCATATCCTCCGGATGGCCCCCAAATCAGCCCGCGTCAAGGATCGCAAAACTTTTCGGCGAGGACGGGGCCTGTGGCTTGGGGCGGTCCCGTGCGTGAGGGCGCGCGCGTGTCGGGTGTTGCGCGCGGAAAACTTTTGCGCCCGGCAAGCCGGCGGCTGCGCCGTCCCTGACCCGGGCAGATTCGGAAACCAGGCATTCGGCCATGCCCCCACACTCACGTGGTGGCCTTGGAACCGAACACTGGAGACCAGACATGGCTTACGACACCGCAAACACCTACGAGACAATCGAGCTTTTCGGACTGACGGAGAAAGACGCACAGCTGCCGATCCCGGAGGATCACATCCTGACCGACTGCGTCATCCGCGAGAGCTTCGAGGCTCTGCTTGGCCCGCTGCGCGGGACCGGGCTCGAGGCGGAAATCGAACCATTGGCCCACGGGTTGGCGACGATCCTGCAGCGGCGCAAGGTGGCGCTCGGCAAGGAGGTCGACCGCACCGCCGACAAGATCGGTGCACTGGCAAAATCCCACGACGGATCGGAGATCGCCGAGACCGCCATTGAGGAGGCACAGGCGCGGTTTCTGCAGCTGCGCGAGATCGTCAGCGCCATTGAAGTGATGAGCGAGGCAGCGGCGGAATGCTACGAGGTCGAGACGGGCCACGCCTTTATCCCGGCAGCTGGGTCGCGCGCAAGCGTCCGGGCGCAAGAGACCGGGGCGGTCTTCGAGGCGCGGCAGCTGCTGGAGCAGCACGACCGCGAAACCGCCGAGAAGTCGAAAGTCGAGGGGGTGCCCCTGATCGTCTCGGGCGCCACCGACTGGACCGATGTCGATGTGATCTTCAACACGCTCGACAAGGTTCGCGAACGGATCAAGCAGAACCGCAACCAGGAGATCTTCCTCTGCCACAAGGGTGGCAAGCACGGGGCGGAGATGATTGCGGCGCGGTGGGCCCGGGCACGCGGAGTGGCGCAGGCGCGGTTCGATCCGCGCTGGTCTGCACACGGTCGGGCGGCACCGTTCAAGTGCAACGACGAGATGCTGGACGACAAGTTCGCGGCGACGGGGGTTGTCCTCTTCGGCGGCAACGGGGTCGCGCTGAACCTCGGGCAGAAGGCGGAAGCGAAAGGCCTGACGGTCATGCGGGTTGCTGACCCGGCGAAGACGGCGTCGCAGGAGTGAATTGAGAGGGTCGCCTTCGGGCGGCCCTTTCGTCATTTCTCATGGCGCGTGCGATCGGTCACACTTGATCGGCAGCTCACGGCGTCCAGCACCGTCATCCCTCTACCCAGCCCGTCAGAGTTCGGCCCATCCGCATCGGTACGGGCTGGGGATGGTGCGCACCTCGCACATCGTCAGCAGCGCAAGACCGAGGGGTCGAAACGTCGCACATGAGGCTGAAGACCTGCACAACCCTCGGGGGGTGTTTCGGAACATCGCATCCACGCGGGCGGGCTCCATCAGCACCCCGGCCAGGATCGGCGGAACTAGGACGCGGAAGGTGGCTGCGGCGTGATGGCAGGGGTCATCCGGATCACTCCTTTTTGCTCATAGATGTGGATCGCACGGGGTCGGCCCAATCGTGCCCTCAGCTCACGCTTCGGCAAGCACAAATACGGCTTCCACGGCAGGGCCACGGACCCTCCGCATTTGCACTTGCGACCGGGCCTCTTGCCCCCGTGCCGGGTGATCCCCATCGCAACAAGGAGTAACCCAAATGACCAACCACTACGTCGCCACCGTCCCAGTCAAGTTCACCGACACCGATGGCCAGGAGCGCACCCGTTTTCAGCGCGTGGGTGCGATGTTCCGCAACACCCGCAACGGGGACGGCTCGGAGTTCTTCAGCCTCAAGCTCGACTTCCCCGTCGCGGTCTCGGAGCTGGTGATGTTCCCGCCGAGCGCGAAGGATCCCCAGGACTGAATCCTCTGACGAGGATGGGTCGCCCCAGGACGATCTTGGGGCGGCCCGATCCCTGTTCCAGGGATGCCGTGTCCGGCGGTCAGATCGCCCGAGGCGACTTCACGAAGTTGCCGGTCGTTGCGCATTGATCAGACGCACCTCCCTCGGAATGATCAGGTAGCGACAGACCGGCCAGTCAGCCTCAAGGGGGCCATCCACAAAAACCTATCGGCCAGGGCCTCCCGGTTTTTGCGGCAGAGATTTGGGGACCCAAATCTGGCCCTCCTTGACCCTGCCTGTCCGCCCTGTCGGTGGGGTTTGCGCCCGCCCGCGGTTCCGTCCGAACACATGCGTGTTCGGCCAGACCCTCGGGGGTGCTGGGGAAGGGGACCCATTGGACAGGTGGGTCGCCCGGTGGTGAGGGCGGCAGAGCCGCGTCCCTGCGGGCCGCGGGGGAAGCGGACACCAAGGCTGCCTGAGACTGAATGCGACGTAAGTATATAATTGACAGCTCGGTATAATATCGTAAGGTAGGGGCAGCCTTGGTGGAAGGTGGCAGGAAATAGGGGGTCTTTCTTCGCATGTCTCGCTCAAAACGCCTCATCGATGCGGAGCGCATGGAGATCGTTCGCGAAGCTGCGGAAGGCGTTTCCACTTCAGTGCTGGCGGAACGGTTTGGCGTGTCGGTGCGGGCGATTCAGTACACGCTCAAAGCAGATGCCGAGCGCCAGACGGATGCCGCAATTCCGGTCTCAGCGGTCAGTGTGAAGGTCACGGCTGCGGAGTTGTCGGCGCTCGACGAGGTGCTGGCGAAGGCGGGGATCGAGAGCCGGGCCGAGGGGCTGCGGCGGCTCATTCAGGCGGCGGGCGGGGTGTTCGTTCCGGACGCGCAGATGGCAGCAGAGATGGCGCGCTACAGGGCCTCTCTGCACGAGGTCGGCAATGGGGTCGCGCAGATCGCCAAGCAGATGACGCGGGCCAACCGGATGGGGCAGGGGGCCGTGGGGGGCGCGAGTGCCGAGTTCTCCGAATTGCGCCTCGCGCAGATGCGCGGGCTGGCGCGGTTCATTCTGGATTCCGCTGACGAGATCGATCTGCTTCTGCGCCGCCGTCGCGATGGGATGCAACTGCAGGCCACGGCCGCGCTGAGGGAGTTTGCCCATGCGGCTGAATGATGCTGTCGACGCAGTCACCGGCGAGGTCTTCCGGGATGGCTGGAGCCGCGTCCGGGGCTCGATGCAGGGGCTGCATGTCGCCAAGCAGAGCCAGCTTGTGCGCGCGGCGGCAGGGCATCGGCCAGCCGTCTTCAAGGCGATCCGGGGCGGCGGTACGCATACCAAATCACAGCTCACAAACCAGCTCGATTACCTCACCACCAAGTCCACCCATATCGTGGACAGCAGCGGGTTCCTGGATGGCAAGGCAAAGCTCGAGGGGGGCGACATCAAGGATCTGACCGAGCGCTTTGCCAAGCGGTGGGATGCGGGCTTCAAGCCCAAGCTGGGCCAGACCACCCACATGCTCATGTCCTTCCCCATCGGCACGCGCGGGGAGGATGTGCGCGACATCGCGACGGATGTGGCCGGGCGGTTCTTCCAGACCGATGCGGGGCATTTCGACTACATCATCGCGGTGCATGAGGATCGCGATCACCCGCATGCGCATCTGGTGCTGAACCGCCGCTCGCAGGAAGGCGAGTTCTTCTTTCTGGGGCGCAACCACCGCTTCAACTACGACGATTTCCGCCTCGCTATGGTCGAGGAGGCGGAGAAGTACGGCGTGCGCCTGGAAGCCACGCGGCGGGTGGATCGCGGCGTCGTGCATTACCCGGCCCGCACCAGCGAGGTCTATGCGGCGAAAGAAGAGGGTCGCGCGCCCCGCGAGCGCGAACGCGTGGGGCAGGACCTGACCCGGACGTTGGCGGAAATCGCCAACACCAGAACCGTCTACCATTCGCTTGCCGCGGAGGCTTCGCGCGAGGCCCGCGAGGATATTGCCGCAGCCCTCTTTCGCGCGGGCGAGGTGCTGGCGCATGGCGGGCAGGTGGACCGAACAGGAGATGTGTATATGGCCGAGGATCAAAGCTTTGAGGATTTGAGAAGCCTCTATGCGGAAAAGCTCGCGCGGGTGCAGGGCATGATCGCCGAGAAGTCTGACGCGGAACGTCCCGTGCTGGAAAAACGTCTCATCGAGATCCAGACGCAGGTCCAGCACATGCAGCCTCTCGGATTGCGATCATCCACGCTGTCAGAGACCCCCTCGGAGGGCGGGATCTATTCCGAAGCCAATATTGACGCCAGCCAGCGCGAGCGACTGGCCGAGCCCGACCTGAGATCGCGCATTGACGCGGCACTACGGGGCACCGGGATCAGCACATCGGAAGTGGTGGCCCGGATCGAGACGGGCGCGTCAAATGCAGCGCTCGAGCATCAATGGATCGCAGATGATCTCTCCAAGGTGGCCGAGGCACGCGATTTGAACCTCGAACGCCGCGCCGATCTGGAACAGGCCCGCGACATTCTCAACGATGTACATGTGGAACTTGGCACGCTGTTGGAGCGCGAGAACGTGCTGCGCCGGGATGGCGTCATGGAAGCGGAACCGGTCAGCGAGCGGTTCCATTATCATGAGGGCGCGGTGCGGGAGATGGAAGGGACAATCCGTCAGGAGATGCGCGCAGAGGGCCTGACAGCGCAGCAGGTGGAGGACCGGGACTGGGAGGTTGTCTCACGGGCGGAGCGCCGGATCGAGACGGAGCAGCGTGCATATCTCGAGGCACACCCGGACCTGCTCGCACGCCCCGGCGATGTGATCGACCGGTCTGAACCCTACAGGGAAACCATCACCGATGCGGCCCGCGCCAGCGCGATCACCCGCGAGGTCGACCGGATCATGGAGGGACGCGACGTCCGCACGCCCGTTGCAGGTGCTGTCACGGATGAATTCAGGGAGCGCTATCCGGACATGCCGTCCCACCTCGCCCGCGGGCTCGGCGCGACCTATGCGGCTGTCGTCGAGATCCGGGACACGGAGGCCATCAATCAGGTCCGCCGCGAAACCGAGATGCGCGACGGGCTTGGGGTTGGCACGCGCGACGACATCCTCGCAACCCGCGATGGAACGCCGATGCGGTCTGACCGTGCCGACCGCCTTGCAGACGAGATTGCGCGTGTCCTGGACCATGAGCGGGCGGGGGAGTTGTCCGCGCCCTTCGAGACCGAGGCGGAGCGGGGCGCCTTCCGTGGCGAGATCGCGCGGGTGCTGGACGTTCGCCAACTCGAGCGGCTCACATCCGGCGATGCGGATGCGCTGGAAAAGGTTCTCGAGGACCGCCTCGACCGGCTCTATGTCGCCAAGGTCTATCTGCAATCCGATGCCGCGACGGCCAACACGGAGGCCTTGCGCCAGGTGGTCGATGATCTTGCCGACACCGAATATGAAAAACACCGCGCGACAGACGTGGATGGCGAGACCGAGCGGGGTCAGGTCCATTGAGCGCCGTCATGGGAAAAGCGCGGATCGCCACAGGGGTCTTTCTGGTAACGCTGGTGACCGGGGCCATGGGCTATACCATCGCCTCGGCGGTGCTGACCTACCAGGATCTCGGCTTCGGGGCCGAGATCGACTTTGCCTATATCGCGCAGAACTATCTGGCGATCCTCGATCGCCGCCCGGAGGACGCGCAACTTATTCACCTGATCATCGGCAGCTTCGCCGCCGCCGGCCTGATGTTGAGCCTCGCCCTCTCGGGGTCCGCTCTGACACGGTTTGGCCAGACCCATTGGCAGAGTGCGCGCGAGATGAAGGCCAATGGGTTCTTCGGGGCGCCAGGGACCGGGTTCATCCTCGGCAAGCTGGGGCCGCCGGGCTCCCGCGCCAATTACATTTGCTCGAAGGTTTTCCCGCATGCGCTGATCGTGGCGCCCACGGGCCGCGGCAAGACCACGGGGTTCGTCATTCCGAACCTCCTGACCTGGCAAGGCTCCGCCGTGACGCTCGATGTGAAGGGCGAGTGCTTCGAGGCCACGGCCCGGCACCGCGCAGCCCAGGGCGACAAGGTCTATCGCTTTGCCCCAACCGATTGGGAGGGCAAGCGCACGCATCGCTACAACCCGCTCCTGCGCATCTTTGAGCTGAAAGATCCCGCGCGCCAGCAGATGGAATTGCAGCTCCTGGCGACGCTCTTCCTGCAGAGTGACAATGACCGGGTGCAGGGCCTCCTCAAGGGCGGGATCGATCTCTTCGTGGCGGCAGGGCTCTTGGCCTTCCAGCGCAAGCGCCCGACCTTAGGAGAAATCTACCGCATCGCGGCCTCCGGCGGGAACAAGCAGAAGGAATACTTCGCGCGCGGCCACGAGGTCGACAACAGAGCGGCCAAGCTGATCTTCACGCGGCTGGCGTCGACCAACAACGATACGCTGACCTCCTATGTCTCGCTCCTGATGACCTCGGGGCTCGATCAATGGCAGAACCCGGCCATCGATGAGGCGACGGCAGTCTCGGACTTTGATTTCCGCACGATCCGCAAGAAACCCTTTTCGGTCTATCTCGTGGTCCAGCCTCTGATGGTGAAGCCGCTTGCACCCCTGATCCGGCTGTTCTTTTCCGATCTCCTCTCCGCCATGCAGGAAAAGGACCCCGGGCCGGATGAGCCGTGGCCCGTGATGATCATGCTCGACGAGTTCAATCGCCTCGGCAAGATGCCCATCGTGGTCGAGAGCATCGAGACGCTGCGGACCTATCGTGGTCACCTCGCTGTGGTCACCCAAACCATCCCCGCCCTTGATGAAATCTACGGCGAAAACACCCGCCGCGCCTTGCAGGGGAATGCCGGGGTGAAGCTCTACCTCACGCCCTCTGACGAAAAGACCGTCGAAGAACTGAGCAAGGCGGTTGGCAAGACCACGAAGACCGTCATTACGCGATCCCAGTCCATCGGCAAAAACCCCTTCGAGGGCCGTAGCCAGTCCACCCGGACCGAAGAAAGCTCTCTCCTGCCGGAGGATGAGGCGCGCCGCCTACCGCTCGACGAGATCGTCATGGTCATCGATGCCCAGATGCCGGTCCGCGCGAAGCGGATCCAATATTTTGACGATCGGCTGTTCAAGACGATCCACGCGGCACAGACGGGAGTGTTGCCGTTTCCGAAGCCGGGGGGAGGGGGGCCGCAGGGCACGCTGCCGCTGAGTGTGCGCGCCATGCCGATGACGCCGCCTTCGGACGGAGCAGGCGGACCCGACGCCGACGTTGAGGCCGCACGCCAGGCTGCTGATGGCCAATCGTCAGGGCAAACCGACGTCACCCCAAAAAAGACCGCGCCTGTCGTTCAAGCTGTGATCGCCGAGGAACAGCGACAGATGGAAATGGATTTTGGGGGCCAGGTTGCGGATGCCGAGACAGTGGGCGTGGATGATGAGGCGCAGATGCGCTCTGCTGTAGATGGCTTAGAAGACATGGAAGCGATGCTGCAGGAGGAGGGTGGTGAAAAGCTAGTTGCTCGGTAGCGTGGCGAGCGTGGCTTGTCTGTCTGTCTGTCTGTCTGTCGTGCGGGGTGGAGTTCGGACATTCGCTGGAAGCGCAGATAGGCTTAGAACAAATTCAAAAGCGGTCCTGAAAGCGCTTAGAACTGAAGTGTAGGGTTCAAGATCGCCGGTTATGTCGATAGACGGATGAATGGAAGCCGAATCCACATCAAATCGGGTGGCTGCTTCGACAAGACTCGCTAGTTGGCTTTCCGTCAAAAAGCTCCAAGACACAGGTGTTCGATGACGATCCATAAAGATGAGATACTTAACAGACTGGCTGCTCGCGGAAACGTAGCGCAATTTGTGTCCTTCGCACCGGATCAGAATCGATCGCCTCAACAGACGTTTTCTCGACTAGTCGGACACGAAGCTAACGAGGTATTTCCTGACATCGAAGCCGCCATCGAGGTACTTTTCAATAGAAGTAGCGCAGGTACGATAAATATTAGGAGTTACCTGCCTGAAGATCCACGCAGCCGTGAATTTCTATATGCGCTAACGTCTGTCGAAAGCGCTTGCTCCGCGGTAAAGCGTTTGAGCCTTGAGGGACTGCACACGATCGTCAATGAAACGATTGACGTTAGTGATGGCGGTGTATCCGGAGTTGTCCAAGGCGATATCATCGAATTTAGTCCAGACGACACGCCCCGCTGCGTTGAGAAGCCCGGCGTCCTGTCGATGCCCTTCGACCTGGGAATGGCCCTCTTAGAGAAAGTGTACGGCTTCAGACCCGAGCTTGAAGGGTCGGCAAATGAGAGAACAGAGTTTAGCATCCATCCAAATGCTTGTGGGTGGAAAGGATCTCATACACTTTTGTGGGAGCACGAGGAAGACGTAGTTTCCCCAGCTAAGCAGCCCATACGTTGGCCAAACAACTTTAGTCGACACTTAGGCGACAAGGCATTCGGCCTTTTGGTAGCAGATGGGTTGGGCTTTCCAGTTCCTTCAACGCTCGTAATTCCGAGAAAACTTGCGCCTTTCTCATTTGGGACCGCGACAGGCTCTGGCGAGATTTGGACACGTACTTGTCCTTTTGAACCTCAACCTGGTCTATTTACAACCGTGAAAGGGTGGATCGATCCTTTTACGCTATTGGCAACAGAGGATCCCACCGGTTCCGCCATTGCGTCGCTGCTTAAGCAAGATGCGGTTGTCGCAGCGTGGAGTGGTGCTGCAATTACTGGGCAGGATGATGAAATCGTAATTGAAGGTGTGCCAGGGGAGGGCGACCAACTAATGCTTGGTCTACATCAACCCGCCGCCCTTCCGAAGGAGATTACTCGTGACGTCTCCTTACTGCACTGCAAGCTTTCCAAGGTCCTCGGTCCCGTTCGGATTGAATGGGTACATGATGGGAGTCAAGTTTGGTGCGTACAGCTGCATGTAGGTATCACCCAAAGCAGTGGCTCGGTCATTGTTCCTGGAGAAGCTAGCGATTGGCGTGAAGTTAGTGCGTCTGATGGCCTCGAGGCCATCAGAAACCTGCTAGCTTCGCTGCCTGACGGCTGTGGAGTTTTAGTCAATGGTCATGTCGGTGTGACCAGTCATATCGCTGATCTACTGCGCAAGAAGGGCTCTCCCGCTCGTCTGGTTTAGACTCCGGCAAAGATCAAGGGTGGTCGTTGTCATCAGCGTCGGGAGATCGCCAGATCTCGCCAAGCAGTCTATCATTCATTACCTCATGTACGGCTAGCACATGATCTGCCATGTCGGGGACCGAGTGCTCAACTAGCAATTCAACAACGTTATTTGCTGCAGCGCGAGTGACAGATCGCTCTTCAAACGGAAAATCTCCAATGCGCATGAATGTGCCGAGCCCACGAGGCTGTGGCTTGAACAGCGTCGAACCGCTATTGATCGGGCTTAGCCAAATCCGCTCCCTGTGAGCAGCAACCAAGCTGGCCGTATCAATAGTCAGAACGGTCTGCGGTAGGTTGCGATATGCCCGTGCTTTCAACAGTCGCCAGATTCTGTCGCGCGACAACCAAAAGAATGTTCGGGAATTTAGCAATGCGTACCATTGATTTGGAGTTAGCCCAGCATCAAGACACTTGATCAATGCTGCGTCACTCATTGGTTTCTGATCGCGAATGATAGCTCCGAGACGGTCGGGATGTGCGATGTGAACCGATTCAGGTCGACGCATGGTCTCTAAGCGAGTTCTTTGATCTCCCTGAATAACATAATCTTCCAGCAAGGCTGTGGAACTCATCAACCCACGCTCACGAATTGCAGGCCATGCCCCTTGGTGCGCCATATGCCAAAGGCGAGGATACCGCAGAACTAGATCTTGCTCGTCCATTATACATTCTCACGCTTGATCACAGAATCTATTGCGAACGCCTTCGATATCAGCGTAACTGGTACACCAGCAACCCTCTCGACTTTTTGGACAAAGTCTTGGGTGCCTTCATTAAGCTCGCTGTAGGTCGTTGCTGCGCGGTTCTCAATGCCAAAGTAATCCGCGAATGTTATGGCGATTTCAGTAGCTCCGTTCAGGATTACTGAATGCCGTAATTGGCCCCAGTCAAATTCTGCGACGCGGCGCTGTTTATAGGAAACACTTCCCGTCTCGGTTTTTCGTAGCTCGTCTATAGGGATGCCGGATCGGTTGCTTAGCTCTTCAAACTCAATCTCTTGACCAATCCAGCCAGAGGTTCCACCAACTCTAATAGGGTAAGTTCGAACGACCATAATAGCGCGGTTAAGTCGAGCTGGGGCGATCCCTGCTTCAGAGAGGCAGCCAGCCACTGATGTCTCACGAGACGTTACGTGAGGGTAAAGCCCGTGATGAATACTCAGCATCGTCCCCTGAGTTCCCTCGATTAGAATGCGTCCCCCTCTCTCAAGGATTTTTTCAATCCGTAGGCGAACGTTTCTTACGTATTCTTTCAGTTCGCTAACTTCACCTGCCAGCCTTACAGCCGGGCCAAAGGTTTCGTTGTCACGGTTTAGGATTTTCCGTGAACTTGCGGCACCAACACCTTGGCCAGTAGTCGAAATTTTTTGCAATCCCTTTTGCTCTATCTCACGGTCCCAGTCATTGATGATCATCGCACGCGGATCGATAGATAAGCGTTCCCCTTCAAGTTTTTGGTCCAAAATCTCCTTGAGAAGCTTTGGCAATGAAATGGTTGAACCTGCACCGATCATAATCTCTGCATCGGGAGTCGAGCCGGTGCCTGAAGGGAGTTGAACGAAAGTGTATTCCGGAACTGCAACTTTATGACCAGCGTTCGGTCCGCCGATCCGAACAAGCGCGGCGTAATCTGTTGCTATGGCGGCGCAGACATTACCTTTTCCTTCGCTACCGTACTGGCCGCCGACAATAACATCGACCAATTGTTCAGGATCATATGGTTTCGAAGAAAGTCCGCGCCAGGCCAATGCTGCCGTTGCCAAGCTTTCAGCATCGACATGATCAGTATTGAGGCACAAGTCCGCAACGGAGGCAAGATCCTTGACGCCTCGCTCGGTGCCATGACTGGCAGCCTCTTGGTAGGTAGGATATTCTTTAAGCTCTTGTTTTCGTAGCTTGTAGCGGCGTTCCAGCTCTTCATCTGCCGCGGTCAAATGAATATGAAAGACTGCCCCGCCAAACCGGTTCCGGAGTTCGCTTACCTGGCTCTCAATTCTTGCAGAATCTACGAGGAAAATCTCGACTGAACTGTCATTGTTGATAGCGTTCTCGACGGCGTCAGCGACCCATTTTCCATCGCTCTCCACGTCGAGTTTATCTCCTGCCCGCTGGAGTGCACCTCGCTCATTCTCACATTTCGTGGCTTCAAGAATATGCTTGCGTGTCGAAACACGCTTGACCTTGGGTCGCTTCTCAATTTCAGCTGAAAATAGTGATTTTCCGACGCCGATCGGCCCGGATGTGACTATAATATGTTTCAAAATGATACTCCATATCGTGCCGTAGGGTCACGGT
Source organism: Yoonia ponticola (assembly GCF_014199395.1). GTDB lineage: Bacteria > Pseudomonadota > Alphaproteobacteria > Rhodobacterales > Rhodobacteraceae > Yoonia > Yoonia ponticola. The sequence continues at coordinate 4,926 of NZ_JACIJM010000014.1, read as the reverse complement.
CCTACTAAATGTTGCGCGCTCTCCAAAAAAATGCAACACAGCATTAGGAAATACGTGCTACACAACACTAGGCTGTGTGGCTCAACCTTAGAGTGATTATGGGGGCTTACAATATGAATATGATCAGCTCAGTGGTCGGGGTCCGTGTTGCAACGGGACCAACAATAATGTTGGCGAGCGGCAAGTGGTTTGACTTTCTTGATCCACATGGGAGTGACTTTGACATTCTTGATATTGCTAATGGACTATCGAAAGTCTGCCGTTATGCGGGGCAATGCAAGGAGTTTTACTCAGTTGCTGAACACAGCTTGATCGTTAGTGAACAGGTCGATGACTACGCCTTCGAAGCCTTGATGCACGACGCGGCAGAGGCCTTCATGGGCGATATCACTCGCCCACTCAAACAGTTGGTTCCCGAGTTCAAACGGTTAGAGGCGGCGATAGAGGATGCTATTTCAGAACGTTTCAATTTGCGTCCGGATTATCGAAGCGTTGTAAAGCAGGCTGACCTCCGTGTCTTAGCTGCCGAACAAATGCAGATCATGGCAGAGGGGTGCGCTGATTGGGCTAAAGAAGCAGGTATCGAACCTGCTCCCATTAGGGTCAATAATCTAACGCCTGAGAGAGCAAAGGAAGCATTTCTTTCGAGATTTTATGATCTTGCCGGGGCTCGTTAGCGTCGCAATATATCCCTTTTTGAACAGTGTTGATCAGGACTGGGGTCAGAATAAATGCGCCGGTTCGTTTGAATAACAGGCGCGTGGAGGGCGCATGGCCCGCTACCAGCTGTCGTTTTTCATAAATAGGTTCAGCACTGGCCATTGTTTTCATTGACACGCGCTTGTCACAAAAGACTTCAATACTGATCGCCAAACAGTTCGGTGCGTTGCAAAACCGTCAGACACCGGTTCAGCGCGTTGCAGGAGGCAGGATCGGTCATGGACCTGGAATCCGTTCCGAAAGGCGTGTGGCAGAAGGCCGAGGAACGGGCGGCCTTGCTTCGACCACTTGCCGCGCTCCATGAAGCACCAGCGCATCTTGTCCGCGCTGCAGCGATTGATCTGAAAATTTCCGAACGTTGGGCCTACAGGCTGATCCGCCGGCTCCGTGAAGAAAACGGCGCGGTCACCGCGCTCTTGCCGCGCGATGGCCGCGGTGCTCCGCGCAAGACGCGGATCGCGGGGGATCGGGAAGCGATCATCGGTCATGTCATCGAAGGCCACTATCTCAAACGGCAGAAGGCGCGCCCCTCGGAAATCGTGAGGGCGGTTCAGGTCGAGTGCCGCAAGGCGGGGATTTCGTCTCCTAGCGAAGCCACGATCAGGCGACGGGTTAACCTGATCGACAAGGGTGTCGCGTCACGGCTTCGCGAAGATGATCCGGACACAAAGCCGATCCTCGGCGCGACCCCGATCCCGAAATACCCGCTCGACGTCGTGCAAATCGATCACACGCCGGTCGATGTCATTTTGGTCGATCCGTTCGAGCGTCTGCCAATCGGGCGGCCATATCTGACGGTTGCGATTGACGTGATGAGCCGGATGATCGCGGGCTTCCATCTTAGCCTTGATCCCCCTTCCGCCGCGAGCGTCGGCCTGTGCCTCGCCCACGTCGCTGACGATAAGAAAACCTGGATGACAGCGCGCGGCGTTACGGATGTGGAGTGGCCGATTGCGGGAAAGCCAAAGAAGATCGGCGTAGACAATGCCGGCGAGTTCCACTCGCAGGCTTTCGAGCGCGGGTGCGCGCAACATAATATCGAGATCGAATGGCGACCGCCGGGGCAACCTCAGTTCGGTGGCATTGTAGAGCGTGTGATCGGCACCCTCATGCGGCGCATTCACAAGTTGCCGGGCACGACATTTTCCAACACGGCGCAGCGCGGCGCATACGACAGCGAAAGACAGGCCTGCCTGACCCTTGAAGAACTGGAACGCTGGCTGACGGTTGCGATTTGCAAGGATTATCACCTGTCCGGGCATCGTGGGTTGGACGGGTCCACACCTCTTGCCCGGCTGAAGGAAGGTCTCGTATCCTTGAGCCGATCTGGCGGCAGCATCGCTATCCCGCGTGACATGCGCAGCTATCTGATCGACTTCCTTCCGGTTCTGCGTAGAACGTTGCAACGCGACGGATTCACCGTAGATCATATTCGCTATTTCTCGAACGCCCTGAAACCGTGGATCGTCTCGCGCGACGTCCGGACGGAGGGACATCTGATCCTGCGCCGCGACCCACGAGACCTTTCGCGTGTTTATGTTCTCGACCCTTTCGACGGTTCCTGGCTCGAAGTGCCGTATCGCACACTCTCCCGACCGTCGATCACGCTCTGGGAACATCGGGCAGCGCGACGACGTGCCCAAGAACGCAATGCGGCGACCGTGGACGAGGACAGCATTTTCACCGCCTTCGCGGAAATGCAGGAGATCGAGCGCAACGCGGCCCGGCTCTCCAAGGGTGCCCGCCGCCGTCGGTCGCGACCGGTGCTGGATCGACAATCTCCTTTGGCGAAGCAACCGGAGGCTCTCGGCCTGGGCGAGCTCGCGCAAGATCAACCGGACGCTCCACCGCAACCATTCACCGACATTGAAGAGTGGTAGGGCAGATGGACCATCTTCGACCCGAAGCCCGACGCATCGCGGAAAAGCCTGCTATCGAACGGCTCGATTGTTTCGCAACCGACCGCTGGATCGGCTATTCCCGCGCGCAGGATGCCCTGAAACGCATGGACATGCTGTTGGCGACGCAACCCGGCCGTGTTCGACCGCAGAACATGCTGGTTGTCGGGCCGAGCAACAACGGCAAATCGACCATCGCCGAGAAATTCCAGCGCCAGCACCCCCGAAGAAGTTCGGAAGAAAGGGACCGACATATCTTTCCGGTCCTGTCGGTCCAGATGATGCCGGACGTGACCGCGCCCCGTTTCTACGCACAGTTGCTTGACGCATTGGGATCACCTCTCGGGAACATCCGAAAGACCGACCGGCGCAATGCACTGACACTGAATCTCATGCGGGCATGCGGGGTGCGGCTGCTCGTCATTGACGAGTTGCACAACCTGCTTTGCGGCCCATCATCGCGGCAGCGCGAAATTTTGGGGCTCATCCGGTATCTGGGCAACGAGCTGCGTATCCCGATTGTCGCGCTTGGGACCAAGGATGCATGGCTGGCTCTCCGGTTGGACGACCAACTCGAAAACCGCTTCCAGCCCTTTTTGCTATCGATGTGGGGTGACGATGCCGAGACCGGGCGGCTGCTGGCCAGCTTCGAGACAGTGATCCCCCTGCGCGGGCGGTCCGGTCTCGGTCTGCCTGCGTTGCGCAAGGTGATTGTGGAGCGCTCGGAGGGCCTGATCGGAGAAATGCACCAGCTTCTTTCGAGCGCAGCAGCGCATGCCCTGACGGAAGGACGGGAACGCATCGAGAGAGAAGACCTGCTGGGCTGCCCTTTCCAGGCACCCTCCTACCGGCGGCAGATGATGGAACGGGAACTTCGGGCATGACGGGGGAACCCGCATGGCCGCTGCACCCGCCCCCCAAGGAGATCGAGACTTTACGGCAATATGTGCAAAGCCTAGCCCGTCTCTATGGCGTCACCTTCGAAAGCTTCTGCTATCATGCTCTCAAGATTGCGCATGCGGATGAAGAGGCCCGCTCCTTCACGCAACCCACAGAGGATGTCTTGGAGCGCCTCGCTGTCGGGCTTGGTATTCCAATCGATGAATTGCGCGGTTTCGAGGCGCGCCGTCGCCGCAATGTCGCACGCCTATACGCGGAACTCGAAGCATGGATAGCCACGCCCGAGGGCCGACAAAGATATGAGTGGGCTTTCCCGCCAAAATCGTAACATTTGGGCACACCCGTGAGGGACGCATGAATGTGACAGCAGAAAATGTCACAAATGAGTGGCGCAACAGGCATTGTGACAGTATCAGGAATATAGCCACCCTAAAGTGACATTTCTACATGCCCAAGATCGGTTACGCCCGCGTCAGCTCAACAAGTCAGGATCTCGAAATCCAGAAAGCCAAACTGAAGGCGGCAGGCTGTGAAATTGTCCGCGCCGAAACCGGCTCTGGAGCATCCCGTGACGGTCGCACCGAACTGGCAACCGTCCTGGAGTTTTTGCGTGCAGGTGACGAGCTGGTCGTGCATCGCCTCGACCGCCTTGGGCGGTCAACCCGAGACGTTCTGAATCTGGTGCATGAGTTGGATGCGAAGGGCGCGTCGTTGCGTATCCTTGAACCCGAGGTGACGACGGCCGGCGACATGGGGCGCATGGTGATCACTGTCCTCGGCATGGTCGCTGACATGGAGCTGAAGTTCATTCGCGACCGCCAACGCGCAGGGATCAACGCCGCAAAGGGCAAGGGGATCTACAAGGGGCGGCAGAAGAAGGTCGATGACGCTGAAATTCAGAGACTGGCTGCAGCGGGCACATCCAAAGCCCAGATTGCCCGAGACCTGGGGGTTTCGCGCATGACCGTATATAGAGCGCTGGATACAGGAAGTGCCAAAGCGGACGCAGACCCGGATTAGGTCCGCTGGCTGCTATGCGGACAAAACCGTCATTCGTTTTTAGCGTTTCGCTGCCGCAGCATCTCCTCGCAGGTGCGGCACGCTTATCGCTGCGTTGCGGCCGATGTCGCCAGACCGGCCATTGCAAGCCAGTCTGAGGCGCGAAATTCAGACCGCCCTTTCGCTGCAACCGGGATCAACCATCGAGGTGCGGACTTTCCAGACCTTCGCTGCACGTGCACCGATGTCCGGTCTGGTGAACCGTTCAACAAACGGTCGTTTTTGAGGTGTCTGTGCAAGCGCAGCGAATGTCAGCTTCTCTAATTGGGTGTTTGGGTCAAGCTCCTTTTCCTTTTTAGTTTCGGGTCATTGTCACTCATCCGGGTCACGCTTCTCTTCGCAGTCTGGT
>NZ_JACIJM010000013.1 GCF_014199395.1 Yoonia ponticola | reverse complement strand
GAACTCGTCTGTAAACCGTATTCCTTTGTTCATATCCGTCTCTCCTTGGTTCCAAAATTACCAAGCAAAGCGTCTACAAATCTAGGGGCACCTCAGTGTTGAATTGCCAACAAAGTTAACTCTTAATTAATTGTGATCGAAGTCCGAATACGAGTCATGCTGAAAACGTTAATTGAAAACGTCCAAGTGCTTATGATTGCCCGAATGCGATACCCCATGTCATTTCCCGATATTCGCGAACTCAAAGGTTAACGAATGGTTAATAAAAGGTTAACGAAAGGTTAACGCCAAATAAGAACTGATCTAATTCAATTTTAAAATTGATATAGGCAGCCGATTATTAAAAGAATCATACGCCACGATTCGTACAATATTTCGAGTGACTTTCACGACTGCCGCGCTCCACATGATCGTTCAAGTCACCTGACGGAGAACACACCTAAAAGGTGTAATCATGATAGATGCGCAGCTGCGATCAGCCCGCGGAAAAACCGGACGCACACCGCAAAATGGAGGCACGCGCTACGGATTGAAGCCCGCTTTATTTACCCAAAAAAGGGTGGCGTAAGTGACTGGAGACGCAGCAGCAAAACGCGAAAACATCAGGATGAAATTTCAGTCGATCTGATCCATCGCGATGTAAGCCTAGTGGGTCTGCGGAAAGCTCTTTGGCGCACCGGAACGCTTCAAGGTTTCAGACGGGCGTTCACCAAAACGCTCGCGGTAAATCTTCGCAAACTCACCCAAATGGGTGTAGTTCAAGCTTCGTGCAATCTGGCAAACGGTCTGCTCTTGATCCGCTGCCAGCAAGGCATTTTTCGCAGCCAGCAGGCGTTGTTCTCGCAAGAATTGCCCAAGAGTAGAGCCCCGAAATTTCTTGAAATTCATCGTCAAACTTCTGACGCTTGCGTTCGCAGCTTGCGCGATTTGCGCCAGTGTTGGGGCCTCATCAGCATGTGAAGTGATGTAATCTTCAGCCAAGCGGACAACCTGCGGGACGATACGATGCCCTTCTGCATTCAGGTCAACACCAGACTGTTTAGCCCAATTTTCAAGGAGATTAACCGATAATGTCTCTTCGATATGCCTTACGGTACGCGCATTCAACGGGCTTGGCCGCTCTTCGATCAAACGCATGACGTACTGCAAACCAGCATACCAACTCGCGTCGCTGCTACCAAAGCTGGTCTTGGCTTTCCATGTCGACCGATCAGGAACTTCACCAAACCAAGCAAGCGCGATTTCGTCCAAAAGTTTTGGCGAGAATATCAGATGAACTTGAGTGCTATCCTTGCTCACCTCTGCGTGGTGATCACACTTAGACAGATCAAAAACATAGCTCTGCCCAGGGACATTCATCACGGGTATTTGGCCCTTCATCTTGGGCGTCGAATGGCCGCTGATGTTGGTCGTGGCAACGGTCGGTGAACCGCACGACCCGCTGATATCGATACGCGCCGCAGCGCCGTACATCGTCTGTGTCATGACAAGACGACCGACTTCTGTCGCCTGAACCACGCACTGCGACAACTGGCTCGCATCAATGGGTGCGACGGTCATCGGCGCGCCAAGCGTATTCAGCCAATCCGACAACTCACCCCAGTCGCTCGGTTTAAACTCGCGGGCCTTCGGAAGACCTTTATCAGACACGCCCAGAGAGATTTGTGTATTCATGGGTGCGACTTTACAGCGTCAATTAATTCAACCCAAGCGGTAATTAGAATTTAATTGCAAATAGTTACACTGCCTTAAAAAAGCCTAATTCTTGACTTTCTTTTGATCGCTTTCGAAGCGTCGAAAAGGATTAAAAATTATGCAATGCTTGGAATTGGGAATTATATAAATTGCATTTGTTTTATTTTAGGCAATTATGTTTTAAATATGCCATCCAATTGCATTCATACCACAGATCAAATTACATTTGGACGAACCACGCCTCAAAGAAAGGATGAACACCCGTATTTCAAGTAATAGAAAATCGCAGCGATCATACAAAAGAGATGTACGGCAACCGCACCGACGCGACAATCACAAGGCGTTCGAAAGATAAGTAGTGCCCACGAAGCGACAAGCCACAGCACACCTTCAGGCGTAGGTTAAGCATCCAGCCGATGCACACACGCGCTCATAGCTTTCGCACGGCGTTAGCCGTCAGAAATCGACATGATTGAGACGAATAGTTAGGGTCAGGGAGCGCCTTTCAGCCTTAGCCATAGCGCCCCCTACCCAACTTAGGTGTTAAATAAGAAGTGCAGCACGTCGCCGTCTTTGACGGTGTATGCTTTACCTTCAGCACGCATCTTGCCTGCTTCTTTCGACGGGCCTTCGCCGCCCAGCGTCACAAAATCATCGTAGGCAATTGTTTCGGCACGAATGAAGCCACGCTCAAAGTCGCCGTGGATCACGCCTGCCGCTTGCGGGGCTGATGTGCCTTCTTTAATTGTCCATGCGCGTGCTTCTTTTGGACCGACAGTGAAGTAGGTCTGCAAGTGAAGCAGCTCGTAGCCTGCGCGGATCAGCCGGTCGAGACCTGCTTCCTCTAAGCCCATCTCGCCAAGGAACATTTCAGCTTCGTCGGCTTCGAGTTGCGAAATTTCTTCTTCGATACGCGCTGAAATCACGACATGTGAGTTGCCCTGCGCAGCGGCCATTTCCGCGACGCGAGCGGATTGCGCGTTGCCAGTGCCAGCTTTGTCTTCTTCAACGTTGCAGACATAAAGAACAGGCTTCGTCGACAAAAGCTGCAGCAATTTCCACTGCTTCGCGTCGTCGGCGTCGATTTCAACAGTCCGCGCTGGCTTGCCTTCTTCAATCGCAGCCTGTGCGAGGCCAAGCAGACGCACTTGATCGGCAGCGTCTTTATCACCGCCGCGCACTTTGCGGTTTAGGTTCTGCAAGCGTTTTTCGATGCTTTCGAGATCGGCGAGCATGAGTTCGGTTTCGATGACTTCAGCATCCTCGACCGGATCAACGCGGCCTTCAACGTGCGTAATATCGTCATCCTCAAAACAACGCAGCACGTGCGCGATGGCGTCACATTCGCGAATGTTAGCGAGGAACTGGTTGCCGAGACCTTCACCCTTAGACGCGCCTTTGACGAGGCCCGCGATGTCGACAAACGTCATGCGCGTCGGGATAATCTGTTTTGATCCGGCAATTTCAGCCAATTTGTCGAGCCGCGCGTCAGGCACCCCAACATCGCCAACATTCGGCTCGATGGTGCAGAACGGAAAGTTAGCGGCTTGCGCCGCTGCCGTCTTGGTCAGTGCGTTGAACAGGGTCGATTTGCCAACGTTTGGCAGACCCACGATACCCATTTTGAAACCCATGACGGCACTCTTTCTAATTTTGCGTTTGGGCGCTTCTAGGGTCCAACGCGAGGCGCTGCAAGTAACAGTTATCAGCCTTGCAGCGAGCGGGCCTCATTGGTAAGGTTTCCGCACCAATTTGAGGAATAATCCCATGCCAGTCATCACAAACATCCAAGACCTGAAACGGCTACATAAACGCCGCACACCAAAGATGTTTTACGATTATGCCGAAAGCGGCAGTTGGACGGAGCAGACGTTCCGCGAAAACACCACCGACTTTGAGCAGATTAGACTGCGGCAGCGCGTGGCGATTGATATGGATAATCGCACAACGAAAACCACGATGATCGGGCATGATGTGGCGATGCCTGTAGGGCTAGCGCCAGTTGGCCTGACTGGGATGCAAAGTGCGGATGGCGAAATCAAAGCCGCCCGTGCTGCCGAGAAATTCGGCGTTCCGTTTACCTTGTCCACGATGTCTATTTGCTCGATTGAAGACGTCGCAGAACACACCGAAAAACCGTTTTGGTTTCAGGTATATACAGTGCGCGACGACGACTACATGACCCGCTTGCTGGATCGTGCGAAGGCCGCGAAATGCTCTGCTATTATGATCACGCTTGATCTACAAATCTTGGGACAGCGGCACAAAGACCTAAAAAACGGGCTGACCGCCCCGCCAAAGTTCACCCTAAAATCGATGGCTGATCTGGCGACAAAATGGACTTGGGGTATCGAGATGCTTCAGACGAAGCGTCGTTTCTTTGGCAATATTGTCGGCCATGCAAAAGGCGTATCGGACCCCGCCGATTTGGCAAAATGGACCTCCGAAGCATTTGACCCATCGCTAAACTGGGACCGTGTCGCCGAGTTGATCAAAAAATGGGACGGCCCTGTGATTTTGAAGGGTATTCTTGACGTCGAAGACGCCAAGAAAGCTGCCGCGATTGGGGCAGATGCGATTATCGTGTCGAACCACGGCGGGCGCCAGTTGGATGGGGCATTGTCGTCCATTCGCATGCTAGAACAGATTGTGGATGCAGTGGGTGACAAGATCGAAGTGCACTTTGACAGCGGCATTCGGTCCGGCCAGGACGTCCTCAAGGCGATGGCGTTGGGCGCAAAAGGCACCTACATCGGTCGCGCGTTTGTGCACGGCTTGGGCGCTATGGGCGAGGCAGGCGTGACCAAAGCGCTAGAGGTGATCCACAAGGAGTTGGATTACACGATGGCATTCTGCGGCCACCGCGACATCAATAATGTCGACAAAGATATCCTGCTGGTTCCAAAGAACTTTTCAGGTGACTGGGCTTAGGTCCGAACAGCCGACTTCTTAGCATGCAATGGTAAGCGTGCCGCCAATACTGCAAGTGGTGCTGTCGCAATCAGCAACAGCGCCACACATGCGAACGCGATGCGCAATCCGTAGTTTTCCGACACCAGCCCCATCAACGTTGGCGCAAAGAAGAAGCCGGAAAACCCGATCACAGCGCACCGACTGATCGCTTCGGTACGTAGATGCGGCGCGACGAGTTTACCGACCAAAGCCAACGCCATTGGCCCGATGACCGACACCCCTATGCCCAGCGTGCCGAAGCCGACGTAGGCAATGATCGGCGTTTGCGCGATCGATGCGATAATTGCCCCCAGAGCGGCCACAAGTGATGCAATAATCATGACCTGCGTTTCACGGAACCGTTCCGCGATGACTTGACCAGAAAACCGCCCGAACGTCATGGTAAAGCCCAACATCGCAGGCCCCAGCGCCCCCTCGGCGGCCCCACCACCCAACGTCCGCTCTACGTGCAGTGCCGACCATGTCTCAACGGTAGCCTCTGACATGAACGCGATCAGGACAATCGCCCCGCAGATCACAATCGGCCACAGCGGATATTTGCCCTGATGGTCGTCTTCTGCGCTGACCCGTGCGACCTCCATATTCAACATCGGCACCAGCAAAATCGCGACCACACCAAAGCCTGCGAACACTGGCGTCGGCGGCATGCCTGCCTCACGAGCAAAACCTGTAATTACGGCGGCAACAGCGTAAGCCAATGAAAACATAGCATGGTTTGCGTTCATTAGGGATCGACTATGCTCGGCCTCAAGTTCAGACACACGCTCGTTCATCACCACATCCAGCAGCCCAGAGCACAGGCCAACAAAACCCATCGTCACAGCAAACAAAATCGGCGTCGTGATTTGGCCCGGAACAAGCCAGACGCAAGCCAGTAGCACAGCTCCGACCTGCATTGCGCGCGCGCCCAGAACTTTATCGGCACGCGGTGCGATCCACATAGATGAGACTAGCCCAGTGGCCGAGCCGAGCAGTAGCAAGCCGAACACTCCGTCACTCGCGCCAAGTTGGTCTTTGATCACAGGGATATATGCCGCAAAACAGCCCCAAAACAGACCAACAACGACAAAGGCCGCAACAGGGCGGCGCGAGATATAGAGCGCATTTAATATAGACATGAAATATCGTTCGCACTGGATGTCAGATTGTTCAAGCGGCAATCGACCACAGCAACTGCATCAAACCTCAGTCTGTGACAAACAATGAACTCGCCCGTGGTGCAGCCCCTACCAACGCAACAAATGACCTTTTTCACAACGTTTACGGCCCGACACGCCCAAAGTCGTGTAAACTCTGCCACCCGACGTCAAAAAACCCTTCCCAAACGGGCGATTCCCCCATAAGAGGCAGGCTTCACCGGGCCGCACACCCTTGGAGGGCGGCCCCATTATTACTTTGGAGAATTCTTATGGCTGGAAACATTCCAGATCTCGAAGCTACGGCTCGCGCGGGGACAGGCAAGGGGGCCGCCCGCACTGCTCGTCGTGAAGGCCTTGTACCAGGTGTTGTTTATGGTGGCGGTTCTGATCCAGTTGCGATCAACCTCGACTTCAACAAACTGCTCGTTCGTTTGCGCAAAGGCCGGTTCTTGGCGACTTTGTTCAACCTGAAAGTCGAAGGCATGGACGACGTTCGCGTTATCTGCCGTGGCGTTCAGCGTGACGTAGTCAAAGACCTGCCGTTGCATGTTGATTTCATGCGTTTGCGTCAGACGTCCAAGGTGAACTTGTTCGTTAACGTGAACTTCATCAACGCTGAAACAGCACCATACGCACCAGCTGGCGGCATGTTGACTGTGAACCGGACTGAGGTCGAATTGCGCGTTACCGCCAATAACATCCCAGAAAGCATCGACATCGACTTGTCAGAAGCACAAATCGGCGACGTTATCACTTCCGACAGCGTAAAATGGCCTGAAGGCGCGAAACCAGTCATCGATCGTGAATTCACGATTGCTGCGATTTCCGCACCGAAGATCGTTAGCGCAGACGACGAAGATGAAGCCGAAGGCGAAGCAGCACCAGAAGAGGGCGGCGAGGAGTAATCTTTCCCCATCTAACGATTTGAAAGGGCGTCCCCAACGGGCGCCCTTTTTTTATAGGTCCACACCGGCACACGTCCTTAGTCCTTCAAAATCCCCGCCCGCGACGCCCAGAGCTTCAAACATCCGCAACTGCCGTGTTCTAGCTTGAGCCCCCTGCCCGTGCGCCCTAAACTACCCCCATGAAAATGATTGTAGGTCTCGGCAATCCGGGCACAAAATACGCTGGCAACCGTCATAACATCGGGTTTATGGCGCTCGATCGCATTGCGTCTGATCATAGGTTCAGCCCGTGGCGGGCAAAATTCCAGGGGCAGGTCTCAGAGGGCCGCTTTGGCAGTGACAAGGTAATCTTGCTCAAGCCCGAAACCTTTATGAACCTGTCCGGTCAATCCGTCGGCGAGGCGATGCGGTTTCACAAATTGACACCCGCTGCTGTAATCGTCTTCCACGACGAGATTGACCTCGCCCCCGCGAAGGTCCGTGTGAAAACCGGTGGTGGCCATGCTGGCCACAACGGCCTACGCTCGATCCATAGCCATATCGGTGCAGATTATGACCGCGTGCGGCTTGGCGTTGGCCATCCTGGACACAAAGATGCTGTGCCGGGGTATGTGTTGCGCGATTTTGCGAAGGCGGATCAGGACTGGCTAGACGATGTGCTGCGCGGGATTTCTGATGGCATCGAAAAGCTAGCGAATGGTGACAGTGGCAAATTCCTGAACGCGGTCGCATTGCGCGTCGCCCCGCCGCGCTCATCCACAACAAAAGCAAAACCGGAACAAACAAAGCCCGCCGCTGCGCCCGAACCAGAAGACACTCGGTCTCAGATGCAAAAACTTATGGACCGCTTCAAATAGTCGTAAAGATTGCGGCCTTGTGAAGAACGAAGAGTTTAATCGCGTCATTACAGAAAGCCATAATTGAAATGGAAAAAGATCCATCCTTTAACGTCCTCGGCAGCACGTTACAGACCTGTGCTCTGGACCCAGTCACCGGATATTATCGCAACGGCGCTTGTGACACCTGCACAGAAGACGTCGGTAGCCATACGGTTTGCGCGATCATGACTGACGAATTCCTCGCCTTCTCGAAGTATGTTGGCAATGATCTTAGCACGTCGCGCCCCGAGTTCGGCTTTGTCGGATTAAAGGCTGGCGACGGTTGGTGCCTATGTGCAGCCCGTTTCCTGCAAGCACATGACGAAGGCTGCGCACCGCGTGTAAATCTACACGCCACACATGTCCGTGCGCTGGAAATCGTGCCGATTGATGTGTTGCGCGAATATGCCGTCGACGAAATTTAGCTTACTGCGGCCTTAACGAATGCGGCAATCAGTTCAGCGGACTTCTCGCCGGGCGCAGTTTCGACACCGCTGGACACGTCGACCTGCGGCGCTTTGGTTAACGCTATTGCCTCTGCGACATTGCCAGGTGTCAGTCCACCTGCCAGCATCCATGGCGTAGGCCAGCGACGATTAGCTATCAGCGTCCAGTCGAAGGACAGTCCATTACCGCCCGGAAGCTCGGCTGTTTTAGGTGCTTTGGCATCAACCAAAAGCATGTCCGCAACCTGTGCGTAATCATCTAGTGCAGGCAGGTCTGACGCATCGGCAACACCGACAGCTTTCATGACAGGAAGGCGGTAGCGAGTGCGGATTTCTGCAACGCGATCAGGTGTTTCCTTGCCGTGCAACTGCAAAATGTCGAGCGGCACCTCGGCAAGGACCGCATCGAGCAGCGCATTGTCAGGATTTACCAACAGACCAACTTTAGCCACGCCCATCGGCGTCGCTTGGGCGAGTGGTGCAGCTTGCGCGATGCTAACGTTGCGAGGAGATTTGGGAAAGAAAACAAGGCCGACATAATGCGCCCCAGCCGCCACCGCAGCATCCAGCATAGACTGATCACGCAGGCCACAAATTTTAACACGGGTGTCAGCGGGCATTAGACTTTTCCGCGCGGGCTTTCGAGCAGAGCAAGCACGTCATCTTGGTTTCCGCCTGCCTTTTCAGTCTTGAGCGTATCAACTTCACGTTTAAGCTGGCTTACTTCGCGGGCTTTTTTGCGACCCTGAACCCGAATCCGATGCTCGCGAATCCACTCCCAGAAAAAGCCGATCAAAAGTCCGACGCCAACGCTGACGAAAATGATGATGAACATCGGCAGCGTCACGTCCGGCGAAATAGCCAGCATATCAGCCAAGGCCGGCGGCATCGCACGCACCGTGACAAAATCTCGGTTTGCTAGTCCAACCAAGATCAGAACAAGTGCAACAAGTGCCCAAAAGGCATAACGGATCGTTTTCATCAGTCGTCTACTTTCAGCCGCCGTTGAGACGGTCGCGCAGGAGTTTACCAGTCTTAAAGAAAGGCACGTGCTTTTCTTCTACCTCAACTGACTCACCAGTGCGAGGGTTCCGGCCGGTACGCTGATCACGTTTTTTCACAGAAAACGCGCCAAATCCGCGCAACTCGACGCGGTCGCCATTGGACATTGCCTCTGTAATTTCTTCAAAGATCGTATTCACAATCTTTTCGACATCGCGTTGATAAAGATGTGGATTCTCGTCGGCAATCTTTTGGATCAATTCAGATCGGATCATCTCGGTGGCCCCCCAAAGGCAGTCAGCAATATCCGCAGGTCATCCTGCTTTCAATGGACTGTAGCCGCAAAAATCCATTCACGGAATAGACCCATGCGGGGAAAATGAACGAAATTCCGCTTCTTAGCTAGCTTAACCGCTTGTAAACCGTTCTGAGAACGCCACTTTTTCAAGACCGTTGGCAAAATTGCCCGCATCGAACCAGCAGCACGCAAGGCGATTCGCATTTAAATTGATGACCAAGATACCTTTCACCCCTGATGTATACATTATCGCACAGTTGCAAACTAGCAACACAGATGGCGCATACTTGTGTATTCAGGACGCGAAGCCTTGATCGAATCCACCCTTCCACTACCGATGCCGCACTGTATCAACACAACCCAAGGAGGATATCACATGCAATATTTCACACGCATCAATACCACCTTGGTATTTTGTGCAGCAGCCCCGCCAGTGTCGGCCGTATCCCCACGCGCCTAGGGCCATTTGGCGCAGATTGCGCCGTTCATCTCTAAAATCTTAACAAAAGCACCCGACCTCGGCTGCAGCAGTATGTCTGCTGTTGTCGCATCGGGTTCGCATCAACAAAGGAACGGCTTCGCACACGCGTGACCGACAAACGTGACCTCATGAATGCACTACCCATCAAGACACCAACACCGCAGGACATTTTCGACGATCTTGTCACTGAATTTGGCATAAACAAGATGCTACTCGCGACCATCGCAAGGTTGTTCAAGCGAACCCGCCCGCCAAGTATTGCCTCAATTGAACACCATCCTGACGTTGAACATTTGAGCGACCGGATGCGTGCTGATATCGGATTGCCGCCGCAGGATCACCTTCAGCAGCTTAAAGTAGACCAGATCGGCATCGGATACATTCGCCTCTAAGTTGCGCAGCCACACCAGATCATCAAGTCAAAAAAAAGGCCCCGCAATCACTTGCGGGGCCTTTTCTAATCTATCAGCGAAAGACGATTACTCGTCGCCGCCTTTCAATGCTGCACCAAGGATATCGCCCAAGGAAGCGCCGGAGTCGGAAGACCCGAACTGCTCAACTGCTTCTTTTTCTTCAGCTATTTCACGTGCTTTGATGGACAGGCCCAGTTTGCGTGTCTTGGAGTCGATGTTTGTGACGCGAACGTCGACTTTATCACCAACGCCGAAACGCTCTGGACGCTGCTCTGCACGGTCACGGGACAGGTCGGAGCGACGGATGAAGGATTTCATGCCTTCATAGTCAACTTCGATGCCGCCTTCTTCGATCTTCGTCACTTCAACAGTGATGATCGAACCGCGCTTTGTGCCGCCGATTGTTTCAGCGAACGGATCGCCGTCGAGCGCTTTGATCGAGAGCGAGATGCGCTCTTTCTCAACGTCAACTTCAGCAACCTTGGCCTTCACGATGTCGCCCTTGCGGAAATCGCCGATGACGTCTTCGCCGCGGCCTTCCCATGTCAAGTCGGACAGGTGAACCATGCCATCGATGTCGCCTTCGAGGCCAACAAACAGACCGAATTCGGTGATGTTTTTGACTTCGCCTTCGACTTCAGTACCTTCTGGGAACTGCTCTGCAAAGACTTCCCATGGGTTGCGCATTGTCTGCTTGAGGCCAAGGGAAACGCGACGCTTGGCAGAATCGATTTCCAGAACCATGACTTCAACTTCTTGCGAAGTAGACACGATTTTGCCTGGGTGTACGTTCTTTTTAGTCCAAGACATTTCGGACACGTGCACAAGACCTTCAACACCTGGTTCCAGCTCAACGAATGCGCCGTAATCAGTGATGTTGGTTACGCGACCAGTGTGCGTGGATTCCATTGTGTACTTGGCTTCAACAGCGTTCCACGGATCGTCCTGCAGCTGTTTCATGCCGAGGGAGATGCGGTGTGTCTCTTTGTTGATCTTGATCACCTGAACCTTGATCGTCTCACCAATTGTGAGGATCTCGGATGGGTGGTTCACACGACGCCAAGCCATGTCAGTGACGTGCAGCAAGCCGTCTACGCCACCGAGGTCAACAAACGCACCATATTCGGTGATGTTCTTGACGACGCCGTCGACTTCTTGGCCTTCAGTCAGGTTGCCGATAACTTCAGCACGCTGTTCAGCACGTGATTCTTCAAGGATTGCACGACGAGAAACAACGATGTTGCCCCGACGACGGTCCATTTTCAAAATCTGGAATGGCTGCTTGAGACCCATCAATGGGCCTGCGTCACGCACAGGGCGGACGTCAACCTGAGACCCCGGAAGAAACGCAACAGCGCCGCCCAGATCTACAGTGAAACCACCTTTTACGCGACCAAAGATAGCGCCATCAACGCGCTCTTCGTCAGCATATGCTTTTTCCAGACGATCCCAAGCTTCCTCACGGCGCGCCATCTCACGAGAGATAACAGCTTCGCCACGAGCGTTCTCAACTTGACGCAGGAACACTTCAACAGTGTCACCAGGGGCCAGTTCAGCTTCTTCACCAGGGTTTGCAAATTCTTTAAGATCAACGCGGCCTTCCATTTTGTAGCCGACGTCGATGATAGCTTGGCCCGCTTCGATCGCGATAACCTTGCCTTTGACAACTGAGCCTTCGCTCGGTGTGTCCATTTCGAAGCTTTCGTTTAAGAGTGCTTCAAACTCTTCCATTGTGTTAGCCATGAGGCGTCGTTTTCCTAACGTTTGGTTTTATATGGGCCGGGCGGTTGTGTCCGCCGGTCTTTGGGTTTCGGTTTTGGTCTAAGCGTTTGTTTCGAACATAAAACAACAGGGCTGGCGTTAACCAACCCTGCTCGAGTCTCATGTCCGCGCCTGTCTCGACGCTTAGACACCGCAGTCTATAGGGCAATCCAACGATAATGGCAAGCAGCGGGTTGAATTTGGTGTGGTTATCGTCACATAAATCGCGCCCAACAGTCGTTCGAAGCGGGGTGGTGGAATTAAGGTTAATAAGTTCCTAAGTTTCCTTAAATTCGCCGCATACCCGCCACAAAGCGAAGGTTAATAAGCGTTATGACACATAGTATCCTATTTATGTCCTTCGGACAGTCGAACGCTGATTGCCATACAGCCGGCCCCGCCTTTGATCATCCCGTGCTGGATGATCCGCGCATTGTGCTGCCCAATGATGGGTTTGGATTTCGCGGAACCAGAGGTTTTGCACGCAAGCGGATGATCGACGGATTTGTTCCAGCCTACGGATTTGATACGAAATGCCAATCCAGCGGCATTGCTTCAGCCGCGCGGTTCCTACACGAAATCAACGATGACACCATCGGTCAGGTCATCGTGCGCAGTGGCGCCAAGGGTGGTCGCCCACTGGTTGGGCGCAAACATGGTGACCGCATCATCGACGGCATTTTCCGACAGCACGACGGCACCGCGGCAATGCTATTGCTGAGCATGATCGAGGACATCTATCAAATCGCGGCCGCTGCTGACGAGATGGGACAGCCTATCCGTCAGATTTACATCCCATTTTATCACGGCGAAGCGGATCGAAACACGCCGCGCGACACCTATAATGCGTTGCTTACAGAGATGATGGATATCATCGACGATGCTGCCGCCGATATCGGTATTCCGACAGTTTGGCTACTAACCCAACCCTCCGGCACCGCCCCATCACACTCCGGCAACGCTTGGGAAAACCGCTTGGGCATCAAAGACGTGGCAGATCGTCGCCCGAATGCCGTTCTCGCAAACGCAAATTACGCCATGCCTTTGTTTGATCCATCACACCTAGATGCCACAGGCAAAGTTTTGGCAGGCGAACAGATTGGCCGCTGTGCCGCGCGCATTCACAACGGCGAAGGTGCGCCCGCACTGATCAGCCCACGAGAAGCCACAGCCATTGGCAACAAAATTCACATCCGGTTCCATGCGCCGGTAAAAACAACCATCGATAAAGTCTCCATCCCTGCCCCTCTATTCACTGACGGGTTTCTGGTCGAAGGTCAGCCTGCGGACTTTGTACGCCGCGCAATCCCAACGCCGGATGGACATTTGACACTGATTTGCAACGGCCCGATTCCGGACGACTGCCAACTGAACTATGCCTATGCTGGTCGGACGCAATCTGACCCCACAGAAGACGTGGCATACCCCTATGGCCGCGGATGTTTGCGCAAATCTGACAGCACGACGTCGCTGATTTTGCCGCATTTAAAGCTACACGAATGGGTGCCCGCCTTTTCAGTTCAGGTTTCATCAGCGGTAGCCGTACAAAACGTCGCCTAACGCACCCGTCACCGGTCGTTCCGATCCGCACCGCTCGACAACTAGTCTCAACGGTTAATCCGTCGCACTGGCAGTCGTGATATTGGCTGCTGTCACAGTTGTGGTCGCCACGGCAACGATCAGATCAACGATCTCATTTGCTTCTTCCGCCAGATCATCGTCCAGCTCTTCGTCAATCAAGTCACGAATTTTTTCTTCGTTTTCAATAACAAACGGTTTGACGTCATCTGGCACACCACCATCCGATGCGCCAAGACACCCGGCCACGAAAATCACTGACATAAAAGCAGCGCACTTCATCACGAAGCCGCCGAAGTTGAGATAAACCAAACTCATATTCCTTTTCATTGCAATCACCCCATTCGATAAACCCGGCAGGTAAACAAAAGCTCAATTCAGGAACGAGAATGCCGCACTTTTTGTTAAAACTTGCATGCTAGCCCACAATCGAGCAGTGAGAGGCAAGTCAAAATCAGGAGCTGCAAAATGTCACTTAACGAAGCAATGGCCGTATTCGGACCATCGTGGCTGCGCGTTTGGCTGCCGCTTTTGATGTTGGGCGGGTTTATTGCGCCGCTAGTATTGTTGATTTGGCGTAAAAGCCGTTTGATCGGCGCAATTTCAGTGGTTGCTGGCATCATTGCCGCCATCGCCACCGACTATATGTATAAGCAGATGGGCTATGTGAAACTGCTCGGCCTAGCCCACATCATCGTTTGGACCCCGCTGATCGTCTATTTGATTTTGGAAAATCGCAAAGACGGCATGCCCGTTTGGCCGAAGCGGATCATCACGTTTATGATCGTCATTATCGGAATTTCATTGGTGTTCGATTACGTCGATGTGGCGCGATATTTCATGGGTAACACAGTGCCGCTTGTGAGTTATGAGCCTGTTTAAGACGCTGACTGAGTGCGGATTCTATCAACGGCATTGATCGCCGCCGCCACAGCTTGCTCAATCGACATGTCCGAGGTGTCGATCAAAGTCGCATCGTTCGCCACGATCATTGGTGCTTCGGCGCGTTCGCTATCGCGTTTGTCGCGCGCAATAACGTCCACTAACACTCCTTCGAGCGTTACGTCTTGCCCTTTGCCCGCGAGTTCTTTGTAACGCCGATCCGCACGACACGCGGCCGACGCCGTGACAAACAGTTTCACATCAGCGTCGGGGCAAATAACCGTGCCAATGTCGCGTCCGTCCAAAACGGCGCCACCTTCACGTGTCGCAAAATTGCGTTGGAAATCGACGAGCGCGGCACGCACATCCGGGTTCACAGCGACCTTGCTGGCAGCCTGCGCCGCGTCGGACGTGCGTAGATCGTCACGGTTCAGATCAGACGGGTCGAGCGTTTCGGCGGCGTGCACTGCGTCCATACCGTCGTTCACCTTTGCCCCAACAGCCCGATACAACAGGCCTGTATCAAGATGCGCAAAGTCGAAATGCGCCGCGACGGCCTTGGATATCGTGCCCTTACCCGCAGCCGCAGGTCCATCAATCGCGACGGTAAAAATCATGAATTTGCCCGCACCAGCTGCGCACCAAGCCCCGTCATCAAGCCTTCAAAGATCGGGAATGATGTCGCGATTGGTGATCCATCGTCCACCGTCATCGGCTTTTGCGTGGCCATGCCCATCACCATAAAAGCCATCGCAATCCGGTGATCCAAAACGCTGGCTACGGTCACACCGCCAGGCACATTACCGTGACCCAGGCCTGTGACTTTCCACCAATCATCGCCCTCGTCTACAGTGACACCAGCCGCGCGAAGCCCCTTGGCCATTGCATCGATCCGGTCGCTTTCCTTGACGCGCAATTCCTTGACGCCCTGCATGTCGGTCACGCCCTCGGCAAAGGATGCGACAACCGACAACACAGGATATTCGTCGATCATGCTCGCGGCCCGCGCCGGTGGCACAGCGATCCCTTTAAGGTTAGGCGAGAACTTCGCACGCAAATCCGCAACAGGTTCGCCGCCTTCTTCGCGCATATTCTCATAAGTCAAATCGGCGCCCATTTCGCGCAACGTGGTAAATAATCCAGCGCGGGTTGGGTTCAGACCGATGTTTGGCACCAGCACATCTGATCCAGGCGTGATAATCGCGGCGCACACAGGAAACGCGGCTGATGACGGATCGCGCGGCACGATAATATCCTGCGGTTTCAACTCAGGTTGTCCGGTGAGTGTGATCACACGACCTTCATCAGTGTCCACAACCGTCAATTCAGCACCGAAGCCAACCAACATGCGCTCTGTATGGTCGCGGGTCGCTTCTTTCTCGATCACAACGGTCTGGCCAGGCGCGTTGAGACCAGCCAACAAAACAGCAGATTTCACCTGCGCGGATGGCACAGGCACGACATAGCGCACAGGCAGCGGATCAGCGGCACCAACGAGCGTCATTGGCAAACGACCACCAGTACGACCAACGGTCTGCGTGCCAAACAAGTCGAGCGGATCAGTGACGCGACCCATCGGACGACCGTTCAACGACGCATCGCCCGTAAACGTAACCGTAATCGGCGAAGTCGCCATCGCGCCCATGATCAAGCGCACGCCGGTCCCAGAATTCCCACAATCAATCACGTGATCAGGTTCGGCAAAGCCTCCAACACCAACGCCAAACACAGACCATTTACCGCCGCCGTGATCGGTCACTTCAGCGCCAAACGCACGCATCGCCTTGGCGGTATCCAACACGTCTTCGCCTTCCAGCAATCCGGTGATGCGGGTCTCACCAACAGACAACGCGCCCAGAATAAGCGAGCGATGCGAAATAGACTTATCGCCCGGCACGTTTGCATCGCCCATCAGAGGGCCGCAAGGGCGGGAGGTCATTGGGATTGGGGTGCCGTGGCCGGACATGGGACGCTCCGTTTTAACTGTCAGCCCCGTTTAGCGCAGGTGGCCAAGAGGGTCCACAACGCAACACGTCTTTGGCCAAAGCTTCTTTGACTTCTTCTAAATCCCCGCCGGAGGCATCCGATTTTTCGCGAAAAATCGACTCTGCGTCAGTCGCGGCGGAATGTCATGTAATGAGGCGTCCGATCTTCACGGATCGCCTTCTGCTCGTATCGTGTCGAATGCCAATCATCCCACGCCACGCGCCAGTCCTCGGGACATTCCGCGGTCCAGGTGAAACCTGCTTTAGGGACCTCTTCCATGGTTTGACGCACGTAATCTTTGATATCCGTCGCAACCCGAAACTCTGCCCCCGGCTTCATCACACCATGCAGAGGCACTAGATGCTCTTGCGTGACAAACCGCCGCCTGTGATGCCGTGTTTTCGGCCAAGGGTCTGGATAGTTCAAGAACACTTTGGAAATAGACTCAGCAGGCAGCACATCGAACATATCCCGCACATCACCCGGATGCACAGCTAGGTTCGTCACATTCGCCTTACGGATTTTACCGAGCAACATCGCGACGCCATTCATATAGGGTTCGCAACCGATCAAACCGATTTCCGGATAGCTCGCGGCCATATGCACCATATGTTCGCCGCCGCCAAAGCCGATTTCCAGCCAAATTTCCTTGTCGCCAAACAGTGACTTGAGATCAATCGGGTTACGGTCAGGGTTCAATTCCCAATCCACAGCACCGGGCGACAAAGCCGCAAGATCCTCGTCGAGGTAGACTTGTTGACTGCTACGCATGGTCTTGCCTTTGAAGCGACCATAAAAGTTGCGCCAAGGTGCGCCGGAGGGGTGTTTATCCTGTGTCATGGGCTGCGATGTAGCAAGGGCAGACCGCTTGCGCAATCTGCCCTTGTGAAACTTGTCGCTGTTGACTGACTTACACGGCTGCTTTGAGCGCTTCGATCAAGTCGGTTTTCTCCCAAGAGAACCCGCCATCAGCCTCTGGCGCACGTCCAAAGTGACCATAAGCTGCTGTCCGCGCGTAAATAGGACGGTTCAGTTGCAGATGTTCGCGAATACCGCGTGGTGTCAGGTCGATGACTTGCGCGATAGCTTTTTCAAGTGCCGCCGGATCAACTTCGCCAGTGCCATGCAGGTCCGCATAGATCGACAACGGTCGCGCCACGCCAATCGCATAAGACAGTTGGATCGTGCATTTCTCAGCCATACCAGCCGCCACAACGTTTTTCGCCAAATACCGCGCCACGTAAGCCGCTGAGCGGTCCACTTTGGTTGGGTCTTTGCCTGAGAACGCGCCACCGCCATGCGGGGCTGCACCGCCGTAGGTGTCCACGATGATTTTACGTCCAGTCAGACCTGCGTCGCCGTCTGGCCCACCGATCACAAACGTACCCGTCGGATTCACCCACCATTCAGTTTTCGGCGTGATCAATCCATCAGGAAGTACGTCGCGGATATACGGTTCAACAATTGCACGAATGTCGGCGCTGGTCTGCGTTTCCAACGCGTGCTGCGTCGATAGCACAATGGAAGTAACTTCAACCGGCTTGCCGTTTGCATACCGCAACGACACTTGGCTTTTCGCGTCAGGTCGCAACGTAGGTTCGGTGCCGTCTTTGCGCACCTCAGCCAAGCGGCGCAGGATCGCATGGGAATACTGAATTGGCGCAGGCATCAACTCTTCAGTTTCGGTCGTCGCGTAACCGAACATGATACCTTGATCGCCAGCGCCTTCTTCTTTGTCCACAGCGGAATTCACGCCCTGCGCGATGTGGGCAGATTGTTCGTGCAGAAAGTTCGTTACGTTGCACGTCGCGTGGTGGAATTTGTCTTGCTCGTAGCCGATGTCTTTGATCGCGCTACGCACGATACCTTCGACTTGGCCCATATATTCGGTAAGTTTGCTTTGATCGGAAAGGCCAACTTCGCCTCCGACAACAACTTGGTTCGTTGTGGCAAAGGTTTCACAGGCGACGCGCGCCTCTGGTTCTTCTGCAAGAAACGTATCAAGAATCGAATCCGAAATACGGTCACAGACCTTGTCAGGATGCCCTTCAGAAACAGATTCCGAAGTAAAAATATAGTCTTGTCTGGTCATGAGGTCGTGCTCCAATGAATATCTCTGCCACGTCAGGAAGCCGTTGTGGCAGGCTGGGATTGGACCTAGGCCGCCCCGCCCCACAGGTCAACTAAAATTGTCTCTTTCGCCAGAACAGGCCGGACATAAGCACAATCAGCAACAGAAATACGGGAATGTCGCCGTATTTGCTATAAGGCGTCGGCGGCAAGGCATCGGGTAGCACCGCATCAATGAAACCAGCGGTATTCATGTTGATAGAGGCGGTGATCTTGCCATATGGGTCGATCATTGCGCTGACACCAGTGTTAGCAACACGGACCATCGGCAACCCCTGCTCAATCGCTCGTAGTCGCGCTTGTGCAAGGTGTTGATACGGCCCCGCATCCTTGCCGAACCATGCATCATTTGTGATCAAGACCAAGGCCCGTGGGCGCGTTTCGGTCCCACCGACTTCTTCGGCAAAAATACCCTCGTAGCAGATCAATGGTCGAATGGGTCCAATGCCCGGCACGTTTATCGTGCGTATCCCTTCGCCAGCGCTGAACCCGCCGCCGTAAGACGATCCGAACCCTTGGATTCCAACGTTGTGCAGCAGGTCACCGCCCGGCACATATTCACCGAACGGGACCAGATGTTGCTTGTCGTAGAACGCATCAATCGCCCCGCCGCGCCCCATCAGGACAAAACTGTTAAAGTACAGCCCGCCTTGCGCACGGTTTACACCGACGATCAGCGGCGCACCACGCGCAGCCTCTGACACGAGCTCAAGCTCAGGGTCCGCGTAATTCAGCAGCGTCGGGATCGCGCTTTCGGGCCAGACAATCAGGTCGGGAATCTCACCAGTTCCAGTGAATTCCAGCATCCGATTAAAAAAGATGTCACGCTTTTCGATATCCCACTTTTCGTCTTGCGGGGCATTGGGTTGAATGAGGCGGACGATGGGGCCATCGTTTAATGATCGCGCGACTGACGTAGTGGCAAGGTTAACAAATGCAAACATCGCCGCCGTCGCCACCGTCAAGGCGGCGCTGCTTAGTCCCATTTTGACACGCCCGACACCCAACATAGCGAGGCTCGCCGACAGAAGCGTCACGATGAGCGTTAGCAAATGCGGCCCACCCACGGCAGCCGCTTGCCCGAGAAATGTTGGGATCAGGACATGCCCCAACAACGCCCAAGGAAAGCCAGTCAGGATCAATGATCGCAACGCCTCGACAGCAACGATGGACAAGGCGAGACCAATGATGCCGCCCTTGAAAACCTTATGCGTGATCCCTGCGGCCAGCATCCAGAACAAAGCAAATCCCGCAGCCATCAGGACAACTGCAAACGGGGCCATCCAACCGTCGCGGGCGATATCGACGAGGAATGGCGAGATAATCCAGCGCAGTGAAAAGCCGAAATACCCGACGCCCAGCGCCCAGCCGTGCCACAACGCTGTGCGTAGATCAGGCGCTGATCGCATCAGAAAAAGCGCAACAGCGAGGCCAATCACACTGGCAAACCACCAATCAAGCGGCGCATGACCGAGCGCGATGAACACGCCCAGCGCCGCAAGGATACCGCCCCGCCCTTTCCATCCCAAGCGCGCAAAGCGCTCGAAAATGTCGTCAGGCCTCTGCAGCATTTGGCAATCGCACCCGCAGACGTTTGATCCGGCGCGGGTCTGCATCAACCACTTCGAATTCGACACCATCAGGATGGCTGACGATTTCGCCGCGCGCAGGCACATGGCCTGATAGCATGAAGACCAGCCCCCCAAGCGTGTCGATTTCTTCTTCGTCAATTTCGTGGTGTGCAGTCAGGACGATACCAATCTCGGATTCAAACGGTTCAAGCTGCGTTTTCGCAAGCGCAGAATACACACCGGGGCCTTCAAGCACCCACAGCTTTTCCTCTTCGACGTCGTGTTCGTCTTCAATCGCACCAACGACCTGCTCGATCAAATCTTCGATCGTCACAAGCCCGTCCGTGCCACCATATTCATCAATCACTAGAGCCATATGTTTGCGTTCCTGCTGCATCTTTTGCAGCAAAACACCCAACGGCATCGACGGTGGCACAAACAACAATGGCCTCAGAATTTTACGCAGATCAAACGGACCCGGATTTTGCTGGAACCCGTAAGCCAGCGCAAAATCCTTCATGTTGACGTTGCCAAGCGGCGTATCAAGTGTGCCATCGTAAACTGGCAAACGGGTCATGCCACTTTCGCGGAACACGTCCATCAGGTCCTGCTGCGACAGCGTGACAGGCACCGCGACAATATCCGATTTGGGAATCGACACATCCTCAACCCGCATTGACCGAAGGTTACGCATCCCGGGCATCGCAGGCTGCGGATAAATCAAATGGGGTTTGTCAGGGTCAGGATCAGGGTTATCCCCCGGACCACTAAAAGCATCAAAAAAGCGACCAATAAAGCCGCGGTTCGTTTCTTCGTTCTCCTCGTCGAGCGCGCTATGCGCCGCGTTCGAGGATCCGTCCGTTGTGTCGCCCATTAATCCTTGCCTAAAAACACACCCAAATACGCGGGTTATTCCCTATATGGGTCAGCCAACCCCAAATTGCCAAGGATTTCCGTCTCTAATCCTTCCATTAATGCGGCATCCGGCTCATTTTCGTGATCAAAACCCAACAGATGCAGTGTTCCATGGACGATCAGGTGCGTCACATGGTCCGCAACAGGCTTGCCCTGCTCCGCAGCTTCGCGCGAGCAAGTGTCATATGCGATGGCAATATCGCCCAATTCATTGTCAGGACCCGGCGACGGCATCTCGGGCATGTCGCCGGGTATGTCGGCCGCGCGTTCGTCCGATGGCCAACTGAGAACATTTGTCGGTGTGGACTTGGCGCGGAAGTCTTGGTTCAGCACCGCGATGCGAGCGTCGTCGCAGGCCAAGATGCTGACCTCAAATTCGGACGCCTCTAAACCTAAACGCGTCAAAGCAGCGTCGCTGGCGACCACGGCGAGTGTTTCGAAATCAAGGGCCACCCAGCGCGGGTCTTCGATGATGACGTCAACGCTCATGCTGGATGCCTCGATTTTTCGCGAAACATCGTATCATTTGGGATCGTCGGCTTCATAGGCTTCGATGATCGCGGCAACCAGTGGATGACGCACCACATCTTTGGACGTGAAGTAGTTAAAGCTGATCTTCGGGATCGTTTTCAATAAACGTTCCGCATCCCACAGCCCAGACGTCACGCCGCGCGGCAAATCAATCTGCGTCCGGTCGCCAGTAATCACCATCCGTGATCCTTCACCAAGGCGGGTCAGGAACATTTTCATCTGCATCGGCGTCGCGTTCTGCGCTTCATCCAGAACAACAAATGCCCGAGACAACGTCCGTCCGCGCATAAAGGCAAGCGGCGCGATTTCGATCCGCTTTTCTTCGATCAGCTTCGCCGTCTGTTTCCCAGGCAAAAAGTCATTCAGTGCATCATAGAGCGGCTGCATGTAAGGATCGACTTTGTCCTTCATATCACCGGGCAGATAGCCAAGTTTTTCCCCCGCTTCGACCGCAGGGCGCGACAGAATGATCCGGTCCACTTCGCCGTTGATGTACATGTTCACAGCAACGGCGACCGCGAGGTAGGTTTTCCCCGTCCCAGCAGGTCCAATACCGAACGCGAGTTCTTTCTCGAACAAAGACCGCACATATGCCTTTTGCGCCTCGGTCCGTGGTTCGACCAATTTCTTGCGCGTCTTAATCTCGACCCGCGCACCGCTCACGCCTTTGAACAGTTCTTTCTGGTCGCCGGGTTCTGCGGCACCACGCACCTCTGCTGGCCCCATCCGCAGCTCACGGTCAATATCGCCGTCTTCCAACGACTTACCCGCCTCTAGCCGCCCATATAAAGACTTGAGTATATCGATAGCATCTTTGCGAGGCTTCTCCTCGCCTACCACAGCGAGTTCGTTGCCACGCCTGATGATCTGCACCGAAAGCCGATCTTCGAGCGTCGCGAGATTACGGTCAAATTCGCCGCAGAGATCGATCAGTAAATAGTTGTCAGGAAAGGCAAGCAGGGATTCAGATACGTCATCGTTATGCTGAACACCATTATCGGGGGTCTGGTCGCTAGGGGTCAAACAACTCTCCTGATTGTAAGCGGCAGAATCTGCGTTAACGCTATCGTCGCAATATGCGCAGACTTGCGCAAGCACTGCTGCGCGACATGACGCTCAAACATGAAAAAAGGCCGCGGAAATATCCGCGACCTTTCTCGAAAATCTGAACTGCCCTGATTTAGAGCGTATCAGGAATGTCTGTACCTTCGCGGAACGGACCTGTTGCTGTGTTTGGCGGTGCAACACCGGAACACACAGGACGACCATCAGGTGTCAGGCGCTCTGACAAGTAGCCTTCAACACCGTCGTCGATGATCCAGTGGTCACATCCGTTTGGATCGACCCAGATACCAGCGACAAGCTGTGAAAGGGATTTGCTATCACGGCCACCATCGAAGGACCGTTCTAGACCTGTCCGCTGACCACCTTCAAGCTGACCAACAACCAATTCTGCGCACCCAGATACTGTCAAACCAGCAACGAGCAGGGCGGAAACTTTAACCATTTTCATCATACTGCTCCTTACTTCAGACAAATGACTTCGACGCGACGGTTCGCAGCATAAGCTGCAGCAGAGTTACCTGCTTGTGCCGGACGACGCTCACCAAAACCACGAGCTTCAACAACGTTGACGCCTGCGGATCGTGCAACATTAGCAACCATATCGGCGCGACGCTGGGACAGACCCATGTTATATTCATCAGATGCGTTGGCATCTGTGTGGCCATAAATCATGACGCCATAGGCGTCGAGATTAGCAAAATAGCTCATCAGCTGGCTTTTCCGGCCTTCCGCAATCCACGCTTCATCGTTTGCAAACAATGTATCGGACGGGACAACACCGCAAACTTCCTGACGGCGGCACACTGGGCTACCATCACGGTTACGGTGTGGGGACATGAAGCCTTCGAAGCCATCATCAAACACCCAGTGTTCGCAGCCGTCGGGATCAACCCAGATCGTTGGCGTGTATTCTTCACCAATGATTGTGCGGTTGCCATTGGTCGCCTCGACAACCACCGTTTGTGCAGAAACAGGAGCTGCAATCATTGCCACCGACAGTGCTGCCGCTGCAATTGCAAACACCGACTGCGATGACTTTCTAAAATTGAATTTCGCCACGACCATATCCCTCGCTTTGCGTCTCAAAACCAAGACGGAAACACATACCGTCTACTTTAATTACGTTAGCTACATTTGTACCAAGATTAGGACCCGTTGTAAGACCTAATAACCACATATTGCATCCAGAACGGAAACTGTGCGGTCGCCTCTCAAGCATTGAGCCGGAATTTGTGACAAACTAAGTTAAAATTGTGGCGATTTCGACAGATTTCCCGCCAAAGAGTTGGTTTCTGACCGAGTGATTCTCACTTTTCGAACCTTGCCGATTGAATCCAACGGCGCTTCGGCGAACACGGCATGAAGATATTCGGACTTTCCGATCATCTGCCCTGCTTCGCGTCCGGCTTTTTCGAACAATACCGAGACCTCACGACCAACCATGCTTTCTTGCGTCTGCACCTGTTGTTCACGCAGCAGGCCTTGCAGGCGCTGCAAGCGTTCGTTCATCACATCTTCGGGCAATTGCGGCTTTTCAGCAGCCGGTGTGCCCGGGCGTGTGGAATACTTGAACGAATAGGCTTGGCCGTAGTGCACTTCGCGAATGAGGCTCAGCGTATCTTCAAAGTCTTGATCGGTCTCACCGGGGAAACCAACGATGAAGTCACCGGACAGCAAAATATCAGGCCGCGCCGCGCGGATGCGTTCGATGACACGAATATAGCTTTCGGCGGTGTGCTTGCGGTTCATCGCCTTGAGGATTTTGTCGGACCCCGCCTGTACCGGTAAATGCAGGTAGGGCATCAATTTAGAACAGGTGCCATGAGCCTCGATCAGCGCGTCATCCATGTCGTTAGGGTGTGACGTGGTAAAGCGGATGCGCTCCAGCCCGTCCACCTTGTCCAGCGCCCAAATCAGACCAGCAAGCCCGCCGTCATGGCCGTGATAGGCATTCACGTTCTGGCCCAACAGCGTGATCTCACGCACGCCCGTTTCGACCAATTCCTGTGCCTCGCGAATAATCCGGTCCGCAGGGCGTGATACCTCGGACCCGCGCGTGTATGGGACCACACAGAAGGCGCAGAATTTGTCACAGCCTTCTTGCACGGTCAGAAATGCTGTTGGCCCGCGCTTGGCTTTGGACCGTCGTTTCAGCGTGTCGAATTTGTCGTCGTCAGGAAAATCGGTATCCAGTGCCTTTTTGCCCGCCTGCACCGCGTCGTCCATCGCTGGCAAACGGTGATAGCTTTGCGGTCCCACAACCAGATCGACAATCGGCTGACGGCGCATGATCTCTTCGCCCTCGGCTTGGGCCACACATCCAGTCACACCGAATTTCAAATCAGGCTTATCAATCTTCAGCGCCTTCATGCGGCCCAGTTCGGAATACACCTTTTCCGCCGCTTTTTCACGGATGTGACATGTGTTGAGCAAGATCATGTCCGCGTCTTCTGGCGACTTTGTCTCTACATAGCCATTCCCGCCCAGCGCTTCAGCCATGCGTTCGCTGTCATAGACGTTCATCTGACATCCATAAGTCTTGATATATAACTTCTTTGGGGCGGGCGTGCGGTCTGACATCTGTGACATCCTGAGCAAGTGCAAATCAGTCGCTGTCCTACCCCGAGCCGCCCGTGCTTGCAATGCAGGCAAACTTCGCGGCAAAAGAGAGCACATGTATCACGAACGGACCCGCCTATGATGTATCCCGATTTATCTAGTTTTCTGCGTGACGGCAAAGCGGCATTGGCCAAGGGGCCTATTGGGCTGATCATGGTCGAGGATGACGTCGAGGTTCGGTCAACGATCGCGCACCATTTGCGGGCTGGGTTTCAAGCCTTGGTTGTGTTCGCGAGCGACGAAATCGTACCGTTGGCGGGTTTGGATCAAAACGTGCATTGGGTGACACACGACATGTCCGAAGATGCGGCGTTAGAAAACGCGGTGAATGGTGTGATCGCGGCCGCATCCGGCAAATGGCTATATTACTGTTATAATAGCGAATATCTGCACTACCCATTTTCGGATGATCGCACAGTTGGCGAAATGCTGGCCTTTAATGCTGAAGAACGCCGTGAAACGATCATGACCTTTACGGTCGATCTCTATGCGGGTGATCTGAATGAAGCGCCCAATGCTGTATCGTTAGAGAACGCACATTTGGACACGTCCGGTTACTACGCATTGGCCCGTTGGAACGGCGAAGACTACGAAGAACGACAGCTCGATTTCTTTGGTGGGCTACGCTGGCGGTTCGAGGAACACATGCCATGGACGCGCCGACGGATTGATCGCGTCAGTCTATTCCGCGCACGTCCCGGTTTGCAGCTTCAAGCGGATCACACGTTTAATTTGCCGGAATTCAACACATATGCGTGTCCATGGCACAATAACCTAACGGCCGCGGTCTGCTCGTTCCGAACAGCCAAAGCGTTAAAACGCAATCCGGGCAGTCGCGATGCGATCCAAGATTTCAAATGGCGGTCTTCAACCCAGTTTGAATGGTCATCAACCCAGTTGATGGACCTCGGCCTGATGGAACCGGGGCAATGGTTCTAAACTAGGCAACTGTCGTTGTCCGCGCCCGATACGTTTTAGGCGGTTGCTGCGGTCGAAATTGCAAGCCACGTCCCCGCGTATGCAGCGATGACAACGCCCAGTCACCGGGCCGCGTCACCAATCCTTCTGATACCGGCGCATGGATAATCAAGTGTTCATGCAGATCGTAGTCGGCCTGATCGCGGATATCGTGCTGCCAGAAGCTGCGTTGCCAAATCCCTTTTTCACGCCGCCGGATCATCGCTGGCGACAAATCAGCCGGATCGGGTTTCGGGCAATGCCGCGAAAACGTGGATTTGATGATCCGCCAACGCGCAGCATGATCAAAATCCTTGTCCGGTAACGTCCAAATCATGTGAAGTTTCGCAGGCAAGATCACAGCCGCCACAATTTGAAACGGCATAGACTTGCTGCAAACACGTATGGACTGCCGCAAAACATCGACTTGATCCACCAACAGGCGCGAAGTCGTATCCTGAAGGCGGACAGTAAAGAACGTGGCGTTCGTGGCGAGAATCGGGTGCATAAAATCGGTCATACCCCGAAGTTAGCTTCAGCAAGGTTAACAGAACCTGAATCGCTACACGTTATCCAACTTGCTCGTCATCGCAGCCACCAAGCCTAGGCGTGTCCCCCACCGCAAATCCAGACTTTCTAAACAGCGCGAGGTCGGCTTTACTTTTGGTCAGCCACGACAGACCAAAGGCCCAAATTCCCATCGCCTCGAACCAGAAAATCAGATTGTAGTCCAAAACGATCTCGCGTCCGGTGCCGCCGATAAAGCGTTTGAAAACAACGGCCAGCGCGGTCAAAATAAGCGCGGCAATTATCGTCCAGCCACACGCGATATACACACGCCTGCGTCCCATGCTGCATGTCCGCGCGAATTTTACAAAACAGAACGCTGCAAGGCTGGAAAAGAAAACGAACGCCGAGAGGTAGTGAATAATCGGTGTGAATTCCGCACCAAGCAAATGTTGCGTCATGCTTGCAACTTTGACGCCACCACCTTCATTCGGAAAGAATGCGACGCCGAATGCACTGATCCCAGCAGTCGTTGCCAGCCAATCATCGTCGATCCATTCACCTTCTTCGCGGCGATATCCACGGTAGGAAATCAGAAACACGCCAATTGCACAGAGCGTCCCGACAAAGATATCGCGATAAGTCGTGTGGTAAAAATCACTGATCGTCGGCTCGATGCGCCCCACCTCGGAATCGACGCGCGGCAGATCCAGCAAGCCACCCAAGATCAAAAACAGCGGCAAGCACATCCCCAGAAGCCCAAGCGCTGTGCGCACCCGCGTAAATGACAAAACCAAGTCGGTGTGATGTTGCTTTGGCATGATATGCCCTCGACTATCGTTTCCAACCTTTCCCGCAAGGCGAACTTACAGGACTGGGATAACGATAGGATGGCAGATGGCATTCGCCTACTCAAGGTAGGCGAAACCTGACCTTTAGGTACGGCGCAGGCGAATCACGACATCAACCGAAGCGATTTCTGCGCCTTCGGGAATATCCGGTAATTTCGAGATTTCCAACTGATCAGCAGCAGCATCAGTCAGCTTGTGGTCGTCTTCCCAGTAGAAATGTGGGTGATCTGTGATGTTCGTGTCAAAATAGCTTTTGGACCCATCAACCGTAATTTCACGCATCAAACCAGCATCGCAAAATGCGCGAAGTGTGTTGTACACAGTGGCCAGTGATACTTTTTCACCATGTCGCGAGGCGGCGTCAAACAGACTTTCCGCGGTGACATGTCGGTTCTGACCGTCGCCAACGAGCAATGTTGCAAGCGTGACGCGCTGGCGTGTGGGACGCAGATCGGCTGATGCCAACCATGTGTTGCCCCTGTGTGCTGCGGTGTCTTGTGCGGTCTCGATCATCGACGATTGTCTCCTTACTGTCCTAATATGGCGTAAATCTGAGTAGGATCAAACGAAAACCCTATAATTTAGCGCCTCATTTCGCGGCAAAGCGGCACACTTGCCCTTAAGTTCACGCAAATGGTAAAGGTAGACAAAGCAACTGACCAAAAAAGAGCCAAGCCATTGTCCCAATATCCGAGCAGTTTTGACAAAGAAGCCCTTCTGAAATGCGCAGCAGGCGAATTATTCGGCCCCGGCAACGCGCAACTTCCTGCGCCGCCGATGCTGATGATGGACCGGATCACCGAAGTCTCCGCCGACGGCGGCGCACACGGTAAAGGCAACATCGTCGCTGAATTCGACATCACGCCCGACCTGTGGTTTTTTGAATGCCACTTCCCCGGCAACCCGATCATGCCCGGCTGTTTGGGCCTTGATGGCCTGTGGCAGCTGACCGGCTTTAACCTGGGCTGGCGCGGCTGGCTGGGTCGCGGCTATGCGCTGGGCGTTGGCGAGGTGAAACTGACAGGCATGGTGCGACCAGAGCGCAAAATGCTGACCTACAAGATCGACTTTACCAAAGCGATCCAAACACGCCGCCTGACCATGGGCGTAGCTGACGGGATCGTCGAAGCCGACGGCGAAGTGATCTATCAAGTCAAAGACATGAAAGTCGCATTGAGCGAGAGCTAACGCCACCGGAATTGGCGGCCCAGACACGGGCCGCCATTTTCTATTCCTTGGACTTTTGGAACATCAGCGACATCAATCCAAGAAGTGCTGAGACGATAATCAGCAGTAATGACACCGCATTCAGCACAGGCGTCGAGCCTTGCTTGAGCTTATCAAACATTTCGATCGTCAGCGGTGAATCCGAGCCAACCAACATCAGCGTCGTGTTAAAGTTCTCGAAACTCATCAGGACAGCCACCACCCCTGCCCCGACAATCGCGGGCATCAGGAACGGCAGTGTGATCTGACGGATCGCGCCCCACTTGGTCGCGCCAAGGTTCAATGCGGCTTCTTCCAAGCTAGAATCAAATTTCTGCAACCTTGCCGAGATGACCAGCGTGGCGAAGGTTGTAATGAACGAAAACTGGCCCAAGATCACAAGGATCAAACCGGGACGCAGTCCGTCGAACCACAAGCCTGTCGCATCCTCTAACGTGTTAGCGACAGAGCTGGCGAACACCAAGATCGAGATGCCTAAAATTACGCCCGGAATAATCAGCGGCAGCAGCATGAGGATATAAAGAAACCCTTTCCCGCGGAAATCGTGCCGCACAAATAGAAATGCGTTGCAGGTGCCCACGGCCACCGACAGCGCCGAAACCCACATTGCCACGAAGGCCGAAGTGCCAATCGCGCGGATAATGCTGCGTTCGTGGAACACGCCGACGAACGGAGCTTCGGTGCCAAAGAACCACGCCATCGTGAAACCTTCCCACGGCAATGACGGGAAGACGCTGTTGTTGAAGGCGAGCAGGCAAACGACGCTCAGCGGTAAGGCGAGGTAGACGAAAAACAGCGTGACATAGGCCCGGTAGGACCATTTGAGCGCGTTGGATTGGGGGACTGTTGGGATCATGTTACCGCCCCATCGTGTTGGAAAGGGACTGCCGCGACAGCTTGAGCCCGATGAAAACCACGGCGGATGACAGGCCCAGCAGAAGGAACCCGAAAGCGGACCCAAGTTCCCAGTTAAAGCGGGTGATGAACTGCGTATAGATCAGCCCCGTGAACCACAGGCTGTCTTTGCCACCTAGCAGGATCGGCGTCAGATAGTTGCCCAGCGATAGCATAAACACAACGATACAGCCCGATACGATACCCGGCATGGCGTGTGGAATAACGATTTCACGCAGGATCGACGTGCCCGTACCGCCAAGGTCATAACCCGCCTCGATCAAGCTATCGTCGAGACTGTCCAGCGTCGTCACCAAAGGCACAATCATAAACAGGATCGACGTATAAACGAGGCCCACGAGGATCGCCGCATCGTTATACAGGAACTCGATTGGGGTATCTATAACGCCGATGTAGAGCAGGAAATTCGACAGCACGCCGGTTTCGCGCAGCAGGATCATCCAGCCGTAAGTGCGGACCAATTCGGACACCCAGAACGGGATCAGGCACATCAAAAACAATGTCGTTTTGGTCCGCCCCCGCGTTAATTTCGCGATATAATACGCGATGGGAAACCCGAGGACCAATGTCAGCGCGGTGGTCAGGATCGACATAAATGCGGTGCGTGCAAAAGTGCGCCAATACAGCGGTTCATTGAAGAAAACGGCGTAGTTCCCGAAACCCGTCTCGTATTCGCGCACGCCGACCTTTTCGCTCATCGACACGGCGAACAATCCCATGTGCGGCAGAATGATCAGCGTGACCAGCCACAATATTAACGGCGACAACAGCAGGTAAAACCCGAGCTTTGATTTATCCGACACCATGCTATTCACCCGCCGGAAAACAACGGGCTTGGGCGGGGTCCCATTGCGCGTAGACCGTGTCGCCCTTGTTCAAGCCAAGGAACGCGCCAGTTTGCGGCAGCGCCACATTCATCGTCTCGCCTGAGGTCGCGTCGCGCAGAATGGCGAGACTGTTCGCGCCGTTGAACAACACACTATCGACGGTGCGTTCGCTGGCGTTGCGTCCGTAAGTTGCATCAGGTTTGGTCAACGAGAGCTGGATTGCTTCGGGGCGCACGTAGATTTGCGCTTGTCCGCCAATCTCTGGGCGTTGCTGCGTCGCCCGCCCATGCAAGGCCACGCCGCCGTCAGTCAAGATCGCAACGATCTCGCCGTCAACGGATGCTACCTTGCCTTCAAACCGGTTCGCGTCACCGACAAACCCCGCGACAAAGGCATTCGCAGGTTCGAAATACAGGTCTTTTGCGGTGCCTATCTGATCAAAGCGACCCTTGTTCATCACGGCGATGTTGTCGCTCATGACCAACGCTTCGGATTGGTCATGGGTGATGTAAACAAAGGTGGTGTTGAATTCAGCTTGCAGCGATTTCAGCTCGATCTTCATGTGTTCGCGCAGCTTGAGGTCTAACGCCCCCAACGGTTCATCCAACAGCAAAACGTCAGGTTCCAGAACCATGCACCGCGCAATCGCGACCCGTTGTTTTTGGCCGCCAGACAGTTGTTCCACACGACGCTGTTCAATGCCGGGCAGGCCGACCCGTTCGAGAACACGTTTCACGCGGGTTGTGATTTCGGATTTATTTACGCCGCGCTGACGCAGCCCAAAGCCAATATTTTCGCCGATATTCATCATCGGAAATAAAGCGAGATGTTGGAAAACCATCGACACGGGGCGCTTGTTTGGCCCGACGCCGATCATGGATTTACCTTTGATCAGCAGATCGCCACTGGTCGGAAATTGAAACCCCGCGATCATTCGCAACAAAGTCGTTTTCCCGCAGCCTGACGGCCCGAGGATCGAAAAGAACGATCCTTGCGGCACATCGAAACTGACCTGATCGACCGCCTTAAAGTCCTTGAAATTCTTTGTTAACTCTTTGCACTCAAGGTCAGGTGTCGCGGACATATTTTCACTTTCTAAATAAAAAAGAGGGCACATTCCGCGCCCTCTTTCACAGTCATGATTGCTTAGTTTGCGGCGTTGATCCGGTCAAGCGTCGCACCTTCGAGCATTTCCAGACCTGCTGGCACTGGTGGATACCACTTGATGTTGTCGATCGCCGCTTGGTCAAAGCTAGCCTGGTAGCGTACTTTGAGATCAGCGTTCACACCTTCATCGCCACCAACAGATGCGGTAAAGTTACCGGCTGTGTTGGTGATCATCGCGGCCACATCAGGGCGCATCACAAAGTTGATCCAGTCATAAGCCGCATCGTCCGCGCGGCCACGTGCGGGCAGAACGAACGTGTCGATCCAGCCCAACGCACCGGACGCAGGCGCCACAAAAGTGATGTCCGCGTTGTCCGCGTTCAACTGCCAGCCGCCAGTGTCCCACGCCATGGATGCAACAACTTCGCCAGAGCGCAGCAAGTTTTTCAACTCGTCGCCGCCGTCCCAATATGTTTTCACGTTGGCTTTACAGGCGGTCAGAGTTTCTTCAACTTGATCCAGAATGCCTTGGTAAGCGGCTTCGTCGTCGTAGGCCGCAAATGGATCAAGGCCCATAGCAAAGCCGAACCCGATCAACGTTGGACGCTTTAGGCGGTAGGATACTTTGCCAGCGTAAGCGTCGTTACACAGATCAGTATAGTCAGCAACATCACCTGCTTCGGCCGTGTTCACGACCAGACCGCTAGTGCCCCAGATGTGTGGCAAACCGAAGACGTCGCCATCAAATGTAGTGTTGCTAGCCGTTGCAGCCAACATGGATGGGACAATCTGCGCCGCGTCAACACGCTCCATGTCGATCGGTTTATAAATGCCGAATTCTTCCTGCGCGGATGTGATCCGGTCTTGGCTGGGCTGGGCAAGGTCAAACCCGCCGCCGTTTGTCGCCCGCAACTTGGCAATCATTTCTTCGTTGTTTGATGTGGTGACTTCTACAGTGTGGCCTGTTTCGGCCTCGAACATTGCGATAACTTCTTCTGGTGCGTAGCCGCCCCATGTGAGCAAACGCAATGTTTCAGCGGATACTGACGTGGCAGAAATCGCCGCCATAAGCACTGTCGTTGAGACTAATCCAAGTTTCATTACAAATTCCATTCATCCGAGTTGTGATAACCCAATAAGGGCGATCAAGATAACAAGAGTCCATAGTCTTGCTTTGTAAAAGGCGTGTAACAAAGGGCAGACTTACAAAATAAAACCGCCCTTTGTTGAAAATAATTATCTCCTAACTTATCAAAGACAGGCGAGAAGTAATGCTTTTGTATTCTCTTTTGTCATCTTAACGGGATTGCCACCTGTGCTTGGGTCAGCCAGCGCACCCGCAACTATACGGTCGATGTCGGGGTCTTTAACACCAAGTTCTGACAGTGTTTTCGGAATACCTAGCGATGCATTCAACTCATCCACATACGCGCAGAACCCATCAAAGCCACCGTCGATGCCGAGATAATTTGCCGCGTCGGTGATGACACCCGTGATCGCGGGTTTGTTAAATTGCAGCACTGCAGGCATGCAAACCGCATTCGTCGTGCCGTGGTGCGTGTGGTGCATCGCGCCAATTGGATGCGACAACGCGTGGATTGCGCCAAGCCCCTTTTGGAACGCAGTCGCCCCCATTGCCGCCGCCGACATCATATGCGCGCGCGCTTCGATGTCATTCCCGTCAGCGTAAGCGCGTGGCAGGTATTCCTTAACCAAACGCATGCCTTCCAGTGCCATACCCTGCGACATCGGGTGGTAGTGCGGCGAACAAAAGGCTTCGACGCAATGTGCAAAGGCATCCAGTCCAGTGCCTGCGGTGATGAAATTAGGCATACCAACAGTCAGCTCTGGATCGCAGATCACGACGGCTGGCAGGAATTTCGGGTGAAAGATGATCTTTTTCTCTTGGGTTTCGGAATTGGTAATGACCGACGCGCGGCCCACTTCCGATCCGGTCCCAGCCGTTGTTGGCACGGCAACAATCGGCGCGATCGCGTCTGCGTCGGCGCGGGTCCACCAGTCGCCGATGTCTTCAAAATCCCACAGCGGGCGGGTTTGGCCCGCAAGAAACGCAACCAACTTGCCCAGATCAAGACCAGAGCCGCCGCCAAACGCGATCACACCGTCATGCCCGCCAGCCTTATAGGCCGCGACACCAGCTTCGGCGTTTTTCTCATTCGGGTTCGGGTCCACGTCGGCAAAGATTGCACGACCAAGGCCAGCGGCCTCTAGCAGGTCCAGTGTTTTCGTCGTGATCGCCATTTCGGCAAGGCCACGATCCGTGATCAGCAGCGGTTTTTTGATGCCAGCAACAGCGCAGGCGTCAGCGATTTCAGCAATGCGGCCAGCGCCGAAACGGATGGCTGTCGGGTATGACCAATTTGCGGTGATGCTCATTTTATTAAGCCTTCTTAAGGTGGTATGATTTTGGACGTGTCAGGTTGTGGTAGCCGATTACAGACAGCCCACCACCGCGTCCGGTGTCTTTGCAGCCGGTCCAGCACAGGCCCGGATCAAGGTAGTCGGCACGGTTCATAAACACGGTGCCGGTTTCGATCTGGTCAGCAATTGCTTCGGCACGATCAGCGTCTTGTGTCCAGAGCGATGCGGTCAGGCCAAAGTTGCTATCGTTCATCAGCGCGATTGCCTCGGCGTCGTCTTTGACGGGCATGATGCCGACAACGGGACCGAAGCTTTCTTCGCGCATGACGCGCATGTCGTGGGTCACGTTGGTCAGGATTTGCGGCATCAGATAGGCGCCACCATCTTCGGGGAAATTCGCCGCGTCGATGTGGGCTTTGGCCCCTGCAGCAATCGCTTCTGCCGCTTGACTGCGCACTTCGTCCGCGAAACGCACATGCGCCATCGGGCCAAGCGTCGTTTCAGGCTCTAATGGGTTGCCCAATTTGTAGCCGTTCACAATCGCCACGGCCTTTTCGACAAAGGCGTCAAACAGGCTTTCGTGCACGTAAATCCGTTCGATCCCGCAACAACATTGACCGGAATTGAACATCGCACCGTCGATCAACGTATCCACGGCCGCGTCCAAGTTTGCGTCTTCCATGACGTAACCGGGGTCTTTGCCGCCCAACTCTAGCCCGATGCCTGTGAACGTGCCGCTGGCCGCTGCTTCCATCGCTTTGCCACCACCAACAGAGCCGGTGAAATTCACGAAACCAAAGGTACGTTGCGCGATCAAATCCGCGGTGGTTTTGTGGTCAAGAAACACGTTCTGAAACACGTTATCGGGGATGCCAACGGAATGGAACGCCTGCGCCAGACGTTCACCCACCAGCAGCGTTTGCGAGGCATGTTTCAGCATCACCGCATTACCCGCGATCAATGCGGGGGCCACGGTGTTAATCGCTGTCATATAAGGATAATTCCAAGGGGCCACGACCAGAACAACGCCGTGCGGTACCCGTTTGATCACGCGCTTGAACGCATCGCTATCCTCGACCACAATCGGGGCAAGCGCGTCTTGCGCGATCTCGGCCATGTAGCTGGCGCGTTCGTTGAAGCCGCCAAATTCGCCGCCGTAACGGATAGGGCGGCCCATCTGCCACGCGATCTCTGGCACGATTTCATCGTTCATCGCGCCCACGGCTGCGACGCCTGCTTGCACCAGTGCGATACGCTCTGCCAATGGCCGCGCGGCCCATGCGATTTGGGCTGTTTTGGCACGCGCGGCGGCGTCAACAGCGGCGTCATGCGACAGCGTTTCACGGGTTGCGTAAACTGACCCGTCGATGGGCGAGATACAGGTGATAGTCATTTTCGGTTAGGCCCTTTCAAAGCCGCGTGCGATTTCCCAATCGGTCACGGTGCGGTCAAATTCTTCTTGTTCCCATTCGGCGGCGCGGGTGTAATGGTCAACCACATCGTCGCCCAAAGCGTCGCGTAAAAATGCAGAGCTCCGCAACGTCAGCGTCGCCGCGCGTAGCGTTTGCGGAATATCCGCCGCCTTTGCGTCTTCGTAGACATCGCCAGTAGTGGCAGGTGGCAAGTCCAGCTTGTCTTCGATGCCTTTGATCCCGGCCGCGAGCATCACAGCTTGTGCCAGATACGGGTTCAAATCTGATCCACCGATCCGGCATTCCACGCGCACGCCTTTGGTGTTTTCACCGCATAGCCGGAAGCCAGCCGTGCGGTTATCTACGGACCAAACCGTCTTGGTTGGCGCGAACGTGCCTTTGGCGAAACGTTTGTAACTATTGATATATGGTGCCAGAAAGTAGGTGTAATCAGGTGCGTATTTGATAAGTCCTGCCATGTAGTGCGCCATCAATGCGGACATGCCGTGCTTTGCAGACTTGTCAAAAAACGCAGCCTCGCCGTCTTTCCAGAGCGACTGATGCACGTGACTGGATGATCCAACGCGGTCTTTGTGCCATTTTGGCAGGAACGTCGCAGAACAGCCCTGTTGCCACGCGATTTCCTTGATCGCGTGTTTCGCAATCGAATGATAATCTGCGCAATCCAAAGCGGGCGAGTAGCGGATGTTCAACTCTTCCTGCCCAGCTTCGGCCTCGCCTTTAGAATTCTCAATCGGAATACCTGCCGCGAACAGATGGTTGCGGATTGGCCGCATTACGTTCTCTTCTTTGGTGGTCTGGAAGATGTTGTAATCTTCGTTGTATCCGCTGATTGGCGTCAGATCAGTGAAACCGCTTTTGCGGATATCATCGAGGCTTTTCTCAAAGAGGAAAAACTCAAGCTCAGTTGCCATCTTCGCGTCAAAGCCCAGCGCCTCAAGCCGCGCAATCTGCTTTTTTAGGATCGCACGTGGCGAATGCGGCACAGGCAAATGATCGTGGTGATCCAGAACATCGCACAACACCAGCGCGGTACCCTCAAGCCAAGGCACAGGACGGATCGTGCCCAGATCAGGCTTCATCACATAGTCACCGTAGCCAGACTGCCAGCTGGTCGACGCGAAACCGTCGGGCGTCGCCATCTCGATATCAGTGGCCAACAGGTAATTGCAGCAATGGGTCTCGTTGAACGATGTCTCAACAAAGTTAACCGCGTGAAACCGCTTGCCCATCAAGCGTCCCTGCATGTCCACAAAACACGCAAGGACGGTGTCGATTGATCCATCGGCAACGTGGGCTTTGAGATCATCAAATGTCATTAGTCCAGGCATGGTTTCTTACTTTCTGTCAGGGATTCGGGGCAACCATCGGCTGCCCCAAAAGTTGCATCGGCTTTAGCTGTAACGGTAAGGACGGCCAGCTTTGACCATGTCCGCATTGTACTGCTTAAAGATATCAACCACGCGCCGTTTCACATCGGATTCAGCCGCGATTTCTTCCCAGAATACTTGCGCTGCGGCCTCAACTGTCGCCCATTCGTCGTCCGGGATCGAGGTCAATTCCATTTTGGTACCATTGACGCGCAGGTCCGCTTCACCGCCCCAATACCACCATTGACGGTGGTAGTGCGACTGGTCACAGCAGACGCGGAACAGTGTTTGCAGGTCCTCTGGCAATTCGTTCCAGCGGTCCATGTTGGCAAAGAATGACCCTGCCCAAGCGCCCGAGATGTTGTTGGTCAGGAAGTAGTTCGTCGCGTCAGCCCAGCCAACGGTGTAGTCTTCGGTGATGCCGGACCAAGCAACGCCGTCCAATTCGCCCGTCTGCAAGGCGACTTCGATGTCTTCCCATGGCAGGTTGACCGGAACAACGCCGAACTGCGACATAAAGCGGCCAGCAGTTGGGAAGGTAAAGATGCGTTTCCCTTCGAGGTCGGCAAGACTACGGATCGGGTCTTTGGTTGCGAAATGACAGGGGTCCCATGCACCAGCAGAGATGTGTTTGACGCCGACTTTGGAATATTCCTCGTCCCAGATTTCATTCAAGCCGTATTGGTTAAACAGCACAGGCACGTCGAGCGAATAGCGTGACCCGAACGGGAAATACCCACCGAAAACAGTCACATCGGTTGGGGATGCCATGGAATCGTCGTCGGATTGGACCGCGTCGATTGTGCCGCGCTGCATCGCTTGGAACAATTCGCCCGTTGGCACAAGCTGATCAGCAAAGAACAATTCGATCTGCATGCGGTCG
This sequence comes from Yoonia ponticola, assembly GCF_014199395.1. Lineage (GTDB taxonomy): Bacteria > Pseudomonadota > Alphaproteobacteria > Rhodobacterales > Rhodobacteraceae > Yoonia > Yoonia ponticola. The sequence goes on along the minus strand of NZ_JACIJM010000013.1, from coordinate 36,811 downwards.
CCTGCGATCTTGTTGAACATTTCCACGGCTGGCACGATGACTTCGGCGGCCAATGACGCGCCTGCATAGGTCTGCATACGCCATGTGATCGTGTTTTGGGCCAGCGCCGGTGTGGCCAACGCGGCTGCGGGTGCAATCGCCGCCCCTTGGATAAACTTACGTCTAGATGTCATATCTTCATCTCCTTGGTTGGGTTTCGACCACCTTCGGGCGGCTCTTTTATGGTTTGTTATACACGTATTCGGGTAGCCAAAGGGCGATCTGCGGGAACACCATGACGAGGATCAGCGCGCCGACCATGATCATCACAAAAGGTGTGATCGAAGAATAGATATCGCGTAGGCTGATTTCCGGCGGGGCCATCGCCCGCATCAAGAACAAATTGTAGCCAAACGGCGGCGACATATAAGCGATCTGCGTCGTGATCGTATACAAAATACCGTACCAGATCAGATCAAAACCTAGTTCGCCGACCAGCGGCACATAAAGTGGGGCCACGATCACCAGCATGGCCGTGTCGTCCAGAAACGTCCCCATCAGGATAAAGCTGAGTTGCATCAGGATCAGGATGGTCCATGGGCTAAGGTTCAGGCGCTCGGTGAACACAGCCTCAATTGCTTTGACCGCCCCTAACCCGTCAAACACTGCCCCAAATGCCAGCGCCGCAAGGATAATCCACATGAACATGCAGGTGATCCCAAGTGTGTTGCGCACGGAATTCTCGAATACCTCTTTGGTCATCCGCCCTTTGAGAACAGCAGCGACAAAGGCCGCAAGTGCGCCGATAGCAGAGCTTTCAACAAGCGACGTCCAGCCGTTCACAAACGGCACCATCATCGTGGCGAAAATGATAATCGGCAGCAATCCGGCACGCAGCAAACGCATTTTCTCAGCGCGAGGAATATCACGTTCTGACGCGTCCAGAACCGGACCCAGATCGGGATTTACCCGACAGCGCACGACAATATAGATCACAAACAGCGTCGCCATCATCAGACCGGGGATCACGCCAGCAAGCCATAATTGCCCTACAGGTTGCCGCGCGATCATCGCATATAACACCAGCACAACGGACGGCGGCACAAGGATGCCGAGGCTTGATCCCGCTTGGATCACCCCCGTCACCATGCGTTTATCGTACCCCCTTTTCAGCAGCTCTGGCAGCGCGATGGTTGACCCAATCGCCATGCCCGCAACGCTCAAACCGTTCATCGCCGAAATCAGCACCATCAGGCCAATCGTCCCAATCGCCAGACCACCGCGCAAGCCGCCCATCCAGACGTGGAACATCTTGTAGAGGTCATCCGCGATCTTACTTTCCGACAACACGTAGCCCATGAAAATGAACATCGGCAGAGTCAGCAGCGGATACCACTTCATCAGCTTCATCGCGGCGGCAAAACCGAGGTCAAAACCGCCCCGATCGCCCCACAACAGCAGCGATGCAACAACGGCCACAAACCCGATTGCGCCAAAGACGCGCTGCCCCGTGAGCAGCATCAGCATCATCGACGAGAACATGAGCGTGGCGATCAATTCATACGACATCAGACTGGTTCGCCTTTCAGACGTAAAATATCTTTGAGCAGTTCCGAAATGCACTGGAGCAGCATCAGGAACAGACCCAGAATCATAATAGATTTGATCGGCCACATGTATGGACGCCACGCGGTAGATGATTGCTCCATCCGGCCGATTTCCTCTGATCCGGTCAGCAGTCCCCCAAAGAACGAAAACGGCTCTGTTCCCCAATAGCCTAGCGAGTAGGCGGTCGAACTAACTGCGCCGTACAGCAAGACGCCCAGATAAAAGAGCAGGAACATGACCGTGAGCAGATCAAACCACGCCTTCTTGCGCAGCGACCATTCGCCATACAGCAGGTCCATGCGTACATTTGACCCCAGTTGCAGCGAATACGGCCCGCCCAGAATATAATAGGCCACCATCACAAATTGCGCCATTTCAAGCGTCCAGATCGACGGCAGGAAGAATGTCTTACTGATCGAAGACCATAGCAAAATGCCCATCAGCACAAAAATGAAGTACATGATCATCCGGCCCATACGGTAATTCACACTGTCCACGACCTTGATAAATCCGCGCATTAGGCCTGACATGACACGTCCCCCGCCACGTTCATTTGCGCACAGGCATCCACGATCCACCTCGAAACCATCGCAGCCATCGCGCTCTGTTGGGTGGCGGTCGCAATCAAGTCGTTGCGGATTTCCAACATCACGTTCAGATGACCGTGCTTCACGGCATGCTCAATCAACGTATGCGTCACGCCGTCGGTAGGTCCGTAAGGTGCATTGCGTTGCACATCGCAGGCAGTATGCACGGCGGCGGTCAGCATCAGAGCATCCGCAAGCCGCGTGTCGTCATCATGCAGAACGCCAATTTCAACGCTGCGTAAGGCACCGTGATAAACAGGCGTGAAACTGTGGATCGTGACAATAATGGGATGCGGCGTCTGGGCGATTTGAGCAGCTAATACCGCGCGGAATGGTTCGTAGTAAGTTTCGGTGCGCGCATCGCGATCCGCTTGGGTTAATCCTGCATTACCTGGCACATCGATAACTTCGCTACGTGCGGGCATCGCATCTAACGCACTTGGCGGGCGATTGCAGTCATAGACCAAACGCGACACGCCGCTGGCAACCAAGGCAGCGTCCAACTGTTTGGACATCAATGTTGCGACACCCATAGCCCCCGGATCCCATGCTGCGTGGCTTTGGCGGGCATCACTGGAGAGCCCCAAACCACTGAACCGCGCTGGAATATGGTGCGAGGCATGTTCGCAAACCAGAACGATGGATGATCCCCCGTCAGAATTTTCCGACAGGACATAGTCGCCCGCTGCTTCGTTAAGATTTTGTGCCATTGGCCCCCCGTGTGTGAAACGTCTTGCCAAATTCCGCATCTGTCAACATATTTATGAAAATGAAATAACAGATGATGATGTCTTGTAATTTTTTCGATCAAAAATCGGGCGAAACCTATGACCGACGCACCACTCACGATATCAGATCGCATTCAACGCCAGCTCGACGACCTCACAAGGGCCGAGCGGCAGTTGGCGCACTCGATACTCGAAAACTACCCAGCGTCTGGTCTTGGCCCGCTCAGCGCCTTGGCAAAAGATGCACAGGTGTCGGTCCCGACGGTCGCGCGCATGGTTCAAAAGTTGGGGTTTAACGGCTACCCTGAGTTCCAAACCGAGCTGCGTGAAGAACTCAAAGCCAAGGCAAAAGACCCCATCGCCAAACATGATACATGGGCTGGCGGTGCGCCATCGGGGCATATCCTAAACCGGTTTACTGACGCCGTAATTGACAATATCCGCCACACGCTTGGCCAAATCGATCCGCAGGATTTCGACACCGCCTGCGCCATGGCCGCCAATACCAAGCGTCATCTGTTTATCGTTGGCGGTCGTGTCACACATACTCTGGCGGAATATCTATTCCTTCACATGCAAGTCATCCGGCCTCGGATTACGCATATTCAATCAACATCAAACACATGGCCACACTACCTCTTGGACGTCAAACCAGGTGACGTTTTCATCATTTTCGATATGCGGCGCTATGAAAATAACACGCTGAAACTGGCGGAAATGGCGCATGCAAAGGGCGCGAAACTGATCTTGTTTACCGATCAGTGGCGGTCGCCAGTACATCAACTTGCACAAATCAGCTTTAGTAGTCGCATCGTCGTGCCCTCTGCATGGGATTCAGCCGCGACTCCGCTTTTGTTGCTCGAAACCATGGTCGCGGCGGTCCAAGACCTCACGTGGGGCGATACCAAAGACCGCATGGAAGCACTGGAAGACATGTTCGACCAAACAAAACTGTTTCGGAAATTTACATAGGCCTGAACAGTCTGTGGGAGCCGGAATGAACGACGTTTCTGCTCTGCCGATCACGCCTGACGAGGCGAGCCACAGACGGCTATGCACATCACGCGAAACCGAAGTGTCTGCTAGTTCTCATTATCACAAATACAGCAACAATCGGCCACCTTGTGAACAAAGTTGCGCATCATGTCTTTGCTGACCCGCTTCAGGGCGATTTGTCAGCCGTGATACGACAGTAAAACAGGATAGCACGATGAGTATTGTCAAACTTGACCTACCTGCGAACAGCGCTGTCGTGGATCGTCCGAAGAAAGTCGTACTGACTTTGATCGTTCCTGTTTATAACGAGCAAGCTGCTATTGGACCGTTTCTTGATGAAATGGCGAGAATCTCGGCTCAGATGGCCCCCGCAGTGCAGACCGATATTTTGTTCGTCAATGACGGCAGCCGCGATGGCACCGAATTTACAATCCGGTCTTATATGCAGGCTAATCCACGCATCCAGTTGGTTAACCTCTCGCGTAACTTTGGCAAAGAAGCCGCGTTGTGTGCAGGCTTAGATCATGCCGACGGCGATGCCGTTATTCCGATTGATGTCGACCTGCAGGACGAACCAAGTATCATCCCAGAGATGGTTGCCAAATGGCGAAATGGTGCAGAAGTCGTCAACGCGCGCCGCACCGATCGTTCCAGTGATAGCTGGGCGAAACGGACAACGGCGACAGCTTTTTACCGCGTGTTTAACTACCTCTCCGATTACCCAATGCCATCCGACGTCGGCGATTTCCGCCTTTTAGACCGTCAGGTCGTCGATGTATTGCGCACGCTGGGCGAACGAACTCGCCTAAACAAAACCCTCTTCAACTGGGTCGGTTTTAAAGCCGAGGAAGTTACCTTTGAGCGCAAAGTTCGCAGCGAAGGGCAGTCAAAAATGAACTTCTGGCGACTGTGGAATATGGCGTTGGACGGGATCATCGGGTCCACGACCAAACCGTTGCGGATGTGGACTTATATCGGCACGATCCTCGGGCTCATGTCGCTGCTCTATGCGACCTACGTCTTCTTCAGTACGCTGATGTTTGGCGTTGATGTGCCAGGTTATGCGTCATTGATCTTGCTGACCCTCACCTTTGGCGGCTTAAATCTATTCGCTATCGGAATTTTGGGCGAATACATTGGTCGTATCCTGACTGAAGTCCGCGAAAGACCTATGTATGTGATACATTCCATCCACGGAACGAGTGAGTAGGATGCTTACAGTGTCGGCCAGGACGAACCAGACGCCTAGCGTCTGGCTAGCGCAACTTACGCGCTTTGCTGTTGTTGGGCTGGTGGCCACAGCAATCCACGTCGCCGTTGCATTGATAGTCACCTCCGTCTTCTCGTTGGCCCCACTTACCGCCAACCTATCCGGCTTCTGTGCGGCCGTCGCCGTATCGTTCTGGGGGCACCTGCGAGTGACTTTCCGAGTGAAGGAACCACAACGGCAGCATTTTTATCGGTTTGTTGTGCTCTCACTCGCATCTCTTGCGGTCAGTAGCCTGATCACCGCTATCTGGACCTCTCTGGGCGGCAGCATGGTCGTCGCCATGGGCCTCGTCGCGCTGATCGTCCCAATCATGTCATTCCTCGCAGCAAGGCTCTGGGCCTTCGCTGTTCTAACAAGTCGTTCGACCGCTTCCGGTCCGAAAAGCGGAGAAACCTTATGATACAGATCAAGACATCGACACAGGCATTGCTTGTTTTAATCTTGCTGGCACTGATTGGTTACGTCGCTTTGACATTCGCCTTCCCAGTGTACTTCGACAAAAAGCACCTTCTTGATTATGATATTTTTTATCTGGTCAGTACGATGATTGGCGAAGACAATTTACGAGAGGCCTACACGCAAGAAATTTTCTTGCCCCGACAGGCTCAGGTTCCGGGTTTTAGCGGTTCAGAAATGTTCTGGAGCTATCCGCCGCACTTCAATTTAGTCGTAGCGCCGATGTCGCTCCTTCCGCTGCCAGTCTCCTATGCATTGTTCATGATCGTGACGCTTGCATTCTATGTAATGACGATCCGTGTCTTGGCTGGGCCAGCATTTCACACAGTCGCGGTACTGCTTCTGCCGCTAGTATTATTGATCATCCGCTCTGGGCAGAACAGTTTTATAACTGGCGGGTTGATCACGTTGACCTGCATTCTCGCACTGCGTCAATCACGCTGGGCCGGACTTCCGCTCGGGCTAATGGCGATCAAACCGCATCTCGCGCTGGGCGTAGGCATCTGGTCCTTGCTGGATCGCCGATGGGGGCTCGCGGCACTTTCGCTGATTGTTGTGGCCGTCCTGTCACTTTTAGCGACACTGGCGTTCAGCACGGACGTTTGGCCAACATCGCTCGCCGCCATATCCGCGACAGCAGAAGTCCTACGCGATGGGCGTTTCCCGCTGTTTCGCATGACCTCGATTTACGCGTTTGCGCTATCCCTTGCCATACCACACCCTGTCGCCATGATGTTGCACTTAACGACCGTTGTCGCGGCCCTCGGCGCACTGATTTTCATGGCTCGGGCCAAGCTTCCGCCCAAGGTCTTTATGGGGGCAGGCGTGTTCGTTTCGGCGCTGATCAGCCCTTACAACTACGACTACGATCTCGCGTTGCTCGGCGCGGCGGCCTGCCTCTTGTTCGACACGGTCACGCGACACGCCAGTAAGGCCGAGCAGTGCATATTCGGCATCGTGATCATTTGCACAGGTGCGTATGGTTTGATACTCACAGCATTTGCCGATCTCATCCTCGACAACCAGTCGGCTCGCCCAGTTTCACTTATGGGGCCGGTGTTATTTATCAGCGGGATTATTTTGTTCCGTGTAATTTGGCGTAGTCGCCATGCCACACAAACAAGTGCCTCTTTAAAAATTGCTTAGACACCTTCAGCGTGACTGAATCGCTACGTGAAAACTGCTGATGGTTGCCCGTTATGGGCGCTCGATCGTTTTGTGAACACGGCCTGTTGTGGATATTGACGCCGGCTGCGCTAGGTCAATTGAGATGAATATGCCAGCATACAATCAACCCCTGTCACGTCGCTCAAAGACGACGTCTTCGCACCTCGCAGCACAGCGTGACCACTGCCACGCTGTGTCAGTTGGTTGCAGCCCTCTGCCCTCAGATCAAAAGTTAGGAAAAACATGTGCCGTGTCCTCGCCTATATCGGGCCAGAAATACCGCTCGAAAGCCTCTTACTTGAGCCGGAAAACAGCCTCATTAATCAAAGCCTTGACCCGGAACTCCATCCACTGCTGCAGCTTGCTGGCTGGGGCTTCGGCGCGTGGAGCGAACATCTGCTGAAACCGGACGAACCCTTACTTTACCACAGGCCGATGGGCGCGTTTTATGACGACAACGCGACAGGTATTATTCCCAGCCTTCAGGGCAGCACGCTGCTCGCGCATGTCAGGGCCGCCGCCTATAATTCGCGCACGGTACTGGCTGATGAAAACTGCCATCCGTTTTCGTATAACGAGACGCCTTGGATCATTGCGCAGAACGGCGCCGTGCCGAACTGGAGGATTTTGCAACGAGAGCTATTGCCCCATTGCGACGACCGATACCTAAAACAAATGCGCGGAACCACCGACACGGAATTTCTCTACGTTTTACTGCTCTCGCTGCTCAAGGGCGATAGCGATGCCGACGTGCAGCAAGGCTTTGAAGAACTGCTTAAACTCATCCTTCAAGCGATGAAGAAACTCGATCTGGTGGAGCTGCTTAAACTGAAGATCGCGCTGGTTTCGCCGAACCGCATTATCGGCGTCAATTACGGGTCTGATCACGACGGAAGCACAGACAACAAAGGCGACTGGAAAGAGTTACGGAAATCCGGTCATGGCACTGACGACTACGCACTTTCGATGCTGCTAGAGCCGATGTACCTCCTCATGGGCAAAAACTTTCAGGACCACGAAAAATCTTACAAAGTTGACGTGTGCGGGGAAGACGAGGCGACCGCCGCTATCTTTGCGTCCGAACCTTTGACTGAAGATCGTGACGAGTGGCTAACCATCGCGTTTGGTGAACTTGTCGCGCTCGAACGAAAGGGCAGCAAAATTTCAAAGACCGTCACAAAACTGAACGTATAGCAGGGCGTTGCTTCATGGCTGACCGTTACCAAAACTTTAATGACCTTGCCTTAGAGCAAAAGGTGGACATGGATTACCGCATCAAAAGCGAAGATCGCGGCACAACCGTCGTGATCCTCGCCCCGCACGGTGGCAGCATCGAACCGGAAACGTCGGAGATTGCGATTGCAATCGCGGGGGCGGATCTGTCGTTCTACACCTTTGAGGCGTTGCGCACTGGGGCGCACGGTGATTTCCACATCACGTCGCATCGTTTTGACGAACCTGTCGCGATCGACCTTGTCGGCAGAGCTGTGACCTCTGTGGCGATCCACGGGCGCAAGGACGACGGCAGCGATACGGTCTGGCTCGGAGGACGCGATACCGACCTGCGCGATGCTATCGGCGCATCGTTAAACGTAGCGAGCTTCGAGGCCGAACTTAACATAACGCTACCCGGAATCCATGAAACCAACATCTGCAATCGCACGCGCACAGGCAAAGGTGTGCAGTTGGAACTGCCCAGATCGCTACGACGTAAGCTCGCGAACGACGATGCACTGCTGAAATCGTTTTGCACGGCTATACGCACTGCCATTCCCCCCTTCATAAGCGACAAATTGACACCTCTAAATAAAGGTTAAAGACACCGCCGAATTGAGAACGTATAGTGAACAAATGGCCAGACAAACACTCGATCAAAAACTAGCGATTCTCAGCGACGCGGCGAAATACGACGCCTCTTGCGCATCTTCAGGCTCAACCAAACGCGACTCGCGCGATGGCAAAAGTCTGGGATCAAACGAAGGCAGCGGCATCTGTCACGCCTACGCCCCCGACGGGCGCTGCATCAGCCTGCTAAAAATCTTGATGACCAATTTTTGCATCTATGATTGCAGTTATTGCATCAATCGCGTGTCCTCAAACGTCACCCGTGCGCGGTTCAGCGTGGACGAAGTAGTCAAACTGACTATCGAATTCTATCGCCGCAATTACATCGAAGGCTTGTTTTTGTCGTCAGGCGTGATCCGTTCACCAGATGCAACGATGTCCGATATGGTTCAAATCGCCCGCAAGTTACGGCACGAAGAGAACTTTCGCGGCTATATTCACCTCAAAACGATCCCTGATGCGGCCCCTGAATTGATCGCCGAGGCAGGACTGCTCGCGGACCGCCTCTCCATAAACGTGGAACTCCCCACCGACGCCGCCGTGCAGCAATACGCGCCGGAAAAAAAGCCTGATCAAATCCGCAAAGCGATGGCAGATGTGCGTCTGCGCAAGGACGCTGGCAAGGAAAAATCCTATACTGGCAAGCGTCCCCCGCGCTTTGCCCCTGCTGGTCAATCGACGCAAATGATCATCGGCGCTGACGGGTCGAACGACGCGACTGTGCTGGGCCAATCGACGCGACTTTATTCCAGCTACAAGCTCAAACGCGTTTATTATTCTGCGTTTTCACCGATCCCCGATAGCTCGTCCAAATTGCCGTTAATCAGCCCGCCCCTGCAACGCGAGCATCGGCTCTATCAGGCCGATTGGCTGCTGCGGTTCTACGATTTTCAACTGGACGAAATCACCTCTGTGACCACCGATGGTAATCTCGATCTTGAAGTTGACCCGAAGCTGGCATGGGCCTTGGTGCACCGCGAAATTTTTCCTCTCGACGTTAACCGTGCCAGTCGTGAAATGCTGTTACGAGTGCCGGGTTTCGGTGTGAAAACCGTATCGCGCATCCTGACGACAAGACGTCACCGGCTGCTGCGCTACGAGGATTTACAGCGCATGGGCGCATCGATGAAAAAGGCGAAAACGTTTATCACGGCAGGCGGCTGGTCCCCCGGAAGTTTAATCGACAGCGTCAATCTACGCGCAAAATTCACGCCGCCACCTGAGCAATTGGCGCTATTCTGATGCACCGCGCAACCATCCCGCCGATCGGCACTGACATTGCGTGGCGCAACGCGGCACGCGATTTTCTAGCAGCGGGCATACCGCCAGATCAAATTCTCTGGGGTGCGCATGGATCAGCGCCTGACTTATTCGGCGCAGAAACTGCGATCACACCCAGCGCGACAGCGACCGTACCCCGCAGCTTTATTGCATTGGCGCAAACAGTTGTTTGGCACAGTGATCCCGAACGCTTTGCGCGCCTCTATGCATTCCTCTGGCGCGTGAAAGATGCGCCGCATCTGATGACTGATCGCGGCGACGCGGGCTTGTCGCGTTTGCGCCAGATGGAAAAGAACGTGCGACGCTGCCAACACAAAATGAAAGCCTTCGTCCGCTATCGCGAAATCGGTCCGCCTGACGCAACCCGCCGCTCCTTCGCCGCATGGTTCGAGCCGACACACCACACCATCGAACCGACATCCAGCTTCTTTGTGCGACGGTTTGCAGACATGGATTGGCGCATCCTCACGCCTGATGTGTCCGCGATTTTCGAAAATGGCACGCTGAGCTTTCAGGAAGGGCACGTAAAACCAGCCCTGCCCGATGACGCGAGCGAGCAGCTTTGGATCACCTATTTCCGCAACATCTTTAATCCGGCCCGTCTCAAGGTGTCGGCGATGCAATCCGAAATGCCTAAGAAGTACTGGAAAAACATGCCAGAGGCCGCGTCGATCCCTGACATGATTGCAAATGCCCCTGCCCGTGCGTTGGCGATGGCGCAGGCAGCCCCCTCGTTGCCACCGGCCCGCATGGCGCAGGTTCAGGCGCAGCTCGCGACGTGCCATTCAGCGTGGGACGGCCCCAAAGGCACCCTGCCCGCCGCGATTTCCGCCTGTACACGGTGCCCCTTGCACCAAACAGCAACCCAGGCGGTCGCGGGCGAAGGTCCCGCGGATGCTGATCTGATGATCGTCGGTGAACAACCCGGCGATATGGAAGACCTCAGCGGCAAACCTTTTGTTGGTCCCGCGGGTCAGGTGTTTGACCGTGTCGCGGGCGAGGCCCGATTGGACCGTAATCAGGCTTATGTCACCAACGCAGTTAAGCACTTTAAATTCACCGCACGCGGTAAACGACGGCTTCATCAGCGGCCCAATACATCAGAAATCCAACATTGCCGCTGGTGGCTCGACGCCGAAATCACGCAAGTCAAACCAAAGCTGATCCTTGCAATGGGGGCCACCGCTGCACAAAGCCTAACAGGCAGCGGTGAGGGCATCACCCGTCGCCGCGGCACGATAGAACATAGCCTGACGGGTACGCCTGTTCTGATTACGTTGCATCCGTCCTATCTATTGCGCGTGCGCGATCCAAAAACGCAGCAACAAGCGCACAGCGAGTTTCAGCAAGACCTGCTAACCGCAGTTCGCTTTCTAAGTGACAACCAAGCGCAAGCAGAATGACCCCCCGTTAGTCGCAATATCTAACGACCCTTTCGGAAATCATATGAAGCATGAACTCGCCTACTAGGTGTGCGGGGCGGCTCATCCAACGGAACCTCCACGGGGCTGCAATGGTTAACCATGCAGAGACTAAGCAAACCTAAAGCAAGGAGATGAAAGATGGACCATTCCAAACACCCCCGCCTCGAAGCGACCGAGTTGAACGCATTGAACCTCGAAGGGGCCACCGTTTACGGCCCCGACGACGAAACCATCGGTGACGTTTCCCACCTTCACGGTGAAGGACCGTCGACCCAAGTCGTGTTAGACGCAGGCGGCTTCCTCGGCATCGGGTCGAAACGCGTCGGGCTAGATATTGGCCGACTAGACTTCATGCGCGACGCATCGGGCACCGTCCACGCGACAACAGACCTCACAAAAGACGAAGTGAAAGCCCTGCCCGAGCATCGCGATTGATAAAGGTTGGTGGCTTTGGTCCGCGCTAAAGCCACCACTTGCTCGCAATGGAAATTGAAAAGGCCCAATCAGATATGACCGGGCCTTTTATCTATGTGGCTTGTCAAGATCTTACGGCTATCGCCACGCTACCGATCAAGGAACGGGTAGTCAGTATACCCTTTCTCATCACCTCCATAAAAAGTTGCCTGACGCGGTTTATTCATCTCTGCACCCACGCGCATACGCTCTGGCAAATCGGGGTTGGCGATAAACGGGCGGCCAAAACTGATAGCGTCAGCACGCCCATCGGTAATCGCGTTGACCGCCGTGTCAGCGTCATATCCACCGTTTCCAATGAAAAAGCCTGTGTAGTGTTCGCGCAGCCGCGCCAACAGCTTGGCGTCGTTTTCATCGCCGCCGCCGCCAGGAAAGCCCTCAACGACGTGTAGATACGCCAACTTGCGCGCGTCGAGCATTTTGTAAACTTCGGTAAACAGCCCTTCGACATCGCTATCCGAAATATCACCCGCCTGTCCGAGCGGCGACAGTCGTACGCCGATGCGACCCTTGGGCCAAACGGCTTCAACGGCATCTAGGACTTCGACAAGCAGCCGCATTCTGTTCTCGACCGTACCGCCATATTCATCGTCGCGGGTATTCACCCCATCCTGCAAAAACTGGTCGAGCAAGTAGCCATTAGCGGAATGCACTTCGATCCCGTCAAAACCCGCTTCTTTAGCGCATTTGGCGGCATGGACGTAATCTTGGGTCGTTTGCTTGATCCCCTCTGTCGTCAACGCCTCTGGCTTGGAAACCGCTTCGAAACCGTTGGCAGTAAACGTCTGGGCGTCGGCCTTTAGATCGGACGACGACACTGGCGATTGCCCCTCAGGCAAAAGCGACGCATGGCTGATACGGCCAACGTGCCAGAGTTGGCAAAAGATACGCCCGCCTCCCGCATGAACGGCATCTGTGATCTTGCGCCAACCCGCGACTTGGTCCTCGGTATAAATACCCGGCGTATCAAGGTATCCCTTGGCGATATCGCTGATCTGTGTCGCCTCGGAAAAGATCAGCCCAGCCGACGACCGCTGATGATAATATATCTGTGCCATGTCTTTCGGTGTCCCGTCCGACTGTGCACGATTGCGCGTCAGCGGGGCCATTAAAACTCGGTTAGGCAGGTCTAAATCGCCCATTTTGACGGGCGTGAAAAGGTTAGCTGTGTCAGTCATTATAAACTCAATTCTTGTGTGCTTGTTTTCATGTTCGCGCGGAAGCTTGAGCGTTAAGGCAAATAGATTGCCTTAGCGTTCGTGAATTCCTTCATCCCGAACCCACCATGCTCGCGGCCAAACCCGGAATCCTTGACGCCGCCAAACGGCATATTGGGATCGGCAGCACCGAACGAATTGATGCGGATCATGCCGGTGTCAAAGTGGTCACGTGCCAGCTTGATCGCCGTGTCTTCATCCTTGGTGAAAATACCACCGCCGAGGCCGTAACGGCTGTCATTGGCAATTTTCATAGCATCCTCGTCATCCTTCGCGCGGATGATCGACGCAACAGGACCGAACAGCTCGTCATCATATGCAGGCATGCCCGGCGTTACATCCGACAAAACGGTCGCGGGGTAGTATTGGCCCGTCTCATCTTTCGGATTGCCACCACACAACAGCTTGGCCCCTGCCTGAATGCTATCTTTGACTTGCGTGTCGATAGTATCGAACTGGCCTTCGCTCGAAAGCGGCCCTAGCTGGGTGTCGTCCTTCATCGGGTCGCCCATCTTGATCGCTTCCATTTGCGACACAAACTCGGTGACAAAGGCATCGTATACGGCCTCTGTCACGACAAATCGCTTAGCAGACACGCAGGTTTCACCGTTATTATATAGGCGCCCCTGCACGCAGGTTTTCACCGCCAGCGCAACGTCCGCATCCTCCAAGATCAAGTAGGCATCGTTAGAGCCCAGCTCTAGAACCGTTTTCTTTAAATGTTTTGTCGCGACTTGGCCGATATGACGCCCCGCCTTGTCGCTGCCCGTCATGGTTACACCGCGAACATGTTCGTGCGCGATAACCTCGTCCGACGTGTCGTGGTCGATGATGATCACCTCGAACAAACCTTTGGGCAGGCCAGCTTTGTCGCAAATATCCTTCAACATCAGCCCACTACCCGTGCAGATTTCGGCATGTTTCAGCACCACAGAGTTGCCCGCCATTAGGTTCGCGGCAAGCACACGCACAGGCTGGTAAACCGGAAAGTTCCAAGGTTGGATGCTGTAAATCACACCAATCGGACAATGCGCGACGATACCGCGCTTTTCACCGCCGGCATGTTTGCGTTCTTCATCAGCAAGCATCTCCGGCCCATGTTCAGCGGTATACTCGAAAATCTGGGCGCATAGCTCAACTTCGGTCAGACCGTCCCGCAGCAGCTTGCCGACTTCCTTGGTCATCAAATCAGCCAAGGCATCCGCATTCGACCGCAGCCCTTTTGCAATGTCGCGCAGAAATGGTGCGCGTTCTTCGTGTGATTTCATTCGCCAATCCAGAAACGCAGCATGCGAGGCGTCGATCTTGTCGAACGCCTGCTCTTTGCTCATCACATCGTAATCGGCAATTTTCTCGTCGGTGGCGGGGTTGATCGTGCTAATCTGGGACATTGTTACCCTTTCAAGGCTCGTATGGGTTTTGGCATCTGAAACCGTGGATCGTAGCCGCAGCAGATCGCTTAGTTTCATGCCACTCGCTTACAAACCCATCCAGCCCGACACTCGTTCCATCGCACGCTTCGCTTTGCCCGCATATCGCGATCACTTAATTGAGAGGCTCCGCACGCGCCGCCGAAAAGCACCCGAAAAGACTAGCATCGCCAAGTTCGTCCGCCCTGTGCTATCGTGCTATGAAATACGGAGTAAAAATGATTTCAAACGACCACGGCGACCTGAAACAGCGGTTTGATATTTCCGCATTCATGGATGCGATGCAGGACGAGGTGGCGATCCTTGACAGCACTGGCGTAATCGTTGCGACCAACAAGGCGTGGCAAACTTTCAGCGCTGAAAACGGCGGCGATGTGACGACGTCTTATGTCGGCGCGAACTATCTGGACATCTGCCGTAGCGCGGACGGCCCGTCGAGCGCCGAAGCGATGATCATCCCCGACGGATGTGCCGCAACGCTGCGCACCGGAAAACAGTTCAGGTGCGAATATCCCTGCGATAGCCCGACGGTCAAACGATGGTTTGAATTAACCGTGAATAGGCTCGCCCAAGATGGCGACTATTACCTGCTCTTGCAGCACCGCAACATTACCATCCGGCACATCGAGCGGACCGAGATCGAACAAGCCTTCATCAATTCGAATGCGATGGTAGCACTCGTGGCGACCACGTCCGATCCGATCCTCAGCTTTGATCTCGATGGTAAAATCACGACTTGGAATGGCGCGGCGGAACGCATGTACGGGTACAGTTCCGACGAAGCATTGGGACAATCCGTTGAACTTTTGTATCCACAAAATTGGCCAAAACCAGTAACGCATTACCGCGACGAAGTGCTCGCGGGTCGTCTGGAAAGTTTCGAAGCGACGCGCGTTGCCAAGGACGGAACACGACACGAAGTATGGATCAGCTGCGCCCCGATCCGCAGTTCGGACGGCGATATCGTCGCGATTTCCAACATCCACCGCGACATCACAGAAGTTCGTAACGCCGAAAAATCCCGTGACTTGATCGCGCACGAAGTCATTCACCGCGCCAAGAACATGTTAAGCATCGTGGTCGCCATTCAACGCCAGACAGCTCGGGCCGAAACGACCGTCGAAGGCTTCAAAAGCAGTTTCGAGGCGCGTCTACAGTCACTGTCAAGATCGACCGATCTGCTTGTCAGGAATGCGTGGACCAGTGTTGGCTTGGCGGACTTGGTGAACGGTCAACTCGAACCGTTCGTGGACCCTTGTGAAAATTCGTATGCGACGTCTGGCCCAGCGCTAAAACTACCGCCGCAAAGCGTTCAGGCCGTCGGAATGGCGCTGCATGAACTCGCGACCAATTCGGCTAAACATGGCGCATTGATGCAGCGTAGCGGTCAAATCAGCATCAATTGGAAGGTCATCGACGGCGCAACTGGCCCGCTGCTACATCTGTGCTGGCACGAGACCGATATCACGATCAGCCTGCAGCCAGAACGCAAAGGATTTGGCGGCAAAGTCTTAACATCGCTCGCACCTACAATGATCGGGGCGGATTCGACTTATGATGTCGGAGAGCGCGAGATCAGATGGACGATTGCCATCCCTAGCGAGCACTTCAAACTGGATGTGCAATGCGGCTGACGAGGTTGGTTTGTGCGTCCCTATGTGTCGATAGCCGCACTTAGCGCGGTAATTTATGTACCGTTTTTCCATTCCACGGGCGTCACGTAAACGATGCTGTTATCAACACTGACCATCACATCGCCCTCTTGAATATTGACCTGAAGCTTCATCGCGCGACTAGCCAGTTTCGCCAGCGCGCTCGTGTCGGTCTCGGACAAATTGACAACCTGAAGATTTTCAAAACGCGTGGTGCTATTCTTGATCTTATCCCACCACATATCGGCATTCCTGCCGCCGTAAGGATAGATAACCACCTTGTTGGCTTTTCCACAGGATTGGCGCACCACCTTTTCGCTGGGCAAGCCCAAGGCGACCCACAATTCCAGCTCGCCACTCAGGCTTTTCTGCCAAATGTCCGGTTCGTCGTCTGTTGAAAGTCCCTTGGTCATCTCCAGATGTTCATGAGCATTCAAAGCAAAAGCGAGAATCCGCACCATCAGACGTTCATCCGTCTCAGAAGGATGTTTCGCGACGGTCAGCTTATGGGTCTCGTAATAATGCCGATCCATGTCAGAGACTGACAGTTCAACTTTATAAATGGTTGATTTTAGCGCCATGATTTGTCCCAAACCTTCAAGATTGGGATGCCTACTGCGTTTGTCGAGTGTGTGAAAGCGGATAACGTCGGATGACTGCTGGCCCTTATCTGGCCGTACAATTCAAGCGAAGTCTAATCAATCCAGTCGCATCTCGCTTATTGGATCAAAGAAATGCAAGTGGTTTGGATCAATCCCGAACCGCACAACATCACCCGATGTCGCATGATGCACGCCGGGTAGGCTAATCGTAAACGCATCTCGGCGGCCTGTAATGCGCCCATGCAACAGCGTGTTCGCCCCCAAAGGTTCACCCATTTGAACGGTCATCGATAACGGCCCATTCGGGTCAGCAATGATATGTTCAGGCCGGATACCAACCGTTACCTTACCAGTGTGCTTCGTATGCGTGGGCACCTGCGCGTCACCAATTGTCAGACCGCTGGCGTTGATTTCCCCGTCCAGAACATTCATCGATGGGCTGCCGATGAACTGTGCGGCGAATAAGGTTGCAGGACGCTCGTAAACTTCAAGCGGTGTACCGATTTGCTCGGCCCGCCCTGCGTTCATCACGATCATACGGTCGGCCATGGTCATCGCTTCGACTTGGTCATGGGTCACGTAAAGCGACGTGATCCCAAGGCGGTGTTGCAGATCGCGGATTTCTAAACGCATCTGCACACGCAGTTTCGCATCGAGATTGGACAATGGTTCATCAAACAAAAACACCGCAGGTTCGCGGACAATCGCGCGCCCCATTGCAACACGCTGGCGCTGCCCACCCGATAAATCGCGCGGACGACGGTCGAGGTAGTCCTCAAGTTGCAACAGCTTGGCCGCAGCGCGTACTTTCTTTTCAATCTCGGCCTTGGGCAATTTGGCGATTTTCAGCCCGTATCCCATATTTTGACGCACCGACATATGCGGATAAAGCGCGTAGTTCTGAAACACCATGGCGATATCACGGTCCATCGGCTCTAGCTCGTTCACGCGCTTGTCGCCGATTTTGATTTCACCTTCAGACACGGATTCCAGCCCTGCAACCATGCGCAACAGCGTAGACTTGCCGCAACCTGATGGGCCGACGATGACGATGAATTCACCGTCTTCAATCGCCGTGCTGACACCGTGGATGACCTCCGTCGACCCAAAACGTTTCTTGATATTGGAAAGCTCTACAGTTGCCATGATTGCCTACTTTTCGCTGTCCACGAGACCACGGACAAACAGTTTTTGCATTGAGATGACGACGATGATCGGTGGGACCATGGCCAAAATAGATGTCGCCAAGATAACGGGCCAGTTAGCCAAATCATCACCCGACGGGAACATCTGTTTGATGCCCATCACGATGGTGTTCATCGACGGATCGGTCGTGATCAGCAACGGCCAAAGGTACTGGTTCCAGCCGTAAATGAACAGAATGACGAACAATGCCGCGATGTTTGTACGGCTCATAGGGAACAAAATATCCCAGAAAAACCGCATCGGTGACGCGCCATCGACCCGCGCTGCTTCGGCAAGTTCATCCGGCACTGTCATGTAGAACTGGCGAAACAGGAAAGTCGCCGTGGCCGATGCGATCAACGGCAGGATCAAACCACCGTAACTGTTAAGCATGCCAAAGTTCGCGATGACTTCGTAAGTCGGTACGATCCGCACTTCGACAGGCAGCATCAGCGTCAGGAAAATCAGCCAGAAAAAGATCATCTTGCCCGGAAACTTGAAATACACGATGGCAAACGCCGACAGCAAGGAAATGATAATCTTGCCGATTGCGATCCCCATTGCCATAATCAAACTGTTCAACAGCATCGTGGCGACGGGAACATTGAACCCCGAAAACAAAGCCTCGCGGTAGTTGTTAATGAATTGATCACCGGGCCACAGCGGCATGGGCGGTTGAACGATTTCAGCTTGCGTTACGGTTGATGCGACAAAGGCCAGCCAGATCGGAAAGAACACAACCAGCACGCCAGCGATCATGATGATATGGCTAATCCAAAGCGACGCACCGCGCTTTTCAACCATGCCCGGTGGGGGATCTTTAGGATGGGTCAATAGTGCACCCTCCGTTCCACAAACTTGAATTGAAAGATTGTAAGCGCCCCGACGACGATCAACAGGATCACAGATTGCGCAGCAGAAGAGCCGAGGTCTTGGCCGACAAAACCGTCTGAAAACACCTTATACACTAGGATCGTTGTCGATTGTTGCGGCCCACCCGATGTGATCGTGTGGATTACACCGAAGGTTTCAAAGAATGCGTAAACGATGTTCACGACGAGCAGGAAAAATGTGGTGGGCGATAGCAGCGGCAAAACGATAGTCCAAAACCGTTTCCAGAACCTTGCGCCGTCGATGGCAGCGGCCTCAATCACCGATTTCGGGATCGCCTGTAGAGCGGCAAAGAAGAACAAAAAGTTATAGCTGATGCGTCCCCATGCGGACGCGACAACGACCAGCCCCATGGCTTCGCCACCGTTCAAAACGTGGTTCCAGTCATAGCCTAGATTGCCCAAATACCATGACACCACGCCGACGCGGGTGTTGAACATAAACAGCCAAAGCACACCTGCAACGGCGGGTGCTACGGCGTAGGGCCAGATCAACATGGTGCGGTAAACGCCTGCGCCCTTGATCAAGCGATCAGCGACGACCGCCAGAAACAACGCGGGTATCATCGACGCGAGCGTCACAAGGGTCGAAAAGATTGCAGTCGTCAGAAATGAGGTGCGGTAATACGGGTCCGACAACAGGTACTCAAAGTTGCCAAGGCCTACAAACTGCATCGACAATCCGAACGGATCGGGGATGAACAAGGACTGCCAAATCGCCTGCCCCGCCGGATAGAAAAAGAACACCGCAGACACGAGGACCTGCGGCGCGATCAGGCACAGCGGCAATAGCCAGCCCTTGAATGTGACCCGTTTTTCCATCTCAGATGCCCCCAAAAGACATACGGGCGACCGCATTTGGCCGCCCGCATCTTACGTTTGTTTAGTTCGCAGCTTCAAAGCGGCGCAGCAATTGATCGCCACGCATTACAGCACTATCAAGAGCCGCTTGCGCGTCTTTATCACCAGCCCAAACAGCCTCGAGTTCTTCGTCGATGATCGTGCGAATTTGATCAAAAGACCCAAGACGCAAACCCTTGGAGTTTTCGGTAGGCTCGTTTGTGGTCATCTGGATCACGGCGACTTCAGTGCCAAGGTTTTCTTCATAAAAACCGGACTCGCGTGTGGCGTCCGCAGCGGCGGTTGTGATCGGCAAATAGCCTGTATCTTTGTGCCATTGCTCCTGGACGTCCGACGACGACAGATACGCGAGGAACTGTGCAGCGCCTTCGTATTCATCTTCTTCGTGACCTTCCATTACCCACAAAGATGCACCACCGATGATGGTGTTTTGTGGGCTATTGCCGACGCCTTCCCAATACGGAAGCGGACGCACGTCGAAGTCAAATTCGGCTTCAGCCTTGATGCCCGCGTAGCCAGCAGAGCTCTCGGTGAACAACGCACATTCGCCAGCGCGGAAGTTTGCGCCGCCTTCATTACGACGACCCGCATAGATAAATTTGCCGTCCTGCGCCCATTCACCCATTGCCGCGATATGCGCGACCTGAGCAGGTCCGTTGAACGCAAGTTCCGTATCAACACCGGCAAAACCATTGGCCTGCGTTGCGAACGGAACGTCATGATAAGCTGAGAAGTTTTCTAGTTGAATCCAGCTCTGCCAAGCTGTTGTCAGTGGGCAAGTGCTGCCACCTTCTTTCAGCTGACCCAGCACTTCTCCGACGTTCTGCCATGTGGACAGATCAGTGTCAGGATCGACGCCAGCGTCTTCGAATGCATCACGGTTCACCCACAAAACAGGCGTGGATGCGTTGAATGGCAACGACAACATTTCGCCGTCTGTGCTGGTGTAATAGCCTTTGACGGACCCGATATAAGCGTCCGGATCGAACGCGGCGCCAGAGGCTTCCATCACTTCGGTCACAGACCGGACAGCGCCTTTTGCGGACATCATCGTCGCGGTGCCGACTTCAAATACCATAAGAATTTCAGGCTGTTCGCCCGCACGGAACGCAGCGATACCAGCGTTTAACGTTTCGGAATAGTTACCTTTAAAGGATGCGACGACGGTAAAATCGTCTTGGCTTGCGTTGAAATCTTCAACTTGGACCGCGACCAATTCACCAAGGCGTCCTGTGAAGGCATGCCAGAATTGGACTTCGGTTTGCGCAAACGCCGCAATCGGCGAAAGCATGGTTGATCCGGCGATCAATGCGCCTGCTGTCAGGTTTTTCATGTGTTCCTCCCAGGAATCGTATCGGCGGTTTCGCCGACACGGAATTTCTACACGTTATCCGAGCTTTCGCATAATTCAAGACTATTCCTTGGCTGAAATTCATAACATAACATTATGAAACTCGGCATAAGGTACAAAACAACAATGACAACACGTCCCAAACTGCGACAGCTCGAAGCCCTTAAATCAGTCGTAGATCACGGGACGATGACACGGGCGGCCCAAAGCCTAGAAATTTCACAACCTGCCGTCAGTCGTTTACTGGCTGATTTATCAGGCGAGTTGGGCTTTACCCTACTCGAACGCAAAGATGGCCGGCTCGTCCCCACACAAGAGGCCCGCTATATCCTGCCCGATATTACGCGTGTGCTTGAAGTTCTCAAAAACATCACCGACACCAGCCAAAACCTAAACGACAGAACAGCCGGACACCTCAGCGTTGCCTGCCTTCCCGGTTTCGCCACTAGCCACCTACCCGCTGTCGTGACTGATTTTCTCAGGACGCGCACAGACGTGACAATCACGTTGGAGCCAGACCGCCCTGAACGCATCCTCGAATGGATTATCGGCGAACAATACGATTGCGGCATCACCGACGGATTTGACGGTCACCCAGCGATCGACAGCACAACGCTCGACATCAGAACGGTCTGTATTTTTCCCAAAGGGCATCGGTTCGCGCAGTTGAAAAAAGTCGAACCCGAACATCTAGACCAAGAACGCTTTATCCACACACGCCGCGACAGCCGTTTTTACCGTGCATTAAGCGATGTATTCCACAAAGCATCAGTAGCCCCCAAACACGTCGTCGAAGCACGGCAATTCACGGCAGCTTGCGAACTCGTCGCCCTAGGCGTGGGCGTGTCAGTGGTCAGCGAAATCGATGCGCGAACGTACCAAGACCGACTAGAATTCCGCCCCTTCGCACCAAGCATCCCTCATAAGGTTTCCCTCGTCAGGCCAACCCACAAGCTACCTTCGCGCATAACCTTGGATTTTATGGAAGCATTTAAGGCAAGCCTGAACGATTTTGTCGCTTGAAGGAAAATCTAAGGACAGTCCTTTACTCCTGCGCAGGAAACCCAGCTTGAGCCATCAATTTACCACGGGAACTCACCTGAAATTTCTGCAATATCGCTGCCACATGCGTTTTGACCGTGCTTTCCGTTAGCAAAAGCTCACGCGCAATTTCTTTATTCGACAACCCCTGAACGATGCAATCAAACACGTTTGTCTGGCGCTCGGTTAACACAGGCAGGGCAGGTATTGGTTCAGACGCCACGGCAACACGCGCGTCGCCTACAGTCTGCTCAAACAAAACGCGGGGAAAAAAGACCTCGCCCTTCAGTAGCAAACTCACTGCATGAACAAGGATGTCAGGGTCTGCCGTCTTTGGGATATAGCCGTCTGCACCAGCTTCGCTTGCACGGCGGATCGTGCTGCCGTCCTCATCACCGGACACCAGCGCAATAGGCATTGCAGGGTCTGCTTGTTTGAGCCGCGTTAGCCCATCAAAGTCTTTCGAGTCCGGTAAGTTCAAATCGAGCAGCAATAAATCTACGGGTTTGCTGTCTCGTACGATCTGCAATGCATCAGCCACGGTTGCTGCCGCCAAAACCTGAACGTCACCAAGCTCCAGCTCTAACAGGGTTTTCATTCCGGACCGGATGACTGAATGATCATCGACAATAAGTATTTTGCGCATATCGCTCAGTTCTTGGCTTGTTGCCTCAGCAAGCGGTGACGAAAAGGGCCAAGCCCCCCAATGATGTTTCCTTATAGCGTTCATGCATATCGTTGCCAATGCTGCGCATGGTTTCACCACTCAGCGACAACCCAGCGGCAGCAATCGCTCTCACCGCGCCGATCGGTGCGGTCACAACTTTTGCCCCATTCCGATCTTAAAATATCAAAAACCGAAATTTACATCAGATGCCGACCTTGGACGCGGCATGGATATGATAAAAAATACGGGTAAAATCGCGTAGAAGTTCGCTGTGTAAACCGGATGTCGATATCGCAGACGGATTCCCTTCACTAAGACGTCGGAAATGGGCCTGCCAGCTAGCTTCGACCAAATTATCCAATTCTTTGCGCTGTTTGTTGATGTTTTTGCGGACTTGACTGTCGCCCTGAAGCGAAGAAACCAGGGTATGGCGCAACCCTTGAAGGATAATATCGATCAGCGGCAAAAGCTCGTCCCGGCCCTCATTCGAGAACCGCACTTGATCCCTGATGCGCGCTTCACACAAAGTCACGGCGTTCAGCACCAGTTCCGAGACATGCCCCAGATTTGCGGACAACAGCACCATGTTCATGGCACGATCGCTTTCGTTGTCCGAAATTTCGCCACGGGTCACATCGCTGAGGTAAAACTTCAGCGCATCTAAGGTTGCTGCGACATTGGCGTGGTTTTTCATCGCAATCGTGACCGTAGCGAGATCATCGGTGAGCACAGCAGTTTTAAGCGCAAGCAATGCCTCTTCGATCTGTTCTGGGATGCGGTTCAATTCGCGCGATGCACTCGCAAGCGCCAGTGTGGGTGTCTCCAAAAGATCGCGATCCAAATACCGCACAACACGCTCGGCCCCCTCTTGTTCTGTTGCAGGTATCAACCGCTCAAACAGACGCGCGAACACCCCGACCCAAGGCAAAAACAAAACCGCTACAAATATGTTGAACACCGTATGAAAGTTAATCAGCGCATGGGTTTCGCCCAAATAACCGATCAGAATATCGCCCTTAAAATGAAGGATCGGAAGCACCAGCAGGCAGGCCGTCAGTTTAAAAACCGCGTTCCCCATGGCAACGCGCTGCCCTTCGACTTCGGCATTCATTGTTGCGATAATTGCCGGAATTGTGCCGCCAATATTTGCCCCCAAAATCATTAGCAAACCCATTTCAGTTTGGATCACGCCCGCTGCATAAAGTGACGCTGTCAACAACACGACCGCGAGGCTGGAATGTATCAACCACGTTAACACCGCGACAATAAACAACGTTAACAACATCTCGCTTTCAAGCGTCGTCAACAGATCAACCAATAGTGCAGAATCCCGCAGCGGCGCAGACGACATGCGTATCAGCGAGAGCGCCAACAGGACCATGCCCAGCCCCAAAATCGACCGCCCTATCTGTCGTTTTACATGGTCTACAGACTGCGAATGGATCACAAAACCTACGAAGATAAGGCCATAGGACGCCGTGCTTAAATCGAACGACAAGATTTGCGCGGCGACTGACGTGCCAACATCCGCACCCAACATCACCGCAAGCGCCGCAGGTGCGCCGACCAATCCTTTGCTCGCCAGTGAGGCAATAATCATCGCTGTGGCTGTGCTGCTTTGGATGAAAACCGTGACGCCAGCCCCAACGCCAAAAGACATGATCCGCCCGTTGGTGATCGCCCCCAGAACATGCCTTAATGACCCTCCAAACGCACGCATGATACCCGTTCGGATCAGCCGGATGCCCCATAACATAAGGGCGACAGATCCGATTATTTGAACAAGAGTTGCAGTACTAGAAATGGTCTCGTCCTCCGAAGGGGGATTTCAAAAAGGGACACCGTGGGCGGTAGATCATGCGCCTAATGAGCCAGAATTTGACTTAAGAATTTTTGGGTCCGATCAATTTGCGGATTATCAAAGAACTTGTCAGGCGTGTTTTCTTCCACGATCTCACCGCCATCCATAAAGATGACGCGGTCAGCAACCAGACGCGCAAACGACATCTCGTGGGTCACGCAGATCATCGTCATGCCAGAACTGGCAAGCTCAACCATAACATCCAAAACTTCTTTAATCATTTCCGGATCAAGCGCCGATGTCGGCTCGTCAAACAACATCACAGACGGATTCATACACAGCGACCGCGCAATCGCGACACGTTGCTGCTGACCGCCCGAAAGTTGACCGGGGTATTTGTCTCTTTGCTCCGCAATGCCCACGCGTTCCAGATACATAACTGCCGTATCTTCGGCCTCTTTACGCGGCATATTGCGCGCCCAAACCGGTGCAAAACACAGGTTATCCAGAATGGTCATGTGAGGAAACAGATTGAATTGCTGAAACACCATGCCAACTTCGCGACGGACGTTGGTGATATTTTTCAGGTTTTCATCAAGCACAGTGCCGTTCACCGTAATCCTACCTTCTTGGTGTTCTTCAAGATGGTTGATGCAACGGATCAATGTCGATTTACCCGACCCAGACGGACCGCAAATCACGATGCGTTCGCCTTTTTTGACCGACAGCGACACGTCCTTCAGCACATGGAAATCGCCGAACCATTTGTTAACCTTTGCCACTTCAATCACGGTTTCATTGGTCGTGACGCGGCTTTCAATTTTCGTTGTCATGGAAATCTCCTAACTTTAGCGTTTTGCGCCGTTTGGTCCGCGATTTTCGAGGGCACGACCATAACGGCTAAGGCTGTAACAAATGAGCCAATATACAAAGGCTGCGAAAAAATAGGCTTCGGTCTGGAACCCGAGCCAATCGGGATCAAGGGCGGCCCCTTTGATCATGCCAAGGAAGTCCAAAAGCCCCACGATGATGACCAGCGACGTGTCTTTGAACAACGCGATGCAACGCCCGATCAGAGGTGGCAGAACATGACGTAGCGCCTGTGGCACGATCACAAACAGGATTGTGCGGTTTGGGCTAACGCCCAAGGCCAATGACGCCTCAGTTTGCCCCTTGGGTATGGCTTGCAACCCGCCTCTAATTACCTCGGCCATGTAGGCGGCTGAAAAGAAGATCATGCCGATTTGAATGCGCATCAGGTTATTGATGATCATCTCGGGTGGCAGGAAAAGCGGCATCATTACCGAAACCATGAAGAGGATCGTAATCAATGGGACGCCGCGAATAAGCTCGATGAACCCGATGCATAGTGCCTTCACCAGCGGCGATCCGTAGAAACGGCCCAGCGCCAGCATCACACCAAGCGGGATCGATACAATGACACCAACGAGCGCAAGCAAGATGCTCAGCATTAATCCACCCCAAAGGGATTGATTAACCTCTGTCATGCCAAAGGCACCGCCAATCATGACCAATGCAAACAGCGGCAAGGCCAACCAAGCACTGATCAGGACAAACCCGCGTATTCTGTCCGAGAATGTTAAGTACACCAAGGCCAGCAACGCAACGCCAGCCACAGCGGGCCGCCAAATCAGTTCCTGCGGGTACACGCCCACCATCAACACGGGGATTTTTTCATAGATGAATGGCCAACAGGCACCCGCACTTTGACGGCAAACCTCGCCGTTCCCGCGAAAGACCGCATCAAGGAACAGCCAATTGATCATCACTGGCAAAACCCAAAGTAGCACACCGATCAGCACCAGGGACGTCAGGCTGTTCAACCAGCCACTGAACAAGTTTTTGCGCAACCAGTTCAAGGGGCCTATTTGTCGTGTCGGTGCGCCGCGCGCGGCTAAAGGTTCAAAGGTTTTGGTGTCAGCTTCCGAGGTTATCTGTGTCATCGACTTACCTTTCCACAATCTGCACGCGAGAGTTCAACAAGTTCATCCCAAACGAAATCAACATGTTGATTGTCAGATAAACCGCCATCCACATCGCAATAACTTCAATGGCTTGCCCATTTTGACCAATGATCGTACCACCGATGGACACCATGTCGGGGAACCCAATTGCCACCGCAAGCGAACTGTTCTTGACCAAACTCGCATAGTCGTTGGTCGTGGCCGGAATGGTAACGCGCAACGCTTGGGGCAACATCACAAGTCGGGTAACAACGCCACTGGGCACGCCCAGCGCATTTGCCGCCTCAATCTGGCCCGCATGGACGGATTCGATACCGCTTCGCACGTTCTCGCCGATGTAGGCTGCCGTGTATAAAACGAGGCCGGTCAGTAACGCCACAAATTCAGGTTTTAGCCCCAGACCGCCGCTGAAGTTAAAGCCGCGAAACTCTGGCGTTTCTGACCCGATAGGATTGCCCGTAGCCAGAAACGCGAGGCCCGTGAGCACCGCAAAGATCGCCAAGCCGCCCCAGATACCGGGGACCAACCTGCCCGTACGGCGTTTGTACTGCTTGGCCCAAACCCCAAAGCTGATCGCCAGCACGGATGCGACGATGGCCGCGATGATGAAGATCCCGAACCCGTCTTCGGCGATGGGCTTGGGAATATAGATGCCGCGATTGCTAAGAAAATACCCATCAAACAACGAGATCGCGTCGCGTGGGTGCGGCAAGGACCCGATGATAATAATGTAGGTAAAGATCAGCGTTAACAGCAACGGAATGTTGCGCAGCGTTTCGACATAAATAGCGGCGAGCCTAGCAAGCAACCAGTTATTTGACACACGCGCGACACCGACCAAAATCCCCAAAATCGTACTCAAGATAATCGCAAGCACCGACACCATAAGTGTATTCAGAATACCGACAAGAAAGGCGTAACCATAACTCTTGGTGGGGTTATATTCGATCAGGCTATCGCCAATCGGCAAACCCGCCTCATGTCCCAGAAACGCAAAGCCGCTTTTGATGCCTTTGGCGTCCAAGTTCGCTTGGGTGTTTTGGAACAGAAAATAGGCCGCACTCAGGACGACGACGAGGACAGCGCCTTGGGCAAACACCGCCCACAAGACCTGTCCACTCAGGCTCTTTGATTTGATTTTGGGAATACTCGACATCGCAACTTCCATTGAACAGAGGGGAAATTACAGAAACAGGCAACGCGGCCTGTTTCTGCTTCACTTTCAGATCAACGGATCAGCGGATCGGCATCGCGTACAAGATACCGCCATCGTTCCACTGTGCGTTCAAACCGCGCTCTAGGCCCAATGTTTGGGTCAGGTTGCGATCAAAGATTTCGCCATAATTGCCAACAGACGCGATCACATCTTTCATCCACGTCCCTTCCAGCCCAATGAAACCACCAGTATCGCCGGACACACCCAGCAAACGTTGAACATCTGGATTGTCAGAATTGGCGGCAAGGTCTTCGACGTTTTCGGATGTGATGCCCAACTCTTCTGCTGAGATCAGACCAAAGATGGTCCAGGTCACGATGTCTTTCCACTGGTTATCGCCATGCGCGACAAGCGGGGCCAACGGTTCTTTGGAAATCAGCGTGTCCAAGATTGTATGCGCTTCTGGATCGATAAAGCTGGTCCGAAACGCGCCAAGCTGGCTCGCATCTGTTGTCAACGCATCGCAACGACCGGATTCATACGCAGCCACCGCTTCACGTTTACCTTCAAAGACAACGGGTTCGATGGTGATGTTCTGGGCACGCGCAAAATCGGCAAGGTTCAGTTCCGTCGTCGTACCCGTCGTTACACAAACCGTCGCAGAGTCGAGCTGATTGGCATCCGTTATCCCGGATTCCGCACGGACCATAAAGCCTTGGCCGTCATAGAACACCACCTGCGTAAAATCGACGCCCTCAGAGCTATCACGCTTCATCGTCCACGTGGTTGTGCGCGACGTCATATCAACTTGGCCGCTCGACACTGCCAAAATCTTTTGGCTCGACGTCAAAGGCGAAAAGCGCACGGCGTCCGAATCGCCCAAAACAGCAGCCGCAACTGCGCGGCAGATATCAACGTCGAGACCTTCCCAAACGCCTTCTGAGTTCGGGTTTGAAAAGCCCGGAACGCCTTCACTTACGCCACAGGCAAGAACGCCTTCGCTGATTACTTTTTCAAGCGTCTGAGCTTGCGCTGAACCCGCCGTCGCAGCCACGAGTGCAATTGCTGAAATTAGACTTACGTTTTTCATTTCTACGTTTCCCTGATGGTCTTCAACGTCCTTGCTGCATGCCAAAATTTTGAAGGCCGCACGGACGAGAAAGAATGCAAATTGAAGTGGCGAATTCTTGCGTCCGCTCTCGTAAACGCTACGAAACACGCCCCCGTCAGCATATCGTCATTGGGAATGAGACTGGTGGCTGATGCCGGCAATAAACCTGCCACACCAACCGGAAGGACTAGTCATTTCGGAGGATGCTATCGCATTTATGCGAGCATTTTCAGGCGACTAACCAATTTATACTAAAAGCCCAAGCTACAATACCCTTGGGTCTTTGTGCGGAATGGGCTGAAAGCCGCTATCGTGCGACCTTTGGCTCCAAGCTCTAAGAACTTAACAAATGACCGAGGTAGATCGTGACATTAAATTTCGTTTTGGTTGGACCAAAGGACTGCCCCGCAGGCGCGCTACATGCGTTTCTCAGCGAAGGTGGTGTCACCGCCGCCGATTGCCTCTCGAAAGGACACGCCGCACACTTCACAGCCAACCACGACCTAGATGGCGCGGACATCGACAGCTTGTTGCAACGGGCTGCACGATTAAAGCTCGACCTTTTCATATCACCCAAGCCCATCGAGAAGAAAAAAGTGCTCGTCGCCGATATGGAAGCCACCATCATTCTGGACGAAATGCTGGACATTTTGGCGGTTGAACGCGGTGTCGGCGATGCCGTCGCACAGATCACGTCACGCGCAATGAACGGCGAGATGGATTTTGCGCAATCCCTTGTTGAACGCACCGCGCTCTTCGCCGGAACCCCGTTATCCCAACTCGAAACGCTCTGCGCAAAGATCAGATACGCGCCCGCAGCAAAGTCGCTGGTCGCCAGCATGAAAAGGTCAGGCGCAAAAACGGCTCTTGTGACGGGCGGGTATGAAATCTTCGCCAAAGTTGTGGCCAACGCCTGTGGCTTTGACGAGGTCATCGCCAACAGACCTATCGTCAAAAATGGCATTCTGACAGGCGAACTTGACCACCCGATTTGCACGTCCTTAACAAAGAAGGACACGCTGTTCAGGGTCTGTCGTGATCTCGGCGTTGAGCCCGATCAAGCCTGTTGCGTCGGGGATGGCGCAAACGACCTTGATATGCTTGAATACGCTGGTCTCGCAGCGAGCTATCACGGCAAGTCAATCGTGCGCGACCGCGTTGACCTGAACATCATTCATAGTGATTTAACTGCAATCCTGTATGCGCAAGGCTTCCGATCCGAGGATATTGTGGACCCGTTATGAAACTCTCAAAAACCGCGCGAATGACGTCACTTGCCCTTTGTACCGCCGTCTTGTCGTCACTTGCGACGCAAGGCCACGCCGATGAAAACAGCACAACGTTATCTACGGTCCTCGACAGGGGCTACCTGATCTGCGGAGTTGGCGTCGCCGATATCGGCTTTGCAGCACAGCAAGTGAACGGGAACTGGGCTGGTTTCGACGTCGATTTTTGCCGCGCTGTCGCTGCCGCCACATTAGGCGATGCACAAGCCGTTGAGTTTGTCCCACTCGACAGCCTCAACCGTTTAAGGGCTTTAAAAGACGGTGACGTGGACGTCCTATTTCGCACAACCACCTACACCATGGATCGCGACGTCGCCCTTGGTTTCGAATTCCCTGCGATCACCTACTACGACTCGCAACGTGTCCTCGCTCACGCAAGCACCAACGCAAAACGCTTGGCCGACCTCGACGGATTCACTATCTGCGCAAACGCAGGCACGACAAGCATCGCCAACATCCGCAAAGCTATTGAAGCAAATGACGTTGACGTAGATATCCTCGAAATTTCATCCCAAGCAGGCCGCTGGCGCGCCTTTTTTGGACAAGAATGCGACGCGGTAACCAGTGACTACAGCGACCTCAGCGCGATGGTCGCAGCGCAAGGTCTAGACGAGCGAACATTTGTAATCTTGGACGATGAAATCGCAAATGAACCCCTCAGTTCCGTTGTCCTCGAAGGGGATCAGCAATGGGAACAAATCATCCGATGGGTCGTCAATCTACTCGTCCTCTCAGAAGCCGAAGGTGTCGGTAAAGATAGCGGTGCCACGGTCATTTCACAGCTTTCAATACCCGCACCAACCGCACTTGGACTTTCAGACGGCTGGGCCTCACAAATCATTTCCCAAGTCGGAAATTACGGTGACATTTTCGCACGCAACTTGGGCGACGACAGCGCGTTGGGCATCAAACGCGGCCTCAACAACCTCTGGCGAGACGGCGGACTGATGTACCCCCTCCCCATGAGCACGGACTAAGCGGCCATGCAACGCACGCAGTTGGGCATCGGAAAAATCGTCTTCGCGTCTTTGCTTTGCATGTCTTTGGGAACCTTGGCGATAGGGTTTACAGCCATTTTCGGCGTCCAGTCATACGGCCAAGAATTTGACCGGCTGGTAGAGGTAGACCTGCCGCAAGCCGACGCGTCGATCCGATTGAACGGTGCGATTTCAGGATTAACAAGCCAAGTCGGCGCCTTGGCTTTGGTCCATTCCAACAGCGCATTGGGAACCGTACGCATTCAGATCGACGACCAATTAGAAGCGATCGGACGGCTTCGCGACCAAGTCCAAGATGTCGGCCTTTTGTCAGCGGACTTTGCCAAAATCGATGATCGCCTAACACAACTGACGTCGAACCTGCGATCCCTGATGGACCTCATTACTCAGCGGATCGACAGCGAAACAGAATATCAGAAATTGGTCCTACAAGCACGCCAAGCCGAAGTCGCCGCAGATCTGCAAAGGCCGTTCTTGCTACTCCTCAACGACCTCGAAGACGCACGCAATCCCATCATCGTCACCCGGATAGAGCGTGCGTTCGAGGCCATGTATGAGACTGGGTTCACCTCCGCCACACGTGCGATGATACCTATCCTCTTGAGCAAACGCCGCGACCTCGCAAGCGTCGAACGATTGATCCAAGGCGGGTTGAACCACCACGCACAACTGGCATCTTTACTCACAGACTCCACGCAACTGATGTCGTCGATACTCAACAAAAGCACGACCGAACGTAGCGCATTAATTCAGAAAAAGATGCGCCTTAATGCCTATTTAATTCTAGTATGTTTCATGGTCTTTGCTTCGATTGCGGTGGCGATCTTCTTCTATCTTGACAAAAATGTCGTCGGCCGCATCCAACAATTGACCCGTCAAATTAACGCCTACATCGGCAAAAGCGGCGCCGCGCAAAATGATGCTCAGTGGAACGAAATCACCACGATTGAGGTCTCATTCGACACGCTTCGCGACACCATAGACGAACGCGAGGAACGGCTTGTGGCCCTGAATGTAACCGCGACAGAAGCACGTTCAGAAGCAGAGCAAGCGAACCGTTCGAAGTCCAAACTGCTGGCCGCCGCCAGTCACGACCTACGCCAACCGATACACGCAATGGGGCTTTTGCTCGGCGGCATTGATCGCACCAAAGTTGACGCGGAAACGGCAGGCACCATCGAAAATTTGGCTGCCTTAACGCGCGAAACAGGTCAGATGTTCAACTCGATCCTTGATCTCTCCAAGTTGGAAACCGGCACATTCACCGCAATCAAAGTAACCGTGGATGTGGGTGAATTGTTCGACCGCCTGCGCTCCGAATTCCCTACACGTGCCGCGGCCGAAAACGTGGACCTGTCCATCACAAACCAGATCTCAAACGAAATGGTGCTCGGTGACAGCGAAGCAATTTACCGCATTCTGAGCAACCTCATCATCAACGCAATCGAATACGGAGACAAAGGTATTGTCGCAGTCGAATGCTTTCTCAAGAACGGCACCGCTGTTTTCAAAGTGTCCGACGATGGCCCCGGCCTCGCTACGACGTCAAACAGAGCGAGCAACGCAGATATTCCACACTACGGATTGGGTCTGTCGATCTGCTTCGCCTTGGCGAACGCGATGGGGTCCAAGTTAAACTATCACAGTCCGGAAAAAGGCGGCACCATTTTCAACTTCTCCGTACCCCTCGCCGAGCAGACAGCCCTGTCTTCGAGCCCCTCGATAGAACCCCCAAGGCACAGCCTCTCAGGCCTTAATATCATCCTGCTGGAAGACAACGCGACAGTGACCTCAATCACGCAAAGTCAGCTTGAGGCGCTCGGCGGAAACGTGACCGCGGCAAAGTCAATCAAAGAGGTCAAACGCGTCATTGCCGACCACGAAACCCCATTTCTGTTCATAACCGACTTTGATCTTGGCAGAGGGAACACGACGTCGGATTTCGTGACGGAGTTATTATCAAAGAACCAACAGATGCAGGGCGTCATCGTCGCAACAGCCAGCCCAGCACGACTGCCCAACGACTGGAAAGTCGATCCAAGAATTCATGTCATGGAAAAACCATTCATGATAAATCGACTGGCTAGCCTCGTTCGATTTTTATGCCGAAATCGATAATTTAGGTGACGTCACCAGCAGCACTTGACGGGTCTTATCGGACGGGCGAAGTTGATCCGCCTCTGAAACAGCGAATGGCCCAACTTGCAGCGCACAGGTCGCCGGAAGCCTTCACTTTTCATCAGTCAATCGAGCCCGCCGAACGTGCGACCCACTGACGTTACCCTTCAAATCAAGCTTGCAACCTGATACCAAGGGCACGGGCGAATAACCAATTCAGGGGTTCGAGGCGATGACCAATTTGACGACTAATGCGCCAAAGTTCGAATGGATCGATCTTGACCCCGGCTCGTCATTTCGGTGGCATGTGCATGATTTTCCCTGCGAAGTCGCACACTGGAACCATCATCCTGAATGTGAAATTCACCGTATCAGGAACACAAGCGGCGTTGCCACAGTCGGCGATCATTTATCACAATACCAGCCCGGGTATCTTGTTCTGGTAGGCCCTAATCTGCCACACAATTGGGTGCCCAACTTGCGTCGTGGCGAGATCGCGGCGGATGATCATGTTGTCCTGCAGTTTCAGGCAGAGCGTTTTGCCGAAGCCGCAGACGTGCTACCAGAGTTCGCCGCCATCAGTAGCCTGATCGAGCGTTCAAAGCGTGGGGTGGTGTTCCATGGTGAAGCAGAACGTTGCGGAGGTGAAATACTCGAAAAAATAGGCCAGCAGAGCGGGTTAATCCGACTAAGCCTCATGCTTGAGCTCCTGCAAGTCCTTGCGGAGACCGCAGAATATACCATTCTATCCAGTCATGATTACGTGCCAAACCTAGACCCCAGAGTGCAAGACGCGCTCGCGACGGTCATGCAATATGTATACGATAACCTAACCGACAATGTGCGCCTGTCCGCTGCGGCCCGACTGGTCGATATGACGGAACCCACGTTCTCGCGCTTCTTCAAACGCAACATGAAAAGTACATTTGTCGAATACGTTCGCAAGCTTCGTGTCGCAAAAGCCTGCGAATTGCTCTCGGATACCAGCTTACAGATCACCGATATTTGCTACGAATCCGGCTATCAAAACCTCTCGAATTTCAATCGTCGGTTTCTCGCTGAAAAAGGCGTACCACCAACAAAATACCGGCAATTGCTACTCCACGCGCGTGGCGACGAGGCAATTAACCAACAGGCAACCGTCAACAATTAAGCTTTGACCTCTCGTCAACGACGCATCATCGCGCAACAAAGATGCGATAGTGGCGGCAACTTCTTCGGGCTGGTAAAGCACATGCTTTGACACGATCAGCCTTCAATGGACCGATCCATGCTTTGACCGCCAACGGGGTCCATCGAATTGCCCCGAATGCCATGTTGACTAAAGCTCGATAGCCATAACCCGAGTGATCCATCCAATGCGGACTTGTACGTGCTTCACGCCATGTGTTTCGCGAATCCGATCTGCGCCGCGATGCTCGACACGTTCACATTTGAACCGCCCGATCCGCGAGCAACCACATCCCGCGCCACACCCTGCGCGATCGTGTTGGGCGCCAACGTATTCATCGCAAGAATCCGCGGCATGCTTTCGAGCTTGGAGTCGAGGAATGCCTCTTGCGTTGTAATGCCCATTGCTGTGCAGTGCCCCCATCCCATTCACGGTCCAGAGGTCTTGTTGGCGTCATTCACTGGCTAGCTTCGTGCTTTTGAAAGATCGCCTGCATCGCCGGCTCCTGAGACACAGCAGCGGGACTGAGCCCCGCAAGCTGGGTCAGATCGCTGATGTCCTTGAACTGCGCACACAGAAAATTCTGCGTATAGCAGGCATAGAAATCGCCACGTTTGCGGTCGAACCAGAAGATGCGCGAGTTATAGTAGTTGCCGAAGACCAGCGGCGAGTCCGGCGTGTTCAGCTCTTCGATGTCCCGGGGCGTCCAGTCGCCTGCTACCCGCAGCACCAGATCACGGAATGTTGTGGCCGCCAGCGGCCACTCGATGGTGCTGCCCTGACCATTGGGGTTCACGACGATCAGCGGCAACCAATTCAGCAGAATGGCGTTTTCAAGGTTACTTTTGCCGCCAGGTTCGCGGGATTCGTCTGCGGTGAAGATGACAACCATATCGTCCAGCAGCCCCCGCGTCCGCAGGCCCTCCATGAGCGCCTGTGCTGCCGCGTCGGCGTAGGTCAAGGCGCGCAGGCGATCGGGTTCACCGGGCCGGTAACTTGCCGGCACGTTGTAGGGCGCATGAGTGCCTGAGGTCAGAAGTGATAACAGCCAAGGTCTGTCTGTCGGAAGCTCGTCAATGTAGCCCAACGTCGCTTCGAATAGCCCCAAATCGTCGATGCCCCAGCCGTTTTCCGAATGGAAGTCGGTCCAGCTCTCGCGGCCTTTGACGTCCTCAAACCCAAGCTGCGACAGATGTTCGGCCTTGTTCATAAACCCAAGATCAGCGCTTTGCAGAAATGCTGTGCGGTATCCCCGCTGCGCCAAGACACGGGGCAAAGACTGCTGCGCGTCAGGTCTGTCGCTGCGCAGCGTATCCCAAGGAGAGGAGACACTGAGGAAATTTGGATAATGTCTGGTTAAACTGGAATAAAGGCCGTTGCTTGTCTGCAACTGCGTGCCGAAATAGCGGCTGAAGGACAGGTTGTCGGCCGCAAGACTTTTGAGAAACGGCATGCTGCCGTTTTCGAGGCTGAATTGCGACACCCCTTCTAGATAGACTACCAGAACGTTGCGTAGGCGGCCGTGTGGCGGTTCAGGTGCCAACGTGCCGCTATCCAGCGCGCTGGCCATAAAAGTATTAGCGCTGCGCCCCTAAAACTCCTCCAGATTTGTGTAGGGTCTGCCCAACAAAAGGACGGACAAATGAAGGCACAATTTACGGACGAACAGATCATTCATTGCCCGGCAGCCGATTGCGTAGCAATCTGCCGAGAGGGGCGATGATCAAGGAACAGGAAGCTGGTGAGAAGACTGCTGACGTGTGTCGGCGGCACGGGATCAGTCAGGGCACCTTTTACAAATACAAGTCGAAGTATGGCGGTATGGAGCCATCTGATGCGAAGCGGCTGAGGGCGTTGGAAGACGAGAACGGCAAGCTGAAGAAGTTGTTGGCGGAGCAGATGTTCCCCTCTCGGGACATTGCTGCGCAATGCCCTGCCGGGCAGGGGACAATGCCATGCTGCGAGACATCAATTCAAAAAAATGGTGACGCCCGTTGGAAAGCGGAAAGCTGTGGCGCATTTGATGGATGTTCATCAGGTGAGCCAGCGACCGTCGCCCGGCAGGCGATTTAGCAAAGCCAAATCTGCCGAGAGGGGGCGTGCGATGTGCTGCAGGTTGATCATTCTTCAGTGCGATATCTGTCGCGACGGGGCGATGACACTGATTTGCGTGATGCAATCAAACGGGTTTCGCGAGAACGGCGTCGGTTTGGTTGTCGTCGTGTCCACGTGATGATTGCGCGGGAGGGTTTTGTCGTGAACCACAAAAAGGTCAGGCGCATTTACGTCGAAGAGAAGCTTCAGGTACGCCGTAGAGGTGGCCGAAAGCGTGCTTTGGGCACAAGGAAGCCGATGGTGTTGCCTCCCTCTCATTGTTTGCAAGCAAACAACTGCCGGGCAGTGGATGGCCCAAACCAGCGATGGTCATTGGATTTCGTATCCGATGCACTGACAGACGGGCGTCGTTTCCGCAT
>NZ_JACIJM010000012.1 GCF_014199395.1 Yoonia ponticola | reverse complement strand
CCAATCCCACGGTCACACTCCAATCCTGCTTGTTCAACAGGGAAGTGTGACACTTCTACTTTGCAGATGTGGGACATTCTAACTTTGCGGCGACATCGACTTCACCGATAATATGAATTATGTAATAAATCTCAAATAGTAACCTCTAATACACTGCGTCCCCACCAGCCCCATAACCCGACCTACTTCCTTGCCTCAGGAGACATCAACTCACAAGGGAACACGATTTTCGTTGGTCCTGTTCGCGCGTCTCCGAGTGTATCGATCAGGTGCGATGTTGCTGTGCGGACCATTTCTTCCATGGGAAGCGCTACAGAAGCCAAGTCATAGGCTTTTAGCCGCGACAGCATTGTCCGCCCGAAGCCAACAACCAGTGGTCGTTCGCCTGTTTTAACTGAATCAGCTTCGCTGATTGCATCCGTCACGCCAATCGCCAAAAGGTCGCTCGAACAGAAATAGGCGTCTGGCGGTTTGGGAAGATCGAGCAGCGCTTTTGCTGTCGCGAACCCTTTGGCGTAATCATTAGAGCCCGCTTCGCGCACGATTGGCTGGAAAC
This sequence comes from Yoonia ponticola, assembly GCF_014199395.1. Taxonomy (GTDB): domain Bacteria; phylum Pseudomonadota; class Alphaproteobacteria; order Rhodobacterales; family Rhodobacteraceae; genus Yoonia; species Yoonia ponticola. The sequence continues at coordinate 90,241 of NZ_JACIJM010000012.1, read as the reverse complement.
CGTACAACTCTTCGATCCGTTTGACGAAGCCGTCGCGCCGTTCCAGTGACACCGATGCTGTTGGGCTACCGCCGACGAATGCGGGCCTTTGAACCCCTTTGGCAAAGAAGTCGTCCGCGACTTGGGCTGCCCCGTCTTCGTTATCGCAGTAGACGGAACTGAATTCCGGACGCCGCGATTTACGACCAACAATAACGATGCGTTTATCTTGGCTGGCACAGCGCGCGATGATTGCAGGCTCTAGGCGTGTGGCCGAGACCAACAACCCGTCTACTTGATGCAGCATCGCGGATTCCATGGAATCAAGGCCCGCTTCTTGTCGATCAGGCGAGGTGTTGAATAAAATCGCGTGGAAATTGCGTTTTTGCGCCTCAGCCGAGACATAACGAAAGAGGTTCAGATTTTCGGGATCGTCAAAGTTGTTCACCATCAAGCCGATCAAACGTGACCGGCGACTGGCCAAAACCCGTGCTGCAATATTCGGGCTATAGCCAAGCTGGTTCGCAACGGACAACACCCGATCACGGGTTTGCTTGGACACCAGTCCGGCCTCGCTAAAGCTGCGCGATACCGTGGTCAGAGAAACGCCAGCCTCTTTCGCGACATCTTGCGCCGTGACCATGCCGTGCGATTTTCGCGTATTGCGCGTTTGCGACATGATCATCCTACTCGTCAACCTTGTGAATCCGCTTAAGTTTAACTGTTCTGCGCAATTCGACCCTTTATTGCAAATCGTTTATGAGCACGCTGTGGCCCTCGGAAACCTCTTGATAAACAAGTTTTGGCGGCGCGTAGCCCGCAAGATGGATCGGCGACGGTATCTTGGTGGCAAGCGTGGTGCGGTCACGGATGTCGATGTCTGGGTTTAACGTTGGCACCGCCGCCAGCAGCGTTTTGGTATAATTGTGCTGCGGGTTCTCGAAAATCTGTTGGCGGGTTCCAATCTCGACAATCCGCCCCATGAACATCACAGCCACCCGATGCGACACCCGTTCGACCACAGCCATGTCGTGGCTGATGAACAGGTAGGAAATCCCCAGATCGGCCTGAAGTTCCATCATCAGGTTCAGCACCTGCGCCTGTACAGAGACATCCAGAGCGGACACCGCTTCGTCTGCGACAATGAACTTTGGGTTAACCGCTAAGGCGCGCGCAATCGCCACCCGTTGGCGTTGCCCACCAGATAGCTCTGATGGGTAGCGGCGCATAAAATCTCGCGGCAGCCGGACGCGGTCGAATAGGCCCGCGACACGGTCTTCAATGGCGCTTCCCTTTTCCAACTTAAAGTTATGAATAGGCTCTGCCACCTGATCCAGTAGTCGTTTTTGCGGGTTCAATGACCCGTAGGGGTCTTGAAAGATCATCTGCATATGCCGTCTGAGGTCGCGCATGTCTTTCGGCGATTGCGCCAGAACGTCGGTCCCGTCAAAAATAACTTTGCCAGAGGTGGGTTGTTCCAGCCGCAAGATATTGCGGCCCGTCACCGATTTGCCTGATCCGCTTTCCCCCACCAACGACAGCGTTTCTTTTTCGTGGATGGTAAAGGAAATGTCTTCGATGGCGTGGACATTGGCCACAACCTTTCGTGCGAACCCGCCAAAGATCGGAAAGCGTTTCACGAGGTTTTCAACGGTCAGGATAGGTTTTGTACTGGGGTGGATTGATTCAGCTTTTGCGTCAGTATCGTCGCCCATAACCCGCATCGCTTCTGGGGCTGCCTTGCCGCGCATTTCGCCTAGACGCGGCACAGCGTCCAACAGTACCTTGGTGTAGGCATGTTGCGGTGCTTCTAATATCTGGCGCACAGGGCCTTCTTCGACCTTTTCACCTTGGTACATCACCACAACCCGATCAGCCATTTGCGCCACAACGGCCATGTCATGTGTGATGAACAAAACCGCGGCCCCCGTTTCACGTCGCAGCGTGTCGATCAGACCTAAAATCTCGGCCTGTACGGTGACATCAAGGGCCGTTGTCGGCTCGTCCGCGATGAGCAGATCAGGCTCGCAGGCCAAGGCCATCGCAATCACGACGCGCTGTAGCATCCCACCCGACAACTCGAAGGGATATTGCGTCAGGCGTTTTTCCGGTTCCGTGATCCGCACCAGCTTCAAAAGCTCAAGAGACCGCGCATCTGCCTGCGCGCGCGTCTGGCCGCGATGTATCTGTAGCGTTTCGGCCATTTGCCAGCCGATAGTAAAGTTCGGGTTCAGTGCGGACATCGGTTCTTGAAAGATCATCCCGATCTCGTTGCCACGAATGCTGCGCATCGTCTTTTCATCGGCGTTTTTTAGGTCGATGACGCCGTCATTCCGACTGCGAAACCGGATCGTGCCGCTGGCCACGCGGCCGCCGCTAAACTTTGTCAACTGCATGATCGCCGACGAAGACACCGACTTTCCTGATCCGCTCTCACCAACGATACACAGGATTTCGCCCGGCGCGATGTCGAAGGATACATTCTTGACGGCGGCAACCGGACCCAGCTTTGACGGGAATTCAACGTTCAAACGGTCGATCTGGATGAGTGGCTCAGATGACATGATATTATCCTTTCGCAAACCAGCGCCAGCGCTGGACGGGGTCAGTCACGGCACGCAACCAATTCGCAACCAGATTAAGGCTCAGCGCTGTCAGAAAAATCGCGATGCCAGGGAAGGCCACCAGCCACCACGCCGACCGAATATGTTCGCGGCCGTCAGCAATCATCAGACCCCACGACGGGTCGGGCGGTTGCACCCCAAAGCCAAGGAACGACAGCGATGCTTCGGACAAGATCAATGTCGCGATCTCAAGCGTCAGCAAGACCAAGATCGGCGGGATCACATTGGGCAGAATATGGTAGAAAATAATCCGCATATCCGTCGCACCCAGCGCTTTTGCGGCCTTCACGTAGGTGCTTGAACGCGCCTCTAGCGCCAAACCACGCGACAAGCGGGCGAAAACCATCCAATGCAAGATCGAGAAGACCAAGATCAGGTTCACGAACCCGCCGCCCAAGACGAACAGTACAAATAGCGCAACCAGTAGCGACGGCAGCGACAACATCCCGTCGACCAGCCGCATCACGATGTCTTCATACAGACCGCCTTTGTATCCAGCGGTCAGACCTGTGAAAACACCAACGATCCCAGACACCAATGCGCCAATCACGCCGACCGATACAGATACCCGCGCGCCGTAGATCAGACGGCTGAACATATCCCTGCCCAACTCGTCAGTACCCAACAGATAGAATTCGCCGTTCGCACCGCGACTAAGCGGCGGCAGCAGGCTATCGAGAAAATTCAAACCTGTGGGTGGATGTGGCGCCAGAAAATTCGCCCCAGCGGTAAAGATAACCAAAGCCGCCAGAAACAAGACGGCAACCAACGTCACCTTGTCTTTCAATATGGCCCGCGCGTAGTCCAGTTTTGTGATGTTCACATCACGCGCGTCTTTGATGTCATCTAATTCGGGTGTGGTAGCATCGGACATGGGATCAAGCTCCAGTATGACCAAGGCGGATGCTTGGGTTGAGCAACCGGTATGAGAAATCGACCAACAGATTCACGGTCACAACAAGAGCTGCGACAACTGCGATGGACGCTTGAATAAGGGGCAAATCACTGCGCGACAGACTGTCGATGATCAGCAGACCAACACCGGGCCAAGCAAAGACTTTTTCTACGAGGATCGCTCCTGTCAAAAGTGCGGACAACTCGTCACCAATCATTGTCACAATCGGGATCGACGCATTCTTGAGCGCATGGACATAGACGACTTTGAATTCCGGCACGCCTTTGGCGCGGGCTGTGACGATATAGGGCTTTGAGAGCTCTTGGATCACAGCGCTACGGGTGACTTGTGCGATCCGTCCAATTGGACGCGCGGCCAGTGTGAGCGCGGGCAAAATCACGTAAGAAAATCCACCATAACCACCAGTTGGCAGCCAGCCCAGTTGAACAGCGAACAGAACGATCAACATCAGGCCGAGCCAGAACTGCACCACTGACACGCCAGCCAGCGATAACACCGTGACAATCCGGTCAGCCGCAGAGCGCGGGTTCGCGGCGGCTGTGACACCCATGAAAATACCCAACGGCACCGCTACCGACAATGCAGCGCCCGCCAGCGCAAACGTCGCAGGAATCCGTTCAAGCACGATATCAAGGACGGGTTGTGCAATCTCTGACAGGTTCTCAGAGGGCAGTACCGAATATCCGTAGCGGTAGCTGACTCCGAAATCTCCGGTCAAAATGCCACCGATATACCGGACATACTGCACAAAGAGCGGGTCGTTTAGCCCTGCCGCTTCGCGCAAATTATTGATCGCCAGATCACTGGCACCCGATCCCAGCATGTTCAGCGCTGGATCACCGATCAGGCGACCTGCAATAAAAACAAAGCTGATTGTGATAAACAGGATGAGCAGCGAATTGCATATCCGCTTGATGACATAGGCCATTTATATCTCCGGTCAGGTACAAGGAGCAGGCCATTTCCAAGTGTGAAACAGCCTGCCCCAGGGGGAGTAACTTTTAGTCTACTTTGTTGATGTAGACAGCCTGAATGCGATGATCGGTCCCAAAGGTGAATTCAATCCCGGATTCAACTAGGTAGCCACGATCAAGCAACGCGAGCGGCACGGTCAGGTGCCGGTCATGGATGGCTTTCACCAAAGCCTGCATTGCCGCATCCCGTTCGTCGCCATAGAGACCCATTGCCGCTTCAAGCGCCGCATCAAAGTCCGCGTCGCAATAAACCGATGACCGCGCCGGACCGGTCGGATCATCAATTTCAGGGCAGGCAAAGTTTGACAAAAGCAGCAGCCCATAATCACCCGACGGGTTCTGTTTGACGTGAATCTGCATCATCTGGCGATTAGGCTCGTTAGCGTAGCCACCAATGCGGACCCGTGGATTGAATTCCTGCGGGGTCTGCACGCGCACTTCGTTGCCGATGCCAACACCTTGCAGCATCGCACCCATGGCCTGCACGATTGTACTGATCCGCGGAGTGGAATCGCGGCCAACGATCTCAATGTTCAGCGATGAAATATCCACGCCATCCGCCTTAGCCTCGGCAAGCAGCGCCATCGCGCGTTCGGGATCATATGGATAAGGGCTCAGGTCTTCGTTGAAGCCAATAGCTTCTTTGGTGCCAAGCTGTCCTTGCGGGACCGATGCAAGGCCGATCAGCCCAACAAGTCCTTTGATATCAAGCCCAAGGAACACCGCCTCGCGGATGCGTGGATCTTGAAGGATCGGATCAGCATGAAGCGAATGATCCAACCGCCCATAAAGGTATGTCGTCGAAGGTCCTGTGACACAATCATATGCATTCTCGTCTGCGGCTCTGTCACATTCGGACGATGACGGGAACATCGCCATCTGCGCTTCGCCACTTTGCACCATGGCGACGCGAGCTGCATTTTCAGTGCGAAACACCAACTGCAATTCAGCGAAATCTGGCGTCGTGGTGCCATAAGCGTCATCAGCCGTCAGGCCCCACCAATCAGGGTTCACATCCGCGCTCCAATATTGGCCGCGCTGCCATTCATCAAAGACATAAGGTCCGGTGCCGATTGGCGTATCAAAATGACGCTCGGGTGCTTCGGCCAATTGTACGGCGGACGACACACCGCCCAACGTCATGCGGAATTCTAAAAGGGGGTCAGGTTCGCTTGATGTGACCTCGATGGTCATCGCATCGATAGCTTCAGCCGTAATCACGCCCGGACCAGCATATTCCTGGATCGTAAAGGCGTTTTCCGGGCTCCAGACCCAATTGATTGAGGTCGCAACTGCCGCTGCATCCAGCGGTGATCCATCATGAAACGTGACACCTTCGCGGATTGTCATGCGCAGGGTGCTGCCATCAACGCGTTCCCACGCGGTGGCGAGAACCGGAATCATTTCGCCCGTTGCGGGATCAATTGCGATCAGACCTTCCAGAACATTGCGCAGCCCTGTTGCATTCACTTCTTTATAAATGCCCTGCGCACCGAGGTCTTGCGGCTCTTGGTTGATCGCGATGACCAACTTTCCTTCAGGCGTTTGTGCGACGGCGGTCGACGCCATACCAACTGTGGCAAACATCACGGCGCCAGACAGCAGCCGCCCCTTCAATCCATGGATCATTGTTCGTCCTCCCTATTTCACTCACTCTGATGCAAGCGCTTCCATCTTGTCAATTGTTTTCCAAAAATCTTGCGTTCATATACAGATTTCAAGCACTACAACCTTATTATAACAGTAGAATTTTTTAAGGTATTGCGTCATTTAACCGAATCTGCTTTTTATGAAAGCGCTCACATAATGGAGTTTGCAAATGCCCAATAAACAAACACCCCAGAAAATCATGATCGCGCTGGTTGGCGAATCCGGTGCCGGAAAATCGACGTCTTCCGCCCACCTTGCGTCGCAGGATTTTCAACTCATTACGATTGCCGCAAACCTACGCAAAGAAGCACAAGACCGCTTTGGCGTCCCCAGTCGCGAACAGGTTCAAATACACGCTCGCGAAGTTCAGGCAGAGCATGGAAACAGCATCTACGCGGTCAAAGCCTTGTCTGAGATTGAAGCCGGCGACGACGGTGACGTTGTTATTGACGGACTGCGCAACTCTGAAGAATTGGCCTACACAAAAGACTTCGCCGCAAAGGCTGGATATAGCTTTGGCTTAATCGCGCTGCGCGTGCCCTCTGTGACCCGCTTTGACCGTGTGGTCGGGCGCAAACGTGATGGCGATCCAATCAGCCGCGATGTGTTTGATGACGCGGACGAAAAAGCGATGGGCAAAGGCACCGAAGGGTTCCAGCAAAACGGCTACCTAATGGATGTCGCCGACTATGAAATTGAAAACACCGGCGAACTGGCTGACCTGAAAGCCAAGATCGACGCCTTTGTTGCAGAAACGAGAGCCAAACAACCATGAGCGCACGCAATTTCACAAACGAGTCTCAAACGGCACTTGTCATCGCCAGAAAAGCAGCCGCATTGGCGCTGGATTACTTTAACAACCGCGATGAACTGCTGATTGAATCAAAGAAATCCCCGCTTGATTTGGTCTCAGAGGCAGATCGTAACGTCGAGGACTACATCCGCAGCGCATTGGCCGAAAGCTTTCCTGAGGACGGTTTCTTAGGCGAGGAAAGCGGCGGTGATATTAGCAAATCGCTTTGGATTGTTGATCCGATCGACGGCACCACCAACTTTCTCAAGGGCCTGCCAATGTGGGGCGTGTCCATCGGATTGGTGATTAATGGTGCGCCCAAAATCGGGATCATCATTCTGCCCGCCTTGGGCAAAGAATACATCGCGATCGAAGGCCAAGGATCAACCTGCAACGGCAAAGCGATCCACGTTTCAAAGAACCGCGACATCAAACGGGCTTTGGTCATCTTTGGACGCTCGACCGACCTGCCGCCTGACGGTCCGCTCGCATTTGCAACCAAAACCATGCAGCAAGATGCATTGCTCTATGCCTTCGGGTGCTGCGTGTTCAATATGATGTGCGTCGCTAACGGGTCCTGCGATAGCTATGTGGAACAGCGCGTACACCCATGGGACGGTGCCGCGGCTGCATTGCTCGTCCGAGAAGCAGGCGGATGTGCAACCTTTGTCCTCACCGAGGAAAGCATCAAAACAGGCTACCCCATTGCTGCGGCAAGCCACGCAGAATGGATGCCCGGTTAAATTTTTGTTTGCTCACGAAATGCAATTAACAAAATCGACCCAGAAAAAGGCGGGGGCTGATTGAGTGGCCCGTCACCGGCGATTGCCAGAACCTGGTCTATTTTCCGACTGCGACAGCAGTCGGTCCCCTGCCCTCACCATCCGCATAACTAAAACAAGACTCCGATCCGCACGCCCCAGTCTGGATTTATCCAGATTTTGTTGTCGTCTGACGACCAATCTGTTCGCGCATGCGCAGCCAATCTGTTGTCGCGACATCACCGTCTGCCACTGCTTTGTAATCTTTAGCGCTTTCTCCTGACCGGTGGCCAAGGTGGGCGGTGATCGCCTGCGCGGCGGTGTAAGGATCGTGCCGACGTAGATAATCTGCAGACAAAGTGCGCAGATCGTGAAGGGGTACACCGATCATTTTTAAGATCTGCTCGCTCGGCCATTTTGACGATCGAGATGTTGCGTCCAACGTCAGCCAGTTTGCGCCACACAGCTGATTGTAGCGCATGTGAACAAAACGATCTGGTCGTCCGCCGAGAATATGGCGGTCGAGAATGTCCGCAACCTCTTCCCAAAGCTGACCAGCCTCGGTGACATGATGTGTCTTGCCCTGGCGCCACGCAAGTTGCCAATACCCTTCCGGGTCCCGGATCAGATCTTTGCCGATCTCCCACCTCGACACATCGCCGGTACGACCGGGCTTATTCATAGACACCGCCGCAAGCACGGCTGATTGTAACGCACTCACTTTCTCAAAACTGTGATCCGGCAACGCGTCCGCGCGTTCCAGTGCCTCACTGACCTTCTTTGCGAGATACGCAAATCCACCGCGCTCCATCAGCTGACTGATGCGTGCGATTTTCAGCTTCTCGCCGCGCGATGCCTGTCCTCTGAGGTCGTCGCACATCAAACGCATACCAGCCAATCCGTCTGCGTCCGCACCGCCGCGTGTTCCCAATACGATTAACGCTTCCAGATAGTTGGCGATCGTGATCGGTCGAATTTCTCCGCCACCGTGTTTGCGGTCGTTTTTTAGATGGTCTGCGAGATTGCAAGCAGTCAGGAAACCAAGACGCTCTTCAGCGACACCAGCCTGCACAAGCTTTGCGCACCGATCAATCGACGCGCGGTACCGCGTCAGGCTCGACGGTGCGATCTTCGCGGCGGCCAGCCTACGGTAGTAGACTTGCCAAGAGACGGGCCAGCCTGACACCACGTCTTCTGCTATTGGCGTGACACGTGCTGCGGATCGTTGCGCGGCTTTTGGTCGCCGCGCGACCCACTCACGCTTGACCGGAAGCGCCGCAGCCGTAGACACCATCGGCGCAAATTCGGCGAGTGTGCGCAAAAGCAACCGAAACGTGGGCTCAGAATGCGCCGCCAGCTGAAAGCTCTTTGCGGACGGCGCGCTGGCCGGCTCGCGCGCAGCTGCTACGACCTGGAAGAACCTGCCGGTCACAGCAGCGGCCCCGGGCGCCAACGTCACCCCTTCCGCGGTCATCCCCAGACGCACGGCCGCAGGCGCAGATTGCAGATATCCGGCAACAGACTTGCGCCGCGTCATGGTCGTTTTCCTTTCATAATGTTGAAGACTTCAGGATGATGCGCAAGAAGAGCTGCACGCACATTCATGGCAGCCGCTTCACCGCTGTCTTTTCCGTAGTGCCGTCGCACCGTGCTTTCCTTGTCACCAAGCACAGCCGCTGCTTTCGCAAAGTTGCCAGGCTCAACCGCGAGAATAAGCGTCGCAACTGCGTGCCGGCAGCTATGCGGCTGAATGCCAAGGTTCACGGCTGCGTGCCCCAGAGCCCAAAGTTCGGCAAAGCTTGATGCCGCCATCGCCCCTACAGGAAGCGTCACACCGCGTTTAGGCAACCTTGGCTGTGCAAGGCCTGGAAAGACATAAGCGCTGTCTGGAAGATCTCGGAGTGCGAGGAACCGGGGGCGATAAATCTCTATCCAATCCCACAGAAGAGCCGCGTCGTGCCCCATGACATGCACCGTGATGACCTGGTCGTTCTTGATCTCGCCTTTCTCAAAACGAAGCTCGGCATGAGTTCTTTTTTTTATCCACGTTATATTGCCGCCACGTTCGCGGGTGCCCTTGTGTCGCAACGCGATAAGATTTGAAGTCCGCAACGGCCGCGATAGCTGAAGGCCGTGCGCGACCGCTGATGCAAACATCCGAAGTGCCCGATCCTCAGCGGCGTTGTCGTGACGCCCTACCGCACGCTCCAACGTCTGCAAGGCTTTGACAGATATCGTTGTCGGTGCATGAACAAAGGCTGCTGCGAGGTGCGGACGATCCCGCAACATCCGGCAGGTATGGTCAGCATCATCCGTCATTTCTTTTTGCGTCACGACAAATTCGTGATGCGCAAACCTCAGGATGTTAATGTGAGAGACAACCTCAGGGTCACGCAATCCGTGTTTTGCAAGCGTCGTCAGGTTTGTCAGACGTGATCCCAGTGTCGTCGATTTTGCTGGATCTTTAAGCAGTAATGACCGCTGCGCGCGATCAATTTGATCCATGATCGCCTGTTCGATCGCGTCGCGCGTTATCAGGCCTTTGAGCGTGGTCAGATGTGCAAATGTCCCGCAGGCATTCCTTTGCGGGCGCGCTAACCAAGTGATCGCCTGCTGATACCCCGCTTTCGCACTCTCGGGGTTTTTGGGCGCAGAGCCACGCTGCGCTGTTTTTGCGCATATCTCTTGATCAATCTCTTGCGAAGATCGGCCAGCCTCCATCTCGCGTTTTGCCCACGCGGCCAAATCAGCTGGCGTGGCCAAGGTTTCCGCAATGATAGATGCGACATTTTTCCGAAACCCTTCCGGAAATGCGTCCCACCTAATACGTTCGGCACGGTCTGACGTTTTGGGCACTGTCAAATTTGTACGCGGCAGCATTGTGCACAGCTCTGGCCGTTGATTTTCCAACCCTCTCAGCTGAGTCAGCAAACGAATGGCCTTGGCCATCGACCTGCGTTTCTCAACAGTTGCAACGGCAAAGATCCGGTCGATATGCGACTGCTCAAGCTGCTCCAAAGAGATGTCGGCACGTGCTCTGAGGGCGAACAGGCTTTTATGTGTCGACGTCGTAAACAGGTCGCCCTTCGCGATAAAGCCTTCACGATCTTTCACCCAGTTGATCAGAGCTGTGTAGCTTGCGCGATGAGATGAGCCAGCGTCGACCGCCGCCGCACCATGCGCCTGCTCATATGCGCGCAACAGACTACGAATGCGGGAGTTGCTCGTCCGACGTGTACGATCCAGGTCCTTGGACTTGGAGACTGAGGCGATGGGCAGATCCGCTATTTTCTTCTCAAAATATTCGAGATCGCCAGCGATCAGTCCGATGTCTTCGTCGATCATTCCCATGCGAGCCGGAATCTTGAGTGCTTCGTAGATCGGGGCTTTTGCCCTTCCTTCTGCCTCGGCCCAGTTGATTACGTCTGCTAAAGAATGTGAGAACGTCGTTGTCTTGGTGTTCTGGTAAGTCATTTTATCTTCCTCTCTGGCGATCCGGATGTCGCGTCTTCACAAGCAAAGACGCGATATCCGGATGGCATTCAGCCACCATCTGTGACCGTTCAGAAGATCGTGCCCGGGGGATAAATTCGCACCCCTTTGCGCTATTTTTCTTAGATCTTCACAAGGGGTGCCGAACATAACGCCGATAAATGTTTGCGCCCGCTTTTGTAAAAAAACACGATATCCAGCTGGCTGCGCGCTTATCCCGGTCAAAACAGTGTAAAACTGGTGGGTCATTCAACCCACCACATGTCGGGCAACTCGGCGCTTATCTTTTGACGCAGCCAATCCGTGACATCATGCGGATTATATCGGACAGCGCCAAACACGTTGCGCGTTGGCATGCCAAGCGACACCCAGCCCGCTACCGTCTTTTTGCTCACCTTGAGCTTGGCGGTAATCATTTTCGTGGTCAGCAAAGCAGTGCGATAACGTTCTCGCTGTGCAGGTTTTGGCGCTCTCCCCTGCTCGCAAGCCCACACCTGATGCCATTCACACCGATAGTGCCGATTTATCCGAAATGCTTCTAAATCACCGCCCCTAACCTTGCGCGCGACCGTGTCCGGCTTGAGCGCAAAATGGGTCGCGACTTCTTTAAGTGTAAGCATCTGTCCCTCCGTGATTGCTCTACGGAAGACATAATTCCCAGACGGTGCGCACAAAAACGGCCCCTGCGTAGCAGTCGTACACGCAGCTTCCGCAGCGCGTAGGCACGACCCTACGCGGGATCTTCTCACTCAAAATATGGGCTTATGAACATGACTAACATTTATCGCACGTCTTTAATGCATAACAGACGACGCTTGCCCTAGCTCCAACCTGTGCCATAGAAGTTGATACTTTTAAGCTGCTTTCGACTGTGGGTAGAACCAAAGCAGATCGATGGACAGGTGAGGAAAAGTGACAAAAAGCCCCAAAGGTGAGACAAACTGACGAAATGTGAGGATTTTTGAAGCAAGTTTGCTTGCCAAGCGGGTGAGGAAAATCTACACAAACCATCAAATGGTGATGATTTTCGAGGTGCGGTGATGAATTTCTACGGACGTAAGCTTCCCGGCCCGGGGCGGATTGCAGGATATGGCTGGCTGGTCAGCGAGCTTGGCATGCGTGTGCCCATGCCACGCCGGCTGGCTTTTGTATCAGACCACCACAAGCGTCAATCCGAACCAGAATGGGAAATTTTCCGAGCGCCGCAATGGCCGGGCGAGTCGGTGTTCGATCATCTCGTGTTTGCCATCAAGAACGAAGGCATCGATTTGCGGATCTTGCATGAGGTGACCAGAGTTGCGGACCCTTCTGAAATCTCTCAGGCCTTGGCAGGAGCAACCGGTGTCTTTGCGCGTCGGGTCTGGTTCTTCTGGGAATGGCTGACGGATGAGCAATTGGATGTGCCGGATCTGGGCAAGGTGAAGTATGAACCTGCGCTTGATCCGAGCGCATATTTTGTGATTGATCCCGGAGAGCGGTCTGCGCGTCACAAAGTCATCAACAATCTGCCTGGCACCCCGGCATTTTGTCCGCTCGTGCAGAGATCATTAAAGATTCGCCAGCTGATTGAGCGGGAATTGCCTGCTCAGGCGATAGAGGTCACCGAAAAGGCGCCGCAACATATCGTGTCCCGCGCTGCGGCTTTTTTGTTGTTGGATGACTCCAGAGCCTCATTTGCAATCGAGCAGGAAAAGCCTGGACCTCAGCGTGCCGCCCGTTGGGCGCGCGCAATTGGCGAGGCTGGACGCTGCCAGCTGTCGCAAAGCGAGTTCGAGCGCCTACAGCAAATTGTTTTGCAGGATGCACGCTTTGTGAAGATGGGTATTCGCAAGGAAGGCGGCTTTGTCGGCGGTCATAGCCGGGACGGAAAGGTGCCGGAACCGGTGCACATCAGCGCCCGGCATGAGGATTTATCTGACCTTCTGGAGGGTATTGCGCTCTATGAAACGCGCGCTCTTAAGGGCGGTGTTGATCCGATGGTGGTCGCGGCTGCACTGTCGTTCGGCTTTGTCTATATCCACCCTTTTGAGGATGGGAACGGTCGTATCCACCGATATCTACTGCACCATGTGTTGGCACGCGGTGGTTTTAATCCAGCGGGTTTGGTCTTTCCGATCAGCGTCGTTGTTTACCGACGCATCGAGGAATATAGCGACATCCTGAAGTCCGTGTCGGGGCCGATGATGGAGTTCATTGAGTGGAAGCCCACAGCTCAGGGAAATGTAGACGTTCTGTCGGAAACTGCGGTGCTTTACCGCTTCTTTGACTGCACCGAGCATGCCGAGTTTGTGGCCGATTGCGTCAGAGAAACAGTCGAGCAAGACCTACCGGCTGAGATTGACTACATCGCGCGCTATGATCGATTCAAATCCGCCATTGATGAGATGCTGGAAATGCCAGCACGCACGGTCGATCTATTGCGAGGATTTTTGGAGCAAGGGAACGGCAAACTGTCCAAGCGCGCCTTGCACAAGGAATTCTCGGCACTGACAGAGGAAGAGGTCACTCTGATTGAGGAAACATATGCGGAGGCGTGGGATCTTGACTAAGAAAACAGCCCTTAAAATTGGCGACCAAGATAGGACAATCGCTTTTCTCGAAGAAATCTTCGAAGGTTGAATTCCGAACGAAGGTTTCGAAGTAAGCTTAAGTCGCTGTTTTTTCTGAAATAAAATACCGTTGATCTTTCGACGGGATTACAGCTTTCAACATCACGTCGCAGGCTGGCGCCCTAACCACCATACTTTTTTGTTCCAATGGCTCTATTGCAGTCGTCGGATTAAGCTACAGATTGATATTCCAATATCGCTTCGACACGTTGAAGCGCACGCAGCTTGTCATGCCCTGACATCGCGCTCAGCCGTGATGACGGCTCATACAGCCAGATATCATACCCATTGATGAGATCGAAGTGATACCCCATCAGTTCCAGCAGATGCTGAGCCTCTTCGCGCAATGCGACGCGGAGTGGGCGCGGCTGAACCCACGGTGCATTGATAATGGACAAGTCACAGTGATGATCGCGCGTGAGGTGTATTTCGATCTTCAAAAACAGGTCGGGCAAAGCATACTTAACTGCAGCATATGCAGCCACTCCGTTCAGATCTTGCTCAAGTGTGTCATAGAATGAGTTAAGAAGATCGCCTCGATCAGCACTTGGCTTCGACATAGCAGCATCAAACAGATTGCGCTTTGCTTTTAACTGCATGGATTTGATGGCCGCCACCCATATCGCATCGATCTCAGCTGGTGCTGCATCATCGATACTGATCGTGATCTGACCTTGAACACCGACATCTACGATGCCGCGATCTGCGCCAGCGCAGAACAATTCGTCTGTGAGATCGGTCAATTTTTCAACGAATGGTGGAATATTGTATGTTCTGTCAGTCATCTCTTTTTGTATTTCCGCTGTCCAAGTGACGTAAAGTGGGCGCGGCGCAACCTCAGCAAATAAAGATAAATTGCGTTAGATGGGCCCCGCACAGCCGATAGCGGGGTACCTCAAAGACACCCCGCCGTTTATGCTAAATCGCTTTGTAAATCATCTCGGCGACCGCACTGCGTTGAGATCTAACCTGACGTAGAACAACAGACGCCAACCTGTACGCCATGTCTCGATCCCGTTGCCGCGCCAGCATGATGATCCGCTTGCACGCGAGCTCTATCATGACCACGCCTCCGAGATCACCCGACACCAAGGCCTCGGGGCGCCTGCCGGGCCGCGGCATCGCGCATAGAGCAAAAGTCGATCGTGCGTGCATAAGACTGACGAGGGTCTCAAGCACGTCACACAGCACATCCTCAGAAAAAGCCTCATCCGGCGCTGCGCGACACTGCGTGAACCAATCCGTAAGCAGTCCAACCCACGTCTCCGGAACTGGCGTTGCAACCTCGCATAGCGACGTAAAAGACACTTCCAAATCGGCGGCAAACGCCGCCACGTCTAATGCAAAATTCGCGTGTTTCATGTTGTCTCCAATGCCACTTTAGACGTGTTTGATGGTGCCGCGACGTAGCGGCGGCACGGTTTGCGAACACGTTTTTTACGGATCATTAGGTCTGGATTTTCCCGCATGTTTTTTACTTGCTCAAACCGCGCGTGAAGCGAGGCTGGCAACTGCCCGATCCGCACTTCGCCTTCTGCGCTTTTGACAAAACGAGTGCTGGACAGTGACACACGCACACATCGTGTACCGACAAACCGGGTAGGCTTACTCAAAGACGCGGCGGCGATATCATTTTCTCGGGAAATACGGATCTCGAGACCTGTGTTCGCGCGCGTATCAGAAGCAGTGCCATAAGCGACAACAGCTTCGGCATTGTCTGCGTCGATCTCAAGGATCAAACACGGCCGTTTCTTCTCAAATGTGACGTCGCCTTCTGTGCTCGGAAATAAAAAGCTAACGATGTCACCGGATGCCAGCGTCGCCTGCTTGTCCGTCAGGGGTGTTAAAAGTGTCATATTGACCTCTCTGAAGTTGTGGTTTGCTTCAGCCCCCTCTCCCCTCCCCGACCGGGAAGGCTTGCGGGCGCTACGGCGCTGCCCGCAAACCGATCCGGTCGCTCTTTCCTCACTTTCTTCTCCGTTTCACCGCGTGTGATCTGCGCGTGCGCCACCCCAACGCGCACGGTGGAATCTTCACCGCAGACTGTGCTGCGGTTGTTCTCGATAGCAGTTCTAATTTAACGATGAGGCAATTTACCGACCTCAGTTAACGGCCTTCGGCCTCTCAGCACATGCCTGATCAGGAAGCCCGCGACGCTGATCATCGTGTAGAATAATAATTTTACCAGCAACGAGCCAATCGGCTCATTTCTGATGATTACTCTGATTACTTACACTTCTCACAGTTCTATAACTTCCACAGGCACATCGTTTAGCGGGTTCAATCACTTAGCCCTGAGAATGACCCAATCATGCGGGGCAGCCGTACAAAATGCCGTGCATATTTTCCAAAGTTGCGGGGTTTTGGTGCGGTTTTGTGAGCCCGCGTGCCGTTTGTGTTGGATGAAATTCTGTATTGCGGGATCACAAATCTGGGCTGCGGAGCAGATTTACGTTTTTACCAATGCGGACCTGTACGCATTTCATCAACTCCTCACCCCCGATACGGAGTTAATAAATGTCCCCCGACAACGGTAAAGTTCAGATCCCTTGGCAGCTCGCCGAGCAAATCATCCACACAGAGATGTCGATCACAACACTACGACTGCTGTTCTCTATGCTGCATCAGTTGGATCTTGCAGACCTCGACTATCAAGATGCATCACTTGAACCACCAACAATCTGGGCCTCCTGTGCCGCGTTGCGTGCCCGCGTCGGTCCCAAGCGCCCCAACGGCGCGCGCGACATGCGCACGGCACTGCGTGAGCTCTTGAATATTGGTTATCTCGAGGCAGGCGCACTGCTTGATCGCAACACTATTTTTCAATGGCAGTTTTCGTCCGCGGTCTGGGCTCACATGCAAAACCGACCTTCGGATTTTTATGTGCTCATCGACTTAGATGAACTCGCAAAATGCCAGTCGTGGTTTACGCTCATGATCTACGTACAAATGCGCAAGATCCGCGGATGCGCAGCCCCTCAATTTAGAGTTGGGATCGATCAAGATGCGAGCATAGCCGCACAAACCAAGCGTCTTCTTGGCGCAACACAGCGCGTCGCCGGCATTCTCGACGTGACCTGCTACGTCAGTCTCAATTACGCATCCCATGCGCCGATCCCGCATCATTTTCTTATCAAGATGACGCATGCGAAAACACGCTGGTATAAGCATGCATATCTCAAGTTCAGCCCAAAAACAAAAATCTGGCGCGTTGATAGCACAACATCGAAACGGAGCGATCCCAGAACGATAATGCAGAACCGCGCAGATAAAATGGCGCAAGACGTCGCTGGTTAGCGCAGCAAACCCCAACTCGCAGCCAATCCCAGCATTAATCACTCATCTCGGTAACCGGTACGCCAACGCATAATACTGTAGCGACATCAGGCACAGAGACCCCCTCACGTTGCCTACCCAAAAAAAAATATAAGAAAATGCAGTTTTCTTTTTTGGCCGGAAAAATTCGAAAACATATACGGCTTAGCGCCCCTGATAATAGGGACGCACCATTGATCAGAAAGGATACAAAATGGGTTTAGATGTAGGTTTTTTCCACGGTGGCGAAGAGGTTTTTGGCTTTCAGGGTCACTACGATTTTTTCTATCACTTTATCATCAAGTCTGAGGACGCCGCCTACGAGGACTATGACGATTTTTATGTGAATTCAGAGACATTGGACCATGTTCACCAACGGATTCTGCAAGAAATAAAACTCAACAACATGTCAGACAAAGACATCTTGACCGAAGTTCCCGACAACTTCTGGGAGCTGGATGCGAGCGACTTTGCGCTCGATAAAGGCGAAACATCTTGGAAAGAACTGCTTTGCTATTATCCGGCGATTATACGCTTACTTCAGAACGCAGTTCGCGAAAATGGCCCGCTCGTATGCGGCTATTCTTGTTAGATCATATGCAAAAACATGAGCTGCTACTTTTGTTGGCATCAAAGTAGCCTGCTCACGCATGTTCTCCGTGATTTATTGCCGATGACGTCGGCGACTTCAGTCCAACCAGATTGCGTCCAACGACATCACATAGATCGTCGTTTGGTCGCATTGTCTGACAGATAAACCAAACTTCGTCCCATGCGCCTTAGATAGCTGGCGACTGGCACCCTAATGCAAAAATTAAAGATCACTTGTATAACGAAACCTAACAATCTCAGTCCGGTAAATACAACCATCGCGATACCCCACCACCCTTGCAAAACACCCGACCCCGCTTCACACTCATGACTGTCCACTCAACAATTTCTCGGAAACTGCGCTTCATGATCCATCCTGTCATTCTCTGCGGCGGCTCAGGCACCCGTCTTTGGCCTGCGTCTCGCAAGGCTTATCCAAAGCAATTTGCCCCTCTGATCAGCGAACAAAGTCTGTATCAGATGGCGCTTCAGCGTTTGACCGGCGAAGGTTTTGCCGCGCCCTTGGTGATGACTGGCGACGACTTTCGCTTTATGGCCAGCGAACAGGCCGCTGAAATGGGTCTTTCGGATGCCCGCATCGTGATCGAGCCCGCCGCACGCGACACTGCTCCTGCGATTTTGACGGCCGCTTTGCTGCTCAAAGATACGCCTGACGCGATGATGTTGATCGCCCCATCGGACCATGTGATCGGCGATGTGCCTGCTTTCCTCAAAGCTATCGAGGCCGCTAAAACTGCCAGCGAAACCGGCGCGCTTGTCACCTTTGGCATCACGCCTGACCGCGCTGAAACCGGTTACGGGTATCTGGAGCTGCCGCAAATCCCCGATGGCCCCCAAGCCGTGAACCTGAACAGCTTCCGCGAGAAACCGGATGCAGAGACTGCGCAGCAGATGTTGGATGCGGGCAATTACCTGTGGAACGCGGGGATTTTCTTGTTCCGTGTGGCGGATATTATCGCGGCCTTTGAAACCCATGCGCCTGACTTGGTTGGTCCTTGTCAGGGGGCGATTGATGCGGGGGCCGAGGATTTGAACTTTTTCCGGCTCGGCGCAGATGACTACGCCCGCGCCGCCGCAATCTCGTTCGACTATGCGATCATGGAAAAAGCGACCTCTGTCATGGCTGTGCCGCTGTCCTGTGCGTGGTCCGATTTGGGATCATGGGACGCGCTGTGGCAGACACAAAACCCTGACGAGAACGGCTTGGTCGCGATCGGCGCTGTGACTGCGCTTGAGTGTACCAACAGCTATTTGCGCTCTGAAGAAGACACGCTGCAACTGGTTGGTCTTGGCCTTGATAACATCGTGGCCGTTGCAATGCGTGACGCGGTGCTGGTCGCGGATAAATCACGCTCGCAGGACGTCAAAGCCATCGTCGGCGCGTTACGTGCCCAAAAAGTAGCCCAAGCGGATGACTATCCCCGCTTCTACCGCCCGTGGGGCTGGTACGAGACGCTGTGCCTCGACTCGCGCTTTCAGGTCAAACGGATCATGGTGAAACCGGGTGGCGTGCTTAGCCTGCAAAGCCACTACCACCGTTCCGAGCATTGGATCGTTGTGTCCGGCACTGCCGAGGTCACAATCGACGAAAAGGTCAAGTTAGTGACTGAAAACGAAGGTGTGTACATCCCGCTGGGTGCCGTTCACCGCATGGCCAACCCCGGACGCCTGCCGATGTATCTGATCGAAGTCCAAACCGGTAGCTATCTGGGCGAAGACGACATCGTGCGTTATGAAGACATCTATGACAGGTCGTAAATATCATCCATGATAGGGCCAATTGAGTAGATTGGCCTGATGCACACACCCCACGACCCCCGCGATGCGTTTTTCGATGTCAGCGATCTGAGTGCTGATCTTGGGCGGCGCACGGGGCGGTCTGCGGCCAGTGTTGTGATCTTTGCGGTGCTCAAACTGTTTATCGCCGTAGGCGCCACCGCGATTATGGCCCGCCTTGTGCCACCCGCGCAGCAAGGTCTGGTCGCGATGGCGATCCCTTTTGTGTTGATCGCCGTTGGCCTGTCCGAATTTGGACTGGCCCAAGCGATAACCCAGATGCAGCGCGTCACCCATCACTTAGCCAGCACGTTGTTCTGGGTGAATGTGGCTTTGGGCGCGATCCTGACCATACTCATCGCCGCCGCTGGCCCGTTTGCGGGACAGTTTTTTGATCAACCGCAGGTCACAGTGATCTTTTGGGTGCTGTCGCCTTACATCTTCTTATCGGTCCTCAACACGCAGTATATCGCGCTTTTGCGCCGCAGAATGCAGGTCAGGCTGCTGGAAAGCTGTATTTTCTACGCAACCCTGATCGCGTCCTGTTTGGCTGTTTTCATCGCATTCATGGGCTACGGTATAGCGGCGCTCATCACGCAGCTACTCGCGCAGCAGGCCCTGACTTTCGCCATGTTAGTCACTGTTACAGGCTGGACACCGTCGCGGCCTTGGGGACTTGATCTGCGCCGCGCCAAAGCTGCGTTATCGTTCGGTGGCTTCCTTGCCGCGGAACGTATCCTCAACGATAGCACCCGCGCTATTCAGATCGCCGTGATCAGTCGGGTGTTCGGCGATGTGGGCGCAGGGCTGTTCTATAGAACCGAAACCTTTGCCCTGATGCCGCAACGCCGCCTTGTGTCGCCGCTGTCTGCCGCCTTCATCCCGTCGCTCAGTCGTTTGCAAGACAATGCCGCCGCCTTTCGAACCATGCTGTCGCAACAAATCACAAGGGGTAACGTGATCCTAATGCCTGTAGGCGCTGTGTTTTGCACCAGTCCTGATCTGGTCGTCGCGGTCCTGCTTGGCCCTGACTGGACCGCCGCCGTGCCGATTTTAGCGTGGCTTGGCGTGCTGGCGCTGACCGGATTATCGCTTAGCTGTTATGCATGGGCCTTGGTCGCCGCAGGTCGTAGCCGCGATTTGTTCCTGTTTCGGGTCTGTAGCACGGTGATGATCCTTGCCGCGATCACGCTGACTTATCCGCATGGATTGATCCCGATGATCCGCGCCTACGTGCTGACCTTTGCGATCCTCAGCCTGCCGTTGCTGTGCCTCTTTGTGGTCCGCGCCACGGTCATCACCACCGCCGACGTGCTGCAAAATCTGCGTCAAACGACACTGTTCGCCGCTGCCCTGCTGGGCGCGGGATTTGGTATACGCACGATGCTCGATAGTACTGTTATCATCGAAGGCATCGCCGCCATTGCTGCCATCACCGCAGTTGTCGCCCTGCGATTGGGGGCCGACAGACAGCTACTGCGCGACGTCAAAACAACCTTGCGCCCCTAAGAACCGGTTGCGCGACGCAGTTTTTGACGCATCCGCAGCGCACGATAGGGCTTTGATAAAGCCGGCACACGGTGCAAGGCCCGCAGCAAGCGGCGTTTGATCTCTTGGAACGACGCCACAGGCATCATGTCTTGCTCTCGATCATGCAGCGCTTGGGCCGTGTTCTGTGCCTTTTTCGCCTGTATAGGGCCTATATCACGCGGTGCATCCATCGCCGTCAAAAGCCTATCGAAACTTGCACGCGCCGCATTTTGTGCCCGTATCCTTGCGGCTGGCAGATCACTGCCCGCAGTCGTCTCGAAACAGGCCACCAAGCCCGCAGATGTGGTCGTCACAGCCCCCGAAACCCCAACCGCACGCAGCGATCCTTCGTGTTTGCCGTCCATGCTATGGCCGAGCACCGCAAGCGGTTTCGCAAAAGCCACAGCCGTGACAGCGCCGTGCAAGCTCGATCCGATATAACCCGCAGAGCGCCCGATAATCGCCGCCGTATGTTTCACGTTGATGCGCCCCGCGATCAGTGCCGCGCGTACACCGCGCTGGGTCAAACGGGTCTGTGCTTGGGCCAAGAACGCTTCGTCCTCCAAGAAATGACAGATCGGCAGCAATGCCACCGGATACCCGGTTTGCTGCGCAATCTGCGCCACCGCATCGCACCACGCATCCAGATCGTTGCCACCGTAGCCCATCGATATTTGCGCGGCGATATAGGCACCATCCGCAAAACCATCAGGCAAATGATCCGCAGCCAAGGCCTGCCACCCCACCGCATCCGTCAACTGGTCGATCAAGAACATAGGGTCTATTTCCCGCGCAAAAGCAGTATCGCCTGACGTGATCCACGACACCGAGAACGCATCGCGGAACGCACAATGATTGGCCGCCGCCAACACATCAGCGACCTGCGCATTGATCGTCGCAGGCATTTTGATCGCGCCCACACAATGCAGCCCACAGAATGTCGGGCGCGTATCAGGGTCTAACGTCGCCATCACAGGCATCATCCACAGACGCAGATAAACGCTTAGGCTGTCGCGGGGGAAATTAAACGTACCCGACGAATGGCCAACGCCTACGGTTTCGCCGCCAATCAAAATCAACGCATCTTCGTCAAAAACACCCGTGTCGTGCAGTTGCGCGGGCAAGGCGTTTACGTGATCGAACGACAAAATATCCGCACACCGCGCCGCCGGACTATACAGACTGATCACCGCGTCAGGGCGGTGCTGATACAACAGGTGCTGATACAACTCTGGAAACAGGCAATCGCCAAAGTTTTCGACATCGAAGGTGCCAACAAGACCAATTTTCATCACAGCTCTTTCAGGCACGTTTTTGGGTGATAGCAAAGCGGGTGTAGGGCGATGTGGTCCCCGCTTCAGGCTCTAACACGATGGTATCTGCGACGTCTTCATCCTCAGGCAGACGTGTCATCGCAGCCCCGATCCCGATGAAAAACATGAAAATCGGCAGCATTTTCCCGAACAACGTCACGGTCCACGCGCCTAGAAACAAACTCGCAGCCCCGATCAGCCAGGCCATATAGAGCCGTTGCCGCACCTCATCCGCTGTGCGCCGTTTCTTTTTATACAGCTTTACTGCGATGATCCCCATCACGATCCACAGTGCCAGCACCGCAGGCACACCGCTGTTCATCGCCGTGAAGAGCCAGTGGTTATCAATGGAATCCGTCATCCAAAAGGGCTTGGTCCAGTGCTCAAGATTGATGCCGACAAACGGATGCCGTTCCACATCGTCGATCCCGTGTTCCCACTGTAAAACACGGTAATAGGCGGTGTGCGGGTTAAAGGTCAGGTTGCCCGCAATCAGTTTGACGACACCACGGTTCGACAGGCTCTCGATCAAGACAATCGCAGTCACAAGCAACGTGCCAAACACCATTGTACGCTGCTTGAAAGACCGCGTGAGCCGCTCGAAGATGATCAAGCTGAACTGCATCATCAGGATCAACAATGCCGCAGACGACAGCGACAATGCCGTCGCCATCACGGTCATGACCAGATGCGCGATGCGCGCGCCCGTGCTGGTGAAGGTGTACCATGCAAAGGTGAACAGCGACGCGCAGAACAGTCCAAACAGGATCGGATGCTCGAATGTCGATGACGACCGCAACAGCCCCATCCGCGTGTCGTCCGAGATGTAATAATAGAACCCCGTCAGCATTTCAGGGACTTCGTGCAGGAACCGGTAGTGCGAAATCCCTTCAGGGATCGCGAGAATGCCAAGGACTGCCACCGTGACCGACAAAACCACAGCCAGTTTGCGGAACTGGTCAACGCCCACCAAATAGGTCCGCGCCACACAATAGGAAATCGCGATCTCAAGGAAGGCTTGGCCGACGATCTCGACGCCCGCAGCCCCGCGTTTGTAGAAATACGCCATCGCGACCCAGAGGATGAACCCGATGAAAAATCCGTCTTCGCTTTGCAGCTTATGCCGCGAAAGCGACGCAAAGATCACTGGACCCGCAGCCAAAATCAAAAAGAACCGTGTGGGCGTGACCAGTAGCGGGCCGATGTAAAACGAGAATTCAATCGGGACCAAAAAGACAAACAGATACAACCCGACAACCACTGGTAACGCGACCGTATTGGGCGCATTCGAGTCAAGCGCTGCGCGTGATTGGCCCATGTTAGACACTGTCATCAGGTGGCACCCGCCCATAACTCAGCAATGTCATACCGCTGCGGATCACTTTTGCCGGATTGCCCACCACAATCGATCCCGCAGGCACCGATTTGGTCACAACAGCCCCTGCCCCAACGATACAATCATCCCCGATCTCGACGCCGGGCAAAATCAACGACCGCCCGCCAATAAAACACCGCGCCCCGATACGGGTATCGCTGCGCAGGTTGCGGGTCATGTCATGGGTCAGGATACGCGCCTCAAAAGCCACATAGGTTTGCGCCCCCACATGGATCCCCGCCGGATAGGTTTTATCGAACTTGGCAGACAAGGACATATCCACGCTGGGATCAATGTCCATTTTCCAAAAGCCGGTGAGCCAAGCCTTTTTGATCCCCACCACGGTTTTGCGCAGGCGACGAAGCTGGTTCAGACTGCGCATGAGGTGCCTTTCAAGTCATGTGCAAGACCACCCTGCACAGACCCGTTTTGTAGTCTGATTTGTGGGCCTTGCGAAAACCTTTCGTCCATTTGTGCTGCATCAACCCTGCGCCTGTCGCCCGCACACAACAGCGGTCACACATCATCAACCGGACCGTGCGCAGGACGGGGCCCACCCGCAACGCCGTCAGCCGCAATGATAGGACCACAGCGTTATTCCTATCCACCGGAGAGACCAAATGCCTATTCTTGATGACTTCAAAGGGTACAGCCCCAGCATGCAAAGCCCTGTCACCAACGCCGTTGCCGTCACACCTGATGACAGTGCCGATCTCAGCCACCTTAGCCGTGCGCTGTATATCGGGACGGGCGGCGATGTGCGAGTGACGATTGCGGACGGATCGACCCTAACGTTTGTGAATATGGTGCAAGGCTGGCACCCGATCCGCGTGTCCAAGGTCTGGGCCACAGGCACCACCGCAGATCATATGGTCGGGTGCTGGTAATGATCGGCCTCACAGTAGCGCTGCCCTTTTTGTCCAGCGGTGGTGCGTCGGTCAGCGGCGACGCGGCCCCCGCACCACCGCCCACACTACCAATCGCAGTCACCACGCGCTGGCATCCGGCCCATTCCACCGTCACGCTTGACGGGGATCGCGTGACAGCGGCCAGCGATCTGGCGGGGCTGGCCCACGCCAGCGCCCCCACAGGCGCGGGTCCAACAGCAAAGATCGACGCACTCGGTCGTCCGTTCTGGCGGTTTGAGGGCGACAGCTACTTGGAAATCGCCGACGCTCTGACCCTGACCAGCCGCGATATGTCGGTGTTCTTTGTGGGCCGCTTCCACCAAGTCGTCACACGCAGCCCTGTGTTTTCATTGGGTCGTGCGGACGGCGTGGCCCCCAACACGATCCAATCCGCCCTTGAGACATCTGTTGAAGGCAGCAGCGTCCCTGCCCTGCGCACCTATTCCTATCCGCGCAACAGCAGCTACACCGATATGGCCAAGATGGTCACCGGATCGCAGATGCAAGTTGTAGGCATGGTGGGGCGCGGCAATGCAGCGGGCGGCAGCAGGCTTTGGCTGAACGCGGACCGGATCACGGTGCAACAGCCGTATCTGGTCAGCGATGTGGCAGGGGCCGAAATCGGGCGCTACGCTTACCGTCCCGACGACAGTGGCACATGGGGGCGGTTTGATCTCTACGAGATGATCGTGCTCGACAATGCTGTCACCGATCTGGACGGCGATGCGCTGGTGGCTGATCTGATGACGACTTACGGCATCGTGCCTGCGGTCAATCAACTGGTGCTCGAAGGCGATAGCATTATGCGCGGCACCGATCCTGTGACCTCTGGTCTGTGTCCCAACATGGTGCTGACTGATCCGGGCGCCGGTCTGCTTGGGCCGGATTGGCGGGTGCTGAATGTGGCCAGCACAGGGGCTGCCATCGCCAAAGTGATCGAGCGGCGCGATGCACCTGACGGCTGGATCACCACGCCACTGTCAGGAACCAACGTGCTGGCGTTTGAACTGGGGCGCAACGATATGGCCGCAGGGGGGCAATCGCCCGCGATCCACTACGCCAATGTTGTGGATTATTTGACAGATGACGTCAGCGGCACCGGCCAAAGCGTTTTGGCCCACGGCTGGGACATACGCGCATTGGTCAATATCGCCTCGGCCACATCGCTTGAGGCGGATATCAACGCCTACCGCGCATTGCTGCGCGATCCGGCTTTTGCAATTGATACGCAAACGGAAGCGGGCGGGGCATATGCCGGACAGTTGCAACTGGTCGAGACTGATCTGATCACCGTTGGTGGCGATCCGGTCTTTGCCAGCGCCAGCGATGCATCGGACCTGACCTATTATGCAGGCGACAACACCCATCCCAGCATCATCGGATCTGCCGTGCGGGTCACGGGCGGCGACAATCCTGCGCACGGCATCGCATACGGGCTATAACAAACAGGGGCGCGGATCTCTGCGCCCCAAATTTTCTCGAAAATTTGTCCGATTTTTCGAGAAAAATCGCGTCAACGGTTCCATTTTGCAGCCAGCCGTTCAGGACGGCCACGCAGCATCAAATCCATCATGCGCCCCGCACGGTAAACCCGAATACGGCACAATCCGGCAAAAGCTTTCACCTTATCAATCACCCGCGGCACACGGTCAGAGGCCGCAATCTGCGGAATTTCAGCCAAGGGCGAAATCCCCATCGCAAGAGTTTTTACCACCCATCGCAGCTTACCCACGCTATCATTGATCAGAGTATAGTCATGGGCGAGTTGCCGATCCCATTTCAGGTATAAATCCGCAAATGATGGCCGCGCAGGATGATAAACCCGCATTTGCGGCACAAATTTGATCTCGAACCCCAGACCCGTCGCACGTTGTCCCCAATCGCGATCTTCGGCTTTTTCCAAACCAGCAAAGGGACCAACGCTCTCTAATATAGCCCTTTTGACCACAAGATTGCCCGTTCCGGTGAAGCCTTCTTCGGCAATGTAGCGTTCCATCCGGTAGGCATAGATGCTTTCATAAGCTTCCAACACCGACAGTTTACGCGGGTTCACACAAGCAATCCGCACATCGCCGCCCAAGATATCATTCTTTGCAATCGCCCGTACCGCCATCTCTAGCCAGTCAAATCGCGCCAGGCAATCCGCATCGGTAAACGCAATCACATCCCCCGTTGCATGGGCCACACCAAGATTACGCGCAGGCCCCGGACCCGGCGTTTTCTGCTGCAATAGGGTCACATGCGCAGGAACATCGGGCAGCACATCCGACCCGTTATCCACCACGATAATCTCGTCAGGTTGGCGCGTGCCATCGCGCAGCGATCCAAGGCACCGCGCCAGCATCGCAGGCTGGTTCAGATGCGGGATGATGACGGAAATCCGAGGATCACTCATAGTAATCATAGGCGTTGTCGCGGTCCATATACCGGCATTTGTTCAGGATCACGCCCATCACATTGGTCTGGCTCGCGATATCACGCTCGCATCTGTCGATCTGTTTAATGTTGCTTTCTTCGGCGGCCGCCAACAGCAACACGCAATCCACACGCGCCAGAAACGCCATTGTATCATCGCCCGTCAGCATCGGCGGCATGTCAAAAATCATCGTGTCGGGGGCATAGCGGGCAGACACATCATCCAAAGCCCGCGCAGTCCCCGGATTTTGCAGCAATTCCGCCGATCCGGTTACAGCATTGGTGTTGGTGGCAAAAATCATGTTGTAGCCAACCCGCACCGCATGATCTTCAAACGGCGCACGTTCCTCAAGCACACGACTGAACTGCCGCTCGCCCGGAATTTGCATTGCGCGTGACAGGGACGGTTTGCGCATATCCATCTCTAGCACCATCGTCTTGTGATCGCGGTGCCGCGACAGCGAATAGGCAAGGTTCATCACCATCGTCGATTTACCGCAGCCCGCAGTCGGCGACGTGATCGCCACCCGCTTCCAGCCATTCGCCTGCATCACTTGCATCATCCGCGTGCGGATCACGTCAAAATCCATCGCCGGACGCCCACCATCAGCGGCGACAATCCTGTTGCGCCGCAACCGCCTGATCGACGGTTTGAACTGGGTCAAGGCCTGCCATGGGCCAGTATCCGTCTGCGGTTGTGTCGGCACAGAGGCCGCCAGATTGTCGCGCGTGACACGGGCTTTCGCAATTGCGTCTTGGATCGTGTTCATAATCCCACCTTTTCTTTGACCCGGTCCAGGATCACATCCAACGGCATCACTTGAGCATGGATCAACCACAACAAGGCGGGGATCATCACAATCGCCACAGCAAACCCTGCAAAGATAATCGTCTGGCGGCGCACAATTTCCCAACGGGTGCGGATCAGCGGCACCGTCCCAAAAGGCGTGATCCCCAGTTTGCTGGTCAAATCAATTGGCCTGCGGATCGCTGTGTTCATCAACTCTAACACCACAATCAACGCAAACCCTGCCAATGTCCCCATGCCGACACCTGCAGCCGCGACAACCGTGCGGTTCGGACGGTCCGGCGCACGCGGCGGCACCGCTTGTTCAATCACCGAAATCCGCTGCCCTTTGGCCAAAGCTTCAATCGTGTCACCCGTTTCGGCGCGGGCACGGTTTGCAACCGCTTGGTCGTATTGCGCACGCAGGTTTGCGTAGTCGCGCTGTAACGTATCCAGCGTAATCGCATTGCCGGGGGTGGCTTCAATCGACAGACGCAGCGCCTCCATCGTGGCATTAATCGTGCTTTTCTGCGCGGCCAGAAATGCGAGCTGCCCGTCAAAATCCGCAATCTGAATTTCAAACGGCGACAAGGGCACACCCGCCAGCGATGTCTCGAAACCAGCCGAGGTTTGTGCAGCAACGGTCACTTCTAACGCGGCGATCTGGGCTTTCATCACCTTCACACGCGGGTTTTCCGGCGACAGCACCGCCAACAGCGTGTTCATCTCGTCTTTTAGACCCTGCAACTGGCGTTGCTCAGGCGTCTGGCTCGATAGTGGCGTGTTTAATCCGCCAATATCACCCGTGCTTTCAAACAAAACCGTCAAGCGGTCGCGACGATCCCGCAAGACCGCCTCATCGCGTTCCACCTGCGCCAAACGCTCTTGGGCGGCCGATTGCTGCTGGCGTCTGAAATCCAGACTATCAGGCAGCGCTTCAAGGTTACGTTCCTGAAACGCCAGAATATCAGCGCCGCGCGTGGCCAGTTCCTGATCCAGCCGCGACACCTCTTCGTTGAAATATTCCAGCGTCTGCCCTGCCACGGACGTGCGAATTTCCACGTTTTCCTGCAAAATCAGCGTCACAACTTCATTGGTAACGGTGGCCGACATCAAGGCCGTTGGCGCTTCAAAGCTGACTTCAACGATGGTTGCCTGCACAGGACCGCGCGTGCTGGACCCGCCTGTGGTCGAAATCACAATCCGGTCGCGCAGGTCTTCAACAATCTCGTCAGCAGGCAAACGGGTGGCAATTTCACCCGCAGGCGCGTCGTAAATCCGCAGCCGATTGGCCATCTCTAGCAGGGAATCTCGCGTCAAAATCCGTTGCTGAATGATCTGTAGTTGCTCTGTCGTCTCGGTCTGCACCGTGGTTGCAGCCAAATCACCGGGGATTTGTTCGCTTTCCACGATCAGTTTCGCATTGGCCTTGAACACAGGCGGCAGCACCGTGGCCAGCGTGATCCCCACAGCCGATCCCACAGCCAGACAGATCAGGAAGTAATGAATGCGCCGGATAAACAAAGAGAGATAGAACCGCAGGTCGATAGTCATCGCGCACCTCGGTTGCGCACAAAACTGGCCGTGACCTGATGTTCCTGACCTCCGCCAAAGAACACACCATCCTTCATGATCTGGTCAATCACACTGCGCGGTACGGTCTGGACGTCCATCGTAAAGGCATAGACCAACGCCAGATCGCACAGCTGATTAATCAGGCGCGGAATGCCACGGGTGATCTCGTAGATCCCCGCAATCGCACTGCTCTCGAATATATTAGTCGTGGCCCCCGCCACATGCAGACGGTGACGGATATAAGCGCCGACCCCCTCTTGATCCATCTCGGGCAGATGGAAACTGGCGGCGACACGTTGCGCGAGTTGTTTCAAATCGGGCCGCAGCACGATGTCGCGCAGTTCCGGCTGGCCAACAATAATCAGTTGCAGCAATTCATCTTTGCCCGCGTTGATGTTGGTGAACATCCGCAACTCTTCCAACACGTCACGGGTCAGGTTCTGCGCCTCGTCAAAGATCAGCACAACGCGGCGACCCGCTGCATATTCCGACACCAGATACGTCTGAAACTGACCAAACAGATCAACATAATGGGCATTGTGATCCGCAGTCTGCCCCAGCGACATCAACACCCAGCGCAGCAATTCAGCGCGGTCGCCTTGGGCATTCGCAATCAGGCCGATCGTCACATCTTCGCGGTTACTGTCCAGCAGCTGGTGGATCAACGTGGTCTTGCCTGTGCCCACTTCACCCGTGATCAGCGTGATCGGCGCGCGGGTCAGAATTCCGTATTCCAACATCGAGAACGCACGGGCATGGGTGTCGGACCAAAACAGAAACCCCGGATCAGGGACCAGCGAAAACGGTCTCTCGCGCAGCCCAAAGTGAGCCGTATATAGATCGAGGGGTTGTCCCATCATACTCCCGAGCGTCTTTTGGGGACGCTTATTGCCTCTTGTCTTGATCCTCTGCGCAGCAAAAACGTCAGGGTCAAAATCGCTTATCTACCAAAGTCATGGGACAATTTGCCTAGCGATTGCAAGCACCCTACAAAATGCAGCCCAACTTGGCGCGGATTATTGTTGTGCGGGCAACAGAGACCCCCGTTAACCATCGTAAATTCGCCATAAACAACGGTTTTTGCCTTATTTTCAACAGATACAGGCGTAAACCACATCTCGCTCGCAACCTGTAATTGAAACCAAGGCAGCTGCGGCGGAATTGTGTTAATAAACAGAATATTAACCTTAAAATTGTCGTTAATATTCCCTTAAAAACCCTCTGTGTGGCGGTACTCAGAAAGGACCGACACCAAGATACCCCTCTTGGTCCGCTATTTGGGACCACATGATGCACTTCACAAAAGACATGCACCGCAATGCCGTACCACTTGCCCTGCCAGCCGCTTTTGCGGGTATGGATCTGGGGTTTGCAGCACTGGCGACACCGCAACCGATCAGCGCCTACCGCGCCGGTTTGAAACGTGTGTTTGATGTCTGCGCCATTCTGGTAGCCGCCCCGATTGTGATCCCCGCCCTTGCCCTGCTGACGCTGATCGTCGCCCTGAGCGGTGGCCGCCCGTTCTACAAACAACAGCGGATCGGTCTGCACGGCCGCGTCTATACGATGTGGAAATTCCGCTCGATGGTGGCAAATGCGGACAGCGCTCTTGCGCGTCATCTGCAATCCAATCCGGCAGCACGCGCCGAATGGGACCGGACACAGAAACTCAAAAACGACCCCCGCATCACCCGCGTTGGCCGCATCATGCGCAAGACGTCACTGGACGAATTGCCACAATTGCTGAACGTGCTGCGCGGCGAAATGAGCCTCGTGGGCCCCCGCCCGATGCTGCCAGAACAACAGATCATGTACCCGGGCACGGCCTACTACAAAATGCTGCCCGGCATCACAGGACCGTGGCAAATCTCAGCACGCAACGAAACAGCCTTCGCAGACCGCGCAGCCTACGACACCGGCTACCACAAAAACTGCTCGTTCCTCGTCGACCTCAAAACGCTGCTGGCAACCATCACCGTCATCACCCGCGCCACAGGGCATTAAAGGCGAGGCAGATATTGCGGGCCAAAAGCGGAAATCTAGGGTTTCTTTAAGTCGCAATTCATATTTGCACCTTAAACGCCGAGAACGACGGGCGTAGGCTATGGCTTTCAGTATTGTAGCTTGCTGTTTCGTCTCAATTAGCAACGTTCTCATGGTTACCGCGAGATCTATGGCGTCGGAAAATGACCTTAGATCAGCCTCCGATATGCCGCAGTCCACAACGATTGAGGAGGCGTCGGTATAAGGACTGAGTATGGAATTTCTTGCTAATCTCGTAGACGGTTTCAACAAATCGTTCGCAGCACAGTTTTTTTTGTCGCCTCTCTACTTAGGCTCGACGCTCCTGATCGTTTGGATCATCTGGATCATACGGGGAAGACCCACCGGCTTTCTGCGTTTTGTCGCTCCTAAAGAGCTGTACATGCATCCGTCCACGATGGTGGATATCAAAATTGCCCTATTCAATACCATCTTTACTGCAACAGGCGCACTATCGATTTTGTGGATCGCACCAACAGTCACCCTTTGGCTCCTTGACCGTTTTGCATCTATAACGGGTGGTCCGATGGCGATCCCTGAAACTGGGATATGGCAGGGTATTCTCGCCGCAGTTCTTCTATTTCTCACGCAGGATCTTTGCCGCTACTGGAACCATTATTTACATCATATGGTACGGGTGCTTTGGCCGTTTCACGCGGTTCATCACTCTGCCGAAGTCCTCACTCCGGTAACATTTCTGCGTGCGCACCCTGCCTATTCAGCACTACAAATGTTGCTCATGTCAGTGATGATCGGTTTCGTACAAGCCGTGATCCTGTTTGCCGTCGTCGGGCAGATCGAACCTTGGGTGCTGTATGCTGGTACCATCACATTTAATGCATACATCTTTTTTGCAGGGCACCTGCGTCACAGTCATATTTGGCTAAGCTATGGGCCGGTCTTAGAGCATATCTTGATTTCACCAGCCCAACATCAGGTCCACCATTCAAGCGATGTGATCCATCATGACAAAAACTTTGGCGAAGTGTTCGCATTCTGGGATTGGATGTTTGGGACACTTTACATCCCCGATGGGCCAGAAGAACTGACGTTTGGCCTCGCGGACCGTAACGGCGTACCGATCGCACAACCTCATCCGACGCTGAAAGATGCACTTGTTGGACCTTTCATTGAGGTTTGGGAAGAGATTTCCAAGGGAACTTCACTTGACCCAAACAAAAAGGCAACGAAAGATCAGGACTGCGAACCATCTTCCTAGCTGTACGGCTGCTGCCGCTAACAACCGCACCTCCCCCAACTGAAGCACCCACACCACACCTGCCTTGCAACGCACACCAAAGGCGCGACAAAGCGATTTCCCCCTGTTAACCTTTGCCAGACAGAGCCGGATAACCGGCCGCTAGTGATTGAGCAGACGATGACATTTCCATGGATCAAAGGGGCAGCTTTATGTGCTGTTCTCGCCCTAAGCGCTTGTGAAGACGCCGCAGACCGCGCCGACGCTTATTATCAGTCCGGCCTTGCCTTGCTGGCCGAAGGCGACACCGACCGCGCTTTGATCGAATTCCGCAATGTGTTTGAACACGACGGTTTCCACAAAGAAGCCCGCGAAATCTATGCCGACACCCTGCTTGATCTGGGCCGCACTACCGATGCTTACAGCCAGTACCTGCGCTTGATCGAACAATACCCCGACACGCCATCGGTGCGTCTGACGCTCGCCGAAATCGCCCTTGTGCGCAATGATTGGGACGAGGTTCGCCGTCACGGGACCGCAGCGATTGCACTGACCCCTGATGATCCACGCGCGCAAGCCGTTGCCGCCGCCATCGCTTATACCACTGCCCTGCGTGCGGATGATGCGGGCGCGCAGGCTGATGCCGCGACCCGTGCCAAAACCGTGCTGGACACCAGCCCCGATAACCTTGTGGCCCTGCGTGTGGCCATTGACGCCGCGGCCCGTGGTCCCCTGCCCGACACCGCCCTGCCCTTGCTGGACCGCGCGATTGCCCAAGACCCCACCTCGCTAGAGTTTCATGGCGCAAAGCTGCGACTGCTGTCGGATTTGAAAGACGATACCGCCGCAATCGCCCAATTAGAGACTATGTTTGACCAGTTTCCCGAGAACGCAGAGGTGCGCAGCGCCCTTGTGAACTGGCATCTGC
Source organism: Yoonia ponticola (assembly GCF_014199395.1). GTDB lineage: Bacteria > Pseudomonadota > Alphaproteobacteria > Rhodobacterales > Rhodobacteraceae > Yoonia > Yoonia ponticola. Next base: position 56,668 of record NZ_JACIJM010000012.1, on the reverse strand, counting down.
AACAACAAGACTACCCTGCTGCCGAAGCAATCCTGCGCCAGATGGCGGGTGATCCGGCCACGGCTGCCTCCGAACATATGACCATCGTGCAATTCCTGCGTCAGGCGCAGGGCGATCAGGCGGCCTTGGACGAATTGACCGCCCTCGCGGATGCCACCGCAGACACGGATGTGCAGCCGCTTTACCGCGCCACCGCCGCCGTCATCATGTTCGAAGCCGACCCCGACGGCCCTGCCCTTGCCACGATGCAGTCCATCACCAGCGACCTGCCCGACAGCGACCAAAGCCGCCGGATCAAAGCGATGTATGCACAGATGTTGATCAGTATCGGTGACGATACCGCTGCGCGGGGCGTCGTGGATGCGATCTTGGCCGAGGACACCACCAATGTGGCGGCCCTCAAGATGCAAGCAACATGGGCGATCGAGGCCGACACCCCCGACGCTGCCATCACCCATTTGCGCACAGCTCTTAGCCAATCCCCCCGCGACCCCGACATCATGATGCTGATGGCCACCGCCCATGAACGCACTGGGTTTCCGGAATTGGCTGGCGAACGGCTGGCCTTGGCGGTTGAAGTCTCGAACGCTGATCCAGAGCCGTCTTTGCGCTATGCGCGTTTCTTGATGCGTGATGACCGGACCCAAGCCGCCTCTAACGTGCTGCAAGACGCCCGCCGTGCCGCGCCCACCAATCTGGAACTGATCAGCGTGCTGGCCGATCTGCACCTCAAAGCCCAAGACTGGCCGCAAGCCACCGCCCTTCTGGGCGAGTTACGCAGCATGGGCGAGACCAATCCACGTGCAGCCCAACTGGCCACCGCCGTCCAAGCTGGCATTCTATCGGGGCAAAACCGCACCGACGAAAGCCTCGCGGTGCTGCAAGACCAACTGTCTGATCTCGACGAAGACGGACGCGCCGCGCTGACCATCGCCATGGCGCAAGTCCGTGCTGGCAAAACCACCGAGGCACGCAGTTATCTGGCCTCTGCCATCGCAGAGCAGCCCGACAATATGACACTGCGGATGCTGGCCGGATCAGTCGCGATGATGGAAGGCGACGCCGACGAGGCAGAAACCGTGTTCCGCGCTGTGCTCGACGAGGCACCAGATACGGAATCCGCCGTGCGTCTGCTCTATTCGCTGTTGCATCTGCAAGGCCGCGATGCCGAGAAAACCCAAGTGTTAGAGACTGGTTTAGCGACCTTACCCGCCTCCGAGACCCTGCTTTGGATCAAAGCGGGCGCATTGGAACAAGCGGGCGATATCGACGGGGCGATTGCGATCTACGATACGCTTTATACTGCGGATAGTGCCAATGTCGTGGTTGCCAATAACCTTGCCAGCCTGCTGGCCGCCCACCGCGATGATAGCGCCAGCCTTGATCGGGCATTCCGGATCGCGCGGCGTCTGCGCGGCGTGGACGTGCCTGCGTTCCAAGACACCTACGGCTGGATCGTCTACCGACGCGGTGATTACGCCGAAGCACTGGATTACCTGCGCCCTGCCGCCACTGGCCTGCCCGGTGATCCGTTGGTGCAATATCACCTCGGCAAAACGCTACATGCGGTGAATAAACCCGCCGAGGCGATTGAAACCCTGACCCGTGCGCTCGACATCGCAGGCGATAGCGATCTGACCCAATTTGCCGACGCGCGGACATTGTTGACAGAGTTGCTACAGTCGCAGCCTTAATACGGGCGGCTGTCAAAACGCAGGATATGACCCCTTGTTTTGCTGCAAATGAGCCGCGTTTCTGCGGGTAAATTAATACAATATTTACCATTATCGCCGCATTGTTGACCCAGTTTAGACGATATTTTCCGCGATATTGTTTCCAACGGGCGCACAACAAAACCAATTTGGCGTCAATCGTTACGCGCAGAAACACATCAGGTTGAACGGGGTGCAGGTCCCTTTCATCAAGGAGACACGAGAATGAAGGTCATTTCAGCGATCATCGCCACAACCCTGATGTTGATGGCCCAAGCAGCCGTCGCACAAAGCAACTATCAGATCCGCAACGGTGACATCCTGCGGGTCGAGGTGATCGAAGACCCCTCTTTGAACCGCTCTGTGCTTGTGTCGCCGGACGGGCGTATCTCTATGCCGCTGACCGGTGCGATCAAAGCATCCGGCAAATCCATCGAAGACATCCAGCGCGAACTGGCGTCCGGCCTCGCCGCCAGTTTTGCCGCCCGCCCGAACGTATTTGTCGCCGTCGAACGTCTGGCGGAACGCCGCGCCGTCACCCCCCAAGTCCCGACACCTGATCCGACAATCGAGATTTTCGTGATGGGTGAAGTCGGCAAACCGGGCAAAGTGACACTTGATCCGGGTGCAAACGTGCTGCAAGCCTTTGCCGAAATGGGTGGTTTCACGCGCTTTGCGGCCTCCTCGCGGGTACAGTTGCGTCGCCCCTCCGCTGACGGGTCCGAGAACCTTGTGACACTCGATTACAAAGCGATCGAAGCAGGTCTGAGCAACGCAGGCATGACCGTGCTGACCGAGGGCGACATTATTGTGGTTCCACAGCGACGCCTGTTCGAATAATCCCTCCTGACTGGTGCGCACGCTTGTTTGCGCGCCGGTTTTTTGCTCAGTTAGACCCTATAAAGCGCCTACCGCAGTGAATCTGCCCCACCATCAACGCGGGCAGACCAGCGGATAATCAGGCCACACGAAAAAGGGTCTCGGGGTGAGCAAACACATATCAAAACGCACCATGCGCCATGTCGCCCTGTGCGGGGGGCTCGTCTCTAGCGTGGCGCTACCTTTCACGGCATTTGCGCAAAACGACGACGGCGGGTTTTTGATGACCCTGCGATTGGCCGAACGGCTGATCAGCCGCGATGTGGACGGGCCAGAGACCACACCCACCAACGGCACCACCACCAAAGCCACAACCGATCTGGGGCTCGCGATCAGCTCCGAGACGCGCACCCAGATGCTGACCTTTGATCTGAACGCGGGCTACAGCTTTGCGGATGGACCGGACACCGACGGCGTTGAGGGCGCATTCACTGATCCCAATGTGCGCCTGTCCTACCGCCAGATTGCAGCGGCGAGTGCGATCACAGTGTCCGCCTTTGCCAGCCGCACCGATCTGGATGCGGCCACCACGCTTGACGTGTCGCAATCGCTCGAGGCGGATTTCGCAGAACTGACCCAAGACGGCGGCACCCGCGATAGATTCCGCTTTGATGCGAAACTTACACTGCGCGACGACGCGCCCTTTGGATTGAACTTTGCGGTCAAAGTCGACGACTACCGCTACAACGACTTGCCCGACATCTCGACGCTGACAGATTTCACCTATGTGCAACTCAGCACAGGGGCGCGGTTCGACATCAATCCAGTGATGCAAGCCAACCTCGGCCTGTCCTATGCCGAAACCGACAACAGCGGCAGCGACACGATCGGCAGCTTTGGCATTGATGCGGGACTGGTCCTGACACAGCCCAACGGGCAGATCACGCTAGACTTGGCCACCACCAAAGCAGACGGCGACGGGCAAATCCACCTGTCAGCGGGGCGCAGCTATCAACTGGAAAACACCACGGCCAGCTTTGGTCTGGGTGTCAGCCAAGCCACCACCGACGACATCTTTATGACTGGTGAAGCCGCGCTGAAACACACCTTCGGCGACGAAAGCCCCTTTGGGACGCTGACCGCCAGCGCCGACCGCCGCCTGACCCGCGAAGGGCGCACCGACGAAGACGTGGTGACATCGCTCTCGGTCGGGACCAGCTACGCGCTGACACCCGTGGCCAGCCTGAGACTATCGGCAGGATACGTGCAATCCGAAGATGTAATCACCGGCGATACGGTCGATTTCAGCCAAGCAGCCCTCGCAGTGACCTACGCGCTGAACCCCGATTGGACCGCCAACGCGGGCGTCGCCATGCAATCGCGCGATCCCAGCGATGACGCGGCCACAGATACCACGACGCTCTCGCTTGGGATCAGTCGGGCATTTGATCTGCGGCGTTAGCGGGAAATATGGGGGCCAGCCCCCAACATTACACCATTGGGGCCAGCCCCCAACATTACACCATTGGGGCCAGCCCCCATACATCACACAATGGGGGCCAGCCCCCATGCCCCCGGAGTTGTTCTGGCAAAATGAAGAGCACACCCGCGCTTTGGGTATCTGCGTGTTACCGTTTTGCGCGGCCACGCATCCAGCCCAAGAACGCTTTATCAGGGTTGGTGAGCTTTTGCCGGCCCGCCGTGACCCAGAACGCCCGCCATTCAGCCTCGAGCGCGTAGACATCCATGCCCGGCGCCATGCTGCGCGCTTGATCCAATGTGGCGGCGGCAAAGGCTGGCAAGCCCGGCACATCTTCGATCAGACGTTTGCGGGAAAACCGGATCACGTCGCCGTCGTCCTCGATCAGCGTGTAGTCGGGCAGGTTGTCGGCGGCGATCATTTTGCGCACAGCCGCACGGAACACGCGGACAGGGGCGTCTGATCCGGCTTTCGCGTGTAGCGTCGCCACCGTCACCCGCCATTCGCGCTGGTTGCCACAATGCTTGCGGGCGATCTCGTAGACGCGGCGTTCCAATGGTTTGCGCAAGCCAAAGTAATCGCGCGACAGGGTCAGCACCGATTTCGCGGTGACCGCGCGGAACAGCCATTCCGACAGTGTCACTGTCACCGACACCATGCGGCCGCCGCGGGTTTTGCGCACGATCTCCCATGCCTCGATCAGGCCGAAACCGGATGTTGTTTCCTCGTCGCCGGTGACGATGTTGGTGGTGATCCGTGTGCCTGCCAGCCGCTCGAAGGCTTCGCGCAGGCGGCTGTAACTATCGCCGCCTGTGTCGCGGCGCGTGGCGATCAGCAGGTCGTGGGCGGTCAGCGTCAGCTTGCGCGAAATCGCACGGCCCGCGTTGACGGCGGCCATCAACTGGCTGATGCAATAGATCAGGATATCTTTGTCGTGGATCGTGGCCCTGCCCCGCACTGACGGCGTCACTGTGACTTCAACGTCATTATGCACGTAGGACCGGATGGTCCTGTCGGGCCGTGTGGAAAGCGAGAACATCGGATGTTCCATCGACCCCAAGTCCGCCTTTGGACTGGCATCGAATAAGTCACATACGAAGAAGTCCCGCATTCCCGTGCTGGGAATAGCTGTCATCTTACCTGCCTTTGCCTCGGGCCCTCCTTGGTCATTATCCGCCATGGAATCGCCCAACCCTCGTTTCGGGGTTTCAGTGACACCCTAAAGTTATCCACAGGTGCGTGTCGAGTCCTGCCATCGTCGTTTCAGAGTCAGCGCCTCGTCGGATCAGAGTCGCCTTATCGGGGTTTCAGAGTCGCAACGGTGTTTCAGAGTCGCCCCATGTGCCTTTTTTCTCTATCTCTGCGGAAAAGCAGGCAGCCCGTAACATATAACTAACAGATTCTAACTTTCCTTTTTTTTATTTTGCACGCAGTCTGGCCCCAGTCGTCCCCCCTAGAGCCGTTGTTTTGCTGAGAAAGATGAAGGTGTGTGCAACCTTTTCTTCCATGTGCTGCGTTTTGTGGTATCTATGCGAAAACAACGCACATAGCAGGCGATCATGAGCAGCACAGATATTCCACCGTACTTCCGGATTAACCCCGATGAGGCGCTGAAAGCGCTAGATGAACCAACCTCTTCAACCGGTTTTGCGGACATCGCCCGTGCCTGTGAAGCAGGTCGTGATGATCTGGCCAGTCGTGGATTGAACGCTGATGGCAGCCGTCAGCTGCGCAAGTTTTCCACATGGGAAATCACCCGTTATCTGATCCCCGTCGCTACCGCCCATTTCCGCCGCGTGCTCAAACAGCATCCCGATCTGCCCCAAGGCCAGTCCGAGACCAATGGCGGCGCCAAGTGGTTTACGCTGGACGAGGTGCTGCGGCTGCGGGCGCATTTTGGCAGCCAAGGATCAAAGGCGAAAGAATACCAACCTTACCGCCCCGAAGGGCTACCTGCCAAAATGGTCGCCGTTGCGAACTTTAAGGGTGGTGTTGGCAAAACCTCGACAGCTGCGCATCTCGCGATGTCCGCTGCCTTGGATGGCTACAAGGTGCTGGTGATTGATCTGGATTCTCAGGCCTCGATGACCTCTGTTTTTGGCGGCAAGGTTGAGGATGAATGGAAAACCGTCTTTCCCCTACTCGCCCGTCACTACGCCACCCACCTGCGCACCGACAATCAACGGCGGATGGATCGCGGCGAGAACCCGATCCCACTGGATGAAACCCTGACAGATGCGCTGGACGTCAAAGCGCAATCACTGATCCAGCCGACCCATTGGCCCAACATTGATCTGATCGGCGCGCAGCTGAACCTCTATTGGGCCGAGTTCCAAGTCCCTGTCTGGCGGATGCAAGGCCGTGGGTGGAAGCTGTGGGATGCGCTGACGGATATCCTCGATGATGACGGTGTGCTGGATGAATACGATATCATCTTCGTCGATACCCCCCCAGCCCTTGGCTATCTGACGATCAACGGATTGGCCGCCGCCGATATTCTACTGGTGCCTGTTGGCGCGTCATTCCTTGAGTTCGACAGCACCGGACGGTTCTTTGACATGCTGCACACGACGTTCAGTTCCATTGAAGAGGGCGAGAACCTCGCGGCCCGTGCCTTGGGCCGCCCTGAGATGGCGTTCCAGTGGGATGCGGTTCGTGCGGTGGTCACGCGCTATGATGGGTCACAGCAGGCAGAGCTTGCCGCGCTGATGCAAGCCTACCTCGGGACCACACTATCGCCGCACCGACAGGACTACACCGCGTTGATCGGGCAGGCTGGTGAACAGGTGCAGGGCATCTACGAGGCCGACTACCGCGACTTCAACCGCGAGACCTATGCGCGGGGCCGTGAGACCTTTGACAACACCTATGCTGCTTTCAAGACTCTATTGCTGGGCACATGGCGGCGCGATGAGCTGGCGCGTGACGCGGAAAAAGAGTGAACATAATACGTTTCGCGTGCGAAACATTTGGGCGTGCGGTGGTCTGAGACTTCGTTCACGCATTCGGGGGCAAGATGGCCCTCTTTGGAAAGGACCTAACACATGGCCAAACGCAAACGCCTGACCCCCGCTGTCATCACTGACGCCCCGGCGCTGGAAACCAAATCTGCGATCCCGCGCTACCCGCTGGGCGTCGCCCCTAAGACCCGTGCGCCGATTGCGGATGTGGCCCAAGATGCATCGGCTTCTGCGGCACTCACGGAAATTGCCCAGACCCTGACCGATGCCCGCAATGAGGGCCGGTTGATCCAGCGTATCCCGCTTGAACTGGTCTCTGACGAATACCTCGTGCGCGACCGGATCGACGTTGACGACGACGAGATGATCACCTTGCTCGACAGTCTGCGTGATCGTGGCCAGCAAACCGCGATTGAGGTCACAGCGATTGATCATGGCCGCTACGGTCTGATCTCTGGCTGGCGGCGGATGCAAGCGCTGCGCCATCTCGAAGTCCCCGACGTCCTGGCGATTGTGCGCACCCCTGCGGATTCCGCCGAGAGCTATCTGGCGATGGTCGAAGAAAACGAAATCCGCGTCGGGCTGACTTATTATGAACGGGCGCGGATCGTGGCGAAAGCTGTGGATCAGGGGATCTACCGGACGGACCGCGTGGGGCTTGTGACGTTGTTCCATGCCGCGTCGCGGCCCAAACGGTCCAAGATCGGGTCCTTTGTCGGGATCGTGCGGGCCTTGGATGATCACCTGCGGTTTCCCACGGCGATCACAGAACGCAGCGGGCTGGCGCTGGCCGCAGCATTAGAGGCGGATGTGACATTGGCCGATAAAATCGCGTCCGAGATCAATGCAAATTCGCCCAAAACAGCCGACGCAGAGGCGGCCATTATCGCAGCATTTTTGCAGCCAGCAACCACGCCACCAGCGGCCAAAGCCCCCGCCCCTGCTCTGGGCGGCGACTCGCTGACCGAAGCACCGCGCGAACTGGGGCAGGGTCTGAGATACAAAAGGACCGCAAAAGGGGAAATTGTTCTCAGTGGTCCCCGATTAGATGATGCAGATTTTAGGCAAAAACTTCAGGACTTTTTAACCGCGTTGTGATGCGATCCCCCTTGTTTTCAGGGGGGAATTGCAAATTTAGTGAACATAATACGTTTCGCGTGCGAAACAATCTGTTTCAGGCGCAGCCCGAATTGCCCAAATTTGAACACATGGGCATCAAAGCAGGGTCAGGTTTTACGCGATGTTAGGAGCTTCATATTAGGACCGCTGGGGGCGGGTCTAATGGAAGGAACCTGAATGTCTGTTTCTGCTGCTGAACAGTACCTACTTGAATTGATCAACCGCGCACGGCTTGATCCACTGGCCGAAGCCGCGCGCTACGGTCTGGACCTGAACGCGGGACTGGACGACGGGTCGATTTCGGCGACACCCAAACAGGTGCTGGCACATAATACCGAATTAGAATCCTCGGCGCTGGACCATTCGAAATGGATGCTCGACGAAGATATTTTTTCGCATGAAGGCGATGCTGGATCGGACCCCGGTGATCGCATCAAGGCTGCGGGCTACGAGTTGATCGGCGCATGGACATGGCGCGAAAATCTGGCCTGGACCGGATCAACCGGAACACTGGATCTGGCCGCTGCAATCGAAGACCACCACGAAGGGCTGTACCTTAGCGCCGGACACCGTGCGAATACCTTTGCGACTGATACCCGCGAAATTGGTGTGGCGCAGGTCTCTGGCCGGTTTACCCACGATGGCAGCACCTTTAACGCCTCAATGCTGACGCTGAATTTTGCAAGCTCTGGTGCGGATTATTTCATCACAGGCGTTGTGTATACCGATAGCGACAACGACGATTTCTACAGCATTGGCGAAGGTGTGTCAGGGCTGACCTTTAGCGCAGATGGCAACAGCGATGTCAGCGCTGCTGCGGGCGGCTACGGGGTTGCTGTGGCGGCCGCATCAGATGTTGGTGTGACGATCAGCCTTGGATCAGCGATCCTTGCCACGCTCGACGTTGATCTAACGGACGGCAATGCCAAGCTTGATCTGGTGACGGATAATGGCGGGACGCAATCACTGGCGCTGTCTGCCAATGCGACGCTGCTGACGGGGATCGCAGATGCGATCCTGTTGGGGGCGGGTGACCTGAACCTCACGGGCAACGACGACGATAACGTTCTGACGGGCAATAGCGGCGACAACATCCTGTATGGCGGAAATGGCGACGATACTTTGTCGGGTGCCGAAGGTGCTGACCGGTTATATGGTGGCGCGGGCGACGATCTGCTGAAAGGCGGCACTGGTCGCGATGTCAGTTGGGACCAGTTGGAATTCGACAGTGCGGCAGCTGCGGCGAATGCGGACATTCTGACAGGCGGCACGGGTGATGATCGGCTGCAAGGTCAATCCGGCAACGATGTGCTGGACGGTGGCGCTGGTGATGATCGGTTAACGGGCGGCGGTGGCCGCGATACGTTCATCTTTAACGCGGGCAACGATGTCATTCTGGATTTCACGGATCGCGTGGATAACATCCAACTAGACGGTGCTGCACTTGGCATTGCGACTGTCGATGAAGCGATGGCAATGGCGCAGATTGTCGATGGAAACGCCGTCTTTGACTTTGGTGTGGATGACACGCTGCGGATCAATGACGTGGATGATCTGTCGATCTTGTTCAATGATCTGACTGTATTTTAGAGACTGAAAACGACCGACTTGGCAAAGCCCGTGATCAATCAGGTTGCGGGCTTTTTGCTATGATAGAGCCTGTTTTTGTTGGCGGCGAAACATCCCCGCAGCTATCTGGTGGAATAGAACATTTCAGGCAGATAGTTCAGCGGATGACCAAAGGCCTCTTCGAACAGCGATAGCGGTGTTGGCCATGCCGGGGCGAGCGTTGCTTCGATATTGCTGACGTCCATCTCAAGGCTGGCGTGGTGCTTTTTCGCCAAGGCCCGCATCGGTCCGTTTTCACGCAAACACAGCATGTGCAGAGACTTCAATCGACGGTTCTGGGCGGCGGCGATCAATCGGCTGAACAGGGCTTCGCCGATCCCGCCTTCTTGCCAATCGGGTTCGACGAGCAGGGCAACTTCGGCGCTGCGATTGCGCGGCCAGCTGTCCCAAACGCCACGCAACTCGGCGACGCCGCGTAGTTCGCCTTCGAGGAAAGCACCAAAGACAATCGCGTCAGCAGACAAAAGCTGGTCGGCGTAATCATCCACAAAATCGTCGGTCACAATCCCGCCAAAGCGCAAGCGGCGGGTTTCAGCATCAAGTCTGTGAAAGTGGTCAATCAGTTTGCTTTGATCCGTCGGCCAAAGCCGCCTGATCAGAGGATGAAAGCGTTGTGTAACATGGGACACGGGACTGAACCTTTTGTGCTGCCGGACGCGCCGACGGTAATTTCCCCTCTTGCCAGTAATGTAATGCTGCACCGCAGCGTCGTCCAGTGTTAGGGGGCTAAACTGCCGTAAAGTAAAAGTGTTCAGACGTGTAAAATACGTCAAACGATGGTGGAAAATAACTGGAAAACACTGCCTTTAGGGCGAGTTAGGGTCGTTTTGCGCATGCTATACGGTAAGGGCGTCAAAAAATGTCGATTTGGCCCGCGAGCAGGTCAAGATCGTCGAAATCATCCAAACGCAGACTATTGCCGCTGCCAAAGTCGAGCAGGGTGTCCGCACCTGTGTCGGTAGCAAAGCGGTCCACGATCTGGGATGCGGTGAGCGATCCGGTCCACAGCGCGTCGTCCAGTGCGATCCGGTCGGTGATCGGGTTAAAGTCGGTCGCGCGATCTTGTCCGCTGCGAAACACGAAGGTGTCGCGGCCCCCACCTCCGGTTAGTAAATCGTTACCGCTGCCACCATCGAGACGGTCATCGCCTGCTTGCCCGTAAAGTTCGTCATTGCCTGCGTCGCCTTCAAGCGTGTCGGCGTTGGTGGATGTGAAAGCTGTGGTCAGGCTTTGCCAGCCATCGTCGCGGCCCGCGCCGCCGAACAGGAAATCATGGCCGGAACCGCCACGCAGCAGGTCGTTGCCTTGTCCGCCGAACAGTAAATCCGCGCCCGCCCCGCCATAAAGACGATCATTGCCGCCCATGCCATAGATCAGGTCGTTGTCGTCGCTGCCGGTCAATGTATCGGGATCGCGGGTGCCGTAGATTTCATTGGTGGGCGTGGGTTCAATCGGGTCGGGTGTCGGTTCGCCCAGTTCGGGGCGATCTGGCAAATCAGGGACATCGGTTATGGGGCCGGATGTGCCTGCCGTGATGATCTGCGGGATGCGGGCAGGGGCGATCAAATCAGTCTCTACAAAGCCGGAAGCCGCGATATCTGTGCCATTGGCGCTGCGCAGGATCAGGATCTCGTCGCCGTAGGTGATCTGGATGCCACCCGTGAGTGCGGTGAAATACAACTGGTTGATGCTGCGCAAGCCGTTCCAATCGGACAGGTCGAGCGTGTCTTCGCCTTGGGTGAAGTCGCTGATCGTATCCGTCTGCCCGTCTGCGGCCATCACAAAGACGTCCGCGCCCGCGCCACCGGAGAGCGTGTTTGCCCCGTGCGGGTCGATGATGACGTCGTCATTGGCGTGGATGCTCAAGGACAGGCGCGTGAGACCAGGATCGGTGGCCGAGGCTGCAAAGATGTCGATGCTGGTCCCGTTGGACCGGGCGGCGAGCGCGCTGATATTGGCGAGCGTCATGGTGGTGGTGTCTGCGATATGAGCGCGGGCAAGCAGGCGGCCGCCGTTCAGGACTTGGAATGCGGTGATGCCGTCGTCAGATCCGCCCGCAAACACCCATGTTTGACCCTGATGGACCGTGGTCGCCAGCGCCGTCACACCGTCAAAGCGGGTGTTGCGATCGTCAATGACATGATCGACCACAGCTAATTCGCCAACCGATCCGGTGGAAATCACAGTCAGTGACCCCGATCCGGCAGAGGCCATGACCACGTAATCCTGACCATCGACGTTGATCGCTTCAATCGCGGTGGGGCTGGATACCCAAAGCCCCGTTTCAGGCCGCAATGTTTCGCGCGCGGTCAGGTTGCCTGCGTCGCGCACCTGCCATGCGCTGATCCCGAGATCGGCGGCGCTGGCTGTGAAGATGAAAGTCACACCGTCAATGATGCTGGTGGCCATGGCGGTGATCTGGTCGGCGGCGGTGCGGCCCTTGTCGCTGATCGTGGTGGTGCTAATGACGGTGCCAGCGGGGTCCATGATGACTTGGACAATGCCGGAATCGTTGGAAATACCTGCGTGGAGACTGGTATTTCCCCCCAGCAGCGTCGTGACCACAGGCTGCACAAGCGGCCCTGCAAAGCTGTTGGTGCCGCCGAGTGTGCTCGCCGTGCCAAGCGTGCCGTTGGCGTGTAGGTCGCGCAGGGTCAGCCCCCCTGACACACCGCCACCCGATAGTAATTGCCCGTCCCAGAACGCAAGCGTCGGCTGATTGCCCGCAATCGGTCCAATCGCGAACCCGTCACTGTCGCGCGGCGCAAGCGTGTTGCCTGCAATATCCCAACTGTCGATCTGCCCGTCAAAGCGCGTCGTGCTATACAGCACATCACCAAGCGCACCTGTCCCTATCGCAAGATCAGTGATCCGCGATGTACCGATATCCGCAGGGCGCAGGATCATCTGGATCAGGGCAAACTCAGGCACAAAGGCAACCGTGTACAACGCCCGGACACCCCCGAGCAGGTTGCCTATCAGTTGACGCAGTCTGTGCAGTTGCGGCGGCACAAATGTGGCAAGGCTGCGGACCTTATCGGTGTTTTAGCTCAAAGCGTGAAATGTTAAATTGCGCTGCGGTTTTGGTTCGAATTTGCGGTTTCCCATTGGGGGGCGGTTTGGGCTAAGTGTGAGGGATATATGGAAAGGATCACCATGCCTCCGAAGTTTGGAACCAGCGGCCTGCGCGGCCTTGTTGTGGAATTGACGCCCGCCTTGGTCGCGGATCATGTGCAGGCGTTTATCGCGGCCTGTCCGGTGGGGACGGGGATTTGGGTCGGGCGTGACTTGCGACCATCATCCGAGCGGATCGCGCAAATGGTGATGCAAGCGGCGATGGACGTGGGCGTGAACGTGGTTGATTGCGGCGATGTGCCGACGCCCGCCTTGGCGCTGGCAGCGATGAATGCGGATGCGGCGGCGGTGATGATCACGGGCAGCCATATTCCGGCGGATCGCAACGGGCTAAAGTTTTATACGCCGGCAGGCGAGATCACAAAGGACCACGAGACAGGCATTTTGGCTGCATTAGGGTCTAAAATGGCCGCTGGATCGGGCAAACGTGGCCGCGATATCGCCGTGCCGATTGCCTATGCGGCGCGGTATGTAGACGCCTTTGGTAGCGATGCTTTGGCGGGGATGACGATTGGCGTCTACACGCATTCGACCGTGGGCCGTGATCTGTTGATGCAAATTTTGGAACGGTTGGGGGCTGAGGTTGTCGAGCTCGGGCGGTCCGACAAATTCATCCCCGTTGATACCGAAGCAGTTGATCCCGCGACCCGGGCGCAACTGATCGCATGGGCGGCGGAACATCCGCTGGACGCGATTGTGTCGCTGGATGGGGACGGGGACAGACCACTGCTGACCGATGCTGCGGGTCAGGTCGTGCCGGGCGATGTGCTGGGGCAGATCACCGGCGCGTTTCTGGGGGCCGAGATTGCCGTGACGCCCGTGTCCTCGAACACCGGCGCAGAGAGCGTTTTTGATAAAGTTATCCGCACCAAGATCGGATCACCGCATGTGATTGCAGGCATGGAATGCGGCGGCAAGGTTGTGGGCTACGAGGCAAACGGGGGCTTCTTGCTGGGTTTCGCTGCGAACGGGCTATCGCCGCTGATGACACGCGACGCGGTTTTGCCGCTGATCGCGCCGCTGATGGTGGCAAAAGGGCAGGGGGTCGCCAGCATGATCGCCGGACAGCCCGCACGGTTCACCGCAACAGGACGGGTCGAAAATGTGCCGACAGAGGTATCATTGGCGTTTGTGGCCTTGTTAGACACTGATCTGGACGCGCGCGCGGGGTTCCTTGCGGGGATCGACGGGACAGAGGCCAGTGTTGACCGCACCGACGGCTTGCGCATGACACTGACCGACGGACGGGTGGTGCATCTGCGTCCATCGGGCAATGCGCCAGAATGCAGGTTCTACGCAGAGGCGGGCAGCGCGGAGGCGGCGCAACAGGCATTAACCACAGGTTTGACCGCGTTAGAGACTGCTTTACGCGGCTAGTGTCACATTTGGGCAAGCGTGGTTTTGGTTTTGGAAGGCTGTGTCGTTTGGCACAGCCGCTGCGTGGTTTTTGCGGTATCTAAGGGGGATACAGTCCCAACGCCCGCCGGATACATGCCTGATACCCAAACACCTTTGCTGTCGATCATCGTGATCAGCTACAACACCCGCGACATCACGCTGGCTTGTCTCGCGTCGGTCTATGCGGAAACGACGACACCGTTTGAGGTGATCGTGGTCGACAATGCATCCAGCGACGGGTCGGCAGAGGCGATTGCTGCGGCCTTCCCGCAGGTCACGTTGCTGAAGGAAACGGTAAACCACGGCTTTGGGCGGGCGCATCATGTGGCGATGCCGTATGCGGTGGCGCCGATGGTGTTGCTGCTGAACCCCGATACGGTGGTGCTGAACGGGGCGGTGGATAAGTTGCTCGCCTTTGCAGAGGACCACCCCGACGCGGGGATCTGGGGCGGACGGACACTTAACGCGGAGGGCAGCCTGAACCCAACGTCTTGCTGGGGGCGGATGACGCTGTGGTCGCTGTTTTGCCGGACGGTTGGACTGACGGCGATCTTCCCGCGATCCGAAGTGTTGAATGCGGAAAACATCGGGCATTGGCCGCGTGATGAAATCCGACAGGTGGATATTGTGTCGGGGTGTTTCTTTTTGCTGAAACGCAGCACGTGGGACAGGCTTGGCGGGTTTGATCCGATCTATCATATGTACGGCGAAGAGGCCGATCTGTGTCTGCGCGCGGTGGCTGACGGGTTGCAGCCGATGATCACGCCAGAGGCCGAGATCGTGCATTATGGGGCCGCATCAGACACTGTTCGGGCGGATAAAATGGTAAGATTGCTCTCGGCCAAGATGTCGCTGATAGAGCGGCATTTTCCGATGATCAGTCGCGGTCTGGGGCGGCAGTTGCTGCGGTTCTGGCCATTGTCGCGGGCGATTGCTTTGGCTGTCGTTGGCGGTGCTGCGCGGCGTAAAAAGGCGGCCGAGTGGTATCAGGTCTGGACGCGGCGGGCCGAGTGGCAGAACGGTTTTGCGCCGGATTAACATCCGTCGCCAGTGTTGGGGGGCTGGCCCCCCAAACCCCCCAGGATTTCAATAAGTCAAAGAAGCCAGAGGTTCGGGATTTATTAACCTCCTTGGTGTTTCATTGTCAGGCGGTCCAGGCAGGGATGCGGATGACCGTAGTCGAAGAAGCCGCCATTCAGTTGCCGACGTTTACGTGGACGACTGAGTGGCGCACTTTGTGTTTCTTTGACTTTTTCTAAATCCCGGGGGGTGAGCGGCGTCTTGGAAAAGGTCCTGTGGACCTTTTCAGCCGTGAACGAAGGGCGGGGGCTGGCCCCCTAACTGGTGCTCAACTAGAGTTGATCCGCTTGGATGAATCCCACACCTGCAGACACGGCTTGGCGTGATCGGATGATGTCCCCACCAGCCAGCCAGTACGAGTTCTTGAACTCTAGCGCTGGTCCTTTGCAGTCTTCTTCGAATTTTGTTGTTGTGCGGCTGCCGCCGATGATTTGGATGTCTTCGGATCCGACCCGTGTGATTGTGCAGGTCAACTCGCGTGTTGCGATCTGGTCTTCGGAGGTCAGGAAACTTTGCAGCCGTCGTGCTGTGCCGCCGCCTGCGTTAAGTGCTGCGCGCACGCCAATAGGGTCTACACCCATCAGGTCATCGGTGAGCCCGCGTGTGCCGACGAGAATGCCGTCCTCAAACGCCATCGTGACTTTGCCGGGGCTGATCCATGTGATGTTGCGGCCGTTTTGCGCGACTTTGGTCATTGGTGCGACTGCGTCACGCGCGATGATTTTGACCAAAAGCACTTCGCCCGGTGCCGCTGTTGCGACCGCAGGCGGGATCGCGGGTGCTGCTGGTGCGGCGGTGTCGCCAAGGCCGGTTGCTGATTGTGCAGCCCCCAGTAGCGTGCTGCCGAGGCTGTCCTCGTAGAGTGGGCCGCAGGCGGTGAGACCTGCCAGAATGAGGCTCGAACACAGGGTTTTCATCGAAATATTCATCGCCAGAACCGTCCAAATGTATCGCCAAATCGACCGGCAGTGTGTCCGTCGCGCACGATGTCATAGAGCCTGCCATCGACGTTTAGTCGCGCCCCGCCGTCGCGTTGCAGCGACTGGAGGTTGGTGTTGACTTTGTCCTGCGTGGCGTTGCCGATGAAGAAGTCGTTTGGCACGGTGATGCGGATACCCTTGTCGAATGACCCTTCGCCAAATTCATCAAATGGCACGTCTGTTAGCGTGAAATATGCCCCCACACGCCAGCCATTGTCGAATTCGCGGTCCAACCCGAAGGTCGCGCCCCAGTCGCCTGCCAGATAGCGGCCCACATCGACTTGGGCGTGGAACCCGTTGTCAAAGCTGTAGTAGCCCGAGACGTGTCCGGTCACGACGTCGTAGTCTTGGAATGTGAACAACTGGTCGTAGTCGCGCTGTGCGGTGTAGTTGACTTCGGCACCAACAGCGAGGCGGCTATCGACGGGTTTCCAGAGCAGTTCGCTGGAAATACCGCCGTGCATGTCTTCGATGTAGCCTGCGGTCACACGGCTATAGAGGTCCGCGCCGGGGCGTCCGTAATGGGCCAAAGTCAGTGTCTGTATCACGGGATTACCGTCTTGACCGTAGTAGCGTCCGTCGGTGCGGACGTTTTGCAGATCGTTCTCGGTTTCGGTCTCGTCTGCCAGTGGCAGGTCACGCAGGCTTTGTCGCACGACGCCTTTGGCGATGATGTTGGGGGCGAATGTGTACCGCGCTTTCAACTCGATCCCGCCGTCGATTTGCACAGGGGCATCGCCGTTGAACACGATCAGTTTCGCATAAGGGCCAATACCCCATGTGAAGGCGGGTTCCAGATCAGGCGTATAGGACAGGCCGGTGCTGGGCCCTGCGTCGCGGGTGATGCTGGACTGCGCAAGCGCCTCGGCCCCGCGTGCCCGATTTTCCTGTGTTTCAAGATCACGGCGCTGGATGGTGGTGGCTTGCAGGGGAATGCCGCGTTGCTGCGGCTCTAACACAAAGGTTTCCACGGCGGCTGGTAATTGCGCCGATAGGATGCGGGCGACGCGGCCCATCGCCTGCGCCTCCGAGCGGAATGTGGTGTTGGTGTAGCGCACACGGGCCACGGTATCGGCGGTCACGTCGTAGCCGTTGAGCGTGATTCCTGCGTCTTTTAGGGTCTGTATAAGGGTTTTCTCGTCGGTGCCCCATGATGCGGCTGCCGCTAAATCTGCCGGACGGACCCGCACGGGGGGCGGTGCTGTTTCGCGCCCGCCGGGTGATTGGCGCACACGTGGGTTCAGCGTGAGCGTGGCCCCCGCTGCCAGTTCGGACCCGTAGAGATAGGCTAGCTGCAGGTCCAGCCCCGGTTTATAAGTGTAGTTCAGGCCGACGTTGATCGGGCTGCGGTTATCCAGCGTGCCGTTGTCGGTTTCAGAGACATAACCGTCGGACGAATATTCCGCCTTGAGCGTCAGCTTGTCGGAATAGCGGTAGGTGATCCCGCCAAACACGCCCATATCGCCGCGAAAGAAATCGCCAGTGACGGTGCCACCTTCCTCATATTCGGATTTGTCACGCACAGGGCGCGTGTCAAAATAAGAGTCTAACGCGCCAAGGGGATTGCTGATGCCGTCGCGGCTACCCAAGCGCCCCCAACCCAGACCTGCGGTCACGTCGATCCTGTCGGTGATGGTTTTGGTCGCCACGATGTATTCGGCAGACAGATCGCCGGTGCCAAGGAAATCCTGCAAGCCAATCGCCACATCGGGCAGCAGATCGGTTTCTTGAATGAGGCGGTAGCGCAGATCAAAACTGCGGTCAAAGGTGCCGTCGGTGCCGGGTCCGTCTTCTTGATCGATGCCAGCATAGCGGAACGTGCCGGACAGGTTCGGCAACAGTTGGAACGTGAAACTGCCACGTTGTTGCAGAACGAATCCACCGATGGTCGCCGCGATTTCGGCATCAGGGGCCATACGGGCATTGGGCGTGTCGATCAGACCCGGAACACCGTAAAGATTATAGCTCAGGTCTTGGCCCATTGCGGTATTGCCCGCCAAAAGCGCCATCAGCGCGGTCCCGCTGGCCAATATTTGCCTGATCTGCATGTGCTGCTCCGGTCGTCTCGTTTGCCCTAAACTAGCGCATATCTGGTGGATGGGAAACGGCGCAGAGGCAAAATGTGGGAAAACTTGCCGAAAAATCTGAATGATGTGGGGGGCTGTGCATTCCGACAACAGGTCCGGGGTCGTGTGTTGGGGGCTGTTTCGGTGATGTGTGAATTGTTTTAGGATCGGGGTAACAATAAAAAGCAGTGCCTAACATGACCATATCTCCATCATTCTCCAGCCCGCGTCGCATCCTGATCGTCGTGGAAAACCTGCCTGTGCCGCTGGATCGTCGCGTCTGGCTCGAGGCCACGACGCTGGTGAACGCGGGCTACACGGTCAGCGTGATCTGCCCGATGGGCAAGGGCTGGGACAAAGCCTACGAGGAAATCGAGGGCGTGCATATCTACCGCCACACCGAACCGCCAGAGGCACATGCGGGGGCTGCGGCCTATGGAAGGGAATATTGGCACGCGATGCGCGCATGGTTCCGGCTGGCGCGTGTGGTCTGGCATGAGCGCGGTTTCGACGTGATCCACGGCTGCAATCCGCCCGATCTGATCTTTATTCTGGCGTGGTGGTACAGGCTGTGGGGCGTGAGCTATCTGTTTGACCATCACGATGTCTGCCCCGAGTTATTCGAAGCAAAATTCGAGAAAAAGGGCCTGTTGTATAAGGTCATGCTGATCTGGGAACGGATCACATTTGCGACGGCCTCTGTGTCGATTGCCACAAACGAAAGCTTTAAAGCGATTGCGATGCGGCGTGGCAAGATGGCGGATGAGGACGTGTTTGTGGTCCGCTCTGCGCCGAAACTCGACAACTTTGTGCCCGGTCCGGGGGATGTGTCGTATCGGCGTGGTGCGGGCACGGTGATGGGCTACGTTGGCGTGATCGGGCAGCAAGAAGGCATGGACCTGTTGGTGGACGCGGCGGATCACCTGATCAATACGCTTGGCAAAACCGACGTGCATTTTGTGATCGTGGGCTTTGGGCCGCATCTGGACATCGTGCAGGATGACGTGAAAGCGCATGGGTTAGAGTCTTATTTCACCTTCACAGGACCGCTTTATGGTGAAGACATGCTGGCGGTGCTGAACTGCATCGATATCGGCGTGTCACCTGATCCCAAAAACGCGATGAATGACATTTCCACGATGAACAAAGTCATGGAATATATGACGTTGGAAAAACCCACGGTGCAGTTTGACCTGACCGAGGGGCGCGTGTCGGCGCAAGGTGCATCGCTTTATGCACGCGCCAACGACCCAATCGATTTTTCACGAAAAATCGTCACGCTTATGGATGATCCCGAAGCCCGCATACGGATGGGCCGCGAGGGCCGCGCACGTGTGCTTGGCGCATTGTCATGGGCGCATTCAGTGCCGCATCTGTTGGCGGCTTACAATCGTGTGTTTGCGAAACGCGGATAGGGCGGGACGCTTGCCAGCGGGGCGAGTTGTTTTGGCGAAATGAAGGCGCGGGTGCACTTTGTGCTTCTTTGACTTTTTCTAAATCCCGGGGGAGCCCAACGGGCGGGGGCTGGCCCCCATCTGCCCTTTATTCTGGAATAAAGCTGGGAAGGCGTTGCAACGCATCGGCCATAAACCCTTGCAGGCGTGCGTCGGCATCTGCCTCTGTTTCACCGTCGTGGATGGGGGTAGTGAACCGCACCATCGCCCCGTCTGTTCGTCCGCGTGTAAAGCTGTCGTAGACCACTGTTGCTTTGGCCGCGTAGTCGTTGGTCATGCGCCGCCCCCGTTGGTCGAACCAATAGTAGACCAGTTGTTTGGACAGGCCTTTTTGGATCACCGCCCGATTGACGTTGAAGTCACCGTAGATCGTGGTGGGTTGTGAGACGGCGTAGGGATCAAGTGAAAAGACTTCCCAACCGCCCACGGGCAAGCAAACTTCGGGTGAATGGATGCCGGACCCTTCGGTTTGAGAAGCGTACCATGCCGCAAAGAAGCTGACGGTCGTGGCCCCGTCCGGTGCGAGGTAGGTTGTGTTGATATAATCGGTGGCCCCGAGCGAAGTTTCGACGTCCGGTTCGAGTGGCATCGCGTGTCCGCGCCAGCCCGCCACATCCAGCGGGAACAGCGCAAAGACATCACGTTCAGGCATGATCCGTGCGGGGGCAGGGGTGAAGACAAAGGTGGCGGTGATCAGTGTCGACAGCGCCAACCCGATCATCATGCCGCGTGACGGGGCAATTTGCAGGACGGTCGCAGCTTCGCCACCCAAACCGTCGGTGTCCAGATCGACCACGTCCCGCAGGGATTTGGGGTTGCGCGTGAGCCGTTGCAGCCCGAGGGCCGTGACAAACAGCAGCGCGATGCAGGTGCCAAAGATCACCCAGCCTTCAAAAAAGTGCAGGAACCCTTCGGCCTGGCCGATCCCGTAGGCGTTCACCAGCATCCCGATGATGCCGATCCGCACAGAGTTCATCACAACGGTCAGCGGCACTGCCAGCGCGAACAGCACAACTTTGTGCCAGTAGGGGCCGCGGTACAAGATTGCCATCAGGTAGGAGAACGACAGGATCGGGAACAGGTAGCGCAAGCCGGAACAGGCATCCGCGACTTGCAGTTTATACACGCCGAGGTCGATGATATTGCCTTCGAGGAACACCGGAATATCGGCAAGGCGGATGAACCAGACCCCAAGTTCTGACGAAACCAACTGCAAGGCGATGGTCAACTGCCAGTAGATGATCTGCGGCAAGGGCAGCATGAAGATCAGGTGCAGTACAGGTGCCCAGTGGCGGCGGCCTTGGTCCCAACCCATGCAGGTCAGCATCACGCCGCCGACCCAGAGGATCAGCGCGTAGGCCACGATATCAGGGATCGCCACGAGATTGCCAAAGATGCCCAAAGCCAGCGCAAACACCGTCAGGGCAATGCCGGGGGCCGTGCGTTTGGTCGCATCAATCGGGGTGATGAGGCGGCGTTCGCGCAAAAACAGGTAGAGCGAGATCGCAGGGATCAGCGGTCCATGGCTATATTCGGGGGTGATCCACGCAGCACCCAGCATCGCAAAACCGGACCAATAGACAGGCAATGCCACGACGATCAGGGCCAGCAACAGGCCCACACCGCCCAGATTGATCTGGGGGAATTGCGCGCGCGCGGGGATATGTGAAATCTCGGTCATGATTGTTCCCAGCTAGGCAACAATCGGGGCGAAATGGTGGCGTGATCAGGGTGACTTTGCGGGGCGCTGTGGGCTTTGTGCCGGCAAGGGTTTTCCGGCGGGTGCTGTTGCTTTGATTGTTTCCCACAGCATGACAATGCCCAGTGACCCCAGCGTGACCACAACCGCCAAGCTGGTGCTGTTGTCAGGGATCATATGGCTGCGCATTGCGACGGCGGCCACGGCGGGGTGTATCAGGTAGATCCCCAAAGATGCGCGGGCGGCAAAGGCCGAGACTGCGTTCGGTTTGGTCTGGATCACATGGCAGATGATAAGCGCGGTTGTAGCGATGCCCAATTGCAGCAGGCCAACCGTCCAATTGGCCGACAGCGCCATGCAAAAGAACAGGGCTGTGACCGCGATCATCCGCCCGACCCGCCCGCCTGTCAGCGCAAGTGCCGCGCCGAGAAACACGGAGGGCAGCGCATAGGCCCATTCAGCGATGGGGCTTGCGAGGTTTGCGATTTGCCAGAATGCCAACGCCATCAGCGACAGGCACATCAGCGTCATACACAGGTGTAATTGCACGGCGCGTGACATATGCGTCATCCAGCGGCCCAAAGGCCAGACGGCGAGGCAGATCACAAAGGCGAAGGGCAAAAACCACAGGTGGATCGCCGTACCTGTGAGCCACATAGTTGTATTGAATTCAGAGGCCCATGTCGCCCCGCGCGAGACATCTGCCATTTTAAGCCCGCCAAACAGCAGCGATGCCGCGAGCCATGGCAGGATCAAGCGGCGTCCGCGTGCGGCGGCATAGCGTAGGAATGCGGGGGCACGGTGTTTGGTGCAGCGCAGATGGCTGATCTGCGGGACCGCCAGAAAGACCAGCAGCATCAAGAAATACGACAGGCCGCTATAGCCGATATGGCCTTGTGGTGCGCCGGTGTGAAACCAGATGATCCCGATCACGGCGATCAGGCGGACATAGTCGAAACTGGCGTTGCGGATTGGATCAGAGGTCATGGCAGCATCCTTGTGGCGGGCTGCGCTGAGTGTGGCTGTTTGTGGTTACTAAAGGGTTAAGACCGGTTTTGACGAAGATGAGCCGTCGAAACGAAGCCTTTAGGTTTCACCTGTACTGATGGGGGATGACCTTTGTGCCGCCCTCTCGTGTGACCGCCGCCCCCGCTGAAAAAGCGGGGGTGCTGCGACGTATTGCGGTGCTGGCGGCGTTTGTGATTGTGGTGGCTGTCTTGGCTAGCTGGCCACGGCGGGGCCTGCCTGTTGTTGTGGTGTTTTCGCCCAACCTATCGCTGGGCGAAATTGATCTGCGGATCACCAGCGCGGGCGGTGCGCTGGTTGATTTTGGCCGCTTCAAAGGCGTGGTTGTGGGGCTCAGCCCTGATCCGGATTTCGCCAAGAAACTATACGCCAACGGGGCGCTTTGGGTGATGGATGGCGCGTTGACGACGGGGTTATGTGTGGTGCCTGCCGGGTGACTGCGCCCGCCCCGAGTTAGAATAAATCCTGCCAGATTGTGCCATCAAAACAACGCAGCTTTGCTGATGCGCTGTCGAAATACACATCGCCTGCCGTGCCGCTGGCGGGTTCTGTGCGGGGTGGCAACGACAAGACCTCGTTGATTTGCACCGCACCTGTGGCCCCGGTCACGGTCAGACCTGTGAACCATGTGGCCCCGTCGCTGACCTTGACCGCGAAATCGTCGCTGCCCGCCAGCCCCATTTCGGCGCGCCCTGACCAGTTGGATTGGAACAACAGGCTGGCGGTGTCTGTGGTGCTGGCTTTGTTCAGCTTCAGCTGATGACCGGCGCCCGCGTGATTGAACAGCACGGCCTCAGAGGCGACAGAGAGCTTGTTGGTGGCGTCTGCGACGGCGTTTATCCCGATGCCTGCCATGTTATCGAAAGACGGCAGCTGCCAATTTACCCCGCTATAGACCCGCATTTCGCCTGCGGTGGCATCATACGCCTGCCAGCCCGTTTGCGGTGTGATGAACAGCCACCCACCACCGCGAAAACTGGCGATTTTACCTGCCTGATCTGTCCATGCACCGGTGGGGGCCGTGCCGATTGCCCATGTCTCGCCGTCGGATGGGGCGGCGGGCGGTGTGCTGGCGTCGAAACCTTGCACGCTTAGCTGTACGATCATGTCTAACAGCTCGATCGCCTCGTTATGGGTCACGTGTTTTTGGGCCTGTGCGGGCTGGATATAGGGCAGGTTCAAGTGGGGTGAAGTCTGGGACATGGGGCGCGCGCCTTTGCAAAAGCTAACAGATGCCCCTAGCTGGCCCACGACCAATGAAGGCTTTGCGACCGCAGCGCACGGTATTGTCCCACATTTCGCAACACTTTGTTTCGTATTAAATCTTTCGAAATTTAACGGTATCGTTGACTCAAATATGTAAACGCTTGATCAAGGTGCAGGCGCTTTATTTAAATAAGAGATTTCATATGTTTTCTATTTTCCGCGACTTCTTTGGGGGTCGGTTGCTTGGTGTGTTTGAAGCTTTGAAAGACGCGCTGAGTTTTGTTGGCCGTAACAATACCCTTGATCTGGGCCCTGATGACGGTGTCCGTGAACAGGTGCTTCTCAATGAACGCAGCGTGACGGTGCGTGCGGATGTGGACGGCGCTGATGTGACGTTGACGACTGCGGCCAATTTGGTGCGACTGGCAGGACCGGGCGATTTCACGGTGCAGACGGCTGCGGTTGATACGCGGGTCTATGGCAACGACGCGGATAACACCTTTATCGGGAACACTGCACGCGACGTGCTTTATGGCGGCGACGGTGCGGATACGATGTACGGCGGCGATAATGACGACGTTTTGTATGGCGGCGCGGGCGACGATATTCTGGTCACGGGCAACGGACGCGACCGCGTTTACGGCGGCGACGGCGATGATGTTTTCTACGTGGGCACAGGTCAGGACAAGCTTTATGGCGGTGCGGGTGATGACACCTATGTGGTGGATACATCGGGCGAGAACCAAGTCCTGATTTATGACCTCGAAGCGGGCGATGTGATTGATCTGGGCGGACTTGGCGGGGCGCGTAGCCTTGATGAACTGCTCGCGGCTGGTGGCCGTGCTTATCAATCAGGCGCAAACGTGATTGTCAGCTACGAGGACATCCAGATCCAGCTACGTGATTACAATCTCGCGGACCTCAGCGCGGACCAATTTGCGTTTACCACGGTCCCTGGCGAATTGGGCTATACGCCTGCGGATGATGTGACGGAAATCAACATTGGTGGCGTGATCTATAAACGCCGCGATGCAGAGCCTATGCACGCGAATTACAAGCTGACCGATGGCAAAGGCACCTACTGGTCGCCGGATTATTTCGTGATGGTTGTTGGTGGACAATCTAACGCGGTGGGCAGTGGCACCGGCGCTGATTTTGTCCGCAGTGATGATGTTGTGGCCTATGATTGGGTCAACGATACGCTGGTGCTGGCAGATTATGACGAGGCTCCGGCTGGCGGCGATGCCCGCACGGGCGCGTCATTGCGCAACAATTTCTACTTCCCAGCCGCGACCGAACTGGCAGATACTTTGGGCCAACCTGTTCTGGTTGTCGCCCACCCTGTATCCGGTTCGCGGATTGATACATGGCTGGAAACTGGCACTGGTGAAAACTGGGCGGCGCTTGATCCTGAAGTGTCTCGTGCCTTGGCTTTGGTTGGCCAAGACAGCGCTGATGCGTTCCTGTGGCACCAAGGCGAAAGCGATTATCCGGTCCCGACTGCAGAGTACAAAGCGCTGGCGCTGCAACTGGTGGACCAAGTGCGCGACAGCGCGTGGGGCACCGATGATCTGCCGTTCCTGTTTGGCGAATTGTCCAAGCAAGGTGTGAACTGGGCGCAAAATATCGCGCTGCAAGAGCTCGAATTGGAAAACACAGACGCTAACATCGGCTTTGTCAGCTCTGCGGGTCTGATTTCCGAAGAACTCAGCGGTGTGCATTTCACTGGCGAATCTTTGAATACATTCGGCGGGCGCTACGTGGATATGTTGAAAAACATCTTGTTTGGCCTGACAGCGGCACCAAATACGGCCCCGACGGTTGCGATTGATGCGCCGATCCCGGATCACATCACGATGGCCGAGGGCGAAGAGCTGCGTCTGGATGTCAGCGACTATTTCACCGACGCGCAAGGCGACGAGCTGTATTACTACGCTTACCTGAACAAACGGAACACCTATCTTCAGAACTCGGATCAAGACACAGACGAAGTGATCCTGACGCCAAGCTATGATCACGCAGGCACCTACCGTCTGTATGTCTACGCCAATGATTTCAACCTCGACGGCGAGGCGATCGAGATCAATCTGACAATCACCGAGGCCACGCCATTGGTCACGATCTACAACAACCGTTACTTTGATACGGCTGCGCTCAGCTACCGTGATCTGGAAACAGGTCTCGCGGCGCTTGAGCGCAATCGCGGTATCGACATTCTGGATCAGGCAGCGCTTGACCCGAATGATCCGATCACGCTTGTGGTAGATGTTCAGCACATTCGCGGCGATGCCTCTATTGAGGGTGAATTTGTTCTGGGCGACATGATCGACGGAGAGGCTGTCTCGCAGGCGTATTTCTACGGCGAAGGTCGGTTTAACGTGGCTGGCAACGCCGCTGATAACTATATCTGGGGCTCTGACGGCGCGAATATCATGTACGGCAACGACGGTGCGGATCGTCTCTACGGCAACGGCGGCGATGATACGCTTTATGGCGGCGCGGGCAATGATCGGCTTGAAGGCGGCGACGGGGATGATTTGATCATCGTCGGACGTGGCAATGATCAGGCCTATGGCGGTGCTGGTGGGGATACGTTTGTCTTTACGCTGGGCGACGAAGACCTGTACGTGCGTGATTTTGATGCGGATGATGTGGTGCAGATGGTCGGTTTCGGCTTTGATGACCTTGATGATCTGCGCGAGAATGCCTTGATCCGCGACGGCAACGGACGCGTGATCATCGACATTGGCGATGACCGTATCCAGCTGACGGATGTGACCCCCGATACGCTGTCCGAGGATCACTTTATCTTTGCATAGAGCCTAAAGCGGCTGTTTTGCGAGGGCGTCAAAACCCCGTAGCGTCTTAATCAGACTGGCCATTTGATCCACTGGGATCATGTTTGGCCCGTCTGATGGCGCGCGGTCGGGGTCTTCGTGGGTTTCAATGAACAACGCGGATACACCCACGGCACAGGCCGCACGGGCAAGCACGGGTGCAAATTCACGCTGGCCGCCGCTGGTGGTCCCTTGCCCACCCGGTTGTTGCACCGAATGGGTCGCGTCAAACACAACCGGATAGCCGGTCTGCGCCATGATCGGCAGGCCACGGAAATCAGAGACAAGCGTGTTGTAGCCAAAGGACGTGCCGCGATCACACAGCATGATCCGCTCGTTGCCAGTAGAGGCGATTTTCTCGGCGACATTGCCCATGTCCCAAGGCGCCAGAAACTGCCCCTTTTTGACATTGATCGCGGCACCCGTTTCGCCAGCCGCAATCAACAGATCGGTTTGGCGGCACAGGAAAGCGGGGATTTGCAGGATATCGCAGACCTCAGCGGCGGGGGCGCAGTGTGATGCGTCATGCACGTCTGTCAGGATCGGCACGCCAAATTCGGCTTTGATTTTGGCAAGAACCTCTAGCCCTGCGTCCATGCCCAAACCGCGCTGCGTCGTGACCGACGACCGGTTTGCTTTGTCGTAGCTGGCCTTGAAAATGAACTGGGTGCCTGTGGGTGCGCAGGCCTCTGCGATTTTCTCGGCCATCATGCGGGCGTGATCGAGGGATTCAAGCTGGCAAGGTCCGGTGATCAGCGCAAAGGGGTTTGATCCACCAATGTTGATGTCGCCGACGGTGACGATTTTGGGATCTGTCATTGGGGGTTTTCCTTCAGTGCGGTTTCAATGCGGTCCACGTCTGCGGGGTTGTTGAGTTCCCAAAACACATGGCCGCGCCCGTCGACTTCGACGCAAGCAACCGTGTGACCGTTTTCCAAGAACCGCAGTTGTTCCAACCCTTCGCGGGCCTCAAGCGTACCCGTGGGCCATGTCGTATATTGTTTCAACGCGGCAGGGCGGTAGGCGTAGACGCCCACATGGTGGAACACGGGGATCGGATCGGGGACTTTGCCTGGGTCAATGAACGGAATGACCTCTTTCGAGAAATACAGCCCATGACCGCGATTGTTGAACACAGCGGTGGTGCCACCAACGCGGCCTTCGCTGCGATCTTGGATGAAATGCGCGTAGGTCTGCGCGTCGCAGCGCAAGACAGGCGTCGCGACCATGGCGTCCGCGTCTTTTGCCATCGCGTCGATCAGATCGTCGATGAACCACGGCGGCGTCAGCGGCGCGTCACCTTGCAAGTTCACGATCAGGTCGGCGTCAATCTGCGGCGCGGCCTCTGCACAGCGTTCGGTCCCGTTTTCGCAGTCAGAGCTGGTCATGATCACATCCGCGCCAAAGCTGCGCGCATGATCCGCGATCCGGTCGTCGTCGGTCAGGACATGCACGGTGCAGTCGGTTTTGACCTTTTGTGCACAGTCCCATGACATCTGGATCAGGGATTTCTTGGTGCCGTCAGGTTGGGTGAGTTCCACCAGCGGTTTGCCCGGATAACGGGTCGATGCATAGCGGGCAGGGATCAAGATAGCGGTTTTCATTTAGGCAACTCCGGCCCTTAGCAGATCGTGCAGGTGGATCATCCCGACGGGATGGTTTTCAGCGTCCACGACGACCAACGCGGTGATTTTACTGTCGTTCATAATGGCGAGCGCGGACACGGCCAGCGTGTCTTCTTGCACGGTCACAGGGTCTAACGTGGCGATTTCGCCCGCATTCCGCGCCATCAGATCATCCATATTACGGCGCAAATCGCCGTCGGTGACGATGCCAAGAAGCGTATCGTTTTGAGTGACACAGGCCACACCAAAGCCGCCGGACGTCATCGCGATCAGCACCTCGGGCATCGGCATGTCGGCGGTGACGACAGGAATAGTGTCTGCACCGTGCATAATTTCACCAACACGGGCCAGCTGCGCGCCCAGTTTACCACCGGGGTGGAAAACTTGGAAATCTTCGGCCTGAAACCCACGTTCGACCATCAGCGCAATCGCAATCGCATCCCCTAGCGCCAGTGTGACGGTGGTGGATGTGGTGGGCGCGAGGCCCATCGGGCAGGCTTCTTCAAAGGGCGGCAGGACCAGTTTGTAATCGGCTGATTTCATCAAGGTGCTGTCAGGCTTCGCGGATATCGCGGCCATCGGGATGTTGAACCGTCGGGTATAGGCGATAATATCGCTGAGTTCGCGGGTTTCGCCTGAATTAGAGACTAATAGGCAGATATCATCACGCTGGATCATACCCAGATCGCCATGGCTTGCCTCTGCGGGGTGCAGATACATGCAAGGCGTGCCGGTGGACATGCAGGTCGCGGCAATTTTGCGGGCGATATGGCCGGATTTGCCGATGCCAGACACGATCAGACGCCCCGACGTGCCAAGAATACGCGCGATTAACGGCATGAAGTCGGCGGGCATATCGTCGGCGAGTTTGTAAATCGCGTCCGCCTCAAGCCGCATGGCGGCTTGAGTAAAGGCAAGGGTCGTGACGTCGTTGGTCATGGGGCTATCCGTCTATGAGACGCAGTAGATAGTCACCATATGCGTTTTTAGCAAACATCGCGGCGCGTTCGCGCAACTGCTCTGGTGTGATCCAACCGTTCTCGAATGCGATTTCCTCAAGGCAGCCTGTTTGCAGCCCTTGGCGGTTTTCCAGCGTCCGCGCAAAGTTGCCTGCATCAAGCAGCGAGGCGTGGGTGCCAGTATCAAGCCAAGCGTAGCCGCGACCCATTTTGTGGACTTGCAGCTTGCCTTCGGCGAGGTAGAGCTCCAACAATGTGGTGATTTCCAGCTCGCCGCGCGGGGATGGTTTGATTTCGCGGGCCTTTTTAGGTGCGTCACCATCAAGGAAATAGAGCCCAGTCACCGCGAAGTTCGACGCAGGGTTTTCCGGCTTTTCAACGATGCTAGTCACAGACCCGTCTTCGCCAAACCCAACGACGCCGTAGCGTTCCGGATCGCGGACTTGGTAGCCAAAGACTGCATTTTCGTCTCTACCATTGGCCTTTTGTAGCATTTCGGTCAGGCCGTGGCCAAAGAACAAGTTGTCGCCCAAGACCATTGCAGAGGGTGCGCCGTCGAGGAAATTTTCGGCCAGCAGATACGCCTGTGCCAGACCGTCAGGGCTATCTTGGATGATCCATGTAAAGCTGACGCCCCATTGTGATCCATCGCCAAGCACGCGCTTGAACTGGTCTTGGTCCTGCGGCGTGGTGATGATCGCGATCTCGCGGATACCGGACAGCATCAACGTGCTGATCGGGTAGTAAATCATCGGTTTATCGTAGATCGGCAGCAGTTGTTTCGAGACCGCCATGGTGATCGGATACAGCCGCGTGCCAGAGCCGCCCGCGAGGATAATGCCTTTGCGTGTCATGTGAGGTCCTTTACAATGGTAACGAGGCTTTTGCGCCAATCGGGGCGTTTGATGCCAAAATCAGTCTCTAACGTGGAACAATCAAGTCGCGAGTTCAGCGGACGGGCCGCTGGTGTCGGGTAGTCTGTTGTGGGGATCGGGGTGATTTCGCAGGTGATGCCTGCTTGATCGAATATCTCGGCGGCAAAGCCTGCCCATGTGCAATCTGGTGCGCCTGAGAAGTGGTAGATGCCGCTGTCTTTGCGTCCATCCGCATAGGCACGGGCCATGGTCAGTAGTGCATCAGCGATATCGTCAGCGGCTGTTGGCCCACCTGTTTGGTCGTCGATGATGGTCAGCACATCGCGGTCCGCACCGAGCCGCAGCATGGTTTTGACGAAGTTATTGCCGGTGGACGAGACAACCCAAGAGGTGCGCAGGACAGCATAGACACCGCCCGCCATTTCAATCGCTTCTTCGCCACGCCGTTTGGTGGCGCCGTACACGCCAAGTGCGCCAGTCTCGTCATCGGGTTGCCAAGGCTGGTCGCCGTCGCCCGGAAATACGTAATCGGTGGAGATATGTAGGAACGGGATGCCGCGTTTCGCAGCAGCGCGGGCCATGGTGCCAACCGCCAAATGGTTCACCTGTTCGGCCTGATCGCTGTCTGTTTCCGCCTTATCAACGGCTGTGTAGGCTGCGGCGTTGATGATGACGTCGGCATCTGTCGCCTCAATCGCGGCGCGCAGCATGTCGGGCGCGCCGAGATCGGCTTGATCGCGGCCAAGGCAGATGACGTCGATATCGCCCGCACGTTTGCGCAGGGATGTGGCGACTTGTCCGTTTTCACCGAAAACCAGAACCCTCATGCTTTGGTCCCCAAACGCACGCCAACGCCGTCGCGGGCTTGCAGCGGTTTCCACCACGCCTCGTTGTCGAGATACCATTGCACGGTTTTTTCCAAACCTTGTTCCAGCGTGACCGATGGCCGCCAGCCCAATTCAGTGCTGATCCGCTGCGGGTCAATCGCATAGCGGGCATCATGGCCGGGGCGGTCTGTGACAAAGGTGATCAGGTCGGCATAAGGCGCTGTACCCGGTTTTTTAGTGTCTAATACGGCGCAAATCATGCGGACCAGATCAAGGTTTGTCGCCTCGTTCTCGCCGCCGATGTTGTAGCTACGACCCAGCGCGCCTTTTTGCACAACGGTCAGCAGCGCGTCGGCGTGGTCCTCGACATAAAGCCAGTCGCGGATGTTGTCGCCCGCGCCGTAGATCGGGATTGGCTTGCCCGCCAGCGCATTTAGGATCACGACGGGGATCAGTTTTTCGGGGAAATGATAGGGGCCGTAGTTGTTTGAACAGTTCGACAGGACCACAGGCAGCCCATAGGTTTCGTGCCACGCGCGGACCAGATGATCGCTGGATGCCTTGGACGCAGAGTAGGGGCTGCGTGGATCATAGGACGTGTCCTCGGTGAACATGCCGGTCTTGCCGAGCGATCCGAACACTTCGTCCGTTGAGATATGGTGGAACCGGAAATCATCGGGTTTTCCGCGGCCTTCCCAATAGGCACGGGCGGCCTCTAGCATCGTGTAGGTGCCGTTGATGTTGGTGATGATGAACTCACCCGGCCCGTCGATGGACCGATCCACATGGGATTCAGCGGCCAGATGCATGATGGCATCGGGCTGATGATCGGCGAGAATGCTGTCTAATGCGGCGCGATCACAGATATCGGCCTGCACAAATGTGTAGTTTGCGTGGTCGGAAACATCGGCCACATTTTCGAGACAAGCGGCGTAGGTCAGCTTGTCGAGATTAACGACCGCGTGACCATCGCGGATCGCCTGACGCACAACGGCGGAACCAATAAACCCGGCACCGCCGGTAACTAACAACTTCATGATTGGGCCTCAAAGGTGAAGGGGGTGTCGAAATCGGCAAGGAACGGCGCGTCGGCATCTTTGCCGGACAGGGTCACGTCGCCCTCATTCACGCCCCAGTCGATTGCGATGGTCGGGTCGTTCCAGCGAATGCTGCCGTCTGTGTCTGGCGCGTAATAATCAGAGCATTTGTAGACGACTTGGACATCAGGCGTGAGCGTGAGAAAGCCGTGCAAGAACCCTTTGGGCACAAACAACTGGTTGCCAGTGTCGGCTGACAACGGCACCGCGACCCATTGCGCGTAAGTGGGCGAACCGCGGCGAATGTCCACGGCCACGTCCAGAATTGTGCCTGCAACCACACGGATCAGTTTGTCCTGCGCGGATGGCGGGGCCTGAAAGTGCAGACCGCGCAGGGTGTGCCGCTCTGCCGAGAGCGAATGATTGTCTTGGCAGAAATCAATATCAAGACCGGCCTCGGCGAGAGCTTTGCGGTTCCATGTCTCTGAAAAGAACCCACGGTGATCGCCGAAACGGGCGGGGGTGATCTCTAAAACGTCAGGCAGGTCTGTTGGCGTGATTTGCATGGGTAACGCGGCCTTTGATTAAGGGGTGACCGCTGGTGTCACCGGTCTGAATTAACTCTCTAGTGTCTGTTCCAGACGCAGCAAAATTTCAAGGCGGCCGGGGCGCATATTCTGTGGAAATAGATTGATTGTGCTTTCCACAAGCGCCTTGGCCTCGCTGATGTCGCCCTTGTTTTCCAAGGCCCGTGTGAGGGCTGCGACGATGTTGCGGGCGCGGGGGTATGCTGCATGAGCCTCGCGCAGTGTCGTTTCCGCGAGTTCGGTTTTTTTCTGGTTGGCATAGATCGCGGCCAGCATGACGCTGAACTGCGGGTCATGCGGGAATTTTTCCAAGGCGGCGATGAACAAGGCGCAAGCGTCATCCATCCGCTTTTCTGATCGGGCAAGCGCGCCGGCCATCTGGTAATATTCACGGGAATTGGCATTGAGCGCGGTCAGTTTGTTGATCGTCTCTGCAGAGGCCGCGACGTCGATATAGCGCGACAGGATGCTGGCGTATTGCACCAAACCACCGGGCTGATCGCTGGTTTTCAGGACATCGCCCATATGCGCGATGGCCGCGGCGGCCTGCGGATTGGTTGCGTCATAGGCAAAGTTGGACGGGTAGCGATTGGGCGATTTGTGTAGGATAAACGCGGTTTTGTAGCGTTCAACCGCGTAGATTTGGCCCGCATAATCATCAATCGGCGCATCGGGGTGATGCACGACGATTTCAACGTGATCGACCATGGTAAAGCGGTGTTGGATGTAGCGCGACAGATCGGCGGTCGGTGCATCACATTGGATCACCATGACGCCGTTGTCCGCGAGCGTGTCAAAATGCGTCTCGATATCGGCGGGCGTGGTGCTGGCATCTGCGGTCAGGATCAGCAGGTCGCTGCTGTCGGTCGCGGGTTTGGTCGTAAAGGGCAGATCAGGCTGCGGGCCGACTACGGTCAGCGCGGGTGCGTTGGTCGTAAAAGGTGCAAACAACGGCGAGGTGAACACATCCCGCACAGCACCGTCTTTGGTTTTGTGCATCGCGATCATGTTGTGAAAGCGTTCCATCGCGGCGATGTCGTCATGCGCAGACAGGTCTTGGGCGATCTGGCCGAAATGACCAACCGCATTGGGCGCTGTCATCTCAAGGCTGCCACCAAAGCGGGGGTGAAACGAGGTTTGCACGTCTTCGGCCACGTAAATCCCGCCCGGCACCAAGGTCGGGAACAGCAGTTGAAAGCTTTCCACGATATGCTCATTGCGGTGGCTGCCGTCGTCCACGATGATATCAAACGGGCCACGTTTGGCGACGAGTTCTTTTAAAAAATCGGCGTCGACCTGACTGCCTTGCAGGATTTCGACGCGCGGGCCGAGGTCCATCGTTTTCTTTTGGATATCGATGCCGGTGATCTGCGCATTGGGAAAATAGTCGCGCCACACTTCTAATGACTGTCCACCGCGATCATCGTCCGCATAACCGCCTACCCCAATTTCAAGAACCCGGATCGGTTGATCGCGCAGGTGCTGGAACAATTTGTTATAGTTGGGGGTGTAATCGTGCAGTCCGAACTTGTCAGTGCCTGCGTGAATTGCTGCTGTCGTTAGATCGTCGTACATCATTAGCCTCGTATTTTTGGTTCAGCCTAGGTGCAGGTTGTTACCAGAATGTAGCATTTTTGCGGAAAGTATCGCGATTTGGGAATAATTGTGCATGTTTTCGCATTAATTCTTTGGCTTGATCCAACTCGCGCATCGGACGGCAGAGCGTAATCAGCCGTTCCAGCGGGGCTGGTTTTTTCGGGGCGAGCGTATGTGCCTGTGCAAACAATCCAAAAGCGGTCTCGATTTCGCGAGTTTTGGTGTGGGCATTGCCGAGCATCACCAGCAGGTCCGCGTCAGAGGCAAAGATGTCAGGGTGTTTGCTGTGTAACGCTTTGACGCCAGCGTAGTCCTCGACTTTGTACAGCATCCGCGTCGAGGCTTGTAACGCTTGGGTGGTCATAGCCGTGTCTTCGGCCCCTTCGACGTATTGCGTGACCACGTTAGACATGATCCGCGCCACGAGATCAGGCGAGACATGGCGGTAGTCGCCGCGCGCCCAAGCGAGTTCCGGGTTCGACAGGATCACAAATTCATAAGATGGGAAATAATCCACGCCGTCCGCGTCGCGGATGAATTCGTCGATGGCGGCGCGTTGAACGGATTTGGAGTAGGTATTGGCCACCAACACATCAACATCGCGGAATGTGGACAGTAGCGGAACGGGGCTGACCGTCACCAACATTTTAAGCGGTTTGGTGCGGTGTTTGAGCAGCAAAGCGTGTACATCATGCAGTGCGGTCAAAATATCATTGTAAGACAGCACGCGAAATTCAAAGCGGTTTGGCTCTGCTTTGATTAAAGGCTGCGGCGGGGATGTGTTGAGGTAAATCTCCAGTTTGGTGTCGTACCACGTCTCTACATAGCCCAGCGTGATGATCACCACATCCGCATCGCGGGCGCGTGCCATCACGTCTAAGTAACGGGTCCGGAAATCACGAATGTCGTCCATGCCAAATTCGAGTTTGGACATGCCCAACTGCATATCCGCATAAAGCCCGTCTTTATGCATCGGATAGATGATCGCATCACCGGGGTAGGTGTCGCGTTCCAAGGCCCATTTCAGATCATTATAAATCGAATGGATCGAGTATTTGTTAAAGAAGTTCGGCGTGAACCCAAGGCTATCACCGACCACGCCCAACTGATCTTCGTTGCTGGTGACGGTCATGCCGATATCCAGTAGCGCGGATTCCACGTTACGGGCAAAGCACGAGCCGATAGTGAAAACGCTGTCCGTGGGCTTCATCGCAAACGATGGTTTCGCGGATGGGGCTGCGAGCGGGTATAATCTGTCGCCGTCCCGTTTGGGCGATGGGTAGCTGCGCAGTTTGTTGGACTTTGCGTTGTCGTAAGCCGCGGCTGCGCTGATGCTGGAAAGCGGTTTATCGGTCATTTGATCCGGTCCTCAATTGAGCGGGCAATCGCGGGGCGTCCTTTTTTGGCCAGATATCCGGCCATGAGGCGTGCCAAGCCTGTGTGCCCCGCTTGGATCGCGTGATCGGCGAGCCCGTGATAATACCACGGCAGATCGCGGCGCGACCGGAACATCTGGTAATAGAGATGCGGGGTCATTTCGCCTGCGACGGCGGCTTGCATCACACCTTTCAACATATCGGCGCGGCGCATGAACAGCGCGGATTTATGCGAGGAATACCAGCTTTTTAGATGGTGGACATTGTCGCCTTGATAGCGGTCCGCATGTAGCCGGTCCGGTTCAAAATACGGGTCGTAGATGATGAAGACATCTTTGGCTTTGCTGCAATAATCAGGGGCGTCGCGGTAGCGGCCTGACCAATCTTGTTTGCGGCCAGAGCCAAAGCGTTTTTCCCACGGCACCAGTTTCTTATCCAGCGTCGATTGCGGCGAGAACGCCATCACGGTGCAGCCCGGTGCTAGGTGGGCAAAGGCGGTCGCGGCATAAGCCCCCATCGAAGTGCCGGTCATGACGACGCGCTTGAACCGCTTGAACAGGCCCGCTTTGGCTTGGCCTTCAAGGAAGTTGAACAGGGCCTCGTCGCGGAACCAGTTTTTCTCGAAGGACATGACGCCGAGGTGCGACCAGCCTTCAGAGCGGTAGAATGGATAGCCCCATGTTTCGCGGGCCAAGGACGGTTCTTTGACCGAAGACAGGTTGTCGAAGGAGACGATCAACGTGTCGGTGGTGCGAAAGGACATCTGGGCTGCGAATTTTTCGTCGGAATAATACCAGCCTTTGCGGTGATCCGAGCGGCGCAGATCGGCCAGCCAACGGGGTGCAATGTCATTGGGGTCCACCAGTTGCAGCGGGTTGTCGTCTTCTTGGACGGCATCGGTGTCTGGCATCGCGGCTTGGGATTGCATGATGGCTTTGGTCTTTTCTGGCGACAAAAGTGCAGTAATAGAACTGGTTGTGTCGGCTGCGGCCTCAAGCTGCATTTCACCAATCAGGGTCTGGAACTCTGCAACAGTGTCGAGGTGAGCTTGGTCTATATCGTCATCTTGGCGCAGGCGTTTAACCTCTGCGGCGGTGGCTTTGGCCCAACGGCTGATCGAGGTTTCCGCCACATGGTTGGTGTTGAACACCGTATGATCGGCAATCGACAGCGGGCTTTGTTCGCCGCCCAGCGGGTCGTCGATCAGGTTATGCAGCGCAAAGATCGCATTTGAGCGGATCATATAGTGGTTGATCTGCGCAAGCGTGCTGCCGCGTGTCTGCGCGTTTGCGGACCAACCCTTGAGCAACAACCGGTCGGTCACATCGTCGCCCGCGCCATTGCGCCAGATGGTGGGCACCTTGCCGCTGGTATGCGCGGCGTTCAATTGTGGGCGGTGTGGCCCGATACGGATCACAGGACCGGGGCGGAACATGGATTTCAGGCCAAGGTGTTTGTCATGCAAAACAGGTGTTTCGGGATTGGCGCGGGTCAGGGTCGAGAGCACGGATTGATCCGCGTAGCCCGCATGGCCCGCATTGCCAAAGATCCGCCAGTTCGGGCTGATCACATGGGTGTCGTCCAGATTGTCGATCGCGCCCAACAGATCGCCCACGGTGCCGTCGCCTGCATGAATGTTCAGGTATTCGTCGATATCCAGCACCATGACCCAATCCGCATTTTGGACGGCGGGCAGTGTCAACGCATGGGCATAAGCGCGGTTGCGGTGTCCATTGCCGGGGGCGGCTGGCAGGCCAGAGATCGGGATATGGGTGATCGCCTCGGCTGCATCCAGCGCATCAAGCAGATATTCGGACCCATCTGCGCTCATGTCGGACAGGATGATGATCCGGTCAAAGCCAATCGCACGATGATAGGCAGTCCATTCCAGTAAAAATGGGCCTTCGTTGCGTGCGGTTGCAATGAGTGTTGTCGTCTGTGTCATCTGCTCTATCCGTCTGAGTGCGGCTTAAGGATACTGCTAAACCCTAAAGAGGGCGTGTATATGGCACAACCAACCCATCTGCGGGGAATTTTCGCCAGTTGCCACAGATATGCCACGTCGAGGGTTCATTGCTTTGCCACCCCGGCCACGATATCGGGGGTATAGTTACAGATAAAACAGGCTTGTTCATGTTCACTGCCCCTTCATTAGACCAACCAATCGTTGATAACACAGTTTGCCTCAAAGGCGCTTTGGTGATTCCACCGCCCAAGGGTGATGCGAACCGATCGGTGCAGAAATCCGGTGTGCTGGATGCGGACGGCAATTTTGTCGAAAATTCGATCACATGGCGCAACACCAACCAGATCAATCTGGAGCCCGCGATGCCGGATGCGGGCGATATTGTGGACCTTGAAGGGTCTTATATGTACGCGGGGCCGCTCTTTGGTCACTTTGGTCATTTTCTGGTGGAAAGCATTTGCAGGTTTTGGGCGGTTGACCACCTGAAAGGGAAGATCGACGGGATTGCCTTTGTGCCGAAATTCCAGAACCGGCCGCAGCATGTGGTTGGCGTGTTCCGTCCGCTGATTGAAATGCTGGGCGTGGATATTCCCGTCATCAACATCGAAGATCCGACACGTGTTGAGACATTATATGTCCCACAGCAGGGTTTCGGCATGTTCGAGATGATCGAGGGCGCACCTGAATTCCGCGATTGGATCAAATCCAAAGGTGGCAAAGGTGTAGCGCCACAAGGCGACAAGAAAATCTACGTATCACGCTCGGCCCTGCCGCCTGCGCGTGGCTCTATGCTGGGTGAAAAACGGCTCGAAGCACTGCTCGAGGCTGAAGGCTACACGGCGTTCCACCCGCAAAAGCATAACTTTGAAGAACAAATCGCTGCTTATAAGGCCGCGACACATATCATTTCCATCGACGGATCACCGTTACACATGGCCGCATTGGTCTGTGATGCAAATCAAAAGGTTGCCTGTATTGCGCGGCGTGCTGGTAATCTGGACGAGATTTTCGCGCGTCAGCTCAAAGCGTTCCAAGAGATCGAAACCACCACGATTTCTGCCTTGGTCCAAGACTGGATTCCAGAGCAGGACAACCGGCCAAGCCGCGTGTCCTTTGGCGAGGTCGATTTCGGCATCCTGTATGATCGCTTGAAAGAAGGCGGGTTTATTTCGGGGGGCGAACGTTGGGCGCCGTTCTCGGATGCGGACCTTGCTGAACTGGTCGAAGAATTGGCTGTGGCTCAAAAAGTAGGCTTCAAGCGTTACGTCAAACCGTAACGCCTATTGATTGAACAGGTCTCACACTGCGCGGCCTCTCTGCGAGGGTGGCCGCGATTTGTGCTGTCACTGGCGAAAGCCACAAACCAATCTTAATCCTATCGCAACCTCGCAGGTGTATTTTTATCCGCGCGGGTGCGCTTTTCGTCAAAAAGCCAGAGTTTGACCGCAAAATGGGCGGAGTGCTTTGGAACAATGACGCTATGATGAATTTTGCTTTTCTGCGGCCAGCGGTCGCCTGTGTGATGCTATCGGGTCTTGCGGCCTGCGGTGGCGGCGGTGATAGTGATCCGGTGACGGATGTTGTTGTCCCGTCGGGCGGCAGCACGACGACGGACACCACATTAAGCGGGCCACGCGCGTCTGCGACAACGTTGCTCGCGACATGGGCACCGCCAACTTACACAAGCCTTGGGGCGATCCCGGTCAGCGGTGGTGCAAACTACGACGGCTATTTGTTTGGCGATTTGTCCAACGAAAGCGACGACATCACGGACAAAGTCGTGGGGTCATTGAGCATTCGGGCCAGTTTCAACGCAGGCGGCGCGAGCTTTACCGGCACGGCCAGTGATTTCATCGATAGCGATGACAATGACATGACGGGCACCTTGGCGATTAGCGGCGGTGCGTTGGACCGGAATGGTAACCCTGCCAGCGACGCGACTGTGCGCGGGGTGCAGGTTGCGGGGACACTGACGGATAATGCTGACCATGATTTGGTCTTTGCGGTCCAACTCGAAGGCGATTTCCTAGGTGACAGCTATGATGCCATCGGCGGCGACGCTTTGGGTGGCGTCAGCGTTGACGGTGTCGATCAAGACTTTGATGGCGGCTTTATCGCGGAACGGTAGACGATTTTTCGCGAAAAATTGCCGTTGGGGGCTGGCCCCCAACGGCGCTTCGCGCGTTCACGGCTGAAAAGGTCCACTGGACCTTTTCCAAGACGCCGCTCACCCCCCGGGATTTAGAAGAAGTCAAAGAAGCCAAAGAAGCGAAAGCGGCGTTAGCTGGTCTCGTAGCCTGTCGGGTTTGCGGATTGCCAATCCCATGTGCTGCGGGCCATGTCGTCTAGCGTGTGGGTTGCGGTCCAGCCCAACTCGCTATTGGCCCGTTGTGCGTTGGCTTGCATTGCCGCGATATCGCCTGCACGGCGCGGTTTGATCACGCAAGGAATGTCGCGCCCGCAGGCTTTGGCAAATGCGCCGACCATGTCGTGCACCGAATAGCTGGTCCCGGTGCCGACGTTGAACACCCGCGCCCCTGTGGCGTTTTGGGTATAATCGACAGCCGCCACATGGGCGCGGGCCAGATCAACCACATGGATATAGTCGCGCAGGCCGGTGCCGTCGGGCGTGTCGTAGTCGTCGCCAAAGACTTGCAACTCTTGGCGTGTGCCGACCGCGACTTGGGCAATGAATGGCATCAGGTTGTTTGGCACACCGTCAGGATGTTCGCCGATCTGCGTTGACGCATGTGCGCCGACCGGATTGAAGTAGCGCAGCAGCACGGCAGAGGCATCCGCATGGGTTGCGGCCCAATCGGTGATGATCTGCTCGGCGATTAGTTTGGTGCGACCGTAGACGGATGTCGGATTGGTCGGGTGTGCCTCGTCGTAGGGCAGGTAGACCGGCTCGCCGTAGACTGTGGCAGAACTGGAAAAGATCACGCGCCGGACCTGATGACGGTCCATCGCGGCCAGCAATTGCAGCGTGCCGCGCACGTT
This sequence comes from Yoonia ponticola, assembly GCF_014199395.1. GTDB lineage: Bacteria > Pseudomonadota > Alphaproteobacteria > Rhodobacterales > Rhodobacteraceae > Yoonia > Yoonia ponticola. The sequence continues at coordinate 16,220 of NZ_JACIJM010000012.1, read as the reverse complement.
CACGTCGTAGTAGCCCAGCGGGTTTGTCATGGAATCGCCCACCGCCTTGAGACCTGCAAAGTGGATCACCACGTCGGGCGCAAAGTCAGACATGACTTGGTCGAGCATCGCGCCGTCGCGCACGTCGCCTTCATAGGCTGTGATCTGGCCGTTGGTCAGGGCGCGCACACGGGTCAGGACTTCGGGTGAGGCGTTGTCGTAATTGTCGAGAACGCAGACCGCGTGCGCTTGGCCCAGCAGTTCGACCAATGTGTGGGACCCGATATATCCGGCGCCGCCGGTGACTAATACACGCATACTATCTACTTTCGTAACAAATTAAGGCGGTCTTTAGCGGGTTTGCACAAAAGTGGCATCCCCTGTTGTGATATAAGCGGCGGTCAGCTGCCCAGTGGCATAAGCGCCTGTGTCCACAGCGATTTTGCCGCCCTGTGCATTGGCATGATCCACGATCGTGTGGCCGTGTGCGATCCATGCGCCATCGGTGCGCAGCACCGTCGCGAAATCCTTGTGACCCCATTTAAAGGTCTTGTCCGATTGCAGCGTTAGCGGCGTCGCAGGGTCCGCGCCTGCATGGACAACCGTCACATTACCACTGGCCCATGTGGTGGGCAGGCCGCGCAACCAATCCAGCATATCCGCGCCCATCGCATTCACCAGTGCATCGCGGGCCGTGGTCAATGCCTCGCCTTCGCTGCTATTGGTCACACCGCCGATGCCAAAGCTCGCCAATGTTTGCAGACCGCCGTAGCGTAGCCAGCGCGCACCTTTGGCTTCGGGTTGATCTAGAAACCCCAGCATCATGTCTTCGTGGTTGCCCGACAGGCAGGTGACGCGCGGGTCGTCTTTCATCGCAAACAAGCAGCGCAAAACACCTGCGCTATCGTCGCCACGGTCCACGTAATCGCCGACAAACACACGCGGCGCGTCTGGATCGCGGTCCTGCATCTGGTGCAACAGCGTGGTCAGCGGCCTCATGCAGCCATGCACATCACCGATCACAAAAAACGGGGCATCAGGGGCAAGAGGGGCATCAAAACGAGGGGCAGAGGCACCACCAAAAAGACGTTTGAGAAAGGACATAAGGGCCTGCGGTTTGGTTTGCTGTTGTGGGGAACTTAAGCGGTTTTGCACCCGACCCCAAGCTATGATTGACACCCCATGGATGCAGGGTATTTTGCCCAAGCTGGCGATCCAGCAGGGGGATGTCTTTGATGCTATGTTTTCGCGGGTTTGGTGTGCTGTGCCTTTGCGCTGTGCTAACCGCCTGTAACACCCCGCGCGGTGCCGGTTTCCAGACCGAAGTGCTGGCCGCAAGCCAATCTGCCACTGGCGATGCGGACGCCCAATATGATTTTGCAGTCGAGACCGTGACCCGTAACCGACTGGCCGCATTGCAAGATTGGCCGCGTGTGGGGGCTGCCTCGCATGGCTGGCTCAATAGCACAGCATCGGCGGGGGCACCGGTGATTGCGGCGGGTGATTTGCTGTCGATCACGATCTGGGATGCGGCTGAAAATTCGCTGCTGGTGGGGGCAGGGCAACGTGTCACCCAACTTGAGGCCATCGAGGTCGCGCCAAACGGCGAGATTTTCCTGCCCTTCGTGGGCGATGTGAATGTGGCGGGAATGACGGCGGCGGCAGCACGGTCACGGATCGAATCCGTCATGTTAGGCTCTAGCCCGTCCGCCCAAGTGCAGTTGAGCATGACGCCGGGACAAGCTAAAACCGTGAACCTTGTCTCTGGTGTACGCGCACCGGGGCGGTATCCGCTGCCGGATCGTGCTTATGGTGTGCTGTCGCTGCTGTCTGAAGGTGGCGGTGTTGATCCGAGCCTTGTTAACCCGCAGATCAAGCTGTTTCGTGGCAACCGGATTTACAGCACCTCTGTTGAGAAAATATTCAAAAACCCCACGTTAGACACGACTTTGCAAGGGCGCGACCGTGTGATTGTGGCCGAAGAAGAGCGGATGTTCCTGTCGCTGGGTGCCACTGGCACGCAAGCCCAACATCTGTTTCCAGATGATCGGGTGACTGCGTTGGATGCGCTGGCGATTATCGGTGGTTTGGCCGAAGACCGCGCCAATGCCCAGGGCATTCTGATTTTGCGGACCTACCCTAACAGTGCGGTTGGCGCGAATGGTCCGTCGAAACCTTGGGTCGTGTTCACGCTAGATCTGACGACGGCGGATGGTCTGTTCAGTGCGAAATCGTTTGAGATCATGCCCGGCGATTTGATCTACGGCACCGAAAGCCCTGTCAGCTCTGTCCGGACGATTTTCGCCTTGTTTGGCTCTGCTTTGGGTGTGGCTGCAGCACTATGACCACCGGCCCGTTGATTTTGGGTGCCAGCAGCCGCGTGGGGCGGATGCTGCACCGGCTTTGGGTGCAGGGCGCGCTGGATTTTGGAGGTGTACCTGTGTGGCAGTACCGCAAGGATGCCCCTGACCAAGCGGATCAGAAGATAATCTGGGATATGCTGGCTGATGCGGCACCTGACATTGCTGTCTCTGGCGTGATCTGTTTGGCGGGGCCAACGTCAGGGCCTGATCTGGATCTGAACCGTGATTTGGCTTTGGCGGCGGCTGATGTCGCGGATGGCGCGCCGCTGCTTTTCGCCTCGACCCAAGCCGTTTACGGGCCGCAATCGGGTGTGTTGTCTGAAAGTAGTCCCTGCCAGCCTGCTGCATATGGTGCGGCAAAGTTGGACGCTGAGGCGGTGCTGCGCGATTTGCCTAATGCCACGAGCCTGCGGGTTGCCAATGCGATTGGGGCGGATGCGCTGCTAATGGCAGCGGCGCGGGGCCCTGTGACACTGGACCGGTTCGCGGATGGGCAAAGTCCAAAACGGATGATGATTGGGCCGCGCGCCTTGGGGCAGGCTTTTGCTGATCTGTTGGCGCTTGGTGATTTTGCGGCACCCGTGCTGAACCTTGCGCAACCGGGATTGGTGGCGATGGCGGATATGCTGGTCGCCGCAGATCATCGGTGGACATGGCAAGACGCGCCCGCCACCGCGATCCCGTCGTTAGAGTTGGATATAACGAAGGTGCAGCGCCTGATCACATTGCCGCCCGCTGATCCTATGCAATTGGTGGCCGAGGCGCGATTGGCGGGGTGGGGCGCATGACGCCACAAAAGCGCGCCTTGGATATTGTACTGGCTTTGCTGCTGATTGTGCCTGCGATCCCGATTTTAGTGATCTTGATGGTGCTGTTGCTGATCACTGAGGGGCGACCCCTGTTCTACGTCTCGGAACGGATGAAGACCCCAACACAGGGCTTTTCACTGATTAAGCTGCGCACGATGCGGGTCGGCGCATCGGATGGCGGTGTTACAGGCGGTAACAAAAGTAATGCGATCCCGCCGGTCTATCGGGCCTTGCGCAAAAGCCGGCTCGATGAGCTGCCGCAGCTGTGGAATGTGCTGCGCGGTGATATGTCCTTTGTCGGGCCGCGTCCGCCGCTGCGCACCTATGTTGATGATTTTCCCGATCTCTATGCGGAGGTGCTGCGCAATCGTCCGGGGATTACTGGCCTTGCATCATTGCGGTTTCATCAACACGAAGAGCAGATTTTGGCGGCCTGCAGCACGCCCGCCCAGACCGATCACGCCTACCGCACCCGCTGTGTGCCGCGCAAAGCCACGCTTGATCTGATTTACCAGCGCCAACAATCGCTTTGCTTTGATCTGGCGTTGATTTGGGAAACCGCAGGGCGACCTTTTCGTCGCAAATAAGCGCATTTTGCCCATGAAACGCGATAAACCCGTGACTTAGCTTGTCATAGGGTCATAATTTGCTGTAATTCCAGCTAAATATAATCGCGATTACCTGCGGTTCGAGGATATCTATGTATCAACTGGTCAGCCAACTACCACGCTCGGCAAAGTGGGCGATCATGCTTGCGCTCGACATTATGCTGGCCCCTGTGGCGTTGTACGTAGGCTTTGCCTTGGTCAACAACACGTTGTCATGGGATCAGACGCCGCTATTTTCCTATCGTGCGATTGCCTTGATGATGTTGATTTCGGGTTTGTTGGCCGTGGTGATGGACATCTACCGCATCCAGCTCAAAGCCTATGAAAACCGCGCGATTGGCCTGTCGGCGATCCATGCGATGGCGCTGGGTCTGTCGGCGATTGTGCTGGATGGTTTGGTTGGACACAACAGTCCGGTGTCGGGATTTATCGTCTTTGCGATTGTGTTTTTCCTGATGGCTGTGGTCAGTCGTTTGGCGCTTTTGCAGGTGCTGCAAAGCGTCTATCGCGACAAAAACATGGAACAATCGCGGGTGCTTATTTACGGGGCAGGGCCTACGGGACGGCAATTGGCGGCGGCTTTGCGGATGGATGACAGTATCTTTCCGGTCGCGTTTATCGATGACAATACCACGTTGCAGGGCAGTATCGTGCAAGGTCTGCGGGTCTATGCGCCCTCCACGATCCGCAAATTGCAACGCTCGCGCCGTGTGGACCGCGTGCTGCTGGCGATGCCGTCGATCGGACGGCCACGGATGCTCAAGCTCACGCGCCAGTTGACCGAATGGGATTTGGACGTACAAGCTTTGCCGTCATTCGCGCAACTTGCACGCGGCAATACGCTGGTCGGGCAGTTGGAACCTGTGGCACCGGGTCAGTTTTTGGGGCGTCCTGCCTTCGAAGACGACCTGCTGGATGGTGCCGCCACATACCGCGACCGTTGTGTGTTTATCACGGGCGCGGGTGGCTCTATCGGGTCAGAACTGTGCCGTCAGGTATTGGATCATAAACCGCGCTGTCTGGTGCTGCTCGAGATGAGCGAACTGGCGCTTTACAACATCGACAAAGAACTGCGCGAATTGCAGGGCGATATTCCCGCCGTCGAGATCGTGCCGTTCCTGGGCACCGTCATGGATGGTCCGCTGATGCGGCAGATCATGGATCGGCATAGCGTTGAAATTGTGCTGCATGCCGCCGCTTATAAACATGTGCCATTGGTGGAACGCAATGCCATCGTCGGCGTCACGAACAACGTCTTTGGCACGCAAACGCTGGCATTGGCCGCGGCTGATGCGGGTGTCGCCCAGTTTATCCTGATTTCCAGCGACAAGGCTGTGCGCCCGACCAATGCGATGGGCGCGTCCAAGCGGCTTGCTGAAATCCTGATCCAGGATTTGGCAAACCGGACGGCACAAATTGGCCGCGGCAAAACGATATTTTCTATGGTGCGTTTTGGCAATGTTATGGGGTCGTCTGGCTCTGTGGTGCCGCTATTCCAAGACCAGATCCGCAAGGGTGGACCGCTGACGCTGACGCACCGCGACGTGACACGCTATTTCATGACGATCCCCGAAGCATCGCGGCTGGTGCTGGCCGCTGGTGCGCTGGCTGTGGGCGGCGACGTCTTTGTGCTGGATATGGGTGATCCGGTGCTGATCTACGATCTGGCACGCCGCATGATCGAAGCCTCAGGCCACACGCTGCGCGACACAAACAACCCCAGAGGTCAGATCGAAATCGTCATGACCGGGCTGCGTCCGGGCGAAAAATTATACGAAGAACTACTGATCGGCAACGATAGCAGGCCTACCGTGCACCCCAAAATCGTACGAGCGCACGAGCCGCAACTCAGCGAAATCGAAGTGGCAGCGGTGTTAAAAGCAGTACGGACAGCCGCGAGCGAGTTGGACGAGGCAGCATTACGCGTGGCACTGTCACGCTGGATCGAGCAGATTGGGTCGGCTGCAGCACCTACGGCATTGCGGGTGCACGCTAAAGAGGACGTGCCGAAGCGTCCGTTTTAATCTGTCGCGCCCATGTTTTCCTGATGCTGCGCAATCGCCTCTTCGATGTCATCGTAGTAGGTCAATATGCCGTCTTCCAGAACTGCCCCCGCATCGCACAGCTGGCGCATATCGGTCATTGCATGTGACACCACAACAGCACCCGCACCGCGCATCCGTTCTTCAAAAACCAGTCGGCTTTTCTTGCGGAATGCGGCGTCGCCCACGGATGTGACTTCATCCACGAGGTACGTGTCAAAGGGGATGCCAATCGAAATGCCAAAGGCCAACCGGGATTTCATACCAGAAGAATAGCTGCGCACAGGCAGATAAAAATGGGCACCAAGTTCGGCAAAGTCTTCGACGAAATCTAGCAGTTCGTCGGTATCAACACCGTAGACACGCGCAATAAACCGGCTGTTCTGCTCACCAGTTAAATCACCATGAAACGAGCCTGCAAAACCGACAGGCCACGACATTGATCCTTTGATATGGATCGTGCCTTTATCTGGTTTGACGGTGCCGCCGATCATTTGCATCAAGGTCGATTTACCCGCCCCGTTACGCCCCAAGAGGCCAACAGATTTGCCGGATGGGAACACGATGCTGATATCGCGGGCCACATATTTCGGCCCGTCACGGGTCCAGAAACTTTTCTTGATGTGGTCAAACTGGATCATTAGCGCCGATCGCGCAGTGCGTAATAGACAAGCGCCGTGATCGCCCAAGCCAAAAAGCTAAAGAGGGCCACGATACCAACCAGCAAAGGCCGACTTGGGAATTCCGAGCGTTCGGCCAAGGTGGGCTGGATGTAGGCCGCCAAATACCGGCTTTGACGATTGGCTTCCGCGCGGGCACTGTCAAAGGCCGCGAGTGTAATGGCGTAGGCTTGTTCGGCAAATTCGCGATCCACCGCAAGGCGTTCGAATTCGGCAATGGTTTCTGCGTAACTTGTGTCGTCCTCGGCACCGCCACCAACCCCGAATTTGCGACGTTCATCGCGGATGCGGTCTTCGATTACGATGATCCTGCGGCGGGCTTGTTCAAGACGTGGATCGCCATCACGAGTGGCATTATTGAGCAGGTCGAATTCGATTAATGCTTCAACTTGTTGCGATTGCAGTAGGTTTAGCAGGCCCATCTGGCCTTCGATATCAGCTGTAGGATCAACAATTTCGCTGGAAATACGAAACGCTGTCAGGCTTTCACGGGCGACTTTCAATCGCTCCACCGCAAGTTCCAAATCTTCGCGGGCGTAGCGTGTCGCATCCTCGCGCGCGATGGCGGATAGATTATTGATCATTTCAGAGGAATTGCTGAAGATTGCGTTTGCGATCGCGCGCGCTTCGTCTGGTTCAAACGCCAGCACCCGTAACTCCATCAGGCCAGACCCCGAGTCGTAAGATATCCGAACCATGCGTTGCCAATAGGCGGTCAGGTCTTCGATGGTACCGTCGGGATCAAAGCCAAAAATAGGGTCTGCGTCGACGTGGCGGGAATAGTAGCTGCGCAGATCAAGTTCTGTATCAATTTGGGCGACAAGCGCTTGGGAGCGAATAAATTCATACAGAATGTCACTGTCGCTACCGCCGCCGCCGCCAAAGCTAGTGCTAAGTCCGCCTAGCAGATCTGTCGCACTGGACACGTCTTCGCTGCGCACAGTGAAGGCTACGGTAGATGCATATTGTTCCACGGCGCGCACGGACAGATACGCCCATGTTGCAAGCACAGGCAGCAAGACCATGATTGCAAACGCAGATATCAGACCCCAATGGCGTGCCTTACGAGTGGCTTTGCCTGCGAAGGGCCGGATCACTACCGGCGATTTCTTTGGTTTCGCGGTTGGTTTTTTGGCGGGAGCCGGCGTAGGCTTTGGATGTGGGGCGTCTGCCATGAGTTATGTCTAGCCTACTTATTGTTAAGTCGAACTTAGCGGGTTGCACGTCATCAGGCCAGTGCTTCCCTAACGGTTCAGAATTTTTGCGTGCTTGTTCCAAAGCATCAAAAGGGCGAATGCAATCAAGATCATAGAGAAAGCGAAGCAATAGGTTAGCGACACATAACTTGCATGGTAGTTGGGGTAAAACCCTGTGCGGACAAGGCCAGTTGCATGTAGAACGGGGTTCCACCACAAGATGTCTTGGACCATGCGTGGCATATCTTCATAGATAAAGATGACACCGGATGCGATGAACAACGGTCTCGTCAAAATTTTCCAGATAACCTCCCAAACGGGAAACAGCCCAATCAGCAGGCAGTTGATCATGCCCACACCCAGCCCTGAGAACATGCAAATCATAAGGCCAACTATGATCGGCTGAATCGTAATAACTGTTCGTGTATCATCAAACACAAGCACGCCCGTGATGACGATGCAAAAGACCGTCAAGAATGTCAGGGCGTTCAGCAAAAAACGCGCCAGAATGGCATCTAGCCAGATGACACGTGGATAAGCGAGCATCGCTTTTGAGTATTTCAGCGCGGCCAATACCGCCCGCATTAGCTGATTGAACATGCTGTAGGTTAGAAAGCCCGTTGCGTAAAACAGGATGAAACTAGTGCCTAACGCGGGCGATTTTATTATTAGTGAAAAGCCGACCGTCAGAATGGCTATCATTCCAATGGGTTGTAAGATGGCCCAGACATATCCGCCCGGGCTGTCGCCATAGGTCGACCCCATCTCGCGTAACATCAACGCCAAGATCGACCGCAAGGGCGTCAGGGCAGGCATATCACCGCGAGTTGGCGTGGAGTTGGACATGTGTCTTTATAGATCAGTTTGCAAATAAGTCGCCAGAGAACTGGAGCGCCCCGTCAGGCCCGTCGACCAAGAATCCATTTGTGCGCAGCTCTGCCTCAAGCTGGTTGGCGGCGGCAGGATCAAAGGCCTTGTTGAACACGTAGCGTTTCAGAAAGATCACAACCGCAATGGGGTGTGGGACCAGCACAAGATTAGGCGTGTCAGTCGTGCAGTTGAACTCTGTGACTGGCGTGCGCCAATCGCCGTAATTTTCGGTCAAATACCGATCCGCATCGGCAGGTCCCAGCACAGTGTGATCGTAGAACGCATAAGGCACGACCTCGAAGGCACTGTTTTCCCAGCGATGCAGGGATGACCCATGCCAGTGGATCGCGGGTGTGACGCGGGTGTCGCGGTAGTGAATGAACAGGTCGATATGAATGCCTGATGTGTGAATAATCTTGAGGATGTACGGCACATCAGGATTGGTCGAGGTGGTATCCGTGTTGAACAGGCTCGACTTGTGGTAGTCGTATTTTTTCAACACAAAGCGGTCGCTTGCCAAAATCGCGGCACAGGTTGCACGGATATCGATTTCGTCCTCAAAGACGCCAAGGTCGATATCATAGTCGTGGGCGAGAAAACCCTTTTCCCGTACAAGCCCAAGAAACGTGCCTGACACAAAAAACCAAGGCAACTGATCAAGTGGAAACAGGGTGACGAAATCATCCAGTGCTTGTTTGGCGTCCTCAATCGGAAAGTCACCTTTGCGTGGCTTCTTTGGTTTCAAAGTGCTCGGAAGCGTTTCGCCCCGGTGTACGAGCAGCGCATCACAAGCCGCCTTAAACGCAGTCATATTGGGTATGCGTTGGGCAGGGTCGCTATTGTTGTCGAGCCTTCGGGCGGCCACAAAAGCACGGTCAGCGGCATAAACAATAGGTTCTAAATGACGCTTACGCGCAATGATAAACCGCTCCAACCCATCGAGTTGGGTGTCATTCATACCCTCGGTAGGATCAAAAAAGTCATCTTGGGACACATCAAGCTTTAGCCAGGACCGACGTGCATACCAAGCGCTGCGGCGTGCACCCAACTTAAAATCATTTTTTGTCCAAAAACATCCTGCAAGCTCGGCTGCTAGCACATGGCGGCGCGTGACAATCAGTGTCATGATATAAGCAAGGCTTGCTGCAATCCCACGCACCAAGGCACCATGGTTATGGTTCAGCAACATCATCATCTTAAAGCTTTTAGGAAGGTAGAGTTTCATTGTGCCGTCTCTGACAGGTTGATCAATCGAAGATAGGGCACCGGACGTCCTTTTGCTTTGGTAGTGCGTTTCAACATGAAAAAGGCCCGCATGACAATGCACGTCACAGCACTGCGTTGAGGTTTCATAGCAATGTTAAAAAATTGTCATTGCTTTGATACAAACGTCACCCAATCTGAGCCTATGATTGCCGCGACAGGAGACATCACATGTTCCAGCACCGCTTTGATACGACAACTGCGACACCGGTGAAGTTGATTGAACTTCAAATTCTCGAAGGTCTGGCTGCCTGCAAGCCAGTGAGCGAGATCGCGCAGAATATCGCCGCGACACTTGCCGTTCCCGACGAAAAGCCAAATCCAGCTTAGCCCGTTTTAACGCCCGGCTTTGTCATATTTGCCTTGATCAACGTGCTCGAGATCGCTGGCGTGCGGCTTAGATAATGGACGTCGCAAAACTCGGCTAGAAAATCGAACTCACCAGCCCAATCGTCACCCATGGTGAAGGTATCAATCTCATGTGCGACAACATCACGTGATTTCTGCTCCCAATCCTCTTCTGGGATGACCTCGTCGACATAGCGGATCGCTTCAAGAAAGGCTTTGCGCTCAGCGTAGTTAAAGTGTGACGTCTTGCCTTTGCCTGCATTAAATTTGTCGGTGGACAGGCCCACGATCAGATAATCACCAAGGCTTTTGGCACGCTCCAAAAGACGTATATGCCCGAAGTGCAGGGTATCAAAGGTCCCGTAGGTAATGACTTTTTTCAACGTATTATCCCTCTACTGCTCCACCGTCAGCGCTCGTCCACATAGTCTTTTTGTGTACACCTTATAAGCATACAAGCCTTATTGCATGATTAATATACGTTTGCGTTCTGTCATTAACACACCCAATGTGGTCGCCTTGATAACGCCAGACGTTGCTATTGCTTAGCTCCCAGATGTATGTGGTCTGGGTTGAAAGCCATGTAGAGAAAGCAGCGCGCAAATGAACGAGCAAAGAATTTCAGTTATTATTGCTGCTTACAACGTCGAAAATTTTATAGAGGAGGCTGTCAGTTCCGCGTTACAACAAACCCCTGCTTTTTATGAGGTGATCGTAGTTAACGATGCTTCGACCGACCGGACGTTAGAGGTTATTAACCGAGCTGTCGGAAACCACACCAACGTTCGCGTCGTCACTAATGTCAGGAACATCGGCCTTGGCCCTGTCCGTAATTTGGGGACGGCACAAGCTACTGGTGATTATATTGCCTATCTTGATGGCGATGATGTGTTCACCCCAAACGCGCATACTAAAATGCAAGAGGCGATCATCACAACGCCCGACGTTGCTATCGTCAATCATGCGCGACTCTATGAGGACGGCAAGGTAGTAGATAATGTACTCAGCCGACTGCTTACGAGTCGCGTTCATGAAACAGTCGATGAGAGAGTTAAGCTTTTTAATAACTTGAATGTAGCGTGGAATAAGGTTTACAGGCGCAATTTCCTATTGTCGTCTAAACTGACGTTTCCGGCAGGTAAATACGAGGATATCGCATGGAACTATGCTGTGCTGATGATGGCAAAAACCATTGTCACCATACCCGATGTCGCAATTCTTTACCGGCAACGTCAGGGATCTATCCTGCGTAGCCGTGACGATGCCCATTTTGATATTTTTGACCGATGGGCTGAGCTTTGGAAGTTACTTGAAAGAAATCCACAGTGGTATGAGCAATATGGTCAGGCATTGGCATTGCGTCGCTTTAATAGCCTTTTGACAGTGCTAGATAATAAGGATAGACTGCCGCCTAAGAGACGGTATGACTTTGCGCAACAGATCGAGGCGCTTTGTGAGCCTCGCAAAAACTTCAGGGCTTCAGTAGTTGGGCGCTCTAGCATGCTGCTAGGATCACGCCCAGGTTTTACCTTACGTAATGCGCTTAAGAGCGAAATGTATCTCTCGGTTCGTGAGAGTAAAGCCGTTAAATATGTTCGCAAGACTGCCCGCAATCTACGAGCGCGTCTAAATCTTTCAATATACAACAATGTATTAGTCCGCTTGCCCGTTGCACAAGATATGGTAATTTATGAATCTTATTGGGGCAAAAAAATTGATTGTAACCCCTATGACATTTTTACTCACCTTTTAGACACTGCACCGGGCAAATATCTACATGTCTGGGTTGCTCGCGACGGAGTGGAGATGCGTCGCACTGCGGGCAACGCTGTGCATGTGCGCGAAAAGACCCTGCGCTATTTCTACTATATAGCTCGAGCGCGTATCCTGATCACCAACGCAAATTTTCCGACTGAAGTAATAAAAAGGAAGGGCACGATCCACGTTCAGACAAAACATGGGACGCCACTCAAGTTTATGGGTCTGAATATCTTGCGGAAAAATCCGTCAGGGCTCGGTAATACCAATGCTTTTGCTCAGCGCTGCAAGCGGTGGGACTATGTCATTTCAAGCAATGAATATTCCTCTCGTATCTGGCGGCAAGGTTTTCCCTATAATTTTAAGATTTTAGAAACAGGTTATCCCCGCAACGATCGCCTCGTCACAGCCACCCCAAGCGAACGCGCCGCAATGCGCGAAACGTTAGGCTTACCTGCGGACAAACGAGTTGTGCTTTATGCGCCAACATTTCGCTCAGCTTCAAACCAGAAAAACCCTACAGATTACCCAGACAAAGAGACAATCATCTCTACCATCATGGCGGGGCTAGACGAGGACAGTGTTTTGGCAGTTCGCGATCATTACTTTTTGGCTCCTGACAGCAGTTGGTTGAATAATTCGCGCGTGATGGACGTCAGCGCACACGCCAGCTCCACAGATGTCTTGTTAGCCACAGATATGCTAATCACGGATTATTCGTCGATTATGTTCGACTTTGCCGTTCAAAAACGCCCAATTGTCATTTTTGCCTATGACAAAATACATTATGAGGCCACACGCGGTACCTACTTTGACATCAGTGAAGAACACCCAGGTGTTTACTGCGAAACTCTCTCAGAGCTTGAAACTGCCTTGCGCGACGATCATGCCCTATCCCCAGAGGCCAAAGCCAGCATGGATGCCTTTCATACCAAATTTTGCGCATGGGACGATGGTTATGCCACCGCGCGGGTTTGCGAGATAGTCTTCGCTCAAAGTCAGGTGTAGGACCCATAACAAGAATATGACGGCCGATGCGAGAGATGGCGCACAAGAGTATTTCCTAGCATCTGCCTTATAAGTAGCCAAGCGTCGGCAACTGTTACAAGCGAGGACGCGCGGTGAATGTAGATCCAGGATTACAGCGAGATAAACCCAACCCTCTTTTTTCGTCCAGATATAGGTGATGTCACCTGCCCACTTCTGATTGGGCGCATCTGCTGAGAAGTTACGATCCAGCGGGTTTGGCACGATATTGAACTTATGATCGCTGTCTGTCGTCACCTTATGCTTGCGTGTATGCCGTTCTGGCGCATCAAACGCCCGACACGGCGGTGGCCGATATTAAGGCAAATCTCTTTCAGCTCTTCAGTCATTCGTGGGCGACCGTAACTGCCCAGGCTGAGATGTGACTGCTCATTGATATGCGCCAGGGCGACAAATCAGATCGCTGCCAGCGGCTGGCAGGGCAGTTGCGAAACGCGCGCAAACCACAAAGACCGACGTCCATCACGTGGCACATCTGACCAATAGAGAATGCAAATCGGTGCTCTTCGATGAACTTAAACTTCACGGCTTTTGGCTCGCGAAGAACACCAGTGACCTGCTAGCGTGTCAGCCCACTGGTCAGTGCGATGCGCACCGCATCTTGCCTAAATTCGTCCGTCCGTTTCAGTCCCATAGTTAATCTTCTTTGTTGCAGTAAATACTATCAAAGGAGCGGCATCAAACGGCGACTGGTCCAGGTTTCATAAGGAGAATATTAGATCGAAGATCTTTGCAACAAAGCCTCTCGGTGGCAAAATTACATCCGACACTGTCACCAGATCCTCAATATTCAAAGCGTTTGATAAATTTTGGCGCTTTGAGCATGATATACTTGCCCAACACGAAGCCTCCGATTATGAAGTCCAGAACCGCAAATTCTCGTTATAGGTGGGACACCTTCTGAAGGCAGGTCGTAGATTTGTCCATATATTTGGGGTCATTTCAACTTTTCCGAAACGAGCTTCACTTTGAAAGTATGTAAAAAATGTATTATTTAATTGGGGGGGCAGGCGTTCCAAACTTTGGGGATGAACTGATAGTTCGGCAGTGGCTCGACTTTCTAGCTGGAAAAATAGATGAAAAAATTGTTGTGTCAGGAATGCGGAAAAAAGCACTCATCAATATCTTTCAAGAGAAATACCCATACGTTCATTATTCGTCAGCGCTCTATTCATACCAAAGTAAGCTTCCCTCTGGATTCTGGACCTCTCTCAAAGCAGGTCTAAATTTTTTCAATGATGGTATAGAATTAGAAGAAGGAGAAAAAGATCGCCTTCTTTCATCAAAGGTTTTCCATCTTCACGGAGGTGGATACATTAATAAGCTTTGGCCAAATAATGCTTTTTACATAGGTTTAGGGGCCGCTCTTAAAGAAAAAACTGGATGCCGTGTTGTTGGTACTGGCCTGGGGCTAATGCCATCACCAAAATTAGATGAAAGTGTTCCTGCTGTATATAAGGAGGCTCTAATGGCTTTCGATGCCATTGAGGTACGAGATTATCCATCCTTTGAGTACATACAAAAAGCTTCTAATGGTCAAGCCAACGTTATTTTAGGTCTTGATGATATATTTTTAATGCAGCCGTCTTTGCAGGCAGGACCGAAAACAATTCATATTATTATTCACTCACAGAGTTGGGCTGATGCTGCTGTGAGTAATCTTGATTTTGACTATATAAACTCTTTTGAACGGAAGATTTTTTGGCAGTGTCATTATAAGGATGTAGATCGCTATAACGAGCTCGAAAAGAAAATACCAAACCTTCAGCGCCTTGACGTGAGTGAGTTGACACATGAACCACTTCCTATGGGGCCCGAGGACTTTATGATTACTTCACGCTTCCACCCTCACATGCAAGCCGCTCGATCTGGCTTGCGCGGGCAATACATTGCTCCGTTTGGCTATTCTACTACGAAGCATTTTTCTGTGCTCGCGTTAGGGTCTAGATTTTCTCCACTACCCGAAAGTCATGCAGATGGGTCATATCGTATGTATCTTGAGGACCATGGCCGGACTATAAAAAAACAAGAGTTCTGGTGGGAGAAAGTTGGAAATTATCTTTAATTTGAGATAATTAGGGGGTGTGAACTCAAGTTAGGTTGCGACATTTCTCTATCCAAGTTTTCGTAGTTCTGCGGCAAATGCCTCTGCCGGCGTAAGCCATCCCATGCACTTCCTTGGGGTTCCGTTCATGCGCTCGCAAATTGCCTTCATATCGCGATCCGAGATCGGCGTGTCGCGTGGCAGATACCGCCGCGCACGCTTGTTTAGGTTTTCGACGGATCCTTTTTGCCACGGCGCTTGCGGATCGCAGAACCAGGCCTCAGTTCCGATCCCGGGTTTGAGCTTTCGCCAGCCCGAGAACTCAATCCCGCGGTCAAAGGTTATCGACTGGCGAGCGGTTTGGGGCAGGGGCTCCATCACATTCATCAGCCGCGTCATGAAGTGGTTTGAACTGCGATCGTTGTTGCGGAATAACACGGCGTACCGCGTCTTCCGTTCGACCAATGACGCGACATTAGTCTTGCCGTGTTCGCGCCGGAAGATCATCAGATCGCCTTCCCATGCGCCAAAATGCTCTCGGTCCTTGACGTGCTCGGGCCTGTTGTGGATTGAGCGTTCAAGCGGAAACATTATGCCGCATGGCGCGGTTTCCGCTTCTTACGGCGATCTGGCAGATATCGTGCGAGCTCCTGAGACTGACCATCTGAACTGTAGACATAAGAATAGATCGTCTCATGGCTGACGGTTGTCGTATGACCTTCGAACTTCAGGCGACCAGCAATCTGTTCGGGTGAGCAACCTTCCTGAAGCCGGTCGATGACAGCTTCACGGAGTGTCGGAATGCGCACCAGCTTTCTACGTCTTGCGCGACGCTCAGCGGTGCATCGCTGTGCCGTCATTCCATAATAACCACTCAGTTGAGGTAGCTCGTCGTCCTTAAAGAAGTTGCGTTTGATCTCGCGATAGATAGTTGCGCGGTGCCGATTGATCCTTCGCGCAATCTCAGTCACATTTACCTTGCGGTGCAAAAGGTCCTCAATCGTACGTCGTTCAGCTAGATTTAACTCGGTGCGTTTCATAAACTGTTCTCCTGACTTTCCAGTAGGATAGAGGAAAAGTCGCTTCCCAGTTTAGAATGTACCCGCGGCGACATCGACTGTTGCAACCAAGTTGAAATGTCCGTGGTTGCGCAAAGTAGAAATGTCTCACTTGGCGTGACGTGAGCATGGCTGGGCAGGGCGTAGACGTCATA
>NZ_JACIJM010000011.1 GCF_014199395.1 Yoonia ponticola | reverse complement strand
CCAATCCCACGGTCACACTCCAATCCTGCTTGTTCAACAGGGAAGTGTGACACTTCTACTTTGCAGATGTGGGACATTCTAACTTTGCGGCGACAGATAATATGCGCATAATCAATCTTATGTTAAATCATCTATTTTGGATTCTGATTGAATGTAACTATTTTGGCCTTTTGCAGCCCTCGTGCTCAGCGCATTGACTATCCATGACTTGCAACAGGCGCAAATGACACGGCTCTTTCCTGGCGGTCCGCTTGCACCGGACGATCTGGGATTTCCTGAAGTACATTGAGAGCAAACTGGGCGATCAGTCCACAACTGTCGTATCCGAAAAACATTAGTCCCCCGCGCGCCTGCTGTTACTGGCGCGCGGGGGACTAATGATTAGATATTAACCCGAGGGTCTGGACTTCAGAACTCAACGACAGCGCGGATAGATTTGCCTTCGTGCATCAAATCAAACCCGTGGTTGATGTCTTCCAGCTTCAGCAGGTGGGTGATCATTGGGTCAATCTCGATCTTACCGTCCATGTACCAATCCACGATCTTCGGAACGTCCGTCCGTCCGCTTGCACCGCCAAACGCCGTGCCGCGCCAGCTGCGGCCAGTGACCAGTTGGAACGGACGGGTGGAAATCTCCTGTCCTGCTCCCCCGACGCCGATGATGATGCTTTCGCCCCAGCCCTTGTGCGCTGATTCCAGCGCTTGGCGCATGACGTTGACGTTGCCCGTGGCATCAAACGTGTAGTCCGCGCCGCCGCCCGTCAGTTCAACCAGGTGCGCGACAATGTCGCCGTCAATCTTGGACGGGTTCACAAAGTCGGTCATGCCAAAGTGCTTGGCCATCACGGCCTTGTCGTCGTTTAGATCCACGCCAACGATCTGGTCGGCCCCCGCCAAACGCAAGCCTTGGATGACGTTCAAACCAATGCCGCCAAGACCGAACACAATGCCTGTTGACCCAATCTCAACCTTGGCCGTGTTGATCACCGCACCGATACCCGTCGTCACGCCACAGCCGATGTAGCAAATCTTGTCAAACGGCGCGTCTTTGCGAACTTTCGCCAGTGCGATTTCTGGCACAACAGTGTGGTTGGCGAAGGTCGAACAACCCATATAGTGGTGGATCGGAGCTATGCCCGAAAGTTGGTGACGGTGTGATCAGGCGGCGTTTTGAAGTTGCTTGATCCCGTCCTTGAATTCAATCCCCTCAATGATCTCGGGCATGCGGTTGGCTCCGTCCAGTTTGCGCCACTTCGTTTGGGCTGACATCATCAGTTTGAACGCCATGGCGAGGCCTGTTTTGCGGCTGAGGCATCCTTTGGTTTTTCCAGTGCGATGTCGGACGGTGGCAAAGGTGCTTTCGATTGGGTTGGTCGTTCGAATGTGCTTCCAATGTTCGGCAGGGAAGTCATAGAAGGCTAGGAGCACGTCGCGATCTTTGGTCAGCTTGCCAACAGCTTTGTCGTATTTCACGCCGTAGGATGCCACGAAGAAATCGAAAGCGACCTCAGCCTCCACGCGGGTTTCAGCCTGCCAAATATCGTGCAGATGACCTTTGGCTTTTGCCTGAACTGACTTTGGCATCGCGTTCAAAACATTACCGGTCTTGTGGAACCAGCAACGCTGTTCTTTCGTCGCGCCAAAGACCTCGCGCAGCGCATGCCAGAACCCTAAAGCACCATCGCCAATGGCAAGATCCGGCGCATGGGTCAGTCCGCGCCGCTGCAGATCAAGCAGCAACTCTCGCCAGCTTTGGGTACTTTCGCGGTAGCCATCCGCAAGGCCGATGATTTCCTTGCGACCCCATTCATCCGCGCCAATCAACACCAGAACACATTGTTTTTCCTCAGCCATTCGTGGGCGGAAGTAGACGCCATCAGCCCAGATGTAGACGAACCGGCACGTGCTGAGATCGCGGCGTTGCCAGCGGTCGTACTCGTCCCACCAGTCGGCTTTAAGCCGAGAAATTGTCGTCGATGACAGCCCCGCTGCATTGGGCCCCAAAAGTGCGGCAAGTGCTTCGTGAAAGTCGCCAGTGGAAATGCCTTTGAGATAAAGCCAAGGCAGCAGTTCTTCGATAGATTTGGCTTTGCGCAAATAGGGCGGCAAGATTGTCGAGGTGAACCGGACTTTCTCAGCGGTGTCGCCCCGATCTCGCACGCGCGGCACCTTGACCGGCACAGCACCGATCCCGGTCATCACCTCGCGTTCCGGCAGATGCCCGTGGCGGACCAGCCGAGCACGACCATCCTCGATCCGGTCGCCGGAATACGCCTCCAACAACACTGAAAGCTCTGCTTCAACTGCTTGCTGGATCAGGCCGCGCGCACCTGAACGCAGAAGGTCAGTCAACGGGTCAGGCGAAAATCCATGTGGATCGGGCAAGGTCGTGATGATAGTCTTCGTCATGTGGCATATCCTTTTCTCTTCGAGAATTGCGGCGCGTGAACAACGCCATGATATGCCGCCCCTCAGGGGCCATCACCAACTTTTAGCTATATCTCGGTGGATCGGCGTGCCATCCAGCATTGAAAACCGCGTTGAACCATCGGGTAATAGACCAGCGCCCTGTGTGCTGCGGATTGATTGACAGAGGTTGGTTTTGGGGTTCAGGCAATACTCACATTCACGGCATTCGGGCGTGTAAAGCGGGATCACGTGATCCCCGACCTCAAGGCCTGTGACGCCTTCGCCGACTTCAATCACAACGCCCGCGCCCTCATGGCCGAGGATCGCAGGAAAGATGCCTTCTGGGTCATCGCCGGAGCGCGTGAACTCGTCCGTGTGGCACAGGCCGGTGGCTTTGATTTCAACCAAAACCTCACCCGCTTTAGGGTCTTCAAGATTGACCTCCATGATCTCAGGCGGTTGACCTGCAGCAACAGCAACGGCGGCATGGGTTCTCATCATGGGTTATCCTTTGATTTTATGTATAGACTTATTATGATTTAGCACATCAGATAAAACCCATCCTTACGTCGGTCAGGTCGCGTGATTCAAAATTGGGAAAGATTCAAACATGCATGTCCTTAAGCGAAATGAACTGGTTGATGTCCCTTGGAAAAACGGGGGCGGAATCACCCGCAGTATTGCCAAAGGCCTTTTGGCTGATCGCGCTGCCTGGACGATCAGTCGGGCTGACGTTGCACAGGACGGGCCATTTTCAGACTTTGCTGGCATGACGCGCGTTCTGACGGTGGTGTCTGGCGGCGCGATGGAATTGCAGGCCCCGACCCACACCATAACAGCCCGTATGTGGCAGCCCGTACACTTTGACGGTGCGCTGAAAGTCCAATCCAGCCTCACCGACGGTCCATTGACTGATCTGAATTTGATGTTTGATCCAATGCTTTGCGACGGCTCCGTCACAACACGACGTGACCCATTCAAAGGGTTGGTTGCCCGACCTGAACATGGGCTGCTGGCCTTTCACGTTCTGGCCGGCGCTCCGGAAATCAACGCGGTCCATACGGCTGAGGGCGACACGATGTTCATCGACAGCAATGACGCCGCCCTACATCTGGACGAGGACGACGCCGTTTTGGAAATACGACTGGACTACCTAGATCACAAAGATGCCATCAAGCTTTGCATCGCCAATTTGTAAGCCGCGACAATGTCGTCGCGTTTGACGTGGCGACCCGATTGTACGGCATGACGTCCTGCTGACCAAACGTCGGTAACGACATCGTCTTTGGCTGCAAACACCAAGCCGTCCAGGATCTGATCCTGACGCAGCGCGCACATCGACGGTGCGGCGCTGTCAATCGCCACAACATCGGCCAGCTCGCCCACGGCAATTTCACCCGCGCCGCGCCCAAGCGCCTGTGCGCCACCCTTGGCAGCACCCGTGTAAATCGTGTCCCCAACGGATCCTTCGCCCACAACCATAACGTTGCGCGCCACATCGCGTAGGCGTTGAGAATATTCCAACGTACGCAACTCTTCGGTCAGTGAGACCAGAACGTTTGAATCCGATCCAACGCCGAACGCGCCGCCCGCTTCCAAATAGCCGGGGCCATTGAACGGACCGTCGCCCAAGTTTGCCTCGGTCACGGGGCAAAGGCCAGCCACTGCTCCGGACTTTGCCATCTTTGTAGTTTCATCAGCTGTCATGTGGGTGGCATGGATCAGGCACCAGTTTGTTGTCACGTCCGCATTAGCCAGCAACCATTCTACGGGTCGCGCGCCCAACCACGCCGAGATGTCGGCGACTTCTTTGGGTTGCTCTGCGATGTGGATGTGAACGGGGCCTGCGGTATGGGCGGCAAGCACTGCCTTCAGATCATCGGGCGATGTGGCCCGCAGCGAATGCGGCGCAATCCCGACTTGGCAATCGGCTGGCAAGTGCGCCACGACATCCCGCGCCCGAGCGACAAGATCATTGAACCGGTCCACCGAATTGCCAAAGCGCGCCTGTCCTGCCTCAAGCGGCATTTGCCCCGCGCCACCGTAGGTATAAAGCACTGGCAAATGTGTGAGACCGATCCCGGTCTTTGCAGCTGCGGTGGCGATGCGTGACGAAAGCTCTCCCAGATCATCGTAGGTCGCACCACCGGCCTGATGATGCAGATAATGGAATTCGCCGACGCTGGCATAGCCCGCTTCTTGCATCTCCAAGAACACAAAAGCTGCGATCGCTTCGATATGTTCGGGCGTCAGGTTAGCGGTGAACCGGTACATCAAATCGCGCCACGTCCAAAAGCTGTCTTTGCCTGCCATCCGGTATTCGGTCATCCCCGCCATCGCCCGCTGAAAACTGTGGCTGTGCAGGTTTGCAAGGGCTGGCAACAGGGTGTCAACGCAGGTGTCATGCGCGTCCGGCGTTTGGTTTGGCGCGATATCAGTGATGCGTCCGTCCGCATGCGTCACACGCACATTGGACGCCCATCCGGTAGAAAGTTTGGCTTGCTTTGCAAAAATCATTTGGAGATCCTCGTTTTTATGTATAGACATAAAGCACACTAGCGCGTACTAGAAAAGCGAAATTTTTGATCATCGGTGGACTACCATGACTAACAAGAACACCCTTTTTGTTGATTTGAACGCAGCGACGATGGGCGAATCGGATGCGCCCTACGGCTTGATCAAAGACGCAGCCATTGCTGTGATGGACGGGGTGATTGAATGGGTCGGTCCCGCTGCGTCCTTGCCCGACATGTATATATCCCTGGACCGTACCAGCCTTGGTGGTCGCCTCCTAACCCCAGGTTTGATCGATTGCCACACGCACATCGTGCATGGTGGTGATCGCGCGGTAGAATTCGAAATGCGCCTGAATGGGGCGAGCTACGAAGAGGTTGCGTGCGCTGGTGGTGGCATTGTTTCGACCGTGACAGCCACCCGCAACGCCACAGAAGACCAACTGCTTCAAGATGCCCTGCGCCGTGTTGATGTGCTGATCGCTGAAGGCGTGACCACGATTGAGATCAAATCCGGCTATGGCCTCGATACAGAGACTGAATTGCGGATGCTGCGGGTTGCCCGTGCAGTCATGGCAAACCGCCCTATCCGCGTCAAAACCACCTTCCTTGGTGCCCATGCAACCCCGGCCGAATATGAAGGCCGAGACGATGTATATATCGATGAGGTATGCATCCCTGCCCTACGTGCCGCTCACGCTGAAGGGCTGGTTGATGTCGTCGACGGGTTCTGTGAAGGCATTGCATTTGATACAACCCAGATCGCACGAGTGTTTGATGTGGCTGTCGAACTTGGCCTGCCTGTCAAACTGCACGCTGAACAACTGTCCAACCTTGGCGGTGCTAAGCTTGCCGCAAGCTACGGCGCATTGTCTGCTGACCATATCGAATATCTTGATGAGGATGGCGTCAAGGCCTTGGCAGACGCGGGCACCACCGCCGTCATCTTGCCCGGTGCCTTCTACACCATCCGCGAAACACAAGCACCACCCATTGCCCTGCTGCGCAAACACGGTGTTCCCATGGCAATCGCCACCGATGTTAATCCGGGTTCCTCGCCGCTCAATTCGCTGCTGCTGGCGCTGAACATGGGGTGCACCCTGTTCCGCATGACCCCGGAAGAAGTCTTGCGCGGTGCCACGCAAAATGCCGCACGCGCCCTTGGCCTCAAAGACGTCGGGATAATCAAGGCAGGCATGCGCGCCGAACTTGCAGTTTGGGACATCAAACACCCTGCCGAACTTGCCTATCGCATCGGCTTTAACCCCCTTCACACCCGTATTTTCGGAGCCACGTCATGACCGTATTAACTCTCACTCCCGGCGCTGTAACTTTGGCTGATCTGGATAAAATCTACCGCGAAGAAGCATCTGTGCGCCTTGACCCGGCCTGCCGCCCCGCGATTGAGCTGGCCCATGCACGTATCGCCAAAGCAGTCGCTGGCACCGATGCCGTTTACGGCGTGAACACTGGTTTCGGCAAACTTGCGTCGGTCAAGATCGAAGCCAAAGACACCGCTGCTCTGCAACGCAATCTGATCCTGTCGCATTGTTGTGGCGTTGGCCCTGCGATCCCGCGCGGCCATGCGCGCCTGTTGATGGCGCTTAAGCTCCTCAGCCTCGGGCGCGGCGCTTCCGGTGTGCGGCTCGAAATTGTCGATCTGATTGAGGCCATGCTGGATAAGGGCGTAACGCCTGTCATCCCCGCCCAAGGCTCCGTTGGCGCCTCTGGCGATCTGGCCCCGCTTGCTCATATGGCCGCTGCTATGATGGGTCACGGCGAAGCAGAATTCGGTGGCAAAGTCATGTCCGGGGATAAGGCGCTGGCCGCCGCAGGCCTGACGCCTGTAGAACTTGGTCCGAAGGAAGGCCTTGCGCTTATCAACGGCACACAGTTCTCAACCGCTTTTGCCCTTGCGGGTTTGTTCGGCGCATGGCGCGGTGCGCATTCCGCGCTGGTAACTTCGGCGCTTTCGACCGACGCGATCATGGGCTCCACCGCTCCTTTGCAACCTGAAATCCACGCCCTGCGCGGACATCGCGGCCAAATCGAAGCGGGCGAAACTATGCGCGCCCTGCTCGCTGGCTCCGAAATCCGTGACAGCCATATGGTTGATGATGCCCGTGTCCAAGACCCTTACTGCATCCGTTGTCAGCCGCAGGTCACAGGTGCTGCCATGGATGTGTTGCGCATGGCCGCCCGCACGCTTGAGATCGAGGCCAACGCCGCAACTGACAATCCGTTGGTGCTGGTCGGTGCTGATCTGATCGTCTCAGGCGGCAACTTCCATGCCGAACCCGTAGGTTTTGCTGCCGATATGATCGCGCTGGCAATTGCCGAGATTGGCGCGATAGCACAGCGCCGTGTGGCGCTGATTGTTGACCCTGTCCTCAGCTTTAATCTGCCGCCGTTCCTGACGCCCAATCCCGGTTTGAACAGCGGCTATATGATCGCCGAAGTCACCACTGCGGCGTTGATGAGTGAGAACAAACATCTGGCAAACCCTTGTGTCACGGACAGCACGCCGACTTCTGCCAACCAAGAGGACCATGTCAGCATGGCCGCGCATGGCGCTCGCAGGCTTGGGCCGATGATCGACAACCTCAACTGCATCTTGGGTGTTGAATTGCTGTGCGGTGCGCAGGGCATTGATTTCCGTGCGCCGCTGACAACTAGTGACACCTTGCAGCGCGTTGTTGCACGCGTACGCAAAGACGTCGCCACCTTGGGCGAAGACCGCTACCTCGCACCTGACCTTGAGCGCGCTACGCGCATGATCGCAAGCGGCGACATTGTCACCGCTGCCGCCATCAACATGCCAGAGTTCGACGCATGAAGCCTGTAGAAGTTTTCCAAGGTGACAGCCCTATAGTTCTGGGCCTGCCCCACACTGGCACATACGTGCCGGACGCAATCATGGCCAATTTAAACCCTCGCGGGCGCAGGTTGGACGACACCGACTGGCACATTCATAAGCTCTATAATGGTGTGCTGGCGGGGGCCTCCACCGTGCGGGCCACCTTCCACCGCTATGTCATTGATGCAAATCGTGACCCAGTGGGCGTATCCCTCTATCCCGGTCAAAATACCACGGGCCTTGTGCCGCTGACGGATTTTGACGGCACTGATATCTGGATAGATCCACCTGATGAGGCCGCCGTGAAAGCACGCCAAGACGCATTTCACACACCCTATCACGCCGCCTTGCAGGCCGAGCTTGAGCGTGTGCGCGATCTGCACGGGATTGCGATCTTGTATGATTGCCACTCCATCCGCTCGGGCATTCCGTTCCTGTTTGACGGCACCCTGCCTGACTTCAATATCGGAACAAACATGGGCGATACTTGTGCGCCGGAAATCGAGGCGGCGACACAAGAGGTCTGCGCCAAAGCCGAAGGCTATACCTCAATTGCCAATGGTCGTTTCAAAGGCGGCTGGACCACGCGCCACTATGGCCACCCCAAGAAAGGCATGCACGCGATCCAGATGGAACTGGCGCAAAGCACCTACCTGACCACCGAGGCAAGCCCGTGGACATATGACAAGGACAAAGCCGCACGCCTGCGCCCTTACCTCACTGAAATTCTAAAAAAACTGGCCGCATTGGCCCCTACCCTGAAAGGCACATCATGAGCGATCCTCGCAAGAACACCCGTGACATCTTTCCTGCCACTGGCACCGAAATCACCGCCAAAAGCTGGCTTACTGAGGCGCCGATGCGCATGTTGATGAACAACCTGCACCCCGATGTGGCGGAAAACCCGCATGAATTGGTGGTTTACGGTGGCATTGGGCGCGCTGCACGCACATGGAAAGACTTCGACATGATCGTGGCCAGCCTGAAAGAGCTGGAAGAAGACCAGACCTTGCTGGTGCAATCCGGTAAGCCCGTCGGCGTGTTCCGAACTCACAAAGACGCGCCACGTGTTCTGATCGCCAACTCTAACCTCGTCCCGCATTGGGCCACGTGGGATCATTTCAACGAGCTCGATAAAAAGGGACTCGCGATGTATGGTCAGATGACCGCTGGTTCATGGATCTACATCGGCTCCCAAGGTATCGTTCAGGGCACATATGAGACATTTGTCGAAGCAGGTCGTCAGCATTATGATGGCTCGCTCAAGGGCAAATGGATCCTAACAGGCGGTCTTGGCGGCATGGGTGGCGCGCAGCCTTTGGCCGCTGTGATGGCTGGCGCTTGTTGTCTTGCAGTCGAATGTAACCCCGACAGCATCGACTTCCGGCTGCGCACCAAATACGTCGACGAGAAGGCAGAAACACTAGACGAAGCGCTTGAGATGATCGAGCGCTGGACCGCCGCAGGCGAGGCGAAGTCCGTGGCCCTGCTTGGCAACGCCGCTGATGTATTCCCTGAACTTGTGAAGCGCATGAATGATGGTGGCATTCGCCCCGATATCGTGACCGACCAAACCTCCGCGCATGATCCAATTAACGGTTACTTGCCGCAGAACTGGACGATGGGACAGTGGAAAGAAAAGCGCGAAAGCGATCCGAAAGCTGTTGAGAAGGCTGCCCGCGCGTCGATGCGCACGCATGTTGCCGCGATGGTCGACTTCCACAACGCAGGCGTGCCAACTGTGGATTATGGTAACAACATTCGTCAGGTAGCGCTTGAAGAAGGGCTTGAGGATGCCTTTGCATTCCCTGGTTTTGTCCCCGCTTATATTCGCCCGCTGTTTTGCCGTGGCGTGGGCCCGTTCCGTTGGGCCGCCCTGTCCGGCGATCCCGAGGACATTTATAAAACCGATGCAAAGGTCAAAGAAATCCTGTCCGAAGACAAACACCTGCACAACTGGCTCGATATGGCCCGCGAGCGGATTGCCTTCCAAGGCCTGCCAGCCCGGATTTGCTGGGTTGGTCTGGGTGTGCGTCACAAATTGGGCTTGGCCTTCAATGAAATGGTCCGTACCGGAGAGCTGTCGGCACCGATCGTGATTGGCCGCGACCACCTCGACTCTGGCTCTGTCGCGTCGCCAAACCGTGAAACCGAGGCGATGAAAGACGGCTCTGACGCCGTATCAGATTGGCCATTGTTGAACGCGCTGCTGAACACTGCATCCGGTGCCACATGGGTATCGCTGCACCACGGTGGCGGCGTTGGCATGGGCTTCTCGCAACACTCCGGCATGGTGATCTGCTGCGATGGCACTGAAGACGCGGACCGCCGTATCGAGCGGGTTCTGTGGAACGACCCGGCCACGGGTGTAATGCGCCATGCGGATGCGGGATATGACGAGGCATTGGAATGCGCCCGCGAAAATGGGTTGAACTTGCCCGGCATCTTGTAAGGAAAATTGCGCCGCTGTCAGATCATGGCAGCGGCGCAAACCGCTTCAGTAACGCGTCGTCAGACGGTGGCCGGGCTTATAGGTTAGCCGGACGTATGTGACCGACTGACCTTCCCACCATGTTGATCGCTCAATGGTAAAGACCGGATCGCCAATGGCGCAGGTAAGATAGTCTGTCAGCCTTTTATCCGCCAATCCCGCCGAAAAACTGATTTCAACGTCTGAAAATGGGATGGTCGACACCAACCACTCATTCGGTCCTACGTCTGAAAAATCAACCGTCTGCGCCTGCGGTAAGCTGGTAAGATTTATCCATCTATCTTCATGCTGATACGGATCGCCGTCGGCATAATGCATACAAACCAACCGCAAAACTTTGCTTTTGTCGGACAATTTTAACCGTGCACGCAACCAATCCGGTGCCGGTTCAATGGAACTGCTAACAAGAGAATAGCGATATTCTGCGCCTTTTTCTTCGATCTCGGCACGCACGATAGGAATATCAAACCGCGCTTGC
Organism: Yoonia ponticola; assembly: GCF_014199395.1. GTDB lineage: Bacteria > Pseudomonadota > Alphaproteobacteria > Rhodobacterales > Rhodobacteraceae > Yoonia > Yoonia ponticola. The sequence continues at coordinate 85,695 of NZ_JACIJM010000011.1, read as the reverse complement.
CGGATCGGCGTCATCCGAACCCGAGTGCCTGCCTTTCGCCGCCGTTCAATCAATCCATCATCCGCTAACTCGCGCATCGCACGGTTTACGGTGGCCCGTGCGCAGCCGTAAGTCGCAGCCAGATCGACTTCATTGGGAACAAGGCTGCCCGGTGCCCATTCTCCCTTGGTGATTTTCGACAGGATGTCGGATTTCACATCTTTGTAAGTGGCTTTCACCGAGCACCGCCTCTCTGGCAATATGACTACTTTATTCTGCATTACCGCAGATCTAATCTTGACCCAAGTGTCTAAAGGTAGCTTCGCGTTTTAGCAAAGCTAAATAGTCATCCAGCGGACCTGCTGTTGCCAACATATACATAGCACCATCATCTTAGTATAAATCTAGACATAAGCAAATTTACTCAGACAAAAGTGTGGTTATGAATCCAATTCTGTCAATAATTCTAAAGCGTTTGTTGATCGGGTTCGTGACCTTATGGATTGTTACGATCATCATTTTTGCAGCGATCGAATTGCTACCCGGCGATATTGCGACAGAAATGTTAGGTCAGGCGGCAACCGAAGAGAGCCTTGCAGCGTTCCGGGAAAAGTTTGACCTCAACCGCCCTGTGCATGAACGCTACTTTTCTTGGTTGGGGGGCGCAATTACCGGCGACTTCGGGATTTCACTGGCAAACCAACGGCCCATTTCCGAGCTTATCGGTTACCGGGTTGGGAACACCTTTTTTCTAGCCGGTTATGCCGCTGCAATCGCCGTACCGATCGCGGTTGTTTCGGGCATGCTGGCGGCGCTTTACAACGGCTCAGTCTTTGATCGGGTGCTTTCAAGTTCTACGTTGGCCGCGATTTCATTCCCTGAATTTTTCATCGCCTACATCCTGATCCTCATCTTCTCGGTTGGCCTAGGATGGTTCCCCAGCCTTGCCAATGTGGATGTAGAAATGGGCTTGGGTGAGCGACTTTACCGCACATTTTTGCCCGCAATGACACTCACACTCATTGTTCTCGCCTATATGATGCGCATGACGCGGGCAGCGATCCTGAATTTACTTGCGTTACCTTACATCGAGATGGCGCATCTAAAGGGCATAAAACGGTGGCGTGTTATCGCAGTGCATGCCCTGCCAAATGCGCTGGCACCCATCATCAATGTGATCGCCTTGAACCTGGCCTATCTGATTGTCGGCGTTGTCTTGGTCGAGGTGGTGTTTGTCTATCCGGGCCTTGGGCAAATCCTTGTGGATGCAGTTTCGAACCGGGATGTCACAGTTGTGCAGGCAGCGTGCCTCATCTTTGCCGCGACGTACATTCTGCTTAATCTGCTGGCGGATATTCTGTCGATCATTGCAAACCCTCGCCTATTGCACCCGAGGTAACAGCATGCATAACCTCTCCCATCACCTCAAAGATGCACCAGTTTCCGCGTGGATCGGCATCCTTATCGTCATATTTTATGCTGTACTGGCGCTTGGTGCCCCATTTTTTGCGCCCTTCGCGGAAAGCGCATCCGTTGGTAAACAATACATGCCATGGGCATCCCCGCATTATCTGGGAACCGATGCCTTGGGGCGAGATGTTTTGTCCCGTCTGATCTACGGTGCACGCAATACGGTGGGCATCGCGCTGGTGACCACGGCGCTCGCCTTTACGCTCGGGGCGACCTTCGGGTTGCTTGCCGCAACAATCGGCGGCTGGTTTGATGCAATCAGTTCACGTGTAGTTGATGTTCTGATGGCAATCCCACCGCTGATTTTTGCGCTGCTCATTCTGACGATCACCGGCACCTCTGTCATCGCGCTGATTCTTGTCATCGCCATTCTCGACAGCACAAGGGTTTTCAGACTGTCCCGCGCGGTGGCGCAGGGCATTTTGACGATGGATTATATAGAAGTTGCCCGCATGCGTGGCGAGGGGATGTTCTGGCTGATCCGCAAAGAGGTTCTGCCCAACGCTGCAGCGCCGTTAATCGCAGAATTTGGGTTGCGTTTTTGCTTTGTCTTCTTGTTCATTTCGGCGCTGTCCTTCTTGGGGCTTGGCATTCAGCCCCCAACGGCGGACTGGGGCGGCATGGTGCGTGAAAGCGCCAAACTGATCTCGTTCGCCAACTTTGCGACATTCCAGACCGCGACTTTTGGTCTTGCTCCGCTTCTCCCTGCGGGCGCTATCGCGCTGCTGACCATCGGCGTGAACCTTGTTGTAGATTGGGTTTTGCACATGTCTTCCGGTCTGAAGGAGTAACGCATGACTGACCTGTTGCTTGAAATGAAAGACATCCGCATTGAAGGGCGTTCGGACCGTCAATGGAAACCAATCATCAAAGGTGTGAACTTAACCCTGAACCGCGGCGAGATTCTTGGCCTGATCGGGGAAAGCGGTGCTGGTAAATCGACGCTGGGTCTGGCTGCGATGGGGTATACCAAAGGCGGTTGCCGGATCAGCGGCGGCTCTATCCATTTTGATGGGCAGGATCTTGTTGGGGCGTCGAATGAGGCGCTGCGGCAACTGCGGGGAGCGCGCATTGCCTACGTCGCCCAATCAGCGGCGGCCGCGTTCAATCCCGCTTACAGATTGATCGACCAATATTGCGAGGCACCGGTCAAACATGGCGTCATGTCTCGCGCCGATGCTCAGTCTGATGCGGTCGAACTTTATCGCAAAATTCGCCTACCCAACCCGGAAGACATAGGGTTTCGCTACCCTCATCAGGTCTCAGGTGGGCAGCTTCAACGCGCAATGACGGCTATGGCTATGGCCTGCCGTCCCGATCTGATCATCTTCGATGAACCAACCACCGCGCTCGATGTGACCACCCAAATTGAGGTGCTTGCCGCGATCCGCGACATCGTGCGCGAATATAATACCGCGGCAATCTACATCACCCACGATCTGGCTGTCGTGGCGCAGATGGCAGACAAGATCAAAGTCCTGTTGCGCGGCGAAGAAGTCGAAGAAGCCCCTGCCCGCGACATGCTCGCAAATCCGCAGCAGGACTACACGAAATCATTGTGGGCTGTACGCGACTTTCGCCGCGCGCCCCCTGCCGCCCGACACGTCGACGAAGGCCCGCTACTCGAAATCCGAGACATGACTGCAGGCTATGGTGCTGTCGATATTCTAAAAGGGATCAATCTAACCATCACACGCGGAAGCACAGTTGCGGTTGTGGGTGAAAGCGGTTCAGGAAAATCAACAATGGCGCGGGTCGTGATGGGGCTGTTACCTCCTTCAAGCGGCTCACTTCACTATAATGGTGCCGCGCTGCCAAAGTCTGGCAAACAGCGCCCCCGTGACTTGCAACGCCATATCCAGATGATCCACCAGATGGCGGATACCGCGCTCAATCCAAAGCATCGGATCAAAGACATTATCGGGCGACCGCTAGAGTTCTTTTTGGGGTTGAAGGGGCGTGCCAAGGACGTTCGTATCAGAGAGTTGCTCACGTTAATCGAGTTGGACCCTGATGAGTTCATAAACCGCATGCCCTCCGAATTATCGGGGGGGCAGAAACAACGTGTCTGCATCGCCCGCGCCCTGGCAGCTGAGCCTGATTTCATCATCTGCGATGAAGTCACGTCCGCGCTGGACCAACTGGTTGCAGAAGGAATCTTGCGCTTGCTGGACCGTCTGCAACGCGAGATGGACCTAACCTACATGTTCATCACCCACGATATCGCCACAGTCCGCTCCATCGCGGACGAAGTTGTCGTGATGCAAAACGGGGTTATTGTAGAACAAGGTGCCAAAGAGACGATATTTTCGCCACCGCACGCGCCCTACACCGAGTTACTGCTTTCATCGGTGCCCGAAATGGATCCTGACTGGTTGGCGGGTCTGTTGAAGGAACGCGGCGCAATGGTCACGTCGGAGGAGCAATTATGAGTCTGAATTTCGGAACAGTCCACTCTGCACTCAACCTGACGGCACAAGGCAAACGCGCCGACGTTTTTGGTCTAACCCATTCAGATAATCGCCACGGCTTTTCCACCATTCAGTCGCCGCTTTGTGTCATACGCGGTGGGGACGGCCCGACAGCATTGGTTTGCGCTGGCAACCATGGTGATGAATACGAGGGACAGATCATCGTGCGTCGGTTGTTTGAATTACTGACGCAAAGCGATGTTGAAGGGCGTTTGATCCTTGCGCCAGCCCTGAACATGCCAGCGGTTCAATCTCGTAGCCGTATTTCACCGCTAGACGGTGGGAACCTGAACAGATCATTTCCGGGTGCCGCCTATGCCGGTCCAACACAAGAGATCGCAGGCTTTGTCGCCACGCAGCTTTTGCCTGAAGCAGACATAGCCATTGATCTCCATTCAGGCGGCAGTGGATCAAACTATTTGAACGCCGCCTATTTTTGCCTGTCGCCCGACGCTGCCTGCAACAAAAAGACATACGAACTGGCGAAGGTTATGGGGCTTGCCCACACGATGGTGGTTCCCGTCAGCGACACGCCTGGAGATTTCGACAGCGCTGCACACAATGCCGGATGTGCCATGATTTCGTGCGAATTGGGTGGCGAAGGCAAAGTCACGCTCGACGCTATGGAGGCAGGATGGATCGGGATCCTAAGGTTACTTGTCCACCAACGGATCATTCACGCTGCAACGGCCGAACGGTTGGGCGTATTGCCTCAACCGGATACGACATTCCTCGACCTTGGTGAAAACGCCGACTACATCACCGCTCAATCACATAGCTTGGTCGAGCCCTTAGTGAGCATTGGCAATCACGTCGCCGAAGGCGAACCTGTGATGCGGTTACGCGACCTTTACAGGATGGATGAGGTGCCGAAAGTCCTGTGCAGCAAACGTGCGGGCAAAGTCGCGATCCTGCGCGCCGGGGCCATCGTGGCACCGGGCGATCATTTGTGCGTGATCTGCCCCGAACTTTCAAAAGCTGATCTGGACACACTGATGACAGACGCGGAGGCCTAAGCGTTAGATATCCAGAACAACCGGACCTTTAGGGCGCGAACAACATATCAAGACCTGACCCTCTTCGGGTTGGATCAGCGGCTCTTCGAAATATTCCACTTCGCCCGACACCAACCCGCATTTGCATGAATTGCAAATCCCCGCACGACAACTGAATTCAGGACTCAGCCCCGCATTTTCGGCCAGGTCAAGCAACGAACCGGCTGTGCCATCCCACGTGGCCGTTACATTTGACGCACGAAACGTTATGTCGCCAGTGGATTGGTCAGCAGCTGGTTTAGGGGCCCCATCTAGGCCCTCATCCGCCGCCCAAGCATCGGGATTGGTCAGAAACGTAAGCGCCTGAATCGTTGGAGCCGCACCCGACGCGGCCTGACTACGTGCCGGTTTTACGGGCCTTTCTGCCAGCGCTTCCAGCGATGAAGCCTTGCCAAAGAATTCGTACGCGATGCGGTTTTTGGGAACGCCCAGTTCTTGCAGAAGTTGGTACATCGCCACCATGAACGGTGTCGGCCCGCAAATGTAGGCGTCATAATCGCCAATGGGAACGTGCGTCTGCATGAACGCTTTGTCGATCACGCCTTGCGCATCAAACAGTTTCGCAGCGCGGTCCTCGGCAGTTGGCGTGCGATAGATGAAATACGGCTTTATCCGATCATTCGCGCAGGACAGCACTTCATCCCTTAATGCGTGAACCTGACCGTTCTCGCAGGCGTGCAAGAAATGAACGTCACGATCGGCCTCGCTCAGGCGGTGCAACATCGAAACCATCGGCGTCAGGCCAACCCCGCCAGACAAAAGCAACACGGGACGGGTGCTTGCCTCATCCAGAGAAAATTTGCCACGCGGAGCAGCAATTTCAACCGTGTCGCCAATTTCGACCTGATCGTGCAGCCAGCATGATCCGACACCATCTGGTGCGCCATTCAGTCCTGCCTCTCGTTTCACCGAAATCCGATGATGCCGTGTCTCTGATGGGTCGCAAGACACTGAATATGTCTTGAGAACTGGGTCACCTGAACCCGGCACGCGCAAGGTAATGTATTGCCCAGGCAAGACGTCCCAAACAGGAGCGCCATCTGTCGGTTCAAGATAAAACGAAGTGATAATTTCACTCTCAACAACCTTATTCGCGACGCGGAATTTACGGAACCCTGCTGCCATCTTACTGACTCATCTTGGCGTCAACCATCGCCTCTTCTGCGATCATAGCTTCTAATTGACGACGGAACCGCAACTGGCCCGCATCGATACCAAGATCAATGTGCGGAGACGTCTTTTCATTCATCCCAATCTGCACTTGGTCGAGCACTGCACGATCCTCCTCGAATGCACCGCGCACGTCCTCGCTCATCATCTTTGAAAGTTCATCATCATCCGGACGGATGTTGCGTAATTGGAACCAATAATAGCGTGTTTCAGTCTCGGTGGTTGGCGTCATAAAGTTGTAGCTGTCCATGACAAAGGTCTTCTCGTGCAACGCACCGTCAACACCACCGGTCCCCGCAGGGGTAAACACGGCACGGACCAACGCGTGGCTTGGATAGCGGACTTCGTAGTGCTGAAGGCGGTCACAGTTGCCTTCGAATTCAACAACCTTTTTGTAAAATGGTGCTGGCTCATGATCCATCATCCATCGGTGCACGATCACGCCGGTATCGGTTTTTGTAACACGCAACGGTGTGTCCTTGGTCGCGGCGGCGGCAAACGACGTTTCATGCACCCAAGCGACGTGGGTGGGGTCAAGCAGGTTGTCACACATCAACAGATAATTGCAGTTCAGCTCCATCGCGGCACCACGGTTGATCCCCCATTCGGGGCTGTCGAAGTTCGGGATGTCGATGATGTCTTCGACATCGGCAATTGCGGCATTTCCCATCCAGATCCAGACCAAACCGTATTTCTCGTGCACAGGATAGGGACGCACGCGCGCCGCAGACGGAATACGTCCACCACCCGGAGCCCAAACACATTGCCCTGCACAATCAAACGTCAAACCGTGATAGCCACACTCAACGTTATTGTCTTTGATCCGACCTTTGGACAGGGGCAGTTTGCGATGCGGACAGGCATCTTCCATGGCGATGACTTCACCTTCATCATTGCGGAACATGCAAATCTTCTCACCAAGCACTTTAACTTGCTGCAGTGTGTTGACAATTTCTTCGCTCCAGGCGGCAACGTACCATGCATTCTTCAAAAACATATGACTTCCTTACTGACGCGATGTCTGTGACTGAGTTCGGGCCTTGTTAGCTAATGTATTGCTCTAAGAAAACCGAGGTTTTTATTTATGATTGTATAGTTTTTCTAATCATTCAGCCGGAAGCCTCCGAAAGCACCCAATTCAGAAAGTTTCTGGATTTTTCATTCTCCATCATCTGAGGTCCCCAACAAATGAAGTAGGGTTCAGGCATCTCAACAAATTTCTGCGACATCCTGACAAGCCTGCCCAAATCAATATCGATCGAGGCAAACGAAGATTGCGCCAAAGCGATGCCCTTACCACTGGCAACCGCCTCAAGCGCCGAGCTTGACAGTGAATGAACCGAAATTGGCCTGTGGGCGGGTTTTGGCATGCCCTGCGCAACGAGCCAATTACTCAATCTTGGCACAGATGCATATGCAGGGCCCCAATCAATGTCGATCCATGGAAGATTCGCCATCTTTTCAAGGTCAAGCGCGTCAGGGTGATCCTTCAAAAAACCTGGCGAACAGACTGGAAAACAGGTGTCACGAAACAAAGCCCGCGCATGCGGGAAAACGTTTGACACCGTGCCGTATGTAAGACGGAACATATGATCGAGAAATTCCGGATCTGGTTCGACATGGGTTGCCTCTAACCGAATGGAGGTTTCACCAAAACGCGCTTCGAAACGATGAAGTCTCGGGTTCAACCACTTGAGCAAAAGCGTCGGCAAGCCTGATACATGCACGTCCAGATCGGCCACTTGTTGCGATAGCAAATGCTGTGCCTGTTTTAGTTTTTCAAAACCTGATGATAGGACTGCGTGGTAGGCTTTGGCTCTCGGTGCAAGCGATGCACGACGCCCATCTTTCATAATGAGCTGCATTTGCAGTTGTTCTTCAAGTATCTTGATTTGCTGACTGATTGCACCGGGCGTCACACCCAATTCTCTCGCGGCGGCACTGACCGATCCAAGCCTTCCAAAGCTCTCAAAAGCATGCAGGGCGCGGAGGTGTGGAAGGATTGATTGCATAGCCTGCCTGTGAGATTGGGATGCTAAGACCGGTTCAGTATTCCTGAACAGTACCGCTATAAATCTCGTTTGTCATGCCATATGTCACCATTTATTGTAATAACATTAGACATAATAGCGAACCATAAAGGTTTTCCATTTGCAACGGCTCCAGACGGGGTGCGTACCAACAAGGGAGAAGATCATGACATTTTCGACAAACAGGCGCAGCGTGCTGCTGGGTGCTGGCGCACTTGGGGCTACAACGATTCTCGGGGTTTCGGGTCAACCATTGCGCGCCGCTACACCATCGCAGGGCGGCACATTGCGGTTAGGAATTGGTGACTTCGACTCTGGCGAAGCGCTTGACCCGCAGGTAAATGAAACCAAGTTCATGCAAAACCTGCAATGGCAATTGCGTAATAACTTGATCGAGATTGGGGCGGGCGGTGTTCTTGTCCCGGAGCTTGCTACCAGCTGGGAAGCCAATGACGATCTGACAAGCTGGACATTCAAACTGCGCGAAGGCGTTGAATTCCACAACGGCAAGACAATGGATGCCGAAGATATCGTGTTCTCAATTAACCTGCACCGCGGCGAAGAAAGTATTTCGCAGTCCAAGGCCCTTGTCGCCGTCATTAGCGATGTTCAGGCGACAGCGCCAAACGAAGTTACAATAACCTTGAACGGCCCAAATGCCGGGTTCCCACCTATTCTGGCGCTGACCAACCTGACGATCGTTCCTGCAAATGATATGAACTTTGATGCAGGCATCGGAACTGGTGGTTATATCCTTGAAACCTACGAGCCCGGCGTAAAATCAATCGTGCGCAAGAACCCCAATTACTGGAAGTCCGACCGCGCGCATTTTGATTCCGTGCAGATGCTGGCCATTCGCGATGTGAACGCACGGACAACCGCTCTGCAAACCGGCGAAATCGATGCAATGAATGCGGTGGATCCGACCACTGCCGGTTTACTGTCAGCCATGCCCGGCATTGACCTGATCCAAACACAGGGTAAGGTTCATTATTGCTTTAGCATGATCACGACCGATCCGCTGTTCGCTGATGCCCGTGTGCGCAAGGCGATGAAATTGTCCATAAATCGACAGGACATGGTGGATAAAGTGCTTAACGGCTACGGCTCAATTGCCAATGACCAGCCAATTTCCAAAGCTTACGAATACTACAACCCCGACATCCCGCAGCACGAATACGACCCTGAGCAAGCGAAATCACTGTTGAAAGCTGCCGGTGCAGAAGGTCTCACGACAACCCTTCACGCCTCTGATACGCCGTTTACCGGCGCTGTAGACGCCGCCCAGTTGTTCAGCGAACACGCCGCGTCAGCCGGTATCAACATCGAAGTATCACGGGAACCCGACGACGGCTATTGGTCGAACGTCTGGGGCAAAAAGCCGTTCTTTGCATCGCGCTGGTCTGGCCGCGCAAACGAAGACTTGATGTTGTCTCTCGCCTATTCCCGCGAAGCTTTGGGCGGCTACAACGCAACCAACTGGGACAACGAAGCCTTCAACGTGGCTCTCAACGCTGCGCGGTCTGAAAAAGACGACGCAAAGCGCCGTGAACTCTATGGCGAGTGCCAGTCTATTCTGGCAGAAGATGGTGGTATGATTGCCCCTGTATGGGCCGACTTTCTTGATGCGAAATCAAGCAAGGTTTCCACCAGCGACGCTATCTCGGGCGACTGGGATTTGGATGGCAACCGTTGTGCCGAACGTTGGTGGTTCAACGCCTAATCACTGGCGATAAATCCAAATTTGGCGGGCCGCGCAATGTTGCGGCCCGTTCAAGGTTCAGACGTAAGGAATTTTGCAATCCATGCCCGACAATCTGACCGCGCTACTGAACGCATTACGGCTGCAATTTTCTGACCGCCTTTTGACATCGGATGCAGCCCGCGAACACCATGGCAGTGGCGAAAGCCATTTGCCTCCCGCTTGGCCAGACGCCGTTGTCATGGTGACATCGACCCAAGATGTGTCAGACGTGCTGACTGCTTGCACGAAACACCGCGTGCCTGTCATTCCGTTTGGCGCAGGGTCTTCCATCGAAGGCCAAATACATGCACCCCATGGTGGCATCAGCATCGACATGTCGGCAATGGACCACATCGTGTCCGTGCAAGACACTGACATGGATTGCACCGTTCAATGTGGCGTCACGCGACAGGCCCTGAACGAACATCTCCGCGCAACTGGGTTGTTCTTTCCCGTCGATCTTGGGGCGCACGCAACTTTGGGCGGTATGGCTGCGACACGCGCATCAGGTACAACGACAGTGCGCTATGGGTCGATGCGCGATCTCGTTCTGGGCATGACCGTTGTGATGCCCGACGGCGAAATCATCAAGACTGGTGGCCGTGCGCGGAAATCGTCAGCTGGCTATGATTTAACCCGTCTGATGATTGGCTCCGAAGGGACGCTAGGGATCATAACTGAATTGACCTTACGTCTGTTTGGCATCCCCGAGGCCTCGCAAACTGTGATGTGCAGTTTTTACACGATCGAAGACGCAACACAGACTGTGGTCATGGCGCTTCAATGCGGCCTAGCGCTCAACCGGATTGAACTTGCCGACGCGCTTCAGATGCGGGCGACCAACAGCTACTCGAAAACCAGCCTCCCTGAACGGCCAACACTTTGGATCGAGCTTACCGGATCAGCTGCAACGGTTGAAAATGACATAGTGGTTCTTGAGGGCCTCGCTGAAACTGCACTGAGGTTCGAACATGCCCAGACCGCAGAAGCTGCCGCAAAACTGTGGCGCGTCCGCCATGACGCTCTTTATGCATCCCGCGCATTGCGGCCTGGCATCAAAGGCATTTCAACAGACGTCTGCGTCCCGATTTCAAAACTGCCCGCCTGTATCAGCGCGATTTTGGACGTCGTTGCGACAACGGATATTCAAGCCCCTCTCGTGGGTCACGTAGGCGACGGAAACTTTCACCTTGTCCTGCTTTATGACCCCGAAAACGAGGTCGAGGCAAAGCAGGCCTATCATATCAATTCCAGCCTCATCGAGATGGCGATTGAAATGGGCGGAACCAGTACGGGCGAACATGGTGTGGGCTTAGGCAAGAAGGCCTATTTGCCGAACGAGCATGGCCCCGCCCTTGGTGTGATGCGCCGGATTAAACGCGCGCTCGATCCTGACAACATCATGAACCCCGGCAAGATCTTCGATCTATAACTTCAAGGAATTCCAATGTCAGAACCAATCCACAGTGACCTGATCCGCACAGAAGTTGCAAACCTACCAGATTATAATGCGGGCCTTGCATTGGACCGGTTCAAGGCGACCTATGGCATTGAGTGCCTGGCTAAACTTGACAGCAACGAAAGCCCCCTTGGCCCGTCGCCACATGCCGTCAAAGCGATGCAGGACGCGGCAACTTGCGTCGCACGTTATCCCGATGCAGCAAACATGCATCTGCGTGGCCTCATTGCTCGGTCGGTTGGCTCGCATGCTGATCGAATCATCATTGGCAATGGGTCAGAAGACCTGATCGGGGCATTGTTTCGCGCCGTAATCCGTTCGAAAGATAACGTAGTAACGATTTGCCCCAGCTTTGGCTTGCACGAATTTGGCGCTCTGATGTTTGGGGCCACCGTCACCAAAATTCCTTTCAACGACGATTGGTCTTTCCCCACAGAAGGCCTTTGCACCGCATTGCGCACCAAGCCACGCGTTTTGATGTTTTCCTCGCCCAGCAACCCAGCAGGCCCCGCTATCACCGAAATGGAATTTCGGCAGGTGATCGATGCGACAGACCCCGCAACGTTGATCTGTTTCGACGAGGCATATGTTGAGTTTGTCGAACAGAGCAAGCGGTTCGATGCACTTCAGATTTTGGCAGAGGCTGGACAACCACACATCGTCCTGCGCACCTTCTCCAAGGCCTACGGTCTAGCAGGCGCGCGCGTCGGCTTTGGGATCGCCGGCGATGCACAGATCATCAAGGCACTGATGAAAACCCGCAATCCCTTTGGCGTGAATGCCATGGCCGCAGTTGCGGCGGCTCATGCACTTGGCGACACGGCGCACCTCAATTCGGTGACAGATCTCGCGACGCAGGAGCGACAAAGGGTCTCTACAGCATTGACATCAAAGGGGTTTCAATGTGCACCTACGCAAACCAATTTTGTGTTCTTCGATACAGGGGGCCCAGCCCATAAGCTCGCGGAAAAATTACGCCACAAAGGTGTCTTGATCAAAGCATGGCAAGAAGCCCCATTTGAACATTGGGCCCGTGTTACGATGGGCAGCGCTGCAGAGAACGATATATTCCTAGGTGCCCTTTAAAAGACCCTTGCGATGTTGCGGTCAAATTGATCCGTTAATCGACGGTGGAATAGTTAACGCCTTTCTCTAAAGCTCTACGCAAACATATACTCGAAATATAGAAAGGTAATTTCTAATGACGCATCCCCTTATTACCCGAAAGCATATCGGCGATTATCAGCGCGACGGCGTTGTGCTTGTCAAAGGTCTGTTCAAGGATCAAGTCGAACAGCTGCGCGAAGGTGTGGCCCGCAACATGTCAGAGCCCGGCCCCTATGCTGCCGAAAACCTCAAGGAAGGCGAAGGCGGGCGGTTCTTCGACGATTATTGCAACTGGACCCGCATCCCCGAATTTGAAGCAGCTATCAACGCATCGCCAGCAGCGGCTGTCGCCGCAGAGCTGATGGGGTCCCAAACCGTGCAGATGTTCCACGACCATGTGCTTGTCAAAGAACCCGGCACGTCCAAGCCAACACCGTGGCACCAAGACAGCCCTTATTATTTTGTCGAGGGTGAACAAACCGTCAGCTTCTGGTCGCCGCTTGATCCTGTGCGCCAAGCCTCGCTTCGCTGCGTCGCTGGATCACACCGCTGGGAAAAGCCCGTGCTGCCAACGCGCTGGCTGGCTGAGACCAGCTTTTACCCCAATGATGACGACTACATGCAGGTGCCCGATCCCGACGCCGAAGGTATGGACATCCGCGAATACGAGATGGAACCAGGTGATGCTGTGGCGTTCAACTACCGCACGCTGCACGGCGCGCGCGGCAACGCGGCAGGCACACGTAGGCGGGCGTTCTCCTTGCGCTTGTTAGGTGACGACGCGCGTTACGTCGAACGCCCCGGTCCCACATCTCCGCCCTTCCCCGGCCACGACATGACGGCAGGTCAGCGATTGCGGACAGACTGGTTCCCGATGTTGCTAGACGCTGCGAGCTGATCAGAACACGGTATGGCCAAAGAAGCAGCATCACCACAATTACGGCCTGACCTCGTACCAGCCGGTGCGTTCAGCTTTCCCGTGAAGAATCCAAAGGACACCCGTTGGTTTGGGTTCCTGCTGCTGCCCGAATTCACGTTACTTGCGTTTAGTGCTGCTCTTGATCCGTTGCGCATCGCCAACCAATTGGCGCAGAAGCCGCTATATGGCTGGCAGGTTCTGTCAGAGGATGGCATGGCCGTGTCATCATCATCTGGCATCGATATCGGTGTGCACGGCGGTCTGAACGACCTGACGCCGGATACCTATCTATTTGCCTGTTCGGGCAACGACGGCACCAAAACTGCATCAGATGTGGTTCTGGGCCACATGCGCCGCCACGCACGATTTGGCGGTAAGTTCGGCGGTATTTGCACGGGTGCTGCAACGCTCGCACGCGCGGGATTGCTAAACGGCAAGCAATTTACCCTGCATTGGGAAAACCAACCCGGCTTTGTCGAGGCGTTTCCAAACCTGACCCCAACCCGTCACCGTTACGTCAAGGACGGTGATCTGCTGACCTGTGGTGGCGGGGTCGCCGCAACAGAGATGATGATCACAATCATCGCCCAAGACTATGGCGACGATTTTGCGATTGCGGTGTCGGATATGTGTCTAAACGGCCCTGACATCACGACGCGCAGCGAACAACGGTCCTCGATTGCCAAGGCTATTAGTTCACGCAACCCGCGCATCTTGGCCGTGCTGCGCGCGATGCACGAAAATATCGAGACCCCTTTGTCGCTCGATGAACTCGGCCAGCTTGCCGGCATATCGCGCCGCCAAATCGAGCGTCAGTTCAAACAACTTCTCGACGAGGCCCCGGCCCAAACCTACCGCAACATCCGACTGGATCGCGCGCGCACGCTTTTGATGGAGACCGACCTGAGTGTGATAGAGGTCGCGATAGCGACCGGGTTCAATTCCAACGGTGTGTTTTCACGCCATTACAAAGATCGTTTCGGCGAAAGCCCATATGGTGATCGCAGTAGAGCGCATGCGAAAGAGAACAAAGCTCGCTAGTCGACTTCAAGAGCGGTTAAAAGTGTTTGCTTGGTCCAATTTGTTACCTGCCCCTGCAAGAGCTTCAGTTTCTGCAGGGGCAGAATTAACTATTTGCGTTAGCCAACAACGTTGAATTCAGGACCGAACGGATAGCCGGTGATATTTTCGTTTCCGTCCTCGTTAATGATCAAGATGTCATGTTCGCGGTAGCCGCCAGCACCAGGTTCACCGTCTGCAATTGTCAGCATCGGTTCCATCGAGATGACCATGCCGGGCTCAAGTACCGTGTCTATATCCTCGCGCAGCTCCAATCCCGCTTCACGACCATAGTAATGTGAAAGCACGCCGAAAGAGTGACCATACCCAAACGTGCGGTATTGCAGCAATTGACGCTCCGCAAAGAAGTCGTTGATCTTATGCGTGATCTCGGAACATTTGGCGCCGGGCACAAGCAAGCTCATCCCGTATTCATGGGCTGCTACGTTGGCCTCCCAGATTCTGCGGCTGGCATCGTCAACTTCACCAACAAATAAAGTACGTTCAAGCGCCGTATAGTAGCCCGAGATCATCGGAAAGGTGTTGAGGCTAAGGATATCCCCACGCTCAAGCTTGCGTGTAGTCACAGGGTTATGCGCGCCGTCCGTGTTGATGCCCGACTGGAACCAGACCCAGCTATCGCGGATCTCGGAATCGGGGAAACGCTTGGCGATTTCCAACTCCATCGCGTCCCGACCTGCCATTGCCACGTCGATTTCGCGCACGCCTTCCTTGATGGCGTCCTTGATGGCATAGCCGCCCACATCGGCAACATTTGCACCCGCACGGATCAAGTCCAATTCTGCTGGGGATTTGTGCATCCGTTGACGCATGGTCGCAGGAGCAACATTCAATGTGGCTTTGGGTGTTAGAAAGTCTTCAAGAAGCGCCTTTTGGTCAACACTGATGTGGTCGCCTTCAAAGCCGATCGTTTTGCCAGTGCCTGTTACAGACTCGATTGAACGCCAGTAATTGTTGCGCTCCCAATCCGTATAAGTGATGTTATCACCATGGCTGCGCCGCCATGGCTGTGCTGCATCAATGCCTGCGCTAATTGAGACGCTATCGCTTGGTGTTACTACGAGCGCATAAGGACGCCCGAACGCACAATACAAAAAACCAGAATAGTAAGCAACGTTGTGCATCGATGTGAAAACACAAGCATCAACACCTGCAGCAGCCATATCACGACGCAACTTTGACAGGCGATCGTCATATTCAGCTGATGAAAATGGGAGAATACGATCCCCTTGGTGAAAACGGTAGTTCTGTGGACGGTCCATTTAAGGTTCCTTCAAAAGCGCAAACCGTTCGCGTTTGAGGGAGGCACCGAGACCTTCCTCACCGTACAAACGGTAAAGCAAGATCCCGGCGTTCAGGAAGGGACAAAGGTCTTGCATGAAATGCTGACGACGCCATCGCCGACCCAGACTTTATTTTCGCGTAAAAAATGGATTGTGGCAAGCTCTTTATGGGATCGAGAGAAGGAGAGCGAACCAACTACTTGGACAAGTAATTAGGCTAGATTTGTCGTCCCAAATCGTTGATGAAAATTGTTAATAGCCTCCTTGGCTCCCTTAACGAGCGTGAGAAATATGCGTAAACTCCCAAGTTTTGTCGACGTCCAAGAAGATGTCTTAAACGCTCTTGAGCAAGACAAGCCGGTCGTCGCACTTGAAAGCACGATCATTACACACGGCATGCCATTTCCGCAGAATGTTGAAATGGCCATGGCCATGGCCATGGCCGTTGAAGACGAGATCCGCATGCGTGGTGCAATCCCCGCAACGATTGCCGTGATCGACGGACGTCTAAAAATTGGTCTTAGCGCGCAAGAGCTGGACCAACTGGCAAAAGTGAAAGACGCCCTCAAGATATCGCGCGCAGATATCGCGTTTCCAATTTCGCAAAAGAAGACTGCCGGCACAACCGTCGCGGCCACCATGATCGTTGCGCGGATAGCGGGCATTCGCGTCTTTGCGACGGGTGGTATCGGCGGTGTGCACGCTGGTGCTGAAACCAGTTTCGACATTTCGGCGGATTTGACCGAACTTGGAAAAACAGACGTCATCGTCGTCGCGGCGGGTGCCAAGGTCATTCTGGATGTCCCCAAAACGCTGGAGGTGCTGGAGACACAAGGCGTTTCTGTCGTGGGCTATCAAACAGATACCCTGCCTGCCTTCTGGACCAGTGAATCTTACCTCGCCGTCCCGCTGCGATTGGACAGCGCCGCAGAGATTGCCGATTTCCAAAAGGTTCGTGATGAATTGTCGTTGGGTGCAGGCCTGATCGCTAACCCGATCCCGAAATCCGATGAAATTCCAGCCGGGATCATCAATGCGTATATCGCAACCGCGCAATCCGAAATGGAAGCGCAAGGCATTCAAGGCAAAGCAGTGACCCCATTTCTGTTACAGCGCATATTCGAGCTATCGGATGGAGAGAGCCTCAAGGCCAACATCGCTCTGGTCAAGAACAACGCAAGGCTGGCGGCTGATATCGCAGTGGCGTTTCACAATTAGAAAGCGGCGGCGTTCCTATGTCTTTCGACACCCTAAATCAGGCAAAACCAAACCCGAATGAGAAAGCTATCCAAATGACCCAGAAAACTGTCCTGATTACCTCTGCAACGGGCCGAATTGGCAAAGAGCTAGTGGCGCGACTGGCGACGGTTCCCAACCTTACTGTGCGTGCCTGCTACTTTAGCGAGAGCAAAGCTGACGGCCTAAAGGCACTCGGCGCAGACGAAGTGGTGAAGTTCGACTTATCCGATCCACAAACCTGGGACGCCGCGTTGGACGGTGTTACAGCGATCTATTCTGCGTCCCTCGACCCGATGATTGAACAGCATCTCGCCTTTTGCAAAGCGTTGGGTAAGCGCCGTGACCAGATCAATCATGTCGTTCGTATTAGCTGTATGGGCGCGGATACCAATACTGCATCCTATGATCCGAACCAACATGCATCGCGCGCAGGTGCTGGCATTCCCTTGATGCTGCAACATTACTGGTGGGGTGAAAAAGCGCTGATCGACGAAGGGCTGAACGTCACCGCCTTGCGAAACAACTTTTTCATGAACCACCTGCTGAAGACGGACAGCGAGACCATTGATGGCGAAGGGTGGTTTTCAAATCCTTTGGGCGACATGCGTAACTCTTTTGTTGCGACGCGCGACATCGCAGAGGCTGCCGCTGTTGTCTTAACTGAAGGGCCAGAACGGCACGCCAACAAATTTTACGACATCACCGGACCTGCTCCACAATCCATGACCGAAATTGCGGGGGACCTTGGTCGTGCGATGGGCAAAGCAATCGAGTATCGCGCTCAATCCATGATCGATTTTGAGGCTGACTTTGGCGCAACCCGCGCCGAGTTTTTCGAGTATCTAACCAACGGTTTTTATACGCTTTGTAGCCCAGACTTCTACAATCTGACGGGCCACAAGCCGACGTCTTATTACGACTATCTGACCACCAAAGGAGTGAGCGGCGAGACCGGTCTTGAAGAGCTTTGGAAGGGCAACCTTTGGAAAAAAGGCGCTGACGCTATGCAAGATGCAACCAAGGGCTAAGCGTTCAACTCAGCACGTGGTTTGTCGCAGCCAATGCAACTGGCGGGGTGCGATCCAGCGCTTCTGACACCGAAATTTCAATCGTGCGGCACATCGCGTCCAACGGCAGCCCGTTCTGCAGATTGCGGAACGGGTGCTCCAATTCGTTAGTAACCGCTTGAAGGCCAAAGAACACATAGGCCACAACAGCCGCAAATACCGGAGCAAACCAACCCGTCGCCTCGATCAGCGCGAAGGGCAGTAGCCAGCAGTACAGATACGTTGTCCGGCGGACCAGCAGGGAATAGACAAACGGCAAGGGTGTCGTGAAGATCCGTTCACACCCCGCTTGTGCCAATGCCAGCGAAGACAGTGTCTGCGAGATCGTCATCTGGCCAAACCCGCTTATTGCATCCTCCTCGATCAGTTTGGCAATATTATCGGCAATTGACCGTAACGCTGCATCTGCGGGGTTTTTTTGCGCGTTCATTGCCTCAGCTTTTTCTTCGCCGACCCAGCCAACGATATCAGTCTTCACATCGACTCCACGCAAGAACCCACGGTGCAAGTGCGCAAAGGCGACGGCGCACGAGAGTATCTGTTCGCGGTCCTCACCCTTGCCGACAAAGATACACATGTGCCGCCCCAGATTGCGCACATCAGCGATCATTGCACCCCAGAGCTTACGGGCTTCCCACCAACGATCATAAGCCGCATTGTTACGAAACCCGAGGAACAGTGAGAGTGCGACACCAAATATTCCCATCGCTCCGATGGAGATATGCGGTAAGGTCACAACGTACTGATCCAGTAGCATTACGACGACTGAAAGAAGAGCGATGCCGATGATCCTGCCAATGATTCTGGGCACGACAGAGCCTTGCATCACAAAGAACAGTTTTAGCGTTGAAGGGTGTTCTCTGACGATCATTTGGAAGTCCCATTGTCATTTGCGATCATATCTTCCGTCTTTCCCAAACCCTCGCTGAGATGATCCAGAAGCAGCCGCACTTTGGGTGAAAGGTGGCGATTGTGCGGGTAGATCGCCCAAATACCGTCATCGGGCGCACAGAAATTTTCAAGAATCGGTACCAAACGCCCTGCCGCAATATCAGCATGAACATAATAGTCTGGCAGTTGGATAATGCCGATGCCTTTAAGCGCGGCATCAACCAGTGACCAACCACTGTTACAACGAATGTTGCCTTTAACGCGGATGTGGCGGGGCTTACCTTTTTCCTGAAACCGCCAGGTGTCCAACGTTCCTTGCAGGCAATTGTGTTGATCCAGCTCGGACAGCGTATATGGCGCGCCATGCCCCGCAAGATAATCCGGTGATGCGCAAACGTGATGGGTGCGGGATGCCAACCGTTTGGCCATCATCGTGCTGTCATCCAACTCCCCCAAGCGGATTGCCAAATCATAGCTTTCTGCCACCAGATCAACCATCTGATTGGTCAACGTCAGGGTCACAACCAACTCGGGATAGCACGCTACAAAATCGTTGATCAGCGGAGCAATCCTGCTCTCGCCGTAAGTCACTGGCGCGGTCATGTTAAGCCTGCCTTTGGGCGTTTGATTTAGGTCGGTTACTGCACGCTCCGCCTCTGCAAGCCCATCAAGCACCTGTCGGCAGTGGTTGTAATAGATTTGCCCCGTATCAGTGATCGAAACCTTGCGGGTGGTTCGATAGAACAGCTTGACTCCCAGTCGCGTCTCAAGCGCCCCAATTTGGCGGCTAACTTGCGCTGTGGATATTCCCAAGCGGCTGGCGGCAGCGGTGAAGCTCTCTGTTTCAGCGACCGCGACGAATTCTGAAACACCTTCCCAGATAGCCAACTGCGCTTCCTTCCATATCGCCTCAAACAAACCAACTATTACCATACAGTAATAGTCAATTGCGAAATAGACCAATTATCTTGCCTCGGAGATAGTGTAAATCACAATTCAGAAACCCCACATCATAGCAAAGTGAGCCAAGATGACCGACATAATCAAATCCAAAGCCGCCGTCGCTTGGGCCGTAAACCAACCGCTCTCAATCGAAGAGATTGACGTGATGCCGCCGCAGGCAGGCGAAGTGCGCGTGCGGATCGTCGCCACTGGCGTGTGCCACACAGATGCGTTCACCCTGTCAGGCGATGATCCCGAAGGTCTGTTCCCAGTAATTTTGGGCCATGAAGGCGGAGGCATTGTCGAATCCATCGGTGAAGGCGTGACTAGCGTTGCCGTGGGCGATCATGTGATCCCGCTCTACACACCTGAATGCGGTGAGTGTAAATTCTGCAAGTCCGGCAAAACCAACCTCTGCCAGAAAATCCGCGAAACCCAAGGCAAAGGCCTGATGCCCGATGGTACCAGCCGGTTCTACAAGGACGGCAAGCCAATCCTACACTACATGGGCTGCTCGACTTTCTCGGAATACACCGTGCTGCCCGAAATCTCGCTGGCCAAGGTTAACCCTGAAGCCCCGCTGGAAGAAGTTTGCTTGCTCGGCTGCGGCGTCACCACCGGCATGGGCGCTGTGATGAACACAGCCAAGGTCGAAGAAGGCGCAACCGTTGCTATCTTTGGCATGGGCGGCATCGGGTTGTCGGCTGTCATTGGGGCGGCAATGGCCAAGGCTAGCCGGATCATCGTGATCGATATCAACGAAAGCAAATTCGATCTGGCCCGCAAACTGGGAGCGACCGACTTCATCAACCCGAAGGACCACGACAAACCGATCCAAGACGTGATCGTGGAGATGACAGATGGTGGAGTTGACTACTCGTTCGAATGTATCGGCAACGTCAATGTCATGCGTTCGGCGCTTGAATGCTGTCACAAGGGCTGGGGTGAATCCGTGGTGATCGGCGTTGCCGGTGCCGGTCAAGAAATCTCGACCCGTCCTTTCCAACTGGTCACTGGCCGTGTCTGGCGCGGCTCTGCTTTCGGCGGCGTAAAGGGCCGTTCCGAGTTGCCTGATTATGTCGAGCGTTACATGCAGGGCGCATTCAAGTTGAATGACTTTATCACCCACACAATGGGCCTTGAGGACATCAACGAAGCGTTCAAGCTGATGCACGAAGGCAAAAGCATTCGCACTGTCATCCACTTCGACAAGTAAATGAGCAGATCGGTTGCGCCTCTTAGGGCGCGACCGCCACTTCAAAACAACAGGTGCGGCATGTCACTCGAAAACACGAGCGTTAACAAGAATTTCGGCGGGTGGACCAAGCATTACGCCCACCGTTCAACGACCTTGAATTGCGACATGCGGTTCGCAATCTATTTGCCGCCGCAGACCGCGAAAGGGCAAAAGGTACCTGTGATCTACTGGCTGTCTGGGCTGACCTGCACTGATGAGAACTTCATGCAGAAAGCCGGTGCCCAACGCATGGCCTCAGAACTTGGCATTGCGATCGTCGCCCCAGACACCAGCCCGCGCGGCACAGATGTCGCCGATGATGATGGGTATGATCTGGGTCAGGGTGCTGGATTTTATATCAACGCGACACAGGCACCGTGGAACCGACACTACCGCATGTACGACTATGTGCTGAACGAACTACCGCAACTGATCGAGGCGACTTTCCCGGTTAGCAACAAACGTTCAGTCTTCGGCCACTCCATGGGCGGTTATGGCGCGCTTGTTCTGGCATTGCGCAATCCTGAACGGTTTCAATCCGTCTCGGCATTCAGCCCGATTGGAAACCCAGTCAATTGCCCTTGGGGCCAAAAGGCTTTCAACGCCTATCTGGGCAAGGACAGCGCCACATGGGCCGACTATGATGCAAGTTTGTTGATGCGTAATGCGGTTGGGGCTGTTCCCGCACTTGTTGATCAGGGAGAGGCCGATGATTTCCTGGAAGAACAATTAAGGCCCGAAACGCTGGAAGCGGCTGCAAAGGCCAGTGGCTATCCTTTGCAGCTAAACCGTCGCGAAGGCTATGATCACAGCTATTACTTTATAGCCAGCTTTGTTGAGGACCACCTGCGGTTCCACGCGAGGCACCTTAACGCATAGCGCCAGAGGAGAAATCCAATGAGTAAGGCATTTACAAAAGAAGAAGATGGCACCGAAAATGTTAGGCTGGACGATCTTCCACAAAGCCCACATCCAAACTTGGTCACGCCATCAGGCCTTTCTGATCTCAATACTCGGCTGGTTGATCGTCGGTTGCATCTGGTAAAGCTGCGCGAGAAGCCGGACGAAATCGACCGAAAGCTGGCAGTTGCTGTAATCGAGAGAGACATTCGCTTTCTTGAAGGGCGGATCAGCAGGGCGATCCCGATTGATCCGGAAAGCCACCCAAATGGCATCGTAGCCTTTGGCGCAGAAGTCGACGTTCTCAACGAGGACGACCAACAGCTGACATTCAAAATTGTCGGCGAGGACGAAGCGGACCCTGCGCGCGGCCTCATTGCTCCTTACTCACCGCTTGGCGTCGCTCTGTTAGGTGGTGAGCTAGGTAGTTCGGTGGAGTGGCATAAACCCACCGGTTCCGTTGATCTAGAAATTGTCGCAATACGGTTTCAGTAAAAACATCAGCAACTCATGGTGTTTCAGGTTCTTCAATCTCCAGAACAAAGGACGATGGATAGGCTGCCGAAGTCGCAGAGTAATGTCCTTTTGTTGACCGCATCGTGCGCTTGTCCAACACCAACCTCAAAGCAGAAAATAAACCGAGGACAAACAGAACTAAGCCAATAAACAAGAACAGTCCCCCTTCGCGACCACCAGCCATAAATCCTGATGCTGCCAAAGGGCCGATGGTTGCTCCAATGGAGAACGCCAAAAGTAATCCACCACTTGTTTCCACCATGCGTGAGTTAGGTACGCTGTCGTTCGCATGTGAAATACATAGTGCGTAAATCGGAATCATAAGCGCACCATGGAAAACGGCCAGACCGAATGTCGCAATGCCTGAAGGCGCCATGTCAAACCCGATAAGAAGCCCTGTCATGACAGTTCCGACCGATACAACCGAAATCACGTACCTTCTGTCGATCGCGTCTGAAATCCATCCAAGTGGCCATTGTGACAAAGTGCCACCAAGAACAAAGGCTGCCATCAAAAGGGCGATGTCGACGGTAGCCATTCCGCGTTCTTGTGCGAAAACAGGACCCAGAGACCAAAATGCGCCTTCAGCCATGCCCGCAAGCAGGCACCCGACAACGCCTGCCGGTGAGGTGCGGTACAGCTTGCGCAAGTTTAACCGCGACGATGGAATCGGCGTGGGCGTCGGTGTTGGTGTCAGGCTGAGTGGAACGATCGAAAGACAAATCAGGATCGCCACGATTAAAAACAATGTTGAGGCGCGGGTATCGTACGAGTTCACCAACAGCTGTCCGGCCATTGTCACAATATTCGTCACGATGATGTATGCTGAAAGTACCCGACCCCTATTGGCGTTGGAGGATGCGTCATTAAGCCAGCTTTCAACGACGATATAGAGGACAGCCAAACAAATCCCGCTTACGACGCGCAGAGCGCCCCAAAAAACAGGATCTACGTTCAGAGGAAATGCCAGCAATGTCGCTGTCAGCAGTGCAGTCAATCCAGCAAATGCACGGACATGCCCCACCGCCATGATTAGCTGGGGACCGATAAAACACCCAACCGTGAAGCCGCCGAAGTATGCGGTGCCCAACATGCCGATGAGCGTGGTGGAATACCCTTCCTGCCCTGCGCGAATGGGCATGAGTGTCTGAAACAATCCGTTGCCAGAGAAAAGTAGCCCGGCACATAGTAAAATCGTACAAATTGAGACCAATGACGAAGTTTGCAGTTTCTTCGTCATACCGGAGTGCCTTTTTAATTCGAACGATGTGTCTCAACTGCTAGTATTGAGCATTAAAACTGTCCATGCACATGTTATGCCAGCAGCATCGACGCTTATAGATGAGGGGAAACCAATCCTCCCGCAAGTCTTGCCGCTGCCTCAAAATTCAATCCGATATTCATAAGCGCGCTTATACTTATTTGACCCTTTGTTCGGTCAGCCGTCCCATCAGAAATCACGATTGTTTGGCAAGTGTTTGAAGCCTGCCAAGTAAGGCTATCACATCTTCCGGCGTTCTCGATTTTGCCGTCGCCCACATGCTGGCGCCAATTTTTGGATCAACGAAAGCTGCCGTTTTTCTTGGATTAAGCCACAGTATAGCCAACTCCGATGTTTCCCAAACGTAGACCAAACCAACGATGCTCTTCCCATCCGGTCCGATGAGCCGCGCAATGGGCGTTGCTTCGTCATTCAAATGGGGCACTCTTCAATTCACTCTTGTCTGCTGGTCGGAAATCGAGCCGCCGATTAGCAGCTTGGGTTTGGTCATATTGGGGGTTAGGTCAACTTAAAGGTTAAAAAAATTCAGGAATATAGCCTGCTTCCTTAAAGAACCCCATTTTTGAGGGATCCTCCCATCGGCGTGGATAAACATCTGACTAAAAATACGGTCACAGTCCTCACCCAACCCTCACGTGCAATTTCACTTCATCACTCGCCAATTATGGCGCTCAACAGCAATTTGGAAAATTTTCGCCCAAAGACAATAGTCTAGGATGCGAATGTAGAATATATTGCGTGGCTAAATACTCTACATCCGGGCTCTGCCTTAGGCATGAAGCTACGGGTACAACTTGGTCTAAATATTCAGGAGGCGCGCCGATCCAAAGGGTTCAGCCAAGAAACCCTTGCGCATCGCGCGGACATTGATCGCGGCTATATTGGCAAGATCGAGAACGCAAAGCATGCCGCGTCGATCGATATGGTCGAAGCGATTGCGGAGGCATTGGGCATTGAGGCACGAGACCTTCTCAATCCCAGATTCTGAGTGCTTTTCGACGGGCCCCTGCATTCCAAAACTATGGCCCAACCAATCCATGGAACTTTCCATACTCTTCGCTGACTTCACGCGCTTCCTGAAACGCGCGCGCCCGTTCGTCGTCAAGGCAGCGGAAAAAGCTCTGAATGTCCTGAATGTAGGCCTCAAAGTCGTTCCGGATGAGGTCTGCGTATTCTTGAACAGCTTGCGGATCGCTTGGAACGAAGGGTCGTGAGGGCGCAAAGCAGGTTTCTGCTAACGCATCACCAGCCAAAAATATGAGAGAAGCTATAACTGGGACGTAGCGATTACGCTGCATTCGAGTGCGCCAAAACAACCATTTAACCTTGAAAGAATCCACTTTGCATGCCTAATGGGTGCGCGACCACAGTACAGCCGCATCACATAAATATACCTTGCGGACAATTATATACTATCGTATCTCTAGGCTTCAAGTAGGAATGCCTAGCGTAGCGTCTTTAAAGAAAGCGTGAACCGGGCCATGAACTGGGAAGTCGAAGCACCAAATGTGGTCACGGAGGCTAGATTCCGCGAACTCGTGGAAAGCGGCTATAGCGCCGAAATCTTGTGCCAGGAATCTGCGCACAAGAAAGGTCCAAGCTATTACGGCATCTGGATCATGCGCGCTGTCAGTGATGACGGCGTGGAAAAACTCTTGGTTACTGCGCGGACCCGCACAACCCACAACGACATCAAAATCCGCGAATTCAAAACAATCACTGGAGTCGTATCGTTCCTTGTTGGAATCGGCTTCTCGCATGCCGATGTCCCGCTCGAAGAGGGCCAGCGGACCACGCATAAACTCATTGCACCCGTCAAAGGCAGCAGCAACTAGCCTTCTTTTTATATGGCTGCTTGCGCCACATGCTTCAGCCCAAATGGTACTAGTCATGGAGAGCGACGGCTCGCTGACCGCGACGCAATCTCAAAACTACTTTGCTCGGAACTACAACGACGGCGTAGGCCAAGGCTCGGCGACCGATGCGCTCGCGATATATGGCGAACCTGATGTTGTCGCAGCAACAGAAGTAATCCGCACCGCCGCCATCGCGCTGCGTACTCCCCTGCCCCGCACCGCAGTTTTAAAGGCCATCGAAACCACAGCGTTGCGCTATGGTGGCCACCCCGGTCTGCGCCGCTCGGAACTTTCGGTCTCAGATTGGCTCATCCTCTTCCGCGCCAACATAGAAATCGAAAGCGCCTATCGGCAAAGTGCTATTTCCAGCGCTGGTGCCATTGGCCTTGGACAGTTGATGGCTGCAACCGCTCGCGATCTTGGCGTTGATCCCAGCGATCCGCTGCAGAACCTTGACGGTTCGGCCCGCTATCTCGCGATGATGCTCCAGCAATTCGGCGACCCGCGTCTTGCGTTGGCGGCCTACAATGCCGGGCCTGACGCCGTGCGCCAATACAGCGACATCCCCCCTTACCGAGAAACCCAAAATCATGTGGCCCGCGTCATGGCGGTGGCCGTTCGACTGAAAGGAACAAACCCATGAGACATTTTACACGCGCTTTCGCGGCATCATTGGCGCTGTTCTTACTGATTGCAGAACCCGCATTTGCGCAAAGCATCGACCTCTCCCCAATTCAAAGTCTGCTACAGGGCATCGTCGATGCGCTGACCGGCCCGCTTGGCGTCGTGATCGCCACGCTGGCCGTCTTAGGCGTGTTCCTCAGCTGGTTCTTCAACATCATCGATCTGCGCCAGGCACTCTGGGTACTCGTCGGTATCGCCGGTGTTGCGGCCGCCCCCACAATCGTCGCCGCGGTCTTCGCTGGTGGCTGAGCGCTCGCCTCTTTTCCTCGGCCTTGTGCGCCCGCCGAAGTTACTGGGCCTGCCCATCATGTATGCGATGGTCTGGCTCTTTGGCTCGGTGTTGCTGTTCGTATGGGTCCAGCACATCGTGATCCTTGGGGTTGCGATCTTGCTCTATCCCGCCCTTTGGAAAGCTGCCGATTGGGATCCCCGCTTTATCGACGTGATGATGACGGCGCTGCAGGAAACACCGCCCACCCGAAACCGGCAAGTTCATGGTGGGGACAGCTATGCCCCGTGACGAAGCCGGCGACGAAGCCCTCGATCCCCGCACCCTGACGCCGGACTGGTATGCCCGAGAAACGCGCCTCGCGCATATGCTGCCCTACGTCAGTTTGGTCGATGACCAAACGGTGCGCACGCGGGTGAACGAACTATTCCAATGCATCCGCTTGGATGGGGTCAACAGTTACACAACTGATGATGCCTACCTCGACAAGATTACGGCCCTCTTTGCACGTATCGTTGCGCAGCTAGGTCCAGAGTTCAGCTATTACGTGCATAAGGTCTCAAAAGCGATTGCCCCGGGGCTTGAACCCGTGCGCGCCGAAAGTTTTGCAGGGGACGTGGATCGCCAGTGGCGCGAGAAGCTGGCGACCAGCGGGCTGCGCGACAAAACACTGACGCTCACAGTCATGCACCGTCCGCCGTCCAAGAGTTTTCTTCCATTTCTCAATCGCAGCGCACCTGAGCGCTTCAAAGAAGAAACACAAAAACGCCTTCGACGGCTGAACGAGGCCGTGAATGTCTTTGCCTCGGGGCTGGCTGATCTCAAACCGCGCGTGCTGTCGGCGAAGTCTGGTGAACTGGTTGGGTTCCTCGGGGCGCTCAATACCGGTCAGGAACTGCCGCTTTTTCCAGCCAGCACCTACGGTTTCCTATCGTTCAACGTGGCCAACACCCGTGTGACGTTTTTAGAGGATCACTTCGAGCTATCCGAAGGCGTCGTTGGCCATCGCTACGGCAAAAGTTTCACCATCGGCGAATATTCCGAGGCCACATTCTGCACGATGTTCGACATGCTGAACCTGCCTGTCGACATGATCGTCACCCATTCATTCACACCAATCAATTCCAACCTTATGGCGGGCCGGATCAAGCGCCAGAAACGGCAGATGCAGGCGTCACAGGACGCCGCCTTGTCACTGATGGAAGCGCTGGATATCGCCGCCGATGATCTTGAAGCCAAACGCCAAAGCTTCGGCGAGCACCACATGGTCGTGACGATCTTCTGCGACACGCTTGATGAGCTGCAGACCCTGAGCGCCGAGATCGTCAACGCCGCCGCTGCTGAGGGCGTGAAGATGATCGGCGAGCGAGTGGCCGCAAAGGCGCACTACCTCAGCCAACATCCGGGCAACCAACCCAAGCGCGTGCGCGCTAGTGCCATCACCAACCGCAACTTCGCGGATTTTGCCGCGTTCCATCGCACGCAGCTCGGCAAGAAGGCCGATGACGTGCCCTGGGGCAAGGTGATCACCATGCTCCCCACGCCCGAGCAAAGTGCTTATCGGTTTTCTTATCACGAGCAAGGCAGCCCAGACAAAGAGCCAACCAGCGGCCATACCCTGATCATGGGACGGCCCGGATCGGGCAAATCCGTGCTCTCGGCCTTTCTCATGACCCAAGCCCGTCGAGCAGGCGCGCGGATCTTCGTCTTTGATTACCGACTTGGTATGGAGATGGCGGTCCGCGCCAACGGAGGAAGCTATGCGGCATTGAAGGCCGGACAAGCCACCGGACTCAATCCGCTTTGGACAGAAGTTGACGATCGCGGCACGGCTTGGCTCTCGGACTGGCTGGCCACCCTGCTCTATCGCTCGGACAAACCCCTCACGCCGAACCAAACCAATCGCATTCAGGAGGTTGTGCGTCAGAACGCGAACGCCACCGACCCTGCCCTACGCAATTGGAAAGACTTTGCCTCGCTCTTTGTCTCCACCGATGATGGCGGCGATCTGCAACAACGACTGCTCGAGTGGACCAGCGATGGTCGCTATGGCTGGATATTTGGCCAATCCTTGAAAGACACGTTTTCTCTGGAAGGCGATGTGGTCGGGTTTGATCTTACTGGCATTCTAGATTCAGAGTCCGAGAAAGAACGCATGGCCGTGCTCAGCTATCTGTTTCGCCGCGTTGAGCGCGAAATCGAAGACCGCCGCCCCACAATCATCGTCATTGATGAGGCCTGGAAGGCCCTCGATAACGCGTATTTCGCAGAGCGGCTTTCGAACTGGCTGGTGACGGCGCGCAAGCAAAACACCGTAGCTGTGATGATGACGCAATATGCCAGCCAGCTGGAACGCACGCGCACCGGCAAGACCATCGTCGAAGCGGTCCCTACCCAAATCCTGCTCCCTAACATCCGCGCCCATGCGTCTGACTACGCCATGCTGAACCTTTTCGAGAAAGAACTCGACGTGTTGCTGAACACGGGCAGCAATTCGCGGCTGGCGCTTATTTGCGACGACCAAGGATCGATAGTGGTTGATGCCGATCTCAGCGCACTTGGCCACAACCTCACCATCCTCGGTGGCATGGAAAAAGGCGAGGCGCTTGTCGGGGCCGATTACCGCGACCGATCTGATTTCTGGAGATTATCATGACACGACCACTGATCCTTCTCGCCATTTTCGGCGTCCTCGCTTCCTGCGCACAATACCAAGAGCCACATGCCAATTGCTTCACGTTCCTTGCAGCAGTTGCACCGGTTGATCCCAATTGCACCTTCACGCCTCTTGGCCCTTTGGAGGGTGACATTGCTGTCTAAGCTCGCTCATATCCTCTGCGTGTCTTTGCTGCCCGGTCTCGCCTTCGCTCAAGGCGTGCCAACGGTCGATAACGGGCTGACCGTACGCGACATCGTGGAAACCGGTGATCGTGACGTCGATCTTGCGACCCAAGCCGACAAGCTAAACGTGCGCGAACTCATTGCCGAGATCGAGCGCGAGCAATTGGAAACGCTGGCGCGCATTCTCGACGCCCAATCAAGCTTTGGCGGCCAAGGCCTGCCCGCGATGGTGTCCGGTTTGGACTCTGGCAGTGGTGATCCTTCCCGGTCGGTAGAGGCCGTCTATGGCTCAGGCGCGATTGATCCCAATCCCGCGGGGACGCAGATGTTTGGCGATGCGGCCCAGAATATCGAACAACTCATTATCCGCGTCGCTCAAGAGACCAGCGGCTTTGCGGGTGTCGGGCGCGCCGGACTTTCTTCCGTCCAATGGCGCGCCCTTCTGCAGGCCCTAATCTGGCAGGAAAGTCGTTTTACCATCGGTGCGCGTTCTCCCGTTGGCGCGTTTGGTCTCACCCAAATTATGCCGGGCACCGCGAGCGACCTCGGCATCAATCCTGCCTACTATGACAGCCCCTATCTGCAAGTGCATGGCGGCGCGCGGTATTTGGCCACGCAACTCAACACCTTTGACGGCAATATCATCAACGCGCTTGCCGCCTACAATGCTGGTCCTGGAAGGGTCTTTGAGTACAGCGGCGTGCCCCCGTTTCGAGAAACACAGCACTACGTCACTGTCATCCCCGAACGCTACAATCTCTATCTCAGCAGGATTGGCGGTATCGAAGCCTTGGGCACTATCGATCCAGCGCTACTGGCCAATGCCAATCTCTCGATCACCGGGCATGGCGCTGCTTTCTACGGAAACAATTCCCCTGCTGCGATCAGACAGGCGGCCCTGCGTGTCCATGACATTGTCGAGCGTATTTCCGAGACGGAGGATGTGCAGGAAAGCATGGCGCTTAACACCTACGCCCGCGCGGAACTTGTGCGGCTGGTCGCAGCCCGCGTTCGATTGCAGGCAGCAAGAACGCGCGTCTTGAGTGCAGAAGAACTGGCCCAAGCCTCCGCCCGCAAGGCCGAGGGCAACTTTATGAATTTTACAATCGAGGAGTTGGACTGATGCATCAATCCAAATGGTTCTTAAAGACTGCTTTAGTTGGTACGCTTGCTATGGGGTTCCACGCGGCGTCGCCTACCTCGGTCTTCGCGCAAGGTGTTCCTGTGGTCGACACCCAGAATATTGCTCAAAATATCCAGCAGCTTCGGCAGATGATCGAAGATGAGATCCTGCAAAACGAACAACTGACCCAGTTGCGCGAACAGCTCGCCACACTCACCGACCAACTCGCGGAGTTGCAACGCACCTATGAAGCCCTGACCCGCCTTGCTGAACTTCCGGAAATTATCCGGACGCAGATGGAAGAAGAGTTGAACGGCCTTTTGGATCAGGAATTCGGAGACATCCTCGCGACCATCGAGGCGATCAAGACGGGGGATTTCTCCGGCCTCTCCGGCTCCGGCGCGGGCGAGATCGAAACTCAGATGGACCGTGTTCTGGCCGATCTCGGCTTTGATGACGATACGCTCTCGGAAATGGCCGCGAGCGGCAATCCAGGTGCCAATCGCATCGCGACCCAAGCCACGACTGGCGCGCTTGTCTCAGCCGCAGCGCAAAACAGCTATGGCGATGCGGGACAATCTCTCGAACGCGTGGACCGGCTCGTTGGCCTTATCGATGACATGGATGAGTTGAAGGAAAGCGTCGATCTCAACACGCGCGTGACGGCGGAACTTGCGATTGCACTAGTCGCCATGTGGCAGCTTGAAGCCATTCAAACCGTAGGTGACGGCACCGGTGGCGTGATCGATGCCGCGACCATCGCCGAAGAGCAGCGGTTCATGGATTTCACCTTGCCTGACCTCAATGCAGATTGAGGTGTGATGCGTGGCGAGTGAACAAGAAATCATTGAAGAAGAGCTGGTGTACGGCGCGCTGCGCCGCGAACGGCTCTGGCAGCGGCTTGGCTTGATTGGCCTCATCTTTGGTATTCTGGGGTGTCTGAGTGCTGCGGCTGTCTCGATCCTCGATATTGATCCGCCGCCCGTCGTTGTCCCTTACGATCCATCGACTGGCTTTGCACTGCCAGAAGCCTCAGTCGGAGCAACGACCGTCACAGAGAACCAAGCCATCATTGAGGCGGAAGTGTTCCGCTACATCAGTGATCGCGAGGTCTACAACCAACTCGACAACGATGTCCGGGTCCGTAGTGTGCTGCGTCGCTCGGACGGCGCAGCGGAAGCTTCACTGCGCCAAATCTGGAACAGTGCCAATGCGGACTATCCGCCCACGCTTTATGGCACGAGCGGCCGGTTGGATGTCGAAGTTCTCAGCATCAACCGGATCGGCATCAATCGCGCCACGGTCCGTCTGCGCAAGCGCCTCAACTCCATCAATGGCGTCCAGACCGGCCTGTTCACCGCCACGCTGCTCTTTGAGTTCCGCCCCGAGGCCAGCCGCTCCATCGATCAGGTTTGGTCCAACCCCTTTGGCTTCACCGTGTTGGAATATTCCATCCGCTCCGACAGATTGGAGAATTAGTTTGCTTACAAAGTTGCTCAGTATTCTCATGCTTGCCGTGGTGCCGAGTTTGGCCATTGCTGAAGCCATTCCGCGTGGCGGACCCAATGACAGTCGCGTTCGATTGGCCACATATCAAGAGGCACAGATCTATCGCCTCAACGTGTCCCTCACCCATGTGACCACTGTAGAATTTGGAGAAGGTGAAAGCATCCGCTCGATCATTGCAGGCGACACAGAAGGCTTTGAGATCGATGGTGTGCCTGGCGGTCAAGCTTTCGCGATCAAGCCCGTCGCACGCGGCGTTCATACCAATGTGACCGTCTATACCAATCGGCGCAGCTATTACTTCAACGTCCAAGAGGTCCAAAGCCCCACCTTCTATGTGGTTCAGTTTCGCTATCCTGATGATGATGCGAGGCCTACTCGCGCCATTGCTAGCCAAGCCCCCAACTATAATTATGGGGCCAGCACGCAATCCGAGTTCACCCCGACGCGCGTTTGGGATGATGGGACGTTTACGTATTTCGCGTTTGCCCGAAATGCGCCTGTGCCAGCCATCTTCCGATCCTCCAGTGGCCGCGAGCGGACGGTAAACACACAAGCCATCGAGGACGGGGTGATCCGCGTCTCAGGCGTAAACTCGCAGTGGGTGCTGCGGCTCGGTGATGATGTGGTTTGTATTCAGGCGACACCGCCCGCGGGGGCGCCATCATGAGCGGGACAAAGGACGCAGAGCTCGAAAAGCGCCTCGCCGCACTAGAAAAGGGCGGAAATCGCGGGGGTTCACCTAGGCCACGACGATCACCCCTTCTGGCCCTCATCGTCGTCGCACTCGTTGGTGCAGGTGGCGCCGTTCTCTTTATGGTCTCCGGACCAGATGAAGAAACGGCTTTGCCAACAGCCACGCCTGATGTGTTTCAAAACGAGGGTGATGGCTTTGGAGCGATCGAAGCCATACCTCCGCCCCCTGCCCCGGAAACCCAAATTGTCGAAGCCCCGACGGCGTCTTCTGAGCCCAACGCGGAGCTTCTTGCGCAACTGGCTGCCCTCCAGGCCCAGATTGAGGAATTGCGCAATGCGCCGGGACCGGTGGTAGAAGAAGACACGGCAGCTGCAGATGCCATTGATGGGCTAACAGCTCAGATCGCTGCCTTGCAAACTGCGTCCCAAGCAGCCCAACAGCTGTTTCAGGACGAATTGGCGGCACGAGACCGCGAGCTGGAACAAATCCGTATGGACTTGGAGTTGGCCCAACTTGAGGCCAATCGGCCAGTGCCTGCGCCGGGTCCTATCGGACCGTCCGAGGAAGACCTCCTTGCGCGGGAGGCAGAACGGTCGCGCCGTGAAGAGGAAGCACGCCGCATGGCTGATCTTGAGCGTCGCGCAGCAGAAGAACGCGCGTTTCAGGATCGCCGCGTTACCTCCCCTACAATTGCATTTGGCGGAACATCAGGCGCGAATGAGACACCGCTTACCGAGCGCACATTTGGCGAAGTGACTGACTTTGTTCTTAACGGCGCGTTACCGACCTCCGTTACGCAAGCACAGGTGATTGCCAACCCTTCAAACACCATCATTCAAGGCACGATGATTCAGGCTGTCATGGAAACCGCACTCGACAGCTCCCTGCCCGGCCAGGTCCGCGCGGTCGTCTCAGAGGATGTCTTCAGCTTTGACGGATCGCGCCTTCTTATCCCACGCGGGTCGCGGCTGATCGGGCGCTATCGCTCGGGGCTAGATATTGCACAGCAGCGCGTCACCATCGCTTGGGATCGAATAATTCTTCCAGACAATCAAACCATTCAGATCAGTTCCTTTGGTGGAGATGAATTGGGACGCTCCGGCGTCACTGGTTTTGTCGACACCCGCTTTGCGGAACGCTTTGGCTCAGCAGCTCTGATTTCGCTCATCTCGGCGGCCCCGAGTGCGGCGGCAGCCTCTGTAGATGACGAAGCCACAGCAGGTGTTCTTGAGGATGTTGGCGATGATCTGGCCGATGCTACTGACAGCGTGATCAGCGACTATCTCTCCATCGGTCCCGTTATCTACGTCGACCAAGGTGCCCGCGTCACCGTCATGGTCGACCGCGATCTAGAGATATTTTGATCCTATGTCGCTGAGCTATCTTCAAACCTCACTTGATAAGCTAGACGCCGCGTCCCGCGACGATGTCATCGAGATTTGTATCAATCCGGACGGCACCTGCTGGGGTGAATTCCAAGGCGATCACTTCATGCGTTTGCTGGATCAGCGGCTATCGGAGACTGCCATTAAAGATCTGGGCAATCAGATTGCCTCCAGCGCAAACACCACCTTGAGCAAGGACAGGCCAATTGTGTCGGTCTCGATTGCCTACAAAGACCGCCCGATCCGCGCGCAGGTTATCACGCCGCCTGCTGTCATGTCGGCCATGTCGATCAGCTTGCGGTTCTTCTCAAGCCTTTCTCTCGATAAAATTGAGCTGTCGTTTCTGTTTGGCAAGGAGCGCAAACTCGAAGAACTGCGGCAGGAGAAAACCCAACAATTGCGCGCAGTCGTGGCATCCGGCGTGATCGACGATGCGCTGGCCTTTTGCGTTGAGAATAGGCTCAACATGATCGTCTCGGGTGGTACGTCGACAGGCAAAACCGTGGCAGCCCGCAAAATTCTCTCCCATGTCAGCGCGCAAGAGCGGATCATTACGATCGAGGAGGCCGCCGAGCTTCTGCCCGCTCAACCAAACGTGGTGACGCTTATCGCCAATCGCGATGCAGCGTTCCAAACCGCAGACGTGCTTCTCACGGCGACGCTCCGCATGCGGCCGGATCGGATTATTCTCGGCGAGGTGCGCGGCAAAGAGGCCATGACCTTCCTGGAGGCCATCAACACGGGTCACGGCGGATCAATGACCACGCTACATGCCGAAACCCCGCAACTGGCGGTGCAGAGATTAGCGATCGCGGCCCTCAAAACAGAAATCCCGATGACCTATGCGGACATGGTTCGATACATCGAAAATTCCATCGACGTAATTATCCAAACCGGGCGTCACAATGGCGCGCGCGGCATCACAGAATTCTACCTCCCCGGCCAAGAACAGATTGGAGCATTGGCATGACAACCTATGAATACGAGATCCTGTCGTTCCCGATGGATCGTAAAAACAGCCTGATCGAAATGCAGGCAGCATTGAATGCGAAGGGCCAGATCGGGTGGGAGGTCGTCTCAATCAGTTCGTCCGAATTTGCCAATATCGGGCACACGGCTTTCCTGAAACGTGAGTCTTCCGAATGCGCAGATGTTGGAGGCCAAGGGTGAAGCATCGTATTGTCCGTCTAACTTGGCTCACGATTGTTCTGGGCCTGATTGCGCCACCCTTGCTGGCGGAACGCAATCTGATCCCCAGTCTCGAGGGCATTCCGGATGTCTGCTCTGAGCGCCCAAACGAGCCCGATTGGATGGAAAACATGGCGCTGCGAGACGCCTACCAACGCGTCTTGGTCCAGGACATCTATCGAGCACAGAACATGGGGCGGGTCGTAGACACAGGTTCCTGCGACTGCGCCACACGCTTCCCAACTTGGGACGAAGCCGAAGTCACCTTCCGAGAGAACCATGCGGATGCGGACCGTTCAGACATGCTGCAAGCCTCGGACATCTACAACCGCCGCGCAAATGAACTTCGATCTCAGGCCAAAGCG
This sequence comes from Yoonia ponticola, assembly GCF_014199395.1. Taxonomy (GTDB): domain Bacteria; phylum Pseudomonadota; class Alphaproteobacteria; order Rhodobacterales; family Rhodobacteraceae; genus Yoonia; species Yoonia ponticola. The sequence continues at coordinate 49,980 of NZ_JACIJM010000011.1, read as the reverse complement.
ATCTGCGAAGCCGCAGGCAATTGGTAGGGACATCCTGAAATGAGCGTTGTCACCTACTTCGTTGAAACCTCCCAAGGCTATCTCGACACCGCCGCCGAGACACAGTTCGGATCTGTTGCCGCAACGGTGGGGACGCTTCTCGTCCTTGGAACTACGGTTGTCGTAATCTTCGTCTTCCTGAACATGATCTACCAATACAAAGCGATGGACGGGCGAACGGCGTTCTGGCTTGCGGTGAAGATCGGGTTGATTGGAATATTTGCGACCAATTGGGTGCAGTTTAATGCACTGTCATCAGCCATACTAGCTGGCATCGATAGCATCGCTGGCGCGCTTGTTGCTTCGGTTGGTGGCGGCGTGCCCGGCCCCTCCGGCACCTTCGCAGAAGAGTTTGACCGGCTGATCGCAGAGCTTGGGGAATATCTGAATGCAGCAGGGTCAGAGTTAAACTGGATGGCGGGGGCCATGCTCGATATCGTTGGCGTGTTGATGCTGTCGCTATTGGGCGGGCTGGCTGCGTTTATCTTAGTCGCGTCGCGTCTGATGATCGCCCTGCTCATTGGAATCGCGCCTGTGATGATTTTCCTGACACTGTTTGATGTAACAAAAGACTACTTTGCGCGGTGGCTATCGGCGCTGATCTCTTTCGCGATATATCCGATTGTGGTGGCTGGTGTGTTTGCCACAATCACTGGCGTGTCTTCTGCACTTATTGGCGAACTGGGCGATCCTGAGGGTGCCACCAATATCGGTGCGCTGATTCCGTTCTTTATGATGGTGTTGATGGCCAACGGGTTCATCGTCGCGACGCCGTTTATTGTGAGGGCAATTTCCGGCAACATCATGATGCCAGCCTTATCTGGCGGCATGGCCGGAAGCTATGGGTTTGCACGTGCCGCCATGGGTAATCAGCAAGCCTACAATCGCTATCTTGTAGGGGGCGCCAGCGGGGCCGAATACGCCGCACTCAGAGCGCGTCAGATGTTTGGGGTGCAACAAATGCCTCAACGGCCGGGAATGGCCAATGTGACACCCACAGGGGGCAATCCATCGACGGGGACTGGATCGCAAATGCTGGCTCAGCTTGCGAGGCTTGGCAGATTGGGGAGAAGATGAGCATGTCCGACCCAGACGCGGAAATTGTAATTAAGGAGCAGGCCGACCTATGGGCCATGTCGCATGGGTTTTCTGATGCGGACGATATGAAACAGTGGGGCGAGCAAATGGAACGTGAGCGCCTAGCAAAAATTGATTTAAAAGAGGTGACCGAGAATGAACAATAGTAGAGTAGCAGATCGCCTTGGTGGCTTTTTCATCGGGCTTCCAACGGTGGCATTACCTATATGGATTGTGGGTTGGTCGCAGTGGCTGGGCGTAGTTACAACGACCCTGTTTTTGGTTGTAGCCGTGACTTACGTTTGCGGCGTTACGCCTAAATGGTTTCAACATGGCACTGTGAGGTAAGCGCAGCTTAGACAACACTTTCCGATGACGCGTTTAACTCAATGTGTTGCTTATATGGGGTTCTTTTTAACACGTTGACCTTCTCATGTCATATGAACAGATAATCTTTGACTGATTGGCAAGCAGCTGCCGCACCTTACAACAAATCGCGTAATATGGGCTGCTCTGGTAGGGGCAGGACTAAACGTTAGTGAAACCAGCCGTTCGTGCATGATGCAGCGAAAGAGGAAAATGAGCCCAAAGCGCCTGATGTTGCGCGATTCACCAGCGACGGCTTCAGCAATGAATATTAGCTGTTGCCAATCGATAAATTCAAGGAGTTGTACGGGTTGCGGGCATCAGTTTGTGCATTCGAGGTGTCACGCCTTTCCAATTTCCCGCCATCGCGGTTCTAAGGAAACCAACTTGCACAGCCCGGTTCACGATTTGGTAGTCAGTTCAACCACGCCAGATAGATTGCCATGACAATCCACACCACGACAATCTGTGCCACCATGGCAATAATCAGAAACTTTGTCCGGTTGTAGTCCTTTTTTACATCGATCTTTTTCATTGGTGAATACTCCAGTTTGCAGGACCGTGCTGTCTTTTACATATGTGGGAGCTGAACCGAATACAAGCGACAAGAATGCAATGCTGCCATGCCCGATTCGTCCCGCTTTGTTGTCCTTCAAATCTGGTGCGGCGAACGACTGGTTCAGTGATCTACGCGCGTTCAATGGTTGCGTTACGCCTTACCCATCTCAGCCAGAAGCCCCTTCCCCCTGCTTCAACCAGCTTTCCAGCCCGTCCAAATCATCCACCACTGTATCGAGTCGATCTCTATCGCCTCCGTCGCGTTCCTCAATTTGCATCTCAAACTGGTCGGCAAAGCTCATTTCCATTTGCCGCTCCTCCTCTTCAACAACGGCTTGAACAGCTTTTGAGCTTTTCTTGGTGGGCGGCACAGATATACCTGAGCTGATCTCTTTTGAACCAATTAGTCGCTCATCATGCGCATTAGGCTCCGCACTCGTTCCAGCTTGGCTTGGGCCCCGCCTTGACCCGCAAGAATCTGGCCCGTGCGCCTTACCGCCACCTCGGCCCATCACTGGAAACGGCAATTCCCCCCTCTGCGCTCCATGGATCGCCGCAAACAGCCGATCATCAAAATACTGGATCCGTTTCGCCCGCACTGGCATCTGCGCATCAACGACCATGATAATTTCATCGAGCGGTAATCGGCGCGCTTCATCCTCAGGCAATAGAGATGTTTCTTCCGTCCGTGTGGACTGACTGCGCCCTTCGAACGGATTCTTGCCAATGGACCGTGACCGCGTGATGACCGTCTTCGTGGTCTTGCCCACGGCCTTGCTCAACTCCTCAATGGTCTTTTCGTCTGAGGGGGTGAGGTAGAGCTTTACGCCTGCGTTGCCCTGCAACGCGCGGCGGGTGTTTTCACCATAGATTTCATCAAGGGCGGGGATCGTTTGTGTGACGACCGCCAAGTGGCCGCGATAGGTGCGCAGGGTTTCAATGCTCTCGACCACAATGGGCATTTTGCCAAGGCGGTTAAACTCATCGAGCATGATCATCACAGGCCAAGGCTCATCTTTGCCCGGTTCCTTCTCTTGCATCGCCGAGAGAAGGTCAGAGAAAAACAACCGGATCAGTGGCGCAAGCGGCTTCACCATCAGGGGCTGGACCACCAGATAGACCGTAAAGGGCTTCTTGCGGATCGTGCGGAAGTCAAAATCCGAGACCTGCGTCGCTTCGTCAATCGCGGGGTTCTGCCATTGATCCAGCCCTGAGGTCATCAGAAGCGAGACATAGGAGGTCAGCGTGTCGTTGTTGGTGGACGCCAGTCGCGTAAAGATCAACTTCGCGGCTTTGTTGTCGATCTCGTGGCTCCGCGCCACATATTCTTTCTGCTTGTTGCCCCCCGAGGCCGCGATCCGGTAGATCTCGCCCAAGCTCGGTTTCTTGCGCTGGAAGGCCAACAAGCCTGCGGCCACGAACAGATCAATACCTCCCTTCAAAAGCCCTTGAACGCGATCATTGTCGCTTTGCAGGAACAAGGTCGCCAGCAGCTGCAATTCCATCTGCTGACGCGCGGGGTCTTCTAGCTCATAGATGCGCAAAAGCGGATTGTAGCGATGCGTCCGCTTGCCTTCCCAGTCCGTGGGCGCAAAGCGGTAGACCTTGTCACCTTGGGCGGCACGATGACGGGCTGTGGCCTCAAAACACTCGCCCTTTACATCCAACGTGACGGCAGACCCCTGCCATGTCAGCAAATTCGGGATCACAAAGCCGCTGGTTTTACCGCGACCGGTTGGTGCCACGATCAGCGCATGGGGAAAGACCTTCGAGGTGATGTAGCGGGCCCGCGACTTTGGACTGCCCAGTTTGCCCAGAATAAACCCGGTGCCGGGCTTGCCAAAGAACCCGTTGGCTTTCATCTCACCGCGCTTTTGCCAATGGGTCTGCCCGAAGCGCGTCAGGGCCGAGCCGGACAGAGCTAGGCTCAACATCAGCCCAGCGACGGCAGCACCGCCGATGATCAGATTGATCAGCTGGAAATCATCAGGCCGTCTATCTCTGATCCAGAAGTAATTCTGCGCGATATAGCCAAATTCGATATCGGCGCTGAACCCAAGTGCCTTGAAGGTCAGCACGGCCGAAGCGATGGTGTAACCCATCGCCCCTGCCACCAAGGTGACCAGAACCACCCCGATAGCAATCCAAGCCTTGCCCATGGATCCACTCAATGGATCTGGCCCCGCTCTGTCTCGCCGTCCACGTCCGCCGCGCGGTGTCTCTCGACTTCAACGTCTGCCAACTCATCGACAACCTGTCGTAACGCATCCGAGTTTGCCGTTGCCGCATCCGATTGCAAATAGACCTTTGCGGCATAGAGCCGGTCGAGGCGATCTTCGATGATGTTTTCCAAAGCATCGCTGTCGCCATCGTTCAGGCGATCCAGCTGCGCCGTGTCCAAAACCTGCGCCACCCGCGCGCGGAAGGCCTCGCGTTCGGTTTCGGTCTCAAAGGGCGACGACAACTCCCCTGCCCGTTCATGGGCGAGAACACGGGACAGTTCAGGCGTTTCAATCGTAGTTGTCACGCGCTCCGCAAGGTATATCTCCCGTTCGGTGTCACGCGCTTCATAAACCCGCTCGTATGTGTCACCGAGACCCTCCGCCAGCTGCTCGGGCATATCGGGATATCGCGTCTGTAGATCGCGCGCGACGGAAACGGAGATTGGCGTCCTGCTGTGCGCGCCCAGACGCGCCGCTTCAACCTCAATGATAACCCGCTCTGCTGCGGCCTGATCTACGATCACCGCCCTGCCCTCCTCATCCGTGCGGATCACATCGGTGGGGCGCGCAATCAATTCTGGGTGGTCGCGCAGATACTTCCGCTGTTCGTCCTCCAAACGCTGTACGGCACGGCTTTCGATCACGGCGTCATCTCGGTTATCAATCCTAGTCTCGATGCGAACGGCATTGGCAGCAGTTTCGACCTGGGCATCCGTGACATGCGCCTGCACCTCGCGGGCTTCTTCAATGACCCCGTCACGGCGCAGCACACCTTCCCGCTCCAGCATCGTCCCCAGCTGCACATGCACATCATTGAGAATATCCCGTGCCTGTTCCAAATCCGCGCGGCGCTCAAGGTTCAGATCCTTCGCTTCGGCCACTTTGGACAGATCATCCGCAATCCATTGATGCTCAAGGGCCGCGTTCTGCGCCCCTGTCTCCATCCGTGCCACAAGCTCGGATGTGCTGATCCCCGTGCCGCGCAATGCTGCATCAAGGCGGGCGCGAACCCGTGGCTCAGACAGACGCTCGAGCTGGCTTTGCTGAATATTGGCCTCAGAATAGACCCCACCTTCTGACGGGCCCTCCGAGAGGGAATTGGAGCGCAGCCCGAGCGGCTGCATATGCTGCACCCGCGTTTGAATTGCGTTGAGAGACTTTTCCAGCGCGGGCCGCTCCGCATCCGGTTTTGCCGCGATCAGGTCTGTGATGTTAGTGACCTTTTCCGCGTAGCGGCTGCGCAGATCCTCGAACGTTTGGTCTTCGGCCATGTAAATGCCTCCTGCGGTTTCAACGTGACCCCCCTTCGCCAGAACCTCACCCGCACGGAACAGCACGTCGGCAATATCTTCACGGTTCTCAGAGGATGCCTCAGCAGCCAGCGAGTGGAACATGATTTTGGTGTTTGCGATCTCGGCAAGCGTGCGGGTCAGGTCTTTACCCACCCGTTCGCGTTCTTTTGGGGCCCTGCCCTCTTCCTTGGCGGCATAAACCTCGCGGGCGCGGGGAGGGTAATGCACCTCGCCACGATCTATCCGCCGCGTGGCTTCCAGCCGCACGCCATACTTTTCCGCTTCCTCGACCATTGCCAACCGGAAGTCGTCATAATTGAACCGATGATTGCGGGCCAAATAGAAGAACTTGCCCTCTTGCGAGCGGCGGTTCAACACCAGATGCGCATGCGGGTGGTCGCGGTCCTCATGCACCGCAATGATGTAATCAAAGTGCCCCTCATCGGTTTGGAAAAACCGCTCGGCCACGTCCGTGGCGATGTCGCGCACATCCTCTCCGCGTGTGCCAATCGGAAAGGACATCAGCAGATGTGTCGTCTGCCCAAGCTTGGGTTTGAACCCGCCATCCCACCGCTTGGCAAAGCGCTCTGTCAGGTCTTTGATCTCGCCGGGCTCAAGCTTGGATTTCCCATCCAGAAACCCGCTGCTATCGACGATGTGGGTGGACTTCGTCGTGAGGTAGTCGAGCTGGTTGGACAGCTGTGATTTGTTCTGCGTCCCCCCGCCCCGGATCGCCTTGAACACAGCTGCCCGATGTCCCGCCGCTGCCCGCACGATCTGCTTTTGCTTGGACACATACAGACCCTGCATCGAGCCACGGATGCGGCTCCATCCATCCTCAAATATCTCTCCGGTGACGGCACCAACCGCATCATTCAGCCGCATGGGCGAACTCCCTCAAGGCAGCCGTTGCTTTCAGCTGCATCGCATCGCGACGGCGACGCACAAGCAGGTCAATCTCGTCTGCAGAATCCAGAATGAACCGCGCCAACCCACGCATCTGTGCAAGACGCATTTCCGAGAACTCGGGGCCAGTTCCCTGCCCCGCCCGATTGGCCTTTTGCATTTGCTTGGCAATATGGGCGACACCGTTTCCAACGTCATTCAAAGAGGCACGATAGCGCGCCATCTCTGCCGCCAACGATGTGTCCGCCACAAAGGTGCCACCTGCCGCTTGCATCAATCGGCGCAGCCCTTCCGAGCGGGTCTCGATCCCCGCTGAAGCCAGCACCCCATCGAACGCTGCCATCTCCTCTGGGGTCACTTTCACACTCACCGCCAAGACCGGCACGGCCGTATCGCGCTGGCGCTCTGCGTCACTCTTCAAGGTGTATTGCACCGCCCGGAGTGTCACTCCGAACCGCTGTGCAAGCACGGACGTGGAGACGCCGTCAGCGGCTTCGCGCACAATCTCCATGCGCTCTGCATCCGTGAGACGTTTCGAGCGAGACATGCGAAGAAAGACCCCCTATTTCCTGCCACCTTCATACAAGGCTGCACCCAACATACGAAACTATACTAATCTGTCAATAATATACTTACGGTGAATTGGAGCGCTGGCAGCCTTGTATTCCGTTTCACGGCTCAAGCACCGCAGGTGCGAGGCCGCGCCCAAGAGGGCGCCAACCAACACCAGCCGCAGGCTCCAACATCGGCCGATCTCAAAAGGCCCGCGCCTGAGATCTGTCTGAACATGTAATGTTCGGACGGAAGCGATGGGGCGGGACACACCTCAACCGACAGGGCCGACAGACAGGGTCAAGGGAGGCCAGAATTGGCCTGCCAATTCTCTGCCGTAAAAACCTGAAGGCCGCGCCGATAGGTTTTTACGGATGGCCCCCTTGAGGCTGGCTGGCGGCTCTGTCACCACGCAGGTTCAACCCCTACAAGAACCATCAGGACTGCTTTGCAGTCCTGTCATCGGCAACCGTGACCGCTGCCGAAGGCAGGGGTCTCAACGGACCTCACAGCGATCTCTGGGACAGAGATAGGACCGCCTGACGGCGGCCCATCCTCGGGGAGGATTTACTCTTGGGGTTCCTTTGAGCTTGGTGGGAACATCACCAGCTCTTGGACACCGACGGGGAAGTCGAGCTTGAGGCTGAAGAACTCCGAGCCATCCCCGTTGCGGGTATTGCGGAACATGGCCCCGACGCGTTGGAAGCGGGTGCGCTCCTGGCCTTCGCCATCGGTGTATTTGACGGGAACTGTTGCGACGTAGTGGTTGGTCATTTGGGTCTCTCCTTTTTGCGATGTGGATTTTTTGGCACGGGGGCTGAGGACCGGTCGCAAGCGCAAATGCGGAGGGTCCGCGCCAAGGGCGTGGAAGCCGTATTTGTGCTTGCCGGAGCGCAGCGCAGGGAACGGCCGGGCCGACCCCGTGCGATCCACATCAATGAGCAAAAAGAAGAGACCCAAATGTCTGCCCCCACATCGCAGTCGCCACGGCTCTCGTTGATCTCGATAGAGGTGAAGGTCGGGTTCGCTCTGAGGCGACGTGTTGGGATTTGGTCTGCTGCCCAAGTCGGACAAGTGCGGTTTCGAGAATGAATTCGCGTCTTCGTATCGACGGTCCAAGAGCTGGTGATATTGCCGCCGCCGAACCCCACCCTAACCCGCCGAGATGAGTTGCCATCTGGCGGCCCGAAAAAGGAACAGCTGTCGGGCTGAATTCTGTCATGTTGCACCCGCCCCTGAGAACGAAGAAAGGGCCACCCGAAGGTGACCCTCTCTGACTTATGCCTCGCCCGATGTCTTCGCTGGATCCGCGACCCGCATCACCGTCAGTCCTTTCGCTTCGGCTTTCTGGCCGAGGTTCAGCGCGACCCCGTTGCCGCCGAAAAGGACAACTCCTGTCGCGGCGAACTTATCGTCCAGCATCTCATCGTTGCACTTGAACGGTGCCGCACGTCCGTGTGCAGACCAACGTGGATCAAAGCGCGCTTGATTGATGCCCCGCGCTCGCGCCCACCGCGCCGCGATCATCTCCGCTCCATGCTTGCCACCTTTGTGGCAGAGGAAGATATCCTGATTGCGGTTTTGCTTGATGCGATCCCGAACCTTATCGAGCGTCCGGAAGATGACCTCGATATCTGTCCAGTCGGTTGACCCCGACACAATGAGCGGCACACCTTCGACTTTTGACTTTGCGGCGGTCTCACGATCATGCTGCTCCAGCAGCTGCTTGGCCTCGAAGACGGCGCCCGTCTCTTGGGCCCGAACGCTGGCCCGCGATCCCGATGCCGGGATGAAGGCGTTCCCGGTCTCAGTCTCATAACATTCCGCTGCCGCCTCCCCCATCGTCTCGATGGCGTCCACGATCTCGCGTAACTGCACGAAGCGCGCTTGTGCCACTTCCAGTGCTGTCTCTGCGATCTCTGATCCATCGTGGCATTTTGCCAGTGCGCCGATCTTATCTGCTGTGCGATCAACTTCCTTACCGAGGGCAACCTTGCGCCGCTGCAGGATTGTTGCCAGCCCGTGGGCGAGAGGCTCGATCTCTCCCTCAAGTCCAGTGTTGCGGAGCTGCCCGAGAAGGGTCTCAAATGCTTCGCGGATGATGCTGTCTTTCAGGATATCGTCCTGCGGGATTGGCAGGTGTGCATCTTTCTCCGTCAGGCCGAAGAGTTCGATTGTCTCGTATGTTGTCGCTTGATCGTAGGCCATGTGTTCATCTCCAGATGTTTGAGTTTGAGGGCCACCACATGAGTGTGGGGGCATGGCCGATTTCTGGTTCGCCGAATCTGTTCGGGTCAGGGACGGCGCAGCCGCCAGCTTGCTGGGCGTAAAAGTTTTCCAAGCGCCGTGCTCACAACAAGCGCAACCTCACGCGCGCGATTGACCTCGCAACCCGCATGACCCTCGCCGAAAAGTTTTGCGATCCTTGAGGCGGGCTGATTTGGGGGCCATCCGGAGGATATGCTTCCATACTCATGTGTGTGTGTCTTGACGCCAGGTTTGCCCGACGCGAGCAGGCAAGCGGCGGGAGCGGGACACGCAGGCGGATGGAGCGGCGGGATCGTTTTGCTTTGGCAAAACAGACCAGAGTGGAAACCGCAGGCGTGGCCGGATCACGACGCGCTCGCGAGACGGGCAAACCGGGACGCCAAGTACGCCGCCGCGGTAAGGCCGCATGGCCGCATGCGCGACGGACCGCAGGGCCGTTCTCACCTGCGACACGCGAAGCCAAGCAGGGGAGGCCGTTAGGCTATGTTCACGACCCTCAAAATGGTTGCGCATTCATGCTCAGGTGAAGAGCGACGCAGAAACTCAGCTCAAGGTTGGCCTGCTGCTGAAAATGTCTGTATGAGGAATTACATGAAAAACTGGAAATCCATTGATGATCAGCTTGGTCTCCTCAAATCGAGGGGAATGGCTATCAGCGAGCCTATTCGAGCAAAAAAGGCGCTTGAGCGATTTGGCTACTACCGACTGAGTGGATATTGGTATCCATTCAAACAAGCTAATGACGACGGAACCATCTCGGACCAATTTATACCTGACACGCATATGTCAGATGCCGTCGACCTATATGTTTTTGATAAAAAGCTGCGCCTTCTTGCGCTGGACGCTTTGGAACGGATCGAACTGGCTTTGCAAGTCGATGTTGCATACAGGTTTGGTCGTCGTGATGCCTGCGCGCATCTTAAGCCTCACCTGCTTCAGCAAAAGTTTGTAATGAACGGGCGCTATAAAAGGTGGGAAGAGCGCTATCGAAGCTTTGAAACACGTTCTGGCAAGGCCGCTTTCGTAAAACACAACAAACAAGCCTACGGTGAACTGCCGATCTGGGTCGCCGTGCAAATTCTTGATTTTGGAGCGTTGTCACATCTTTTTGAGATGCTGCCGATGGATATTCAAACCAAAATCGCTGGCAAGTACGGAATTTTGAACGGTAAGTTCATGATACAGTGGATGAGGTCGTTTTCTCAGGTGCGCAATGCATCCGCACATCATGAGCGACTTTGGAACAGCCACATCAAAGATCACGCCAGCGTTCCACCGCAACTTTTAGAAATTGCACAGACAGACCAGTATCAGGTTTTCCGATACTTTTGCCTGATGCGATTTTTCCTGAAACAGCTTTGCCCACAGTCAAAATGGCACATCCGCCTACGCGACCATTTGCATAGCTTCCCCCAACCGAAGAACGGCGCAGTCACACTCAAAGATATGGGTGTGATCGATGGTTGGGAAGACTGGGATCTTTGGAGGGGATGAGGACTGACGCATATCCAAGGGCGAACCCAAGTGCAGAGGCGCCAGTCATATCTGTGATTAGATGTAGGACTAGAAAGTTAAAATAACAATAAGAAATGGCATCTTCGAATCAAATTAGATCGGATCGAACGGCACCTCCGCTTAAATTATAACTTAATAACAGTGCTTTACAGATATCTCTGCAAGATTGCAGCTAGAGCGCGTTCTTGCCGTCTCTAAACCGGACAGGCACAGAAAAAGGGGAACCGCGTCACCGCGGCTCCCCTGCTCTGTCAGTCGATGGTGTTGTTGCGATCAAGCAACCAGTGACAACCCACCGCTTGCATCTGGCTGTTCATCCCCGCTCTGCACAAACGGAATGATCGAGAACGTCTGCCCGCCACGCTGCTCTTCGTTCTGCACGGCATTGACCCGCAGATCACCGTCGGGCGTGTTGATCAGCAGTGACAGATAATCGTTGCCGGTCCGGGTGCTTTTCGCCATCCAGGCGGAGCCAACACGGATCGCTTTGCCCTTCGGCGAGCTGACCTCGATCCGGTAGTCGGGATGGGTTTCTTCGGTCTTGTAGTCGTTCTCGATCAGCATGAAATCCAGATCGAACATCATGTTGGCGATGTAACCCGCAAATGCGTTGTCAGCATCCATCGCCGTCAGCTCGCCCGAGATTGAGCCGGATTTCATCGTGCCGTTTGAGACCAACGGGATGATCTCGAAGTCTTCGCTCTTGGCTTTGCGGGCTTCCTGCGTTTGCACCGCATTAACGCGGAACGGGCCAAGTCCAACATCGATCTGCATCGAAATGTAGGGATTACCACTGGTATTTCCGGTTTCGTTCCAAGCCGTGCCGATACGCACCTTGCGACCGGATTTATTGACGGCGGTAACGTCGAAGTCCGGGCTGCGCTCGGACATCTTCGGGCGCGTCTCCAGCTGGATTGCGATGTCGAACTTGGTGTTGTGGATTGTGCCGGTGAAGACAGCTGCTGCGGTGTCGACGTTTTTGGTAAGGGTTCCTGCGAACATGGGTCTTATCCTTCTTTGGGTTATCGGGACCTGACATCTTGCCAGACCATCCGAGATTGCTTTGTTGACCCCTCATGGGATCACAGAACAGAAAGCCTGCTTTCAACTTTCTCCCTCGGTCTCCAAATCCGCTGTCCCACATTGTGAAGAGCCAGCGTCGCCAAACGCGCTCCCCCGTCCTTCCTAAAATTTCGACTGGCGCATCCAGCCTCGATCACTGGTTATTGTTTGCACCCGCAACGTAAAACTCCGCCTCATCCCCGTTCAAGCGGGTTCCCGACTGGTACGTCAGACCAATTGTGCTGCCACCATGGCGATATGTGATCAGGTATTGGCCGAGGGCGTCTTTGTGCACGATGTAGCCCGTGTTCGCCCAGTGGACGGTCTGACCCGCATCCACTGCGGCTTTGATAGCTTCAACGTTCATGTCGGTCTCCGGTATGTTTTTTGTTCGGGCAAGAAGCCAAAGCACCGCGCGTTGGCGCGGGCTTTGGCATTGAGGGTTTGAATGAAATTCGTGTGCCACTGCTGCACTGATCAGGCCGCGTTTCGTGTGCTGTCGCCGTTATCACCAGTGATGCGGGACAGAATGGCAGTGGTATCCACACCCTCACCGTGCGGCACGAACACCCGCAGCTGGAAGGCGATGATTTCTGTAAAGCATCCAAGGGCCTTGAGACCATCGATTGTACCCTTATCCGCCCCATTGATCTCCAAGCGCACGTCACCCGCAACGCGGCGGCGCGTCAGCGTCAGGCCGCGCCCCAGATCGACGGGTGCTGTCGTGCCAAGCGCCGCCGTCAGCATCTCACCCGGTGTTTCGGGCGTTCCTGTCATGAACCGCGCCCGAAGGGCTGCGGCCCCCTCTTCGCTGAGGGTGCGGCCTATCATACTGGCACGGCCTTCGGGCGTGACCCGATAGATGCGCTCGTTGCTTGTCGGGATGGTCTTCCAGATCGGCAGCAACAGACCTGTGAGCAGGTAGAGTTTTGTTGTGGAGGTTTTGGGCAAGCTGCCGGCCTCTTCATCCCAAAGCCGGATGAACTCTGGTTGGTCAATCGCCTCCCAAGCCGAGGCTTCGAACTTTGCCTCCTCTAGGTAGGATTTGCCAGTGGGCCGGACAACCTTACGCATCAGGGTGACGATGTCTTCGTCATACATCTGCATCGGGCGCTTTGAGATCAGCCCAACCCGCCCCGACCCGCGATTGACCATAGGGATTTTGTCGACGTTGTTGCCAAGAGCCGTCATTGCGGACGCAATGTGAATGGGGTCTGTCACCTCCAGCCCGATGATCCGCGTCACTGCCCCGGATTGCGGGCAGGTCCATAAATCCTCCGCCGAGACCTGTCTGATCGTCTCGCCTCGCAGCGTTTCCACCCCGAGATCAAGCGTACCTGCATCCCTTGCACGCTCGGTCTGATCCGCGATCCGCTGCATAAACTCTGCAAAGAGCGCGTTCTGCATATGGATCGGTAGTGCCAGCACCCGATTCAGGAACCGCTGGATGGGCGGCAGCTCTTCCAGCAGCACGCCGTCTTTGTCGATCAGCCGCAATGCCGTCCAATCGGTAAAGGTCTCATAGCCCATCGCCTCCGCACGCCCCGCGGCAAGATCGGCGTAATATCCCCGCAGCGCGGAGCGCGCGATGGGGCTTTCGAGATTGTCCTCCTCGCGAAACATGCCTTGCGAGCCTGTCTCGCGTTGGCCTTTGGTGAGCGCGCCAAGCTGATCGAGGCGCTTGCTGATAGTCGAGGTGAAGCGTTTCTCGCCGTGCACGTCCGAGGTGCAGACCCGGAAGAACGGCGCGCTGACCTGGGCGGAACGATGCGTCCGCCCAAGTCCTTGAATGGCTGCATCCGCGCGCCAGCCGGGCTCCAGCAAGTAATGGCGACGCCGCTTCTGGTTTTTCGCTGTTTGCGCCGCGTGATAGGATCGCCCCGTGCCACCCGCATCTGAGAAGATCAGGATGTTTTTCTCCCCATCCATAAACGCCTGCGTCTCGGATGAATTGCTGCGAGGGCTACGCTTTTCGATGAAAAGTGCGCCGTCGCTCGATTTGAGCGGGCGAATTGACCGCCCCGTCACCTCTGCGACTGTCTCGTCTCCGAATGCCCAAAGGATTTGGTCCAGTGCCGCGGGGATCGGGGCCAGCGCCATCAGGTCCGTCATCGCCTCGTCCCGCAGGGCAAGCGCTTCGCGAGAGACGACCAAGGCCCCGGTTTCATCCCGCAGCGGCTCTGCCACGACATTGCCGTCAACTTCGACAAGCTTCTGGGTGTGGATCGGAAAGGCCTGTTCGAGATAGCCGAGCACGTAGTCGCGCGGTGTCAACGCGCCTTCGACCAGCTCGTCATCGGGGTCCATCACCTCCAAGCGTCGTTTCAACAGGCTCTCACCGGTCGAGACCACTTGGACGACGCAGGCAAAGCCATCGGATAGGTCCTGCTGAATGGCACTGACAATCGACGGGGCTTTCATCCCCATCAGCAGATGATTGAAGAAGCGCTGCTTTGTGCTCTCGAACCGCGACTTGGCGGATGCTTTTGCAGCAGATGCATTTGTCTCGCCCGAAGCATCATTGACGCCTGTCGCGGTCAGTGCGGCCTCTAAGTTATGATGGATCGTGCGGAACGCGCCCGCATAGGCGTCGTAGATCTCTGTTTGGGCAGCCGTCAGTGCATGTTCCAGCACATCGTATTCGACCCCGTCAAAACTCAGCGCCCGCGCCGTGTAGAACCCGAGTGTTTTGAGATCGCGGGCCACAACTTCCATGGCCGCCACCCCACCAGCCTCCATCGCTGAGACAAAGCTCTCGCGGCTTGGAAACGGATACTCAAACCCTTGGCCCCAAAGCCCGAGCCGGGACGCATAGGCGAGATTGTGAACCGATGTGGCTCCCGTCGCCGAGACATAGAAGACCCGCGCACGCGGCGCGGCAAGTTGCAGGCGCAGACCCGCAAGACCCTGCTGGGACGCTTTTGCCCCCCTGCCCTGCTCCGATCCAGCCGCATTCTGCATCGCGTGGGCCTCATCGAAAGAGAGCACGCCATCGAAGTCGTCTCCCATCCAGTCGAGAAGCTGGTTCAGACGCGTGGTGCCGCATTTGCCGGCGGACCGCAGTGTTGCATAGGTCACGAACAAGATGCCGTCACCCATGGTGATATGCTGATCGGGCTTCCATTTCGAGAGCGGCTGTATATCTGCGGGTGAGCCACCAAGGTCGGTCCAGTCGCGCACGGCGTCCTCAATCAGGGTGGCGGATTTCGACACCCATACAGCTTTGCGCCGTCCCGAGAGCCAATTGGCCAGAATGAGGCCTGCGCACTCGCGTCCCTTGCCGCAGCCGGTGCCGTCTCCGAGAAAGTATCCCAAGCGGTAGGCACGGGCCGCCGCATCCTCATCACTGCGCAGCATCTTGGTCTGATCCTCATCGATGGTGAACTTGCCGGGCAAATCCCGCCCGTGGGCATCGTTGGCCATGATGATGGTTTCAAGTTGGGCCTCTGAGAGATGACCCTCTGCGATCAGGCGGTTTGGCAGGCGCAGCCCCTCGGCGGCCTGCAAGGACGGCACGGGGGGTGCGACCGACGCCATAGCAATGCTTTCCACCAGCGGCGTCGGGTGTTCCTGCGCACCTGCAATGTCGATCCGCTGCGGACGATAGCGGGCGTAAATGTCAGAGATGGGAGTGTTTTCGCGCGGGGTCTCGAGCGGGGTAAACGACAGCGGTATTGCTGCGTGTTTTGGAGTTTTGGCACCAGATGGATTTGATACTTCAGGCTTGCGCGCTTTGTGAGGCGCGGATCCCATCAGGGGGAGCCCGACGTGCAAGGAACGTGCCGCCGTTACTGGCGCTTCAATCGACCGTGTTGCGGCGATCTGGTCGACGATACTGACCGCCGCGTCGAGATCATCGATCGAGGTGCGGATCATCTCACCGCCCTCATCAACCTTATCAAAGACCATCAATTGCGTATCCACGCTGGTGCCGAGCTTGCGATAGACATGGCCGGGGATGGTCAAGCCCAACCGCGGGGTAAGAAGGCTCATCGCGCGGACCCAATGTGCTGGGTCGCGCTCGGGGGTGAAGCCCATCGGCATGATCGCGACTAGACGTCCGCCGGAGGCCAGTCGTTTCGCGGCGCCGATGAGATGTTTGGCCGCAATGTGCTTGTCACGGGAGCGATCGACCGAGGATGCAAACGGCGGGTTCATCACGATCACGCTGGGGGCGGTTGTTGCTGTCAGCAGATCATCAATGTGCTCGGCGTCATGTCCCGTCGGCTGCGCGTCGAACACCACATCGAGCAGCCGCTGGCGAAATGGATCGACTTCGTTGAGCATGAGCTTGGCCCCTGCCCGCTTCATAAGCCCCGCCAATGAGCCGGTTCCCGCAGAGGGTTCCAGCACAGTCTCACCGTTTCGGATGGCCGCCGCGCGCACGGCGAGGGCCGCGTAAGGCAGCGGGGTCGAGAACTGTTGCAGGCGTATCTGTTGCTCGGACCGACGGGTTTCGGTCAAAAGCCGCGTTGCGAGGTTTTTTGCGTCACCAATTGGGTCTGACACGCTCGCATCCAAGAGAAGTGTTTGAGCCGCAGCAGCCTGCATCATGTCGTAGGCCATGCGCCAGTTCCATGCACCGCTGGCATCGCTGCCCCCAAAGGTGTCGCGCATGATCTTTGACAGCGAAGAGCTGCGCAGAGGACCGCGCGCGATCTCGGCGGCGATCAACGACAGGGCTGATTTGAGCTGCGCATTGGATGGGGTTAGATTGGGGTGCTTCGGGTTGGGATGGGCCATGATTTCTGTCCTTTGTGATCCGGGTTGAGGTTCACAGGACAAAAAGCCCCCTTTTCCTTTTGGAAAACGGGAGAAGACAAGATGAGCTAGGTTCGCTTGGACAGCTTCAGTTTTCCAGCCGCGCGAAGCTGTTGTACGCCGCGCAAAATCGCGTCGGTGAAGGCTGGACTGAAAGTCCCTCGAGGCGAGCGATCCTCAATCGTGTAGGAAGCCTCGAGGACATCGGCGTTCAACTCATCCAGAATGACCCATAGAGACAGATGGCTATCAAGCCGCGCCCGACGAGCTTCTGTCTCCGGTATTTCCAATGCTGTTCGGCCTTGTTCCGGCATCTTGCTGGTGATCGGAGCAATGAACATGACGTGGTGGCCAGCTTCGTTGGCCACGACAATGACCACGCAGCTTGGTCGCTTCTTACGACCCTCTGTCTCACCACCATCCGCCTGCCACTTCCAGAGATAATGATAATCAAAAACCTGCCCTGCAGCAGGGAAGTCAGCGGTCACGGAAGTGATTCTCGATGCCCGTGTCCAACAGTTTACCCAAATCTTCGGGCATATCCGTCACATCCAGCGCAACCTGTGTGCTGCGTCCCGTCGTAAGGGCTTCAAACCGCTCCATCGACATGACAACGAAACGTGGTTTACGGTGTTTCGTGATGGCGACTGGAGAGACAGCGGCCGCCTCGAAGAGGTCGCCAGTATTACGCGTTAGATCGCCTGCTGCGAACTGTTTCATCTCAATGCTCCGATGACTTTCAGGATTATTAAGAATATACAGAATTTCTGTATTTTTGCAAGTAGCCTTCCATTCAAGATCAGGCACGGCGCTTCTTATCAATCAGCGCCTGAGCGTCTTGCATTACCTGAGCCTGCGGTGTTGTCGGCTTTGGGTCGTCCAATGCTTCCTGCACTTTGGTGCGGAACCATGCGTCATAGGCATCTGGATCCGCGGTCAGTCCCGCTGGCAACCCGCCCTCTGCGGCCACGCGCGTCAAGAGGATGCGAACGGCATCCGAGAGCGTCAGGCCGACGCCCGAGAGTGCATCCGAGGCCTGCGCTTTAAGCTGATCGTCAACACGGACATGGATCATTGATGTTTGAGCGGGCATATGAGTCTCCTTTGGTTATTGTTGTATCTCAAATGAGATACGCAATCAAGGCGGTAGAGAGTTTCACTCTAGGCCCCCTGCCCCGCAAAAAACTCTGCCAACACCGCACTGCCCTCAGCTATTTCGCGACTGATGAGGGTCGATCCCGCCAGTGACGCCTTTGATAGCCGCACAAGGCTGCCGGTTTCCTCAATACGGTAGCAGCGCCGTTTTTGATGCCCGCGCCTGTAATGGGTCGCTGTAACGAACTGACAGGTGCTGCCATCGCTGAGGGTCACAGGGGCAACCAACTTGATCTTATCACCCTCTGCGTAATCAGGGATCGCGGCCCAGTCCCGACACCGCTGCCGCCAGGCGTGGGCATAGCTGTCGGAGTCTTTCAACTCGGACAAGAGATTGAGGATGCTTAGTGGCGCGCGAGACTCACAGGGACCAGCGCTTTCCTCCATATCCTTGTAGCCCCAGCACCCGTCGTCGTACCGCGTCAGAAACACGGCACCAAAGGTGAATGACCCGTCCTTGTCGATCACATAGGTCCGATCTTCCAAGGGTGCCGAATCAAGGCTCTCGACTTTTGCGGCCGCATACCACGTCGAGCCAACTTTGCTGGCTTTGACCAGTGTCGTGCGGCGCGCATCTGTCTCGAAGGTGCAAAGACGGGTGATCTCTGCCTTCTTATCGGCGTAGTTTTGAACCCGCCGGTCAGTGTAGAAAAGCCAGCCCATTACGCTGCCCTCCGGTCCTCGAGCTCCATAAGAGCATCAAGCGGCACGCGGTAAGGCTGCATGGCATCGAAGTCCTCGCAGTTGCCGCAGTTCTGAACGATTGCGAAGGTGTCGCAGGCGTCCTTCAGAACTACTCGGAATGTTCCGCCAAGACCCGAGGGCACCTCATAGGTGCCACCAATCAGGAAGTCTGAGGCGCGACGGACGAAGACACGGATAGAATGCCCATCGGTTGCCAGTCGGATGGCCCCCTGCCCGCGATCGATCAGTGTCTGCACATCGTCAAGTATGTCTGTGTAAAACTGCCCGGTCAGATCGCGGAACGCCATTTGACGCTGTGCCATCCAATCGCTGTCCCGAAACGGATTGATGCCGTTCGCAAAGGCAAAGGAAGGATCGGACTGCTCTGTGGTGACAATACGGGTGGTAGAGCCATCGATACCGTTGGAACGCAGATGCACGCCGTTCCCAACGATGAGGATCAGGGCGGGCTTATCGACTGGCCCGTTCCAATTGGGCAGGAAGGTTGAACACGAGCGCGCATGCGCGATTTGCGCCGCGACAGCGGACGCAGAGAACTTGAGAATAGCCATGGGGATGTCTTTCATAAACGGCGGCCTGAGCCGCTTGTTTCTGGGAGTTGTTGGGGAGTGGGATGACCCGCGTCTGGTTGTTCCCAAGCGCGGGTCACCTCGATAGATCAGGCGGCTTTTGCTTGAACCGTCTCTGCTTGCGCGGTCTCTTCCGCATCGACACCCAAGCTGACACCATCGGTCGTTTGCATCATCGGCGGACACCACGCCGCAACCGCCCTCTGCTGCGCCTCAGTGAGAGTCGCAAAGGGCTCGGCGAAGAGTTTGTCACAAAAGGCGACGATCTCTTTTTTGCTCATGGAGGCCAGTGTGACCGCCTCCTGCGCAAGGCCGAGCTCTTCGCCAAGGATTTTGAGCAGCCACGCCTTCTTGAACCGATTGAACAGCGCCGCGTTTGGCGTCCAATGCGCGCGAACGTCGGGCATGACCTCGATCTCGAAGTCGTGCATCAAGCTGTCGCTCTGAACACTGCGGGCAAAACACGATTGCGTCGTGCTGGCCGTGGCATAGGCGACCAGTTTGGCCTTCTCGCCCGCACCAAGTGCACGGAACGATGCAAACTGATCTGCTGGAGACTTAGCCTCACCCGTCCAAGACAGATCGAGCGCGTCATACGCCTCGGCCACCTGTTCTAGCGATGTGCCATCAATCTCATCCATCTTGGCGTGGCTGCGGTATTCCTTGCGGGCCTCGACCTTGACGGCGTGGGTTGCGCTCATGCCGCCAAGCACGTCCGTGACCAGTTTGAACAAGGTCAGATCGAGCGTGGCTTCGGGATGCAGTGTCATCGCCGCCCCGAGGGCCATTGCCCGCTCCGTCTTAAGGTCTTGGGTCAGTGAGGCGGGATAGACGATTGCGTCCGTGCCCTGCCCTTCTGCGTCACCAGACGTGCCGCCGGCACTGGTCGTCTGAGATGTCGCCTCAGGCTTGTCCTCTGGCCGCGCCAGGCCGACATGCAGCGTAATCTTGCCGTTTGACCAGGATGCGATGACGCCGCCCTGCGCAAGGTCATCTGCACTGTAAGCCTCCTGCAGTTCCCGCGCCTCTTCCTCGAGCGCATCGACGCGATCGTAGAGGGCGTTGTAGGCATCCGTCTCGAGGTTTTCGTCCTTCATCTCGCGTTGCAGTGTCTCCAGCTCATCGGTGATCGCATCCACGCGCTTTAGACCAGCGGCATCAGGCTCGACCGGACCGGGATAAACGCGACCATATTCTGCCATCGTTGCATAATCGTAGCGCACCAACGCCTCAGCCCACGCAAACCCCATTTGGACCCGTGCCTCTTCGGCGGCGGCGGTCAGTTTCTCGACCATTATCGTTTCGACCAGTGCGATGTCTTCTAGCACCGAATGCTCCTCGAGGAGATCCGCAGCGATGGGACCACCCCGCGCCTCATAGTCCTCTCGCACGAAGGCTCCAATATCGTCGCTGACCTGCACACCACGGGTTTTGAGCGCCTGACGTACTGTATAGGCCTGCACATAGCTGTCATCGCTTGTTAGAGCCTCATAGACCTCAAGCTGCACGGCCTGGCTTGGATGGTCCGCAAAGGCCTTCATGGTATCAAGCGTGATAGACTTGGCGCGGGCCGCCGCGCGGATATCTGGATGGATCAAGCCATAGCGCAGGCGACCCTTCACGGCCGCGATCGTTGTCCCGAACGTTTTGGCGATGGTGTCTGGCGATTGGCCATCAACCTCCATCATGCGCGCAAACGCCTCGAACTCGTCGATAGCGTTCATCGGGGCCTGCGTGATGTTCTCGGCCAGCGACAGGGCCGTGGTCACATCACAGTCATCCGGCACCAAGCGGCATTCGATCTTGGTTTTGTTGGTAAAGCCCTTCGCGGTCTTGTCAGCAACCAATTCATTCAAAGCTGCGCGACGCCGACCGCCGGCCAAAACGCCGAACTTGCCATCGATCTTTTGAACCAGCAGCGGTTGGATGATGCCTAGAACGCCAATGCTGGCGGTGAGGTCAGCGATAGCCTCTGTCTCGTAAGTTTCTGGCGAATTGCTGCGCACATTGGCTGGATGCGAGGTGAGATCACCAATGGCGACCGTGATGGATTTGAGAGCATGTGTCATGTGATATCCTTTTGAGATGTTGTGCTGCCCCGAACACTCGGAACGGCCTGACCAATCCCCGGGTTTGAGGATCACATAACAAAAGGCCTGCTTTCCCTTTGAAGAGAGGAAGCAGGCCTCGAATGTTCAGAACGTGGGGGGCCCTGCCCTACCAGTCGGATGCCATCATGATGGTGAGCACGCGCATTGTGGTTGCAGGATTGTCAGGGGCCTCAGCGCCATACCGGAAATCGCTATCCGCCTCATAAAGATCGATCTTCCAAAAGACCTTTTGCCCTCGGATATCCACGGCCCCGAAGTCGTGGCATCCGTCTGGATCATTCTCGGGTTCAAAGACGTCGAACTCCCCTGTCGCTTTGACCGCCTCAGCCATGAAGCCATCCTCGGCCTCTGCAAGAGACCGTGTGACATGCATACGGCCTGCAATGGGCTGATCCGGTGCAATGCCGAGGCAGGCGAGCTTGCGGAAGGCATCATTCTGCATCGCGATTGCTGCGATGTCGGGGCTTTCGGTTTGAGGGAGTGCGGAAGTGGTCATGGGTCTGTCCTTTCGAAAAAGTTGAAAACACAAAACCAAAAGCTTGCTTTCACTTTTTGAGAGCCACCGCCTACGACAGCACCAGACCTCTCAAGCTGCCTGATTGGTGGCCCCTGCCCTGCCCGCTTCCGACCTCGCGATCAGATAATCACAGGCTTTCTGCGCATCGGCCGCATGTTTGAAGATTGCCGTCTTGTCAGAGCGCAGCACGCGCAACCAGTGGTACAAATACGACGCGTTCAGCTCTAGCGTATGCGCGGTAAACCCAAGCTCCTGCCCCAGAAAGCAGGACGTCAGTTCTGCGACGATCTCTTCGCGGGAATAGGCTGTGTTACCAAACCGGCTGAGACCGTAGTCTCGGTTCAAGCGATGGGGCGCCTTGGTGGCATGGGCAAGCTCATGCGCCCAGACCCCGTAAAAGTTCAGGGGGTCCTTGAAGCGCTCGATGCTTGGCATAAACACCTTGTCGACGGGCGGATTATAGCGTGCCTCGGTTCCACCAAAGACCGTCTTAATATCGATGGCATCAAAGAACGCCTGCATATGCGGGATTGGCGCAGATGGCACATGATCGGGGACCGGACAAGCATCCGGGCGGAATGCCTCCGGCAAGCCCTCGATTTGATCTGCATTAAACACGCGATATGACTTCTGGAAACGAAAAACGCGGGCTTCTTCGGTATCACCACCATTGGTGTCTTGCTCATCATCGGACTGCGTTCGACTCTGGCCATAATAAACAACAACAGACGAGCGTTCGCCCTTTCGGATCTTTGCTCCAAGAGTATTCGCCTGCGGCACGGTCATCCAGAACGGAGAGATATATCCTGCCATCACCGTGCGCATGGTGAGCAGGAAATTGTTCACGCCCTGATAGGGCTCGCTGTTGTGGCGCATCGGACGCGCGCTGCCACCGGCGGTCCACGGTTTGCGCCAAGGGAGAACCCCGCGTTCGATGATGCGGATGAGTTCATTGGTGATGGCTTCTGATGCGTCGAATTTGGACGTGCGGGAACGGGCCATGGCTGGCCTCCTTTCGATGTTGAATTTGATTGGGGGAGTTAGGTTAGGTCGCGTGATTGATGCGCGGGTCGTTGACGATACGAGCGCCAAGGCGTTCGACAAGATCGAGATAGGTCAGAAGCGGTATCCGGCTGGAGGACGTCCAAGGTTCTGGATCAACCGTGCCATCCATTGTGACCTTCGGCAGGTTTGCGAAGGCGATGATGTCGCGAACGATGCGGCAGTCGATAAGAGGCGTTCCAAGCCGGACGGCCAAGCTGGCGAGCGGGAAGCGTTCGACGGGGGCATAGATCGAGACTGTTGTCAGCCCGAGGTGAAGAATGGTCCCTCCCCCACCGCAGCTGACATATGCGTTGGGGTTGTTGATCGCAGTCCGAAGGTAGCCAAGGTCACGTAGGATCGTTTGGCGTTCCAGCCGACAAGCCTCATCAAGGTCACCAGTTCTTCTAAGCTCTCGATGCCGCCACCACGACTGAGCTTCAGTGCGCAGCACGCGCAATACTTCTGTTTGCATGGGAGGTTCCTTGTCAGGACAGACAGGCCGGAAACCGACCCGGACCCGTCAGGAACACCCACAAGGGTTCCTTCAGACAGTCCCAAAACAAGAAGGAAACTTTTACTTTTCGGCAGCACCAGATCCGAACCGAATTGACCTTACCCAAAACAGCTGCGGGGCATTTACGATGAGATCTTTGACGTGGCCATTGAAGTATCGAGCATCGTGAGCTGGTAGAAATCAGTTCAGATTGAATGACGCTATCTTAATGAAGGTCAGCGAGGTGATTTTGGACCTCCCCTAGGGCTATTCACCGTCTATCTCATTGATAAATATATATTTATCGCTATTTGAGCAATCTATTCAGGACATTTTGGACGGCAATAAGCGAGTAGATACCAACGATCACCATTCAAGAGCATGAATAGAGAAGGGCATACAATTTTAGCAACAAAACTCCTTATCCATCTTACGGTTACCCGACCTAGACAATCGACAGCGGTAGCACCAACTGGAAGCCTTGCATTTTCTCTTTGCAATATACGTCCGGGATACACCTGCCTTTTTAAAGCATGGCTGCGCGCGACCAGTATCATGGTTTTTGTTGCTGTGTACGAAGATGACCAAGATTGTACGTACTGTCTCCGCTCATTGAAGGAAGTGTTTAAGTTTCTAGCTAACGACATCAGCGAAACATGGGAGCTCCAATAATGTTGGAATGATGCTCGCACGCGAAGTGATGTTTCGTCGAAGTGCGGTCAGAGCGTTCACCCATGATCTCAGACTGAGTTATGGAAATACGCATTCTCGTTGTGCTGAAAATATTCATGGCTGCCCTCAAACTTTTCACCGCCACGCGATTTGGTCCATTCGCCAATGGTGCGTATGACTTTCAACGAATGGCCGGAACCAAAGGGTAAGTAAATCGTCATTTTCGTTGTTCTTTCAAAGTGTCCACCGCGGTGGACGTTATGCATTTACAGTATCTGCTTTTGATAACCTATCGAGCAAGACAGTTGGGTTGAACTGCTGAACTCTTTTGCCAAGTGTTATGCTATGAAAATAGGCTCCGAAGTCTCTGATCTGGCTCCCTAGCTGAAGTATGATGAAGATGGCACATGATGCCTTCTCTGAGCCTACGGCCGTCTTTGCTTTGTCGAAAGTGTTTGAGTGAATGCCCATCATCGGTGCAAGGGTGCGTGCATGGTTTTCGATGTCTAGCCAGCAATGGAGCCTGTTCGTTGAGAACGATATTGCCTGATCACATATCGAGATAAGTTTCTGAATTGTTGGTGGCTCGTTGGCTTGATTGTCTTCTAAATCTTTTTGTTCTTTTATAGACCTAGAATGGTGCCGGACAATTTGTCCGTCATTGGCGGGCAGTTTGATCGTTTCTGGAGCGTCCACCGCGGTGGACAAATCGATATATTCGGCGTCAACGTCGGTCAATAGATTGCGATATTCTGCAATCGTTAGCTTTCTCCGGAGTCTTTTACGAACTTCGGAAAGCAAGCTGTTTCTGGGATCGCATTCTTCCAAGCGGGCCAGTTTTGTCAGTATCTGTTTACGGAGGAAAATACGATCTCGACGGTTGTTTTCCATTTCCTGAGCGACGGATAACAGCTCGCTGGCGCGTTCCAATAACGGAGTAAGAGAAAGACCATAACTGATGGAATGACCATCTGATGATCTGACACGGTAGCGTTTCCGGTTTGGACTGTCGTGGCGCTTCATAAAGCCGAGTTCGACAAAGCGGTCGATATGTCTGCGGAGTGTCCTTTCATCGATACCTCCGACGCGCCGGCAAATCTCGTTGTTGGAGGCGAACACGGTATCACCGTGACCTGGCCTGAGGAAACTCAGCATAGCTTGAAGTGTTTGGACGTGGCCGGGGCGTAGTTCAAACATGCTACGCGAGTCTCTGAGGGCCCTGAAGATTGCCCAGATATCAGTCTCATGAGGTGTTTGCGAACCTGACGCTGGAACAGCGGGGGTGCTTTTGATTGAGAGTTTTGTGAATGCCATGATTTATGAACGACGACCGTTTGGCCCACAACTTCCCCTTCTTGTCTCGCGTTTTGAAGCACGACAAGGCAATAAAAAGACGTCCACCGAATCGGTGACTCTTGACCGTTGTATTGGAGGTTGCTACATCAAAGGTGCAAAACTACTGATGAGGGCTCTCCGAGGGAAACTTTGGGGGGCTCTTTTCTTTCTGGTCTTCGTATTTCTCCTCTGCTCGTGTTTCTAATTTTGACTGGGATCAGGATCCCGAGTCTCTCTCACTCTGCCACTGGTCGAAAAGCTGCAGAAGCGTTGCCTCTGCACGATCTTCTAGCCACTGGCCGAATTCCGGGTTGTCCTTGCGGGCGATTTTGATAGCAATCGCTTTGCCATCAACTGCAAGCGTCGCTAGAGGACTGCCGTTCTCATCTTTTACGACGGTCGTCAGGCCCTTAGGGGCTAGCCTCACAGCGGGTTTTATCTTTTTGGCGCAGGCAGCGTACACCGCTTGAAACTTCTCTGAGCTTGGTGTCTCGATGGGCAGTTCGCCAAGCGTTTCCTTTGCGATATCAATAAGTTGTACTCGCTTGGCAAGAGCGGCCAACTCCCCCCACTGTCGCCTGCCAACACCATGAGCAGGTCCGATCATTCGTACAAGCTCTTCAGGTAATTGCTCAATGACTACGCGATGGTTCGATACGCCTTGTCGCGTCAGCCCCAACGCGTCCTGGATAATGCTGGGTTTGTATCCGGCCTCGTGCATCTCTTTGATAAAAAGAGATTTTTCGATAAAGGAAGGGTCGAGCCGAAGGTTGTTCTCTTGGCCTTGTGCGATCAATGAGGCATCGTCGTCCAGCGTACGGACAATTGCCTTCACTGATCCGCCTATTTTTCGAATTGCCGCAAGTCTACGTCGACCATAAACTATGCGGTAGCGATCATGCTGGTCCGAGGGACGGACCATGATTGGTACCTGCTGACCATGCTTTCGTATGCTCTCGGCGAGTTCGTCAATGCTGCTGTCTTCCAAAATCAATCGGTCGCGCAGTCCGTCCATATCGATCTGATCAGGCTCTATGTCGCGAATAGAATTGGCTGTGATCTCGCGGAGGGAGTCACGAAGCCCACCGACAGAACCGGGTAGCTTTGTAGATCTCGCCGGGGCAGGGGAGAGGGATGCGACTTTGTTGTCATCTGCTGGGGGTTGGTTGAAAATGTTGCGTGCCATTAGCGGCGCCCCCATGCCAGCTGAATTGTCTGCTCAAGCTCATCGGCAACGCTGTCTATACTGGATAGCGCACGATCAATTGTCTTGCGAATGAACTGACCGGGGTCCACTTCATAGACAGTTTGTTGGGTCATTCCTGCATCTGATACTGCAGTCGACTTTAACATTGGTTCTGTCATGACTTGCCCAGCAAGAATTGACCTCAAATATCCGGCCATTTGGGTTTGGGGTCCGTCCGAGGGCTCATACCGCGTGATAAGGAACTTGACGAAATCCCAAGTGACTTTTCGTCCAATAGCTTCTTCGACGGCCTTGATTGTCTCTGACGCGAGTTTGAGGAACTGACTCATAGATGCAATGTCAAGCATACCTGGGACAACAGTGACGAGCAGGCCAGTCGATGCGGCTAAGGCTGTCAAAGTGAGAAATCCCAATTGCGGAGGGCAATCGATTAATACGATGTCGTAGTCTGCTTCGACTTCCTCTAGGGCTGCAGAAAGGCGTTCTGCAAAAATTGGTTGTACTCGCCGAGCGAGTGCGTTCGCTGTTTCGGTTTCGTACTCAGAAAGCATTAGACCCGCTGGAACCATGTCTAGCTTGTGGAAATAAGTCCTCTGAATGACTTGGCTGAGGGGGATCTGATCTTCATAACGCAAAGCGTCGTATATCGTGCCGCCTTCAGCAAATTCGAGCTCTGGCCGAAAGCCAAAAAACGTTGTTAGACTAGCTTGTGGATCCAGATCTAGTACGAGCACGCGGTAGCCGCGTAAGGCATAGCGCTGTGCAAGATGGATTGTAGCGGTTGTCTTGGACGATCCACCTTTGAAATTTACGACTGATATTACCTGTAGGCGGTCGCCTTTGCGGCGGCCGGGTAGGTAAGAATCGGCATTTTTGCCAGTTCGAGCCAAGATATTTCGCAGGTCATCGACCTCTTCGGCCGTATAGAACCTGTGACCACGACCATCAGTGAAGACTTCCGGAAAGCTACCGTCTTTATGGCGATTACGCAGATTGGATGTGCTGACGCGAAGCAAACCAGCAACTTCGGTTGAGCTGAAGCGCCTGAGGAATTTCCGCTCTTCGGGCTCGAAAGCTATCTTCATCTGCCGGTCAAGAGACTCAGCAAGATTGTCTGCAAAGGCTCCGATATCAGAAGAACCTATACCTTGTGCATAACCTGTGTTTTGTTCATTCATCTACTGCCGCCTGTCATGGCCTTTATTAAGGCTCTTCGCTCTTCTGACGACCCAAGGTGCGTCTGACGCGCTTTGTCGTCAAAATGGGAATGCCATGAATGAGTGAGTCCGGCAAGAAAAATCTATATGTAGTGCAATAGTTATCCACAGCACCAATCAGGTCCGCGCATGAGGATGGCTACAATATACTGATAAATATGTATATTTCTATTTTTCGCTCGAGTTTCTCGTGGAAAACGCAACTCTTCAGATTGGCGACGGTTGGGACTAGTGATTTTTTTCTTCAGCTATGATTCTTCGATTTTCTTGTATGACGAATGTCAAATTGTTGTCGGAAATATCCCTTAACGGGTGTCAACGGTACTTGACGATGAGACCAATTCTAACTTTCGTGCACTTCAAGTGCGAGAAGGTTAGAATTTTCTCGCTGGATCGTAAAAAAACGTCCAGGAAGTTGGACTGACCAAATGATACACGAGAGCACACCTATTGCGCAAAAGGAGGCTCCTAATGCACAAATGGTGTAGCCTCCAATAGTCGAATGGTGGGTTCCCAAATTCGAACCAAATCTTTCAGTCTGAGCGGCTAGTTCCTAGCTAAAGCCCTGCCGCCTTGGTCAGGTTCACGCGGAACCGATCCCGTCGACGTTGATATCGGCGGGTCATCTCTGCGGAAGCGTGGCCCAGTTGTTTTTGGACGTAGCGTTCGTCGACTTCGGCGGAGCTGGCGAGGCCCGCCCGCAGGGAATGCCCAGAGAACAGGGCGAGGCGTTCCTTTTCTGGCAGCTCGCTTCGGAGTCCAGCGTCCAACACGGTTTGCTTGATCAGGCGCGCAACGTGTTTATCGCTTAGCCGTGTCTTAAGCGCATTCTTTCCATCCCGTGTAGCGCGGACAAACACTGGGCCGAAATCGATCTTGGCGAAGTGTAGCCATTGTTCGAGTGCGTGCACCGGGCAAGTCTGGCTAGACGATCCGCGGCCGATCTCGACCTCACGCCAGCCGGTCTTGGCGTTCAGCGTGAGCAGGGCACCATCCTCGAGGATCTCGATCCAGCCACCACTGTCGGGTGTGTCGTCCTTACCAACATCTAGGCTAACGATTTCAGAACGACGGAGACCTCCTGCGTATCCAATAAGCAGAATGGCCCGATCACGTAGGTCTCTCAGCCCAAATCCAAGGGTCTCAATCATATCAAGGATGTCCTCGGCAAGGATGGCCTCTTTCTGTACCGGAGGACGGGCGTGCTTGCGTTTGATCCCGGCCAGCACCGTGGCGATGTGACGGTTCTTACGATCGAGGTTGAAGCCACGCTGTGTGTAGTTCCAACTGAGACCTGAGAGCCGACGATCTATAGTTGAAACCGAAAGGGCAGGGGCTTTGCCAGTAGGCGCAGCCAGATCTGCAAGATAAAGCCCGATCATTTCGGGCGAGGGGGGCAGGGGGTCTATGCCCTTCATCCGGCACCAGCGAGAGAAGTGTGCCCAATCCTTCGTGTAGGCTTTTAGCGTGTTCTCAGATGCAGCGTGCTTCGCATAGTCGCGGGCAGTCTCAACCAGCCGATCGAGTGTGCCAGAACCAGCCACAAAGGTGGGGAGGCTTAGAGCCTCATCGGAAGAAGGATAACTTTCGTTGTCCTCGTTGGGGCAGGGCGCGTTTGCTGGACTTGAGGGCGATTTCTCGTTGCTTTTTGACATGTCGCAGAGCATATCTTTTCACGTCCGATAAGGCAAACTTATTGGACATAACCAATAGCAGCATAGTGCGGCGCTTAGGTCGGTATTTTCTGGATATAAGCGCCGCGCTGATTTAAGGTTCTGATATGAAACCCACCACAAAACCAGTCTCAGACGATACACAGAGCATACAGCTACTGCCGCATTGGGTCACCTCTTCACGAAGCGAAGCCATTGAAACTGTTGCATTTGCGTCCGGTGCAGCATTGGCAATGCTAGATGTGGTATTGCGCAATCCGCGAACCACATTGCCCGGTGCGTTGCTGCGGGATCGGTTGGCTTTGGATGCTGCTGCTGCCTGCTTGGTCCTCGAAGGTCGTAATGAAAGCCCGTCCGATATCCGTGATGCGGTCTGTCTCGCGCGGGCAGGCGATGCGCTTGGACCAGCGGGAGAGATGTTTGTGGCGTGGCGCAATGTAGCGCGGATCAATCTGTCCGTCGGTGGGTGGAAAGCCAGGGTGGGGAAGGTGCTGCCGGCTTCTGTCGCTGAGGTGGTATCTGAGTTTGGCGCGGTGGCGGGGACTCCGGTTAGACAGGCAAGCGAGATACTGGCGCGCGTGCTGCGGCAGTTTCCGCGCGAAGAAGCGGCAGCACTGATGCTGGCGGATGTGGCGCTGGCCCGCGCGATTGGCTGGGATCGGCCGGCGCCGTTGCTGGCGGCCCATTTGGTGCGCAAGGATATCCGCACGATCGCGGACGGGGTAGGTGATCCGGTGCTTTGTGTGCATCGGGCGATGGTTGCCGCCTGCGATGGAGCCATCCGCTGTGCGGCGGATTTGGAGCGCCGTGTTACCGAGATGCAAGCCGTTGCGTCAAAATTGCGAGCCAAAGGGTCGGACGAAGCGCTGGCTTTGTTTCTGACCCATGATGCGGTGTCGCCGTCGGGAATGTTAAACCCGATGGTCAAAGGCACGTCTGTTGCAATGACCGACCGCGCGGCACGGCGGTTGTGTGATCGGCTCGTGGAACTGGGCGTTGTACGTGAACTTACCGGGCGCCCGACGTTCCGGCTCTACGGGGTGTAAGCATGGCCAAAGAAACCCCTGCACTCGACACTGAACTGGAAGACCTGCCGCCTGAGCTGCGCTGGCGCAAATGGATGGGCCGGATTGAAGCGGTGATCTTTGCGTCTACCTCGCCAGTGCCACGTGAAGATTTGGCGCGAGTTGTCGGGCAAGGGGCCTCGGTTGATTTGTTGATCGAGGATATCCAGTCGGATTTGGTTGGTCGTCCTTATGAGTTGGTCGCCGTTGCTGACGGTTGGATGATAAGGACGCGCCCCCAGTTTGCCGATGCGATCCGGGCGGCGGCGGATGTTGGTGATCAACTTCTAGACCTCAACGAGTTCGAGGTCGCTGTGCTGGCAGCGATTGCCTATCATCAACCGCTAACCCGTGACGGGCTGAAAGACATCTTTGGCAAAGACATCAGTCGGGATTTGATCGGCCGGCTGCGAACACAAGAGTTGATCGCAATAGGTCCGCGCAGCCCAAGGGCAGGGGCACCATATACTTATGTGACAACGCCACAGTTCCTTGTGGTGTTTGGTATGACAAGCCTCCGCGATCTGCCGGATCGGGAGCAGCTGGAGGATGCGGGGATGGCGAGCGGTTGAGCGGCGATCATTCAGCACCATCGGCGGCGAGCGCTGAGACTGGATACAATTGCGCGTGGGTGAGTGCCGCGGCACGCAGAACCCGCAGGAGCAATTCTTCAAGCTCCAACTGATTTTCGACTTCCAGGGCGTGATGAACTGCCCCGCGGACACGTGTGGCGAGAATGAGATCGGCGGCCTTCTCGGATTCTCCTCCGAGTTCTCGTATAGCGTTGATCTCAGCCAACAGACTGCCAAGGGGCTGACCGCGCTCAAGCAAGGTTTTCTGTTTCTTTAAGATCCGACCAACTTCAGTCCCGTCCCAGAGGTCGCGGAACATTTTCGAGAGTTGTGTACCCTGTCCTCCCATGGCGCGGACGACCTGCTCCACTGCAACTGCCATTCCCTGTAGATCGCTGTGCATACCAGAGATCCTGGCATGGCCATATTCGAAAGCGTGCTTTTCGAACGACCGCAATCTATGGAAAATCGCGTCCTGAAAATTTTCTCTAAGGAACTTCCCAAATGCTTGAAGTTGGTGTTCAGATAAGTCCGGAGCACGAAGTGTGCGAACCAATCTGTCAATCTGCTCAGCGTCCCAGTCCGGCCAAATGACTTCAAGCGTGCGGCTCCCACCTTGCCCTTGGAAACCGACGGCTTCATTGATCGCGTCAAAGCCCATTTCGAACTGGATTTGAAGCAAACGCACTGCTTCCGCGAGGAAGATCTTATAGGCGTCAGCCACAAGGGGTCGTCCCTCCCTATGCCACTCATGCCAACGCCCGGCCAAGAACCTACAGCAGCCAATTAGCCCATCTGCGCTGACGTCAAGGCGCGTACAGGCTTCTCGAGCGACAGTGCGGCGGACTTCGTCTCGGTCGGCAATCTGTTCCTCATTGAGCACAATTCGTCCGCCACCCAATCCTTGAAGCATGCGAAAAGTTCGATCTCTTTCCTCTTCCCGCGACCATTCAATCGCATCGAGGACTGCCTTGTACTTATCGAAGTCGCGTAGAGCCCGGGTCGGGGCGAAGGCTTCGGAAGTCCGCCCTCCAGGCCAACGTTCGTTCCTGATGTCGTCCCGAACCTTTGTTGCGGTTTCCTCGTCTGCCATGTTCACCCGGATATGGATCCCAATTTCGGCGATTTCTGCGGCGGCCAGGAGTTGCCAACTGGAATAGAAGTCCTGGATATTGTCGCTGTCGTGAAGGTCAGGATGAGTTTCACTTGAGACCCGAACGCGCCGTTTACGATGGGGGACGAAGGACTGTTGATCCGAAGCTTGCAGAAATTCGAACCACTCCGGTTTGGGGGAATCGAATGGGTGGCCTTGGTCGCTTGGGCTTTTGAACCCAGCGTTGTGGAGGGCGTTCCATAGGTCTGACGCTGCATCCATTCTTGGCCCATCCGGCTCAACTGGATCATGCAGCTCATTTGCCCAGTTATGGGTTTCCAACCAAATTCGTCTAGCAACGGTGTCAGGCCAGAAGAGGCGGATGCGTGGACGCAACAGTCCCAGTTCCTCCAGGCTTTCTAGCAACGCTGGTCCAACGTGCTCCCCCCGAAATGCTCTTAAGGTTGCCAAATCCGACCGGAAATCGCGCGTACGCCTGTATCTTCCAACGGTGATCTTTACTTTGTAGTCCATGGGTTCGTTCCAGTTAGTGTCTTAGGCATTGTCGCGCACATCTACGTTCTTTACGCCGTTGTGGCCCTCGTTTCATGTTACCTGCAACGATAACGTCTTTCCACGTTCTTTCGTAGTGTTTTCAAAGTGATAATCGTTTCAAACTGACCTACTAGACTCAGATAGCACTTAGTTCTATAAATCGTTGCAAAATCCGTGAAACGAAAACTTCAAATGATAAATACCCTATGTTTATCAATGTAATAATCGGTTCACGTACTAAGGATATCGTTTCATGGCCCTTACTGATCAAGACATTCTCAACTTCACAGCAGCGAACCCAGGTGCTGGACGGGACGCCATTCGTAAGGGTGTGGCACGAGATGTAAGTGAAACGACCGTTTGGCGGGCCTTGAAGCGCTTGGTGGATGAAGGCCGCCTTGAGGTCTCAGGAAAGGGTCGGGCGACAGGTTACCAAATAGCGGGAGCGTCGGTTGTGCGCGCGTATTTGTCGACCCCCTATAACCGGCGCCCTCCAGTGACCTACCGTCCAGAGTTCCTAGATGCCTATGTTCCGGGAAAGACGTGGTATTTGCCTGAAGCTGACCGCGTTCGTTTGCTTGAGGCCGGGCGACCTCAAGGGGGAGAAATTCCAGCAGGCACGTATGCTCGCCGCATTCTGGAACAACTCCTTGTAGACCTCAGCTGGGCGTCCTCCAGGATGGAAGGCAACACCTATGACATTTTGCAAACTGAAAGGCTGATCCGGTTTGGCGAAGAGGTCGAGGGAAAGGATCGCAAAGAAGCTCTAATGATCCTGAACCACAAAGAGGCTATTCAGTATGTCGTCGACAATCTCGACGAAGTCGGGCTTCGCCGCCCCGATCTATTTTCGCTTCATGCCCTCCTGTCGGACGGTTTGCTTGCAGATCCGGCCATGTCTGGGCGGTTGCGTGCGATGCCTGTCGGGATTTCACATTCAAGCTATCGGCCACTCGACGACGCGGTCACGATCGCCGAGGAATTTGACATCCTTCTGCACAAGGCGGCTCAGATCACTGACCCGTTCGAGCAATCCTTTTTCTTGCTCGTTCACATTCCGTATTTGCAGGCTTTCGCCGACGTCAACAAACGGACCTCTCGCGTGGCGTCCAACATTCCGTTGCTGAAATCGGACCTTGCGCCGATGTCCTTTACTGCGATGGATGACAGCGACTACATCGATGGCTTGATCGGGATTTACGAGTTGAACAACGTGTCGCTGCTCCGCGAAGTCTACATGGATGCTTATCTCGCTTCGGCTGAAAAGTACCGTATCCTGCGCGCTGATGTGGAGAGCCCTGAGAAAGCGGCGCTGGCCTATCGGGAGTTCGTTCGTACGGCCGTTCGCCGTTGTGTTCTAGAATTCAAGGAATTTCGCCAAAACGAGGTGCTTGCAATGGCCGCTGCGGCCGCTGTGCCCGAAGAGGATCGAGATGGCGTTGTCGCCTACATCAGAGATCAGCTCTCAGGACTTCACGAGGGGAACGTTATTCGTTACCGCCTCAAGCCAAGCGACTTGGTCGACGTGAACCTTGGGTAAGTAGCATTAACAATCGTCAGTTTCGAAACTCATGATATTTGCAACGGCTCGACGCGGTCATAAAAACAAGGCTCATAGATTGGTGCATAAATCAGGTGCGCAATTATGCTCCCTGTTGTAGGGTCTCCACATGCATATCGGTTACGCCAGAGTGTCCAGCCAAGGACAATCCCTTGATCGCCAGATCGGTGCCTTGAACACTGCCAAAGCGGACAAGATCTTTCGTGAAGTTGCGTCGGGCCGAACAGTCAAAGGCCGACCTCAGTTGGAACGTGCCATCGATGCTCTAGGGGTAGGGGACATCCTCGTGATCGCTGAATGGGACAGGGCGACACGATCAATGATGGATGGAATCAATATCATCCAACGCGTCGCGGATCGATCAGCGACCGTTAAAGTCTTGGACAAGCCCTGGCTCGACCTAACGACTCCCATGGGCAAGGGCATCTTGGCCTTTCTCTCTGCTTTGGCTGAGGACGAGCGAGAAAGGATCACCCGACGCGCTAATGAAGGCCGCCAAATCGCTATCGCCAACGGTACTAAGTTTGGACGTAAGCCAAAACTCACAGACCATCAGCGCCAACTTGCCCGTGATCGTATGGCGAATGGAGAAACCTGCCGCGCGATTGCTAAGGACCTTGGTGTCGCTCACACCACAATTTCGAGGCTGAGGTGACAATCTCAGTTACTATTGAAGAAAGTGTTTCGAATTTGATTGCGAAATGGCTTCGAAGTCGTCTGAAGGAAAAATCGTGTCAGCTATGAAGCGGAAAATAATTACGAATCCTGAAGGTGGAGTAGCGACGATCTGCGGTGAGCTGGTCGAGGCATACAAGACCGAGATCGATGAGCATGATCAATCGAACTGCCAACACGCAAAAACCGAATTTCGGGTGAGGATCACCGCGAGCGGCGGGCCAATGTGCAAATTGCAGTGCTTGGATTGTGGTGCGTCAATTGGAAACGCCGTTTCAAAGCAGCCTGACCTACCAAAGTGGGACATGGATCAGCATGTAGCTTACTTGGAGGGTCGGAAAACGGCTCGTGCGCACATCCAATTGAAATTTATCAAGCTACAAACTCTTGCTGACACTGAGCTTTTCGCAAAGACAAAAGACTGGAAGGCCGAATATGAAGCTTACCGCAGAACTGCATTGTGGCAGGCGAAGAGATCTAAAGTAGTGCGCCGTGCCAACGGTCTGTGCGAAGGGTGTCTTGAGGCCCCGGCGACAGTTGTTCACCACACTACATATGCAAATATAGGTGATGAACTTCTGTTTCAACTCGTAGCACTCTGTCATGGGTGCCATTCCAAAGCCCACCCGGAGCATAATGAACCGGAGTTTTACGATAACGACTACTTGCCATGCTTCCAGTGTCGTTGGAACAGTGATGGCATTCAATGTGGACGGTTCGAAGTTCCAACATACGTTGCGCTGGAGGCGGATGGCGAATGTGGTCCGGCATTTGGCGCATTTGAGGGGCTGAAATGACAGTGCGACCTAAACCCGCGATACGTGACCTTACCGCCTTATCTGTACCGGAACTTCTGGCGTTTCACGCCGGGATTGGTGAGGAACTTCGAGAACGAGGTGTTGTTCGAAGCGCAAACAATCCCACCGGAGACTTGGCGGAATATCTGTTTTGTCAGGCTTTTGGGTGGACGCAGGCACCAAACTCAGAGCGTGGGTTTGATGCAACGGGCAGTGATGGAACACGATACCAAATCAAAGGCCGAAGAATTCATCGACGCAACAAGTCACGCCAACTTTCAGCCATGAGAGATTTATCATCTGGCCATTTTGATGTCTTGGCAGCGGTCTTGTTTGATGATGAATTCCAAATTGTACGGGCAGCACTTGTTCCGCTCCGCTTGGTCGAGGGACGTGCAACCTATATAGCCCATGCGAACAGTAGCAAGTTCATGTTACGTGATGATGTTTGGGACGAACCTGATGTCGAAGATGTCACCAAGCAGATCCGCGCCGCGATGCCATAAGAATAGCAATTCTCAACTCCATTATTCCCATCTGCCAACACCGAACCTTATGTAGAGAAACCAATGTACCATTCCTCATTTTTGCTAATTCTTTTAGTCCTGCCTCATTCAGTGTTTGCTCAGTCAGCGATAGAACGAAACGTCTGGCAGGATGCGCGATCATTTGCGCCGATCAGTCGGACGGCGGCGGCGATCACGGGCGAGATTGCACTGTCTGGCGATGAAGCGTTTGCGACCGAAGGCAGCACCATGAGCATGAGCTTCGGGAATGGTGTATCGGTGGATCTGACGTCCGAGGGTGCGTCATGGCGGACGTGGGATGTTGGCGGACAGGGCAAGCAGACGGCGGAGGTGTTTCGCCTTTCTGATGACCCGGGTTCATTGCAGAACGGGAACACACTCTGCGGTAGTGACGATCCGGCCCAAAGTCTTTTCGCGGTCTTCTATGAGCAAAGCTTGTTTGGCGGTGATCCATCCCTGACAATGGCTGTATTCCAGTCGAGCGAGCCGCCATTCGACATCAATAGCTCAGGTCTATGTGGAACGTATTCCTACGAGGTCGGTGCGGCAATCAATGAGACTGCCGTTCCAGAGGAACCGGTCACATCGAACGACGAAGGTGCCGGATCTGGCGCGTGGCGGGTTCGGACAGAAACCAACCCAATCGACGACACCCTAACAGTTACACTGTCGCTTGCGGCTGAGACTGGTACGTCTCGCTCCGGAGATCCCGTTACCTTCATCGCCCGGTGCAAGTCGAACACGACAGAGGCTTATGTCATCTGGGGCGACTTCCTTGGCGACGATTCCGGCGATGTATATTCGGAATGGAAGCGCGTCACCGTCCGGATCGGCGCGGGGCAGGCGAGGGAGGAGCGGTGGGGTGTCTCCACAGACCGCAACGCCACCTTTGCCCCTAGTTGGGCCGGGAACCTTCTGAAGGAGCTTTTGGACGAGGACCGGCTTGTTCTTCAGACAATCCCTTACGGCGAAAATCCAAACACGGCTATATTTGATGTATCGGGATTGCGCGGAGTGTTGGGGGAATTGGCCGAGACTTGCAACTGGACCTTCTAAGCAGGTCTCGCCCCAAGCAGCGTCGTCACCTGTTCGATCGTATCGACCCACTGCGCTGAACCGGGCCGTCGCCATTCAATGACCTGTCGGATGCGATCGCGATCCTCGGCTAGGTTCCGGGCGAATATAGGTTCGTGGTGCGCGATGCGATTTCGGAGCTTCCGGATTTTTTCGATGTGGTCGTGCATCTGCACCCGCGTTTGTGCGAGCGTGCGCGTCTTGTCATAGCCAGGAAACGCCGGTGCCAAATGTGTGTCCCAAATCCGGGCTTGTTGGCCTTTGACGAACAGGTTTTGCCAGAAGGCAAACTTGAGCTCGGCAACCACCTTGCCTGCTGTCGGTAGGCGTGCCGCGCAAGACTGAAGGTCATTCCGTGGTTGATAACCGCGCCCACTGCGCAGCACTGGCAAGGTGTAGGCAAAGCCACGGTTCAGGTGCCAATTCGGACCAAAAACCGCTTCTACAGCCTCAACAGCGCCGTTTCGGATCGAAAGCTCGCAGAATTGCAGCATGACGTAGAACGCGGCGGAGATGTCGGTGTTCCAGCAATAGAGCTCCATTGCCTTGTGACGATCGCCACCGGCCTCGCGCAGGTATGTCCCGAAACGGGGCGGCGAAAGCACTGCCTCTAGGTCGAGGATCTGCTGGGCTGTGAAGTTGTTAGGCATAGTCCGCTCTGGCAACCAAATATTGACAGTCGCAGCATATGAGCATAGTTAGATATCACAAGGCTTTGAGGTTCGCGGGTGCTTGCACCTTCCCTCATCGTCAAAAGAGATAGAAAGCCCGTTGCCGCAAGGTGGCGGGTTTTTCTTTTGTCAGGTGTCGTCCGTCTTCGTGACCGTGATCCCAAGCGCAAACGTCAGTTGGAAACCACAACCGTTGCACGGCCACGAATTCCCCTGAGCTACTTCCTTTTCCCAAAGTTGTGTCACGTTGCTGCATTCCGCTCTGGGACATGGGATATTCACGTATCGAGGCTCGAAGCGCACTTTCTCATTCTCGATCTCGGTCATTGTGTAGCTAGCCGTGCAAGACCAGCACTCGACGACGTGCTCAGCCCTGTCTTTGGGCAAACGGCGTCGAATGACGGAACCACATTCTGCGCAGTCGATCTCGCCCCTGACAGCGAGGGTAGAATTCCAGACTTTGGAATTCAGTGCTGTATCCAGAGCGTCGATGATCTTGGAACAACGCTGCCCAAGCCTAGCATAATCGTGCGTTTTGCCCTGCTCGATCTGGGCAAGGGTCGGTGTATGAAGGTATGAGCCGAGGGCATCATAGTGCTTTTTTAGCGTCCGCAGGTTCAAGACGTGATCTGTGCCGAGGAGCTGCATGGTTTCTGGCGTCTCACCAAGGGATGGTTCCTCGCCAAAGGATAGCGTTGCGTCAGCATCGGCCTGGGGATCGACTTCAAGCATCCGCTCCATGAGCTTCTTGGGCTGCCACGTCTTCATGGTCTCCGGGCCCAATTCCTCAGCGTAGCCCTTGGAGCGATCGTAGGTAATGCTCTCCAAGGTCATGCGCAGTTTCAGAGCGGCAAGCAGCACGTCGTCGTCGGTGCCGCTCGATAGGAGCGCCTTGGCTGTCTGGCAGTGGGTGCGGGCGGTGCTGCGGTAATTCATTGGCTTGCAGATTTTAGCCATTCGAACGCACCGGGTACATTGTGCCAGATTTCATGCGCGATGCCTGCGTAATTTTTGGCTTCCTCTATTGAGCCATGTGCCATCATTGCCATTGGCGACAACTTGGATGGCTTTTTCTTGGTCAACTCTTTGACGACATGTGGATTGTAGTGCAGCGCAGCGTCTAGACGCTTTTTTGCATAGTTGAGTTCACCAGCCTGAAACCCATAAAGGGCAGCCCACATCCGCAGTGGGACCATAGGATCTTCGCCATATGTCTTCGCGATCGAATATCCGTCAGACCATTTGCCACTTATGGCCAGCCATTCCAGCAGAAGAAAGCGGAAGCCGATATTGTCGTTTGGACAGATACGTAGGGCATGTTGAGCAACTTGAATTGCCTCCTCTTTTGCGCCCGGTCGCTCATCGGCCCAAAGTGTTACCGACAGGCCTTGCAGAGCGCGCATATAAGGCCGTGTTTCTATGTTAGTGTAGAACGGATAAACATCGTTTGGTGCTATTGAAATTTCATCTCTGAACTGAATTTCACCCAAGCGAACCGCTTCTTTCGCAAAAGCGATTTTCTCTCCGATCAGGTCAGTGGTTTGGCAAAGGATGTTGTAACTGTCGATGGCGTTGGGTTCGAGGCGCACTACGTTTCGGGCAAGTCGGGTTGCCGTGTCGTGGTTGCCTGCTGAAAGCGCGTCCCAGGCTTGATCTTCCATTTCTTGCCAATTCATTTATCACCTTCCAATCTGCGACTACCTCTTACCTTCTCGTACTCTTGGCCTCTGCCTTTGCTGCCAATTTTTTGGGTAACGAAAGCAACTGGAGTAAGGTTTGCATTTTTCCCAGTTTCCTGCCAGCCAACCTTCAACGCACTTGTGCACTTAGGATACGACGCTTCGCTGGAACAGCTTTCATTAGACAAGGTTGCTTCACTAAAGGGCACGCTTGCCTAGAAGGGCGTCAATTTCGGCGATTGAACTGTCGGTCGATGCCCGTCATCCGAAGCCTCCAAGTGGCGAGTTGGCTGCTGATACCGAATGCCTCCGCAATTTGGTCATCATCAAGTCCTCGCTTTCGCAAGTTCACGAGACCATCGCGTGGCGCCAGCATAGCGCCAGACAACCAATTTGCTTCATCTTCGAGCTCTTTAGGATAGTCGCTGAGGAGGAGGAGCCCATTTTCGAATTCGTCAACACGGCTTGGTTTATGTTTCAGCTCAAGATGTGCCCATTCATGCATAATAGTGTTTGCTTGCCTTGGCGCAGGGCGAGTGTTGTTGACAACAATGACAGTGCAGTCGCCTTCCTTGATGGTAACGGCATCCCAGCTATCGGGGTCAGAGACGGTCAATTGGGTAAGGTGTGAAAGATCAAATTCCGGCACATCTTCGGGCGTCCAGACAAGACAGCCCTTAGACTGAACAAGTGCTATGGGATCAATAGCATTGTCATTGCTTATGCCTAACCGATGTCTTGTATCGAGCGACAATCGCTCTGCATGCGCCTTGAACCCCCTGCGCATCTAATCAAAGTTCTTCTCGAGCGATGATGGCATTTTGAACAGCTACTATCATGGCACCAAGCGCAGTTGCTGTCTCAACCGTTGTAGTATTCTTCTTGCGCATATGGACGGTGGGAGGTGGCCTAACAGAACGATCTGCTTCGATTCCTAAGAATAGCGCAGGGTCTTCTCCTAGCCACGAACATATTTTTGCAAAGGTATCGAGGTCGGGTACGTGCCCATTTTCTATTCGTGATAATGTAGCTGAACTAACGCCAATTTCTGCTGCAGCGGCTCTAACGCCGCTAGGGCCACGATGCTCAACAATGCGAGCGCCGAGCTTTTGAATCTGAAGACTCATTCTTTCTCCCAAGACGTACGTTGACTCTGTGGTTATTTCGCCTTAACTGTCTTACTTGTGAGACACATTGCGCTCCGATTGTGATACGTCTCTCATGTAAGACACTGAATCATGTGCATACCTGCGCGTCAAGCCCGACGTCGGGTTTCGGTGATTTTAAGCAAGGAAATATGGTTAAAGCAGATGAGCAGAGATAAGAAGGAACATGAAAATGGCTACTAGACGTAACACAGAGGTAACTGGGAAACGCGCGGCATCAGCAGCGTCAAAAGTTTTGCGGAGCCCAACGGCAAGTAAAGCTGCCAAAAGCGCAGCCGGTTCTGCACTGACGCAAGTGCGGAGCAAGTCTGGGGCCAATGAAGTCACAAGCAAAAAGGCTGCTAGTGCTGCTTCCAGAACGCTTCGGAGCCCCAGCGCTTCAAAAGCTGCAAAATCCGCTGCAGGATCTGCATTGACTCAGCGACCAAGCCGCACGCGTTAAGCACTCATAGGGGATTTCAAATAGTCCACTCCAACGAAGAGAGAAGATTTAAATGGCAAGATGTACCGCACCAAGGAATGGCCACCGCACAGCGAGCGGTCGAGAAAACTGTCCAGCATGTCGTAGCGACTCTCGTGGTTACAGGTCGTACACGCCCTCATATTCATCTCGATCTTTTTATGGATCAGGGACGAGCGGTGGCGGAAGTAGAAGCACCGGGGGCAGCTCTGGTTCGGGCAACAGCAAGCCGAGTTGGTCGCCATCAAGTTCGTCCGTGGTGTACACGACTGACGAGGTGCGGGCACTCACGCCAATTCGCCGCAGTGTTGAGGCGCGACCGCCTCCGCCTGATCCTCGTGATGTATTTCTTTGCCACGCTTGGGACGATCGAGGAGGTGCCGCCAAGGAGCTGCACGATTTACTCGAATCGCTGAATGTATCAGTCTGGTTTAGCGAGAAGGATGTCCTTCTTGGTTCGACGTTGCTGCGGGAAATCGACAAGGGGCTAGCGAAATCGCGTGTCGGGGTCGTCTTGGTTACGCCTGCATTATTGGAACGCCTTCAAGGGGAAGGTATCGCCGACAAAGAGCTCTCGGTTCTTCTAGCGACTGACCTGCTTGTTCCAATCGTACACAACACAACATATGAAGCGCTTCGCGACGTCAGCCCTATGCTTGCCTCTCGAAGTGGTCTGAGCACTGTAGAAGGTCAGATGGCAAACGTCGCCACCAAGCTTGCGGAGCTAATTGACCTCTAGCATTGCGGTTAAAAACGCCCGATTTCGATGACGGTTTCATATTCGTCGACGTTTGAAACTACGAAGCGGTCGTCGGTACAACTAGTGGCGGGCTACAGCAGTTTATCTGTCTTACGACAGCTTAACGACTGAATAGACTAAGACCCCGGTGTAGTTATACTTGAGTGTGTATTATTTGAGGCTCCTACATGAATTTATTTCCCCTTTGGCGCGGAACAATTCGAGTTCCCGCTCTTAGCACTAAGACTGAGAAAATCGGAACTTCGACACTTCGTCATACCTTGTTTGAGAGTTTTGAAACACCAGCAGAGATTTTTGATGCCGATATCGCTGGCTACAAAATCATTAAAACACCTTGTAGGCCCCCCTTTGATGAGATGCGTTTACGTCTGAAAGGTTCAAAGCGCTCACCGCAAGATTATCTGGTCTTAGCAATCACAGGACCCGATGATTGGCACAAGCTGCGTCACCTTTCGCTTTTCCAACTCGAAAATACGGAAACGCTTGAGCAATCAATTATGAATCCCGAGGCTGTCTGCAAAACTTGGGCAGGTGACTTCCGTTTTCAAGAGTATGACCGAGATGCTGAAATAGCCGGGTTGCGTAGACCACAGATAGGCTCCCTCCACGCGATTGCGGCACACTTTGCCGTAGGGGATGAGTTTGATCAGGCTACCGTCGTGTTGCCTACAGGAACAGGTAAGACCGAAACGATGCTTGCATCATTGGTGTATCGCCGGATTCCAAAGCTTCTTGTCATAGTGCCGTCCGATCCGTTGCGGACGCAGATAGCAAAGAAATTCGAACATCTCGGCATTCTGAGGGATATCGACTGCTTTCCAAATGAGGGTTTCAATCCAAGTGTATTGACGCTGAAACAAGGAGTTTCTGACCCGAGTAGAATGAGCAAGATGCTAGCTCATGCCAATGTTATCGTTACGCTCCCCAATACCCTTGCCTCTTGTAGTGACGCTGTTTTTCAACTTCTCTGTGATAGCTGCAGCGATCTCTATGTTGATGAAGCACACCATGTGCCCGCTTCAAGTTGGCAGCGAGTGAAAGATCGCTTTCTTGAGAAGCGAATAGTGCAATTTACCGCAACTCCTTTTCGCCAAGACAAAAAGCACATGGGCGGCAAGATTATCTTCAACTACCGTTTGAGCGACGCTCAAGCCGACGGATACTATAAGCCGATCCGTCTGGAGGCCGTTGAGGAATTCGGGGAAACGAAAACGCGGGATACTGCCATTGCTCGAAAAGCACTTGAGGTTCTGCGCTCTGATATTCAGCAGGGCCATGAACACTTCATGATGGCCCGCGTTACAAGCCGTGAGCGGGCTGATGAAGTCCTTAAGATCTACCAAACCTTAGCCCCAGAGTTCCATCCGGTAGCAATATATACTGATACCGGTCGTGGTCCCGTAAATCGGGCGGCGCTCGAGTCACTTATGAGCTTGGAGGCCGATACCACTCGCATAGTGGTTTGCGTAAACATGCTAGGAGAAGGTTTCGACCTTCCAAATCTGAAGGTTGCTGCAATTCATGAAAACCATAAGAGTCTAGCAGTGACTCTCCAATTCGTAGGACGCTTCACTCGAAAGGCGGATAAAGTTGGTGATGCCGCTGTGGTCGTGAATCTTGCAGATTCAAATGCCGAAAAGAGTTTGGAGGCACTTTATGCACAGGGAGCTGATTGGGATCGCGTGATCAGCCGCCTGAGTGAGGACAAGATTGACGGAGAACTCCGGCTCCAAGATGTAATCGAAGGGCTAAAGAAAAGTGGGACATTGCATGAAAAACTCTCGCTCTGGAATTTAAGCCCAAACCTTTCCACGCAGGTATACCAGACCAAATGCGAAAGCTGGGATCCTCGGGCGTATAGTGAAGTGCTGAAGGGTGCTGGGCAATATTGGCACGCCTT
Source organism: Yoonia ponticola (assembly GCF_014199395.1). Lineage (GTDB taxonomy): Bacteria > Pseudomonadota > Alphaproteobacteria > Rhodobacterales > Rhodobacteraceae > Yoonia > Yoonia ponticola. The sequence goes on along the minus strand of NZ_JACIJM010000011.1, from coordinate 6,110 downwards.
AAGTGAGGACGACAACGTCCTAGTTGTTGTTGGGTATCTTGAAAATCGCGTGAAGTGGGGTCGCTATGAAAGCCTCAATGAGAGCTCATACGAGCTTTTAATCGCATTTTGGGATCAAGAAAACGAAACGCTCTTCATGAACTCGAGTAGTTACGACGCTATGAAAGTAGGACAAGTCGCAAAGGAGATCTGTGGGAAAGAAACAGAACTCCTCACTGGCGACCCAATCTTCAGAGTTCTAAACAACGTTGAGCTTCCTCTTGCCAAAAATCTTGGATCGTCTCGCCTAGGCGCTATCAGCTTCACCTCTTATTTTGGGCCAAATGTAACGGAAGGCCTTGCGAGTATTGAGCAGCGTGAGTCTGCCCTCAATAATATTGCATGCCTTGGTTATGAGGATGGTGAGAAGGTGCTTTGGGGCGCTGCCGCGAAAAAAGGCAAGATCTGGCAGCAGAGTAGTGGATCTATAGACGACTGGATGAACTGGTGTTCGAAAACACTTAAAAAACTCGAAGATTCAAGTGACGACAAGACGAATATCACAAAAGGGTTCTTACGTCCGCAAGCTCTATCAGCCCCATATTCTGAACATCCAATTTCGATTCAATGGGGTGAGTACCTTCAAAGTTCATACTCCAACTATCTCTCAGTTCATTTTGGTTCAGTCGTAGTCCCCTTGTATCTCGTTGATGTACAAGTTGATGAACTTGAGAATGATGGAGCCATCATCTTCTCGATTTTTAGTGACGATCACAGTTCGCAGTTCCGATTCAAGATCGATGAGGCAGTAGAAAACGGATATTCTCACGAACAGATCTCAGGTGAAGTAGTTTCCTTCCAGATTAGCAAGGAACGGATGAGGAGTTTTGATGAACAAATGCTCGTTGATCCACTACTTGTTCGGTACGCTGATGGAACGTATTCTTACAATAAATTCCACATACCTTTCGACCTTCAAGCTGATGATTTTCCTAAGGATCGGCTCGAGTTCATTGATTGGAGCGGAATACAGCTCAATCGAGAATCGATGGGCAAACAAAACAAGCAAGACACCGTGCAGTATCGTACCTTTGAGAAGTTGGAAGGTGAATTTGATCTAATCTTTAATGACGACGGAGCAGGGGAAGCCGCTGATCTTGTTGGCTTCAAAGATGTGAGCAACGACGAAATCCAACTTACGCTCATTCATTGTAAGAACGCGAAGGGAGCCAAAACTTCCGGTCAAATCGAAAACCTCTACACAGTTTGTGGACAGGCTCAAAAGTCGATTACTGTGAAACATGAGGGCCTTGTGAAGCTTGCGAAGTCTCTACGTTCTCGTCATGAAAGGTGGGCAAAACAAGGAGCTTCAAGGCTTCTTAAAGGAGATTGGAAGACCCTTTCATACTTTGTTGAAAAATCCCGTAAGACCAGGGTGAGTTTTCAAGTCATCATAGTTCAACCTTCGGTCAATGAAAAAACCTATTCTGCTTCGATGGCGAAGCTTCTTGCAAACACTGAGCTCTTCTTGAAGCGAACTACTGAAGCAAATTTTCGGTTTGTTGGATCCGAAAAGTAGACCCTTTTTCGAAAGATTCCCAGTTGGGAGTAGCGTGCGCCTACAAACCGATAAAATTCGCATAATAGTCAGTATGTGAAAATTTGATCCTTACAGCGATGACTCACCGGGGAAGGGACCAGTTGTCACATTTGGCGTTATTTTTCGAAGCGGTCGTTCATTCATGGTGCGGCGAATAACCGGAAAGAGCCCACTTTACTGTTTTTCTGTAGCGCAGCCAATGGCAGCATTTTCAGGCAGCTTGTAAAACCGCCGTCACAGGTCTTCTGACAATGGCAGTTTTTGAATTGTTCGAAGATTGGTCAATTTCGATTAATTGGTTTCAACGAAGCCATAATGAACGCTCACCTGTCTGACGTCAGCGCTTACGGGTCCAAATAGCGGTATTTGATAATAGAGTGTTCTTGGCTCATCGTAACCACTGATGAGTGGAAGATGAGACAGACAACTGGAACACGCAAAAGCCCTGGCGAGAAGATCGTCAAAGATATCAAACGTGCCACGCGCAAGCATTATTCATCCGAAGAGAAGATCCGCATTGTGCTGGATGGCCTGCGCGGCGAGGACCGTATTGCTGGGTTGTGCCGTCGTGAGGGCATTTCAGTTCAGATCTAAGGCAGCGGGATGAACTCGTCATTGTCATCAGGTGGCAGTTGAAACCGGCCATGCGCCCAATCTCCTGCTGCCCAAGCGACTTTAGCTGCCTCAATTTTGTCTTGCGATGATGCCACGAAGTTCCACCAAATATGGCGTGGACCATTCAAGGTTTCACCCCCAAGCGCCATCAATCGCGCTCCGCCTAGTCCCGCCTTGACTGTAATTCGATCACCCGGCCGAAAGACCATCATTTGTCCGGCGTCAAAAACGTCGCCAGCGACCTCAATCGAACCCGCCATGACATAAATCCCCCGATCCTCGTGATAGTCGGGTAATGGCAATAACGCACCGGCTTTCAGCATGACATCGGCGTAGAACATCTCTGAAAACGTATGCGCAGGAGCACGTTCGCCCCAAGCGGCTCCGAGGATCAAACGAACCTGTTTCCCCTCGCCCTCAAGAAACGGCAGTGCGGCTTTACCATAGTGTTCAAAACTGGCCCCTGTTTCTTCTTGCTCTTCCGGCAAGGCGACCCAAGTCTGAACACCAAACAAGCTGCTTTCGCCCTTGCGGGTTGCCTCACTTGTCCGCTCGGAGTGGGTCACGCCATTGCCTGCGATCATCCAGTTTACCTCGCCAGGATGGATCATCTGATTGGTCCCAATGCTGTCGCGGTGCTGAAATTCGCCCTTGTATAGATATGTTACCGTTGCAAGCCCGATATGGGGATGCGGACGGACATCAATGCCTTGGTTGGTCAAAAACTCTGCGGGACCAACTTGATCGAAGAACACAAAAGGCCCCACCATTTTCCGCTTTGTCGACGGCAATGCGCGACGCACTTCGAAATCGCCAATGTCTCGCGCACGCGGGATTATGACGGTCTCAATTGCGTCCATGGCATTTACGTCGGGACTTTGCGGTTCAAGGGTGGGGTTCCAACTCATTACAAGTTTCCTTTTGCGTTAGGACATTGAGATCGCTACTTCTTTGCGGATTTGGTGGCATTTGCCCACCAAGCCATATCGTCCAAAAGATCAGTTGCTCCGGCTATCAAGTGATCTTCGATTGTCTCAATCTCACCATTTGCTCCGAGCGGATGCACGGCCATGAAATCACCGCCGGCAATGTGGACTGCACCATGCACTGGCACCATCGCAAGTTCGACCGCGATGTTGCGCAGATGCTCGACCGCACGCGCAGCACCAACGCCACCATATCCGATGGCACCCATCGGTTTGCGATTCCATTCGTTGTAGGCTTGATCCAACGCGTTCTTCAGGGCGCCAGTAATCGAATGGTTGTATTCTGCGGTTACAAAAATGTAGCCGTCAAATTCCGCAATCTTTGCCTGCCATGCAAGCGCTTTGGGGTCGCTAGACGGCATCCATTTATTCGATGCCATTTCATCAAACAGCGGCAGTTTGAAATCGCGCAGATCAACCATTTCGACCGTCATGTCGCTGCGAGCTTGCGCTTGCTTTAGCATCCACTGTGCGGGTTTGTCAGCAAACCGTGCACCACGCGTTGAGCCGATAATGATGGCAATTTTTGGTTTGTCGGACATAGATTCTCTCCTGAGGTTCATAAAACTGACTGTCTATTAGCTAGGCCGACCCGCTGAATGCGAACAGTCCATGTAAGAGCGCAGATCCTGTGCGAGAATAAACAGACGTTTCTGAGTGCAGCCGAAAATACATTCCCGACGTATTTTTATATCCGCTTGTTTCTGTAGAAGCCGTCAAGTGCACACCTGCATCGGACGACCGCTTCTCGGTCTTGGTGCATCTCGCTGCCTGCGCTGTGTTTGAAAGCGGCCGTTGGTCAAGCGAACGACAAGGTCGGCTTTGTCCGCATCTTGCCAGTTCGTGCGCGGTGCAGCGAACGTCCGAATTTGCGACCGAATGATAATTTCCTGTTATCGTAACTTCGAGCGGTTGTTCTTCGGGTAAGGGCGGGCAGTATCGATGGTTTCCTCAGTATCGCCGTCAGCTTGCAATCTTGATGATGGCATCCACAAGGGGGCCTTCGTCTCCTGCGAAACTTGCTATCATCGCGTTCATGAACTCGTCCTCATCAATGTTGTCCTCTATCATCTCAAGCCCAGCGACCTGCATGAGGATATCAAGCAAGGTGAGCTGACAGCGCCCGTTCCCTTCGCGAAACGGATGGACGGCATTGATGTCGGCGATGTAGTGGGCAGCCCGCTCAGCAAAATTCTGCGGACTGGTGGTATCAGCCAGATGGTTTTCGTCGGTCAGTTCACGAAAAATTCGGTGCATCTCGGCGTCGATGTACTCGGGATAGCAGAACCAATTTCCTCCCTTGGCGGTTCGGACCTGTCTTGGCTGTCCCGCCCATGTGTACACGTCTTGAAAGAAGTGATGATGGATCGCCCGATAGTGCGCATAGTCGAGCGCACCTTCAGGCAAAGGCTCTTCAGACCGGGTCAAGAACATGAGCTGCTCGAACTGGTCAAGCTCATCCTGATTGGTCAGGTCGGCCTTGTTCCTTAGAACGTTTGTGCCAGGGTAACAGAGGGGGTCCTCTGTGACGTCATACCGGCTCATTTACCTTTTTTGGCGGCAAAGGAACCAGTAATCGCCGAGCGAAGTGCGTCGCCCTTTAGTCCGCGATCAGAATAGGTCTTGAGTGTCTTGGCTGATCTGGAACTGGTCGTCACGCCCTCAACCTTGGCAAACTTCGTGGCCTTACCCTTGCCCAAAGGCTTGGTCGCAAAGCGCCCGGTGGTCGCAGATTTCTTGAGTGCTGTGCTCTTGTTCATGAGATCAATCTATCACGCTCAGAATTGAATGTGTATCAAGATTCCGCTCAGCATCATCACCGTCGTGGCGGAATGTGCTGGACCATCAGTAGCGCGTTCAGATCGTGCGTTGCGCGGGCATTGAGTTCAACAAAATCCACCCTCAGGGGCGGTAATGATAATGGCCACATTATCGTTACCGACAGACCGCGCGGCTGGCGTTCGATGAGTTTAGATCTTTTAATATTACATAATAAACCTTACAAACCGTCAGTAATTGACCTGTTCGAAGCCATAATTCCCTTCGTAGTCTTGCCAATCAACGAAGACTGATCGATGGTAAATACTCGGGCAATTGTACCCCCATCTTTCAAGGCCAGTATGTGCCTCGGGTAGAGCTGCTGGAGCAGACCGAGCCCATGAAAAATCGCCTTGGGTTCCGTAAGTGCCAAGGTAAATGGTAGCAGATCTGTTGCAGTCTCCGTCGCGGCCGGACTCGTTTTGTCGTGCATATCGGACATCATAAACGCGAATTGAGCGTACAAAGTTGAATTCGGGGCCGCTGATGTCGATGTCTGCGCGGTCTTGGACCAACTGGAGCGCAAATCCTTCCAGAAGCGGGTGAGGCTTTGGTCCGGCAAGATTCAAAACGGCCTTTTCAGAAGGCAGAGATTCGGTTGCTGGCGACAGAAGTGGGCGCGGGCGATCCTGACTAGTGAACATGATATCGTAGAAACGACTTCGATTATCTGACGGGGCATCTGGATCATAGGATGCGCCCATCGGGCACCGCCAAATCTGCAATGGCGGCTCAACGGGCCAAGGCGTGATCCGGCGGATGAATTCGGCGCGTGCACGGGCGCACGGAACTGATGCTGGCCAACCGCCAGATAGACACAGCAGTATTGCGCAGTCGATCTGATACGTTTGAGCCTGAACACGATTGGCAAGACCTACGGACGAACCAACAAGTGCAAGTACGACGACCATTGAGTATTTTCGAAATGTGCGAAGCATGTGAAGCATCCTATCGAGTAGGGTGTAAGCAGCATGACTCCATTAGTATATTATTACAACTCTAAATATATTATTGATAATGTTGCAACCAAGTTGAAATGTCCGTGGTTGCGCAAAGTAGAAATGTCTCACTTGGCGTGACGTGAGCATGGCTGGGCAGGGCGTAGACGTCAT
>NZ_JACIJM010000010.1 GCF_014199395.1 Yoonia ponticola | reverse complement strand
AAAAGTTGTCTCGACGATGATCCGCACATCCATGGCAATTCCTCTGCTGTGAAATCACCATCATAGACAAATACCCCCAGGTTTTGCCCACTCCCATTGAGCAATGGCCAGACCGCAGCCCCTACGGCAACCGCGCCCGTTCCGGCGGTGGCGTAGTACAGGAAATCCCGGCGGAGTTGTGGTGTTTGTGTATCCATAGCGATTCACGGTCGCAGCTTCCTGTGGGGGAAGGTCAATGGTAAAGTAGGCAATCACGGTTTTCATTTTTGCTGACATACTCAGACTTAGGAAGCGTTGGTTGACCGATTTGTTCGCCAGAGCGCTGCGACCAGCAACGGTGCGGCAGTCATCAATCCAAGACCGATGATGATCCACTCAGCAGTGCCGAAATCTCCCGACATGGCCTCTGCTCCGAAATGCGCGAGCAGGAAACTGGCTGGAAGAATGCCTGCCAGAGTTGCGATCAGGAACCGCCAAAGGCGCAGGTGGCTGAGACCGGCAGCGTAGCTCATTGCGTCAAACGAGATGAAGGGCAAGAGGCGAGACGCGAACACCGTCAACATCAACAGATTTTGAGAGCCCAATAACCCGAAACCGGCCTTATCCCCAAGCCAGCGCTCAACGTGGTCGCGCCCGATATAGCGGGCGATGATGAATGCCACGAGTGCACCCAGTTCCGACCCGATGGCGACATAGACAGCTCCGGCAGCATGACCATACGCCGCGCCTGCCACCAGTGCGACCGGTGCACTTGGAATGGGGCTTGCCACGATCGAAACCATCATGAGCACGATGATGAGCAACGGTCCCAAAGCGCCGGCCCGCTCTATCCAGACCTCGATAGTCTCGCGGGCTATCGCCGGGCCATATCCCATTGCCCATATGGCTATCAAAAGTACGCCAAGCGCAACCACCAACCATAGCCCAACCCGATGCAGGCGCGGTTTGCTAAGCGGCATGGAGCACCAAAAGAAAGAGAGCTGCGAAGACAATTGGTCTTTGCTCGGGCAAGATGAAATGCATAGGCGCAGAGATGACGATCAACAGCCCGCCGGCGAGGGTCAGCCGCTTGATGTGCAATTCGGTTTTCATCTCAAACCTCTATCGAGGAATAGGATTCCCCTAAAGGTTCCTGTCAGCGGAGGGTAAAGGGATTTCTGCGCTAAGCGACGCTGAATTGCCCCATCATCCCGCCATCTTCGTGTTCCAGAATGTGGCAGTGATACATGTAGGGCGCAGCCGCTGAGGCAGGGTTTTCGAAGTTCATCGCAAGCTCCACTTCACCATCCACCAGCACCGTATCCTTCCACCCCCTGTTCTCTGCGCGCGGTGCCGTACCGTTTTCCGACAGTACCTGAAACCGGACGCCGTGAACATGGAACGGGTGCATCATCATGGCCCCACGCACAATCCAACGCTCGATGCTGTTGAATTTGGTGGAAAAATTGAGAGTGTCCGGATCGTATGACGCGTCGTTGATCGAAAATCGGTTCCCGGACCGCGAGAACATCATCCCCATGCCCATCGACATATCCAGTGACAGACGTCGGACTGGCGCGTCCTTGACCGCAAGATCAGGCAACTGCCCGTCCAGAGAGCCGGGCAGGGCGTCGATGCGAACCGGAAGGGTTGTGTCGACAGCGAAAGGCAGCACGGTGAATGGACTGCCGGAACCGCCGCCGCCCATCATTCCGCCCATGGCCGAATTAATGATATCGTCGGACTTCAAAACACTGTCCCGCCCGCTTGTGAAATCCACAAGCACTTCTGCGCGCTCTCCTGGTGCAAGGGTCAGGCGGTTCAGCGCAATCGGTCGATCCAGAAATCCGGCATCTGTCGCGATGAGATGAAGCGACCGGCTGTCAGACATGGACAGGCGGTAAACCCGCGCATTCGAGCCGTTGACGACACGGCACCGCACGATCCCCTTCGGAACCGCTGCCGACGCGCCGATTTGACCGTTCACAACCATTGTGTCGCCCTGAAACCCGTTCATGGACTGGTGCATGCCGGGATCGTATTTCAGGCGTCCGCGCCAGTTGAACTGACGGTCCTGCAATACAAGGGTCAGATCATCGACCCCGTAGGTGGATGGCAATCCACGCTCGTCATCTGCGCCATCGGTCACCTGTAGAACACCCGCCAACCCCAGCATGACCTGTCGTGCCGTCGCGCCGTGAATGTGGCTGTGATACCAGGCCGTTGCCGGGGGCTGATCCAGGTCCAGCATCGGCTTCCAGGTGTCTCCCGGTGCAATGGCCTGATGCGGTCCGCCATCGAACTCACCGGCAACAAGCAAACCGTGCCAATGCGCCGACATCGGCTCGCCAAGCGTGTTGTGCACCTCTGCCCGTGTCTCGACGCCGGTTTGCACCCGGATCGTCGGGCCAAGGTATCCCTGATTGTAGCCGAAGGTCTCGCTGGCGGCACCATCGTCAAAACGGGTCTCGCCAGTGCGGGCTTTCAGCTGAAAAAGCCGGGATGTCGTCGCATCGAGAAGCGAAGGGTACGCGAGCCTTCTGTCGGATGCCGGAAATGCCGCCGATGGCAGGACGGATGCAGCCCCAAAGCCTGCGGCATAGCCAATCAAATCGCGGCGGTTCAACAGTTTCATCTCAGGATAATTCCTCTGGCAGCGCAGCCAGGGCAGCATCGACACCAACGACCGGATAACCTCCCGCGATCCAGCCCGGTCCGGCGGCAGAACCGAGCATGCCTTCGGATACGTCAAGAAAGCCGCTGTAGCCAGCCTGCCGAAGACTTCGCATGACGCGGCCAGATCGCCCGCCTGTCGCACAGATGAGCACGACGGGCCGCCCTTCGGCCTGTTCGCGAGCGGCAAGAAGCCGCTCGGCGAAACGGTCCTCGTGCAGGCTGATGGGCCAGGCATCGCCTGCAACGCCGGTGTCGGTCCATTCCTGTCGCGACCGCACGTCGATCATCCTGATAAGATCCTGTTGCAACGCATCAGCCGCCATGTCCGCCGACCAGACCTCGGCTGTCTGGGCGACAGCCGAGAAAGGTGCAACGGAACTGGCCAACATCGCAAGGCTTGCGCCGCGGCGCGTCAGAAAGAAGGCCATAATTTGCCCCCATCAAGCTGAGTGACGCAGGCTTGACCCTTATTCGTTGTCATGATGACCTTCCATGTCCGTTCCGGTGGAAGTACCGTTCATTTTGCTCATCCGCGTACCGGCATCTTCCATCTCGTCCTGAGAGATCTGACCGTTGCCGTCCGCATCAAGATGCTGAAAGCGATCCACCATGCGCGCCCGGATGACGCTCATATGCAAGGTTTCGAACTCGTCAAGTGTCAACGCTCCATCGGAATCCGCATCAAACTCCCGCATTTTTTCGGCCATCTGCGTGGCCATTTCATGAGGCTGTCCACCGGACATCATCGTCGACATCATGTCGCGATCCATCATTTCCATCGTGCTGCCCTGTCCACCCATCATGGATGCATGCATCTTCATCATCCTCTGCATCATAGGCATCATATTGCCGCCCATCATGCCCATCTGCTTGTCGCCATCGCCCATCGCCATGTCGGACATATTCCCGCTGTCAGCCTTGCTATCGGCAGTCCCGTCGGATTCCGCTAATGCTGTTTGTCCCATGCCAACAGCGATCACCACGCCAAGCGCAAGAATTCTTTTGTTTTCCATCTCTCATTCCTTTCAGGTTTATTCTGGAAACATCGGCGTTATAGCGCTTCGATTAAAGGCCGAGGGCGGGCGGGTTTGTAATCATTTGTCACAGCCTCCCGTTACAAACGGTGACAAAGCAACCACTCACGGTCCGCCGGACGATTTGCTAGACAGACGTTAATCCAGTGAATTCATCGAAGAGGCTGATGATCCCTTGACACCTGAAATCGGTCATTTCGCCCTGGCCCTGGCCTTGGCCCTGGCGCTTGTTCAAAGTGTGCTGCCCATTTTTGGTGCTGCACGCGGAAACATACTGTGGATGCAGTCGGCGAGATGGTCATCACTAGGACAGGCGTTCTTTGTGGGCATTGCGTTTCTCGCGCTCATGCAAGCCTTCATCACCAGTGACTTCACGGTCAAGAATGTGGTTGAGAATTCCAATTCACTCAAACCGATGTTGTTCAAGGTGGCCGGCACCTGGGGCAGCCACGAAGGATCCCTGTTGCTGTGGACCCTTATCCTGACGGTGTTCGGTGCGGCGGTCGCCCTCTTAGGATCGAACATTCCGCTGGCGCTGAGAGCAAGGACGCTGTCGGTGCAGGCCTGGATCAGCGTTGGCTTCCTGACTTTCATGCTGCTGACGTCCAATCCTTTCGACCGCGTTTTCCCTCCGCCAGGCGACGGTCAGGACCTCAACCCATTATTGCAGGATGTCGGTCTCGCCATGCACCCGCCGCTTCTCTACTTCGGGTATGTTGGCTTCTCGATTGTCTTCTCGTTTGCGGTCGCCGCCCTGATCGAAGGGCGGGTGGACGCGGCCTGGGCACGGTGGGTACGTCCGTGGACGCTGGCTGCCTGGATGAGCCTGACCGCAGGCATCGCGCTGGGATCCTGGTGGGCCTATTATGAGCTTGGCTGGGGCGGCTGGTGGTTCTGGGACCCCGTTGAGAACGTCAGTTTCATGCCATGGCTGATGGGCACGGCCCTGCTGCATTCCGCAATCGTGACGGAAAAACGGGATGCGTTCAAAAGCTGGACAATCCTTCTGGCGATCCTGACTTTTTCCCTATCGCTCTTGGGCACGTTCATTGTCCGATCGGGCCTGCTGACGTCTGTGCATGCGTTCGCGGTCGACCCGGAAAGGGGACTTTATATCCTTGGATTGCTGGCCGTTTCGATCGGCAGTTCCCTTGCTCTGTTTGCCTGGCGCGCGCCGACAATGGAGCCCGGCGGCCTGTTTAAGCCGATCAGCCGGGAAGCGGGGCTATTGGTGAACAACCTGCTGCTGGCCACGGCCACCGGCATTGTGCTGTTCGGTACCTTGTACCCGCTCTTCTACGAAGCCGCGACGGGCGGTGAAAAACTGTCAGTGGGGCCGCCCTTCTTCAATGCGTCCTTTATTCCCGTGATGCTGCCGCTCGTCTTTGCGATGGGGCTGGGGCCTTACCTGTCCTGGAAACGTGCCGATCTGGCGGGCGTTCTGCAACGGTTGCGTTTCGTGGCCGTCCTGGCCGGGCTCGCGACATTGATGATCTGGTACCTGGCTGAGGGCGGTCCGGTATTGGGGTATCTATCGCTGATGCTTGCGTTCTGGCTGTTTTTCGCAACGCTGCGGGAATGGGCGATGCGCATCAAGCTTTTTGAGGCACCGTTCCCGGAATCGCTGCGGCGGGCGCGCAACCTGCCCAGATCCTCTCATGGGATGACACTGGCACATGCGGGGCTTGCGATGGCGATGTTCGGATTTATCGGCTCGACGGTCTGGAAATCCGAGGAAATCATCTTTGTCCGGCCCGGTACAGAGGTCAGCATTGGTGGGTTCGATGTCACCTTTGAGGGGGCCGAACGTGTGCGTGGGCCAAATTACTTCGCGGATCGTGGCACGCTTCGTGTGGCCCGGGAGGGGAACTATGTCACCGATCTCTTCCCGGAGCGGCGTACCTATCCGGTCGCGCAAACCACCACCACAGAGAGCGCCATCAGATCGACAATGGCCGGTGATCTCTATGCGTCCATCGCAAATCCGGCCGCCGAGGACGAGAGCACGCAAGGGGCTTGGACCCTGCGCATCCTGTATGAACCTCTGGTCAACTTTATCTGGATCGGATCGGCGATGCTTGTGCTTGGTGGGGGTCTTTCGCTGTCTGACCGGCGGTTGCGCGTCGGGGCACCCCGTCGCAAGGCGACAGCGCCCGCAGCACTTCCTGCGGAGTAGGCATGGGACGTATACTGGCATTCATTCCGCTGGCAATCGCGGCCATTTTCGGGGGGTTTTTTCTGTGGGGCTTGAACCCGGACCGGGACCCGAACAACATTCCTTCGGTTCTGATCTCGCAGCCGGCACCCGAATTCGATCTGGCCGCTGTCGACGGGTTGGAGACGCCAGGGCTTTCCCGCGCCGATCTGGTCGGGAACCCGCGACCGGTCATCGTGAACGTGTTTGCCTCGTGGTGCGTGCCCTGCCGGGCCGAACACGGGGTTCTGACCCAGATGGTCGAAAAGGACGGGCTGACGTTGTTCGGGATCAATTACAAGGACAAGCCGGAGGATGCGACTAAATGGCTTGCTGAGCTTGGCAATCCCTACGAAAGGATCGGGTCTGATCTGAGCGGCAGAGTGGGGATTGAATGGGGCCTTTCGGGCGTACCTGAAACATTCATTGTCGGCTCTGACGGGACGGTGTTGTTCAGATATGTCGGCCCCGTCGTGGGCGAAACGGCGATTTCCACATTCAGGGAAGCATTGATCCAGGCTGGCGCGTTAGCAAGGGGCCAGAACGGATGAGGTATATCGCATTTGCTTTCCTCCTGCTGCTTCCGGTGACGGCCTTGGCGGTCGAGCCAGACGAGATGTTGCAGGATCCTGTACTGGAGCAACGCGCCCGTGAAATATCACGGGAACTGCGCTGCGTTGTCTGCCAGAATCAGGACATCGACAGCTCCAACGCCGGGGTTGCGCGGGACCTGCGCATACTGGTGCGCGAAAGGCTTGTTGCCGGTGACAGCGACAAGGAGGTCATCGCGTACATCCACGCCCGGTATGGCGATTATGTCCTGATGCGCCCGCCCCTGAATCGCGTCACTCTCGCGCTCTGGATGGCGCCCTTCGTGTTTGCGCTTGTTTCGCTGCTTGTCGGCTGGACCGTCATTTCGAGAAGCCGGCGCAGGGCTGCCGCAACGGGATTTTCCGATGACGAAAAAGCGGAAATTGCGCGTTTCATTGAAGAGAACGCTTCAAAGGACGGTTCATGATCTGGTTGGTTTTCGCCCTGTTATCCGTTGTCGGTCTGCTTTTCATGGGCCTGCCGCTGCGCCATCGGTCGTCGCGGACACCCGTCCCGGCTGACGCCACGGATGCGGTCCTCATGGATCAGTTGGATGAGGTTCGGCGGGATCTTGAGCGCGGTGTCATTTCCGACACCGAGGCCACGGCGGCGGAGCAGGAGATTAAGAGACGGATCCTCGTGCAGTCGCGCCGGTCCGTTCTGTCAGATGGGAAACCGGCGACAGGGGGCCGCTTGATGGTCGTTCTGAGCGCAGTGTTCGTGCCGGTCTTCGCTTTTGGATATTACTCCGCAATGGGCTCGCCAGAGATCCCAGGTGTCGCCTTTGCCGAACGTGCCACTGAACGGCAGGAAGCGGCGGAAATCGCCGAATTGACAGATCGTCTGTACGTCCGGCTCAGTTCAGACCCCGAAGGCGGGCCTTCGGAAGGCTGGATGCTACTGGGGCAAACCTATTCGAAAATGGGCCGGTATGCGGATGCAGCCGATGCATATAGAGTTGTCGCACAACGACCGAAGGCCGATTCCGCCGTCTTCTCCATGTTGGCCGAGGTTCTGATCTACGCAGAGCAAGGTGTGGTGACACCTGAAGCGGACACCGCGATTGATCGGGCGTACGAACTGGATCCTTCCAATCCCGGTGCTGCCTTTTTCAAGGCAGTCTCGCTCGAGCAGAAGGGCGATGAGGCTCGGGCTCACGAAATGCTGGTGGCCCGGCTGGACGATGCGGATAGGTTTTTCCCGTGGATGGAAAGCTTTGTTGGCGAAGCCAACCGGATTGGCGCGAAGATCGGCAAGGCTCCGATCTCGCTGGCCGACTATGCCCCGAAGACCAGTGCGTCCGGCCCGACACAGGAAGACATCGAAAACGCGCAGGACATGAGTGTGGAGGAACGACAGGATTTCATCCGCTCGATGGTCGAACGGCTGGCCACGCGGCTGGAAGATGAGCCTGACGATCTTGATGGATGGATGCGGCTTGGCAATGCCTATTCGGTTCTGGGTGATACCGCGCCGGCAATCGCGGCGTTTGAACACGCTGAAATCCTGTTGTCGGAGGTGCCGGGAGATGACCCGCGCCGTCAAGCCGTGCAAAGCGCGTTGGAACGGTTGCGCCCGTAGTGGCGTGGGCGACCGTCGCTGTGCAGGTGAATGTGAGGCAGGATCAAGGTTTGGCGCTTAATCGAAAGCCCATCCGGTCCGGCCGTCGTCACAGACTATTTCGTGGGTAGTACCTTCAGACTGACCGACCAAGCGACATCCTACGGGAAGCATGACGTCGTGTGCCGCATCCCGTGTCACGGAAGGGGGCTCAAGTGGGCAAAGCTTGCCCGAGGCCGACTGGGCACAACCGCCGAGGGCCAGAATACCTGCAATCGGAATTCCGATTGTCAGCCGCGTTCTAGCGGGCGCGTACCAGTTCTCGTTCGGGAGCTTGGCCATCTTCAAATTCTGCATCCACAGTCGCCTCGTTCGCCTGTTCAACTCTTGACCCGTGACACGACTTTCCCATCATCCTGTGCATGACGACATGCGCACCAAGACAAAGTGCGAGCGGCGCAAAAAGGCCGACGTTGCCCCACAGACCCGCGATCGTGCCGCCTGCAATAAAGAATGCGGCGACTGGAAACAACATAACGGCACAACAGGCCATCATACCATACTGCATCAGTTTCGATGAACCGGTGGATTTTTGACTTTGATTGTCAGACATGTAGCTCTCCAGAATATGCTCGTGTTCTTCTGCGACATTCCAGTGAGGCAAGGTCAAGGGTACATTCGGATACAATTTGATCAGATGACAGCCTGCGGGTCGTTGACCAAGTTGGCCCGTCAGGTTGCCAGATCCAACGCATAGGATAGGAATGTGACGAGGGGGATCGGGGTCAGGCTGAACAGCAAGGCCATGCTCATTGTCCTGAACATGGTAGGCTTCGATGCCTCGCCAGAAGGTTCTGTCAGAACCACCAGAAGCGCGATGAAGGTGCCGGGCGCCAGGGCATAGAGATATACGCCCGAGATGTTCCCAAACATGAACGACCGCTCGAGCGTTGGTCCGACCACGCTCAAAGCTGTTGCACGGCTGCCGTTGAACGAGCCGAACAGATCGGCCGACATCACATAGGCGGCAATGTGAACCCCAATGAATGCGACACTCCGCAGCGGGCCATCTAAAACCAGGTAAACAATCGGCCGATGCTGGTACTGCTTCAGCGCGACCGATGCGGAAACGAACCCCAAGTAATTCACGAGGAAAACGACCACAAACCCATTGGTAAAGACCTGCCGGAGGAAGCGCGAGAGCGCGGTCCCATTCGTCAGCAGCAGCGTCGCAAAACCAGGCGTTGCGAGGATGTAGACAAGCAGGAACGGCAATATGCTTGCCAAGCTCAGAACGGATACGTTCCAACAAAATCTGCCGAATGGTAAGGTCGGCGAAAAACTTTGTCGGAACGTATCGCGGGCAAACACGTCAGCCGTGGGTTGCGAAGACTTGCGTCGACCCATCCATCAGTACAAGCAGCACATCATAGGGATCACCTTGGGGGCCCATGCCGGGCGAACCCATGGGCATTCCCGGTGCTGTCAGTCCGCGCGCGACAGGTTTTTCGCTTAGCAACCGCCCGATGTCAGCCGCAGGCACGTGACCCTCGACGAAATATCCGCCCACGGACGTAGTGTGACATCCTGCCAGTTCCGGCGCGATGCCGTGTTTCTGCTTCAGAACCTGAAGCGTGTCGTAATCCACGTCCTCGACCGATGCCTTGAAACCGGCAGAGATCATCTCATTTACCCAAGCGCCGCAGCAGCCGCAGGTCGGTGTCTTTGTCACCTGCAACGTCGGTGCGGCGGTTTGCGACAAAGCAGGCCCGGCCAGGACCATGCTGAGTGCCGTAAGGCCAAATTCACGTCGGTTCATTTAAAACTCCTCGATGTTCTGCCTTAAATAGTTGCTCGTTATCCCGGAGTCGACTGCCCGCCCTGTTACATTTGGCTACAAACACGGGATGGGCGTCCCTTGGTGAAAATGACTATGTTGGCGGCATGAGCGATCTGCCACGCATCCTTGTCGTCGATGACCATTCAGAGATCCGGAAATCCGTCACCAGTTATCTGGAACGCAACGGCATGCGTGCTTCAGCGGCGGAAAATGCAGTAGAGATGGACGCAAGGCTCGCGGAAGCGCGGTTCGATCTGATTGTTCTCGATGTCATGATGCCGGGGGAAGACGGACTTTCTGCGTGCAGGCGATTGCGCAAGGAAGGGCACACCCCGATCCTGATGCTGACCGCATTGGGTGACGACGAAGACCGCATCGCTGGTCTCGATGGCGGCGCTGACGATTATCTCGCCAAGCCGTTCAATCCCCGGGAACTGGTGGCGCGGATCAACGCGATATTGCGTCGGACGCAGATGATCCCAAAACCGGATGATTTTGCGGGAAAAACGTTGAAGTTTGCACACCTAAAGCTGGATTTCGATGGCCGTACACTGATTGACCAAGGCGGTTCGCGCACGCAACTTACATCCGGTGAACTCAAACTCCTGACCCTGTTCCTGCAAAGGCCAAGGACGGTCATTGGCCGCGACGAACTTCTCAAACTCAGCACTGGCAGGGTCGCCGGTCCATTGGACCGAACCATCGACAATCAGGTGAGCCGGTTGCGCCGGAAGATGGAAGAGGACGTTTTGCGCCCGAAGATCATCGCGACTGTACGGCATGGGGGGTATAGTCTTTCCTGCGATGTCGAGATTTGCGAATGAAGCTGCTTCCACGGACGTTGCGTGCACAGATTGCCCTTCTGGTTCTCGGTGTCTTGATCCTCGCGCAAGCTCTGAGTCTCTGGTTCTTCGTTGATGAACGCTCTTTGGCTGTTCAGGCCGCCATCGGTGCCGAAGCCGCCGGACGCGCCGCAAATGTCGCACAGTTGATTGAAGGCGCACCCCCGGAATTGCATGCCCAGATCGTCCGCGCTGCAACGTCTCCGCTCGTACGGTTCGACCTTACAGACGAGCCGTCGGTCGCACACGGACAACACGATGACGGTGGAGCGGTCGAAGCGCGGATACGGGCACTGCTTCAGGAAAGCTACAGCCGGGATATTCGGGTTGAGGTCCATGAAATCGAGGGAGGTCTGCTGCCCCTTCCGAACCTGTCACCGGAAATGGCGCAAATGCACGCCGAAATGATGCAGGGCAGCCTTGCGGCCATCGAGATGGAGCTGTCCATTGCGCTGTCCGGTGGGAATTGGCTCAACATCGAGACGCGGTTCGAACGGCCGCCTCTGCAAAGGTCGCTGGCGTCCAACATATCCTTTGCACTGACTGCGGGACTTCTGCTGGTTGCAAGTTTCTGGTTTCTCCTGTCCCGACTGACCGGACCACTCAACGATCTCGCGACTGCGTCCGAACGTCTGGGTCGCGGCGCCGCCAAGGGCGATCTGCCGGTCGTAGGGCCGAAGGAAGTTCGGGATCTGACCCGATCATTCAACATCATGCAGGATCGCCTGACGCGATTTGTCAGTGACCGGACCCAGATGCTTGCAGCGCTTGCGCATGATCTGCGCTCGCCTTTGACGGCGCTTAGGGTGCGGGCCGAAATGGTGGACGACGAAGACACGCGCACTTCCTTGGTGGCGTCAAGTGAAGAGATGCAACGGATGGTCGATGCGACCCTCGATTTCGCGAAGGGCGTCGGACAGCATGAAGAGGTCCAATCGGTTGATCTGCACGATCTGATCACTGGTATGGGCTTGGACAAGGTTCAGGTGACCAGCCAAGGTCCACTCATCGTAACCGTGAAACCAAGCGCGATGGGGCGCGCGTTGAGAAACCTGATTGAGAACGCGATCCGCTACGGGAGTGAGGCCAGGGTTTCGTGGCAACGCATGGGCAGTGAGGTAGTGGTCGCCATCGACGATCAGGGGCCCGGTATTCCCGACAATCAGCTGGAGGCTGTTTTCGGACCCTATGTCAGGCTCGAGACGTCGCGATCACAGGATACCGGCGGTCATGGCCTGGGGCTGTCGATTGCGCGCAGCATCATCCTTGAGCACGGTGGTTCTATCGAACTGAAAAACCGCACTGATGGGGGTCTGCGCGCTGAAATCACGCTGCCCGTCAAACAAAGCGCCGAGTCAGCCCCGAAAGAGGAAGGCTCGCCACATATGGCGCGGGTTGTTCGTCACCTCAAACCCGACTAGTTTAGTGAGGCAAGTATATGAAACGAAGATATTTCCTGACTTCTGTTGCAGCTCTTTCGGTGAGTGGAAAAACAGCATTCGCGCATAGTGACGCAGAGCACGACCGGCGCGTCGGGCCATCTGTGGTGCCCCCGGAGCAGTTGCCGCGCCAGGTTCCGTTCACCGAGGCAGACAAACCGGGAGAAATACATGTCGATCCGAACCAGTTCGCTTTATTTTGGACTTTGCCGAACAATCGGGCAATCAGGTATACCGTCGGAATTGGCCGGGAGGGGCTCTATGAATCCGGCGAGTTCTATGTCGCGCGCAAGCAAAAGTGGCCGCGGTGGACGCCCACACCCGCCATGATAGCCAGAGATCCTGACCGATATCTTCGTTTTGCGGGCGGTGTGCCCGGTGGGCTGAACAATCCACTCGGTGCCCGCGCCTTGTATCTTTACCAGCCAGGGCGTGGGGACACCTACCTGAGAATTCACGGCACAACGGATCCGAAGACGATTGGTCGACGTGTCTCAAACGGCTGTGCAAGGCTTACCAATAATCAGATCATCGAACTCTATGAGAAGGTCCCGCTCGACACGCGTGTTGTCCTGAAACCCATCGAGGTTTGAGGCAGCAGCGCGAAGACGTGTCCGTTGGCCGGGATACATATCGTTACATAAAACCAGGCCCCGGACTGTTCATGAAATGCCACCAGGCGGCTAGTCTAGCGGATAGGCAGACAACAACATGAGGCCATATGATGACCCGCAAGCAAACACCTGTAACGCGACGTGCATTCACAGTAGGCGCAGCATCGGCAGCTTTGGCAACACCATCCATCTTGCGTGCGCAGGAGGATCAAACCGGTGTCCGAAGGAACATCTCATCTTTTCGCACCCATGCATGGCAGGACAGCTTTGACACCTTGGGCAAGGGCATCATCATTGCGGATACCAATACCCGCGTGATGCAACACTGGACGGCCGATGGCGAGATGCGAATTTATCCCACATCGGTTCCCCTGACCGACGAGCTAACAAGGCGCGGTTACACGACAGTCACGTTCAAGGACCCCGAACCTGACTGGACCCCTACACCCTCCATGCGCGAACGTGACCCGTCATTGCCAGCCTATATGCCGCCCGGGCCGGATAACCCGTTGGGCGCCCGTGCCCTGCACCTGAGCTGGCAATACTACAGGATCCACGGCACCCATGATACACGCAAGATCGGGAGGCGCTCTTCAAGCGGGTGTATCGGCCTGTTCAATGAGCAAATCATCGAGGTGTTCGACAGGACACCGGTCGGCACGCAGGTCCGATTGATCTGATGTCGAAGTCCGGCATTCTGATTGCGGCGTTTTTTGTCGTCGGTGGCGCGGTTGTGATCTGGCAGCAATTGCAGCCATCGTCTTCGATGCCCGGCCACACGATGACGACGCCGGATCTTTCTCAGACGGAAGATGGCGCGCCGATTGCAGACGTGGTTGTACCTGCTGAATTTTCAGCAAATGCCCAATTGGGAAAGCGCATTTTCGATGGCGCTTGCGCCGCTTGTCACGGTGCGAATGCCGCTGGGCAAAATGGTGTGGCGCCGCCGCTTGTCCACAAGATCTATGAACCGAGCCATCATGGCGACGCCGCTTTTTTGCTTGCCGCGAAACAAGGTGTCAGAGCGCACCATTGGAAGTTTGGCAATATGCCGCCAGTTGAAGGCGTAACACCCGGCGATGTGAAGATGGTTGTTGCATATGTGCGGGAACTTCAGCGTGCCAACGGGATCAACTAACAGCAATGACCAACATGAACATGAAGATATGGATCACTGCCATTGCTATTGGGACGACCGGCGTTGCTGCCTTGGCGCATTCCGGAGCAACCGGCGTGGTGCTGGAGCGGATGCAGGGCATGTCCGCGATGGCCAAAACACTCAAGACGCTATCACCCATGATGCGGGGTCAGGTACCTTATGACGCCGATGTCGTCCGCAGGGAAGCTGGCGCGATGATCGGCCATGCCGGTGAGCAAATGACGCGACTGTTTCCTGAAGGCTCGGGTGGCGGAGTGTCCAAGGCGTTGCCGTCGGTCTGGGAAAACAGCGAAGAGTTCGCGGCCCTTGCGCAAGAGTTGAGAACAGCCGCCGAAGGATTGAAGTTGAGCGCAGGCAATGGGTTGGCCGCAGCACAGGGCAACGGTAGCGAATCAATGATGGGCGGCGCCACTGACGGGATGATGGGTGGCGGGTCCGCGCCTGCAATGGGAGGGGGCATGATGGGATCGGACCTTCCCATGACGACCGAGATGTTTGCGGACATGCCGACCGACCGTGCGTTCGCGATGGTCGCCCAGACCTGTTCGGCCTGCCACCAGAAGTTCCGCAAAGAGGACAAGTGATCAGATGCGGTGGTGGCGTTGGATCATCGGTGCGGGGGTCGTCGGCGGCATCGGCGTTGTCGCGGCAACGATAGCCTGGCCGATCGGTGCGCCAGTCTCGGACCTGACCCTGCAAGGCGATGCCCAGCGGGGGTCGTATCTGGCGCGCGCCAGTGGATGCATTGCGTGCCACACCAACTTTGAAGCTGGCGGGGCGCCATTGGCAGGAGGAGCGCCGCTCCGGACCGATTTCGGTACGTTCTATCCGCCAAATCTGACCACCGATGTCGAACACGGAATGGGGGGCTGGACCGTAGAAGACTTTGCAAGGGCCGTCCGGCAGGGTGTTTCCCCGGATGGTGATCCTTATTATCCGACCTTCACCTATCCGTTTTACGCGAACTTCACGGATCAAGACATTGCCGATCTGTGGGCCGCGTTCCAGACCGTGCCAGCCGTGAGCGTGTCGGCCCCGGCGCACGAGGTGCCATTCCCGTTCGATCAGCGATGGGGAATGAAACTTTGGCGGGCGGCTTTTCTAACGAAGCCTGATACAAAACCAGTGGCGGACAAAAGCGATGCATGGAACAGGGGCAAGCTGTTGGTCAACGGGGCCGCGCATTGCTCTGCCTGCCACACGTCGCGAAACTTTGCAGGTGCGCGCATCGTGGCGGAACGGTTTTCCGGCAACGACGCCTTGCCCGGAGGCGGCAAAGCGCCTTCGATCCGGTCACGCGACCTTTTGTCAGAAGGCTGGACGGTGGACGATATGGCTTATGCTTTGCGATCTGGAATAGCGCCTTCCGGCGACGTCTTTGGTGGTTCAATGGCCGAAGTCGTGCGCTATGGCACAGGCTTTCTGAGCGATGCGGACTTGAA
This sequence comes from Yoonia ponticola, assembly GCF_014199395.1. Classification (GTDB taxonomy): domain Bacteria; phylum Pseudomonadota; class Alphaproteobacteria; order Rhodobacterales; family Rhodobacteraceae; genus Yoonia; species Yoonia ponticola. The sequence continues at coordinate 100,142 of NZ_JACIJM010000010.1, read as the reverse complement.
CGCGATGGCCACCTACCTGCTGGACAACAAATCATAATCTTGGGAACCCACGAATGATCACGCTCAATCGCCGCCAGTTTCTGGCAACATCTGCTGCGTTCAGTGGTCTGTCGGCCAGCACTGGATTTGCGGGCACGCCATTCGCGACCCTGACAGCCCAGCAAAGCGACGTGCAGCTGCTGCCCGGCGACTATGGCAAGACATCGCTTTGGTGCTTTGACGGCGGCTCACCCGGTCCGGAGATTCGCGTGGCGCAGGGGGGGCGTGTCCAGCGCAGGTTGGTCAACCGGTTTTCTCAGGGAACGTCGACGCATTGGCACGGCATCCGAATCAACAATGCAATGGATGGCGTTTCCGGCCTGACCCAGGACGCGGTCCAGCCGGAGGAAACATTCGACTATGATTTTACCGTCCCGGACGCCGGGACCTATTGGTACCATGCCCATAATAGGTCGTTCGAGCAGGTGGGCAGAGGGCTTTACGGTGCACTGATCGTGGAAGAGGCCGAGCCTCTCGACATTGATCGCGAGGAAGTCCTGATCCTGGATGACTGGCTTATTGATCCCGAAACCGCGCAAATCAAGGACGACTTCGGCGCGTCTCATGATCTTAGCCACGCAGGGCGCATCGGAAACCTGCTGACGACCAATGGAACCTTCAATCTGGGCCTGCGTGCCCGAAAGAACGAAAGACTGCGTTTGCGGCTGATCAATGCTGCCAATGCGCGCAATTTCCAGCTGGGCCTGGAAGGCCTGGACGGTTGGGTGGTCGCGCTGGACGGCATGCCCTTGACGGCACCCGTGAAGGTGACAGAGGCGATGATCCTCGCTCCGGCACAACGGATTGACCTGATCGTCGATGTGGTCGCGGATGTTGGTGAAGCGGCTCATATTCTTCAGTTCGGCCGGGAAGAAGCCTTCAGCCAGGTTGCATTCGAGGTTGTTGAGGGGGGCACGACAAACCGTCGCGACGCGCCCTTGGCCTTGCCGCCGAACGACCACAGGATGGTCGACCTGAAAGAAGCCACGACGCTCAGCCTCAGCATGGAAGGCGGTGCCATGGGTCGCATGAGGTCCGCCTCCCTAGGGGGTGAGCTCAAGCCGATTGGCGAGATCGTCGAGGCCGGGTATTTCTGGTCGTTCAACGGCAGAGTGGATGGCATCAACGGTGATCCCCTTGCGCGGCTGGACCGCGGCCAGAATGTACGGTTGAAGATGGTGAACGACACGGCGTTTCCGCACGCGATGCACCTGCATGGCATTCACTTCCACGAGGTCGCCGAAAACGGCACCCTTGGGCCACTGCGTGACACGACCCTTCTTGAACGGGGTCAGACGCGCGAGATTGCCTTTGTGGCGGACAACCCGGGCCAATGGCTGCTACATTGCCACATGCTGTCGCATGCGGCTTCGGGCATGATGACCAAGATCGTCGTTGGATGACCCCGCGATCCCTCTACCTTGCGTTGGGCGTAGTTACCGTTGCGGTGGCTACCATATTCCTGTGGACCCGGTCCGGCGGAACCGACCATACGGCGGAAAACCTCATCAACTCCTCAGCCGATGTGGCCGCGGGCGAAGTTCTCTATGCCGAAAATTGCGCCGCGTGCCATGGCGCAAATTTGGAAGGTGAAGAAAACTGGCGCAGTCCGCGTGATGACGGAAGCCTGCCCGCACCGCCGCATGATGCAAGCGGCCACACTTGGCACCACGCGGACAGCATGCTGTTCGCCTACACCAAGCTGGGGGGCGCCGAGGTTCTCGCGGCGCAAGGCGTTGACTTCAACAGCGGCATGCCCGGTTTCGGCGACCAACTGAGCGACGGGGAAATCTGGGACATCCTCGCATACATCAAGTCAACATGGCCGGAGCGTGAACGCGCCACGCAAGCCGAGCGCACGGCCCAGGATATTGCCTCACAAGGAGACGGATAATGAAAAGATTCTTGGCTACCACCGCACTGTTAATGCTTCCCATCGCTGCGACGGCAGACGGCATGGACGAAGACCGGATCAAGGAACTGGTGCTGGAAGCCATCCGCGAGAATCCGGGCATCGTGTTCGAGGCCGCGCAGTTGTTCGAACAGCAACAGCAGGCGTTGCAGGCGCAAGCCGCAGCGCAGGTTCTCGATACGGAAAAAGCCACGCTTGAAAATGATCCCAATGCGCCCGTCCTGGGCAATCCGGATGGCGATGTCACGGTTGTCGAATTCTTCGACTACAACTGCCCCTATTGCCGCCAGGTTAAACCTGAAATGGAGGCCCTGCTCGCTGCTGATCCCAACGTCAGGGTCGTTTACCGGGAATGGCCCATTCTGGGGGACGGGTCGGTTTTTGCCGCCCGCGCGGCGCTGGCGTCCCGAAACCAGGGCAAATATGAAGAGTTTCATTGGGCCATGATGCAACTGAAGGAACGCGCAGAGGAAGCATCGATTCTCCGCACTGCGGAAGACATCGGCCTCGATGTTGCACAGTTGCGTCGCGACATGAACGGACCGGAAATCGAAGAACACATACAGACTTCCATGCGGCTTGCGCAATCTCTGGGGTTCAGTGGCACACCTTCATTTGTGATCGGCGACAGTCTTGCGCCGGGCCTGATCCAGGCGGACCAGATGATCGAGCTTGTCGATCAGGCACGGGCCGCCGAATAAGGACAATCCTACGCGGCTGAAGCGTCGTAGCCAGCGTCAGCGATGGCTTGCCGCACGGTCGCCTGTTCCAATGTGCTTTGGACAGTGACAAGGCGAAGGTCCAGATCGGCCGTGACAACGGCTGATGGATCCTTTGCCTTGATGCCGCTTTCGATAGCGGATGTGCAGTGTCCACAGCTCATTTTCGGGACGGAAAAAATCATGAAGGCCTCCATTTTTGGTACAACCTCAGACTTGGGCGTTCCATCGGGAGGAAGGTCAAGCAAATATCAGAAAAATAAATGAGATACTCTCTTGAGCTTCCAGCAACTGGAAGCCCTATATCAGGGTAAGTTCAACCGAGGAGTCTCTCATGACCGAACCCAATACGATACGTCTGTCCGTTTCCGGCATGAGCTGCGCGTCCTGTGTGGGCAGGGTTGAAAAGGCTCTCGGCGAGGTTCCAGGCATTTCGAACGTCAGTGTCAATCTGGTGAGTGAAACGGCACAGTTTCAGACGGATGATGCAGCCACGACGGGCGCAGCGGTTGCGGCACTGTCGCAGGCCGGCTACCCGGCAAGCACGGCGCGCGTCACGCTGAACGTAGACGCCATGTCCTGCGCGTCCTGTGTCGGTCGGGTTGAAAAGGCGCTTGTACGGACACCCGGCGTATTGAATGTGGCGGTCAATCTGGCAACCGAAACGGCTGTGGTCGAATATTTCTCAGACACCATTACCCCGGAAGAGATTGCCCGGATCAGCACGGAGGCAGGATACCCGGCCGAGATCAAGCAAAGCGATGCGCAAGCCGACCGGTCGCACCGCAAGGCCGAGGAAGCCGACGCTCTGGCGCGTCGTGTCATACTTGCCGCGATCCTGACCGTTCCGGTGTTCGTTCTGGAAATGGGAAAACACACCATACCCGGCTTTGAGGGCCTGATTGAGAGCACAATCGGCATTCAAACGTCGTGGCTGATCCAATTCGCGCTTGCCACGGTGGTTCTGTTCGGACCGGGTTGGAGGTTCTTTGCGAAGGGCATTCCGGCGTTGATCAAGCGTGCTCCGGATATGAACAGCCTTGTCGCGCTGGGAACCGGGGCGGCGTGGACTTATTCCGTAGTCGCGACCTTCCTGCCACAGGTGCTGCCTGACGGTGTGCGCGCCGTCTATTTCGAAGCAGCGGCGGTTATTGTCGTTCTGATCTTGTTGGGTCGCTGGCTTGAAGCGCGGGCCAAGGGCAAGACCGGTGCAGCCATTCAGGCCCTTCTTGGTCTGCAGGCAAAGACAGCCAGGGTCCTGCGCGAGGGGCAGGCGACCGAGGTTGACATCAAGGAACTTCGGATCGGCGATCAGATCCTCGTGCGTCCCGGTGAAAGGCTGCCTGTCGATGGCGAGGTCACAGAAGGATCAAGCAACGTCGATGAAAGCATGATCACCGGTGAACCCCTCGCCGTGCCAAAGGCTGCTGGCGAACCGGTGACCGGCGGCACGGTGAACGGCACCGGGAGCCTGACCATAACGGCGACGCGGGTCGGGGCGGATACCACGCTGGCGCAGATTATCCGCATGGTCGAAGATGCTCAGGGGGCCAAGCTGCCGATCCAAGGCCTAGTGGATCGCGTGACCATGTGGTTCGTGCCTGCCGTTCTGGTTCTGGCGCTTGCGACTGTGGTTGTCTGGCTGCTGGTCGGTCCCGATCCGGCTCTGACCTTTGCGCTTGTGGCGGGTGTCTCCGTTCTGATCATTGCGTGCCCCTGCGCCATGGGGTTGGCCACGCCCACCTCGATCATGGTGGGGACAGGACGCGCGGCCGAGATGGGGGTGTTCTTCCGCAAGGGAGATGCGCTGCAACATCTGGATGAAGTTGGCGTTGTCGCATTGGACAAGACCGGGACGGTCACGCAAGGGCAACCCAGTTTGACAGACCTCATCACGGCCGACGGCTTTGACCGGGCAGAGACACTCGCCCTCATCACATCTGTCGAGGCGCAGTCTGAGCACCCGGTGGCAGAGGCCATTGTGCAGTCCGCAAAGAGCGAAGGCCTGTCCTGGCCCGATGCGACGGAATTCCGGTCCGTGACCGGCTACGGTGTCGAGGCGCTTGTCCAGGGCCGCAAGGTTCATGTCGGTGCGGATCGCTTCATGGTGCAGCAGGGCATTGACACCAGCCCGCTGGAAGACCGCGAAAGGGCCTTGGCCGAAAAGGGACGCACCGCGCTTTATGCTGCGGTGGACGGATCCCTGGCGGCCGTGATTGCCGTGGCAGACCCGGTCAAATCCTCCAGCGCCGAAGTGATCGCAGCTCTGCATGATCGAGGGATCAAGGTCGCGATGATCACCGGAGACAAGAAGGCCACGGCAGATGCCATCGCCCGCGAGGTCGGGATCGACCATGTCATTGCAGGGGTGTTGCCGGATGGAAAAGTCGCCGCCCTGGACGAATTGCGGCAAGGGAACAGCAAGATCGCCTTTGTCGGAGACGGCATCAACGACGCGCCAGCGCTGGCCCATGCCGATGTCGGCATCGCCATCGGAACCGGCACGGATGTCGCAATCGAAAGCGCCGACGTGGTGCTGATGTCGGGCGACCTGCGCGGCGTGGTGAATGCCATCGACGTGTCGCGCAAGACCATGCGCAACATACGGCAGAACCTTATCTGGGCCTTTGGCTATAACGTCGCGCTGATCCCTGTGGCGGCGGGCGCGCTTTACCCGGCCTTTGGATTGCTCCTGTCGCCGGTGTTTGCCGCCGGGGCCATGGCGCTGTCCTCCGTGTCGGTTCTTACCAACGCGCTGCAGCTGCGACGGATCAAGGCGACGATGTCGGAACAGGATCCGCCCCACGACGCGGAGACGGAATTCGCAACGCAGCCCGCAGAATAGGAGACAGGTGTGAACATCGGAGAAGTATCAGAACGCGCGGGTTTGCCAGCGAAGACAATCCGCTACTACGAAGACATCGGCCTTGTCCGGCCTTTGCGCAGCGACAACGGCTATCGCGCCTTTCGCGACAGCGACATCCACAAGCTCGCATTTCTCGGTCGCGCCAGGACGTTCGGGTTCTCGATCGAAGACTGCCGCACGCTGCTTGATCTCTATGAAGATGAGACGCGGGAAAGCGCACAGGTCAAGGCTGTCGCTCAAGAGCATCTGGCCGCCGTTGACGAAAAAATCGCCCAGCTCAAGTCGATGCGAGAGACCCTGGCTCACCTCGTTGACGCTTGCCAGGGCGATCACCGCCCCGATTGTCCAATCCTGAAAGATCTGGCCAAAGACCCGTAACGCACGATGCCTGGGCCAGACATTTATGGGGTTTCATGCCGTTTCGATATATCGTCTTGAAACCCTCCAGCGCTGGAATGTTGTTCCTCCACAAATAGAATCCATGATGGAGGGATCAGATGTCTGAAGATGCGACCGGGAAATCTCGTGGCGGGTCCGACACCCGTTCAAGTGAAGGTGCAGCACATTCGGGGGGCCATTCAGGTTCATCCTATGGCCGGTTTCTGGCGATGGTCGGCACATCGACTGCGATCATGTTCGGCCTGATGTACATCAACTCGTACTCGATCGAACATGTCTACTGGAGCGAAACGCGCTTTTACATGATGTTCATCATGGGCGCGACGATGGCAACCGTCATGCTTCTGTTCATGTTGAACATGTACAAGAACAAGGGCGCCAACGGCGCGACCATTCTGGGTTCTGTCGTGATGTTTGCCGGCGCGCTCTGGCTCGTGAGAAGCCAAAAGACCATTCAGGACGAAAGCTGGATGAGCGCGATGATTCCGCACCACTCCATTGCGATCATGACAAGCGAACGGGCCGAGCTGACAGATCCAAGGGTCGAGGCGCTGGCTTCGGAAATTGTGACGGCGCAAAACCGCGAAATCTCCGAGATGCGCTTTCTCATGGATGACATTAAGGCAAATGGCGAAGCCGGTCCTGAATGGCCACTTGGTGAAGCGGACGGTCCGGCTGAAATGGAGGGGCTTCAGGAAGCGATTTCAACCCCGGTGATTGCCGGGATACGTCCTGCACCGCTCAAAGCCGAAGAAATAACACGCGCACTGGGGTCCGACGGACAATGCCGTTTCATTCGCGCGGTGAACGCCGATCCCATCCTTGTCACGGACGGGTCCGGGATGGGCGTCGCGAAGATATCCGGATCGCTGGTCAACTTCACGGCTCAAGGCACAGCGACGTCCGGTGGCGTCCTGTCTGCCGATGGTGGCCGATTCACGCTGGCGCCGGGTGACGCGGACGGTGAAGACGCCACCCTGCTGTTTGAATTGACGGGAGAGACGCCTCTGGCTGTCGGATTTACCGGATATTGGACCTGCAACGGTTAAAAGGAACCCATCATGACGAGAGACACAAACTCCACCCCGAAGACGGCAGTTTTGTACCGGATGGTGATGGAGGAGCATGTCTGTCCCTATGGCCTGAAATCGAAGGACCTGCTTGAGCGGGAGGGATATGCGATTGACGACCGGCCTCTGAAAACCCGCGAGGAAACAGAGGTTTTCATGGAAGAATACGGTGTCGAAACGACACCCCAAACGTTTATAGATGATGAAAGAATTGGTGGCTATGACGCGCTGAGGGAGTTTTTCGGCCAGGACGTAAAGGATGATGACGAGACGACTTATCAACCGGTCATCGCGATATTCGCGGTCGCATTCCTTATGGCGCTTGGTCTCAGCTGGGCGTTTTACGGGTCCATTCTCACGCTGCGGGCATTCGAGTGGTTCATCGCGATCTCGATGTGCTTTCTTGCTGTTCAGAAACTTCAGGACGTCGAGACGTTTTCCACGATGTTCCTGAACTACGATCTGCTTGCCCGGAAATGGGTGCGATATGGCTATGTCTACCCCTTCGGCGAAGCACTTGCCGGTATTCTCATGGTCGCCGGTGCGCTGGTCTGGATCAGCGCGCCTGTTGCGTTTTTCATCGGGACGGTCGGAGCGGTTTCTGTTTTCAAGGCCGTCTACATCGACAAGCGCGAGATCAAGTGCGCCTGCGTGGGGGGCGGTTCAAATGTGCCGCTGGGCTTCGTGTCCCTGACCGAAAACCTGATGATGATCTTTATGGGCATCTGGATGCCGGCGCGCGCGATGGGTCTCTTTTAGACCTATCCATCCGTTTTCTGGGCGGTCACAGGGTCGCCAAGCGCGGCCCTGTTCAGCGCGTCCAGAACCGCTTCGGACGTCAGAACTTCGGACAGGATGATCCCGTCGGGCGCGTTTGGTCCGTAGACGATATTGAACGGGATACCAAACCTGTTGTGGCTTTCCAGATACCGGGAAATGTCAGTGCTGGGCCTAGTCCAGTCTGCCCGCATCGCAACGACATTATCACCCCGCAGTTGGTCGACCACGGGCGCACGGTCCAGCACCAGCGTCTTGTTGGCCTTGCACGTCAGGCACCAGTCTGCGGTTACGTCGACAAAGACGGTTTTTCCCTGCGACACCAGTTTCGGTATCTCGGAGCGATCGAACGCGACCCAGTCCTGGCCCACCGCTCTCGTCTGCGGCGGGATTGTCAGCGCCGTCGGCACCAGAAGGCTGAGAACAGCAACCACCACCAGCGCTGTCGGGCGCGTCAATCTGCCCGGCAAACGTATTGTTGCGAGAAGAATGAAAAGGCTCGTCATAAGCAGCACGGTCATGGCCACCCGGCCACCCGCCACCCCTATCAGTACCCAGAGCAGCCAGATCGCGGTCCCGGCCAGAAGACCGGCAAGCACCCATTTGACGACAACCATCCAACGTCCCGGCCTGGGCAACAACCGGACCAGACCAGGCTTCCCCGCCAGAACCAGATAGGGCAGGGAGAGCCCAAGCCCCAGAGCCGTGAAAACGAGAATGACATCAATCGGGCGCCCGGACAGGGCAAAGGCAACCGCTGTCCCCAAAAACGGGGCCGAGCAGGGCGTGGCCAGCACCGCCGCGAAGGCGCCTGTTGCAAAATCTCCGCCATACCCGTCGCGACCGCTTGATCTGGCCAGCCGTGACTGCAACCCGGAGGGCAATGAAACTTCGAACACCCCGAACAGATTGGCAGAGAACACGGCAAGCACCAGAAACATGACGGTCAGGAAAACAGGGCTTTGGAATTGCAGGCCCCACCCAACGGTGACGCCGACGGATTGCAGAACCAGAATGATTGCGGCGAGGGCCCACATGAACACCAGAACGCCAAGCGCCGACATCAGGAACCCATTCCGGACCTCGTGCGCTGGCTTGTTTCCATGATTGAGAACCGATGTCAGCTTGATGGACAGGACAGGCAGAACGCAGGGCATGACATTCAGGATCAGACCGCCAAGAAAGGCAAAGGCCGCAATCGCCAGGATTTGCGTCAGATCCGGCAGGTTCGCCATAACCTCGAATGGCGCACCCGGGATGCGTTCTGACCATGCGGGCTGCGCTGTCACCGCGCGTGATCCATCGGTCACAGTCAGCTGCAGGGGCGGCGGATCCTCCCCTTGCGCGAGAAGAGGCAGTTTGGCCCAAAGGGCCGTTCCCGCATCATCCGTTCGGATGTCCGGTTTGCCAAAGGTGAATTCCGGCCCCAGTTCCGGAAAGACATCCGGCTTCACAAAGGCATTCGCACTGCGCGCTGTCACATAAAGCGCATCATCCGCGATCACCGCCGTTTCGACAATGATGTCGCTCTCTTCGGGCCCAAGCGGCACCCGCTGGGCATATTCCGAAATCAGACCCGCCGCCTGCGCGTCAATCCCGGAGCCTGCCGGAATTGTCAGGGCGAGATTGAAATCATGCGGCACACACACAGTCGAGCACGCCAGCAATGAAACACGCGCCTGCAATGTTGCGGACTGGCCCGCAGTTTCGAGAACTGCCTGAATGGGCAGGACGACACGGGTCTTGTAGCCAAAATTCTCGATGCCGAATGCCGTGAAGCGCTCAGGCGCGGGCCAGAGCATCTGTGCGCTCACCAGATTTTCCGATCCATCCCATGAAATTTCAGGCGGCAGACCCACCTCGCCGGGCGAACGCCAATAGGCCTTCCAGCCCTCGGCCAGCTCGACATCCAGGCCAAGGGAAAGGGTTCTGGAGGTTTCCGCGACGCCATTTTCAACGGAGATGAGCCGGGCCGTGATTGCTGAATTCTCGTAGGTATCGCTCGACGCAGCAAAGCCCATGGAGGCCCAAAGGCAAGCCATGAGAAGGAAGATTAGGCGCAACGTGTTTCGCATCATCTTTTGGCTCGCTTCCACCCTTGTCCCGAGATCGAAATCCGAAGCACCTCTATGGCTGCATCTCCCGGTTGGTCAACTTTACAAACGGATACAATATCGTTTGTGAAGCCATCCCGCTGCGAGAATAAAGCGACGAAGTCCGCGTTCGCAGCAGGAAGGCCAATAGAAGCTTTTTTCTTTTTAAACATTTCAATCGCAACCGCGGCCTCCAACCTTCCAGCGCTGGAAATTGAAACCAGATGCGAATGACTTAGTTGAACCGGTAGCAATTGAGAGAAGGAAGAAGATCATGATGGATGGTGGAATGATGGGCGGCGGTATGATGATTGGCATGGGACTTGTCTGGCTCCTTATCATCGTGGTGCTGATTCTCGCGGTTATTGCGCTGGTGAAGTACCTGCGCACGTAACGTAAAGCCGGAGTGTCGCCTTGGCGGATGAAAGCAAACCAGTCGTCATTGTCACGGGGTCGAGCGGATATCTCGGATCCGCGGTTGTGCGTCGGTTACACGGGTCTTACCGCGTCGTCGGACTTGACCGGTATTCGCCGCCCCATCCGCCGCATCAGGCCGAGTGCGTCTGCTTCGACATCACCGATCAGGCAAGTGTCGATACCGCGCTTGATCGTGTGCGGCTGGCTTACGGCGACAGGATTGCCGCCTGCATTCACCTTGCGGGCTATTTCGATCTCAGCGGCGAGGATGATCCGGCGTATGATGCCGTTACGGTCGAAGGCTCGAAACGGCTGCTGAAAGGCCTTCAGGAATTCAAACTGGATCAGTTTGTGTTCGCATCGACAATGCTGGCGCATGCCGCGACCGAGCCGGGCCAGCCGATAAGCGAAGATCATCCTTTCGATCCCAAATTGCCTTACCGGGCGTCGAAGGTGCGTACCGAAAGTATGCTGCGCGAAGAACGGGGTGACGAGAAACTCGTGCTGATGCGCCCCGCCGGAATCTACGATGACAACGGGCAGTCGACTTTTCTGACCCACCAGATCGCCCGCATTCACGAGAAGCGGTTCAGTGGCAAGGTCTATCCTGGCGATCTGTCGCGCGGGCAGGCGTTCCTGCATCTCGACGATTTTCTCGACGCGGTGGAACGTATCGTTGATCGGCGCGCCAAGCTGCCGGACGTCTTTCCGGTGCTTCTGGGCGAGAGCGACCCGATACCCTTCGGAGAATTGCAGCGCCTGATCGGGCGCGAGCTGCACGGTGAGGACTGGATTACCTGGAACGTGCCGCCCCAACTGGCCAAGCTCGGCACCTGGACGGAAAACAAGGTATTTGGCGAGGATGCTTTCATCCGGGCGTGGATGGTCGATATTTCCAGCGATCATTATGAGCTCGACCTGTCCGCCGCGAAGAAGCTTTTGGGCTGGGCTCCTCAGCACAGCCTGCGCGAGGACATGCCGGGCATCCTTCAGCGCCTGAAGGACGATCCCTACGAATGGTACGAAGCGAACGGGTTGAACGCGGCGCGGGTCTCGGCGGCCAAGGTCGAGAACGCCGTGGCTGAAGAGGCTGCCGAGAAGGCACCGACCGAGGCCGAAGCGAACGCGAACAGGCGCGAGCACGATCAACACATGCGGCAGATGCATTTCTCGATGCTCTGGGTGCATTGGCTGGTCATGGCGCTCGGCCTGTGGCTGGCCACCGCGCCATCGGTTTTCGGCACCTTCGATCAGGCCGAATTCAGCGCGGCGGTCCAGCGCGTGACGGAGGATCGCGGGCTCTGGGCCGCTGCCACGCGCAGTTGGCTGACCGCGTGGAACGATGTCTTCACCGGGCTTGCCATCATGGTCTTTGCCGCCCTGTCGCTGCGCCATGGTAACGGCTGGGCGCAATGGGCGAATGCCGCGCTCGGCGTCTGGCTGCTGGCCGCGCCGCTGGTGTTTTGGACGCCGGACGCGGCCGTCTATGCCAACGACACGCTGATCGGCGCGCTGGTGGTCGCGCTGACGATCCTTATCCCGATGATGCCGGGCATGTCGCGCGAAGGGATGATGGACGATACCGATATCCCGCCCGGCTGGAGCTACTGCCCTTCCACCTACGTCCAGCGCCTGCCGATCATCGCGCTCGGTGTCGTGGGCTTTATCCTGTCGCGCGTCCTGTCGGCCTACCAGCTCGGCCATGTAGACGGCGTGTGGGAGCCGTTCTTTTCATCGCCGGTCGCGCTGAATGGCACCGAATACATCATCACCTCCGATGTCTCGAAAGCCTGGCCCATTGCCGACGGCGGCCTTGGCGCAATGAGTTATATGTTTGAGATCATGATGGGCGTGATGGGCAGCCGCCTGCGCTGGCGCACGATGCCCTGGATGGTCGCACTTTTCGGCATCGTTGTCGGGCCGCTTGGCGTGATCAGCATCTATTTCATCATCATTCAGCCGATTGCCATTGGCACCTATTGCACGATCTGCCTGATGGCGGCGCTGGCCATGCTGATCATGATCCCATTCTCACTCGATGAAATCGTCGCGATGGTCCAGTTCATGGTCTGGAATACGCGCCGGGGCAGACCGTTCTGGCGCGCGTTCTTCAGGGGCGATGCTTTGCCCGGTGGCACGACGGGGGGCGAAATGAGCTTCGACGCGCAACCGATGCAGATCTTCCGGCAAAGCGCACGCGGCGTCACCGTGCCATGGACACTCGGGCTGAGTGCTGCGATCGGGGTCTTCCTGATGTTGTCGCGCGCGATCTTTGGCAATGAAGCGGCCATGGCGAACAGCGATCACCTGCTGGGCGCACTGGTCCTGACCACTGCGGTCATCGCCTGGGCCGAGGTCGCGCGCCCGTTGCGGTTCCTTAACATCCTCTTCGGCCTCTGGCTCCTCATCGCACCCTGGTTCCTGGGCGGAGGCACGGTGGCAGGCAGCCTTGTCGGTATCCTCGCCGGGATCGCTCTCATCGCGCTCAGCCTGCCGCGCGGGAAGCGCAGCGAGGAACACTATGGGAGTTGGGACAGGTTCATTATTTGAAGGGGCGTCACAAAAAGATTGCCAAGCGTCCTTGACCTTCCAGTAGGTGGAAGGACTATCTGATGTTTCAAGGAGAGGATTGCCAGCCATGAACATTGGAAATGTTTCGGAACAGAGCGGATTGCCGGCGAAAACGATCCGGTATTACGAGGATATCGGACTCGTGCAACCGTCGCGGCGTGATAACGGGTACCGCGATTTCGCTGTTCAGGATCTGCACAAGCTGGCGTTTCTCGGTCGGGCGCGGTCGTTGGGTTTCAGCATCGAGGAATGTCGCACGCTGTTATCGCTGTACGAGGATCACGAGCGTTCCAGCGCCGACGTCAAGGACATCGCACAAAGTCACCTCGCGCGGGTGGATCGGAAAATCGAGGAGTTGCAGGCGCTGAGCGCGACGCTTCGCGATCTTGTCGTTCGGTGTCATGGCGATGATCGTCCCGACTGCCCGATAATGGATGATCTGACGCGTTCCGACCTCGCGGAGATGCGAAAACATCCCGCTGGAACGACCCTCTGAACACTGGTAAATTAGCCGCATGCACTTTGTCGCCCGCCTCATCATGATAGTCGTCCTTGCCGCCTTCGCGGTAAGCTCGGTTGCGCATGCGGCCGGCTCGGCCAGGATGGCATCTGAAATGATTTCAGCCGGAGCTGAGATGGCAGGTGCCGGCTGCGAGGCATGCGATGACGATACGGCGGGAACCTTGGGCGTCGTATGTGATTTCGTCTGCAACTCAGCGGCCGCCGCCGCGATGGTGGAAGCGTCGGCGGAATTTGGTCCACTTGCAGTTTCGAGCGCTCATCGACTGCCGATCCCGCGGGATTTTTTTGGTCTGAGCAGTCCGCCTGCCAAACAGCCTCCAAGATTCCTTCTCTGATCTGACACGCGCCGCGGTTTCGCGGCCGCAGTGTCATGCCGTGACGCCGGAGCAATGCCGCTCCGCGCTGCGGGTATTCTCCAACCGCAGTTGCCGCTTTGGCTCCAGCGGAGGACCGAATTATCAGAGAGCCCCAGTCCGATGTCTTTCAAATATAAACCTACCGTCACGCGCCGCGCCTTTGTCGCGTCGTCGCTCGCGGGTGTGATGTCCACCACTCTGCCTATTCCGGGGATGGCAGAAGCCGCGACTCGGAAATTCTCGCTCCGAGCCGCTCCGGGAAGGAGACGGCTTGTTCCTGAGCCACATCCCGACACCGCGGCCTGGTGCTACAACGGTAAGATTCCGGGCCCGGAGATCCGCATCCGGCAAGGTGATCGCCTGCAGGTTGAGGTTACCAATGACCTTGCGGAGGAAACCACCGTGCATTGGCATGGCATCCGGCTTCCGAACGCGATGGACGGGGTGCCGCACCTGACACAGGCGCCGATCGCCCCTGGCGACAGGTTCGTCTACGAATTCGATGCAGTCGATGCCGGCACCTTCTGGTATCACCCGCACCAGCGCAGTTTCGAGCAGGTCGGGCGCGGTCTCTACGGCCCGCTCATCATCGAGGAGGCCAATCCACCTTGGGTCGACCGCGACGTCATCTGGGTGCTGGACGACTGGCGTCTGGCGGAAGATGCATCGATTTCGGACGACTTCGGAAATGCCCATGACCTGAGCCACGCAGGCCGCCTCGGGAACACCGTGACGATCAACGGTCATGTGCCGGAAATATTCGAGGTGGCATCGGGGGAACGGATCCGCCTCCGCCTGATCAACGCGGCGAATGCCCGGATCTTCGCGCTCGATTTCGGAGACCATACACCGCGCATCATCGCGCTCGACGGGCAGCCCGTCACGCCACATAACCCATCGGACGGTCTTGTCGTTCTTGGGCCCGCAATGCGCGTCGATGTGATCCTGGATTGCAACGGTGAACCAAGTGCACGATCGCAGCTTGTCGATCGTGCCTACCGCGGGAACGATTTTCGGGTTCTCGATTTCACCTACGCTGAAACCGCCCTGCGAGAGGCCACACCCGACTGGCCGATCGCATTGCCTGCCAACCCCATTCCGGAACCAGACCTCAGTTCTGCGCAGCGTCATGAGGTGACGTTCACCGGCGGGATGATGGGCATGATGGTGGAGCGGGAGATGGGCCTGGAGCGGCGTGGCGGCATGATGGGCGGCGGAATGATGGGCATGATGCATGACGGGCGCGGCATCTGGTTTGTTAACGGAAAAGCCGCCGAGGGTCACGTGCTGGACCCGTTCCTGACGCTGGAGCGTGGTGCGAGTCATGTCTTGGCCATGACCAACGCGACCGCATTTCACCACCCCATCCACTTTCACGGCCATTCTTTCCGAGTCGTAAAACGAGATGGCGTAAACACTGCACATCAGGAGTGGCAAGACACCGTGCTGATGGCGCCTCGCGAGCGGGTCGAGATAGCATTCGTCGCCGATAATCCCGGCGACTGGATGTTCCACTGCCACATTCTCGAGCACCAGGCCGCAGGAATGATGGGCGTGATCCGCGTCGCATGAGCCTAGGAGAAGGACAAGAGATGACAAACAGAACCTTGAATTTTGAGCCGGACAGACGCCACTTCCTGGCACTGGGTATGGGTGCAGCCGCAGTGCTCGTGTTGCCCGGCGCGGTGCTCGCGGCCGGCAGGGCGGCCGATATTCGAACGCTGGCCTTCGATGGCGACACGCTGCTGATCGCAGGCGCAACACTGAGGTCCAGCCCCGACGGCGGTCGCAGTTGGCATGATAGGCCAACACCTTCCCCGGTCTCGTCGATCGCCACGCATCCTGCGCGTCCCGGACGTCTCCTTGCCGGTTTGGCGCGGGGAGGGGTGACCGCGTCCGACGATGGCGGAACGACATGGACTGCCCGAAGCGAGGGGCTTGCCTCCGGCGAGGTCACCGCGCTGGCCGTGGCCGCCGGAAACCCCGACATGATCTATGCCGCGATCCGCGGCGACGGCCTTTGGAAAACCGAGGATGCAGGCGCAACCTGGGCGCTTGCGATGGACCGGCCCTGGCTCGACGCGGCCGAGCGTGATCCGCTGACGCTGGCATCGGTTGATCTCGAAACCGGGATGGGCGGCATCTGGATCTATGCGGGAACCGAGAAGGGCCTGGTCCGTGTTCCGGACTGTTTCTGCCGCTGGCAGGACGTTCAGCCGGGCAATGCGATGGACGCTCTAGTGGCGGGCGATGCACCGCCTGCCGAGGCACCACTGCCGGCGAACGAGCCGGTCCTGTCTTTGGCGAGTGCACCTTCCACGCCGTCGATACTTTATGCGGCGTTGCCTTCGGGGGTCTGGACGTCGCAGGACGGCGGCGTGGTCTGGACGCAGACGGCGAACGGGCAGGGCTCTGCCATCGCGGTCCACCCTTCGAACGAAAATCACGTGGCCGCCGTGCTCGATGGCACCCTGAAACTCAGCCGCGACGGCGGCGCAACCTGGACTGTGCTCGCGGTCGTATGATGGAGAACCTCATGAACAGAAGAATTTTCCTGGCTTCGCTCGGCATATTCGGTGTCGGTGGAGCGTTTGCGTTGACGACGCTGACCTCGGCGCAGAGCACCGCAGATGCAAGCGATCCCGCGGTTAACGATACGGCAGGCGGTCCGAAGCAGGTCACGATGTGGCGCGATCCGAACTGTGGTTGCTGCGATGCCTATGCCGATTATCTGGAGGAAAACGGCTATACCGTAAAGCGCATTGACGACCGGGATTTCGACAAGACCTCGATTTCAGTCGGTGTCCCCGAACAGGGGATGGGATGCCATCTGGCCAAGATAGACCGCTATTTTGTCAGTGGTCTTGTGCCGGTGGACATCATGGAGAGACTAGTGGCAGAGCAACCCGACATCACCGGCATAACTTTGCCGGGCATGCCTGCGAACGCACCGGGCATGGCACGAACAAAGACGGGTACGCTCAAGACCTATGCGTTCGGCGAGGGCGGGATCACCGTTTACTCCGATGAGTGAGTGCATGGACATGATGAACGGCCCGATGATGGGGGTGATGATGTTCGGCGGAGGGCTTTTGCTCCTGCTCGTCGCCGCGGTTCTGGTGCTCAGCCTCGTCGCACTCGTGAAATACCTCAGGAGTTCGACATGAGAAGAATCGCAATAATCGGTGCCGCCATCGTCGCACTATCCGCGATCGGCTTTGCTGTCCTTGCGCAGTCGGAAAGTGACGATGATTTGGTGGAAGGGCTTTCCTTCCTCGGCGAGCCCGTGACTGTAGCCGACATCGCAGCAGGCGAGACACTCTATGCCGAGAATTGCGCATCCTGTCACGGTGCCGAACTGGAGGGGCAGCCCGATTGGCGGCGGCGTCTGGACAATGGGCGCATGCCCGCGCCGCCACATGACGAAACCGGCCATACCTGGCATCATTCGGACCGGAATCTCTTCATCGTGACCAAAGGTGGAGTCGGTGCCATCGTGCCTGGCTACGAAAGCGATATGCCGGCGTATGAAGGCATCCTGACCGACGACGAGATTGCCGATGTTCTCTCTTACATCAAGAGCACCTGGCCTGATCGACAGCGCGAATTTCAGGCAGAAGTTACCGCGAACGACAAGGGTGACTTATGAGCGCGGGCGAGGAACCACGCCGCCGGAAGGGTCGGCTACTGGCTATGATGCCGGTCGCGGTCTTCGCCCTCATCGGCGCGGGCTTTTACTGGGGGCTGTTCAATGGTGACGATACTTTAGCGTCACCGCTTATTGGCAAGGCGGTGCCCGAGTTCGACCTGCCGCCGATAGAAGGCCTGCCGAACGGCCTGTCGACGGCCGATCTGAAGGGGCAGGTGTCCCTGGTCAACGTCTGGGCGTCTTGGTGTGTACCGTGCCGGGTCGAAATGCCGTTGCTGAACGAACTGGCGGCGCAGGGTGAAGTCCCGATCTTCGGCATAAACTTCAAGGACCGTCCCGAAGAGGCATTGGGCTTTCTCGATGAGCTTGGTGACCCTTACACCCGTATCGGTGCCGACCGGAACGGGCGCGTGTCGATCGACTGGGGCGTTTACGGCTTGCCGGAAACCTTCGTGATCGATGCCGAGGGCCAGATTGCTTACAAGCATATCGGCCCCTTCAACCGCCGTTCCCTGGAGGAAGACATCCTTCCCATTGTGCGGCACCTTCAGGAAGGAGCCGGATCATGAAACGACGCGAATTATTGGCTGGCATGGCGGCGCTCGGCGTCGCGGGGCCGGTTCACGCACGCCCCCCGATGCCGCTTCACGACAAGCCGCGACAGATGCTGTCGCCACCTTTCGTCAATGGAAAGGGCCGCGATCTGACGCTGGCGGATTTTCGGGGCAGGGTGGTCTTGCTGAATATCTGGGCGACTTGGTGCGTTCCCTGCCGCGAAGAGATGCCGACACTAGATGCTTTGCAGGAAAAGCTGGGCGGGGACGATTTCCATGTCCTGCCATTGTCCATCGACCGTGCCGGAATGGAGATCGTGCGCCGCTTCTACGACGAAATCGGCATTCGCCATCTCGATACATATCTCGCCGAAGACATTCGGGTGATGGCAGCGTTTGCCGTAGTGGGTCTTCCCACCACGATCCTGATCGACCGCGACGGTTTCGAGCGCGGACGACTCGTCGGGCCGGCCGAATGGGACAGTCCCGCAGTCATGGCCCAAATCCAGACTATCATCAACGAAAGGAGTGAATAACCAATGTCTGAAACTTTACCTCACACTGAAACACCGGTGGCACGCCCGTGGCGGCCGCAATTTGGACAGCGCGGCCTGATTCTCGCGTCAATGGCGATCATCGGTGCCGGGCTTTACCTGAACTGGGGCTGGGTGACGGCCATCGGAGCCGCCCCGCTGATCCTGGCCGTGGCACCCTGCGCCGTGATGTGCGGGCTTGGCGTCTGCGTGATGTGCAAATCGAAATCATGTGACAACAAGAGCACGGCCGCAGAGCCGGGCCTGCCGAGGGACTGAACCCGAAAACCTCAAGAAACCTTAAGGAGAAACTGATGACACTTATCAAGAAACTGAGCATGGCGACTGCCGTATCCACACTCTTGGCCACCGGCGTGGTCGCGCAGGACAATACCGATTCTTCCGGCCAGATGATGGACGGTGAGAACGGAATGGCCGGCAACATGATGGACGGCGACATGTCCGGCATGGACGGCATGATGCCCATGATGAAGATGATGCAGAAAATGGGCCCGATGATGGAGGCTTGCACGGAGATGATGGAGGCAAAGAACAACTCCATGGATGAAACCGACGCATCGACGGATGAGGGCTGAACAGCCATCGCCGGGGGCTAATGCCCCCGGCGATTTGATACGGAAAATAGACATGATACTCAAAACTACCCACCAAATGCTTGGAGTTTTGCTTTGGGCGCTGATCTCTGCGCCCACGACGTCGCTGGCCCAGCAATCGACGCCGCTCGACCAGGTTGAGCAAGAGGCCATCAAAGCCTTGATCCTGCAAACGATCCGCGAGAACCCGGAAGTTCTAGTGGATACGCTCTTGGCCTTCCAGGAAGAGGCTCAGGCACAAGCCGAGGCCGAACAACATGCTGCTATTGCGCGCGTGGGTGACCTCCTGCTTGCGGACGGAAACACCGGCGTGATGGGCAATCCTGAGGGCGACATCGTGCTTGTCGAATTCTTCGACTACAACTGCCCCTATTGCCGACGCGCGGCCCCGGTCCTTTTCGAATTGATAGAGGAGAACCCGGACTTGCGCATCATCATGCGGGAATGGCCAATTCTCGGACCCGACTCCGAACTGGCGGCTCGAGCGTCGCTGGCGGCGATAAAACAGAACAAGTTCGAAGCATTTCACGAGGCGCTGATGGCACATCCGCGCGCCAATACCGTCTTTATAAGAAGGGCCGCTGAGCAGGCGGGGCTGGACTACGACCAGTTGCAGGCAGACATGGACGCGCCTGAAGGCGATGCCCATATCGCAAAGTCTCACGATCTCGCACGGCAGCTTGGAATATCCGGCACGCCGACGTTTCTGATCGGGGAAACACTTCTTCCTGGATTGTTGGAAAAGGCCGATCTTCAGGCGCTGATTTCGGAGGCCGAAGATGTCGATTGAACCCGGTGAAACCCCTCCGAAATCGCGGCTCCTGAGATCCATATTGTGGAGCACGATAGCTGTTGCGCTCGCTGGGCTAGCGATCTTTTGGGCTTTGGATAACTATCTTGGCAACCGATCGAAGGCCGTCCGCTATTCGGGTGAGGCGGATATTCGATCCGAATTTTCACTGATAGATCACACCGGACAAGAGGTGACACAGGCTGACTACGCCGACCGCTGGCAGCTTGTTTTCTTCGGTTTCACCAACTGCCCCGATGTTTGCCCGACGACACTGGCATATATGGCCAGCGTGCTGGACCTGCTCGGCAAAGATGCGGACCAGGTGGCGCCGATCTTCATCACGGTCGATCCGGAACGCGACACAGTGCCGGTCATGGCGGAATATGTATCAGTCTTTCATCCGAGCCTGATCGGCCTGACCGGAACCGAAGCGCAGGTTGCCGAGGCCACCAGAAATTTCCGCACATGGTACGAGCGGACCGAGGACGACAGCGCGCCGGACGGTTATTTCATGGCGCATGCCGGGCACATATACCTCATGCGGCCCGGTGGCGAATTTGAGGCGGTCTATCAGGAAGGCGGCCAACCGCCCGAGGCGCTGGCGCAGGAAATCCGCAAAAAGCTATAAACAATGGAACTTGCCAAATGAAAATTACGACACTTGCAACCGCGCTAACTCTCTGGCCATTTTTCGCATCGGCCGATGTAACGATATCGGACGGTTGGGCCCGCGCGAGCATCCTCGCCTCGCGTCCGGCTGCGGCCTATCTCACGCTCACGAGCAATCAAAGTGATCAACTGGTCGCAATCACGACGCCGATCGCTGGAAACGTCACCATTCACGCCGTCGAGACCGGCGGCGATGATGTTAGCCGAATGGTTGAGGTCGTCGCCTTGGACCTGCCCTCCGGAGAACCAGTGACCCTCGCGCCCGGCAGCATGCATCTGATGCTGATGGGCCTGTCGGAAAAACTCGAAGAAGGCACCGATTTGCCATTGATCCTGACATTCGCATCGGGTGCCCGAATGGAAATCAGCGTCCCAGTTCTCGGGCCGGGCGCAATGGGACCGCAGGAGTAACAGTCATGAAAAACATACTCCTGCTGATAGCCCTCGTCGCGGGCCGCCCGGCCTACGCAGATCATCCTGGCGACCGTCTTGACGAGGTGATGGCACAAAAAGAACCTGCTTTCACTGCCGTTGACCTCAACGAATTGCCGACGTTGAATCTGGTCGACGCTGACGGAAAACCGTTGGACTTGGAAAGCCTCTCCGATCAGGTCGTCGTTCTTAGTTTCGTCCCGTCCAACTGCGGGTTGCCCTGTGCTGATCAGCAGGCACTTCTTGAAAAGGTGAGGGGCGGAGTGAATTCATCTCCCATGCTGGACATGGTGACCTTCCTTGTGGTGACCGACGCCAGTGATCCGGTTCCCGGACCGATTGCCGAGAACGTGGTCGTTGCTCGCGCAGAAAAGCCGATGGAGGATCTGGTCGAGCGGTATCGCGCGATTGCGCCTGACCATCCCGAGGCTCCGCTTGTGCATGTTATCGCGCGCGGCAACCGCCATGCCGGGATCTTTGCGGGTTCCGCTTTCGGGCACATTAACATGATCCTGTACGTCAACGGCCTGACAAACGCGCATTAATCGAAGAACGGACCCCCAGCATGACAGCAAACACAGAAACCTTTGAGACAAGCGATACCGGATGGCTGTCCGTCATCCGCCGATACATCGTTTATACCGCCGTCGGTCATCTGATCTGGGAAATGGCACATATCCCGCTCTACACGATCTGGGTCGAAGGCACCTGGGGAGAAATTGCGTTCGCGGTCGTGCACTGCACCGGCGGAGACCTGTTGATCGCCATGAGCACGCTCTTGCTTGCCTTGTTTCTTGTTGGAGGGCACGCATGGCCGTCGGAACGCGCAGGGCGCGTCCTGCTTTTGGCCGTGGCCCTGGGCGTCTCTTACACGATCTTCAGCGAGTGGCTGAACATCGTAATCCGTGCGGCCTGGGCCTATCGCGACATCATGCCGGTGGTCCCCGTCATCGACGCCGGTCTCACGCCGCTGCTGCAATGGATCATCGTTCCGACCCTGGCATATCGGGCTGCCACAAGAGTGCCCTTGCGCAAACTTTTCAGGGGTGAAGGTGATTCATGGTAGATATCTCGCTTCTGGGCCTCACCGCCGCCCTCCTGGCCGGTACAATATCGTTTCTGTCACCCTGCGTGCTGCCTCTTGTGCCAGGTTATGTCTCCTACGTGGCCGGGCGCACAGCCGCTGAAGGCGGGGCGGCTGCAGCTTCGCCGTCGCGCGCGGTCTGGCTGAGCCTCTGCTTCGTTCTCGGCTTCTCCACCATCTTCATGGGGCTTGGCGCATCCGCGACAGCATTGGGTCAGGCCCTTCTTCGGTGGCGGTATGAACTCAACCTCGTTGGGGGCGGCATCATCATTGTCTTCGGGCTTTTCATGATCGGGGCCGCGCGTGTTTCAGTGATGGAACGCGATTTCCGCTTCAATCTCAACATTCCCGGCGGCCAACCTGCCGCGTCCTACGTCCTTGGGCTTGCCTTCGGTTTCGGCTGGACGCCTTGCATCGGCCCGATCCTCGGCGCGATACTGACAGCGAGCGCCGCCAGTGCCACGATGGGCGAAGGCGTTATGCTGCTTGCCGTTTATTCCGCAGGCCTCGGTATACCGTTTCTGATCGTTGCCGGATTCACCGATCAGATTGCGGGACGGTTGCGGGCCATCGGCCGGGTTGGCCGCCGCCTCCACCAGATTGCAGGCGTCGTGATGATCCTTATGGGACTGGCGATGATGACAGGACAGCTGAGCGCGCTGTCATACTGGATGCTCGATGCGTTTCCGGTTCTTGGACGAATAGGATAACAGCTCATGCGGTTCTACGAAAAACACATCCTTCCGGGCCTCACGCATCTCACCATGGGTCAGGAACAGCTTCTTCCCTACCGAAGGCGCGCAGTCTCAGGTGCGAAGGGGCGCGTGCTGGAGATCGGGATCGGCTCGGGCCTGAACCTCGCGCTCTACCCCGACGCCGTGGATCAGATCGTCGGTGTGGACCCTTCACCAGAACTCCTTAATCAGGCCGCGGAGGCTTCTCAGGGCTTGACACCGACAACGGAGATGATCGAGGGCGTGGCCGAAGCATTGCCGCTGGAAGATCGCAGCGTTGACTGCGTGATTGCTACCTGGACGCTCTGCAGCGTGTCGGAACCGGAGAAGGTGCTGGCCGAGATCCAGCGCGTTCTCAAACCTGACGGCGTCTTCCGCTTCGTCGAGCATGGAACAGCGCCGGAACCCAGCGTCCAGCGTTGGCAGCGCTGGCTCACGCCTGCCTGGAAACGTTGTGCCGGAAACTGTCACCTTGACCGCCAGACAGACACTCTGGTCGAACAGAACGGCTTCCGCATGGAGCGGCTCGACACCGGCTACGCGAAAGGTCCGAAACCCTTTGTTTTCATGTATGAGGGGCAAGCTCGCCTTTATTGAGGCAGCTTAGAAGGAGAACAATGTCGGCTTCCAAATGGCGAGATACTGATGACAAGGTAACCAACTCTCGGCGGGAACTTATAGAATATATCAGGGGTTACCGCATCATGAGCAAGCAGAAAAATGATAGACAAACCAATCTGACACGCGGCATCCGCGTCGAGATCGCCAGCCTTGTCTACAATCTGATCGAGGTCGTCGTATCCGTCACCGTTGGACTCCTGACCGGCAGCGCCGCACTAGTGAGTTGGGGTCTCGACAGCACGGTCGAAGCCACCTCAGCCGGGACGCTGATCTGGCGCTTGAAGGCCGAGAAGGACGGTGGCGACAAGCGCACGGTCCTGCATCGCAAGAAGGTCGCGCTCTATGTGGTCGCCTGTGCTTTCTGGATCGTCGTCGCCGCGATCCTCTACGAGGCGGTGTCCGCCTTCATCTCGCAGGAGGCACCGGGCTTCAATTGGTGGGGGATCGCGATCCTGTTTGTCTCTTTAGTGGTCAATCCGCTATTGGCCTGGGGCAAGTATCGCTACGGCAAGCGGCTCGATTCACCCGCCCTGAAATACGATGCCAAGGATACCATGATCTGCGAATACCAGACCGTTGTAGTGTTGGCAGGAATTGGTCTGACACAATGGATGGGCTGGTGGTGGGCCGATCCGGTCGCGGCGCTTCTGATCGTGCCCTACGTCGCGTGGGAGGCGTTCGAGGCCACGAAGGATGCGCGGTCGGTCGATCCGGACGAGGCCGAAGTTACCGCCGACGCCTGACGTTGCGCATGATGAACCGGTTCTCGGGTAGGGGTGGCAGCTCTCCCGTGCCCAGCTCCAAATCCTGATCCTGCACATCGTATTTGACGTCGTTCACAAGATATCTGCAAAACGCCTTCATCTGGCTGATCGCGATCCATTCTCCCGGGCAGCGGTGGTTCGTGTAGTGGTCGCCGCCGCCTTGTGGAATGAAGTCATATTGGTTCTTGGCGCGGTCCCGAAACCGTTCGGGGCGGAACTCAAGCGGCGCATCCCATGAACGCGGATCGGTGTTCGTGCCATAGAGGTCGAGCAGGACCCTGCACCCTTCCGGAAAGCGATACCCTTGCCACTCGAAAGTACTTTTGACTCGTGCCGCCACCGCAGGGAAGAACGGATAGAGGCGGCGAACCTCCTGCACGAAGGGTTCGAGCAGTCCTTCGTCGTTCCGCAGTTTCTCCTGCCATTCCGGATACCGGTGCAAGGCGTGGGCCGTCTGAACAATGAAAACGGACACCGCCACGGTCGGGCGCAAGACGTTCAACAACTCCACGGCGGCGACTTTCGGGGGCAGTATCGCGCCGTCAAGATCACGCCACGTCGCGATGACATGAAGGGCGCTTTCCTGCGTCGGCTGAAGCTCGCCATCGCGGACCTGTTGAATCATCCCCGCTGCCCATTTTTCCAGGCGGTGGCGCGCCAGACGTGCAGCCCAATGTTTCGGGCCGATGGCCCCGGCGTCCTCAAAAAGCGCTGTAAGTTGCGCCGTTCGGGTCGCCACCTCCGCCTCGGGAAGCGGAACCCCACACCAGGCGCAAACGGCTCTCGTGAGCATTTCGCGCACTTTGTCGTAGAAAACGACTTCGTTCCTCGCCTCCCAATCCGGTGCATAATTGTCTAGCATGTGAAGCGACATTCCCTGAAGCGCGGCTATATGCTCGGTCCCCATCAGCGACATGAACATCTTCTTGCGGTGCTGGTGGGCAGCGCCGTCCAATCCCTGAATGCCGCCTTCACCCAACAGGGTCTTCTGTATGCGGCCTGGCATCGAGCCCGCGCGGATCAGCTTATCGTCGGAATAGAATACTTCCGCAGCCGCCGACCCGGTCATGCAGATCGTCTTTTGAAGGAGGATGCGGGTTTCAAACAGATCTGTGTCGAGCGCGCGGCAGGTCTGAGAGATGAATCCATACGGATTTCGCAGCAGGGTGAGTGTGCTGTCAAAGCCCTCTGCGGATGGTATGCTGGACATTCGTTATCCTCCTGTTTGCTTTCCTTTGCTCAGGCCCCGTTCAGCCTTTCTGTTCGCGGTGCGGAAGTGGCCCCGAAAGAGCAGTGCCGCTTCGAAGGAAATCACTGCATCCGCGCTCAAAACATCTGTCACCGCTGGATTAGCTGCGGCGCATCCACATCCCCAAGGGACATTTCAGGCAACCAAGTGATAAGCTGAGGGAACGAGATCAGGGCTGCGATCAATACGATCTCGATGGCGACAAGCGGTACCGCGCCGCGATAGATATCGGAAAGGTTGATACCCTTAGGTGCCGCCATCTTGGCAAAGAATAGGGCATAGCCGAAGGGAGGCGTCAGAAAAGACGTCTGCAAGGCCAGTGCTATCAGGCCAGCGATCCAGATTTGCGCAAAGTAGGCAGAGCCGACGTGATCTGCGAAGTCGAGTTCCGAAAAGATCGGCATCAACACTGGTACAAAGACCAGCAGCACCTCGATCCAGTCAAAAACAAACCCAAGTATGATGATCACGCCAAGGAGGATCGCCAACAGTTCCCACCGGGTGAGATCGAATGCGGATATCCACTCGAAGATGACGTCCGGTCCACCGACCAGGTGGAAACTGAGCGAGAATACCGATGCGCCCAATACGATGAAGAAGACCATCGACGTCATCGTGCTTGTCTGCACCGTGACAGAGTTCAACGATGAGAAAGACAAGCGCTTTCGCGCCAGCGCGACCAATAGCGCGCCAAAAACCCCTACTCCAGCCGCCTCTGTTAGTGTCGCAAAGCCCAGAATGATGCTGAGCGGAATGGATGCGATGACCGCGACAGACGCGAGTACAAACAAGAGGTCTGACACAAGATTGGTCTTGGGTGTGTCCAGCGGGATTTCGACCGTTTTTCTCAAGGTGACCGCAAAGTAGACCGCGAAGGCCATGACCATCAGAAGCACAGGTACGATGAGGGCCACATACATCAATCCGATGCGCAGATAGAACACGTTCGAGATGAAGAATAGCATCACGGCTGGCGGGAACACGACACCCAATGCTCCAGAAGCTGCGACAGCGCCTCCTGCGGTTCGCGGTGCGTAGCCCGACGCCATCATCGGGGCATAGGCCACCAACGCCACAGTTATGACGGAAGCACCGATCACCCCGGCGGCGGGCGCAAGAACGAGGCCGATCAGCAAAGTCGCAATGGCGTAGCGACCGGGAACGCCTGTCAGAAGACGCCCCAGCAAGCGAAACATGGTTTCGGCAATCCCGCTGGCATTCAGGATCAGGCCAAGAAAAATCAACATTGGAACGCTGGTGAATTGGACTGATTCATTGGTCAGTACACCACGGGCCCGCAGGTAGATCAGCCCCAGATGCTGAAAATCAGTGATCCCCACCCAAACCGCAGCGACAAACCCCAAGAAGCCTGTCCCCGCGAGCACCAGCGCCACCGGAAAGCCACTGAAAACCCCAATCGCCATCACGACAAGCATGGCAACCGTGAGGACCTCATTCACCATTGTGCAGGCCACTTGCTTGTTCCGGTGCACCTTGCGCACGTCTCCCTGTCAGAAAGGCGATGTTGCGAAGGGCTACGATCATCCCGGCAAGAGCCAGCAGGATGGGGCCGATGACCCCGGCAATGCGTTGTGCCCACAACTGGGTTTCCGCGTATTTCGTGGTGCGCATCAAACCGTCCCATCCGTAGTAGGTCAGGATGGCGGCGAGCGGCAGAAGGACAAAAAGGCCGCCAATCAGTTCGATCCAAGCAATGCGGCGGGCGGACCAATGTCTGCGAAGAACATCAACGCGCACGTGACCGTCGCGCAGATAGGTATACCCAAAGGTCAAGAAAATTAGGATGAACAGCAGTGACGTGGACAGGTCCGGCAAATAGCTCGACACGCCAAGTTGTAGCTTGCGATCCAGCATCTGAAGCGCGCCATAAGCAGCAATCGAAACAACTGTCAGCCACGCAGTCACGACGCCGATGCCGCGAATGCCACGGTCAATCCAATCCAAAAATCTCAAGCCGAATTCCCTCCCAAAGTTCTTTGCCTGTTAGCTGTTATCCCCCCGTGACATCTCCCTTGCGATTGTCTTGTTCCCGATTTTCCGGCCTGACTTTCGAGGTGCGAAAGCTGTCCCAGAACAGCAATGCTGCCCCACAAAAGATCGCCACGTCAGCCAAGTTGAAGGACGGCCAGTGGTATGACCCGTAATGGAAGTCGAGAAAGTCAGGGACGGCCTGATAGCGCAGACGGTCAAGGATATTGCCAAGCGCGCCTCCGATGATCAGACCGAGCGCCGCACCTGTCAGCCCGTCCGGAGCCTTCCACAGCCAGATCAGCAGCCATGCCACGACCACGGCAGCAAGTGCGACCAGACCCCACCAGGGTACGACCCCGCCGAGCATACCGAAGCTGACCCCATCGTTCAAAACCCGCACGAGGTTGAGAAAGGGCAGAACCTCGACCCCGTTCTCAAGCGCCGGGGAGTTCAGGGCAAGAGCCTTGGTGCCCTGATCAACACCAAACGCGGCGATGGCGCAAAGCCCACCGAGAACGCGGCTGTTCATGCCACCGCCTTCAGATCGGCCCGCGCGTCGCGGATGATCGCCCATGACGAGTGCAGGAACAGTCCGGCGATCC
Organism: Yoonia ponticola; assembly: GCF_014199395.1. Lineage (GTDB taxonomy): Bacteria > Pseudomonadota > Alphaproteobacteria > Rhodobacterales > Rhodobacteraceae > Yoonia > Yoonia ponticola. The sequence continues at coordinate 72,111 of NZ_JACIJM010000010.1, read as the reverse complement.
CGAACGCGACGATAAGATCGGGCCAAGCGCTGCCCAGCCAAACCACTAGCCCAGCGGCGATAACGACTGCGGCGTTGCCGATGGCGTCGTTACGCGAGAAAAGCCAGACAGCGCGCATGTTCGCATCGCCCTTGCGGTACCGCAACAACGGCAGCACGGAGATGACATTTATCACAAGAGCAATCAGGCCCAGAATCCCCATCAATGTGGCGTCTGGGGTTGTCGGCTCGAATGCCCTTATGATGGTCGTGCTAAAGACCCCAAGGCCAAGCAGGCCGAGAAAGATGCCCTGGATCAGGGCAGAGCGTGCCCGCCAGAGAAGGCTCCATCCGATGGCAAGAAGCCCCAAGAAAGTGATCGCGCCATCGCCGATGAAATCCAGCGCGTCGGCCTTCACGGCCTGTGACCCGGCGATGAACCCGCCAATCATTTCCAGAACGCCGTAACCGACATTTAGAATCACGACGATCCAGAGCGCGCGGCGGTAGCCCGGGTCCTGATGGGCCGCACTTTGCTGAAGGTCCTCGTCGCTCTCGATGCGGTCGAACCCATATCCCGTTGTCTCAACGGCTTTTTCAATCTCCGGCAGGCTTGCTTCAGGGACTTTCAGAGTCATGATATGGGTCGCCGCTGATACTTTCACTGCGTCGGGCGCGACACCCGCAGACTGCGCCGCCCGCTCGATCTGGGCGGCATCCTTGGCGCAATCCATTCCGGAAACCCGGTAACGGACGGTCGACGTATCTGCTGTCGATCCGGTGCTTTCGGTGTTGGCCATCGGTGCAATACTCCTGCTAAAGTGGATCAAGTTCAAACATATCAGCAAGGAGTGATATGATGCAAGTCTTCGCCGACCGCAATGCTGCGGCCGCTGGCATCGAGCGTAGGGCAAAGCTCTTTCGCGGTCTTGCCGACCCGAGCCGGCTGGCGATACTGGGCGTGCTGTGTGAAGGACCGTTGGTTGTTCACGAGATCGTCAAACGCACAGGGCTATCGCAGCCCAACGTGTCAAATCATTTGCGATGCCTTCTGGATTGCGGACTTGTCGCCAGCGACCGCGATGGGCGCTTCATTCGCTACCGGATCAGCAGTCCGCGCATAGCAGCTCTTTTAAATGATGTAGACGCCCTGCTTGATGTGGTCGCAGAAGGTGTTGGGGCTTGTGACAATTATCGCGAAGCGTGAACGATAATATCCCAATGCACGTCATCACGACCACTTCCGCGTGAGGCAAAATTTTATATGGGGCTTGCTGCCAAACGTGTTGAAAAGACCCATTATTGAAAGCGCTCAATTTAACTGCTCGGCATAGCGAGTTAAGGATCACAATTGAAGCGAAGATCAAGACGAGGCCCGGCATCGTGGCAGTAGCCTGGTTTCACCCCACAGATCGTGACAGCGCTTAGACTGATAAAGAAACGAACGGGCCCGAAGTATTACCGAGATCGTCTGGCATCAAAATTTCTCTTGAACCTCTAGTAGCTTTAGGAGTTAAGCCACCGACATAGAACGGCACCATGGAGCAAGTTGCCAATAACGCCTCACTCTTTCCCGGGCGAACAACACTGCGTTCGGGGTAAGGTTCGGTTTGCCGTCCAATGCGTGAACGGAGCAATCTATATGCTGACAAGACGACACTTCATCCAGACGACTGCCGCATTGTTCTCGGCGTCTATCTCGAGTCCGCTCCTCGCTGACACCTGGCCCACTGAAGCGGAAAAGGCGGCTTGGGATGCACAGATTACACCGCCGGGCTATAACCCAGCCACATCAAACCCGTGGGGCCTGCACCCGCGCTTTCTGCCGCAGCGGGTTATAACTAAAGATGGTCTTGTGGCCGGTGACATCCATGTCGATGCTGTCGCGCGCTATCTTTACCATATCGAGGAAGGCGGCACGGCGATGCGCTATGGCGTAGCGATTGCTCGTGGCAAACTTTATGAGCCAGGCGTCTACACGATCAAGCGCAAGGTCAGGTGGCCGCATTGGCAGCCAACACAGAACATGATTGACCGCGACCCGGAGCTCTACGCCGACATCGCTGACGGTATGGAACCCGGACCTGAGAACGCGCTCGGGTCACGGGCGCTTTATCTCTATGTCGGGGACCGAGACACCTATCTGCGCATCCACGGTACACCACAGCCGCGAAGCATCGGCGGCCGAGCCAGTTCCGGTTGCGTCCGGATGGTCATGGCGCACATAAACGATCTGTATCCGAATGTGGAGATTGGCTCGACGGCGTTCCTATATTCGGCCGAGGACAGCGTGACTCCGCAGAGTTGACCCAAGCCGCGCCGTCAATCCGACGCTTGGACGCGTCAATCAGGATTGGCGCGCGACGCAGATGGGATTGCCGCCTGCCGATCGCAACGGGACCAAGGTCGTTTCCACCGGCCCACTATGGGCATACCAATAGCAATTATCTTCGGGACGTAGCCGTGCCGTGATGAGATCCTGGTCGGGTGCAGCGAGGGCTGCGACAGATTCTGGAACATTGCCGATCCTGAATGGATCGTTGTCTTCCTTAGAAGGCACCGCGCAGCCAGCCAGGGCCAATGTTGCAACCATGATCACCGCATATTTTTGAAGCATATCTATCTCACTCTTTGGCAGGTCAGCCGCGTCCTCAGACTTAGCGGCGCGTTTCAAGGTTCCGCAGGTCTGTGTCCTTATTTGACCAAGTTTCTGTTTTTGCTCTTGAAGCTCTAGTTACTGTAGGGGCTATCTCAATGTGGAATGAACGAATCCCGAGGTCAATCCCATGTCTTCCAATGGCCACCGCCACGACCACAAGCACAGCTCTGACTGCAGTCACGATCATGGTGATGATCACAAACATGCGAGCGTAGTTCCCCACTCTCATGGAAAAGGTGCTGCGTGCTGCGGTGCTGGAGCCAACACGGGACCGGCACAATCCATCCCCTCGAATGGGCGAAGTTTTCAAGTTTCCGGTCTGGATTGTGCCGAAGAGGTGGCAATCCTGAATAGGGTGGTCGGTCCAAAAGTCGGCGGGACTGAGCATCTGGCGTTCGATGTAATCAATGGTCGGATGACGATTATGGATACCGCAGTCGGAATTTCGGAAAACGAGGTTTCGCAACTTGTCGCGAGTACCGGCATGAGCGCAAAACCGTGGGACGCCGACAAGGCAGCAGAGGATCAGGCCGCGCATCTGGCACGTCAGAAGCGCTTTACCTCGTTGAGCGGCGGCTTCTGGGCGGCGGGATTCCTTTTTCACATTGTCGAGACCGGCATGGGCGGCGCGCTCGGGCTCTTTGCGGGGCATGGCGAGGTGCCTATGCCTATGGTGGAAGCAGGGATCTTCGCCGTCGCGATTCTTTTTGGCGTCTGGCTTGTCGCGCCCAAGGCCTGGTCTTCGGCGCGGAGGCTTAGCCCCGACATGAACCTGCTCATGGTGGTGGCCGTCGCGGGCGCCATCGGCCTCGGCGAGTTTTTTGAGGCCGCGACGGTCGCCTTCTTCTTCTCGCTTTCGCTTTATCTTGAGAGCTGGAGCGTGGGGCGGGCGCGTAATGCGGTTTCCGCGCTCCTCGATCTGGCGCCGCCAACGGCGCGGGTTCTTTACGACGACGGATCTGAATCCGACGTTCCGGCCGCGGCCGTGGCAGTCAATGCAAGGTTTATCGTGCGCGGCGGCGACCGGATCCCCCTCGACGGTGAGGTCGTGGACGGGGCAGGGGCCGTCGATCAGGCCCCAATTACTGGGGAAAGCGCGCTAGTGCCCAAGGAACCAGGCGACGAGGTCTATGCCGGCACGATCAACGGCGAGGGCACACTGACGGTGCGGGCGACGAAGGCCGCCTCGGACACGGTGCTCGCGAAAATCATTCGCATGGTGGGCGATGCCCATGCCCGCCGCGCGCCGGTCGAACAGTGGGTGGCCAAGTTCGCGCGCATCTACACACCCATCGTGATGGCTTTGGCGATCGCCATCGCGCTGGTGCCGTCACTGCTGCTCGGCGGCGCCTGGGACTACTGGTTCTACAATGCTCTGGTCCTTCTGGTCATCGCATGTCCTTGCGCGCTGGTCATTTCTACGCCGGTCTCCATCGTGGCAGCGCTGACCGCGTCGGCACGGGCGGGGGTGCTCATCAAGGGCGGCGCCTATGTCGAGGCGCCGGGGCGGACCACGGCACTGGCGATGGACAAGACCGGGACGATCACCATGGGCGAGCCTGAGGTGGCGGCGGTTCACCCACTGGTCGGCGTTTCCGCACGCGATCTCATGGCGCTGGCAGCAAGCCTAGAGGCGCGGTCTTCACACCCGCTGGCACGCGCCATCCTCTCGCGCGCCGAAGCCGATGGTGTTTCCGTGTCTGCCGCAGAGGACACCCGTACCGTGCCCGGGCGCGGTCTGGAAGGACGCGCCGACGGGCGCGCTATCTGGCTCGGCTCGGATCGCTTCGCCGAAGAGAAGGGGTTCGGCAATGCCATTCCGGCGGATCTGCGGGATCGGATCGAAGGGGCAGGGAGCACCCTCGTTGTCGTGGGTGACGAGACCGGCGTGACCGGCGTACTGGAGCTTCGCGACCGCATCCGCCCAGATGCAAAGGGGATCGTTGCGCGTCTGCATGCGCAGGGTGTGAAGACCATCGTGATGTTGACGGGCGACAACGAACGCACCGCGCGCGCGGTGGCAGCCGAAGTCGGCATCGACGAGGTGCGCGCCGAACTTTTGCCAGAAGACAAGGTGACGGCCATTGAGGAACTCGTTGAAAGCCACGACATGGTGGCGATGATCGGCGACGGTGTGAATGACGCACCGGCCATGGCGCGGGCGCATTATGCCATCGCCATGGGCGCTGTCGGATCGGATGCCGCGATCGAGACGGCCGACATCGCGCTGATGACCGACGACATCGGCAAGGTACCCTGGCTTATCGGCCATTCGCGCCGTGCCATGACGATCATCCACCAGAATATCGGCATATCGCTGGCGACCAAGGCGCTGTTCGTCGGGCTGACCGCGTTCGGTGTGGCCTCAATGTGGGGCGCCATTGCTGCGGATGTAGGCGTGTCTCTGCTGGTGGTCGCCAACGCACTTCGGCTCCTGAACGGTCATCAGGTTGAGGCCGGGCCTTCAGGCGGAGAACCGGTGGGCGAGCAGATGGCGAAAGGAGCACTGGCGCACGGTCATTGATCCGGCGGTTTCGGTAGAGTAACGTCTGACATCAACCAGACCTCGCAAAAGGGGCGTCGAGCAGTGATGAATACCAGAATTCCACGGCGGGTCTTGCTGTTGGGCGGATTGGCCACCTTCCTGTCTGGCTGTGCCAGCAAGTTCCGGTCCTACAACGGACCCGAAGTGACCCGGCTGCGTATATACAAGGCGCAGCGGCTGCTGGTTCTTGACGGAACGGATGATGTCTTGCGGACCTATCCCATCGGATTGGGCTTCGCGCCCGAAGGCCACAAGCAGTTCGAAGGAGACGGCCGCACGCCGGAGGGCTCCTATCTGATTGACCGGCGCAACCCGGACAGCCTCTTCCACCTCTCCATCGGCATTTCATTCCCGAACGAGGCCGATATCGCGTTTGCGAAGGCGCAAGGAAAATCGCCGGGCGGCGACATTTTCATCCACGGGGGGCCGCGCAAGGGGATCGACCCGATGAACAAGCGCGACTGGACCGCAGGCTGCATCTCCGTCACAGACCGGCAAATCGAGGATATCTACGCCATGGTCAGGGACGGAACCCCCATCGACATCTATGCCTGATCGTCAGGTGAAGCGACGGCGCAGCGCAACGTTGATGGCTTCGATGGCGATGACCATGACGACGACGGCAATCGTGACGCTGGCCGCCTTATCATACTGGAAAGAGCGCACGTAGGTCTGGATGTAAAAGCCGATCCCGCCCGCGCCGACAATGCCGAGGATCAGCGACTCGCGCAGGTTCAACTCGAACCGGAAAATCGTGTCGCGGGCGACGACCGGCGCCATCTGCGGCCAGATCGCGTATCTGAGCCGCACGAGCGGCCCGGCGCCCGCGCTTTCAAGTGCTGCGATCGGCGCGCGGGACACGCCGTCGATCGCCTCGGCATAGAACTTGGCGAGCATCCCCGTTGCATGAAAGGCGACCGCGATGATGCCGGGCAGCGGCCCGAGCCCGACAGCGCCCACCATGAGCATGGCCACGAGGATCAGCGGAATCGCCCGGATGAAGGCAAGCAGCGTTCGGATCGGCCGAAACACCGCAGGCGATACCATCGTCTCAGACGCAAGAATGCCGAGGGGAACGGACAGGATCACAGCACCGAGGGTGCCGAGGATCGCGATCCTCAGCGTTTCCGCGCTGCCCTTCTTGATCTCGGCCATCACCGTCGGGTCAGGCGGAAACATGCGACCGAGGAAATCGGCGATCCGCGGACCGGCCGACATGAGACGCGACAACTCGACGTCGGTCGTTACGAAGGACCACAGGATCGCGCCGGCGATCAGGGCGCTGGTAACGAACCCGCCAAACCCGCGAAACTGCATCAGGACACCGCCCTGAGGCTGAGACCGGGCAATGGTTCGACCTCGCGGTAGAGCTCCGCCGTCGCATCATCGTTCAACTCGGAGGTCGGTACATCGAAGGCGATCCGCCCATCCCGCATGCCGATGATGCGCTGCGCGAAACGCCGCGCCAGGTCGGGCTGGTGCGAGGAAAACAGCGCCGTTGCGCCGCGCGCTTGCGCCGCCCCGGTCAGCAGCGCCAAGACCTCCCCAGCGCGGGTGGGGTCGAGGTTGCTCACCGGCTCGTCGGCGAGGATCAGCCGTGGCTCCTGCGCGAGACACCGCGCAATGGCCACGCGCTGCCGCTGGCCGCCGCTGAGACTGTCGACCCTGCGTTCGGCAAGATCGGCAATTCCGCAATCGGCAAGTGCCGTGCGCGCAATCTCCAGATCATGTTTGGTCGGTGATCCCAACAGGGCCCGCAGCGGCGACATGCGCCCCAGGCGGCCATTCAGGACGTTGCGCAGAACCGAGGAACGCTCGACCAATGCAAACTCCTGAAACACGAAACCGGTATCCGGACGGCGCGCGCTCGGCGGCGGACGGTCGGGATCGAGCGGCGCACCCAGAACCGATACCCGCCCGCTCCAGCCTTGGAGCCTGCCGTCGAGCAGTGCCAGCAGGGTCGTCTTGCCCGCCCCGGACGGGCCGAGCAAAGCGACGCTCTCACCCGCCGAAACCCGAAACGAGACCCGCTCCAGCGCCGGGAGGTCCGCGCCCGTATGGGCAAAACTCAGGTCGTCTACTTCGACAGCTGTGCTCATCGCAACAGCCCGTATTGCCGTGCCATATCGCGTACGCCGTCATAGGCGGCGCCGTCGGCCCTGACGTACCCATCCGGTCCATAAAAATAGCGCAGCTTGTTGCGGTGCTCCGGCTCGTTGAGCCGCAGCATTGCGTCGACAAAACGGTCCCGCAGAGCGGCATCGAGCCCCGGGCGAGCGATCACCAAATGGCTCGGGATCGGCGCGCTTTCCGCGATCCAGGTTACCGCTGCCTGTTGCTGCGGCGTCAGAAGCAGGTCGGCATACTGGCTGGCGCCTGCGGCATCGACCAGGCCTTCGGCCATCGCCTGCATCGCCTGCTGGTAGCCGCCCGCGAAGAAGACGCGGCCGAAGAATGCTTCCGCCTGTCCGGGGTCTTCGATCAGCCCGGCTTCTACGAATTCGGCGAGCGGGTAGAGATAGCCCGATTCCGAAATCGGATCGGCAAAAGCGATGTCGCGCCCGCGCAGGTCTGCGAGCGCGCCGATGCCGCTGTCGCGCCGCACGAAGATGCGGCCCGTATAACTCGGCGCGTCGCGGTAGACCTCGGACAGGAGCGGCACGGCACCGATCTCGGCCTCGGCCAGAACGAAGGGCAGGGCGCCCATGAAGGAGATATCCGCGTCGCCGTTGCGCAGCGCCTCGACCGCCGCTGCATGGTCGATGGTGACGAACCCCTCGACGGGGACGCCGATCTCCTCTGCCAGCCATCCGGTGATGGCCTCGATGTCCCCCAGAAGCTTGTCGGGGTTCTCTTGCGGGATGAAGGCAAGCCGCAGGGTTACGTCTTGCGCGGCGAGAGGTGTCGCCAGCGACACCGCGCCCGCGCCGACCAAGGTCAGTATCGTTCTACGGGTCAGATGGACCGGCATCAGAATGCCCTCTCTTCGATTGCGTCGGCTTCGGACTTGAACGCGGTCCAGCTTGCTTCAGCGGCCTCCCAGTCTTCCACGCGGACGGCGGCGCCGACCGCGGCCAGCCGCTCGGCCAGCGCATAGACCTCGGGCCGGGCGGGGAGGTTCGACATGGTGCTGGCGTCGGCCGAAAGGTCCGCAGCCACGGTGTCGGTCAGCAGCAGGATATGCTCTGCGTCCCGCCGCGGCAGTAGCGTATCGATTGTCGAGGCGAAGGTCGTCAGTTCGGCGAATGCCAGCCGGAAAGCGGTGTTCTCGGTGTCGAAGGCTTCATAGGGCTCGTCTGCCGCGCCAACGGTCTCGAGATAGGCGGTTAGGTCGGCGCGGTCTTCCTCGGTAAGCCCAAGCGATTTCGTCTCGTCGAACCAGTCCACGACGGCGGCCAACGTCGGCAATGACCCGTCGTGGAAATAGGGGGCGGTATAGGCCGTGCCGAGCAGCGTGGGCGTGTCCAGCGCACCGGCGCGGGCCCCCTCGTAGCCCGGCGCGACTGAGCCGATGTCGTGGGCCTGCCGGTCGAGGAAGTTCGCGTCTGGCACGTGGCAACTGGCGCAGGACCGATCGCCGAGCCGGGCGAAGGGCGTATTGAAGATCTCCTCGCCGCGCCGGGCGGCCTCTTGGGTCGTATCGGTCAGACGGCCATCAGTCGTCAGCATGGAATTCGGCAGGAAGTCGAATTCGAGCATGTAGGCGACGAGAGCGTCCAGCATGAAGGGCGTCGGTTCCTTCCCGCCGAACTCGTTGACGACCACGTTGCGGGTAAAATCGCGCAAGGAGGCGAAGCGGCCATCGCGGCCGTAGGGACCGGTAAAACGCAGGCCGCGCAGGCTGGGAATGTCGAGCGGGTCGTCGCGCCTGTCATTGAAGATCGGGTTGAAAAAGGCGCCGTCCACGTCGATCGCGCCCAGTTGGTGGCTGGCGCCGGGGATGAAGAGCCGCTGGTTGACGTCCGAGCGGTTGTGACAGGTCGAGCAGGCGATCCCGAGATCCTGCGCCGGGCTTCCAAAGAGTTGCGCGCTGTCGAACAGCATGTCGCCGTAGGCAACAAGCGGCAGATCGGTCTCGTCGATGCCCTGTTCCTCGAAGTTGAGCACGAGCAGCGGCAGCGGGTCCTGATCGAAGATGTCGGACCCAGGCGGCAGGCTTGGCGGTACCTCGATGACCTTTCCGCTGAGCACAGCTGTCTCCGGCAGGGCGCTCAGCGTCCGGCGCGGAGCGAAACTGTCCAGGAGGTAGTTCTCCGCAAGATAGCCGGAGATGACTGCACGGGCGGCTTCCATCGTGTCGCGATCCGCAGATGTGGCGCCAGCGCCGAGAACACCAACGGAACCTGTGCTGCTGTTGAGCTCCAGCCAGGCGAGGCCGATGCGTCTTGCAGCTTCGGGATCGGCCGCCGCGATACCATCCTCAAACGCACGGTAGAGTTCGCGTGCCGTCTGCACCGCCAGCTGTGCTGTCGCCGATTCTTCGGCCGCGAGAGCACGGTCCAAATTCTCCTCAATCCTGAGCGCTACAAGCCGCGTCGCCTCGGCGAAGACCGCCTGCAGGTCTTCGCGCATTATAGCGTCCAGGAGACCGTCGGGCTCGATATCGCTTTTGCGGTCCAGCCACGCCAGCGCCCCGACAGAGAATTCCGAACCCCGGTAGGGTTCCGTCCAGGCGGTCTCGATGTCGTCCCAGGGTAGAGGCTCGAGATTTCCAAGAAAGAGCGTCAGACGGTAGGCCGCTGCCTCGGGAAGCCAAGGTGCCTCCTTGGCCGGCGTCGCGGCGACAGGTCCGGACAGGACGAGCGCACTTGCGAGTGCGGCAATGAACGCTCCAAGGAATTTCTGAATCACCGTGGTCTCCCAATTTAAAAGTTAGCCATGGCTAACTTATCTACCCGAAGCAAACAAGTTGTCAATCCCGCTGTTTTGCTGCAAAGTCCCGAGTATGACAAAGCTACAATCACAAGGGCGTGAGCCATTCGAAGCGGTCGACCGGGCTCCCGAGGCGCAGGCTGAGGGCTTTGCGACCGTGCGTCAGGCACATGAAAGCGAGATGGCGGAGGATTATGTGGAACTGATCGCAGAGCTGATCGAGTTGCGGGGGGAGGCTAGGCCGGTCGAAATCGCCGAGCGGCTTGGCGTGAAATCTCCAACAGTGACCAAGAACATCTCCCGACTCAAGGCTGCTGGTTTGGTGCGGCGGGAACCTTACCGCGCGATATTCCTCACGGATGCCGGTCGGGAGTTGGCCGAGGCCTGCCGTCGGCGGCACAGGATCGTCGTCGCGTTTCTCCTCAGCCTGGGAATCGACGAAGAGACTGCGGAACGCGATGCGGAGGGGATCGAGCATCACGTCAGCACGACCACGCTGGAGGCCTTCAAGCACGCCCTCCAGAAGTTTCAGAGCGGCAAGTAGCGCAGCATCGAGTTCTCTCGAAATTCAGCAAGGCGAGACTCAGGAGGCTGCAGCGTCAGCAGTCATACGTTGGCGGGGTAGCATTTGAGTCAATGCTCAACTCTGGTCCAACCCATCGCGTCCTCTGAGTTTGGCCAGCACGAAATAGTGCGCCCAATATTCCTACCTGCGCCGACCATGCAGCGAAAATGCCGGTCGCGTGAAAAGAGGTAGGCGCAACCCTTGAGTGGGTCCTCTGTTCAAAGCGCATAGACAATTGTCACCACCGTTGTGATGACGATCAAGAACATGACCAAGGCACCTATGGCGAGCGTCCGGCCCATGTCGCGGTTTGGCTCGGCCACTTTCAGACGCAATTCTTCGGCCGTTTCCGGAAACTCGAGCGCCGCGGAGTTCGAGCCTCGCACCAACTCGTATCGTGAATTCCAGCGACGCACCTCGGCCGCGTTCCACCCGTTCAAGACCAGAATGATCGCGGCGATCATCAGCATCGAGGACGGGACCCAGATCGTGTAGCCACCCATGGTTTCGTCTGACAGGGGATCGAGCAACCCGGTTGCCGCCGTCTGGTAGGAGGCATAGAGGCTCACCTCTTTGAGTGTCGTCAAGGAACCCAGAAAAATGTTTGAAACGATCACCGCAAAACTGGAGATCAGCCTTGCGCCGCGCCTCGCGCCCTCAGGGGGATCTCTCGGGTCGAAGAGCATGCCAAAATACCAGATCCCAGCCAGCACCATCGCAAAGTGCGCGCACATCTCGATCACCGCGATGCGCTGCGCAAGTCCGTAGAGGACCGGAAACTGCCAGACGAAGAGCGCCGCGATGAGCAAGGCAGTCGCGGTTACCGGATGTGCCATGAACCGCACAACAAAAGATTTCCCAAGCGCGCCGAGGTATCGACGCCACCGTCTGTTCAAACCGACTTGCAGGAATCGCCACGGCTGCGAGACCGCGATGAGCAGTGGTCCTGCAAGGCGGAGGAGAAGATGTTCTACCTGGTGCACCGAGAAGAGGCTGTGCCCCAACGAAGCCAGAGGCGCATTCGTGGCCGCGAGAATGCAGGTCAAGCCAACGAAAAACAGGGCCGGCCGCCAAATAGAAACCGCCCCGCGAATTCGAGCGGATCGCGTGAGGCCGCGCATGTAGAACCAGCCCGCCAAGCTGACGGAAACAACCGACACTGGCGAAATCGCATATCCAAACGGGTCGAAAAGGAAGAAGTAAGTGATCATCGGCTCATGTCACCTTGTATTGTCAGCTTGTCGAAGGATACCGGTGAAAGTCGGGATGTTCCCACTGCGCCACCCCGAGCCAATGACAGATCATTGGACATCGCGAGATATTTGCCCTGCATCCACATTGGAAACAGGTTCTCATAGAAACGCGAGAGCGGGTGGCCGGACTGACCGGCGGGGGCGATGAAATAGGAACCGGCTTCTTCCGAAAACGACATGACCGCCTGAAAATTTGTGCCCGCGCTGGTCGCGAACGGGAGGTCATCGTCAGAAGCAAACAATGTTGCAATCAGTGTGTCGGGAGCGCCCGAAGATGGGGCTTCGAGAGACAGCAGATCGCTGATGATCCCGCTCGATCGGATTGACGCCCATCTCATATTCAAAGCGTGTGCTTCGCCCCAGACCCAAGCGGACGGATCGGGTCCGTTGCGGTCGACAAGCCAGCCGATGGCATCATCCAGGGCCGCACGAACCTGATCCTGGCAGGTCTCGATGCGGGTGGACGGGCGGATGTCGCACCAGATTGCGCTTCCTCCCCGATCTGAAAGCACCGCAAATAGGACATCGGCATTTAGCATGGCCCAGACCTTCGTCGCGGATGGAAATTCATCCTGAAGTATCCGTTTTTGCAACGCGCGCGCCCAGGCCCAGAACACGAGCGGCTCCGGTGAAAAGCGATCCATGTCGCCATTCCATTGGGCAAGTTGATTCAGAATAACGCCGCGAAGCTTATCTGCGCGGTTTTCTTCGAGAGCACCTGTGGAACCCACGAACCAGAGCTCTCTTGCCATTAGAGGAAGAAGCGCCCGCGCGGCAGCGCTGACCGTGTCGCGCTGCACCGCAATCGCGCCCTCGACCGAGAATATCGGCTGCCGCTCATCAAGAGCAGCCAGACGGGCGTCTCGAAACGATAAAAGGGTTTCGACCTCCCTGTCAGGCCAGCGAGCAAGGGTATCTCGGTCGATCGCAAGAATCTCCAATCCGGCTGGTGCCAGGTTCATGCTTGCGTCCATGGCATCGTTCACATCGGCGGACCGCACCACACGGTCAAGCATCACCAGAAAATTTCCGGCCTTCGCAGCGGTGGGACTCACTGGCTCTTTCAGGGCATTCAGTGACAGAGATCGGAACGCCCAAGCGACGCGTTCGCTGCGACCAACGACAATGAAGGGCACACCCGGCATTGTAGCCCCAATCGCGGCTCCGGTCGGGAGTTGAATATCCGCCAGGTACCATTCAGAAGGCAGCGATAAGGGGCCACGTATATCGGCGGTGAGAATTGGTGCTCCCATAGCTGTTCTGTCTCCAGGCAACGCCCAAGCATCGAGGCTGACCTTGGGCGAGGTCATAAACAGCTCGGGCAAAAAAGGTCGGTCTGACAAGCCGGACAGGTCACTCTGGCGACTCTCGGGTTGAAGATCGTTCAGAAACGCTTGAGCAAGTCTGAGACTATCGACGGGTCTCCAGGCTGCGATCATTCTCTCATCCGCGATCAACAGATCGGGTGAGCCTCTGCCGCGCCCGCCTTCGGATACCAGACCAAGCCACGCGTTGACACCTGCGGCATATGCGTCGAGCGCCTGGGCTGTCGAAGGCTCGACTTCGAACGTCTGGTCAAGTGGCAACAAGGCTTGCGCTGCCCGCCTTGCCCGCAATAACTGGCCAAGCCTGTCCTGAGCGTGAACGAAACCAAGCGCGAAATAGGCATCCGCAGCAGAGTCTGCAGAAATGTGCGGTATGGCCGCAGCATCTCGCAGAATATCGACTGGTCCTCCGATTCCCGCAACTCTGAAGTCCTCGTCATAGTCGGGGACGGAGGCGCGCAAAAGAAAGTAGACGACACCGGATACGGCCAGTCCTGATGCAAAAACCGCCAAGAGTAAGTACAGTAATATGTTGAACAGTCGTTTCAATTCGTTGCCGGTGCCAAAGCAATCTCAAGACGTGATGCGCAAGAGGATCACCGAGGCGAAAAAAGCGAGTAGGCCGAAAGCAATACCGAAGCCTGTCGCGTACTGAAGTATATCCAGGCGGTTCCCTTTCCGCCGTTGCGCCAGATAGCCACCCCAGAGCGCCCCTCCGACAAAGCCTGCGAGCACCAGCATCACGAGTCCTCCGATTTTGATTTTTCTGAATTGAAACGTCGTCCGGCCAATCCGACGGTAAAGGCTAGGGCCCAGACCGCACAGATGAGCGCCAGCAATGTCCAATCACCGAAACGAGCGTAAGGTGTGGGCGCAAGCGCTGTCGGCAGGCTGGCATCTATGACACCAGTTTGTCCGGTCTCGAGGCGCGCGATGATCTCTCCCTTGGCGTCGATGACCGCGGAAATCCCGGTGTTGGCCGCCCGGACCACAGGAAGCCCTTCTTCAACCGCGCGCATGCGCGCGGAGGCGAGGTGCTGCTCGGGGCCGATGGTGGTACCGAACCAGGCATCATTTGTTGCATTGAAAATCCAGTCGGGGCGAAAAAGGTCATCGACTACTTGGCCCGGAAAAATGATTTCGTAACAGATCGCCACCGCGACCAGAGGCGCACCCGGGATCGCCAGCGTGCGTGGCCCTGATCCTGGCGTGAAATCGCCCAAACCTTCGGTCAGTCGTTCAATGGGCAGCCAGCCTTTCAGGGGCACATATTCCCCGAACGGAACAAGATGATGTTTTGCATATCCCGTCAGAACCTCGCCGCTGCTGTCATAGGCCTGAACCGTGTTGAAATATCTGGTTCCCCCATCGCCCTCCACTCGGTCAGGCGCACCTGTCAGTAGGATCCTGCCGTCTGGCAAAGCTGCAGATATCCGCGCGCGTGCCGCAGCATCTTCGTCCAGAAAACCGGGAAAGGCCGTTTCCGGCCAAAGCAGCACATCGAAACGTCCGGGTTGCGCGGACAAGCCCAGGTATTTTTCCAAGGTTCGCTCGCGGCTGCCCGGTGCCCACTTCTCGACTTGTGGCACATTGCCTTGGACGATGCGCAAGGCAACGTCTGTCGGCGGCACGTCCTGCCCTGACCGAAGCGCACCGCCAACCCAGAGACCCGTCACAGCAACGGCGAAGAGCACGAGAACAGGCGCGCGTCTCTTTGGCGCCGCCACAGTCAACACACCTGGCAATATGCCGATGAAGACCGTGAGAAAGCCCAAACCGTAGCTTCCGACCCAAGCGGCGGGTTGGCGCAGGGCGGCATAGTCGACAAGGGCATAAGCGGCAAGGTTCCAGGGAAACCCCGTCAGGATATGACCCCGCAGCCATTCCGTGACCGCCCAGCAGGTTGCAAAAAGAAGGTTCGCCGCAATGCCGCCGAAAGCTCGGCGCTGCATGATGGTGGCAAAAAGCATCGCCGCCATGCCCGGGAAGATGGCAAGTCCGGCGGACAGACCCGCGACCGCCGGGATCGCCAGTGCGCCGAAACGTTCGGCATCGACGTAAAAGCTCTCGGCGATCCAGGAAATTCCAATCCCGAACTGGCCCATTCCGAAGACCCAGCCGATGAAGAAGGCAGGCACTGTCGAAACCTGCCGGAGCACGAGAAAGAGTGCTGAGAAGGCGACTGGAACAACGATGAGCCATGAGAACGGTGGAAGGGCTAAAACCGTTAAACCGCCCGCCATAAAGCTAATCCCTGATCGCAGGGGAATGTAACGGCCACGACCCGTCAGTGGTCGCAAGCCCGCCATCATGTGCCAGCCTGAAACTTGGCGCTCAACCAAGGGGCTATGAGGAGTAGGCCCACGCCGCCAACCACGAAAACATCCGCCATGTTGAAGGCGGGCCAATGTGTGGATCCGGCATGGAAATCGAGGAAGTCCGTCACACCTCGAAACCGGATGCGATCGAGGACGTTGCCGAGCGCGCCACCGATAATCGCGCCATAGGCGATAGCCTCAACCGGGTTGGCAGTGCGTACCAACATGACTGTTAACCAGCCGCAGACAGCTAGGGCCAACGCCGTAAGGCTCCACCATGGCGCTCCACCAAGCAGTCCGAACGTCACGCCATCGTTGCGCAGATAGATAAGATTGAAACCGGGAAAGACCGGAATTCCAGCGCTCAAATCTGCCGCGTTGGCGACGACAATTGCTTTTGTCACCTGATCGACAAGAAAAGCAACTCCAGCCGCTATGAAACCTTGGAAATGGCTCAGTTTCATCTCATCATCCCAGCCATACATCGAGGAACAACATGATCACGAGGCCGACTGCGAGACCGAGTGTCGCCCTGTTTTGATGGCCGGAACGGTGGGTTTCGGGAATGATTTCGTGGCTGATGACGTAGAGCATCGCCCCGGCGGCGAAGGCGAGGCCCCATGGCAACAGCGGCTGCGAGATGCTGATGATCCCAGCCCCAAGAAGCCCGCCTAACGGCTCGACAAGACCTGTCAGGGCGGCAATGCCCCACGCACGGCGCCTGGAATATCCTTCACCAAGCAATGAGACCGCTACGGCGAGACCCTCGGGAGCGTTTTGCAGCCCAATGCCAATCGCAAGTGGCAAGCCACCAGAAAGACCGTCAGCCCCGAACCCGACACCAACGGCGAGTCCTTCGGGGAAATTGTGGATCGTGATCGCAATGATGAAGAGCCAGACGCGGCGCAGCGAAGCAGAGTCTGGGCCTTCCCGCCCCGTCTTGAAATGCTCATGCGGCAGCCGTTCGTTCGTCAGAGCGACCGCGCCCATGCCAAGTAGGATCGCAACACAAACGATGGCCGCCGGGAGAGCACCGTTGTCGAACTGTCCTTCAGCTGCTTCGAGAGCCGGGATGATCAGCGAGAAGAACGAAGCCGCGAGCATGACACCCGCCGCGAAGCCAAGCAGCAGATCGCGCGAGGCCCGGGACGGGATGCGCCCAAAAAGAACGGGGACCGCCCCGACCGCGGTCAGCGATCCGGCGGCCAGGCTTCCAAGAAAGCCAAGCGCTATGGGGTAGAGGGGTTCCAATTGTTAAGGTTCTGCCGCGAGTTCAGTCAGGAGCCGAGTAGCTGGTGTAGACCTCGGTCGATCCGTCTTCGTGGATCAGGAAGACATCGTAAGCCTCCCGGTCGTCCTCCGGTCCCATGCCGGGTGACCCGTAGGGCATTCCCGGCACCGCCAGGCCTACCGCGTCTGGCCGGTCCTCCAGCAGGCGTTGGATGTCAGCCGCCGGCACGTGGCCTTCGATCACGTAGCCGTCGACCAAAGCGGTATGGCAGGAGACCATGCGCTGAGGCACGCCATTGTCGAGTTTGAAGCGCACAAGAGATCCCCCGAACATGTCCTCGCCTGTCGGCGCGAATCCGCTTTCCTCGAGGTGCTTCATCCAGGACAGACAACAGCCGCAGCCGTTTGTCTTCCGGACATCAATCTGGATCGCATCGGCGACAGCTTGCGCCGCGGGAAACAAGGCCAGCGTGACTGCAAGAGCGGGAGCCAGTCGTTTCATGGATTAAAGCCTTTCGGTTGTGGTTTGCACAAATTCGCTGGTGAGCCTCTCGGCCAGTAGCGCGCGTGCTTCAGCCAATCGCTCAAGTGCAGCCGTGTCATCAGCATCCCGCTCGGCCGCCTCTGCCAGTCGGTCGTCTGAGAGAGGATCGGTCGGGCGACCATCGACCAGAACCTCATAATGGAGATTTGGGCCGGTCGCGGTGCCGGTTGCACCGACGCGACCGATCATGTCTCCGGCCATCACGCGCTGCCCTTGTTCGAGTGTGTCCGGCACCTCGCTGAGGTGTGCGTATCGTGTCAGGGTGGCGGATCCATGCGCTATCTCCACCACCCGGCCATACCCACCACGACGTCCGATGAAGCTCACGCGTCCGGGTGCCGTTGCTTTTACAGGCGTACCGCGGGTCGCAGCAAAGTCGACGCCGGTGTGCATGCGCACATTCCCGTAGACCGGGTGTGTGCGACGGCCAAAGACAGAACTCAGCCGCGCTCCTTCCACCGGTTGGGCAAAGACACGCAGGACCTCTCCATCGACATAGATCATTGCTTTACCGCTGCCGTCATCCGGCCAGACGATCTCGTAGACCGTTTCACCAAGGTTCAGTGCGGCGAAGGCAAGTTCCGGTTGACCGATCCTCTCGTTTCCGTCGCGCGCTTCGCGCCAAAAAAGACGCATCGTCTCGCCACCGGAAAGTTCGCGTCGAAAATCTACTGTGCCGCCCAGCATCTGCGCCATGTCGACCGCAAAGCGAGCAGGGATGCCTGCCTTGTCCAAAGCCGCGAAGACAGAGCTTTCGATCACTGCCTCGGCCGCGAACGTCACCATTTCAGGGTCTGGCTTCAACACGCGGGTGGCAAGCTGTTCTCCGAAGACGGTCTCAATCCGGATACTGTCTTCGACGGCGAGTTCCACACGACGCGGCGTGCCGTCCGTTGTGGATACTACGGTAATGGCGTGACCCGGACGCAAACGGCGAAGATCATACTCCGCGCCAATAGCCAAGGCGATTTCGGCGCGATCCGAGGCATCCAGCCCCGCATCGGAAAGGACCGCATCAAGCGTCTCGCCCGACGCAATCTCGCGCGACCAAGTGACCAGCGGGGGCTCGATAGATGGCATCGGCGCATCAGCCAGGGCGACGGGCAGGGGGAGCAGGGGCGCGAACCTGAACTCGTCATCCGCCTGAACGAAAAAAGAGCGGACTGAATTGGTTTCGACGATCTGCGGCTCCGAGAGTGAATCGGGAGTCCAGAGGGTCGCTTCAGCAATCGCAGGAGGAACTGGTTCTTTAGAAAGAACGCCAGAAATGGCAATGGCGGTCAGCGAAAAAGCGCCTGCAACCACAGCGCTCGCCAAAACAATTCTAATCTTCATGTTGCCCCCTCTACGTCTTCTGTCAGTGCACGCCGGATCTTCGGCACTGCGAATTCTCTTGGCTCGTGATAGTCAATCATGGTGACGAGTTCACCCTTGGCATCGAACAGGAATACGCTTGCCGTATGGTTCATTGTATAGTCGCCGCCTTTGGTTGGGACGCGCTCATAAGAGGCACGAAATCCTTCTGCAGCGCGGGCAACCTGGTTTGCCGGCCCCGTCCAGCCGCGAATAGCCGGATGAAAATAGCCGACATATTCGGCCATGGCCTCGACCGTGTCCCGCTCCGGATCGACTGTGATGAAGACCACGTTCATCTGCGCGGCTTCGTCTCCGAGATCTTCAAGCCAACCTGAGATATCCGATAACGTCGTGGGGCAGACATCCGGGCAGTAGGTGAACCCGAAGAACACCATGGTCGGGCGTCCAATCAGGGTTTCTGGGCCCACTTCATTGCCTTCGTGATCGGTCAGTCGGAAATCCATCGCCGACAGGGGGAGAGGCCTTTGGCCGGCCGGTTTTGGTGCACCGGGACCATCCGCCCGCCACCAGCCGACCCCGAGCATCAGAGCGACAGCGCCTACACCGGCTGCACCGTATTGGACCACATGCCGACGTTGCATCAGCTCTCCGGCCCGCGCGCGGCGATCCCCAGAATTGGGACCTCGACAGCCACTTCACCACCGTCCGAGAACGTCAGTGTCAGCGGGAAGGTCTCGCCTTCGATCATCAGATTTTGCAGCATCATGAGCATGGCGTGCAATCCGCCCGGTTCCAATGCTACGCTTTGGCCCGGTTCAATCGTGATCTCGCCTGCAGGCGCCATTGAACTGACGCCATTGGAGTTGGTTTTCGACTCATGGATCTCGGGCATCATTGCTAGCGGTGTCGCAAGTCCGGTCAACGTCACAGCGTATTCGCCCGTGTTGCGCACGGTCATATAGACGGCACCAGGGCGGTTTACCCCGATTGAAGCACGGGACCACGCGTTTTCGACGACCACATCCTCCGAACCGGCAAATGCCGGAGACGACATGCCCGAGAGTAGCAAGACAAGGGGCAAACCATTGATGTAAGATAGTTTGGTCATGAAGAATTCTCCTGTATCTGGCCGAGCATCAACTTTGGCTGGCCGCAACTTCCGCCCCCACCAGTCGCCGCAGTTCCGCCTCACCGAACGGGTCTAACGGCTTGGCGTTGACGAAGAACGTGGGCGTTTGTCGCACGCCTACCGCTTCGACATCAGCGCGGTCTTGATTGAGCACCGCCACGACACCGGGGGCCAGCATCTGTGTCCGAGCAGCTTCGACATCCAGACCACCGCTTGCGGCAATCTCAAGGATCAAACCCGGTGCCGGAGTGCCATGGGACGCCCATCGTGGCTGCTCGCGCAAGACCGCTTCCAGCACGGGTTCGAACACATCCTGCATCCGCGCAGCTTCGAGAACACGGATCGCTTCCACCGAAGCTTCACCGTGAAAGGCAGTGTATCGAATGACGACACGGACCGCATCACCGTGCTCAGCCATGATATCCTTGACCACGGGATAGAAGGCGCGGCAGGCCTCGCAAGCTGGATCGAAAAACTCGACAATCGTGACAGGTGCCGTTCCGGGGCCAAGGATTGGGGAATAGGACCGGATCAGCACATCGTTCACTTCGGGCGCGACAGGGACTGCCTCTGCCACGGGTTGGGGGCGGGTGGCATACCAGGCCGCGCCGCCAAAACCTACGGCACCAACAGCCAGAACGGATAGAACGAGACCGCGTCGATTCATGTTTGTTTTTCCTTCAGTGAAATGGCCGCCAGCACCCCGATCATCGTGAAGGCGACAAGCGCCATCAGCGGAATCGGAATGCCGAAGACCACCTGGTTGTCGTCGGTACAAGAGGGACCGGTCGCAGTGCAGGGCTGAATCGCCTCGGGGATCAGCCCGACATAGAGGCCGAGGTGATACAACGCCACTGCCGCCCCCCCAAGCGCCAGCGCAACGCCATAGCGCCCCACGCGGGGATCCTGCCACCACAGCCCGAGCCCAAGAACAATAGCCAAGGGAAACATGAAGGCGCGCTGGAACCAGCAAAGGATGCAAGGCGTTTGACCCAGTACCTCGCCAATGAAGAGCACGGCAAGCGATGCGCTAAGCGCAATGATCCAAGCAAAAACAAGGGCCGTTTCTCCGGAAAGTCGGGTCATGGCGATCAGATCCTCTCTCTCAGATCCGCAAGGATCTCTTCGGCAGGTGTGCCGTAGGGCCAGGAATTAGCGAAGCCCGCCTGCGGATCAAAAAGAAACAGGTTTGATGTGTGCCCCATTGTATAGCCATCCGGCGCGCTGGCCTCGTCGATTTGTTCGTAGTAGATCGGAAAGGTTTCAGCGGTCTCAGCGATCTGATCGGATGTTCCGGTCAGACCCATGATACCTGCATCAAAGCGCGGCACAAAGTCGGCAAGAGCCATTGGCGTATCACGTTCGGGATCAATCGAGATGAAGATCGGCTGCACTTTTGCGGCATCCTCGCCAAGTCCGTCCATCACGGCCGCGACTTCGGCCAGTGTTGTCGGACAGACGTCAGGGCAATTGGTGAAGCCAAAGAAGACCAGCATCCAGCGCCCTGCGAAATCTTCCTCCGTTTGGACCATGCCGCGATGATCCGTGAGTTCGAACTGCGCAAAGAAAGGTTGTTCGTCTTCGGTTTGGGCACGGTCGGCGCGGTAGTCCGCCCACAGTAACAGCCAGATGAAAACGAACGCCGCCGCGCCCGCCAACACCCACAATACCTTCTGAAGACCTAAAAGCCTCACGCCGCTCCGCCCGAACTTGATTCTATATTTTGAGTGCGTCTACATCCTCTAGCTACTGTAGGTTCAAGCGTGATTGTCATTGATTGGCCAACAATCACCGATTTGTGAAGCTCAGGTGAAACTTGTGATGCGCACCGCATAAAGCTACACCCACTGTAGGTAATGTGGGGAGCGGAAATGCTGACGATTGGGACGCTGGCGAAGAAGACCGGAACAAAGGTGCAGACCATCCGGTATTACGAGCAGATCGGACTTATGCCTGAGCCCGGCAGGACCGAGGGGGGCCAACGACGCTATGGCGACGCCGAACTCGACCGCTTGTCATTTGTCCGGCACGCACGGCAATTGGGATTCTCGTTGGACGCGATCCGTGAGCTCCTCGATCTCAGCGATCATCCGGGAAAGTCCTGCGCGGAGGCGGATGCAATAGCCCGTCGGCAACTCAAACAGGTCGAGCAACGATTGGCGCGGCTCGAGGCGCTGCGGACGGAATTGAAGCGGATGGTGCATGAGTGCAGCGGCGGGCAGACTTCAGACTGCCGTGTGCTCGAGGTACTGCGCGACCATTCCGAATGCCTGACCGACCATGAAGAGATCGGCGCCTGAGCAATTTCGACGACCTTTGATCGGAACGCAAAAAGCCCGACGTTAGTTACTCATTGGCAATTCACTAATTTGGATACCTGACATGGCGGAGCAGAGAAACGCAACGGAAAGACGCACACTCTGGATCGTGCTGGGTCTCAACATCGGGCTGGCAATCGCTTTCTTCGCCTCGGGCGCATTCGGCGATTCAAGCGCGCTTATCGCCAATGGCCTCGACAATCTTTCGGACAGTTTCGTTTACGCGATCAGCCTCTTCGCGCTGTCCCGCTCCGCCAAGTGGAAGCGCGGAGCGGCGAACGTTTCGGGCGGCCTGCTGATCCTCTTCGCTCTTGGCATCCTGTATGACGCCTGGCGCCGCTACGTAGGCGGATCGGATCCTCTTGGCACGATCATGATTGTTATGGCGCTGGTAGCGGCGTCCATCAATGCACTTTGCGTCTGGCTGCTAGCACGGCTTCGCGATCCAGACGTGAACATCCGAGCGGCGAATACCTTCAGCTGGAACGACTTCGCGGCCAATCTCGGAATCGTCGTCGCAGGCGGGCTCGTGGCTTGGCTCGGAACGAACTGGCCGGACCTTGTCGTGGGCGTGATTGTCGCCGGCATCGCGGCCTGGGGTGGCGTCGGAATCCTGAAAGACGCGCATGGTGAACACCGTAAGGCGGTGCACGATGACAATCAGGCAAGTGAGGACATCGCCTGAAATCGGGGCTTGAAGCTACAGTGACTGTAGCAACTACATATTCTCGTGAACGATTCGAGGAGATATCCCGTGAACCCCGCCGACCCTCATTTGGCCAAAACCCAGCTGCTGGATTTTGACGCGACCTCAATTGCAAAACTGATCGAGGAGCGCGGCTGGGCAGACCTTCCCAGCGACGACCGAATTGGGGCCATCTACGATTTCGTCAGGAACGAGATTACCTTCGGCTACAACCGCGCCGACGACATTCCGGCGTCCGAGGTCCTCGCAGATGGCCACGGGCAGTGCAAAACCAAGGGCACGCTCCTCATGGCCCTGCTGCGTGGCGTGGGAGTTCGCTGCCGACTGCACGGGTTCACAATCCACAAGGCGCTTCAGAGAGGCGTCGTTCCGGAACTCGTCTATCCCCTCGCGCCGTCCGAAATCCTCCACTCCTGGGTCGAGGTGGACTTGGGCGACGGATGGGTCAATCTTGAAGGCTTCATCCTGGACGCGCCTTTCCTGCAGACGCTGCAGCAGAAATTCCGCGAGACGGATAGTCTGTGCGGCTACGGAGTTGGAACGGAGTGTCTGAGCGCCCCGCCTGTCACTTGGTCCGGCAATGATACCTACATCCAGAAAACCGGTATTGTTCGCGATCTTGGAACCTTCAACGCACCCGACGATTTTTACTCAAAGCACCGCCAGAACTTCGGATTTGTGCGCGACTTGCTCTATCGCCACGTCATCCGTCACTGGATGAATGCCAGGGTTCGCCGCATCCGCCGCGGAATCTTGCCGCCGGTCCCCGGATTCGATCGGCCGAACCACCGCCATGAGGAGACGAACCGTGCCGCATGATCACGGCCACGCCCACATCGATCCTCAATCCGGTGATCGTCGCGTCTCCATCGCCATCTGGGCCAACGGCCTCCTGACGGTCGCGCAGATCGTCGGCGGGATCCTTTCCGGCAGCCTCGCGCTGATCGCGGATGCCCTCCACAATTTCTCGGACATGGCGTCGCTAGTGATCGCCTTCTTCGCGCGTAAGATCGCTCGCCGCCCGGCGGACAAGCGCATGACCTTCGGCTATGGGCGGGTAGAAATCGTCGCAGCGCTCATCAACTACACGACACTTATCCTGATCGGCTTCTACCTGATCTACGAGGGTGGCATGCGCATGATCGACCCACCAGAGGTACAGGGCTGGACGGTGGTGATCCTGGGCGGTGTGGCACTGGTCGTCGACACGTTGACGGCGCTGCTCACCTATTCGATGCAGAAAGGCAGCGTGAACATCCGTGCGCTCTTCCTGCACAACCTATCGGACGCTTTGGCCTCCGTGGCGGTCATCATCGGCGGCTCGCTCATCCTCCTCTACAACATGCGGTGGGTCGACCCGGCGATCACCATCGGCATCGCTCTCTACATCCTCTACCTCGCATTTACCGAGATCGGCGGTCCGATTCGGACGCTGATGCTCGGCAGTCCACCGGACATCGATAATGAAACCGTCGTTCAGGCGATGCGGGGTGTGGATGGTGTCGCGGACGTTCATCACGTGCATCTGTGGCAGATGCAGGAGCACGAGGCGGCTCTGGACTGCCACGTCGTGCTGACAGCGGACGGCTGGGGTCAAATCGAAAAGATCAAGGCCGCGATCAAGGACCGGCTGAAGGACGATTTCAGCATCGGTCATTCGAGTCTGGAATTTGAGCACGAAGACCGCGCACACGAAAACGCTGACCTTTACGGTCACGGCAAACCGGAAAAAGAGGAGGAAAACCATGTTCACCGAGACACTGACAGCTCATGACGACACGATTGGCCTCGCCTGCGAGGGCAAGCTCAGCGAAAGCGACCTGAAACGGATGCACGCCCTGCTTCATGAGCGCCTGCAAGAGACAAGTAAGCCCGGCCTGGTTCTCGATCTCACGAGGTTCGAAGGCTACGATGGGCCGTCCGCTCTGCTCGAAGATCTGAAAATCGACACAGCCCATAGGAATGACTTCCGCCGCGTCGCTGTGGTGGGCGAAGGGGCTTTGTTGGAGTGGGGAACCAGGTTCGCCGACGTGCTGACCACGGCAGAACTCCGTCAGTTCGACCCGGCGGAAATGAAGGCGGCAATCGCCTGGGCAAGTGAAAGGTAGAGTAGCTTTCAATCAGATGCCTTCGCAGAAGACAGCATCTGTTCGAAACCATAAACAAAAGAGCTACAGCAGTTGCGAGACCCAAGAGCAATCCGAAAGTTCTGAACATGGTCGCTCCTTTCGCAAAGGAGTAACTTTGGTACGGTGGCACTGCCCTTGCCGGGGCATTATCAAATCGTAATGTTTTAGCGGCTCAGGGCGCCAGTTGGTTAACATAAACTTCATTATGCGTTTTTATACTTAGTGTTGCGATAGTATATTATCGTATGTATGCTGAACTCCTGTCACGGAGGTTTCTCAGCATGCGCCATCCAATCAAGAAGCTCCTCCCCTCGGTCGCAGTCGCTTTGACCGTGACAGGCCTTTCGCTGCCTGCACCCGCCCGCGCGCAGACATACCCGATCGATTGCGCGATCCTCTTGTGTCTGTCTGGCGGCTGGCCTGCTTCCGTCCCTTGCGCCCGGGCCCGCGCTGAATTCATCAGGCGTATCACGCCCTGGCCGGTGGAACCGCCGCTGCAAATCTGGCGCTGTCCCATGGGCGCCTCCTATGAGGGCGATCGGCCATCAAACAACGCTGGCCACATCCTTGAAGCCTTGTACCAGGCTGACAGCCGTCGACCGCTCCAATCCTTGCTAGTGGACAATTTCGTTCCCACCGACCAGGCACTCCGGCTCGTTCAGGATCGCGCGAACATCGATATCAGCGGACCTGAGTTCAATTTCGTGCGGTCAATTCGCGTCTTTGATGTTCGCTATGCCCGCCAGTATCACGCTGGCAGCGAAGGAGACTGTGAACGTAGTGCAAGCGTTTATATAGGCACATATGGCACCCAAGGTGACTTCACTTGGCAACGATCTTCCATAACTGCCCTGCCCGAGGCCCATGTGGGACTTGAACGTTGGGGCCAGAATTGCCCGGGTATCTATCAACGATCTGTCTTCGTCGATTGGCGTGACTATGAGGGAAACTACGGCTTCGAACAGGTGAACTACTAGCGCCGACAATGACAGCGGTGCCATAAAACTGCCGAAATTTGAGCATGCTGAGCTACGCAAGTAGCGGCCGTTCGCTGCTGTCGGTGGCAAGGTCCGGAGAGCGGACAAAGCGCCATTTTGCTGCGGCTGCGCAAATGGCTGCTTTAGGCCTGGCGCACCAATAGAACATTGCAGCAGGACACGTCGGTTAACCCGTATAGCTTCGGCAGGCATCGACCCCTACGGCTGTCGAGGCAAGTAGTTGATCTGCGTCGCGGATGAGATCAGCGATCCGCCTGTCCGCAAGGCGATACCGGACGAACCGACCTTCGTTCCTGCGACTGACCAGACCGCAATCCAAAAGGCAGCGCAGATGGTTCGAGACATTGGGCTGACCAAGCCCTGTTTGGGTAACGATTTCCTGCACGCTGCGTTCGTCCGACAGTAGCGCATCGAGGATCGCAAGACGGCTGGGGTCGCCGAGACCCCGGAAGAGCTTTGCCCGCGGCTCAAGGGTGTCAGCTGCCGAAAGATCGTCTTGAATGTTTTGCAATGTCATATCATTATCCACTGATACGTTAGCGGCGACTTCTTTCGCACGCTACCTTCAAGAGGATCGCATATGAGCCGAGCAGATAACACCACATTGCCTACAACGTCTTTGCCGATCCGGATGCGGGTGCATGGCATGGACTGCGCCAAGGATGCCGCCGAGATCGAACGGGCCGCTCGGTCTGCGGGCGTGGCTGAAGGCGATGTGAAGGTGTCTGCCGCAACCCATGTCATGACATTGCGGATCGCCGAAGACGACTTGCCGAAAGTGCGTCCAGCACTGGACGCAACCGGCTATGGCTTTGAGCTGATCAAGAGCGGGGATACATCGTCCGATCCGGCTTACAAAGACCCGAGCTATCGCCGCGCGCTCTGGATCGTGGTCCTGCTCAATCTCGGCTACGGGGTGATCGAGATGTTCGGCGGGTTCCTGTCCGGATCGCAAGCTTTGAAAGCAGATGCCCTGGATTTTTTGGGCGACGGCGCAATCACCTTTCTGGGCCTGCTCGCTATCGGTTGGAGTCTGACATGGCGGGCGCGGTCGGCGATGATCCAGGGCGTGTTCTTGGGATTTCTGGGGCTTGGCGTTGTCGGCAGCACAATCTGGCGTGTCCTGAATCAGACGACACCAGAGGCCGGGTTAATGGGAGCCTTCGCCGTGGGCGCGCTGATCGTAAACATTCTTGCGGTGCTGCCGCTGCTAAAACACCGCAAGGGCGACGCCAACATGCGGGCCGTATGGCTGTTCTCCCGGAACGACGCCATCGGCAACCTCGCCGTGGTGATCGCTGCCGGACTGGTCGCCTGGCTCGGCAGTGCCTGGCCTGACCTCATCGTTGCTTTCGCCATCGCAGGGCTGTTCCTGCATTCGTCATGGATGATCATCCGGGATGCGCGGAGTGATCTGTCAGAAACCGAGTGATCTGGCGGAAAAGCTGACGTGCGAACCGGAAACCGACATTCGCCACTGCGCAGCGAGTCCGGAACTTTGGGCTCTTCCAGCACTTTCGCCGCGCAGATCATGAAAGGCCGATCTGGGACACATCGCCTTTCGCTGCACCGCGCATGAACTGGTAACATGCGGGACGAAGCTGCCGTCGAACTTATGACTTCGAATGGCTGCTTTTATGTGTGGCCCCAATATCGGAGCCATAGCAGTTTGGCAGGTAATAAAAGCTGCTCACTTTTGGTGCATTTGCCTGCACTTGTCCAAATTCCACTAACCACGACTATTTTGGCTATGAGCTTTGACACCCAACGGAGCGCTGTGTAAAATCACATTCTGAAAGATCTCGGCAGTCAAATCACACCCAAAACTCAGTTACCTCACGCCACGACCATGATCGATCCTCGTTCAATACCTAACACCATAGTCTAATCCACAGTTGGGAATACATTCGTCCGTTTAACGACGCCATAGACAAAGCTGGTGTCAATCGAACCGATGCCGCCAATGGGATGAAGCCGTTCGCGCACAAACCGTTCGTAGTCTTCCAGATCGCTCACTACCACACGGAGCAAATAATCAGAATGTCCGGTCATCACGAAACATTCCAGCACCTCGGGAATGTCGCGCATACGCGCCTCAAAGCGCGCGACGGTTTCCTTGGTGTGCTTATCAAGGCGGATCTGAACCATGACCTCGACAGGTAACCCGTAAGCCTTTGAGTCCACGTTAACGCTGTAGCCTTTTATCGCGCCGTTGGCCTCAAGATTGCGTAGCCGACGCAGGCACGGCGAGGGTGAAAGGTTCACTTCTGCCGCGAGATCAAGGTTCGTAATGCGACCATTGCGTTGCAGCGCCCGCAGGATTTTACGATCTGTAGCGTCAATTTGGGTCTGCGTTGGCATATTATGCTAATCTCTCATAATTTTGGGGTCAACTTAGCAACTAAAAGCCTGACGAGCTAGTGGATAGTGGTCTTGTCACTTTAGGGAACATGTCATGGCCAACACCTTCGATTTTTCAACGCGCGCAATTCACCACGGATATGACGCCAGATCGGCACAGGGAGCATTAAACCCGCCGATTTACATGACGTCGACTTTTACGTTCGAGACGGCCGAAGACGGCGGGGCGATGTTTGCAGGTGAAAAAGAAGGGCACTTTTATTCACGGATCTCCAACCCGACCTTGGATCATCTTGAGCAGCGGATCGCTAATCTTGAGGGCGCTGAGGCAGGCCTATGCACCGCATCGGGCATGGGGGCGATCACCTCGACGATGTGGTCGTTTCTTGCTGCGGGTGACGAGGTGATCATCGACAAAACGCTTTATGGCTGCACCTTTGCGTTCATGACGCATGGGCTGCCACGGTTCGGGGTAACGGTGACTTTGGTGGATATGACCGACCCTGCAAACCTAGCGGCGGCCATCACTGCCAAAACAAAAATCGTGTATTTCGAGACCCCTGCGAACCCGAATAACCGGCTGGTTGATATCGCTGCAGTGTCCGAGATCGCGCACCGTGCAGGCGCCAAGGTGGTGGTCGATAATACCTATGCGACCCCTGTTTTGACGCGCCCGATTTCACATGGGGCGGACATCGTTGTGCATTCTGCCACGAAATTTCTAAGTGGTCATGGGGATGTTGTTGCTGGTCTTGTCGTCGGGTCACTCGCGGATATCACGCAGATCCGGTTGGTCGGCGTGAAGGATATGACAGGTGCGGTGATGTCGCCGCTGACGGCGATGCTCTTGCTGCTCGGGATCAAAACCCTGGAACTGCGCATGGAGCGGCATTGCCAATCGGCACTCAAGGTTGCGCAGGCATTGGAAGCCCACCCTGCAGTGTTGAATGTCTCTTACCCCGGGCTTGACAGCTTTCCCCAGAAAGAACTGGCGCGTCGCCAAATGACGAACTTCGGCGGCATGATCCCGTTTGAAGTGAAAGGCGGGAAAGCGGGCGGCATTGCGATGATGAACCGGCTGAAATTAATCCAGCGCGCAGTCAGCCTTGGCGACGCGGAAAGTCTTATCCAGCACCCCGCAAGCATGACCCACGCGACTTACACCCCCGAAGAACGCGCTACACACGGGATCGCGGAAGGCTTGGTGCGGCTTTCTGTCGGCTTAGAGGGCGTAGGCGACATCATCGACGACCTGACCACAGCGCTGAATGCACACAATCAATTCACTGAATGATCCGGAGCGACACATGTCCAACGCAAACATCTTAGGCGATCCAAACAGCACCACGCCTGCGCGCACATCTGGTGGCTGGATAGCTGATCTTGACCGCACACGGCACGCAGGCCCTTTTCTGGCTGGTCACGCATCAGCGGGGCAAGGCATGTCAACCACTGCCGTGCATGCGGGCACGCATGACGATCCACGCACAGGCGCAGTTGGAACGCCCATCTATCAAGCCTCTACTTTTGTGCTGGGTGAAAACCAATATCAATCGGTAGAGGAAGGTTTCGCGCGCGACCGCTTTATCTACTCGCGCTACGGCAATCCATCGCAATGGGCTGTGCAAGAGAAACTGGCAGCACTTGAGGGTGCGGAGTCCGCGATTGTTTTTAGCTCAGGCATGGCCGCGATCACCAGCACAGTCATGGCGTTAATGGACAAGGGCGCGCATGTTGTAGCCTCCAGCGATCTCTACGGCGGCACCTACAATCTGTTCAACCAAGAGTTTCCGACCTTCGGGATGTCCTGCACGATGGTCGACTCGTATGATTTTGTAGCGATCGAGGCCGCGATCCAGCCCAATACACAGCTGATGTATTTCGAGGCGATCACAAATCCCTTGCTGAAGGTCATCGACATCCCACGCCTTGCTGAAATTGCAAAGCGCCGCAATGTGCGACTGGTTGTGGACGCGACCTTTGCGCCACCGATTTCCATGCGTACGCTGGATCACGGCGTTGATGTGGTGATCCATTCCGCGTCCAAATATCTGAACGGACACAGTGACCTGATCGCGGGTGTGGCGGCGGGTTCGCGCAAATTGATCGATATGATCTGGCCGCGGTTGCTGAACTACGGCGGCTCGCTTGATCCCCACGCCTGTTTCCTGCTGGAGCGCGGGCTGAAAACCCTCGCAATTCGTATGCGTGCGCATGAAGAAAGTGCGACTGTCTTGGCGCATTACCTTGAGGCTCATCCGCAAGTTCAAAAAGTGTTCTACCCGTTTTTGGAAAGCCACCCTGACTATGCGACCGCCAAGCGCCTGCTTAAGAATGGCACGGGCAATATCACCTTTGTCATTGAAGGTGGTGACGCGGCGGCGCTGCGACTGGTCAATGCGCTCCAAATTCCAAAACAAGCAACCAGCCTTGGTGGCGTAGAAAGCTTGATTAGTCTGCCGTTCAACACGTCTCAGGCAACATTCACATCGCGCCAGCGCAGTAACGTCGGCATCGATCCGGGCTGTGTGCGCTTGTCGGTGGGCATCGAAGACGCGGCCGATCTGATCGCTGATTTCGAACAAGCTTTGGCCGTCACCTATTCACAAAAGGAAATGTCACATGCGTAACAGCATTCCCACTGCCGCTTTAAGCGAATTCGTGAACGAAGTCGCAGCCTCGCCCGAAGAGGCGCTGATGGACTACGGTATTGAGATCAACTGGGAGAGCGGCACACGGTCACGCACCGAGACCAAACCGATGAAGGTTGGTCCACATCAGGTCAGTCGCTCCTTTAGCTGGAAGTCAGATGAACCGCGTCAGCTGATGGGCAACAACCACGGACCAAATCCGCAAGAACTGCTTTTGTCAGGTCTGGGGTCTTGCATGATGGTCAGCTTTATCGCGGGGGCGACGGCTGAGGGAATTCAGTTGGAAACGGTCAGGATCGACTTTGATGCAACATTGGATCTGCGCGGTTTTATGGGGTTAAGCACAAATACTGCCGTAGGCTTTCCGAATATCAGATACAAAATTCACGTCACGGGCGATGCGACCCCCGAACAGTTTGCCGAGCTGCATCGCAAATCCGTGGCACATAGTCCGAATGCGCAAACCATTCTCAATCCCGTTGGCTTGCAGGGTGAAATCATCAGCACCCAAATCGACAAGTAAGCAATGCACGCCAGTCTTTCCGTCCGCCCAGAACAAATGGAGCCGCACATGTCTCTTCGTGATCAAACCCACCTGAAAGCAATCGAACAACGCCTGTTGTGGCTGTCCCACTGGATGATCCACAACGCCAATCACATTCGGCCCAAGGTGGACGGGATCAAGGTTGGTGGGCATCAGGCATCGTCTGCGTCGATGGTTTCTATCATGACAGCCCTATATTTTAATGCGCTGCGCCCCGAAGATCGCGTCGCGGTCAAACCGCATGCCTCGCCGATATTTCATGCGATCCAGTATATGATGGGCAATCAAACCCAAGAGAAAATGGAGAACTTTCGCGGGTTCCATGGCGTGCAAAGCTACCCTAGCCGCACCAAAGACATCGACGATGTGGACTTCTCCACTGGCTCCGTCGGGCTTGGCGTTGCGATTACATCATTTGCGTCCATCGTGCAGGACTACATCACCGCGAAAAGCTGGGGCAAGGACGTGCCGCTTGGACGGATGGTGGCGCTTGTGGGTGACGCGGAACTGGACGAAGGCAACATCTACGAGGCCTTACAAGAGGGTTGGAAAAACGACCTGCGCAATACGTGGTGGATCATCGACTATAACCGCCAGTCGCTAGACGGGGTGGTGCGCGAAGGATTGTTCAAGCGGATCGAGCAGATATTCGATGCGTTTGGCTGGGATGTCGTGCGGGTCAAATACGGCGCATTGCAACGCGCGGCTTTTCTTGAGCCTGGTGGTGAACAGCTGCGTGAATGGATCGATAACTGTCCCAACCAACTCTATGCAGCGCTGACATTTATGGGGGGTGCTGTTTGGCGGAAACGCCTGCTGGATGCGCTCGGCGATCAGGGTGATGTGACGGCCTTGATCGAGGCCCGCTCGGATGCAGCGCTCGCTGACCTTATGGAAAACCTTGGTGGCAACTGCGTGCAGACAATGGCCGAGACTTTTGACGCTATCGACCACGACCGGCCGGTCTGCTTTCTGGCCTATACCATCAAGGGATGGGGCACGCCGATCGCAGGTCACAAGGACAACCATGGCGGTTTGATGAACAAGACGCAGATGGCCGCGTGGCAAGACCACATGGGTGTGGCGCAGGGGCAGGAATGGGAGAAATTCGCGACGATTAAAAAGCCGGAAATCCTGCAAAAATTCCTTGATGAAACGCCATTTTTCTCCAGGGGCCGCCGTCGGTATTCCGACAATATACTGGAAGTGCCGCTGATAGAACTCTTGACAGACCGAGAAATCTCGACCCAGATGGCGTTTGGTAAAATCCTCGACGATCTCTCCAAAGGCGACAGCGATCTGGCCACGCGGATCGTCACCATGTCGCCCGATGTGACCGGCACCACCAATCTTGGGCCATGGGTCAACCGGCGCAAACTGTTCGCACGCAAGGCGCAGGCCGACACGTTTATTGACGAGAAAATTCCATCGACAGCAAAGTGGGAGTTCACCCCCGAAGGACAACACATCGAGTTGGGCATTGCTGAGATGAACCTGTTCTTACTGCTTGGCGCGGCAGGGTTATCGCACTCGATCTTTGGCAAGCGGGTGATCCCGATTGGCACGGTCTACGACCCGTTTGTGGCGCGCGGCTTGGACGCGCTGAACTATGCCTGCTATCAAGATGCGCGTTTTATGATCGTGGGCACACCGTCTGGCGTAACACTCGCACCTGAAGGCGGCGCACATCAATCCATCGGATCGCCCC
Source organism: Yoonia ponticola (assembly GCF_014199395.1). Classification (GTDB taxonomy): domain Bacteria; phylum Pseudomonadota; class Alphaproteobacteria; order Rhodobacterales; family Rhodobacteraceae; genus Yoonia; species Yoonia ponticola. The sequence goes on along the minus strand of NZ_JACIJM010000010.1, from coordinate 38,961 downwards.
TGATCGGAATGAGCCAAGACGGGCTGGCAAGCTTCGAGCCTGCCTTCGCCGACGAGTTGGCCGTGATCATGCAGTGGGCCTTTGACTACCTGCAAAAAGACGGGGCAGGCGATCCTGACGAGCGCACATGGCTGCGTGATGAAACGGGCGGGTCTGTTTATCTACGCTTGACGACCAATCCGATTGAACAACCTGGAAAACGGGTCGATGAGGACTTCAAACAAGGCGCAATTGACGGGGCCTATTGGCTGCGCAAACCGGGGCCAAACTGTGAAGTTGTGATCGCCTATCAGGGTGCCGTTGCCCCCGAAGCCATAAAAGCGGCAGGGATTATTGGTGAGGGTCGACGAGATGTCGGTGTTCTTGCCGTGACCTCAGCGGATCGGTTGAACGCGGGATGGACAGCGGCACAACGCGCCAGATCGCGCGGTCAGGATATGGCCGAAAGCCATATTGAAACACTGCTTGCTGGCGTTTCGGACCACTGTAAAATTGTGACGGCCATCGACGGGCACCCCGCTACGCTTGCATGGCTTGGGTCTGTGCATGGGCACCAAACCATTCCGCTTGGCGTCGAGCACTTCGGGCAAACAGGCACCATCGGCGACCTCTACAGCCACTTCGGAATTGACGCCGCTTCTATCGTTGCGAAAGTTGCCAGTCTGACGTCTGGGAGGCGACGCCTATAGCGCGTGGGCTGCCAGCACGTGACGCGCGTTTTGCACGTTCCTTACGAAAACAACCTGCATCGGCTAGCGTGTAAACCAGACGTTAGCCACCGCGCAGCAATTTGGTAATAAGGGCTCCTTGCCGTCATCTGACGCCAATCGATGCATGGCTGCTTTCAGAAGGCGAACGGCTTGAGCCGCTCGCCTAAAGTTCAGATGTCGATCTTCTCCGCGATGCTTAGGGCATCTTCGACTTCGACGCCCAAGTAGCGCACCGTGCTATCGATTTTTGTGTGGCCAAGAAGCAGTTGTACCGCCCGCAAGTCCCAGTTTTGCGGTAGATTTCAGCGGCCTTCGTGCGGCGCATAGAGTGCGTGCCGTAGCCACTTGGTTCTAAGCCAATTGCTGCGACCCAGTCCCTGACAAGCCGACCATATTGACGTGTCGAAATGTGTGGATGGTCGTGGAACCGACTTGGAAACATGAATTTGCCTCTCAACATTTCGGGACTTCTGACCCAGTCGAGAACGGAAACACGTGTATTCTCAGTCATTTCAAACTGAACCGGCCGCTTTGTTTTACTCTGTACGACGGAAACACGTTCGCGAACTTGATCTGCATTGACGAGGTCGCTCACCTTGAGACAGACCAAGTCGCACCCCCGCAACTTGCTGTCGATTGCGACATTGAAGAGTGCCAGATCACGCAAATTATTTGCCAATTCGAGACGTGCTCGGATGGCCCAAACCTGTTTTGGCAGCAGTGGTCGCTTTTGGCCGATTAGGCGACCTTTGTTCCAGGCTCGGTGTTTTGGGGTGGTTGCTGGAAGTTGTACTCTAGGCATGTCTTGCCCTCCATACCTCCCTCCAAACCCAAACGTCGGCACCGCGCCCACGATGGATTATAGCACAATCTGCTATGACTGCTTTGGACCTGTCACGTAGATGAACCATGCCGCGTGTGCATCAGACCGCTTTGAGCCCACTTTAACCGATGCTGCGGGCGGCATGAATGACCGCTCTACGGAAATTGGAATCTACGCCATTATCAAACTTGGATAGAACCTACACGGTGTAATTAAGCCGCAATCGTTTCAACGGTTCGCACCAATTCATCACTGCCGTAAGGTTTGGACAGCATGGCAATTGGCTTTAGCTCCTCTAGGCGCGTTCGCATGGTTGGATCAAGATTACCGCTGGCAAAAATTACATCGACGTCCAGGGTCTTACGAATGCGCTGAACCGCAGCGCGGCCACATCCACCGCCTGCCAAGCGCAGATCGACGATCATAAGCTCAGGTTTTTGGCTTAGGGCCATCTTCACGGCTTGTTCTTCCGTGGTAGCGGTTCCAACAATATCGTGTCCCGCGTCCTGCAACGCCATTTCAGCATCGAGGGCGATCAATAATTCGTCTTCAACAATCAGGATGCGCAATGGATGATCCTGCGAACCGTCCTCCCCGAAGTGATCAGGGTTCGAACTCCAATTTGACGATCCATCCATCGACCTGCTTCTTCTCTACCGTGGCACCCAGTTGCTGAGCCAAAATTTTAGTGAGCTTCGTGCCCAACCCCGATGTTTCATTACTGCTTATATCTTGCTCAATAGTGAACGATTTCAGGGCGGGCTGGGTTCCGGTACCGGTGCCATTATCAGCGACTTCCACGCATACGGTTCCGCTATCGTTGCTGAAAAGTCGCACTGTCACTGTGGCACTATCATCTTTTCCTTCGCTACCGATATATTCATCGGCGAAGGCATATTTGAAAGCATTGGTGACCAGTTCGTTTACAATGAGTGAGAGTGGAACTGCTTTGTCTGCTGACAGAACAATCTCTTCTGCCTCAACCTGAAGGGAAATCTTCCGCTCTCCGGCACCCACTGCATCCGCTAATCGGTCGCAGAACCGACGCAGGTAGCCGCCAAACTCAACGGTTCGAACATCATCATCGTGATAGAGCCCGGCATGAACGGAGGAAATGGCTTGCACGCGCGCGGAGGCAGCCTTCAACAGTTCGGCAGCATCGTCTGGAGCCGCTCGGGCCTGTAGGGACAGGATTGAGCTGACCAGTTGCAGGGAATTTTTTACTCGGTGGTTCACTTCACCCAGCAAAATCTCTTTTTCCTCCAGCAACCGTACCTCATCTTCGATATCAACAAGCGCAACCGTCGCACCGATTGCTTCTCCATTGCTGTTGCGAACTGGCTCACCGATAACCCGCATCCAGAACATGGTTCCATCGCCGCGCTGGTAATTTACATCAAGAGTCGAATGATCTTCACCGTCCTTGATTACCCGAGACAGGGGATATTCGTGGCTTTCCACCTGCCGTCCGTCAGAATGAAATGACACCCATTCGCCATAAGACGCGGTATCGGCCGAATGAAGTACCGGATGTCTGAGATTACGCTCGATCCAAGAATTGCCATGAACAATCCGTCCGGTCGCGTCTGCAAGAACCACGCCCACAGGTACGGTCTCCAGCATGGCTTCCAACAAGGCGGTGCGATTGGCGGTTTCGTCATCGTTCACGATTATGCCGTTTTCGCTATCGGATCCAAGCGTCGCGCGTATGGTGGTAAGCTCGCGGCGTAGGCGAGCGATTTCTTCCTGCGCGCCTGCCGGGGTGCTTGTATCGTTCGATTGAACGCCAAGGGAAGATATCGAAACGTCTTCGAGATTTGGTTCGCCTTCCAAGTCACACCCCCAAGGACAATGCAGATCAAACTTAGGTTACTATGATAGACTGCTGTGTAGAAGATGTCGTTTGACAATTCAAGTGCGACCTTTTGGGTGAGTAGCCGACGTTGGGGAAGCTGCAGCGAAATGTTGCTTTGTCCCGCACTGTGTAAGTTCGACCTCTAAACTTTGCTGCACTTTGCACGAATGGCTGGTTTCCCCTCTGCGCGGCAGCATCGAATTTTACGCTGACGCAGCATTTTCCACGCTGCGAGCGCACGCAGCAAGAAATCCGAACTCACGGAATGGGCTCAAACCGGACTTTTGCCGCGCAAAGCGCGGATGACAGCTACGCTGCTTCCAGCACCAGCCTACGCCACTTGGCCATAAAGAAAGTGCGCCAAACATCGCGGAAGATCACAAGGTTCTGGGAAGAGGTTTTTGTCGAAGCACAGGGTGAAGCTGGCTTTGATCCGGCTGTCTCAAGACTTCCTTCATTCAGAAGCGGTATCACGCCGAGTGCATCTATGCAGGTGTACAGATGTTTGGACAACGCGTTCAAAATGCTATGTTTCAAACTGCCAACCAGGAGCGATTCGTATGCCCACGGTGACATTGACCCTCCGCGGCGATCAGATTGGCCGCTATTCCAGCTTCTCCGGCACAGGAAATGGGCCTGATCGGATTGTGACGGTCGATGGCGTCGAGGCTATAGGAACGGCCAATCAACTCTTCACAGTTGTCGTCGAGCAGGTGAATACTGGCGTTACAGAATTCCAGAATGGCCAGTTTATCACGATCCTCGACTCGGACAATAACGTAGTCGTCCCCAGAACAAGCGTACAGCCAGATATCGAGCAAGGGCGCGGTGCAGGGGACGAACATCTCTTGCTCAACAACCAGCCCTTTCTTATCGATTTAGGCGGTGTTCCCGCCGGACCGTCGACGGTCACGTATACGGAAGCTGATGAAGCTGCAGGTGTTGGTGGCGATGACGACGGGCAGCTCGATTTTATGGACTTTCCGTGTATTACCCCGGGCGCGATGATCACGACACCGGATGGTTTTACGGACGTCGCGGCGTTAAAAAGCGGCGATTTGGTTGAGACACTGGATCACGGAACTGTCCCGCTCGCTTGGGTTGGAAGACGTACGCTTGACTTGACCAATCGCGCGACAGGCAAACCAATTCTTATCAAGACTTCATTTTTCGGAGAACAGCAGCCGAGTCGTGACCTGATCTTGTCACCAGATCATCGGATTCTCGTGAATGACCCGGCATGTAAATTTCTGTTTGAGACGTCTGAGGTCCTTGCTCCGTCAAAGGGGTTGGTGGGGCTGCCGCGAATTCGAGAAATGCGCGGCAGGCGGCATATCGAATACATTACCTTGTTCACGGAGCAACACGAGATCATCTTCGCCAACGGCTTGGCGGTCGAAACTCTGTATCCCGGCCCCGAGGCGCTGCATCGTCTCGGGGCTCTAGGCCGTGCAAAAATTCTTTCGGTTTGTCCGGCCCTGCGACACCAATCTCCGTCGGTCGTCTATCCGGGAGCGCGCCGTCTCCTGTCGGTTCGCGAAAGCAAAGTGCTTTCTGACGCGCTTCGTCTGGAGCGTCAGGTAGGAATTGAAGAAGGCGCGGCAGAACCTTCAGCGAGACTTCGGGTAGTAAACTAGCGCCTTGGAAAGCTTACGTCCGCCGGAGGACGTGTCAAAACTCATACGTTTCTGTCACCGGCAGAAACAACCGTTTTCGCCCACGCAGTTCTGGCAAGGGGTTTCTGTCCGACCCTCCTAAGTCTCAGCCAAATCGCTCCGCGCATCTCGAATGATCATCCACGAGGAATGCAGGAACAGCCCTGCAATGGCGAAAGCAACAATCAGGTCGGGCCAGGCGCTGCCGAGCCAAGCGACCAGCCCAGCGGCGATTACTACGGCGAGATTGCCGATGGCGTCGTTGCGCGAAAAAAGCCAGACGGCCCGCATATTGGCATCCCCCTTGCGGTGCTTCAGCAGCGGCAGCACCGCGAGAATGTTCACGATCAGCGCCCCTACAGCGAAGGCTCCCATCAACCCGGCTTCGGGCGTCGTCTGGTTGAGAACGCGCCAAAACGTGCTGCCGACAACGCCAAGCCCCAGAAGCCCCAAAAACACGCCCTGGATCATCGCGGATCGTGCCCGCCATGTCAGGCTCCAGCCGATGGCGAGCAGGCCCAAGAAGGTGATCGCACCGTCCCCGAGGAAATCGAGCGCATCCGCTTTCAGTGCCTGCGATCCGGACAGGAACCCACCGAACATCTCGACTACGCCGTAGCCGAGATTGAGCAGGACCACGATCCAGAGCGCGCGGCGATAGCTTGGGTCCTTGTAGGCCGGATCGGACGATGTATCACCGTCCTCCATCTTCTCGAAACCGTAGCCGGTGGCGTCGAGGGCGGGCTGCACTTTCGGCAGGTCGGCCTCCGCGATCCGCAATGTCATGACATGGGTGGCAGCCGATACTTTCACATCGCCTTCGGCCACACCCGCCGACCGGGCCGCGCGTTCGATCTCGGCGGCGTCCTTGGCGCAGTCCATGCCCTGCACCCGCATCCGGATCGGCGAGGATGCTGTTGGAAATGTGCTGTTCTCGGCCTGGTTCATGTGTAATTCTCTTCAAGTTAACGGGCGAAAGATGTCGCCAATAACGTATCAGTGGATAATGATATGACGGCGAGAGACATTCAAGACGATCTTTCGGCATCCAACGCCCTGGAGCTGAGGGCAAAGCTCTTCCGGGGCTTAAGTGATCCAAGCCGCCTTGCCATCCTTAATGCGCTGGTATCGGGCGAACGCAGCGTACAGGAAATCGTCGCTCACTCGGGCTTGGGGCAGCCCAATGTCTCGAACCATCTGCGATGCCTGCTCGACTGCGGGCTGGTCAGCCGCCGCACCGAAGGTCGATTTGTTCGGTATCGCCTGGCAGACAGGCGGGTCGCCAGCCTGATCCACGATGCGGATCGGCTTCTTGCTGCGACGGGGGCCGGGATCGACACCTGCGAGCGCTACACAGAATAGTCGCTCATCCGTGCCGCTCCTCGCCATGCCCGCGCCCGCCGAACTCGGACGGGTCATCGCAGGCGTGGCGCGCGCATTCCAGCTCCAGCGTCGTGTGCTCGATGTCAAAGCGGTCGGCCAGTGCGGTTTTGATCCGGTCCTTCAACGCGTCGGCTTCGCTCCAGCGACCCTCGGCGATGACGATATGGGCGTCCAGCGCGGCGCGGTGTTCGTCCATCTGCCAGAAGTGCGCATGGTGAATCCCGGTCACGCCGTCAATGCCGCGCACGGTATCGAGGACGGCCTTTGTCTCTAATTCGGGCGGCGAACCCAACATCAGGATACGGATCACGGGGCCGATCTCGCGGAAAGATTGCCAGAGGATGTAGCCCGCAATCAGCACGGTCACGAGCGGGTCGATCAGCCGCCAGTCAAAGAGTAGGATCAAGGTGCCCGCAACGATAACGGCGACTGAGCCGAGCGCGTCGGCCACGTTATGCAGGAACGCCGCGCGGATGTTCACGCTGGATTTCGACATGGCGTAGGTCAACGCGGCGGTCGCTGCGTCCACGATCAGCGCAATGCCCGCGATGATGACGATGAGCCAGCCCTCGACGGGTTGCGGGTCGGCAAAGCGCATCGCCGCTTCATAGAGCAGGTAGAGTCCGATCACGATCAGCGTGGTGTAATTAATGAGCGCGGCCACGACCTCAACCCGGCCATAGCCAAAGGTCATCTCCGCGTCTCGTGGCCGCCGCGCGATCTTGCGCGCGCCGAACGCAATGATGAGCGATATCGCGTCTGAGAAGTTGTGCAGCGCATCTGCAATCAACGCGAGCGAGCCGGACAAGATACCGCCGACGATCTGCGCGACCGTCAGGCCAATGTTGACAGCGATGGCGGCGACGACCCGGCGGTCGCCTGCTTCAGGATCGACGTGGTGGTGGTGACCGTGCCCCATGTTGCAAAACCCTTTCGATTCGTCTTGGTTCCAGATAGATACGATCTACAGCGACTGTAGGTTCAAGGGGTAACATGAAGGAATATTCTATCGGGCAGATGTCTCGCCGGACGGGCGTAAAGGTGACGACGATCCGCTATTACGAAAGCCGGGGGTTGATCCCGTCGCCAGCGCGCACGACAGGCGGGCAGAGGCGCTACGATGAGGCGGCGCTCGAACGGCTCGCCTTCCTGCGCCACGCACGGGAACTGGGCTTTGGTCTCGAAGATATTGCCGATCTGATGGCTTTGGCCGAAGCGCCTGCCGAAGACTGTGCCCCCGCCCATGAGATCGCGCGCAAACAACTCGCGGCGGTAGACCGACGCCTGACTATTCTCGCGCAGCTTCGCCAAGAACTCGCACGGATGGCTGAGGCAGACGATCCAGGGCGGGCCGGGGAGTGCCGCGTCATTGAGGTTCTGGGGGATCACCGGCTCTGTATCGGCGCGCATGAAGCGTAAGGGAAAAACGGTGGGTGAGGCTGATGGTCGAAAACACGCACATTGATGGCCGCGACGGAATGTATCGCAGCTTGCAGCTTGCAAATATCCATATACCCCATGTAGGTATTCGGCATGGGTTTGATCCGACTTCTTCTCGTCGTCATAGCAACGCTGTCCGCTTCGGTTTCTGGAGTGATGGACGCAGGCCATGCGGCTATTGTGGAGCATGGCCACGCATCCGCAGAAATGGCCAACGATAAATCGGTTTGCTGTTCGGAAAGCTCTGAGCGCTCCCAAACCTGCCATGTCCTGCCTGCGTTGGTTCCTGGTACAGACGACCATGATGCCGGTCCCGCTACTTGCGAGGATGTATTCTTCGGTGCTGGCCTGCTGCTGACAGGTATTGAGCCTTCCGGCCCTCTTGATCCACCCCGCGTGGTGTGATGCCCTTCTGCGTCCATCGGGATGCAGCATCCAAATCTGCAATCACACCAGAACGGGCTTTGCCCGTGCGTAATCCTATCGAGAGGAAAAGACATGAAACCGATCAAGACACTACTCGCCTTCACGCCCGCCGCCGCACTTGCGCTTAGTCTCGCCTCATTTGGCGCAGCTGGTATGGCCCACGCTGATAATCATTCCGGCTTGGCCGATCACGGCACGATGCACGTGACCAAAAGCCCGACCTGTGGCTGTTGCGGTGCCTGGGTCGCCTTGGCGCGCGAGGAAGGCTTTGACATTGAGGTCACGGACACCCGCGATGTCACCAGCGTGAAGCTGGAAAACGATGTGCCAGGCACGATGTGGTCCTGCCATACCGCGATGATCGACGGCTATGTGGTCGAAGGCCATGTGCCGTTCGCGGCACTAGCGAAACTGCTGGAAGAACGTCCCGAGATTGCCGGTATCGCGGTTCCAGGAATGCCCGGTGGCTCCCCCGGCATGGGGAACGATCATACCGCGCGGTACGATGTGCTGGCCTTCGGTGGCGACGCAGGTGAGGGCGAGGTCTTCTATCAGGCCGGTCTGTGAATCGGATTGTAGCGCTCGGTTTGGGGGCAGCGGTTCTTGCGGGAGCCGCTGCCCTCGCCTTCGGGTGGGGCACCTCGGCACCGGCCCAGACCGTGCTGATGCCGTCCGACCCGGACGTGGTGGCACTGGGACAGGCGGTCTACGTCGAGAACTGCGCCTCGTGCCACGGTGCGAACCTCGACGGTCAGCCGAACTGGCGGTCGCCCGGCCCGGACGGGCGGCTCCCTGCACCGCCGCATGATGAAACCGGGCATACGTGGCACCATGACGGCGACACGCTGTTTCAGCTGACCAAATACGGGACCGGGGCTTTGATCGGCGATCCTGACTACCAATCCAATATGCCGATCTATGAAGGCGTCCTGACGGATGAAGAGATCATCGCTGTCCTCAGCTACATCAAGTCAACATGGCCGCAGGACATCCGCGACCATCACGACGCATTGGCGAACAGACAGTGACGCCTGGCACGCTGGCCGTCTCAATGATGTTCTGCCAAAGACGAGCGCTTGACTAAAAATTTACCGTGACGCCTTTTGTAAAAGCCCGATCAGCTCATCGAACTTGGCGCGCTGTTCTTCCGGGTCGCCGCTTTCGATCGCAGCCTCGACGCAGTGCTTCGCGTGTTGTTCGAGGATCAGCTTTTTCGACCCCAAGAACCGCAGACCGGATCGCCGCCGTCTGCGCCAGAATGTCCATGCAGTAACGGTCGCTTTCGACCATTTTGGCGACCCCACGCACCTGTCCTTCGAGCCGTGACAGACGGTCCAGCGTTTTATCCTTGTTGGCCTTCATGCGGCGGCGCTCCCTTTTTTGGAACCTTTGGCTGACATTTTCGTTGTATACCCCATATGGGTATATTGAAGAGGCAGACAATGGCACATCAGGACGACACTACAATGGTTTCGCACAACGCGCATCATGATAGCAAAACCGGCAAAGGCAGTGGCTATGGCCGGTTCTTTGCAATGATCGGCACGTCGACAGTGGTGATGTATGGCCTGATGTATCTCAACACATATGCCCTCGATCACGTCTTCTTCTCGCAGACGCGAATGTGGATGGCGCTCTACATGGGCGGGATGATGGCAATCATCATGCTCGCTTTCATGCTGGGCATGTATTCCAACCGGAAAACCAACATCGCGATCTTTGCAGGCGCAGCCATCGCCTTTGCCGCCGGGATTTACCTCGTTCGGTCGCAGGACACGGTGGGCGACGTGGCGTGGATGAAAGCGATGATCCCGCACCATTCCATCGCGATCCTGACCAGCGAACGAGCCAATATTTCCGACCCTCGGGTACGCGAGCTGGCCGATGCAATCATCGAGGCACAGCGCAGCGAGATCGCGGAAATGCAGCGATACATCGCAGACATTGAAGAAAATGGGGATGCGGCCCCCGGCACATCTCGAACAGAACCCTGAGACAAAGGAAGCCAATCATGCCAAAGGATACTCGCGACGTTGCAAACGTAACGACCGACCCTGTCACCGCCGCGACCGGAAAGACTGCCGTTCTCTACCGCATGGCACTGCCGAACCATCTGTGTCCGGCAGGGCAGAAAGCGCGCTGGCTTCTGAAGTCCAAAGGCTATGATGTCGATGATCGACTGTTCCGCGAGCGCCCCGAAGTGGATGCGTTCAAAGAGGAATATGGCGTCCCTACGACCCCGCAAGTGTGGATCGAAGGTAAGCGCGTCGGTGGCTATGATGCCCTGCGCCAGAAGCTCACCGATTACGATCCCGACGCGACGACCTACACGCCGGTGATCTACCTCTTCGCGGTCGCCGCCGCGACGGCGCTCGCGCTGTCCATCAGCTTTCTCGGCACGATCTCGTGGCAGACGCTCGGTTGGTTCATCTCCGTCTCGATGATCCTGCTGGGTATGCAGAAATTGCGCGACATCGAAGGCTTCACGACGATGTTCCTCAACTACGACCTGCTCGCGCGGAAGTGGGTGCCCTATGCCTATGTCTATCCGTGGGTTGAGACGGGGGCAGGTATCCTGATGACGGGCATGCTGCTGACCCCGCTTGCCGCTCCTGCGGCGCTTTTTATCGCCACGGTGGGTGCCGCAAGCGTGATCAAGGCCGTCTATATCGACACGCGGGAACTGAAATGCGCCTGCGTGGGCGGCAACTCGAACGTGCCGCTCGGGTTCGTGAGCCTCACCGAAAACCTGATGATGATGGGCATGGCCATCGTCATGCTAGTCCAGATCATAGTCTGAAGCCGGTTTGGGCAAAAAAGGCTTTGATTTGTCGCACGAAGCGCCGACCCTGAAAACGCCCCATTATCGTAATTGAACCGCCACGCAATAAAGCCCCCGTCTGCTGACGGGGGCTCCGATCATTTGCCCGCGCTTGCCGTTACTCTGCCGCCATCCGCTCAAACTGTGCGGTGCGGTCCATGATGTAATCCACGGCCTTCTGCGCCTCAGATGCGGCGCGGAATATCGCGCGGCTGTCTTCCTTCATCGCCTCAAGCCATCCTTCGACATAGGCCGCGCTCTGGTCGAATTCCGGCTCCACCCCGATCTGCGCGCAAAGCATGCAGTTGCCGATTTCCGCAACCAGCTCCTCGAACGCGTAGGCCTTGCGGTCATTGAACCGGCCCAGACGGTCAAGCCGCTTTGTCGCCCCTGTCCAGTGGGTCAGCTCATGCGCCAAGGTGCCGTAATATCCTGCGGCCCTGTGAAAGGTCGCGATCGGCGGCATGTGGATGCGGTCGGTCTTGATGTTATAATAGGCGCGGGGTTCCTCGGTCACGTCGATTTGCGCGCCGGTCCCGGCAAAGAACGCTTCAAGCTCGGGGTCGGCCACGGTGCCAAGATCGCGCGGCGGATCGGGCAGGATGTAGAATTCAGCGGGCAAGCCCTCGATCTGGTCGGCGTTGAACACGCGGTAGGCCTTGGCATAGGGGATCTGGCGTTCCTCGCCGTTCTCGTTTTCCCGCTCGACAGTGCCGTATTTCACGACCGTGGCGGATTTCTCGCCCTTGCGAACATGGCCCCCAAGCTGCTTGGCCTGATTGAACGTCATCCAGCGGGCTGAGCTGCAATCCTTGGCCATTGCCGTGGCCCAAAGCATCAGGATGTTGATGCCCCGATAGGCCTCACCATTGAACCGTTCCGGCAAGCTGACCGATACCCCGCTACCGGTCCACGGCTTACGCCAGGGCGGCGTTCCAGCCTCGATCTGCGCGATGATCTGATTGGTGACATGGGAATAAACGTCAAACTTCTCTGCGGTCATTTGTGACCCTCCTTCGCGTGACGCGGGCCGGGTCTCTTTCCCTTTCCGCCGATGGGCGGGCCTTCCTGTTCTGATCTTTGGAATGCCCATGCATTCCGAAGGGCAGAGCAGGTAAGGGCAAAGCCCGTCCTGCGGCCTGACGGGGCCGTGACAACCGGGTGGAGGGCGTGAATTTGGGAGGGAACCGCGTGCCTGCGCGTGGGAGGAACCGGAATTCTCGACCGGAACCGACGCCAACGGCGGCGCTTGCCGGTTTTCCCGGACCTGCCGGGATGGCAGGCGGATCAATAGAATTTGGAAACTGTCAGGGTTGGGGTGAGCGGGCGTCAGCCCGTCGATGCCCTGCCCTGTCTATCGCTCGAAGCGAGACCGGCGCACTGCCGGGATCACAGCTATGCTTTTGCAGCATACGCGTCGTCTTGCCTGTCCGGTGTGCGGACAAATGGTGATTTCGCTGCGGATGCGCCAACGTCCGGTTCGGCGGACCGTTCAACGAATGGTGGATGCCCCCCAATCTTACGTCCTCCGGGATGCATGACCTAGCGTCGGCAGAACCTGCAAGTGTAACCGCTTCGGCCTTGGCAGGTTTATGACCAGCTTTCTTTGCTGCCAAAACGACCGTTTGTCACTCGCGATAGTTGCCGCACGCCTCAACACCCTCTGCGACCAATTCCAGAAGTGCGTCCACATCATTCAAAAGGGCTGTAATGCGCGGGCTGCTGATACGGTAGCGAATGAAGCGTCCATCGCGGTCGCTGGCGACAAGCCCACAATCCAAAAGACATCGGAGATGGTTGGAAACGTTTGGTTGCGATAATTCCGTGCGTTCGACGAGTTCGTGAACAACCAGCGGCCCCCCGCACAAGGCACCGAGAATAGCCAAGCGGCTTGGGTCGGCGAAGCCGCGGAAAAGCTTTGCGCGTTGTTCAATGGTAGCGGTCTTGCGGTCGGTAACGATCTGCGTCATATCATTATTCACTGATATATTATCCTTTGATCCACTTTAGCAGGAGAACTGCGACCATGGCCAACGCAGAAAACGCGATAGCAGATATTCCATCCTTCCGTTACCGCGTCTCCGGCATGGATTGCGCCAAGGACGCCGCACAGATTGAACGAGCGGCGCAGTCTGCCGGGGTCGCGCCCGACGCGGTGAAAGTGTCGGCGGCGACCCATATCATGACCTTGAAGGCCCCTGAAGCGCGGTTGCCGGAGATCGAAAAAGCCGTTGAGACAACTGGGTATGGGTTTGACCGTATCGAGAGCGACGAGGATATTCAGCAAGGTGCGGCCCATCAGGACCCGGCCTACCGACGCGCGCTCTGGATCGTCGTAATCCTAAACGTTGGTTATGGTGTCATCGAGATGGTCGGCGGGTTCATCTCCGGATCGCAGGCTGTGAAGGCCGATGCGCTCGATTTCATCGGCGATGGCGCAATTACCTTCCTCGGACTTCTGGCCATCGGCTGGAGCCTCGCCTGGCGAGCGCGATCAGCCCTGATTCAGGGCATCTTTCTCGGCTTGCTCGGTCTTGGCGTCCTTGGCACAACCATCATACGGGCATTCGAGCCGACACCGCCAGACGCCACTCTGATGGGGATACTGGGCCTTATTGCTCTTGTCATCAATGTCATCTCCGTGTTGCCCCTGCTGAAATTCCGCAAAGGCGACGCGAACATGCGTGCCGTCTGGCTGTTTTCGCGCAACGACGCCATCGGCAATGCGGCAGTCGTTATCGCCGCCGGTCTGGTGTTTTGGCTGGGTAGCGCATGGCCCGACCGAATCGTCGCCTTCGGCATCGCAGGATTGTTCTTGCATTCTTCCTGGGCGATCATCCGCGATGCGCGTTCCGATCTGAAAGTGGCGGCATGAACAGCCGCATTCTGGGGGCGGTCTGCACGATTGCAGCTTTCGGTCTCGATCAGGGCACCAAGGCGCTTGCCCTGAACACCCCGGCGCTTGAGCATGGGGTCGAGGTTCTGCCCTTTCTCAATCTCGTTCGTGTCCTGAACGATGGGGTCAGCTTCGGCATGCTCGGTGGGATCGTGCCCTGGTGGGGTCTCGTCGTGCTTGCTACCGCGATCATGGCATGGCTGCTGATCTGGTTATGGCGCGCGCCGAACAGGCTGACGGCTGCTGCTCTCGGTCTGGTCATCGGCGGTGCGCTCGGCAATGTCATCGACCGGCTGCGTTATCAGGCGGTCCCTGACTTTCTGGATTTTCACTTCGGAACATACCACTGGCCGTCCTTCAACCTCGCTGACGTGGCGATTTTCTGTGGGGCGGCACTGCTGTTCTGGGACGGCTTTCGCGCGACGAAAGACAAGCCGGGACATCAGGAACAAGACCAACGCGAGGGAAATATCACGGGGAGATAAACGATGTCCGCATACCATCCGCAAAGGGCTTCGACAGCACGTTCGCCCAACTGCGCAACCCAAGTCCCGCCCAAGGCATGCTATTCAAAAGGAGAAATGCGATGCACATAACGCGCCGCCAAATTTTGACCGCCGTCGCTGGCATTGCCAGCGCCGCGCCGCTTGCGGCATTTGCGCAAGCTGCACCAACAATCCACGTTCTCAAAGACCCTAATTGCGGCTGCTGTCGCGCCTGGGTCGCCATTCTTAGGCAGGAGGGCTTTCGCGTCACCGAGGAGCGGAGCTTTGGGACCCTCATGATGCGTCACAAGCTGGACAATGGCATCCCGCAAAGAATGATATCGTGCCACACGGGCGAGATTGAGGGTTACATGATCGAAGGTCACGTGCCGGTTGCCGACATCCGCCGCCTGTTGGCTGAACGGCCAGATGCTGTCGGTCTCGCTGTTCCTGGCATGCCTTATGGGTCGCCTGGAATGGGCCCAGAAGATCAGCGTGAAGCTTATGATGTGTTCTTGATCCGCCGGGATGGTAGCAGCGAGGTCTTTACGAGCTATTCCGCAGCTTAGAACTCCAATGACCTCTGGGTCAGAGTCTTTATGAGAAATGACCGTTTTGATTGTGTCCTTCTGACAGAACTTATCCAAAAACGGTGATGCACGTTCCGATCTGAAGGCGGCGGCATGAACAGCCGCATTCTGGTTGGGTTCCGCGCAACGGAAGACACACCGAAAAAGCCTGAACAAGGCAACCGCAAAAATAGTGCACAGCAAAGACCGAGAAGCGGCCATTCAGTTATTCTGCAGCATCTGTCGAAGTGGGCTCCTTCGAGACCTTCGCTGCATCTGCTCCAACGGCTGGTACGCGCGCGGACACTTTCCATGAATATAAGATGTAGGCGGCCTGAGAAGCCTAGCTGCTGTCGCCTCTTCCTATCTGTGTGAGCGCGTCGAAGTCGATTTCCTGCTTCTGTTCCGCAGTGATATCCGGTCGGATTTCCGATATCGGCTGGGGCCCGTAGACGTCCCACATCACCGCATGCGCGCCTGTAGTCCAGCGAAATACCCAACCAACAATGCTGTACCCATCGGTCCCGATCAGATTGGCGATCGCGACGCCCTCACCGTTATCATCGTTCACTGTTTACTGACTTCCTGCACTGTGGCGCTGAATTTGCGGCGTGGTGTCATAGTGCGCTGGCACCGCTGACCGCACGTGGTGGATGTTTTGGCTAACTGCTCTTCCTTGAGGGAAGCTGATCTCACGAGGGGATAACCAAAGCGGCACGCCCCAAAAATGCATTGTTCTCAAATTCTATGGTCGGGCTCCGTGGCAGCTTCGACGATCGCCAGAACCTCGAACGGGTCAAAGCCGATCGCACGCGCCAAAACGACCAGCTCGACAACGTCGACCCGGCGTTCGCCGCTTTCGAGGCGCGCCACGAGAGACTGATGGCACTTGAGCCTGTCCGCCAAATCGTCCTGGCCCAAGCCTGCGCTTTTACGCGCGTCGACCAACGCACGGACGAGCGCCAACTGGCCATTTGTTCTGATTGTTTTCGCCACGCGTCACATACCTTTTGTGACGTCGCTAGCGGATGAAATCTGTTATCTAAAAAGTAGATATTAGAGGTTGTTATCAGCGTCTGGTTTCCATGGGCTGCACGTCTGATGCTCCCGAGGTTGCCCATCAATCCCCTACCAATTGCAGAAATCGGCCGTAGTCCTCACTGACTTCGCGCGCTTCCTCGAAGGCGCGGGCGCGTTCGCCGTCGAGGCACCGGAAGTAGCTCTGGATATCCTGAATGTAATCTTCGAAGTCCCCGCGGATGATATCCGCATAGTCCCGTGTCGCCTGCGAATCGCTTGGCAGGAAGGGGCGGGATGGCGCGAAGCAGGCCTCGGCATGGTCCGCGACCTGAGCGAGCATAAAAGCGATCAGCACTCGCATTGCTAGCACCTTCCTCAACCTAAGGTTTGTAAAACCTTTTATCTCCTTGATAGACACCAAGGGCCATGCCTAGAGTCTGTGTAATCGAAATACATCTGTATCTGCCGTAATATAACTTGCGGTTGATATTATACTATCGTAACTCTGGGCTTCAAGTGGGAATGCCTGGGGTCGCGCCATTGGAGAAAGCGTGAGCCGGGCCATGAACTGGGACATCGAAGCACCAAATGTGGTTACGGAAGCCAGGTTCCGCGAGCTCGTGGAAAGCGGCTATAGCGCAGAAATCCTGTGCCAGGAGTCGGCACACAAGAAAGGCCCCAGCTATTACGGGGTCTGGATCATGCGCGTTGTCTCTGACGACGGGGTGGAAAAGCTCCTCGTCACCGCCCGCACGCGGACGACCTACAACGATATCAAGATCCGCGAGTTCAAGACGATCTCCGGCGTGGTGTCATTCTTCATTGGCCTTGGCTTTGCGCATGTCGATCTGCCGCTTGAGGCGGGGACAAGCCGTACGCACAAACTCGCCCCGGCAGACAAAGCCCCATCAGACAAGGGCACTGACACCTAACCTCGTCTGTCTCTGGCTGGTCGCAGCACCTGCCTCCGCACAGATGGTCCTGGTCATGGAGAGCGACGGCTCCCTGATCCCGTCCCGCTGCCAAAACAGCTTTGCTCGAAACTACAATGACGGCATCGGTCAGGGTTCGGCCTCCGATGGGATCGCGATCTTCGGCGAGGTAGAGGCCGAGCAAGAGGGCGTCCAAGTCGCGGCCCTTGCCCGCCCGGCTCCCCTGCCCCGCGCCGATGTCCTCTCCGGGATTCAGACAACGGCCTTGCGCTATGCCGGCCATTCCGGCCTGCGTCGCGCGGGGCTTTCCGTGACGGATTGGCTGGCTCTCTATCGAGCCAATATCGAGGTTGAGAGCGCCTACCGGCAGGATGCGATTTCAAGTGCAGGTGCCATTGGCCTTGGTCAATTGACGCCAGCGACGGCGCGTGATCTGGGCGTCGACCCGCGTGATCCGCTGCAAAACCTCGACGGCTCCGCCCGCTACCTCGCGATGATGCTGGAGCGCTTCGGCGATCCGCATCTGGCGCTGGCGGCCTACAACGCGGGGCCGGACGCCGTGCGCCAATACGGCGGCATTCCCCCTTACCGAGAAACCCAGAACCACGTGGCCCGTGTCATGGCCGTCGTGGCCCGATTGGAAGGATCAAATTCATGATGTCCCAACCTTTTTGGAAATCATTCCTCAAAACACTTATCGGCAATGTCACGAGAGCGCGCAGCGCGGCAGTGCATTGGCGATACCGCTTTTTCCAAACAAGTTGGTTTTCAAACCTCTTTGTCGCCTCGCTGGCGCTATTCCTGTTCATTGCCGAGCCCGCCCTTGCACAGAGCATCGATCTCTCCCCGATCCAGAGCTTGTTGCAGGGCATTGTCGATGCGCTGACCGGACCTCTTGGTGTGGTCATCGCCACACTCGCGGTTCTCGGGGTCTTTCTCAGCTGGTTCTTCAACATCATCGATCTGCGCCAGGCGCTCTGGGTCCTCGTGGGCATCGCTGGTGTTGCCGCCGCCCCCACCATCGTCGCCGCGGTCTTTGCCGGTGGCTGAGCGCGCGCCTCTCTTTCTCGGCCTCGTGCGCCCGCCCAAGCTTCTGGGCCTGCCCATCATGTATGCGATGGTCTGGCTCTTCGGTTCGGTGCTCTTGTTCGTCTGGGTCCAGCACATCGCGGTGTTGGGTTTCGCCGCCCTGCTCTATCCGGTGCTGTGGAAGGCCGCGGATTGGGACCCGCGTTTCATCGACGTGATGGTGACCGCGCTGCAGGAGACGCCACCCACGCGCAACAGGTCCATTCATGGCGGGGACAGCTATGCCCCGTGATGCTGCGCTCGATGCCCGCACAATGACGCCAGACTGGTATGCGCGCGAAACCCGCCTCGCGCATATGCTGCCCTATGTAAGCCTCGTTGACGACCAGACTGTGCGGACCCGGGTGAACGAGCTCTTCCGGTGCATCCGGCTCGAGGGGATCAACAGCTACACGACCGACGATGCCTATCTCGACAAGGTGACGGCACTTTTTGCCCGCATCGTCGCGCAGCTCGGGCCGGAATTCAGCTATTACGTCCACAAGGTCTCCAAGGCCATCAAACCTGATCTCGACCCGATCCGTGAGGACAGCTTCGCAGGCGAGGTCGACCGGCGCTGGCGCGCCAAGCTCGAAACCAGCGGGCTCCGCGACAGAACATTGACGCTCACCGTCATTCACCGCCCACCCCCGAAAGGCCTCCTGCCGTTCCTGAGCCGCAGCGCGCCGGACCGACTGAAGGAGGAGACCCGCAAACGCCTGCAGCGCCTCGGTGAGGCCGTGAACGTCTTCCTCTCGGGGCTTACCGAGCTAAAGCCGCGCCTGCTCTCAGCCGGATCGGGAGAGTTGGTGGGATTTTTGGGCGCGCTCAACACGGGCACCGAGCTGCCGCTCTACCCTGCAAACACCTACGGCTTTTTGTCCGTCAACGTCGCCAATACCCGCGTGACCTTTCACGGAGACCATTTCGAACTCTCGGAAGGCGTCGTGGGCCATCGCTACGGCAAGAGTTTCACCATCGGGGAATACTCGGAAGGCACCTCCTGCACCATGTTCGACATGCTGAACCTGCCGGTCGACATGATCGTGACGCACTCCTTCACGCCGATCAATTCGAACCTCATGGCGGGCCGCATCAAGCGGCAAAAGCGCCAGATGCAGGCCAGCCAGGACGCAGCCCTCTCGCTCCTGGAAGCCCTCGACATCGCCGCCGATGATCTCGAGGCCAAGCGCCAAAGCTTCGGCGAGCATCACATGGTCGTGACGCTTTTTTGCGACACGCTCGAAGAACTGCAAACCCTCAGCGCCGAGATCGTGAACGCCGCCGCAACCGAAGGCGTGAAGATGATTGGCGAGCGGGTCGCGGCCAAGGCGCATTACCTCAGCCAGCACCCCGGCAACCAACCAAAGCGCGTCCGCGCCAGCGCCGTCACCAACCGCAACTTCGCGGATTTTGCGGCCTTCCACCGGACACAGCTCGGTAAACCTGCAGCACTTACCCCCTGGGGCCGGGTCGTCACATATTTGCCCACGCCGGAGCAGAGCGCCTACCGGTTTTCCTATCACGAGCAGGGATCGCCCGACAAAGAACCGACCAGCGGCCATACCCTGATCATGGGGCGGCCCGGGTCCGGCAAATCGGTACTGTCAGCCTTTCTGATGACCCAGGCCCGTCGCGCAGGGGCGCGGATCTTCGTCTTCGATTACCGTCTTGGCATGGAGATGGCGGTGCGCGCCAATGGCGGGCGCTACGCCTCCCTGAACGCCGGCCAGCCCACGGGTCTAAACCCGCTCTGGACAGAGACCGATGCGCGCGGCACCGCCTGGCTCTCGGATTGGCTCACAACCCTGCTCTACCGCGCCGACAAGCCCCTGACCCCGGCGCAGACCAACCGCATCCAGGAGGTCGTGCGCCAGAATGCCCAGGCCACCAATCCGGCCCTGCGGAACTGGCGGGATTTCGCATCGCTTTTTGTGTCTACGGATGACGGCGGCGATCTGCACCAGCGCCTGCTCGAATGGTCTGAGGACGGCCGCTATGGCTGGATCTTCGGGCAGAGCCTCGAGGACACGTTCTCGCTCAAAGGCGATGTGGTGGGCTTCGATCTGACCGGCATTCTCGACAGCGAGGCCGACAAGGAGCGGATGGCGGTTCTCTCCTATCTTTTCCGCCGGGTCGAGCGCGAGATCGAGGACCGCCGCCCCACCATCATCGTGATCGACGAGGCCTGGAAGGCGCTCGACAACGTATATTTCGCCGAACGGTTGTCGAACTGGCTCGTGACTGCGCGCAAGCAGAACACCGTCGCGGTGATGATGACGCAATATGCCAGCCAGCTTGAGCGCACCCGGACCGGCAAGACCATCGTCGAGGCGGTGCCGACGCAGATCCTGCTGCCCAATATCCGCGCGCAGCCTGCGGACTACGCCATGCTGAACCTCACGGAGAAGGAGCTCGACGTCCTTCTCAACACGGGCAGCAACAGCCGCCTCGCACTGATCCGCGACGATCAGGGCTCGATCGTCGTCGATGCCGATCTGAGCGCGCTTGGACCCAATCTCACCATCCTTGGCGGCATGGAAAAGGGCGAAGCGCTTGTCGGCGCCGATTACCGCGACCGCCCATATTTTTGGAGACTTTCATGATCCGTATTCTTGTCGCTTTGGCTGCGCTCGGCGCGCTGGCCTCCTGCACCCAGTACCGGGAGCCGCAGGCGAACTGCTTCACATTCCTTGCGTCCACGGCACCCGTCGCGCCTGATTGCGATTTCACGCCCCTTGGCACCCCGGAGGGGGACATTGAAGTCTAGCCTGCCTCATATCCTAGCGCTTTGCCTGCTGCCAGGTCTCGCCTTGTCTCAGGGCGTGCCGACCAATGACAGTGGGCTGACCGCGCGTGACATCGTCGAGACTGGCGATCGCGAGGCTGACTTGGCCGTTCAGGCGGAGAAGCTTGCCGTGCGCGAACTCATCGCCGAGATCGAACGGGAGCAGCTGGAAACCCTGCAACGCATCCTCGATGCCCAGACCAGCTTCGGCGGTCAGGGCCTGCCCGCCATGGTCTCGGGGCTGGAAAGCGGCAGCGGCGATCCCGACCGCGCCGTGGCGGCGGTCTATGGCACGGGCGAGATCGATCCCAATCCCGGCGGTGCGCAGATGTTCGGGGACGCCGCCGAGAACATCGAGCAGCTCATCATCCGCGTGGCTCAGGAGACCAGCGGCTTTGCGGGTGTTGGACGCGCAGGACTCTCCCCCGTCCAATGGCGCGCGCTGCTGCAAGCGCTCATCTGGCAGGAAAGCCGGTTTACGATTGGGGCACGGTCTCCCGTCGGCGCCTATGGTCTCACACAGATCATGCCTGGCACGGCCAGCGATCTCGGCATCAACCCGGAATACTATGACAGCCCCTACCTGCAGGTGCATGGCGGCGCGCGCTATCTCGCGACCCAGCTCAACACATTCGATGGCAATATCATCAACGCGCTCGCGGCCTATAACGCCGGACCAGGCCGGGTTTTCGAGTATGGCGGCGTGCCGCCCTTCCGCGAGACCCAGCACTACGTCCAGGTGATCCCCGAACGCTATAACCTCTATTTGACCCGTATCGGCGGGATCGAAGCGCTCGGCACTATTGACCCTGCTCTGCTGGCCAATGCGAACCTTTCGATGACCGGGCATGGCGCGGCCTTTTATGGCAGCAACTCACCAGCCGCGATCCGCCAAGCCGCCCTGCGCATCCGCGATATCGTCGAACGGATTTCCGAGACCGAGGACGTGCAGGAGAGCGTCGCGCTCAACACCTATGCCCGCGCCGAACTCGTGCGTCTCGTGGCCGCCCGCATCCGGCTTCAGGCCGCCCGCACCCGCGTGCTCTCCGCCGAAGAGCTGGCCCAGGTCAGCGCCCGCATGGCCGAAGGCGCGTTCATGGATTTTACGATCAGGGAGATTGAATGATGGGACATCTGCTCTTGAGGACGGCCTTGGCCACAACGCTTGGGATTGGCCTGCATCTGGACGCCCTATCCCCTGCCCTCGCGCAAGGCGTGCCCGTCGTCGACACCCAGAACATCACGCAAAATATCCAGCAGCTCCGGCAGATGATCGAGGACGAGATCCTGCAGAACGAGCAGCTGACGCAGCTCCGCGAACAGCTCGGCCTGCTCACGGACCAACTCGCGGAGCTGCAAAGAACCTACGAGGCCCTCACCCGCCTCGCCGAGCTTCCAGAAATCATCCGCACCGAGATGGAAGACGAGTTGAACGGTCTGCTCGACCAGGAGTTCGGGGACATCCTCGCCACGATTGAGGCGATCAAGACTGGGGATTTCTCCGGCCTGTCCGGTTCTGGCGCAGGCGAGATCGAAACCCAGATGGATCGGGTGCTGGCCGATCTCGGATTTGACGATGACACCCTCTCGGAAATGGCCACGAGCGGCAATCCCGGGGCCAACCGCGTGGCGACGCAGGCCACCACCGGTGCCCTTGTCTCGGCGGCGGCCCAGAACAGCTATGAGGATGCCGGCCAATCGCTCGAGCGGGTAGACCGCCTTGTCGGACTCATCGACGACATGGAAGAGCTCAAGCAAAGCATCGATCTCAACACGCGCGTGACAGCTGAATTGGCCATCGCCCTCGTGGCGATGTGGCAGCTGGAAGCGATTCAAACCGTGGGCGATGGCACCGGCGGCGTGATCGACGCCGCCACCATCGCCGAAGAGCAGCGCTTCATGGATTTCACGTTACCGGACCTCCGGGCAGACTGACCGTGGGGGCATGAATGGTGGCGAGTGAACAAGAGATCATCGAGGAAGAACTGGTCTACGGTGCCTTGCGCCGCGAACGGCTTTGGCAGCGTCTTGGTCTGACAGGTCTTGTCTTCGGTATCATCGGCTGTCTGAGTGCCGCGGCTGTCTCGATCCTCGATGTCGACCCGCCCCCCGTCGTTGTCCCCTATGATCCCGCCACCGGCTTTGCACTCCCCGAAGCCTCGGTGGGCGCCTCCTCGGTGACCGCCAACCAGGCGATCATCGAGGCGGAGGTGTTCCGCTATGTGACCGACCGGGAGGTCTATAACCAGCTCGACAACGATCTGCGCATCGGCAGCGTCCTGCGCCGCTCGGACGGAGCTGCCGAGAGCGGGCTGCGCCAGATCTGGAACAGCGCAAATGAAAACTACCCGCCGACGGTCTATGGCCCCAATGCGCGGCTCGACGTGGAGATCCTCAGCATCAACCGGATCGGAACCAACCGCTCGACGGTCCGCCTGCGCAAGCGCCTGACCTCCATCAATGGCGTCCAAACCGGGCTCTTCACCGCGACGCTTCTCTTCGAGTTCCGCCCGGAGACCCGCCGCTCCATCGATGAGGTCTGGACCAATCCATTCGGCTTCACCGTCCTCGAATATTCCATCCGCTCCGACAGATTGGAGAACTGAATTTGTTCCCTGTTCGACTTTTCATATTGCTGATTGCCCTGTTGCCCGGCCTTGCTTTCGCCGAAGCCATCCCGCGTGGCGGGCCCAATGACAATCGGGTGCGGCTGGCAACATATCAAGAAGGTCAGGTCTACCGGCTCAGCGTGTCGCTCACCCATGTGACCACGGTCGAGTTCGGGGAAGGCGAGAGCATCCGCTCGATCATTGCGGGCGACACGGAAGGCTTCGAGATCGACGGCGTACCCGGGGGTCAGGCCTTCGCGATCAAGCCGGTGGCGCGCGGGGTGCATACCAATGTGACCGTCTACACGAACAGGCGCAGTTATTACTTCAACGTCGAGGAGACCCGCAGTCCGACCTTTTACGTGGTCCAGTTCCGCTACCCCGAAGACAATACGCGGCCCACACGTGCCATCGCGGCCCAAGCGCCGAACTATAATTACGGTGCCAGCGCGCGGACCGAGTTCACCCCCACCCGTGTCTGGGATGACGGGACGTTTACGTATTTCGAATTTCCGCGGAACGCGCCGGTGCCTGCGATCTTCCGCTACGCCAATGGCCGTGAGCACACGGTCAACACGCAAGCCACCGAGGACAGCGTGATCCGGGTTTCAGGCGTGAACCGACAATGGGTGCTGCGGATCGGGGAGGAGGTGGTCTGCATCGAGGCCACCCCACCTGCGGGGGTAGGCTCATGAGCGATACTGGAAACGCAGACCTCGAGAAACGCCTCGCTGCTCTAGAACAAGGCAAGGGCGCTGGTTCGCCCCCTGCCCCACGGCGCTCACCGCTGCTCGCTTTGGTCGTCGTCCTCGTGATCGGCGCGGGCGGTGCGTTGCTCTATCTCATGTCCCAACCCGAGGAAGAGGAAGTCCTTCCCACGGCCACGCCGGACGTGTTCCAGAACGAAGGCGACGGGTTCGGCGCCATCGAGACCTTGCCCCCGCCCGAGCCCGAGGTTGTGTTCGTCGCACCCGATCCGGTCGAGCCCAATGCTGAGCTTCTGGCACAGCTCGCAGCCCTTCAGGCCCAGATCGAGGAATTGCGCAACGCCCCTGAACCGGTCGTCGAGGAAGACACCGCCGCCGCAGAGGCGATCGACGCGCTGACCGCTCAGATCGCTGCGCTCCAAGCCGCCTCGGAAGCCGCACAGCAACGATTCCAGGACGAACTGACGGCGCGGGATCGCAGCCTTGAGCAACTCCGCATGGATCTGGAACTGGCCCAACTCGAGGCCAACCGCCCCCTCCCCGCACCCACCGGGCCCACCGAGGACGAGTTGCGCGCGCGGGAAGAAGAACGGCTGCGCCGCGAGGAAGAAGCACGACGGCTCGCGGAACTTGAACGCCGCGCTGCTGAGGAGCGCGCGTTTCAGGAGCGCCGCATCACCTCGCCCACCATCGCCTTTGGCGGCACCTCAGGCGCAAATGAAACTGCTTTGACCGAACGGACTTTTGGGGAAGTGACGGATTTTGTGCTGAATGGTGCGCTGCCCACTTCGGTGACGCAAGCTGAGGTCATCGCCAACCCCTCCAACACGATCATCCAGGGCACGATGATCCAGGCCGTCATGGAAACCGCCCTCGACAGCTCTCTGCCCGGCCAGACCCGGGCCGTTGTTTCCGAAGACGTGTTCAGTTTCGACGGTTCTCGGCTCTTGATCCCGCGTGGATCCCGCCTCATCGGGCGCTATCGTTCGGGCGTTGATATCGCGCAGCGCCGGGTCACGATCGCTTGGGACCGGATCATTCTGCCCGACAACCAGACCATCCAGATCAGTTCTTTTGGGGGCGATGAATTGGGTCGCTCCGGCGTCACCGGCTTTGTCGACACGCGCTTTGACGAGCGCTTCGGCTCGGCCGCGCTGATTTCACTGATCTCCGCCGCGCCTAGTGCAGCCGCTGCAAATGTGCAGGACGAAACCGCCGCGGATGTGCTCGAAGACGTGGGCGATGATCTTGCCGATGCCACGGACAGTGTGATTGGCGATTACCTCTCGATCGGCCCGGTCATCTATGTCGACCAGGGCGCCCGCGTCACGGTCATGGTCGACCGCGATCTGGAGATATTCTGAGCCCATGTCGCTGAGCTATCTTCAAACCTCGCTCGACCGGATCGACGCCGCCGCCCGCGACGATGTCATCGAGATTTGCATCAACCCAGACGGAACCTGCTGGGGCGAGTTCCAGGGCGATCACTTCATGAGAAAGCTGGACCAGAAGCTGACAGCAACCGAAGTGAAGGACCTCGGCAACCAGATCGCCTCCTCTGCCAACACCACGATGAGCAAGGACCGCCCCATCGTCTCGGTCTCGATCACTTACAAGGGCCGTCCGATCCGCGCACAGGTCATCACCCCGCCTGCCGTGCTCTCGGCCATGTCGATCAGCCTTCGGTTCTTCTCAAGCCTGCCGCTCGAGGGAATTGCGCTTGATTTCCTTTTTGGCAAGGAACGCAAGCTTGAAGAACTCCGCCTCGAGAAAACCCACGAACTGCGCGAAGTGGTGGTCGCGGGCGTGATCGACGATGCGCTGGCCTTTTGCGTCGACAACAAGCTTAACATGATCGTCTCTGGCGGCACCTCCACCGGCAAGACCGTGGCTGCACGCAAGATCCTCTCGCACGTGCCATCCGAGGAACGCATCGTCACCATCGAGGAAGCCGCCGAGCTTCTGCCGACCCAGCCCAATGCCGTGACCCTCATCGCCAATCGCGATGCGGAGTTCCAGACCGCCGATGTGCTGCTCACCGCAACGTTGCGCATGCGCCCCGACCGGATCATCCTGGGCGAGGTGCGCGGCAAGGAAGCCATGACCTTCCTCGAGGCGATCAACACTGGCCATGGCGGCTCAATGACCACGCTGCACGCAGAAACCCCGCAACTTGCCGTGCAGCGTCTGGCCATCGCCGCACTCAAGACCGAGATCCCGATGACCTATGCCGACATGATCCAGTACATCGAGAACTCCATCGACGTAATCATCCAGGCCGGTCGCCATGATGGCAAACGCGGCATCACCGAATTCTACCTCCCCGGCGCAACTGAGACTGGAACTTCCCCATGAAAACCTTTGAATATGACATCCTGTTCTTTCCGGTGAAGAAGCAAAAGGACTACGACGAGGTGCGACGTGCTTTGAATGAGCGCGGCGCGGAAGGGTGGGAGGTTATCACCGCCGAAGCCGGCGACTACGGCTACACCACTTTCTTGAAGCGTGAGACTGGTGCAATGAAGACGGCATCCGAATGACACGGGCTATTGCAGTCGCTGGCCTGCTCTTGATCTTTGGCACAACTGCTGGCGTAGCAGAGCGGAACCTGATCCCGACGCTCGACAACCACCCAAATGTTTGCTCAGATCAACCATCCGAGCCGGAATGGATGCAGAACATCAATGTGCGCGAATCCTATAAGCGCCTTTTGATCCAACAGATATATCGGGCTCAAAGCATGGAGCGCATCGTAGACTCGCAAAACTGCGACTGTCCCACACGGTATCCAACTTGGGAGGACGCCGTACGCTTCTACACCGAGCGCTATGCTTCATCTGAATACTGGGACGTGGTCGAAGCGACGTCCGAATACCGACGGCAGGCAAATGAACTGCGCCGCGCCGCCATGCCAATCTGCGAAGCAGTTGGCAATTGGTAGCAATCCATGAGTGTCGTCACCTACTTCGTTGAAACGGCCGAAGGGTATCTAGATACCGCTGCCGAAACTCAGTTTGGTGCGGTCGCAGCAACGGTCGGCACGTTGCTGGTTCTGGGAACGACACTGGTTGTCATTTTGGTTTTCATCAACACGATCTACCAATATCGGGCGATGGACGGGCGAACGGCCTTTTGGCTCGCCGTGAAAGTGGGGTTAATAGGTGTCTTCGCGACAAACTGGGTCCAGTTTAATGCGCTTGCCTCAGCAATACTGAACGGAATTGACAGCATTGCCGGGGCACTTGTGGCTTCTGTCGGCGGCGGATCACCTGGTCCGTCCGGTACCTTTGCGGAGGAATTTGACGAACTGATTGCAGCGCTCGGGGACTATCTGAATGCTGCGGGATCTGAGCTGAACTGGATGGCGGGTGCCTTGCTTGACACACTTGGGGTTCTGCTGCTCTCGATTCTTGGCGGGTTGGCGGCGTTCATTGTTGTGGCGTCCCGGCTCATGATCGCTCTGCTAATTGGCATTGCGCCAGTGATGATCTTCTTGACCCTGTTCGAGGTGACCAAGGATTATTTCGCGCGCTGGTTATCCGCGCTCATTTCATTCGCGATGTATCCGATCGTCGTCGCCGGAGTGTTCGCGACGATCACGGGGGTCTCTCGGGCGCTTCTTGCCGAGCTTGGCGACCCGGGGGGAGCCTCGAACATAGGGGCCCTTATCCCATTTTTCATGATGGT
Source organism: Yoonia ponticola (assembly GCF_014199395.1). Taxonomy (GTDB): domain Bacteria; phylum Pseudomonadota; class Alphaproteobacteria; order Rhodobacterales; family Rhodobacteraceae; genus Yoonia; species Yoonia ponticola. The sequence goes on along the minus strand of NZ_JACIJM010000010.1, from coordinate 11,087 downwards.
GCTGATGGCAAAGGGTTTCATCATAGCAACGCCTTTCTTGGTTCGGGCAATTTCCGGAAACATCATGATGCCAGCACTCTCAGCCGGGTTCGGGGGAAGCTATGCCTTCGCCAGAGGGCTTGCAGGTAGCCAACAAGTTTACAATCGCTATGCCATCGGTGGCGCAACTGGGGCTGAATACGCAGCCCTTCGAGCGCGACAATTCTTTGGCGTGCAAGCCTTGCCGAGCCGACCAAATACTGCTGGAGGGCCAACTGCGGCTCGTCCGGGTGACGCAAACGGAACAGGCGCACGAATGCTGGCACTGCTTTCAAGACTTGGTAGATTGGGCAAGCGGTGACAGACCGGTGCTAAAAACTTGCCAAAACAGCAAAGGGTTTGCCTGGGGCTTTTGTCATAGCTAACCGCTTGATCCTTCGCGACGCATGGCGAGCGGCCAGAAACGACATCGTGTAATTGCGGCGGACCGTTTTCTCGGACCTGACAGGACCGCAGGCGGATCAACATGATAGGGAAAATGTCAAGGTAGGGGTGGGCCGGCGTCAGCCCGTCGATCCCCTGCCTTACCTATGCTCAAAGCGAACTCGGCATAGACGTCGGGGTTGCGGGATTTCTATAGCTACTTCATTTCTGTAAAATGAAGCTGACTTAAACGACGAAAATCAAAACTACCGGCCATAAGCAAATCTAGGCGTCCAGCTTGCTACAAGCTTTTCTTCTTCATCCTCAAATTCATCTGGATCATCGGGAAGCATGTCACTCGATAGGACTGTCAACGTATAGCCATAACTGCCCAGGCCTACGATCTCTTCCTCAAGCGCAATCGTCTTCTCTCCACTAAACCATTCGGCCAAGCGTGTTGAATCACAGATGGACTTTCGACTTGAGATGTTTTCTTCCTCGGAATTGAAACTTCGCGTCGCAGTGTAGGGAAGGGGATCACCCTTCCTAAGAAAACGCAGGCGATCCAGTCGCTTGAAGCTTTCTGACATAAACCCGTAAGCAATCTGAGCGCCTTGGCTCACGACAACAGCCATAGGATATGGCGCGCACTCGGCAGCTCGAATTGCTGCCGATGTAAGCGACGTTTCAGCTTCCCCTGCCAAGTGCTGAATTCCTTCAAGACCAACCGGCGCACCATAAAGGGCTTCGCGTGTAAGTTGCGTAGGCATAAGCAATCCTGATGCAAAATGATCAGCTTCTATCTCAATGGAATTGTGCCCCTGCGTGAAACCCGCCTTGGAAAAGTGAACCGACGCAGTCTTCTGGATCTCTTCGGGATGTCCTTCAAGAAAGTAGTGTCCAAGTTCATGCGCAACCGTGAAACGCTGAAACCCTTTGTTGCGAATGTGTGTAGCGTAGATAATGCCAACGTCATCGCCATGAAAGACAATGCATCCACTCATCCCTTCACGTTCGGAATCTTTGGCTTCAACAACGATGGCCTCGTCTTCCGCAATCTTAAAAGGGTCGACAGGAAGCGCCTCAAACCCAAACTGGCTTGCGACTTGTTCGCCTTTCAGTCGAGACATTTTGAGTCTGAACTTACTCACTTCTCGCGATCCTCCCGCCGCCTTGCAAGTGTGTCGATCATCAGTTGAATGCTTTCACGATCAGCATGATTCAGGCTCTCTTCATTCCTAAATGCTGTCGTAGCCCCCTTGATGGTGTCTGCCCTGCCCAAGAGGTAGTCGGATGACACCTCAAGTGCTTTGGCCAGCGCGCGAATGTTAGCAAAGGACGGCTTCCGGCGGTTCGCTTCAAAGTGACCAATAGCAGCAGGCTGCAGGCCAGTTAACTTTGCAAGTTCTGTCTGGTTTAGCTCCCGTTGCTCGCGCGCGGCACGCAATCGGACAGCAAAAATACCATCAGTTTCATCGGCAGTTGACACTACGCCTATAACTCCTGTACTATGACGATATCGTAGGAATTCCTACTGGGCCATTTGGCCTTTTTCTTTACCGAACGATCCTACGTTTTCGTCATAAAAGCTATAACGTACTGGATTTTTGGTCAAGAGAGAATCGACCATCTCGGCAAAGTCCAGAGACAAGAGAAAAGGAAGGAGGTGAACAACATGGCAAAATCGAACAGCGAAGTAACGAGCGCGAAGGCTGCATCAGCGGCATCAAAAGTGCTCAGAAATCCAAAGTCCAGCCCGGCGGCAAAGACAGCGGCGGCTTCTGCGCTCACGCAGCGTCCGAACAAAAAACGACTCTGAAACATTGGGCGTGCCGGACGATACCCGGCACCCCTCCAAACAGGGATGGCACAAGCCATACTGAACTTTTTATTATCAAGGAGTGCCTCGGATGGCCGACAGAAAAGTAACTGCATCAGGAAAAGACAAGGACGGCGACATCACCAAGCTTTGCAAATCAGGCGAGGCATGGTCCCCACGGCAGAAGGCTGACGCGATCCGCGATATCGAAAACGGCACGCATACCTACTACGTCCAGCAGGCTGGCACGTCTCGTGTCGACATAACCGTGGTGAACGGAACGACCGGCAAATACCTTCGCTCGACCGCCGATAAATCTTCGAGCAACAACTTGGACAATCTTCCTGATTGCTAAGCCTATTACCCTACAAAATCAGGGCTCGCAGATAGCATCTACCTCTGCGGGTCCGTCTCAACCTAGCATCCTCGAATATCTTAAAAAGAAGGACATTACCTCATGCCACAGGATCATCAGATCACCTGCATTATTCCAGACGGCGCGGACTCTGACCGGCGTATTGACAGCATCGGCGGTGCTACTGGTTCCAAGAGTGGTGGTCCTTGGTGCATTAAGCTCGACGCTGCCATCAAAGGTATCGAAGACGGCACTTGGCGTTTTTGGACCAGCGTAAATGGCAACTCTGTCTGGGTCATCATCGCCAGGCGGAATGGAAGAAAATACCTGAAAACCGAGGCCGATGGAGCCGAACCGAATAACCTCTTGAGTTTGCCGCGCTGTAACTAGGTGGAGAAACACAATTCTTCGTTTCCGTCCAAGAGTGACGGTCACAGCGTCACGGCCTAGGTATGTGTAGGCGGCCTCCGATCATAGGGTCCGAGCCTGGCATTCGATACCCTCACTGACATGATAGGCCGCCGTCGTGGCAGAGCCGCCCGCCCTTGCGTTTGGTCGCCACAGGGAAGGCTGGTGTCGTTTTTCACAAATAAGTTCAGCAGCCTGTCACAGACGGTTCAGTGAACGGCCGCAGCGTCGAAGCAGCCGTTCGCGCAGATCGCAGCGAACGGCTTGAGGGAGCCCATTGTGTGAGTTAGGTTTTCTTGCTGCATGCGCTCGCAGCGTGGAAAATGCTGCGTCAGCGTAAAATTCGGTGCTGCCGCGCGGCGGGAAAACCAGCCATTCGTGCAGAGTGCAGCAGGGATCAGAGGCCAAATTCACAGACTGCGGGACAATTCGGACCTTGGCTCAATGTGTTTCAAGTTCCGCTTCGGTGAACCGTTCAACAAACGGTCGATATCGGTGAAAAACTCGAGCTTTAGACCATCATAATTTTTCGCAATCCTGCCGCCCGCTATAAAATTGACCCCACAATGCACACTGGAACCCATGAGCCCTTCGATAGGCTGCTATCACCGATAATGGGCCGACCCCCTCAGCCTAAATCGACAGCCCCGCTTTAGAAAGCAAAAATATCGCGGCGCAACGTCAAAAACGGAATTTTCACCGATATCGGTCTTTTTGGTGTATTTAGCAGGTTCAGAAAAGGTCGCTGTGAGCTCATCGTGACCGATTTTCCCCAGTCTCCGACTGCTTGTCGGAGCCATATACCTACTGTAGGTATATGGCATGTATTTCGTGCGCCTCCTGATGATCGCTCTGATCGTTCTCTCGACCACACTGTCCGGGGCGATGGCCGCGAGGCATTTAGGCCCGACCGACGTGTCCGTCGAAACTGCGGCCGTCATGTCAGCCGACCATAAAACCTGCTGCACCGACGGCACGGAGCAGTCGCAAGGTTGTCATGTCCTTCCGGCCATCCTTCCTGCGATGAAGATGGACAGTGGGGCGCAGAAACTGCTGCGATCCGTTACTTTCGGACCATCGATTCTGCCGACCGGCTTTGAGCCTGCCGGAACTCTCGATCCGCCACGCTTGGTGTGATGTCTCCTGCGCGCAGACGGGCGCGCATTTCCTGACAGTTTATCACACCCGCGACGGGGTTTCCCTCCGCGCACTCCATTCGAGGGGAACAACTCCATGAAACCGACCAAATCTCTATCGACCACTTTTTCTGCCGTTGCACTGGCCCTCGGAGCCGCGACCCTGATGATGCCAGACATGGCGCACGCCGACAGTCATGTGACCATCGCGGAGCACGGCACGATGCACGTCACGAAAAGCCCGACCTGCGGTTGCTGCACGGCCTGGGTCGCACTGGCGCGTGAGGCAGGTTACGAGGTCGAGACTACCGATACGCGTGACTATGTAGGTCCCAAGCAGGAGGCCGGGGTGCCGGGCGAACTGTGGGCCTGCCATACGGCGACAATCGACGGCTATATCGTCGAAGGCCATGTGCCCTTCGCGGCCCTTGCCAAACTGCTGGAAGAACGCCCCGATATTGCCGGCATCGCCGTTCCGGGGATGCCCGGCGGCTCTCCGGGCATGGGGAACGACCCGAGCGCGCGATACGATGTGATCGCCTTTGGTGGCAAGGAGGCAAATGGCAAAGTCTTCTATCAGGCCGGATTGTGAGACGGTTGGCAATCGTCGTGGCGGGGGTGGCCCTTGCGGGGGCCGCCATCCTCACATTCGGAACGGGGCCCGCAGAGTCTGATGGAATGGTTCTGCGCGATGGCGATCCGGAAACCGTGGCGCTCGGGGCGGAGGTCTATGCAGCCAACTGTGCCTCCTGCCACGGAGCCGATCTGGAAGGTCAGGCTGACTGGCGCATCGCGGGGCCGGATGGACGGCTGCCCGCGCCGCCGCATGACGAGACGGGGCACACATGGCACCATGATGGTGAAACACTGTTCAACCTGACCAAATACGGAGTGGGCAAGATGATCGGCGATCCGAATTATGCCTCTGACATGCCGGTTTACGAGGGCATCCTGAAAGACGATGAGATCGTTGCCGTCCTCAGCTACATCAAGTCGACATGGCCGCAGAAGATTCGCGCCCGCCACGATGACATGACAGCGCAGCAATGATTTTGCTGGCCGCGCGCAAGTAGAATACCTCTCAGGTCTGGGTTTTCTGGAGCAGGGCGATCAGTTCACTGAACTTCTTGCGCTGCTCCTTCGGATCGCCGCTGCCAATGGCGTCTTCGACGCAGTGGTGGGCGTGGTTCTCCAGCACCAGCCGCTCCACCCCTTTCAGGGCGGAGCGGACAGCGGCAGTCTGGGCCAGAATGTCGACGCAGTAACGATCCTCATCGACCATTTTCGCGATACCCCGCACCTGACCTTCCAGCCGGGCGAGCCGGTCAAGGGTGCGCTGTTTGTCCTGTTTCATATCGTCTCCATGGAACCCGATTTCAATTTCGGGGTTATTATACCTATAGGGGGTATCCTTAGCCTCAAGTAGAAAGGTTGACACATCATGGCAAAAAATATGGACAAACACGAGAGCGGCAGCATGGGCTATGGCCGTTTTGGCGCGATGATCGCAACCTCGACGGTTGTGATGTTCGGTCTGATGTATCTAAACACATATGCCCTCGACCACGTCTTCTTTTCGCAGACGCGGATGTGGATGGCGCTTTACATGGGCGGCGTCATGGCGATCATCATGCTCGCCTTCATGCTGGGCATGTATACGAGCCGCAAAGCGAACATTGCGATCTTCACTGGCGCGGCTCTCGCGTTCGCGGTCGGCGTAGGGCTGGTGCGCACGCAGGCGACAGTGGGCGATGTCGCCTGGATGAAGGCGATGATCCCGCACCACTCCATCGCGATCCTGACCAGCGAGCGTGCCAATATCTCCGATCCGCGCGTGCGGGCACTGGCTGACGCGATCATCGCCGCCCAGGAGGCCGAGATCGCTGAAATGAAGATCTACATCGAGGATATCAAAGCCAACGGTGACGCGCCTGCTGGCACGGAACGGGATAAACAATACGATTGACCTTTGACGAACGGAGCAACGCCATGACAGGAAATGACACAATCGACGGCCCCGACATTGCCCGCGAGAAAAGCAAGGGCACCGGAAAGACCGCTTCGCTGTACCGGATGGCGATGCCCGGGCACCTTTGCCCCTTTGGTCTGAAGTCAATGTCATTGCTGAAATGCAAGGGCTACACTATCGACGACAATCTGCTGGAAAGTCGCGACAAGGTGGACGTATATATGGCCGCGCACGACGTGAAGGCGACCCCGCAGACATTCATCGACGGCGAACGGATCGGCGGTTACACCGACCTCAAGAAACACTTCGGCATGAAGGTTCTCGGCGAGGACGAAACCACTTATCGCCCGATTATCGCGATCTTCGGCTCGACTGCGCTGATGGCACTGGCGATCATCCTGAACCTTTATGACGGCTTTCCTGTCCTGACATTCCTCAAGTGGTTCTTCGCGACCTCGATGGTGGCGCTGGCAATCCAGAAACTTCAGGACGTCAGCAGCTTCGTGAACGGTTTCCTAGGTTATGACCTGCTGGCGCGGCGCTATGTGCCATATGGCTACGCCTATCCCTTCCTTGAGCTTTACGCTGGTGTCGGGATGATGGCTCTGATCGGCACCGGCAGCGCGCTGATCTGGCTCGTGGCCCCGGTGGGCATCGTCATCGGCACCATCGGTGCGATCAGCGTTATCAAAGCGGCCTATATCGACAAGCGTGAGTTGAAATGCGCCTGCGTTGGTGGCGGATCGAACGTGCCGCTTGGCTTCATCTCGCTCACCGAAAACCTCATCATGGTGGGTATGGGCCTCTGGATGCTGACGCTTTGGATCGCATCTTGACGCCGTTCCGCCTGATCCCTCAAAAATCAGGAAAAACAGGAGAAATCAAAATGAGCATCGTAAAGACAATACTATCCACGGCTATCGTCGTCACAGCAATCTCGGCATCTGCTTTCGCGCAGGACGCAGCGTTCCAAATGCCCGAGCAATGTAGCACTTTGACTACCATGGGTGAAATGGACCACTCATCAATGGGCCACGCCAGTCCGAGCGTTGGCATGGGGGCCGAAATGATGGGATCTGATGGCATGAAGCTTGACGCCATGCCCGAGCATGTTCAGGAAAATATGCGCCGAATGATGATCACTATGCCGGCGATGCAGGAAGGTATGATGAGTGAGGATGCCGACGTGGCATTCGCCTGCGGGATGATTGCCCACCATCAAGGCGCAATCGACATGGCGCAGGTTCTGCTTGACTATGGTGATGACCCGCAAATGATCAAACTTGCCGGAAAAATCATAGCTGCACAGGTCGGCGAAATCGAGCAGATGACCAACTGGCTGGCCGAAAATGCTGACTGAGATGATATTGGCCGCACGGTTCAGGCGGAGCGGCCAATTCGAATTACTTCGACTGAAAATACCTTCATTTGATATTGCCGGATGTTATAGAAACCGCCTCACTTTGGCTTTGTAGTCGAGATACGCTTTCCCATATCGCTCGCTCAGCCAGCTTTCCTCGGCGAGAGGGAAGGCGATCAGAACGAGGACGCCTGTAATAACAGACGGCTGCGCCACAAATGATGCGCTCAACAAGGCCCAGCCGATCAGGATGGCGATGTCGCTGACATACTGGGGGTTTCGGGAAAAGCGATAGAGGCCGTCTGTCTTTAACTGTCCTTCAGCACCCATGGTCTGGTTCACACCAAAACCCATGACCTCGGACCATACCCCTGCATTTCCGGCAAGGATCAAGACCGCCCCCACACCGTAGCGCAACCAGCCTGGCACGGGGGCGTCTCCCCAGCCTATGACGCCGAGAGCGAACACGGTCGCAAAGAACGCGAATGTGCCGCCCCAGCCGATCCACGCTACTGCGGCGCTGAAGCGATGTGGCGGCCAAATTCGGCGGTCGGGCTGGGCTACGGACCACAGGATCGCCGCAAGTGTCATACTGGCGATTGCCAGAGCTACAGCTGTCAGTATCGCGACCAAAGAACTTATCCTTCACGTTCGGGGTTGAAGCGCAAAAGCCGAAGGGCGTTCAGTGTCACCAGCACGGTTGCGCCGGTGTCCGCAAGTATCGCAATCCACAGACCGGTGATTCCGAACACGGTCGTGACGAGGAACACGGCCTTGAGGCCGAGCGCGATCGTCACGTTCTGGCGGATGTTACCCATGGTTGCGCGAGCAAGCCGTATCATCGCAGCGACATCGGTGACGCGGTTGCGCAGGATCGCGGCATCCGCCGTTTCCAGCGCCACGTCTGTTCCCGACCCCATCGCAACGCCCACCGAGGCCTGCGCAAGTGCGGGCGCGTCATTGATGCCGTCACCGATCATCATAACGCCCTCGCGGGCTATGGACCGGATCGCCGCGACCTTGTCCTCGGGCATTAGGTCTGCCTTGAAGTCGATGCCGAGATGTCCGGCGATGGCGGCGGCGGTGCGGGTATTGTCGCCGGTCAGCATAACTCCGTCCACGCCCAGCACCTTGAGCTGGCGCAGGGCCTCCACCGCATCGGCGCGCGCCTCGTCGCGCATGGCGATCAGGCCAAGCGCGCGTCCCTCTCGGTAGACGACCACCACGGTCTTGCCTTCGTCTTCCATCCTGGCGGCGACGTCGGTGCCTGCGTCATCCAGCACGCCTGCGTCGGATGCAAAGCCCGGGGACGCAACCCACGCGAGCGCATCGCCCACCGTCGCCTCGACCCCTTTGCCGACGATGGCGCGGGCACCACTGGACGCGAGCGGCGCAATGCCTGCCTCCTGCGCATACGTCGTTATCGCCTCGGCCAGCGGATGCGACGATCCAGCTTCGACACCGCTCGCCACGGCCAATATGTCAGCCTCGGTTGTGCCGTTCAGCGGGACTACATTCGTGACGACAGGTCGCCCCGCCGTAAGCGTGCCGGTCTTGTCGAACGCGACATTCGCGATCTTGGCAGTGGCTTCAATCACCGCACCGCCCTTCATCAGCAGGCCGCGCCGCGCACCCGACGACAAGCCGGATGCAATGGAGGCCGGAACGGAGATCACCAGCGCACAGGGGCACCCGATCAGAAGGAGCGCCAGACCCCGGTAAACCCATGTCCCCCAGTCGCCCCCGGCAAAGAGTGGCGGCACCAGCACGACGAGTAGCGACAGACCAACGATGGTCGGCATATACCAGCGAGAGAAGCGGTCGATGAACCGTTCGGTCGGCGCGCGCGCGCTCTCGGCCTCCTCTACCAGCGCGACGATGCGTGAGATCGTGTTGTTCTCGGACGCCTTCGTCACGCGGATGTGCAACGCAGCCTCGGCGTTGATCGACCCTGCGAATACCGGATCACCCGGTTTGCGCGTGATCGGAACGCTTTCGCCCGTCACCGGGCTTTGATCCACGCCGGAAGTGCCTTCAGTTACCTCACCGTCCGCTGCGATACGGGCACCAGGACGTGCAAGGATGACCTGACCAATCTGCAAAGTTGCGGCATCGACCTCGCGCGTGGTGCCGTTTTCGACCAGAAGGGCAGATTTCGGCACAAGGTCCGACAACGCCCGGATCGAGGCCCGCGCACGGTCTGCAGCGACACCTTCCAGCACCTCACCGACGGCAAACAGGAATACCACCAATGCCGCTTCTTCAGCCGCACCGATGAACAACGCACCCACGGCGGCAATGGTCATCAGCATCTCGATGGTGAACGGCAAGCCTGCGCGCAACGCGGCGAAGGCGCGGCGCGCAACGGGGGCAACGCCGATTAGGCAGGCAAGGATAAACGCCCATAGTCCGATGTCCTGAGAGGTCAACAGTTCGATGCACCACGCGAGCGCAAGCAGCGCACCGGTCACGATCACCAGCCGCCCCTTGCCGGTTTGATACCATGATTTGCCTCTGTCGGCAGGATCATCGTGGGCGTGACCGATCCGGCCATGATCTTCTTCGCTTGCTTCGCTGTGATCGCCCTTGCCGTGTCCCGATGAAGCACCGGTGCCGTGCGTATCGTCAGCGGTACTCACCCCGTAACCCAGTTTTCGAACTGTCGCCTCGACCTTTTCGGGTGAGGTTCGGGAAGGATCCAGTGTCAGACGCATCCGTTCCCGCATCGGCAGCACTTCGATATCGCTAACACCGGACAGTCGCTCGACAGCACCTCTCACCTTGGTGGCGCATGAACCGCAATCCATGCCAGACACGGTCCACTCGAAGATCATGGTGTCGAAGGCGGCGTTTGCGGGTGTTTTCGTGTCACTGTTCATGGGAGTCTGCAATTCCTGACTTGATATGAGATATTCTTAACTTAATGTCTCTAGCAGCTAGAGGTTCAAGAGGTTGTTTTGATGTTTTCCATCGGCGCACTGTCACAGCATACCGGGGTCAAGGTTCCTACCATTCGCTATTATGAGCAGATGGGGCTGATGAGTGCGCCCGAAAGAACTGAAGGCAATCAGCGGCGCTACGGACGCGCAGAACGCGAGCGGCTCGGCTTTATCAAGCATGCCCGGGATCTCGGGTTCTCCATCGGAGCGATCTGTTCGCTGATCGAGTTGAACAACCATCCCAACCGTTCCTGTGCAGAAGCCTCCGAGATAGCCGCCAGCCAACTGGTGTATGTGCGCGAGAAGATCGCCAGCCTCACCCGGCTGGAGCGAGAGCTGGCACGCATATCAGACGGCTGCTCGGGGAACGGTATTGCCGATAAATGCTATGTGTTGGCATCATTGGCAGATCATGCACGGTGCGAGACCGACCATTAAAGGTGTGTGAGTAACTCGCAAAAACCCTCCATTTAGAACGACTGATAAATGACCAATTTTCCGCTGCCAAATACCAGTTCAAAACCGAAGTGGTTGTTGAAGATTTTTGGCTGTCTTTCGTTAGTGGACATCCGTGCGTAACGCAGCATTGGTCGGTCTGGGCTCCAAGCATGCGTAATTGGGCTACCCTCTGTTCTGAGGTCGAGCTCCCGATAAGATCACAGGATGACTGTGAACAAGGGAAAAAGAAGATGGAATATT
>NZ_JACIJM010000009.1 GCF_014199395.1 Yoonia ponticola | reverse complement strand
GTCGCGTTCTGTGTAATACTTGTCTCGGTCATAGTCGGTCTCCTTTGCAGGGTGGTTTGTGCAAAACCACTGTAGAGACCTGAGGCACGGCTATGGCCACCTGCCGCGCTATATGAGTGCTGCACAGGCTGTCATAGCCTCTTAAGAAGCGTCATTCCGAAGGTGTTACGGAACCGAGTTCACAAGTATGGCGATCCTTAAATGGGTTCAGGATACTGGCGTCGATTGGCATTACATCGCGCCAGGAAAGCCCCAACAGAACGGCTTTATCGAAAGCTTCAATGGCAAACTCAGGGACGAATGTTTGAATGAAACACTATTTGGCACATTGCACGATGCCCGCAACACGCTTGAAGAATGGCAGGAGGATTACAACTGGCGCAGACCACATTCAGCATTGGGCAACCTCACCCCGGCGGAATTTTTGCAGAGAAAGGCAATGGACAAGATGGCGGCCTAACGCCAAAGATTTAACCTCAAGGAATCCGCCCAAAGCTGGAGGAAACTTGGGGCTCAGGTCACCACCACCGCATCAAAAAATGCGATCTTGTCCTCATCAGTCATCTGAGGAACATCCGATGCGCCGTAAGTGCCGATATTTTCCAAGACTTCAAACCGCTGATCTTCAGGCATCGTCCCGTAATGGCGTTCCGTGATTTGTTCTGTTTCATGCCCCATGTTCAGAGACCATGCTTTCCTTTCTTGATGGGTCAATGGACGCACGTCGCGTTCGGCTCCAATGGTGTGTTTTGCAGCATGCGGCGTATATGGCACTGCGAGTTCTCGACAGGCCACTTTGAACGCATCCGACACGGCATGGGTTGTCGTCATCACTGGGATCTGACGGGTAACACCTGCTTTGTGCTTCAGCCATTTTGTGTCTGGAAACAACGCATCTTCGTCTCCGAACCCCAACTGCCGAAGTCGCTCGACCCATTCCACAACGATCTTCTCAAACGTTCTAGCGATCGGAAACCAGAAAATGGTGATGCTTTTGCCACCCTTGGTCCGAGATACCCCGCCATCCTGTATGATCAATCGTTGCTCGATTTGAACGTGTTGCAGCTGAAGTGACGCGAGCGTGTCAGCCCGTAATGCCCCGAGAAACGCCAAGGCAAAAATGGCACGTGACCGCATTTCCGTGAGTGAACCTGAGGGCATGCCCAGAAGAATCTGTTCGGCTTCTTTAATGCTCGGGAAGTCCTTCTGTTTCGTTTGTGCTGACTTCGCGATAACCGCCTTGGGCACAACCAGGTAGCCCCGAAAGTCGCGAGGCAACCGTCGGAACCCCTCTTGCCCGATCAACCAATCAAAAAATAAGCCAAGGTATGAGATTGTGTGCTTTATTGAAGAGGCCGACAACTCGTCATCAGAAGTGACATTTGCACGGCGCTTGAGATCATCACGGACAGCAGTAAAATCGTCGATACGTAGCGTTCGAAAGGACTTACCCGACAAAAATTGTTCAAAATACCGGATCGCTGCGAGATGCTTCACAACAGTTTTTTCGTCATAGCGCCCAGCATACCCCTGCCACTTATGAATGATACGGTCGTTCTCAGAGGAGTAAATCGGGCTTTGAGGTCCCCCGTTTATCCAAATACCCCCACGTGATGGGGTCTTTTCTTCGCGATAACAGTCCATGGGGGTATTTGGATTGCGACAATCCAGAAACTTGTCGCAATCAGTCTCAGTCGTTATCTTTTGGACCTTGGATAAACACGAGGGGCAACGCGCCTGCAGCATCGGGCGGCCATTTTCGGCACGGATTTTGGCGATGGTTTCTGGCGCAGGTTTTACAGGCACTTGGCAAGTCCAGCATTGAAACTGTGAGGGCAAAAGTTTGCGGGCTTTCAGTAAGCGTTGAGACTTGTGGAACGCCACGACGACCGCCCCCCGAAATAAGTAGGGATGGTGCGCATCGGACGTCACCAAACCTTCCTTAACCCAGTTCGAGACCGTATTCGCGGTCACAGAATATGCGTCCATCAGCTGTTCAACCGAGTAGACGCGATCTTTCTTGAGGTGCACATTTTTGTAGGACTTCGTCATTAGTCTGCACCCAACGTCGTTGCTGAGCGCTTTTTGCGCTCGGCTTTACGCGCCTTTGCTTCAAACTGAATAAGGTCGCTCAGCTTCCAGCGCGATGTCCCCGCGCTCAGCTTGACAGGCGCCGGAAACGCTGGCTCACTGGCCAACCAGCGCCAAACCGACGCGCGCGAGATGTCATAGCGTTTCGCCACTTCACGATCTGAAAGAAAACATTCAGTGCAGCGAACACACTGGGCAGTTTGTTTCTTGACTGCAGTATCGCCGATCGAGACAGGCGCTGCTTCCGAAAGAAACATATCCAGCTGAACGCGCGACGTAGCTTTGCGCCCGTCGGAAGCGTCGGCGCTTTTGGGCGTATCCATGCGAGAGGGAAGAACATCGTCAGATTTGACATCCGACGCTGCGAGAGCGGGGTAAAGGGAAGAACGCGCCATCAATCTGCTCCACGAACTGGATCGACGCGTTGCGCCTCCACCCATTGATTAAGATCGACACCGCGATAAACGATCTTGCGACCAAGGCGGTAAAAGGCAGGGCCTACGCCTTTATGGCGCCATTGTGCCAGCTTGTCGCGGTCGCCGAGCAAAGCAAGCTCTGGGTCACCTAAGACATAGCTGCGTTCGTTTTTAAATATATTGGGCATTGCTGACCTTCATTCCATTGCGTTGAGTGCAGCGGAATGAAGGGGCTATAATTACGACAAACGGCAGTCCCCGATCTGCAAACCTGGGACCCTAAGTGCTTGATTTATATACAAAAGAAATTTTCTCACCTTCGTCAACATAGGGCTTGGAAGTCCCTTTTGGACAGTTTGAGGACAGCTGCCTCCGTATGCCTTCTGCGACCTCAAGCAACGCGTGGTTATCTAAACCTCTCTCTTTACAAAATGCCCGCGCAATACCGAAATGAACAACGCCGCGATAGGTATTCCACTTCTCTCGAAGCCCATTTTTGTCGCGCCCGCCGTTGAATTTCAGCTTTTGCGTTTTATGGCGGACGGTGTTTAACACTCCGATCACAGTATGAACTCCGCGAAACTTCCCCGCCTTGATGGATCGCCATATTTCCAATCCAATTTGGTCCGCAATACGAAGCTTCCGATTTTGCCCGTTATCAAACCGAGAAATAACATGCGTGAAAGCGACCGCACCATCACTCCACTCAGCGATGTCTAAGGCCATTTGGAGCAAATTTTCCGGCTTTTCCTCCAGCATCTCTTTTTTCCACTCATCATTTTTCATGAGACCTTTGAGTTCCCAGAGCTTCACTTGTTTGGCCAAATCAGAGATGGCTTTCTTGCGACCATCAAATGTGTCCTCGCTGAGTGCGGCACGGTAGTACTCGAGAATCGTCAAGTCCAATTCATCAATATACACCGTAAGCATTAATCCGTCCCACCAGATGAGATTGACCGCACGTATTCTGACCAATGCTCCATGAGCTTTCTCCTTTTTGCTAATAAATCGGACCGAGCATAAGCGCGCTCCACATCTGACCCGACGCGATGCGACAGGCTCATCTCAGCGACCTCTCGGGGCGCGTTCGCAACTTCAGACGCCCAATCGCGGAATGTGGACCGGAACCCGTGAACAGTCACGCCTTCAACATTCATTCTGCGTAGCAACATGAGCATCGACATGTTCGACATTGGCTTGTGGCGCTTTTGTCCCTCAAAAACAAAATCTGATTTGAGATCCTGCAACGGCTCAATGATTGCCAGCATCTCATCGGTTAGCGGCACGCGGTGTACCTCGCCGGTTTTCATCCGCTCCGCAGGGCAGGTCCACAACCGTTCATCAAAGTCGATTTCCGGCCAGCGCACCCCAAGAACCTCACCGGTGCGAGATCCGGTCAGGCAGGTAAAGCGAAGTGCACGTGCTGACATGGCATTGCGCGATGTGAGGTCAGCATAGAAGGCCGGCACATCTTGCCAGCGCATTGCCATATGGTGCTTTGGCTTTGCTTTTACTTTCGGAAGGACCTGCGCATCTTTGATTGCTGTCACTGGGTTCTCGCCCGATCGCAATCCTTTGGACTTTGCGACGTCTAAAACGATCTTGATACGCTGAGACAGGCGTCGCGCGGTTTCGTGCTTTTCTGTCCAAATAGGAGACAGGCACATCAACACCTCAGGCTGATCAATGCTATCAATCGGCATTCGGCCAATTTTGGGAAAGGCATAATCACGCAGTGTGTTGATCCATTGCTGGCCGTGCTTCTGGTTTTTCCAGGTTGGCATCCGGTCAATGTGGACCTGTTGCGCGACCTCCTCAAAAGTCGGCACCTCTTTGTGCGCGTTGAAACGAGGGTTGAGGCCTTGCTTTGCCATCCGGCGATATTCGAGCGCGCGCTCTCTGGCTTGGTTCAGCGTAACGATGTCCGCACCACCGAGACCAAAATCAGTACGCAGCGGCGCACCTTTTTTATTCTTTTGCCCTTTGACAACCACCCGAACGATCCAACGCCGCGCCCCTGACGGGTCAACAACGAGATACAATCCGTTGCCATCGCCGTGTCGCCCAGCGTTCAGGTTCTCGACCAATTTTTTCGTCAGCTTACCAGATAGGGCCATAACGCATACCACATTCCATACCACTCAAGGAACGAATATAGACGTAACTGAACGAAACTCAAGACAAACGAAAAATGCACGCAAGCCTATGCAAACAAAAGAAAAAAGCCGTTCAAAGCGGCCTTATCCAATCGAACAAAATTGTAAGATGGCGGAGGCTCAGGGATTCGAACCCTGGGAGGACTTTCACCCTCGTCGGTTTTCAAGACCGGTGCATTCGACCACTCTGCCAAGCCTCCGCTGGTGGGCTTCTTAGGGCGATTATTTCACGAGGTAAAGACCCTTCGACACGAAAATCAGCTCTGTGGAAATCCGCGCATCATTTTGTCTCAAGACTTCCAAAATCAGTGCCATGTCGCTATTGTTCGCTTTATATGGTGCTGGTGGTCAGTCGTATGGCCCGTGCGATAACAAAATTAGGTCTCGGAAAAACCGCGATCACTGGGCAAATTTGGGGCGATCCACAATGAAAACCGTATTGATTTCAAAAACTTGGCTGAAAAGCGGTCTTGTCGCGACATTGTTGTTTACAGTGGCCGCTTGCGAGGGCTTTGGCGAAGCTGACACCGCGACTAGCGGCACCGAAGCAGCCCTGCCCCTTCTTGGTGGCACGACCGAAGAGCGCGATATCGAAGCGCCAGAGATTTTCCAAAAAACGGAAAGCGGTCTGTGGGACGGTCGTCCGTCGCTTGGTGGTGTTTGGGTCGCACATCCTGATGTGACCGATCCAGAGCGCGTGATCATCCGCAACGAGTCCAACGGCAAGTTTGTGATCGGTGCATTATTCCGCCGCGAACGCGACAATCCAGGTCCTGAGCTTCAGGTGTCATCTGATGCGGCTCAAGAGTTGGGCATGCTCGCCGGATCGCCTGCGATGTTGAATGTTGTGGCCCTGCGCCGCGAAGCTGTCGAAATAGCGCCGCCCGCAACAACCGATTTCGACGCCCCTGTTGGGATCGCGGCGACAGCACTGGATGATGATCCGATTGCAGGTGCAGCCGCGGCTGTGACCGCCGCAGAAACCGCAGCCGCGGCCCCTGTTGCGACGCCAATCGCTGTAGCACCTGTGGCTGTTGCCGCCGCACCCCAAGCGACATCAACACTCGACAAACCGTTTATCCAGATCGGTATCTTTAGCGTTGAATCCAATGCAAATGACACCGCCGCATCCTTGCGAAACGACGGCATGTCCGCGTCCGTATTGGCCCAAAACAGCCAAGGCAAACCATTCTGGCGCGTGATTGTGGGCCCTGCCCCGACCTCCGCCGACCGGTCTGCGATCTTGGATAAAGTCAAGGCGCTCGGCTTTGCTGACGCTTATTTCGTAAGCAACTAAACCCTCAATTCGGAGCTGTCACCGATGACTATCCCGTTCATTCGTACCGGTCTTGCCATCATCGTCAGCCTGACGTGGGGCATGTCGGCGAGCGCGCAAACCTTCGATACACGCGCCTCGGCCGCCTATGTGATTGACCAGACCACTGGCACCGTTTTGCTGGACAAGAACGCGGACGAGCCACTGCCGCCTGCATCGATGTCCAAGCTGATGACGATCTACATGGCATTTGAAGCTGTGGCCGATGGGATTTTGGGTATCGACGAAGAACTACCTGTGTCTACCCACGCCGCAGCTTACGGTGGCTCGTCGATGTTCCTTGATACGACCGACCGCGTCAGCGTCGAAGACCTTTTGCGCGGCGTGATCGTACTATCGGGCAATGACGCAAGCGCCGTGCTGGCCGAGGCCCTGTCACTGGACGGCACCGAAGCAGGCTTTGCGCGTCAAATGACCGAACGCGGTCGTCGCATGGGCATGACCAATTCGACCTTCGCCAATTCCAACGGCTGGCCCGCTGCTGGACACCGCATGTCGATGCGCGATCTGGGCCTTTTGGCGAACCGATTGATCACCGACTACCCGACCTACTATCCGCTCTTCTCGGAAACCGAATTCGCATTCGACAACCGCGTCCCATCCAATTCGCGGAACCGCAACCCGATCCTGAGCCTTGGTATCGGGGCTGACGGCTTGAAAACCGGCCACACCCAAGAAGCAGGGTACGGTCTTGTCGGATCAGCAAAACAAGGCGACCGCCGGATCATTTTCGTGATCACCGGACTTGAGACCACCCAAGCCCGCGCGGAAGAAGCCGAGAAAATCGTCAACTGGGCGTTTCGCCAATTCGCGCAGAAACAAGTCGCGCAAGGCGGCACACGCATTGCAGAAGCCGATGTGTGGATGGGTGAAAAAGCGTCCGTTGGCCTGACTGTCGCCGACGATATTTCTCTGCTTGTGCCCGTCGTGAACCAAGACGGTTTGGACGCCGAAGTCATCTATACAGGCCCCTTCGAGGCGCCAATCGTTGCGGGCCAAGAGCTGGGCGAATTGGTGATCTCGCTTGATGGATTGCCTGCGCACCGCGTGCCTTTGGTTGCAGAAAGTGCCGTGTTGCGGGGCGGTTTCAAAACCCGTTTGCGTGTCGCGGCTGACGTGTTGTGGGAAAAATTCGGCCCCACGGCTGAGGCCCCCGCCGCCGATATCCCAGCGACCGAGTCTTAATTGATGACCACTGGCCGTTTCATCACCTTCGAGGGCATCGACGGCTCTGGTAAATCGACTCAATCGCAGACACTGAAAGCGGCAATCGAGGCGACTGGCCAAGACGTGATCCTGACCCGCGAACCCGGCGGATCACCCGGCGCCGAGGAAATTCGCAGCCTTGTGTTAACGGGCGAACCGGATCGTTGGTCGGCGGAAACCGAAATCCTACTATTCACTGCATCGCGTCGCGATCATCTGGAAAAGACGATTGAACCCGCCCTCAAGGCTGGCACTACCATCATCTCCGACCGTTTCGCCGATAGCACTCGTGTCTATCAGGGTGCGACTCGTGGCGACCTGCGCGGCAAAGTCGATCAGCTTCATGCGTTGATGATTGGCCGCGAACCGGACCTGACGTTCATCATCGACATGGACCCCGAAATCGCACTGAAACGCGGCCTCGCCCGTAATTCCGGCGAAGACCGTTTTGAAGATTTTGGCCTGCCGTTTCAAGAAACCTTGCGCCACGGGTTCTTGTCGCTTGCAAAATCCTTTCCCGAACGCTGCGTGCTGATCGACGGCAACCGTGCGCCGGACGCCATCGCGGCGGACATCGCCACACAATACGCAGCACGGACATGAGCGACGACATCCCCGAACCCGACCGGATCGCAGGTGCGCCGCACCCGCGCGAAACCGAAGTCCTCTTTGGCCAATCCGGTGCCGAAGCATCGTTTCTCGAAGCCTACAATTCCGGCCGCCTTCATTCTGGTTGGCTGATTACCGGACCACGCGGCGTTGGCAAAGCCACGCTCGCTTGGAAAATCGCGACGTTCTTGTTGGCCGAAGAACCGCAAGACGACGGGCTATTCGGCGCACCGCCCCCGCCCACATCATTGCAGGTAGACCCCGAACACCCAGACGCAAGGCTCGTACAATCGGGCGCGCATCCACGCTTGTTCGTTGTGCGCCGTCCTTACGACGACAAAACCAAAAAACTGAAATCTGAAATCACCGTCGATGCCGTGCGCGGCGTCAAAGGGTTTTTCCACATGTCCGCCACCGACGGCGGCAGGCGCGTTGTGATCGTGGACGCGGCGGACGAATTGAACCGCAACGCCGCGAACGCGATCCTGAAGGAGTTGGAAGAACCACCAGCCAACACCACGATACTGCTGATCGCACACCAACCCTCGCGGCTTTTGCCCACGATCAGGTCACGCTGCCGCGAACTACGCTGCCCGCCATTAGGGCCAGATGCGCTAAGCCAAGCCCTATCCCAAGCGGGCCATCCTGCAGACGCCACCGAAGCATTAACCGTGCTTGCTGGCGGATCGGCAGGCGACGCCATTGCGATGCTGAACCACGACGGATTGCCGCGTTACGCAGAAATCATCCGCACGCTCGAGAAACTGCCCAACGCCGACCGCCCTATGGCGCTGTCACTGGCCAACTCCTGCGCAGGTGTCGCGAACGTGATCCGCTACGGGCTGACGCTTGATCTGATCGACCACTTTTTAGCCCGCGCCGCCCGTGCCGGATTGCTTGGCGCACCTAGCACACAAGGCGCACCAGGCGAGGCGGAATTGCTCGCGCGCCTGTCCCCCGATGACCGCGCCGCACGCGCTTGGGCGCAATTGCAACAGGACCTTTCCGCGCGGATCAGACATGGACGGGCGGTGAACCTTGACCCTGCCGCCTTGGTCCTAGATATCGTATTCAAGATAGAAGAGACAGCACGGGCCGTTGCAGCCCGCTAAAGGCAGAACATGACCCTTCCCATCCTCGTCGATAGCCATTGCCACCTCGATTTTCCGGATTTTGACGATGAGCGTCCGGCGGTGATCCAACGGGCGCTTGACGCAGGTGTGACGCGGATGGTGTCGATCTGCACAAGGCTGCGCAATGAACCCGCCGTGCGGGCGATAGCCGAAGCCCACGATCCGGTTTTCTACGCCTGCGGCACCCACCCGATGTCCGCCGCCGAAGAACCATTGGCGACCGTCGATGAATTGGTCAAAATCGCTCAACACCCTAAGATGGTTGGCATCGGCGAAACGGGTCTCGACTACCATTACACCTTGGAAAGTGCGGATATCCAAAAGGAAAGTCTGCGCATTCACATCATAGCCGCCCGCGAAACGGGCCTACCTCTGATCATCCACGCACGTGGGGCCGATGACGATATGGCGCGGATCTTGGCCGATGAACACGCCAAAGGCGCATATGATTGTGTGATGCACTGCTTCTCTAGCTCACCGGAATTGGGCCGCGCTGCCCTTGATCTGGGGTTCTACCTGTCGATGTCCGGCATCGCGACCTTCCCCAAAAGCCAAGAGGTGCGCGACATTTTCGCCGCCGCCCCGCTGGACCGTATTCTGGTCGAAACCGACAGCCCGTATCTCGCGCCCCCGCCTCACCGTGGCCGCCGGAACGAGCCCGCATACACGGCACACACCGCCGCCAAAGGGGCCGAAGTGTTCGGCATATCGCTTGATGATTTCGCCAAAGCCACAACCGCCAATTTCGACCGTCTGTTCACCAAGGCGCGCGCATGAGCGACACACTCACCTTTCGTATTCTAGGCTGCGGGTCGTCCGGTGGCGTGCCGCGTCTGGCGGATACGGCTGGCGGAGATTGGGGCAATTGCGACCCGAAAAATCCAAAGAACAGGCGGCTGCGTTGTTCGCTCTTGGTGACACGTGAGGGGCCAAACGGCACAACCCGCGTGTTGATCGACACCACGCCCGACATGCGCCAGCAACTGCTGGATGCGGGCGTCGGCAGCTTTGATGCGGTCGTCTACACCCACGCCCACGCGGACCACCTGCACGGCATCGACGACCTGCGGATGGTCGTCTACAACATGCGCCAACGCTTGCAGGTCTACACCGATCCTGACACCCGCGACGCCATCCTCGACCGGTTCAGCTACGTCTTTGTCCAGCCCGAAGGGTCGTCATACCCGCCGATCAGCGACTTGAACGTTGTCTCACAACCCTTTGAAATCACAGGCGCAGGTGGGCCGATCCCGTTCATTCCAATCCCAGTCGAACATGGTGCTATGGTCACATACGGGTTCCGTATTGGCGATGCCGCCTATGTGCCAGACGTCGCCGATTTCCCAGACGATAGCTGGCAGCATCTGCAAAACCTCGACCTGTGGATCATCGACGCACTGCGCCGCGATCCACATCCAACCCATTCCCACCTTGACAAAACACTGGGCTGGATCGACACGATCAAACCGACCAAAGCCGTGTTAACCAACATGCACAACGATCTGGACTACGCGACTTTGGCCGCTGAGACACCCGACCATATCCAACCGGCCTACGACGGCCTGACACTGACGTTGCCGATCACTTAAGGCACAACCGTCCGCTTCTTTGGCTTTTTCCCAATCCCCGCCGGAGGCTCCGACACATCGAAAGCCACTGCCATGGGCGCACTTATTAACGTCATCCTTCCTGTATTCCTCGTTCTCGCCTTTGGCTACATTGCCGTTTGGCGAAACGTCTTTAGCGACCAAAACGTCGACGGCGTGATGCGCTTTACGCAGAACATCGCCATCCCCTGCCTGCTGTTCAGTGCCATTTCGCGGCTCGATCTCGAACAGAATTTTGACGTAGCGCTACTGGGTAGCTTCTATTTTGGTGCAATCGCGGGCTTTGCCGTGGGGCTGCTTGGCGCACGCTACATCTTCAAACGCGATTGGGAAGACAGCGTTGCAATCGGCTTTGTCGGGCTGTTTTCCAACTCTTTGATGCTCGGCCTGCCGATCACCGAAAGAGCCTACGGGATCGGCGCACTCGAAGCGAATTACACCATCATCGCGTTCCATTCGCCCAGCTGTTACCTGATCGGCATCACAGCGATGGAGATCGCCCGGAACAAAGGTGGATCCCTCGCGTCCCTGCCCGGCAAAGTCCTGAAGGCCATGTTCAGCAATGCGCTCGTCGTCGGGGTCACGCTTGGGTTTATAGTTAACCTCAGCGGCACGACATTGCCCAACGTCTTGACCGATGCGATTGACATGATCGCGCGTACTGCCGTGCCTGCCGCGCTGTTTGGCTTGGGTGGCGTGCTCTATCACTACCGCCCCGAAGGTGATCTCAAGACGATCATGTTCGTCGTCGCGATCTCGTTGATTTTGCACCCGAGCATCGTTTGGATCTTGGGCAAATGGACTGATCTCAGCACCGATGCGTTCCGTTCTGCGATCCTGACATCAGCCGTCGCGCCAGGGATCAATGCCTACGTCTTTGCGAATATGTACGGCAAAGCAAAGCGGGTCGCGGCGTCCGCGGTGCTGTTCAGTACCGTTTTATGCATCGTGACCATCTGGGTATGGCTCGCCATTCTGCCGTGAGCTTAAACAAAAATTCGTAACCCAAAAGAAAATCGCCAAAGCGTTTTGAACAAACGCTTTGGCGACACATCATGCAATCAGTTCAGTCCGGCGACATCTTAGCTAGGCGACATGCCCCGCAGCCGTTCGGACCTGCGGCGCAGCACTTCCAACACAATCAATAGCAGGATTGAAATCCCAATCAGGATTGTTGCCACGGCCAAGATTGTCGGGCTGATTTGTTCACGCAGACCCGTAAACATTTGCCATGGCAGGGTTTTCTGGCCAGCAGAGCCGACAAACAACACCACCACAACTTCGTCAAACGACGTGATGAATGCGAACAGGCCACCTGACACAACGCCTGGCAAAATCAGCGGCATTTGTATCCGGAAGAACGTTGTCACCGGCCCTGCCCCCATATTCGCGGCTGCCCGCGTCAAGGAATTATCAAAGCCCACCAGCGTCGCCGTAACCGTGATAATCACAAAGGGAATGCCCAAAGCGGCATGCGCCAAGACCACACCAATATACGTCCCCGTCAGCGTGAAAGGCAATTCAACTTTGCCGTAGAACGGAATCGGGATGTATGGGTTTGAGTAGAAGAAATACATGCCAGTCGCCGAAATGATCAGCGGCACGATCATCGGCGAGATCAAGATTGCCATGATCGCACGACGGAATGGCACGTGGCTTTGTGACAAACCAATCGCGGCCAATGTACCCAATGACACCGAAATAATCGTCGCCACCGGTGCGATCTTCAACGAATTCCGCAAGGCCAACTGCCAGTCGGAATTTGAAAAGAAATCCTCGTAGTGTTTGGTCGAGAACCCAGCCGGATCAAGCGCCAGCATCTCTGGCGTGAAGGTGAAAAAGTTCTCTGCGTTGAAGGACAACGGAATGATGACCAAGATCGGTGCGATCAGGAAGAAGAAAATCAGCCCGCAGATCACTCGAAATGAATAGTACCAAACCCGTTGTCCGGGGCTCGCGTATGTTGGCAATCCTGACATGGCTTTAGCCCCCCAATTTCACGTTATCGATGCCGACGATCTTGTCGTAGGCGTAGTAGAACAGCATCACAATTGCGAGCAGGATCGCCCCAAGTGCAGCCGCAAGGCCCCAGTTCAGCGATGTCGAGATGTGATAAGCGATCCGGTTTGAGATAAAGACACCCTTGGTCCCGCCCACGATTTCCGGCGTGATGTAGTAACCAATCGACAGGATGAACGCGAGGATCGACCCCGCACCAATGCCCGGAATAGACTGCGGGAAATACACGCGCCAGAACGCGGTCCAGTTGGTTGCACCCAGCGATTTCGCTGCCCGCAGATAGGTCGGCGGGATGGTTTTCATCACCGAATACAGTGGCAAAATCATAAACGGCAGCAGGATATGCGTCATCGCGATGATCGTACCGGTTTGGTTATTAATCAGTTGTAATCGATTGTCATCCGCCACAAGGCCGATCCAAACAAGGATATCGTTGATCACCCCTTGCTGTTGCAACAGCACTTTCCAAGCCGATGTCCGCACCAGCAATGACGTCCAGAATGGCAGCAGAACAAGGATCATCAACAAATTCGCTTTGCGCGCAGGCAAGTTCGCCAGCAACCATGCAATCGGATAGCCCAGCACGATACAGCTGACTGTAATCGTGAACGACATGATCATCGTGCGGATAAACAACGTGACATAAACTTGCTCGTTTTCAGGTCGCGCTTCTGATCCGTCAGCGCCTTTGAGCCGGTCAATAGAATTGAGGAAATAACCATCGGTATAGGCAGGACTATAGGTCTGGATCGTGCGCCAGACATCGGTGCTGCCCCAGTCTTCATCGACGTCAATGAAAATCGCCTTTGGATCGTCCAAAGTCGTGGCAGCCATCGCTGCTTTGACGTCAGAAAATACCGCTTGGCCGAACGCATCCAACCCGTCTGGGGTCTCTGCGGTAACGATTTCTTGGGCAAAAACATGCGACACAATCGGCCATTGTTTTTCAGTCAACGGATTGTCGCCCTCGGCCCCTACCATATTGGCAAATGACGTATAAAGACGTGTTGTTTCAGGCAATGCGGCGGCCATCTCTGGTCGCGCTTCAAATGCAGGTGCGGTGCCTTCGCCGTCCCATGCATCGAGATCAGCCGTCCAACGGGCAGTCCCCAGCAATCCGCCAAATGCAGACCGTTCTGCCCAAGCGGGCGAGAGGGCTTCCAATGCGTCTTGTGCGGCTTCACCAACTTCGTCAACGCTACGTCCGGTTTTACGGAACAGCGACGAAATGCCAGTCAATTCATAGTTCAAACGGCTACCGAGCCGCGTGTGGCTTTTTTCTTCAACGGCAATCGACAGATCACGAGCCAGCGCTTCGAACACGGCTGCATCGGGTTCCGCGCCACTGGTCGCGTCCCAGTCTTTCAACTCAACCACAGTCCGTGGGAGCGTCTCGCCTACGATCTGGTTTTCGACAGATCGGAACAGCATATCCGCAATCGGCATTACGAAGGACAGCAGGATAAATAACAACAGCGGTGCGATGAGCATCAGCGCCCGCAATTTCTGCCGGCGCAATGCGCGGTTCAACGATGTTTTCAGAGGGCGGCCATCAGCGGCCAGAACCTGTTCAGCCATTTTATGCGGCCCCTTCTACGACGACGATCATGCTCTCGGCATTTGCGATGCGTATTTTCATAACGTCTTGATATTCTTCTGAGTAATAAGCGGCCTTTGCAGCAGCAAAATCCGGATATTCGAAACACACGTGACGTGTGAACTTTGGGCCTTCCGGGGTCTCGGATTGACCACCACGGATAATCGGTTTGCCGCCAAACTGCGCCATAATCTGCGTATTGCGTGCGACGTAATCAGCATAGGCATCTGCGTCATGCACTGTGACATGACCGATAATATAACCTTTTGGCATTCAGCCCCCAAAGTCTTTTAAAAAGGGGTGCGGCCACGATAGGCCGCACCCCCAAAGATCACTTACTGTGACAACCAAGCCTGGAATTTTGCATCCAGATCATCACGGTAATCGGCCCACCATTCGTAGTTGTACAGGAACGTGTTTGTCGCGTTTGCAGGATCGGTTGGCATATGTGGCGCCATTTCGATACCCAGTGTCGCGTGTGTGCTGACCAGTGGCGCAGAAGATGCACGTGCTGGACCATAAGCGATGTATTTCGCCTGATCGGCCAGACGCTGTGTGTCTGTCGCGAACTTGATAAAGTCCAACGCACGCGCTTCACGCTCTTCAGACAGGCCTGCTGGAATGATCCAACCGTCAAGGTCAAATACCTGCGCGTCCCACAGCATTTCAACAGGCTGCTCTTGCTCAACAATCAAGCTGAACAGACGACCGTTGTAAGTCGAGCCCATGATCACTTCGCCGTCAGCAAGCAGCTGCGGCGTGTCAGCACCAGCGGTCCACCACACAACACTATCTTTCACAGTGTCGAGTTTTGCGAACGCTTGGTCTTGGCCTTCTGGTGTTTCCAGAACGTCATAGATGTCTTCTTTTGCGACGCCGTCACACAGCAAAGCCCACTCTAGGTTGCCGATTGGACGCTTTTCAAGTGACCGCATACCCGGGTAAGTTTCGGTGTCGAAGATCGCGCAGATGTCCGTTGGCGGTGTGTCGCCAACCAGATCGGTGCGGTAGCCCACTGTTGTGGAATAAACGATCTGCGGGATAAAGCAGTCGGACACCAGCAAGTCGCCGAAATCGTCAGATGCTTTTGAGCCGTCATCGCCATCAGCAAGCTGCTCGTCCGCGTCGATTTCCATCGCCAGACCTTCGTCGCACAGACGGATCGCGTCGGATGCCACAACGTCAACAACGTCCCACGTCACATTGCCCGCTTCGTTCATGGCACGCAGCTTGGCTACGGCTTCGGCAGAGGATTCATCGTTGATGATCGTGACGCCCGTGTTTTCCATGTAGGGGTCGTGATATGCAGCTTGTTGAGACGCAGAATACGCGCCACCCCAGCTTACGATTGTCATCTCATCGGCCATATCTTGGGCACCGGCCGCAAGAGGTGCAAACACCAGAGCAGACGTCGCCATAAGTTTGGTTGTCATTTTCATTATATATTCTCCCGTTAGATTACCCGGATTTAATATCGCAGACCGGTAGTCCGAGCGGCTACCGATCCTTAACTTTATCAGGCGTCGAGGGCGCGGCAGTCTTCTGCCAGCCAGCCGATCTCGATTGTTTGGCCTGGTTTCAGGCGCTCCTGATCTGGTGCGTTCCGTGTTTTAACGACAAAGTCGTCACGGCCAGCCACCCGCAACCGCGTGCGGAAAATGTCACCCATGTAGATGAACTCAAGCACTTCGGCTTTCAGCGTATGCGCATCCTCGTGCAGACGCTCGCGGTTAAATTCTACGCGTTCTGGACGGATCGACACTTTGGTCCGTTCGCCCACGGCGCTGACGTTCACAGGCACCGCATCAATGATGTCACCGTTGTCCAGCTTCACAATGCAAGTGTTGCCTCTGATCTCGGTAATAACGCCTTCCAACGTGTTGTTTTCACCAATAAATTGGGCAACAAAACTGTTTTCCGGTTTCTCGTACAACTCATCTGGCGGGGCCAGTTGTTGAATACGTCCGTCGTCAAATACCGCAACGCGGTCCGACATTGTCAGGGCTTCGGTCTGGTCGTGCGTCACGTAAACCGTTGTAATACCCAAAGAATGTGCAAGATTTGTGATCTCAAACTGAAGCGTTTCGCGCAACTGTTTGTCCAACGCACCCAGCGGTTCGTCCATCAACACAAGTTCCGGTTCAAACACCAGCGCACGCGACAATGCGATCCGCTGCTGCTGGCCACCCGACAATTGCGCAGGACGCCGTCCCGCAAAGTCGCCCATCTGAACCATGTCCAGCGCGCGCTTCACCTTTGCTTCACGGTCGGACTTGCCCATTTTGCGGACTTCCAACGGAAACGACAGGTTTTCAGCAACCGTCATATGCGGGAATAAGGCGTAGTTTTGGAAAACCATGCCGATGCCGCGCTTATGCGGCGGAATATTATTAATAGAAACGCCATCGAGTAAAATATCGCCGTGCGTCGCGGTCTCAAACCCAGCAAGCATCATAAGGCAAGTCGTTTTGCCTGACCCCGATGGCCCAAGCATTGTTAAAAACTCGCCTTTTGGCATTGATAAGTTCAGATCCTTAACAACGAGGTTCTCCCCATCGTAACTTTTCTGAACGCGCTCAAAAGCAACAAACGCACCATCACTAGCTGTAGCAGTCAATCTTTTCTCCCCAGAGCCGGCGGAATCTTCGTCCGTCCAAGCATTACCTTAGATCAGTCTCAACATTCCGCAACCGTTGTTCTGAAACGACGCTACGGAAAGGTAAAAATGCTTGGTTTGCGATAAACTTCTGGGCATTTCGCCTATAAACCCATCACCTTTAGGCTAAATGGGTATTTTTACATGCGTACCATCACAGCTTCGTGCTTACGCAAACACCGTCTCGCGGTCTGCCCATAGCGCGAAATATCGGCCCGCAGCTCTGGAAAAATCGTGAAAAGTTCGGCGCGTGCCGCATCGTCGATGCCGGCGATTCCCTCGTCACCGGGGTGAAAGCTTTCGGTCGCAGCACCGTTTGCGTAGATCACCTCGTGGCTGTCAAAAAGCACATGGATATAAGTCACTTGCCCCCCGTCTTGGCGGATCACATCACGACCATCCAACAAATGTTTCGCCGCAATCAGCACCTCGGATTCGCCAAACAACAGTTCTGCCCGATATCCCGTGAACAACATACGGTGCTGTGGCGACACCAACAGCGGCATCTCCTGCCCTGTTACAACTCCCGGTTGGATCAAAATCGGGGCCAGTTTGTCCCGCGCAGCCACTGCCCGTTGCCCAACCCACCGAATATCTTGCAGCCCATGATCGCGCGTCATGACCTGATCGCCGACCTGTAACGTCTCGATCGCACGCTCCCCCAGTGGGGTCGCAATCATCGCACCGGGGGTAAAACACGGAATACCAGCGCTTTGCTGGTCTGCGGCGGACATGCCCACACCCGTATTGTCGCCCCACATTCCATTGTTCGTCGCCATAAACCTAGGCACCATTCATTCCGAAGTTGCCCAGATATACCCTGCGAGAGCTAATAGTTCGTGAAGCCCACCGCATTGCATCGCAAAGCTTTTCCTAAACGACGCCTCGCATTCCATTCAAATTGTTCGTGGTCGGCGGTCTCTGGTCAAAAATCCACGCACCCGCGCCCAAGCGTCTTTGCTGCGCCATTGTTTCCTGTAGACTGAGCCCAGTATCGGCAGAGGCCAGTATCGACAGAGGATTGACCCGTGAAATATGTGACCTTTTTCGTGTGGGCCCTGTGCCTTGCGCTGACACCACTCGCGCTACACGCGCAGGATCGTGGCGCGATCACGGCCCAATTTAACGACTGGCTCGGCACCACAATCTGGCCGATAGCACAACAAAATGGGGTCAGCCGTGCGACGTTTGAGGCCGCGTTATCCGGCGTCACGCCCAAATGGGACCTGCCCGATTTGGTTTACGCAGGCAAACCTGCCGACACCAACCAACGCCAAGCCGAATTCCGGACCCCCGCCGCCTATTTCGATGCAAGGGCACTATCGAACAACGCCAACACCGGACGCAGCCTGATGACGCGCCACGCGGACACATTGCGCCGCATCGAGCAACAAACAGGCGTGCCCGCCCAGATCATCGTCGCAATCTGGGGCCGCGAAAGCAGCTTTGGCAACGCCCAAATTCCACATGACGCGTTTCAAATTCTCAGCACCAAAGGGTTTCTGAGTACACGCGCGGACTACTTCACATCGGAACTGATCGCGGCCTTAGTAATGGTCGAACGCGGCTTCGCCACACGCAATGCGTTGAAAAGCAGCTGGGCAGGCGCATTAGGCCAGCCGCAATTCATGCCGTCAAACTACCTACAGTACGCCGCCGACGGAAACGGCGATGGTCGGGCCGATATTTGGGGATCGCCCGAGGACACGCTGGCCTCAATCGGCGTGTACCTACAGAAACACGGCTGGCAAGCAGGGCGCGATTGGGGCTTCGAAGTCACCGTCCCGGAAACCGTATCCTGCGCCTATGAAGGCCCCGACCAAGCCCGCAAAATCCAGGATTGGGCCGCAATGGGCATCACCCGCGTCTCCGGTAACGCCTTTCCCAGCCCCGAAATTTCCGAAAACGGGTTCTTGCTGATGCCCGCCGGACGTCTTGGGCCTGCGTTCATCGTGACGTCCAATTTCACAGCGCTCAAAGCCTACAATGAAAGCGACGCCTACGCGCTTTTCGTAGGCCACGTCGGCGACCGCATGAAATATGGCAGCGGCGGCTTTAGCGGGGCGTGGGGGACGCTTGACCGCCTGTCACGCGCGGACATCACGACACTGCAACAACGGCTAGAACGCCAAGGCTACGACGTCGGCGGCGCAGACGGACTAGTGGGCAACAAAACGCGACGGTCGATCGGGGCATGGCAGACGCAAAACGGTCTGACTGCAACCTGCACACCAAGTCGGGCACTGCTAGCAGCGATCCAATAGGGAAATCGTCAACGATGTCGGTGGGATATGGTGCGGTCGGAGGGACTCGAACCCTCACTCTTGTTACAGAACAGCGACCTCAACGCTGCGCGTCTACCAATTCCGCCACGACCGCAAATCATGTCAGGTAGTGGCGCGGATATAGACGAGGGTTTGCGCGATGCCAAGAGGCAAACGCCACTAAATTGCACGCCGCCGCTCTGTGATCCAATACAGGCACAATCCGCCCGCGATCAGCACCGCCATAGCGATAAACCCCAGCAGCGGATGACCACTGAAAAACACATCATTCATGCGCCGTTCAGGCAGGAACGTGAACACGCCCGCCACGCCCATCGCCCAGAAATACAGGCTCTTCATGGTACGTTGATGTGCCGTGGTACGGCCAGCACGCGCGGCGTTAATGCCACGTAGCAACCCTGTTAATGTGACCACCGACAATACATGGATGGGGCCAAAGGGGCCGATCATCGGCGTATCAGAAATCCAAAACGACGAAATCGCTGTGATCGCCATCGCAATCACCCAAATATATCCTGCTGTGCGGTGCCATATGTCCCTCGACCGTCGCCACAATGTCACCGGTCCCAAGACAATCGCAGCAAGTGCGCAAACCACATGGACTTGGATCGCAAACGGCGCGAAAAGAAGTGGACCAAACGTCATATAAAAGACCCCCGAGACATTGGGTGAAAACTATGACATTTAGTCACCAACGGGGCTGACGACCCAACAGCAGATGCGCGAATGGACGACATACAACGTGGATCAACAGGTTATCCCATTTGCGCTGCGTGAATTGCGCGACCGATATAACGAGCGAAACACAATTGTCGCGATTGTGAGCCTTGGGCTGATTCTTGGGATATCAGGTCCGTTCAACACGATTACTATGCTCACGCTTGCCCCGCGCACGCTGTATTGGCTGTTCGTGGTTGCGACGACCTACGCGGTTGGCTTCCTGATCAGCTCGGTTTACCGACAGCTTTTCGCCAACCAGCCTGTTTGGCTGCGGATCATCTGTAGTACGTTGACCATCGGGACTTGCGTGACCATCCTGATGGCGGGCCTGAACAGCTTAGTGTTTGAAGTTAATCCAGCCGATCCGCATAAAACCCTACCGGAATGGTGGGTGGTCACGCTGATTTCTGCCGTCGTCGATGTGGGCACGCATCTCGTACAACGCAGGCATGAGACGACACCGCCGCCGCTGATGGACCGGATCGCCGTCGGGAAACGCGGCCCGTTGATTTCGCTCAGCGCCGAAGATCACTACGTCAAAGTGTCGACCACACGCGGCCATGACATGACCCTGATCCGCTTGTCTGATGCGATGAAAGAAGTTGGCGATACCGCAGGGCTTCAAATCCACCGCTCGCATTGGGTTGCCCTTGATCATGTGGTCGACATTCAGCGGGTAAACGACCGCGCCGTCGCCGTGCTATCCAACGAAGAAACCCGCCCGATCAGCCGCAGTTACATGGCCGCCGTGCGCGACGCGGGTCTGCTTCAGCGCAGCAGCAATGGTTGATTGGATCACATCCAAGGGCCTGACCCCCTACCCTGACGCCCTGCGCATCATGGAAAATCGGGCCAACGCGATTGCAGTTGGCACCGAGAACGAAGCGATCTGGCTCGTCGAACATCCCCCGCTTTACACGTCCGGCACGTCAGCCAAAGCGGCTGATCTGATCGATCCAAACCGATTTCCGGTCTATGACGCACGACGCGGCGGCGAATACACCTACCACGGCCCCGGACAGCGCGTAGCCTATGTGATGCTCGACGTTGGGAAACGCGGGCATGACGTGCGCAAATTCGTCAAACAACTCGAAGGCTGGGTGATTGCAGCCCTCGCAGAATTCAATGTCCAAGGCGAAATCCGCGACGGGCGTGTGGGTGTCTGGGTGCCCCGCCCTGAAAAGCCGTTGATGCCGGACGGCACTGTGGCCGAAGACAAGATCGCAGCCCTCGGGATACGTCTGCGCAAATGGGTCAGTTTTCACGGGTTGTCGATCAACGTGGAACCAGACCTAGAACATTTCAGCGGTATCGTGCCTTGCGGCATTACCGATCACGGCGTCACGTCACTGGTCGATCTGGGGCTGCCTGTGACGATGGACGACGTGGATGTGGCGCTACAGCGCACCTTTGCGGACCAGTTCGGGCAAACGAGCTGATATAGCGCCCTGCCCGCGCTGCACCACCCTTACTTGATCACACGCAAAACCGCGGCAAAAACGATCCCATATAAGACGTGACCGACCAAGGCGACCCAAGTGATACCGGTAAAGCCCAAGAAGAATGGCAAGCCCGCGATCGCTGTGATCCCGCCGATCGCGAATACCCACAGGCCGAAACCGTAGATCGCGGACGGGACGAACCAATGGGTGTCACCGACAACCCGTTGCCAGATTGGCAGGAAGACAAACAACCAGCCAATCGGGTAGCCGATCAACCCGACCAGATAGAAGTGCACAAAATACCCCGCGAAATCACCATTCGGCAGACCAAAGGTTCCAAGCAGACTTTTGGCTAGCCCATGCGGTGACAGGTTCGCAAACCCCAATGCGGGGCTAATCATCTGGCCCCAAAGGTCGAAAGCGTTTGTCGCAAAGAACCCAGCAATGAACATCAGCCCAAGCGTCTGGATCGTCATTGGTGGCAAAGTCGGATTGGTCTTGGTCATTGGGGCCTTTCCTGCGCCAAGTGGCGCGGCGGTGCGTTTTTCAAATCGAAACACAGTCAGTTACGTTCGCTTCTCTCAATACACGTGTCAGTCGCGCCCACCATACACACTTCGCGCCAAACCCTTCACGTTTCCGAAACACTTATTACAACGCAAAAGGCCCCACCATCACTGGCGGGGCCTCTGTTATTTCTACAACCGCAGCTTAGTGCGAATGTTGCTTGTCCCAGTCAGACTGCTTTGGCAGCTGCTCGAATGTGTGCTCTGGTGGAGGGCACGGCAGTGTCCATTCCAGTGTATCCGCATATTCGTTCCATGGGTTGTTCACAGTGACGCGCTTGCCTTTGAACAATGTGTAGAACAACACGCCGATGAAGAACACGAATGACGCAAAGGACAAGAACGCGCCCCAGCTTGATACGTAGTTCCACAATGCAAAGGCGTCAGGGTAGTCGATGTAACGACGTGGCATCCCGTTCCGGCCCAAGAAGTGCTGTGGGAAAAACGTCAGGTTTGCACCGATGAACATCATCCAGAAGTGCAAGTGACCCGCCCATTCAGGATACATCCGGCCCGACATTTTCGGCAGGTAGAAATAGATACCCGCGAAGATCGAGAAGATAGCACCCAGCGACATCACGTAGTGGAAGTGAGCAACCACATAGTAAGTGTCATGGTACGCACGGTCGACGCCAGCCTGTGACAGCACGATGCCAGTCACACCACCAACTGTGAACAAGAACAAGAAGCCCAGCGCCCACATCATTGGTGTTTTAAACTCGACAGAACCGCCCCACATTGTTGCGATCCAAGAGAAGATTTTCACCCCTGTTGGGACCGCAATGACCATCGTGGCCAACATGAAGTAAGACTGCTGTGTCAACGACATGCCGACTGTGTACATGTGGTGTGCCCACACAACAAAGCCCAGCGCGCCGATGGCAACCATCGCGTAAACCATTGGCAGGTAGCCAAAGATCGGCTTCTTCGAGAAGGTCGCGATGACGTGTGACACGATACCAAAGCCGGGAACGATGATGATATACACTTCTGGGTGGCCAAAGAACCACAAGATGTGCTGATACAAGATCGGGTCGCCGCCGCCTTCAGGTTGGAAGAACGTGGTGTCAAAGTTGCGGTCTGTCAGCAACATTGTGATCGCGCCAGCAAGCACAGGAAGCGCCAGAAGAATTAACCATGCCGTGACGAAGATCGACCATGCAAACAACGGCACTTTGTGCAGTGTCATGCCCGGCGCGCGCATGTTGAGGAAGGTTGTGATCATGTTGATCGCACCCAAGATCGACGATGCACCCGACAGGTGAACACCAAAGATCGCGAGGTCCATCGACATGCCGGCCTCGTTGGTGGACAGCGGCGGGTACAGAACCCAACCAACGCCAGACCCAAGCTGACCGTTACCACCAGGTGCCAGCAAAGATGCCACACCCAAGGACGCACCAGCAACAAACATCCAGAAAGACAGGTTGTTCATACGTGGGAACGCCATGTCAGGCGCACCGATCTGCAGTGGCATAAAGTAGTTACCGAAACCACCGAACAGGGCCGGAATAACCACGAAGAACATCATCAGAACGCCGTGATACGTGATCATCACGTTCCAAAGGTGACCGTTTGGCGTACATTCAGACGCCGAGTCTGCAATAAATCGTGCCCCTTCGAGGCACATATATTGCACGCCCGGATTCATCAGCTCGAGGCGCATGTAGACGGTGAACAATACGGACACGAAACCCAATGCACCTGCAACAAACAGGTACAAGATACCGATATCTTTGTGGTTTGTAGACATGAACCACCGGGTAAAGAAACTCCGGTTGTCTTCGTGTTCATGGCCGTGGATGGCGGCGTCTGCCATGTGGCTCTCCTCGATTTTCTATCTGTGCCCAATCCCGCGAGTCGCAATACGGCCTTGGATTTGGTGCTGTTCTAATGCGTTGTACGTTAAGGGGCAATAAAGGATGGCCGCAAACAACTGGGTTAAATTGGCGCAGGACCGTTAAAAATGGACTTACATCGCCGCGGCGTCAGATTTCGGGATCAACGCCCTGCCAGTGTTGCGACATAATGCACATTTTCAACGGACGCCTTTAGGATCATGTTAACGCATATCTGAAATACAGGTCACAAGGCGCAGCACATGAGTATTCCACCACGGTTCCCGATCACACGTGACCAGATTGCCGATGTGGTGGCGACATTCTACAGCCGCGTGCGCAAGGACACTGATTTGGGACCCATCTTTGCGGCGCATGTGGATAACTGGCCGCAGCACGAGACCAAAATCATGGGGTTTTGGTGCAACGCCCTGCTGCATGAACGGTCTTACAACGGCAATCCGATGCAGGCGCATATGGATGCGGGCAACGTCAAACCTGCGCATTTCGCAATCTGGCTACCGCTGTTTGATAGTGTACTGACCGAAAAATTGCCCCACGACACCGCGCAAAGCTGGTCTGCGCTGGCCCATAGGATTGGCCAAGGTCTAAAGTTCGGGCTGGAAACCTATACCGCCAAACCGGGGGATGTTCCCAATTTGGCGGGTTAGTTCGTGCATATCACGCAGCCCCTGCCCATCAGGACAAGAGGCTGCGTTCGACGGTATTAATCAACCTTAACAACAACCTTGCCAAAGCTGCGCCCTAGCAGCACATCATTCAGCGCCGCCGGTGCGTTTTCAAAACCGTCCACAATCTGCTCTTTATACTGCACTTTTCCGTCCTTCAGCCATTCGGTCATATCGCGGCGGAAGTCGTCGTAAACGCTGGCAGGGAAGCTATCGAAGATAATGAACCCTTCGACTTTGACCTTCTGACGCAGCAGCGTGCCCATGATAACAGGACCCATATCAGGGCCTTCTGGCAAGTTTGGCATGTTGTACCATGACACCACACCACACACAGGCATCCGCGCAAACGGGTTCAACAATGGCAGCACGCCATACAGAACTTTGCCACCGACATTTTCGAAATAGACGTCGATCCCATCAGGACAAGCAGCGGCTAGCTGTTCTGCAAAGTCATCCGCCTTGTGATCGATACAAGCATCAAACCCAAGGTTATCAACGACATGCGCGCATTTCTCAGCACCACCGGCGATACCGACAATGCGGCATCCTTTGATCTTGGCAATCTGCCCGACAGTCGCACCAACTGGGCCGGAAGCCGCAGCGACGACAACAGTCTCGCCCGGTTTCGGATCACCAATGCGCAGCAAACCAGCATAAGCGGTGTAGCCCGGCATCCCCAAAATCCCCAGCGCCCAAGACGGGTTCGCAGGGTCTTTACCAAGGTTAATGATCTTTGTGCCGTCAGAGACCGCATAATCCTGCCAGCCAGAGCCAGCCAAAACCAGATCGCCTTCGGTGAAACCTTCGAGATTCGATGTCACGACTTCCGCCACAACTTGGCCCGTCATCACGCCGCCAATCTCGACAGGTGTCGCATAGGATTTTGCGTCATTCATACGGCCACGCATATAAGGATCGAGCGATAAGAATTTGGTACGCAACAACATTTCGCCATCGCCCGCTGTCGGGATATCGCTGGTTTCCAAGCGCAATGTGCTGTCATTCGGCAGACCTTGCGGACGTTCGGCCAAGACGATGCGACGGTTTTCAGTAGATGATTGAGACATGATGTGACCCTTTGCGAAAAGATGAATTTTCCTATACTTTCCATGCCCGCAACCAAATGGCTAGAGCCGTTTCACGGGTTCCGCGTTCACAGATGTGTGTCCTGACCACGCAGCCCGGATGCACATGACAAATAGCCACACCCGTCCTGCAAAAATCATATTTTCCCCGCCCCTCGCCTGCGCTAGTTTTCCACCATGCCTTACGAATGGTCATCACCGCCGCCGCACAAATCACCTGATTGGAGCCTCAGCCTGTGGCCCTATCGGTCCCTACTCCGCAAAGATTTTGTGATCTTTGTCGGTGGAACAATCGTGATGTTCGCCCTGCCCTTGCTCGCGGTGATCGGTTCAGCGGTACTATGGGGATTGCTGCCGTTTTTCGGCTTGGCATTGTGGGGCATTTGGTTCGCGCTCAACGTCAGCTATAAACGCGGTGAAGTTTTAGAAGTGCTAACGGTCAAAGGTGATATCGCCAACTTGATGCGCCAAAACGCTGATAAATCACACCAAACATGGGAGGCGAACCGCTATTGGATCACAGTCCACCTGTATCCCACAGGCGGTCCGGTCCCAAATTACATCACCATGCGCGGCGGGCCACGCGAAGTTGAAATCGGCAGTTTTTTGGATGAACGCGAACGTTTGGAACTGTATGACGATCTAAAACGCGCACTCAAAGCCACATAAAAAAGGTCAAAGCAAACATGAGCGCCCGCTTTGACCCGATAGCTTAACCCAACCGGTCTTTGACCAGCGGTCCAACTTTACCGAAATCCATCTGTCCGGTGTATTTGCCTTTGAGAATGCCCATGACCTTGCCCATGTCGCGAATGCTCGTCGCACCCACTTCGGCAATGGCGGCATCCACGGCAGCCGCGGATTCGTCTTCGCTCAGTTGTTTTGGCAAGAAGTCTTCGATGACTTTGATCTCGCCCAATTCTTTCTCAGCCAGTTCAAGCCGCCCGCCCTCTTCATAGGCGCGTGCGCTTTCTTGGCGTTGTTTGACCATCCGCCCCAAGATACCAAGCACGTCTGTGTCGCCACAGCCTTTTGCTTCGTCCTCGGTGCCGCGCAATGCGATATCCCGGTCTTTGATCGCAGCATTGATCAAACGCAATGTCGACAGACGCTCTGCATCTTTCGCTTTCATTGCTTCTTTCAGGGCTGTTGCGACCCGTGTACGCATGTCCATGATAACTCCCGTTCATGTACCGTTAGACGAACGTGCAGGTTACGCTGCATTTGCAGTCATGACAAGCAGACTGCCGCGACGTGATCGCCTTGTTTGCAAGGCGCGGTTCTGACCTTGACCCCACGGACGCCAGACCGTAAGTCCAGCACAATTTGCCGCCAATCGGGGGATGCCGCCCCCTCAAAAGGATCTGCCCATGTCCGACCAACTGACCCCAAAACCAACCGCCTGCCTTGCTCTTGCTGATGGCACATTGTTCTACGGACACGGGTTTGGTGCCACCGGCCAGACCACCGCAGAGCTGTGTTTCAACACCGCAATGACCGGCTACCAAGAAATTATGACAGACCCGTCTTATGCGGGCCAAGTGGTGACATTCACCTTCCCGCATATCGGTAACACTGGTGTCACACCCGAAGACGACGAAACATCCGATCCGGTCGCCGAAGGCATGATCGTCAAATGGGACCCGACAAACGCATCAAACTGGCGCTCAACCGAAGAGTTAACAGCGTGGCTCGAACGCCGTGGTCGGATCGGCATGGGCGGCGTTGATACGCGCCGTTTGACCCGCGCGATCCGCCAGCAAGGTGCGCCGCATGTGGCGCTCGCGCACGATCC
The DNA here is from genome assembly GCF_014199395.1 of Yoonia ponticola. Lineage (GTDB taxonomy): Bacteria > Pseudomonadota > Alphaproteobacteria > Rhodobacterales > Rhodobacteraceae > Yoonia > Yoonia ponticola. The sequence goes on along the minus strand of NZ_JACIJM010000009.1, from coordinate 119,719 downwards.
CGAAGGTAACTTTGATATCGAAGCGCTTGTCGCCGCCGCCCGTGGTTTTTCGGGTCTCGAAGGGCTGGATCTGGCGAAAGAAGTCACCTGCGCACAATCCTATCATTGGAACGAAATGCGGTGGGCATGGCCCGAAGGCTATAGCGAACAAAAAGACGCAAAGCACAAAGTCGTGGCAATCGATTACGGCGCAAAACGCAACATCCTGCGCTGCCTTGCATCCGCTGGCTGTGACGTGACAGTTCTACCTGCGTCCGCCACCGCTGAAGATGTTTTGGCATTAAACCCAGACGGCGTGTTCTTGTCCAACGGTCCAGGCGATCCAGCAGCGACAGGCGTTTATGCCGTGCCGATGATCAAAGGTGTACTGGCAACAGACATTCCTGTGTTCGGGATTTGCCTTGGACATCAGATGCTTGCGCTCGCTTTGGGTGCTAAAACCATCAAAATGAACCACGGCCACCACGGCGCGAACCACCCTGTGAAGGACTACGAGACTGGCAAAGTCGAGATCACATCAATGAACCACGGCTTTGCGGTTGATACGCAAACCCTGCCTGAAGGTGTGACCGAGACGCATGTGTCGCTGTTCGACGGGTCCAATTGCGGTCTGCGGGTAAAAGACAAGCCCGTGTTTTCAGTGCAATACCACCCAGAAGCCAGCCCCGGACCGCAAGACAGCTACTACCTGTTTGAACGGTTTGCAGCGGCAATGGACGCCCGCGGTTAAGCTCTCAAATTTCCCTAACGCCCGGTTAACCTTAACCGGGCGTTAATCGTTTCGCGGTATGCCTTTGGTATTAAACCAGAGGCATTTATGATTAACCAACAGGCGCATTTCGACGAAAAGTCACGTGTCGACATGCACGACGCGACCGCGTTGACCATCGCCCAATCCCAAGCCATCACCTACCGCTGCGCCGTCATAAACCCTTGCGTGCGAGCCCCCGAAGCAGGATTGGTTGATATTTGGGGCGCACATCGCTGTTTGCGCGACCATATTCTACCGTGGCGGCGGATCGGTGGTGCCGTGGTGATCTTAACCCACAAACCTGAATTATTTCAAAAACATAGCTCGGCCTTAGCCCTGCGCTATGGCCCCGTGCGCATGGCGATCACAACCGAACAACATCTATTTCGTGCGATCAGCCTCGGCCACGTCGATGACTTAACCAAACGTGCCGAAAATCGCGTTCCCGACGCAGTCAGCAGTCGCACATGGAATGCAAAGCTGATGCTCATCGGCTCGGTTCTGGTCGTACTTGGGGTCATCACCCTGTTCGCCTTATCGCCAGTAACCGGATTTGTGCTGCTCAGCTTTTGGGCGATCATCACATTGGCGGCAAACACACTCTTAAAAGCCGCAGCCGCGATTGTCGGCATCTTCGCACAGCCCCAAGCGCCGGATATCTCGAAAATCGACGACGAAACCTTACCAATTTTCACGATTCTGATCCCGCTCTACAAGGAAAAGGAAATCGCAGCCCACCTGCTGGAACGGGTCAAACTGATCGACTACCCTCGCGACCGTTTGGACCTGTGCCTTGTGATGGAAGCGGACGATGAAACCACCCGCGCATCGCTCGGCACCACAAATTTACCCGCATGGATCAGGCCTATCGCGGTGCCGCAAGGCGCCCTAAAAACCAAACCACGTGCATTGAATTACGCGCTCGATTTCGCTCGCGGCAGCTTGGTCGGTGTCTACGACGCCGAAGATGCACCCGACCCCGATCAGCTGCGAAAGGTGGCACAGTACTTTGCAAAAAGTGGCGAAAAGGTCGCCTGCCTTCAAGGGGTTCTGGACTACTACAACGCCCCTGCAAACTGGTTAACGCGATGCTTCGCCTTGGAATACGCAGGCTGGTTTCGTGTTGTTCTACCGGGACTAGAACGGCTCGGTTTGGTCGTGCCCTTGGGCGGCACGACACTCTTTTTCCGCCGCAACATCTTGGAAAAACTAGGGGCTTGGGACGCACATAACGTCACCGAAGACGCCGATCTTGGCGTCCGCTTGGCGCGACATGGCTACCGAACCGAATTGATCGCAACAACCACACAAGAAGAGGCAAACGGGCGTTTTTGGCCATGGGTCAAGCAGCGGTCGCGCTGGCTCAAAGGCTACGCAATCACCTACGGCGTGCACATGCGGGACCCGCAAAAGTTGTACCGCGAATTAGGCCTGCGCAAGTTCTTAGGCTTCCAAATCCTATTCGCAGGCACCCTATCGCAGTTCGTTCTCGCACCCGTGTTATGGTCATTTTGGGTCATGCCTTTTGGGGTGCATCACCCAATGAACGACCACCTGCAAGGCTGGGTTTTGATCGCCGTCGTCGGCATGTTTGTGTTCTCGGAATTAACCAACATGTTCGTGCTGGCATTAGGTGTCACAAAGGCGAAAAAGATGTGGCTGATCAAGTGGATACCGACAGTGCATCTGTATTTCCCAATGGCGGCAATTGCAGCCTACAAAGGGTTTTACGAGCTAACGTTTAAACCATTCTACTGGGACAAAACCACACATGGGGTCTTGTTGCCCCCTGCCCCTACTGCGTCGCCTGCGCGTCCAACTTCAGACGCGTGACATAGGCCTTTGAGATGTGATCTCTTAGCGCCGCATCAGCAGCATCGCCGTCGCCATTTTCGATCGCTGTCACGATCGCATTATGCTCGGCTAACGTGTCCTCTGGACGCCCTTCAACGGCTATAGACGTCGTCGCTAGCAACGCCATAGAGCGATGCACAAGATCCAGTTGCTGCACAAGAAAACGGTTATGCGAGGCAAGGTGGATCTGCTTATGAAACCGTCGATTTGCCCGACTTAGCGCGGTCGGATCATTCAAAAACGTCTGATCTTTTTCCAGCATATCGCGCAAAACGCCCACTTCTTCTGGGGTTGCATGACGGGCCGCAAGCCGCGCTGCTAACCCTTCAAGTTCGCCGCGCACCACGTAAAGTTCCGCCATTTGCGTGTGATCTAGTGACGCAACCATTAACGACCGTCCGTCACGGGTTAACAAGCCTTGGGTCTCAAGTCGCTGCAAAGCCTCTCGGATTGGGGTCCGTGACACGCCAAATCGTTCGGCCAGTTCGCTCTCGACTAGCCTGTCGCCCGGCACGTAAGAATGGCTGTCGATGGCCTCTAGGATCATCGCATAGGCGTCTTTTTGGCCAGCCTTGGGGTCAAACATCACAAGCTTTCCTTTTGTTGTTCAACAACATAGCGGCGATTGTCGACTTGCGCAATGCAAGCGATATGCCCGTTTTTTCAACACGAGACAATTCGCCCTTTGCCCCGCTGCCCGCCTGCGCATATGTCTAGGGTATGAAACGCATCACAACAGATATTGTCATCTCAGGCGGCGGCGTCGCAGGGTTAACAGCGGCAGCGGCTTTTGGCGCGGCGGGCTTTAACGTTATTATCGTGGACCCCGCCCTGCCCGTCACAAATGCCGCATTCGAGGGCGCAGATTTGCGCACAACCGCGTTCCTGCAACCCGCCCAAGCGTTTCTGGACGCGGCAGGATTGTGGGATCGGCTGGCACCTTTTGCGACGCCATTACAGGTGATGCGCATCGCCGACGTCAGCGGCGAACATGGCAAAGCGCGGGTCAGCGCGGATTTCGACGCCGCTGACATCTCGGATAAGCCCTTTGGTTGGAACCTTCCAAACTGGCTTTTGCGACGCGAAATGCTGGCGCGGCTCAAAGAATTGCCAAACGTGGAATTCATGGCTGGCACCGGATTTGTGTCGTTGCTGCCGCGTGAAACCGAAGCTTTGGTTATGCTGACAGGCGGCGTGCAAGTCCGAGCCAAGTTGGTGATTGGTGCGGACGGTCGCAATTCTGCCGTGCGCGATGCAGTGAATATAGGCGTGAAAACAAATCGTTACGGTCAAAAGGCGATCAGTTTTGCCGTCACGCACCCGTCACCCCATAATAATGTCTCAACGGAAATTCACCGCTCTGGCGGGCCGTTCACCTTTGTCCCCTTACCCGACCACGAAGGCGAACCATGTTCTGCCGTGGTCTGGATGGAAAGCGGCGCAGAGGTCACACGGTTAATGGCGCTGTCCGACGAGGACTTTGAGTCTGAAGCGTTAGTGCGCTCGGCTGGTCTTTATGGGTCGTTAACCTTGGCAACGCGCCGCATGGTCTGGCCGATCATTTCCCAAATCGCCGACGCCATGTCCGGCCCGCGCACCGCCTTGGTCGCAGAAGCTGCACATGTCGTGCCGCCGATTGGCGCACAGGGCTTGAACATGTCGCTCAGCGATTTGGCCGTGTTGTTGGATTTGGCCCGCGAAAATGAATTAGGCAGTCGCAAAATGCTGGACGCCTACAACAAAGCGCGGCACGGCAATGTCAAACTGCGGGTCAGCGGAATTGATGCGCTAAACCGTGCGTCGATGTCCGACGCACGGATGCTGCAAGAACTGCGGATCGCTGGAATCAAAGCGTTGTATGAGGCCAAGCCAGTACGGCGTGGCCTCATGAAATTAGGGCTTGGCGCGGGTTAAAGCACCCGATCCAATACACCAGTCAGACGCACCATGGTCGCATCGACGTCATAGAGTTTATCGAGCCCAAACAGGCCGAGGCGGAATGTACGGAAATCGTCAGGTTCGTCGCATTGCAACGGCACGCCCGCCGCGATTTGCATTCCTTCGGCTACAAACTTGCTGCCGTTCTGGATCGCCGGATCATCGGTGTAGCCGACAACGACGCCCGGTGCGCCGAACCCGTCAACGGCCACAGATTTCACGCCTTTGCGCGCGAGATATGCCCGCACCGCGTCGCCCAAAGCCCATTGCGCGTCTTTCAGCTTTGCGAAACCATACTCGCGGGTCTCGACCATCGTGTCACGGAACGCCCGCAAGCTGTCCGTTGGCATCGTGGCGTGATAGGCGTGGCCGCCGTTTTCGTAGGCCTGCATGATAGAGTGCCACTTTTTCAAGTCAGCCGCGAAGGAGTTCGACGTCGTATCCGCCATCCGTGCAACAGCGCGTTCCGACATCATGACGAGCCCCGCACTTGGCGTGGCAGACCAGCCTTTTTGCGGTGCAGAGATCAACACATCAACGCCTGTCGCTTTCATATCGACCCAAGCACAGCCCGATGCGATGCAATCCAACACCATCAAAGCGCCGACCTCGTGGGCGGCCGCGGACATGGCGGCAATGTAATTGTCTGGTAAAATGATGCCCGCGGAGGTTTCCACGTGAGGCGCAAAAACGACGTCCGGCTTGGCTGCGCGAATGGCCGCTGTGACTTCTTCTATCGGCGCAGGCGCAAAAGGCGCGCGCGTGTCGTTGCCAGACTGGCGAGCCTTTAGAACAGTCGTTTTGGCGGTAAAATCGCCCGCGTCAAAAATCTGCGTCCAGCGGTAGGAAAACCAACCGTTGCGTACGATAAACGCGTGGGCATTTGCGCCGAATTGGCGGGCGACGGCTTCCATCCCGAATGTCCCGCCACCGGGCACAATCGCCACAGCATCGGCGTTGTAGACGTCTTTAAGCATGCTCGAGATGTCGTTCATCACGCCTTGAAACGCTTTGGACATTGAATTGAGCGACCGATCGGTGAAAACAACCGAAAATTCCATTAGCCCATCGGGATCTACGTCTGATTTATATATGTCGTTCATTGTCGCCTCCGTTCGCTGTTCTCATCCGGACGTAAGTCTGCATGGCGCGAAAAGCAAAGCCTATCTCGAATGCGATGTTTTCCCCTATCCAACCGTCGAAAAAATCGTCTGATTCCGCCCGCCGTTTTTCGCACGATACAACGCAACATCTGCTTCTTTGATCGCGGTCTCAATCGTCTCGATCCGTTGCTTTAACGAGCCACCAATCGACACCGTAACCTCGATGATCTGACCTTCGTAGTTTAACGACATCGCCTCAACTAATTGGCGCAGACTTTCGGCCACCTCCAGACCTTCATCCTGATGGTGTTGATGCAAAAACAATGCAAATTCCTCACCACCAAAACGACATACAATATCATCAGGCCGTATATTGGCAGCCAACGTCGTCGCAACCTCGCGGATGACCTTGTCACCAGCAAAATGTCCAAACGTATCATTGATGGATTTAAAGTTATCGATATCGACCATCAACGACACCCCATAAGCGTCCGGATTTGCAGACATACGGCTAAAAAAATAGTCACGCGTCGCAATATCGGTCAGACGATCGCGGTCAACGAGGCCTTGCAATTCGCCGAGCAACTCTTCGTTCTTGCGCATCTCATTCCACAAAATCCAAGTTGTCGGAACAGCACAGCAAAGCGCGATCAGACTGGATTTAAACAATAGGAACCCCGTATCGGAATGCGAAAACCCCACATGCACGAGTATAATAGTCACGACCACCGAACACATGGAGGCAAGTGCTGTATATAGCCAAACGGCTTTCATAGTCTTCGGTCGCGGAAACATCAGACGCCTCAATTCGGAACTCGCAAGCCACTGTGGACACGCGACACCTATACCAAAAGGCTTAACAAACCGTACTAATCACAGCGGGCCAGCAAGTTTTTCTTCGCTCAGCATGATATTGGCTTCAACGTTACCAACCCCCCGCATCGTCATGATACGACGCCGCAAAACGCGTTCAAAATCGGCCAAATCGCGCGCCACAACCCGCAACCGGTAGTCGTATAAACCCAACACGTGCTCTACGCTTTGCACCTCCGCGATCGCAGACACGGCCCGCTCAAAGTCCTCTAGACTGACGCGCCCTTTGGTCGCCAATTTGACCCCCAAAAACACAGTGACGCCGAACCCCAGCTTTTCTGCATCCAAGGTTAACCGCTGCCCCGCAATCACGCCCGCGTCCTGCAATCGCCTGATCCGTCGCCATGTCGCGGGTTGCGAAAGCCCCAACTTGTCTCCCAAACGTCCCGTCGGTTGGGCTGCATAAATCTGTAACAAGCGCAACAAGGCGCGATCTGTCTCATCCAACGTCATAGCGGCAGCGCCACGTCGCCTTTGACACGGCTAAGCGTCATTAACGCCTCAATGTCAGCAATATGCGGCAAGGTCAGAATTTCGTCGCGGTAAACACGTTGGTAATCAGCCAAATCACGCGCGATCAACAAAAGCCGCACATCAACCTGCCCCAAAAACGTCTGTATCTCTAATACTTCACGCACCCGCCGCGCCGCCGCGATAAACTCGTCAAACGCCCGCGGCACCGTTTTATCCAAGGTAAACCGCAGCGCCACCTGCACGGTGTAGCCAAGCGCGGTCCAGTCAATCTCTACGGTTTGCCCTTGGATAACTCCGTCCTCGATCAGCCTATCCAAGCGCCGCGTCACACGGGCCGGTGTCATCCGGACAAGATGGGCCAACTCCGGCACCGTCAGCGCAGGATTAGATTGATATTGGCGCAGAATCGCGCGGCTTTCGTCATCAAGCATAAAAATCACGTTATTTGTTCAATCGGAGCATAGCAAACTTCATTTCGCCAAAACAACTCAAAAATCAAACCTGCCAATGCATGCAAACGCCCGTTATACGTCCTTTCAGAATACAAATATGGAGTGCTTGATATGCGCGTTTATTACGATCGCGATTGCGATGTGAACCTGATCAAAGACAAAAAAGTAGCCATCCTTGGTTACGGCTCGCAAGGCCACGCCCACGCGCTGAACCTGCGTGATTCCGGTGCGAAGAACCTTGTTGTGGCGCTGCGCGAAGGCTCCCCTTCCCAAGCTAAAGCCGAAGGCGAAGGCCTCAAGGTTATGGGCATCGCTGAAGCCGCTGCATGGTGCGACGTGATCATGTTCACAATGCCCGACGAGCTGCAGGCAGAAACATACAAAAAATACGTGCACGACAACATTAAGCCAGGTGCGGCGATTGCATTCGCTCACGGCCTGAACGTCCACTTCGGCCTCATCGAGCCAAAGGAAGGCGTTGACGTGATCATGATGGCGCCAAAAGGCCCAGGCCACACAGTGCGCGGCGAATACACCAAAGGCGGCGGCGTGCCTTGCCTGATCGCAGTCGACACCGACGCATCCGGCAAAGCCCAAGAAATCGGCTTGTCCTACTGTTCCGCAATCGGTGGCGGTCGCTCTGGCATCATCGAAACAAACTTCCGTCAGGAATGCGAAACTGACCTGTTCGGCGAGCAAGCTGTTCTCTGCGGTGGTATCGTTGAACTGATCCGCATGGGTTTCGAGACACTGGTCGAAGCGGGCTACGAGCCTGAAATGGCTTACTTTGAATGCCTGCACGAAACAAAGCTGATCGTGGACCTGATCTACGAAGGCGGCATCGCGAACATGGATTACTCCATCTCGAACACTGCGGAATATGGTCAATACGTATCCGGCCCACGCATCCTGCCATACGACGAAACCAAAAAGCGGATGAAAGACGTTCTGACAGACATCCAAACTGGTAAATTCGTCCGTGACTTCATGCTGGAAAATGCTGTTGGTCAGCCAACAATCAAAGCGTCCCGTCGTGCAAACGACGAGCACCAGATTGAAGTGGTTGGCGGCAAATTGCGCGACATGATGCCATGGATTTCTGCTGGCAAAATGGTCGACAAAGCCAAGAACTAAGTCCTTCATCAGTCAAAAACAAAGGCCGCCCTAGTCGGGGCGGCCTTTTTCAGTTCAAACGCAGCCTTCATGTTTCACATGAAGAACGACCTATAACGTCTTGAGATGGCTTATCTCTTTGCGCTCATCATTAAAGGTCACGCCGTCTTCCATGCATTTGATCAACAGCGTGATGAAGGATTTGTCAAACTGCGCCAGTGCTTTCAGCGTCGATGCATGTTTCGTCCGCATCAGTTTCGCATAGATAACAGCCACGTCGTCAGCATCAGAATTGTGATGTTTATCAAGCCATTCGAAGACTTTCTTCAACCGGCGCGGGTTGTTCCCCATCTTGGATAGATAAGTCGCAAGACCCTTTTCATCCATGCTTGCCGTCATGCGGAACGATCCCCAGCGGAACCGGTTCACTACAAATTCGGCGTCTTGGTTCATATAAATCTCGAACCCATGCGAAATCAGACCGGGGGTAAAGCCGACTTTCACGCTGGAAAACCCGATATTATAGTCCAGCCAGCTGACCGGATCGAAGGTGAACGCATTGTTCGTGCGGTCCAACCCCGGCGGCCAATAGCGGCACGGCGAGCCAAAGCTGTTCACTTCCATATTCTTGATCGCGTCCTTGCCAAGCGCAAGAGCAACGGCAGTTAAAGCATTGGATGTAATCAGATTTCCCTGCGAATGGCAGAAAATCTTGAGCGTCGCGCGTTCTTGCACTGTCTGGTTTGCAATGTAGCGGTACAGCGACGCGGTCGCCTGATTTCCAGCGACCAAGGTCTCCATAAAGTCGATTCTACTCAAGCCCGGTTTTACCACCGTAGCCGCAAGATAGGCCGCATCAAACGCAATGCTCCACGCGGTAAAACTACCCGATTGCGCCCCAACCAAAACACCTTTGTCCTGCAAACATTGGCCCAGATCGGCCCAGAAACCACCTGCTTTATTAAAAACGCCAACGACAGGACACCCCTGCAACAGCGACAAACCTAGCGCGCTTTTCTTATGATCATCGCCGGAATTAGCCATTCCGTTGACAAAAACCACTTCACGACGGTGATCAAACCAAGCCTTCGACGAGGCTTCTGCGTTGACGTAGCGGTTAATTTCGCCGTCACGCGTTGGCGTGATGTTTTTCTTGTTCGAGATGAGGGACATACGGACTCTTTCGTTAACACATACTGACGACAGGTTAGGCCGGAAACTCGCGCAAAAACAACCTTCGATTTAGTCTCACGCTGCGATTTTGCGGACACTTTGCGGCTGGTATTCGGCCGGGCCGTATGAAATGAAATGGCCACCTCGCGAAAGGCATCGCCGTGACCATCCAACCGAGCAAATCCAACTGGCTTTCTATTTTCGCCCTCGGACTGATCTGGGGCGGCACCTTTATGGTCGTTTCCATCGCCCTCGAAGGCTACGGCCCGTTGACCGTTGCCACCGCGCGAACCACGCTTGGGTCACTGGCGCTCATCGGTATTATGGTCGCGATGCGCAGCCCGATACCGCAATTTTCCGCGCCATTGATCAAGTATCTGCTTGTGATCGGCGTGATGAACACCGCACTTCCGTTTGCGATGCTCAGTTGGGGCCAGCAATATGTGCCATCGGCCTTCGCAGGTATCTCAATGGCGGCTATCCCGTTGTTTGTACTGCCATTATCACATCTTTTCTCTGACGAGGTTATGACAAAACGCAACCTCACAGGCGTAACCTTGGGCTTTATCGGCGCAGTGGTATTGATCGGTCCGTCAGTGCTACGCATCGGCTCTGGATGGGAACCGCTGGGGCAACTGGCCTGCGTCGCTGCCGCACTCTCCTATGCGATCTCTAGCGTGATGACACGCCGTTGCCCGCCCATCGATTCCATCACAATGGCCACGATCCTGATGATTATCGGTATGATCACACTGATCCCGGCGATGCTCATCGTCGAAGGCATTCCCGTCATTGCAGACACCCGCAGCACGCTCGCAATCATCTTTTTGGGCTTTGTTCCGACAGCCCTCGCGGCTTTGCTACGGGTCTTCACAATCCGCAGCGCCGGCGCTGTGTTTATGACGCTCGTGAACTACCAAGTCCCTGTTTGGTCAATGATATTCGGGGCGATCGTCCTCAGCGAGACCCTACCCTTGCGGTTCTTCGCAGCCCTCGCGCTGATCCTCATCGGCCTCGCAATCAGCCAATTCAACAGCCTCAAACGCCTCTGGTCCTAGCTTCTTTGACTTTTCTAAATCCTGGGGGATTGGGGGCTAGCCCCCAACCAAACCGCAGATCAAGACGCCGCCGCTTCGACTTCGGCCACGATCCCGTCCACAACCTCTGCGAGCAAATCAGGATCTTCGCATTCTGCCATAACCCGCACCAGTGGTTCGGTGCCCGATTTTCGGATCAACAACCGCCCCTTGCCGATCAGCTTGGTCTCGGCATCGGCGATTGCGCCCGTTACATTCGCAGCCGTCAACGGGTCTTGGCCCGCCGCATAGCGCACGTTTTTTAGCATTTGCGGAACAGTTTCAAAGCTTTGCGTCAATTCGCTGGCTTTTTTACCGCTGTCGATCATCGCCGCAAGGAACTGAATCCCAGCTAGTAATCCATCGCCCGTGGTCGCATAATCAGTCATCACGATGTGACCGGATTGCTCCCCACCAAGGTTGAACCCTTTCTCGCGCATCGCCTCGACGACATAGCGGTCGCCAACGGCCGTGCGTTCAAGGTGCAGGCCCTTACCCGTCAAATACCGCTCCAAACCGAGGTTCGACATAACCGTCGCGACCAATGTGTCGCCGCGCAGGCGTCCTTCGGCGGACCAGCGCGACGCCATCAATGCCATCAATTGATCGCCGTCCGCGACCTTGCCCGTTTCGTCCAAAATCATCACACGGTCCGCATCGCCATCAAGGCAAATCCCCACGTCCGCGCCATGCGATACGATGGTTTCGGCAGCCAATGTCGGATGCGTCGACCCGCAACCATCGTTAATATTATAGCCGTTTGGCGTGACACCGACAGGGATCACGGTCGCGCCCATTTCCCACAACACTTCGGGTGCAACGCGGTGCGCGGCCCCGTTTGCGCAGTCGATGACAACCTTCAACCCATCAAGACGCATTCCCGACGGGAACGTGCTTTTCACCCGTTCAGCATAGCGGAACCGCCCGTCGTCAATCCGTTTTGCGCGGCCAATGTTCACGGCTTGCGCAGGTTCGATATCGTTTGCGACAAGCCGTTCAATCTCGGCTTGCGCCTCATCGGACAGCTTGAACCCGTCCGGCCCAAAGAATTTAATGCCGTTGTCGTGGTGCGGATTGTGGCTAGCGGAAATCATAATCCCGACATCAGCCCGCATCGACGTGGTCAACATACCAACCGCAGGCGTCGGCACAGGCCCAAGCAGCAGCACGTTCATGCCTGTCGATGTCAGCCCCGCCGTTAACGCATTTTCAAACATATAGCCGGATAGTCGCGTGTCCTTGCCGATCACGACGCGGTGGCCATTCGAGCCGTCGTTGCGGAAATAGCGCCCTGCGGCGGCCCCGATTTTCAACGCCATTTCAGCGGTCATCGGATGAATATTCGCCGTGCCGCGCACACCGTCGGTGCCAAAGAGTTTCTCAACCATAATGAACTGCCCCATTTAATGCTAATTGCAGACTTAACGCCTGCTTTGTTTGTTTCACATCATGGACACGTAAAATCTGCGCACCTTGCGCCGCCCCATGCAATGCCACCGCGATTGATCCTCCCAGACGCTGCGCGGCATCATCTTCGCCCGAAATTGTCCCAATAAACCGTTTTCGTGACGCACCCAATAGTATCGGCAAACCAAGGTCATGGTAAATGGCGAGGTCACGCACCAAGCTCAAGTTATGTTGCAAAGTCTTACCAAAGCCGATGCCGGGGTCGGTAATGAGGTTTTCACGGCGGATACCTGCCGCTTCGGCCACGGCAATTTGCGCGGCAAGGTGGTCAAAGACGTCAAACACCACATCCGCGTAATCGGGGTTGTCCTGCATCGTGTCGGGCAGCCCTTGCGAATGCATCAAGCAAATCGGACAGTCAGCATCAGCGGCAACACCTGCAATCTCGGGGTCAAAGCGCATCGCGGACACGTCGTTTACCATGTTCGCGCCCGCTTCCAATGCCGCACGCGCCACTAGCGCCTTACGCGTGTCGATGGAAATTGGCGTCGTAATACCCGCATCGCGGATCGCGCGGATCACGGGCGCCGTGCGGTTGATCTCGTCTTTGATCGAAACCTCGGTAGCACCTGGTCGTGTGCTTTCGCCACCAATATCAATGATATCAGCATCTTGCGCCATGATCTTCGCGCGATCCACCGCCTCTGCCACCGATGCGATCGTGCCGCCATCCGAGAAACTATCCGGCGTCACGTTCAAAATGCCCATGATGCGCGGCACGTCCAGCGTCAGCCCGCAAATCGTCGCGCGTTGTCTACTGATCCGCGTTTGCTGATCGGCGGTCAGATCCTCGACCAAGACTTCTTCACCGCTCTCGCCCCGATCACGCACCAACGCCGTTTCGGCAAACAGCCAACTGCTACCACCCAACCGCAATGCGTCTTCATAGGCTGTCGTCTGCGGGATCGGTTGAATATACATCAAATCACGTCCCCTATTGCGATGGATCGCGTCGGCATGGTCGCCTCAGGTGCCGCGGCCCCGATCACGCATAACTCTGCGGCTTTGATGTCCGTGGCGAACCAACTGACCAAGGCGAGTGCATCACGCGCCGATGTGGACGGGCCATCCACCGCGTCCAAAACCATTTTCGACGGCGCCCAGATGCAGATTTGGTCGTTTTTCATCGCCCAATCCAACTCTGTCCGCGTCTCGACAACTTTGCAGCGATGATCCTGCGACGCCAAAACCCACGCATTCTGCTCAATCGCTAGCAGATCAATCCGGCGTTGCGTCATCGCATGTCCCGTCGCGGCCACAGGCAAATCGCCCGTACCAACGCATAAGATCAACGGCGCGTCCTGCCCCGCGAACTGATCGATCCAGCCTTTCAAATGCGCGGAATTGATCGCATCGTTTGACAAGTACACAACGCAAGGGTGCGGCGCCTCGATATGTTCCTGCGCGGCAGGCGTGCTACCATCACGGGCGCGTACAATCTCGACCCCCAATGAGAACGGCCCACGATCCAGCTTTTCGATCCGCACGAAAACCCGCTCGGCTTGTGGTTCCAACAAAATACGTTCAGCCACACGCGCAGCAAGCGTCTCTAACAGATTGATCCGTTCGGCCTGCAATTCCACACCAATCGCTTCAGTCACGCGGTCGTAGGACAGGATGCGGTCCACATCATCGTCAATCGGCCCGGTCAGCGGCAAAACCTCGACAACAACGTTAAACCGCACGCGTTGCAACGTGCCGCGTTCCAGTTGAAACGCGCCGATCTCGACCTCAACAGTATAATCGCGCAGGGAAATCCGGTCATATGGCACGTCCGCGCTGGCAGCCGCCCGTTCAGACGGATGCGCGAACGCGAGATGAATATCATTGGTCATGTGGTGCCTTTCCGCGCGTGTTACAGGCGGAATACTAGCACAAGGCCGGTCTCACAAGGTCGTCGTTGGCGGCAGTTTCCCGCAGCCATCCGACGCTTTAGTTTGACGCTGTTCGTGTCGGCTGGCGGTAGAACCGATGAACGCCGTAGCTCGCGGTGCGTGGGAAAACGCGCGCCCATGACGGGTTCACAGCCGTTGTGTGGTAATGCGTGGCACCGTCGGTCAAGGTGCGATCAGCGCCGTCGATCAACAAACGTGCGACCTTGCCAACCCTGCGCCATGACGCGGGTTCAGAGATCACTTCGGGGCGGCCATCGCAGGTGTAAGTAAACTGGCATGCATATTTACGGCCAGTTCCCTGATTAATGACGCCACATAAAGAGTTGGGATAATCAGAGCTGTCGACGCGGTTCATGATGACTTCGGCGACGGCGAAAAGACCTTGGGCAGTTTCGCCGCGGGCTTCGAAATAAAGCGCTTCGGACAGGCATTTCCACTGTGGACCGCCGGACGCTGTGGGCAGGCTGGTCAGGTAGGCGTTGTTATAGTCGACAGAGCGTGCTGCGGTGCGGACGTTGCGTTGTGCGGCGGGCGGTAGCGTGGTTAACGCGGCCAATCGCACATCAGGGATCACTGCGAGGGCCTGTCTTTCCTGCCCCAAGAGCGCGCCCAAGCGGCTTGCCAAAACATCCTGTGCTGATGCGGCTTGACCCGACAACACCACCAAAGCCAAGCTGACAGCCGGCAAAATACGTCCAAAACCCAGTTTCATCGCGACCCCATCGCGTTGCACGTGGTCCAGCCCCACGCAAGCGCTGCCCCTCTAAGTGATCAAGATTGATGAGTCTACCCCAGCGGCAACCCCGCACTAAGCGGCATTTGGCCAGTTACCATAAATGCAACAATGCAGAGGCAGATCGTGTAGAGTTCGGGCAGATTTCGCCTAGATAGCGGGTTTCATCTTGTCGATTAACGTCAACTGCGCGGCGGAAAGTCGCGCACCCGGAACGCGGAATGGCGAACAAGACACGTAGTCAAAACCTTGCTTACGACAAAAATCTATCGCAGAACGTGTGCCGCCATGCTCACCGCACAACGATAGGGTGATATTGCTACGCCCCTTGCGTCCGCGTTCAGCACCAATCGATAGCAATTCACCTACACCTTCAATATCGAGACTGTGAAACGGATCTTCGGCGTAAACGCCCTGCTGCACATAAGCCGACATGAAGCGCCCCGCGTCATCGCGCGACAACCCGTAGGTCATCTGCGTTAAATCATTTGTGCCAAAGGACAGGAATTCGGCGTGTTGTGCGATATCTTCGGCCCGCAACGCGGCGCGTGGCGTCTCGACCATCACGCCAAGACGATATTCAAAGTCGTATTTCCGGCAGGTCCGCACCGATGCAGCCACCGCGTCGATACGGGACTTCACTAATTCGACTTCGCGCATCGCGCTGACCACGGGGATCATGATCTCAGGCACAACCCCTGCCCCGTTTTTATTGGCATCGACAGTTGCCTCGAAAATCGCGCGGGCCTGCATTTCGTAGATTTCAGGGATCGCGATCCCCAACCGCACGCCGCGCATCCCCAACATAGGGTTATATTCGGCCAATGCGGCGACGCGTTCGGTTACCTTGGCGACGGGCAGCGCCAATTGCTCTGACAGGTCGCGCAAACCCGCTTTGTCCGATGGTAAAAATTCGTGAAGCGGCGGGTCGAACAGACGGATGCACACGGGCAAGCCTGCCATAATCTCAAATAACGCTGCAAAATCAGCGCGTTGCATTGGCATCAAACGATCCAAGACAGCGCGACGATCATCGGCGTTATCGGCAAAGATCATCTCACGCATCACGCCCAAACGGTCGCCGGAAAAGAACATGTGCTCAGTGCGGCAAAGCCCGATGCCCTCAGCCGCGAAATTGCGGGCAGTTTGCGCATCGTCAGGCGTGTCGGCATTCGCGCGAACGCCAATATCGCGCACATCATCGGCCCATTGCAGTAACGTCTGGAACGCATCATCCAACGCAGCCTCAACCATTACGGGTGCACCAACCAAGACTTCGCCGGTCGTGCCATCGACTGTAATGATCTCACCTTCGGCGAATTTTCGGCCATCTGCGGCGACGATGCAGCCCTCTTTGCGGTCAATAATCAAAGCGGATGCGCCAACCACACAAGGCAACCCCAAACCCCGTCCAATTACAGCGGCGTGGCTCGTAATCCCACCGCGCATCGTCAAAACCGCGTGTGCCGCGTGCATGCCGCGAATATCTTCAGGCGTCGTTTCGCGACGCACCAAAATGCAGCCTTCGCCCCGCGCGGCACTAGCCTGCGCATCGTTCGAGGTGAACACGATCCGACCTGTCGCGGCACCTGGGCTAGCCGCGATACCTTTCACAATAATGTCGCGCTGCGCGCGTGGATCAACCTGACGGTGAAGCAATTCGGTCAAGGCCGTTGGCTGAATACGCATGACAGCCTCTTCGCGCGGAATAATCTCGTCGCAGGCCAGCGCCACAGCAATGCGCACAGCGGCTTGCGACGCACGCGGGACGCGCACAGCATCCAAAATCCATAACGTGCCGGATTCAATCGTGAATTCCACGGCCATTTCTTCGCGTAACGTGCGCCGACAGATATCACCAATCGCGATCAACTGCTCAAAGACCGCCGGCGACCGGTCCTCTAGCGATGGTCCCCTCTTGTCCCGCGTCAAATAAATCGCGTTGTCTGCATCGATCAACGCCTGACGACGCAAGCTTTGCGCAACATAGCGTCCTGTCACCTGTGGCATCCCGGTGTTGCTGTTGACGTACTGAATAACGCCAGCGCCACATTCACCATCGCCCAGACCCATCGCCATTGCTTGCACAACTAGCCCGAGCCCCGCATCCGCAGGCGCACCTTTGGCCTCTCGCAAGAGCCGCGCCGACGTGCCGTCCCAAGCACGCGCCATCGACCGCAACGCCTCGGCCAATTGAACGGCAGGATCGTCAGGAAACGCCTCGTCCGCCTCAAATTCATAGGCTTCTAGCGACCGTTTTAGCGCCTCAGAGTCGGTGCAATCAGGAAAATCAAACGCCTCAGGATCAAGCCTATGCACGTGTACCGCATAAGATTGAACAAATCGTAAATAAAGCCGCGTCGCCGCAGGCTCGCCCATACGGTCACACAAACGACGGTGTTGCGACGGGTTCATACCAATATTTAAAATCGCGCCCGGACCGCCCCAATCGGGATCTTGGCTAGATGGCCGGATCGACAAAAGCGGGTCATAGCCAAACGGCGCAAGTATCCCCGCCATGTCGGGCATCTGCCCTTTGGCGATTTGGCTGACCGCATCAAAAGACAGCGCAATCGTTTTCGGCACGGGTAGGTCGAGACGCACCAGACGTTGCAGACATTTTGCGCGGCCACCATGCGCGTCAGCAGCAATCGCGGCTGTTGGCGTGATCAAGGTGATTGACTGAAACCTAGCAACTTGCTGCACTGCGGCAATCCTTATATTCACACGCAGCATAGGGGCTCTACCCCTTAAAGGTAAAGCATTCTTACTAGAATCCCTAAATTACCCCTCGATAAGAGTTAGATCAGCCACGCTTAGGCAGATGGTTCTAATCCGGCTTAACAAGTTCAAACGGTTGCGACGCACCAACGACACATCTGCATTTACCTGCACATTCGTAAAGAAATCGTCAATCGGGCCACGCAAATTCGCCATCGCTGTCATTGCGGTGCTGAAATCTTCAGCCGCCATTGCGGGGGCGATCACGGCGTCTGCAGCGTCGAGGGCGACAAACAAAGCCTTTTCGCTGTCGTCTTCTGCGTACTTTAAGTCCGCCCCGTAAGAGTATTCCACACCGTCTTTTTCTTCGGCTTGAGTCAGGATGTTGTTGGCGCGTTTAAAGCCCTGCAACAGGTTTTCACCGTCGTCGGTTTTGAGCGTCTCAGACAACGCCTTTGCCCGTTTCACAAGCAGCGTCAGATCGTCGTTGCCCGGCATCGCAATGCACGCGTCAATGATGTCGTTGCGGATGCCTTGGTCTTTCAGGAAGACTTTAAGGCGATCGTGGAAGAAGGAGAGAAGGTTCGCGGACCACTCTTTTTCACCGGCCACATTCAACAGCGGCAATGTCAGATCATTGTTCAAAACCAATCGAATGACACCCAAGGCAGACCGCCGCAGCGCAAACGGGTCTTTTGACCCTGTCGGCTTCTCGTCAATCGCCCAGAAACCTGTCAGCGTATCCAGCTTATCCGCCAAAGCCACGGCCACAGAAACCGGCGCAGTTGGCACGTCGTCAGATGGGCCGAGCGGCGAGTAATGCTCTTGCGCTGCCGCTGCCACGGCGTCAGACGCCCCCGAAGATTTGGCGTAATAGCGCCCCATAAGCCCTTGTAATTCAGGGAATTCATAGATCATTTCGGACCGCAGATCGGCCTTGGCCAAACGCGCGGCCTCTGCCGCCTCATCCGGATCGGCCCCAACCGCAGGCGCGATTTCACGGGCGAGTGCGGTGATGCGTTCGACCCGATCAAATTGCGAGCCGAGCTTGTTGTGGAATGTCACGGCTTTCAGCCCTTCGGTCCATTCCGCCATGCCCGCTTTGGCGACGCGCAGGTCATTTTCCCAAAAGAATTTCGCGTCCGACAGACGCGCAAAAAGCACCTTTTGGTTGCCCTCAAGGATCGTCGCACCGCTGTCCGCTGTCTCGATATTTGCAACAGTTACAAAGCGTTCGATGCGGTTTGTCTTTGGATTACGCACGGAAAAGAATTTCTGATGATCCTTCATCGACGTTTGCAGCACCTCTGGCGGCATCCCAAGAAAATCATCCGCGATGGTCCCCATCAAAACCACAGGCCATTCGACAAGGTTCGCAACCTCGGACAGCAACCCGCGATCCTCTACGATCTCAAGGCCCTGCGCAAAGGCTTGGTTCATGGCGTCATGCCAGATCATGTCGGCACGCTCTTCGGCACGCAACACGACCTTGGCGCGCTTTAACTTCGCCTCGTAATCATCGAAATTTGTTACAGAAAACGTATCTGGCGCCATAAAGCGGTGTCCGCGTGTCTGGTTGCCGGTTTTGATCCCGTCGATGTCCATCGGCACGACGTCAACACCCGCCTCGTCACTTAGAATGCAGATGATTGAATGCAGCGGACGCACCCATTTCAGCGCACCGTCACCCCAGCGCATCGACTTAGGCCACGGGAAAGTACGGATCGTTTTTTCCAGCACTTCGGCGATGATATCCGCTGCCATCCGGCCCGGTTTTTCGATCACGGCAAAGTAGACTTGGCCTTTTTTGACGTCGCGCACTTCGAGCTGGTCTTTGGTCAGGCCAGTCGAACGCAGGAAGCCGTCAAGCGCCTTGTCGGGCGCGGATGTGCTTGGCCCTTTGCGTTCTTCACGCACGGGTTTGCTTTCTGCGGTAAGCCCTTCTAATGACAGCGCCAATCGGCGTGGTGTCGAGAATGCAGCAGCGCCCGCGTAGGTCAAGCCCGCCTCGACCAAGCCGTCCGTCACCAGTTTCTGTAGATCGGCTGCGGCCTTGGCCTGCATCCGTGCTGGGATTTCTTCGGAAAAAAGTTCAATCAGAAGATCGGCCATTATTGCAGTCTTTCTGGGGCTGGTGGGCAGTTTTCAGGTGTCGGATTGCCGCCAAAAACGACCTCGCCACATGCGTTAATTTGGTGCCAAGCGTAGGCGCGGCCATCGGGGTATACCGCGATCACGCGGTCGATGCCGTATTGGATGTTTTCGACGCCAAGGAACGCCACGGCGACGCCGGATACCAAGTCAGCCCCGATTTCACCCGACTGGAAACAGTCGAACCAACCGGGCGCGTTTAGCGGTTCAGCGGCATCGTAAATCTCGTAACTTTCGGTTAACAACCCAAAGCTAAGCGGCGTATCAAAACAGGCGCGGAACCGCACAGGGCTGCTGTCGCTGTCGATCGCCTTGACGTTTTCGAACATTATTGGCTCTGGTTCGCCGGTAAACAGCGATGTCATTTGCACATCTTCAACCTGAAGCGTGATTTCATCGTAATAGGCGTAAACCTGTAGATAATAGAGCGCGATGCCCGCAGCAATGGCTGACACAATGATCCCTCCTATAGCGAGACGGGCGACATTCATGCCGCGTGACCTGCGGCGGCTGTTTGCACAAAGGCGTCCGCACAGGCTTTGGTCAGGGTTCGCACACGTCCGATGTAGGCTTGGCGTTCGGTCACGGAAATCACGCCGCGCGCGTCCAACAGGTTGAACACATGGCTGGCTTTAATCGCTTGGTCATAGGCCGGATGGGCCATGATGATGCGTTTGCCGGTTTTCGGGTCGTCGTGCGGTTCAGCCAAGATGCGGGCGCATTCGGCCTCGGCGTCTTTGAAATGCTGGAGCAACGTGTCGGTGTCCGCCACGTCGAAGTTCCAGCGCGCGTATTCTTCTTCGGTCTGCTTGAACACGTCGCCGTAGGTCAGCGCGATGGGCGCGTCGGGGTCGTTATACGGCATGTCCATGACGTGATCGACGTCGAGGATATACATCGCCAGACGTTCCAGCCCGTAGGTCAACTCGCCTGACACAGGTTTGCAGTCATAGCCCGCAACCTGTTGAAAATAGGTGAATTGTGAGACTTCCATGCCGTCACACCAGACTTCCCAGCCTAGCCCCCAAGCGCCCAAAGTCGGGCTTTCCCAATCGTCTTCAACAAAGCGGATATCGTGCATGTTCGCGTCGATGCCGATGGCTTTGAGCGAGCCAAGATAGAGGTCCTGCAAGTCTGGCGGGCTTGGTTTGATCAACACCTGATATTGGTAATAGTGCTGCAACCGGTTCGGGTTTTCGCCGTAACGCCCATCGGTTGGCCTGCGCGATGGTTGGACATAGGCCGCGGCCCAAGGCTTGGACCCAAGCGACCGCAATGTCGTGGCCGGATGGAATGTCCCTGCCCCGACTTCCATGTCGTATGGCTGCATCATCGCACACCCTTTGGCAGCCCAGTAGGACTGGAGCCGCAGGATGATCTCTTGGAAACTGCGTGGTTTGTCGGCCATTTCGCCCTCTTTTCACTTTGGGTGATCAATAGGGCGCACAGCCGACAGGGTCAATTAGTAGCGCAGGGGTATTTAACGGCGCATTTCTGCCGTATTAGATCAGAATCATGCAGCGCCGGAGTGATTTTTCGTCGATCCCGCGTCGCGTTAAGCAGAAAATAAGTATTAGGGTCTATGGATCGCAGATGTTCAAAGTTTTTCTAGCCGTTTTGGTTCTTGCAATTGCTCCGCTTGGGGCCGCCGCGCAACAAAGCCCAGTATGGGTGCAAGTCGAGGCGCAACCGACATTGAGCGGTGCACAAAGCCGTGCGCGCGCATTCGACGCCCAACTTGATAATGTCGCCGGATACTACATCGGCTCCGGCTGGTATGGCATTGTTCTTGGGCCATATTCTCGGGCTGATGCGGATACATTGCTGGGCGACCTGCGCCGTAGTGGGCAAATCCCTAGCGATAGTTTCATCGCGGATGGACGTAATTTCAGCCAGCAATTCTGGCCAATCGGTGTCGGCGCACCGACGACTGCGCAGCCCCTGCCTGACAACAGTGCCGCACAGCAAAGCGCCATTGATATTGCGCAGGCCATTGCTGACACTGAAATCTTACCAGATGTGTTCCCACGCGAGCCTGCACCTATTGAAGCGGCCCCTGCTGAACCAACCCCCATCACGGTACCAGACGAAACTGTCCAGCAGGCCCGCGATTCTGAAGCATCACTGACCCGTGGCGAAAAAGAATTATTGCAGACCGCGCTCAAATGGGCCGGTTTTTATGAATCATCAATTGATGGGGCTTTCGGGCGCGGAACCCGTGCGTCGATGGGCGAATGGCAAGCCGCCAACAATTATGAGCCGACTGGCGTGTTAACCACGCGACAACGTGGTGTGTTGATCAGCGCCTACAACGCGATCCTCGACGGTATGGACATGCAATTGGTCCGCGACGATGCCACCGGGATCGAATTGATTATTCCGACTGGCGTTGTTGCTTTCGACAAATACGAGCCGCCATTTGCACAGTTCGAGGCCAAAGGTGATCTGGCCGCACGCGTGTTACTGATTTCACAAGTGGGTAATCAGGATCGTTTGTTCGGCCTGTATGAAATCCTACAAACCTTGGCGATTGTTCCGACCGACGGCCCACGTAGCCGTCGCGATCAGTCTTTCGAGATTGAAGGCATCGGTGACGGCATCCACTCTTACACCACCGCCACGTTGCGAAACGGCCAGATCAAAGGTTTTTCACTGATTTGGCCCGCAGGTGATGATGCACGTCGCGTGCGTGTGCTGGATATGATGAAAGCCAGCTTTACCGGGATTGACGGCGTTCTTGATCCTGCGATTGCCGCACCTGATGACAGCCAAGCCATCGATCTGGTGTCGGGATTGTCCGTGCGCAAACCAAAACTGACCAGCTCTGGCTTCTTTGTTGATAGCCAAGGCGACGTGCTGACAACGGTCGCATCTGTCGGCGAATGCAGCCGCATCACAATTGACGAGGTACACGACGCGCAGGTCATTCACACCGACGAGGCACTTGGCCTCGCTGTGATCCGTCCGAACGCGCCGCTGGCCCCTGCAAATGTGGCGCAGTTCCAGACAGGTGTACCGCGTCTTCAGTCCGAAATCGCGGTTGCGGGCTACCCATATGGTGGCGTGCTGACGACGCCGTCGCTGACCTTTGGGCGCTTGGCCGACATTCGTGGATTGAACGGCGAAGACGAGTTGAAACGCCTGTCATTAACCGCCCAACGGGGTGACGCAGGCGGTCCTGTGTTTGATAACGGCGGTGCCGTATTGGGCATGTTGCTGCCACGCACGAACAAAAACGGTCAGCAACTGCCGCCCGAAGTTAACTTTTCAGTCGATGCATCCCGCATTGTGGCATCGTTGCTGCTGGCGGATGTGCGTTTACAAACGACGGACAGCGTCGCATTCCTACCGCCAGAGGCGTTGAACCAAACGGCCACAGATGTGACCGTTTTGGTGTCTTGCTGGTAAGTTAGGCCGCGATTTCGGATCGCACATAGATCAGCGTGGGGCCTTTTGTTTTCAAGGCCTCGCGCACCACATCCTGCAATTCATCCAAGGATTTGGGCGCTGCGGATGCCGCCCCGAACGCTTCGGCAAATTTCACAAAATCAGGGTTGCGCTGAATAACGGCGTTTGGCGCAATTTGCGCCGCGACCATGCTGTCCTCGATCTCGCCCAGTTTACCGTTGTCCCATAAGATAATCGGCAAGCAGAGCTCCAATTCCACCGCGACCATCAATTCTTGCAGCGTATATTGGAACCCGTAGTCACCCGCGATGGCAATGGTCGGCTTGCCTTTGCGCGCAAGTGCACCACCGATGGCGGACGGCAACGCGTAGCCCAATGTGCCGAAACCGCAGGGGTGGTGCCATTGGTTTGGCCTGTTCATCGGCCAGATTTCCAAAGCGGCATAGGCGAATTGCGTCATGTCCGAATAGATAACCGTGTCGTCGGGCAAGGCAGCTCGCAACGCGTCGGCGACTTGCGGAATGCCGGGGCGTTCGCTTGTGACTTCGGCGCGCCATTTCTCTCGGGTTTTGGCGACCTCTGCTTCGGTCCAACCTGATTTGTCAGACCAATCACCGCGTTTCGCCCATAGTTCTTTGGCCACCTGCCCCGCATCCGCGTGAATGCGGTGGGTCGCGGGGGTGTCGTTCAATTCATCCGCGTCGATGTCGATCCGGATGAATGTCCCCGTGTGGCCCAAATCGTCACGCCACAAGTCAGTTTCCGACAATTCTGTTCCAACAGCCACGACCAAATCAGCGCTCGCGATCACATCCACCGATCCAGGCCGCGCAAGGCTACTGCCAAAGTGCAAACCACCTTCCGCGATAATCCCCATGCCCGCATAGGTTACAAAACTCGCCGCACCAGCCGCCTTGACGACATCGCGCCAAACGGTTGCGCCTTCACGCGCGCCACCGCCGAACACGAACAACGGGCGTTGCGCCTTTTCCACCGCGTCAAACACAATGTCGGTCACGTCATACGGGACGTAGCCCGTGGTCGCCAAAGACATCGGCTCGGGCGCGGCGAGTGCCAATGCCTCGAGCACTTCAATCGGGACTTGAATGTGTTTCGGCCGTTTGCGTCCTGTCGCGAATTCGGACAAAGCTCTGTCGATCAACTGATAGGCGGACGCGGCGTCCATTGCTGTCAATGACCAGTCGCAGACCGTTCCCGCGGCGATTTCTTGATCTTTCATCTCGTGCAATCGCCCGCGCCCCATGCCCAAATCTGCGCGATTCAGGCAGCTGGAGATCACCAACATCGGCACCGAATCTGAATACGCTTGGCCCATCGGCGTCATGATATTGCACAGACCCGGACCCGTGATCACATACGCAACCCCCGGTTTGCCTGTCGCCCGCGCATAGCCATCAGCCATAAATCCCGCGCCCTGTTCGTGACGCGCCAGCACATGGGTCAGCCCTGCCTCTTCGATGCCGCGATACATTTCTTGGTTATGCACGCCGGGGATGCCGAAAATCACTTCGACCCCTCGCGATTTTAACATGTGGGAAATTTGTGCACCAAGAGGCCGGTCTGTCATATTAAGATCTCCAGAATTTAGGTGTGAGGATGACCAACACAACCATGATTTCAAGGCGGCCAACAAACATTGCGACCGACAAAATCCATTTGGCTGCGTCGTTGATGCCCGCGTAATTGCCCGCAGGTCCGATTTCAGTGCCGAGACCCGGCCCGATATTCGCAATCGCGGCCGCCGCACCCGATACTGATGTGATGAAATCGAGGCCCGTCATGCCGAGTAAAACCGCGACAAAGCCGAGCAGCAAGAGAAACGCGACGAAAAACGCCATGACCGAGTTCAAAACGTCCTCGGACACGGTTTTGCCGTCGTAACGAGGCGGGAACATCCCATGTGGCGAGTGGATTTGCCGGATTTGGCTTTTGATCGACGCGAGAAGCAGTTGAAAGCGGAACACTTTGATCGAACATGACGTTGATCCCGCGCAGCCCCCGATCAGGCCAATGAAAAAGAACATCACAACTGGGAATGTGCCCCAAGACATGTAATCCGCGCTGGAAAATCCCGTGCCAGAAATAATTGATGTGACGTTAAAAAGCGCCTCGCGAAAGGCTGCCTCTGTCATGTTTCCATCACGGCCCCAAACCCACGACGTAATCAAAAGCACTGCGATTGTGATGACGCCAAGGAACCCACGGATTTGTGAATCGTGCCAAATCGGTTGCGCGCTGCCCGCCATCAATTGCACATATCGAACAAACGGCAGTGCGGCGAGGATCATAAACGCCGCTGCGATATAGTGGCTTGACGCGCTGTAGGCGCCAAACGACGCGTCTGTATTGGCCATGCCGCCCGTCGAAACCGTGGTCATTGCATGGACGACAGCGTCGAACCGCCCCATGCCAGCCCCCGCATATGCGAAGGCACAAGCGATGGTGAGCCCGATGTAAATTGTTGAAATCGAACTTGCGATCTCACCTGCACGGGGCAGGATTTTGCCCATGGTGTCAAAGCCTTCGGATCTAAATATCTGCATGCCCCCGACCCGCAGTTCAGGCAGGAACACCATCGCGACCACGACAATACCAACACCGCCCAACCATTGCAGGATCGCCCGCCAGAACAAAAGTCCACGTGGCAAATCTTCGAGCCCTGTAAAGACTGTGCCGCCCGTCGTGGTCAGTCCCGACATCGCTTCAAAAAACGCATCGGTGAAATTCGCCTGCGTCGCGCCTAGCACAAATGGGATTGCACCGAAAAATGGCAGCATGATCCAGACCAAGGACGTCAGCAAAAAGGTCTGACGCAGCGTCAGGCGATCTGTCATGCCGTTCGAACAAGCGATCGCGGTCAGAATGCCTGCAAGAATGGTGATTGTCGCGGCTTCGAAAAAAATCGGCCATTCGCCGTTTTGATCAGCAATATCAAGCGCCAAGGGCCCTAACATGGTCACACCAAGGGACGCCACGAGCAGGCCAATAACATATCCAACGGGGCGAAAGTCGATCATGTTGCAGGGTTGGCCTGATGCGTGGGGGCTGTCAAGAGACCGCGACACCCGCGACCACAGCAAGCGCGGCACAGTTACCGCAGAAGCGCGTTCGCCCCTGTTTCGACATCAACCGACGTGGAACAATGTCGCGAACATTTTGGGGTCGATGCTGTCGGATGCAAATGTGTTACCTTCGGTCAGCACGGACACCGCATCATGGCTGTGCAGGCTTTCTTGGTGGCTGGCAACGACGCGAAAATCACCGATGCGCGGGTCTTTGAGCAGTTGTTCGCAGAACAGGCGTGCCGCGTCTTCGACGAAAATCGGATTCGCTGCATTGAGTTCGGCAAACGCCTGTTCATCCTCGCGTTTCACCATAACTTGGGTTTCAGTCGGCACCGCCGCGCGGGCCATGTCGATCAGGTCCTCGAACCATAAAATGCTTTGACCGTCTTCCAATTGCACCGAAATTCGCGCGACAGATCGCTGGGAATGCGGCGTGGCCAATTGCCCTCGAAATTGCCGCGCATGTTCGGAAAGTTCAAGCGAACAGGGGCAAGTGGACGAGTAAACGTAGTCAAAATGTACGATTTTGCGCCTTACGTTGTCTTGCTCAACCAGCTCCAAGGCGATGTCGTAGTACTGATATCCGGTCAAACCAGACCGCAGACTTTGCACTTTCATCGGGAACGACAGGCGCATTTGGATACGCGCGTCAAAACTTTCAAGGTCAGTTTTATAAGCATCCAACGCCCGTTCGATCACGTCGAAACTGAACGTTTCTTCGGTATGCTTATAGAACGTCCGCATGATGCGCGACATGTTGATGCCCTTCTTTTCGGCATCAAGCGAAACAGTCCCCGTCACCGACGTCTCTAATGTCAGATCACCACCGTCGCGCGTATGGAACCGGATTGGCAGGCGGAAATTCGAAATACCAACGTGCTGAATTTGCTGTTTCGTCCCCTTAATCAGCGAGGATGGGCCGTTCTGCAGATCAGGCATAGTTTCTTTATACGCATCATCCACTTCGAACGCATCGGGATAAGCCCTTGCCAATGCGGGATAATTCGACACTTCTTGCCCGGGGATCAGACGCGAAACCAGCGGATCTAACGTGGCAACTTCTTCAGCTGTTACATCCCCCGCCCAGCGCCGCAGCAAGGCCAAAGCCGCTTCGGCCTCGGCCCGCGTCGGGTCGCGATCAAGGTTAGGCGTTTGTAAATTCAAGGCCGCGTCCCCCTGCTGATCACCCGCCGCAGTTGTATCGGGCGATTGTGACAGCTTTCCACTGATACCAGTTAAGATACGCGCCATCGCGTCGGTTGGATCAGACATGAAACAGAAACTTTCGAAGGTACAAGTTCGCCCAGCATAGCCATGTGAAACCTGAGCGCACCCTTCTTTTTCGACGGATTTAGGCCGGAACACGCCGAAATGACGTGTTCCAGCAATGTTTAGATCGCGTCCAACGCCTTTTGCAGATCGGCCAGCAAGTCGTTTGGATCTTCAAGACCACACGATACGCGCACAACCCCATCGCTGATGCCCAACTCGGCGCGATGTTCAGATGCAAGGCGTTGATGTGTCGTGGTCGCAGGATGCGTGACGATGGATTTAGTATCGGCAAAGTTGTTCGACATCGTAAAGATTTCAAGCGCATTGAGGAAACGGAACGCCTCGGCCTTGCCGCCTTTCACATCAATCGCCAGCACTGTGCCGCCACGTTTGCTTTGGCTCTGCGCGAGTTCATATTGCGGATGCGACGGGTGACCGGGATAGATCACTTTGTCCAATTTCGGATGACCCGCCAGCCCATTCGCAAGGATTTCAGCCGTGTCACATTGCGCATCAACGCGCAGGTCCAGCGTATCCAGCGATTTCAGCATGACCCAAGCGTTAAACGGCGACATCGCCCCACCGGTATGTTTGAGGTAGGATTCAACCGGACCGCGCACGATATCGCGTTTCCCCAGAATGATACCGCCCAGACAGCGTCCCTGCCCGTCCACGTGTTTCGTGGTCGAATAAACAACCAGATCAGCGCCCGCTTCGATCGCGTAGGAATAGGTCGGCGTGGCAAAGACGTTATCAACGACGACCATCGCGCCAACAGCGTGGGCCATATCCGCGACAGCTTTCAGGTCGATGACTTCCATCACCGGATTAGAGATGCTTTCGAGGAACACCAACGCCGTGTCAGGGCGGATCGCCGCCTGCCACGCATCGAGGTCACGACCATCGACCAAGGTCACTTCGACGCCAAAGCGCGTGAGAATGTCCTCTAGGATGTACAAACATGACCCGAACAAGGCCCGCGACGACACCACATGGTCGCCCGCTTTGACCAGCGACATTAACGCGCCGTTTACAGCCGCCATGCCCGATGCGCAGGCAAAGCCCGCCTCGGCACCCTCTAATGCGGCCATCCGGTCTTCGAACATCGCAAGCGTTGGGTTGCCGTAGCGCGCATAGATAAATTCGTCGCCTTCGATCTTGATAAAGCGCTGCTCGGCGTCTTCTGCGGTCTCGTAAACGAACCCTTGGGTCAGGAAAATCGCCTCGGACACTTCGCCATATTGGCTGCGGCGGATGCCCGCGTGAATGGCTTTGGTGCGGCGCGACCAGTTTGATGTGTTGGACATATGTCAGTTCTTTCTCATCAGGGGGCGCTTTTCAAAGCAAAACCCCGACACCGGGCAAGGCATCGGGGTTCAAAACCCGCAGCCTTTTTAGCGGTTTCTTTAACGTGGCCCGCAATCCGGTAACAAATCGCCACGCAGCGTCGATAGTCAGCGCCAACACCAAGGTCAACCAGTGTTCACAAAAAGGGCCGCCGAATGGCAGCCCCGTTGTCGTCATGTAGTCAGTTTAGTTTTCGCTGGCGCTGAGGATCATCAGATATTCGGGCTCGAGATCGTCGAGGTTTTCGAGGTCTACTGGAATGCTCGATCCACCTGCAAACGTGCCGCCAACACCTAGGGCGACCAGATCGCCTGCGTCAGAAATGGCACCGACGGTAATCCCCGCATAGTCACGGCTTCCGGCACCGGCGCCGCTCAGCGACCCATTAAACAAGGCCGCAACAATATTACCGCCCTCTTCGTTAACGATTTCGCCTTTGGTGATGCTAATTGTGCCAGATTTTGCATTTTCGTCGCTATCAACAAAGTTGCGCATGCTGCCCGTCAGCGTTCCCGCATCGTCTGAAAACGAGGTCTGCAAGGCGAGTTCGCCCAGCAATGTAGGTGTCGGATAATCATCTACTGGGCTGTCGAGATCGGCATCCGTGATATCCAGATAAATAGCCGTTTGCCCCGCGTAGGTAGCACCGCCAGCCGCCTTCAACGACGCAAAGCTAGCCACGTTGATGTCATCGTCTTCACCAAGGGTAAACAATGTCGAATCTTCAAGATCCTGCTGCAACTCGCTGAACGAAGGACCGCTGCTGCTGCTGCCCCCGCAGGCGGCAAGGCTCAAAGCAACTGATGTCAAAAGAATGGACCGGACAAGCATGATAAGACCTCTGATTTTTTGGAGTTCACAGTTTTGTGCAGCGAATACGTTAACGAGTCGAGTCTTTTCGCCATTCTGACAAGTCGCACGGCGATCAATCCGGCGTCGAACAATTATGAAATATCTCAGCGGCAATTAACGCGTATTTAAGTGAATTTTTCTAAAAGCGTCATAAGATGAAAGGGCAATCCATGAAATATCCGTCACGACCGCACCGTTATCAGACGCACATTCCCGTACATGTCATCCGACCCGGTGGCCCG
Organism: Yoonia ponticola; assembly: GCF_014199395.1. Taxonomy (GTDB): domain Bacteria; phylum Pseudomonadota; class Alphaproteobacteria; order Rhodobacterales; family Rhodobacteraceae; genus Yoonia; species Yoonia ponticola. Next base: position 89,738 of record NZ_JACIJM010000009.1, on the reverse strand, counting down.
CAGGTCGCCTACATCGTTGATATCAACGAAGCTGGTGCCTGCGTGGCAGGCCTGAAGGGCGTCCCCGTTGGCGAGGCTGTCGTGCTACGCGGCAGTGATGATGCCAATGTCGCCACAGTCAAATGGGCCGCAAATAGCCGTACAGGCGTGGTGTTTAACCGCCCGATCCAGCCAAAATACCTCAATATGATGCGTTACCGCGATCCGCAGATGCCGACGTCATACACGTCGGAAACCTATCCGCATTAATCAGCTTTCGCCTTCTGGTTCGATCAAAAACCGTTGCAAACCAACGATTTGCGACCAAAGAAAGAGAAACAGAATGGCCGGAAACGCAAATGTTTCTAGCTTGACCCATAGCTCTGTCGACTGCGTGCGCCAGATAAATTCGTTTGCAATTGCAAGGGCGATGAACATGACCGTGATCCGCTTGGTCAGGATCATCCAACCTTCGTCTTTCATCGGTAGGAAATCCCCCATCACCCATTCCAGATAGCTGCGACCGCGCAGCAAACCGATACCAAGAATGACCGCAAAACAGCCATAAACGATAGAGGTTTTCATTTTGAAGAACCGCTCATCGTTGAAATAAGCCGTCAACGCGCCAAAGAAAATCACCATAAATGCGGTAAAAACCTGCATACGGCTGATCGATCTGGTCAGCGCCCACAATGTCCCCATCGCAAGCAACAGGATCGGAACAAATACAAGCGTGGCGACAATAAAGCCGGAATATTCAGTGCCAGCGACAGTAAACGTATCGTCCTTGATCCGCAGATAAATCAAGAAAAAGACAAGCGTCGGCCCCAGTTCAAGGACTTGTTTCAGGATCGGGTTGATAGGTTTGGTTTTCATACGCTCGTTTTACCTCAAGCATCCCGCGACGCCAGCCCGAAAACGCACCTGTTATCCACCCAGTTCAACGATCACAGCGCCCAGCGCGATCAGCGACATCAAAAACAGACGGCGCGGCCCGACCTTTTCTCCCAGAATGAACCATCCGATCAGGGCCGCAAACACAGTAGATGTTTCACGCAGCACCGCCGCCTCGCCAACCTTGCCCAACCTTGTGGCCAACATCACGCCGCCAAAACTAAGCCATGCAATCAACGCGCCCCAAAACCCGCGTTGCAGCAACGGGCCTAAATCCGGCGAGTTAACCATCCGGCGGTAGCGCCAAACCGCGATCAACGGCATGTCAAACGCGGTCACGAAAAAGAACCACGCCAAAAACGTAAACGGATCAGGGGATTGACGGATGCCATAAGCGTCGTAAGTCGTATAAATCGCAACCAAAATGCCGCCCAAGATTGCCCAGCTCAATCCTAGTTTTAGCGTATATGGGTCCAACGTTTCCTCGGCCAGATTGCGCAGCGCCAGCAACAAAATCCCGCCGGATAAACACGCCACGCCCAACCACTGGACCAGTGAGAAATGTTCGTTGAAAAACATCGTCGCGGCGATCACTGTCACCAACGGTCCGGTGCCGCGAACCACCGGATAAACCACTGTATACGCTGCTTTTTCGTAGGCCAACGCCATTGTAACCTTGTACGCCAAGTGGATAACCACGGCACCGACCAGCAAAATCGCTGTCGTTTGGTTCGGCCAAGGCACTAAGAACAATGCCACAGGGGCAGACAAAACTGCGAGCCAAAAATCAATCGCGCCGCGTGTCATCCACGGGTCGTGACGCCCCTTTTGCAACGCACCAAACACCGCATGAGCAACGGCAGAAAACAGCGCGAAAGAAGTAGCAAGGCGGGCACCTTCCGGCGTTCCGGCGATAGATACCAGCCAGTCACCCATGTGAATGCGACCACTTGCGGTACGGCTTCAAGACGAAAGACCGTCGCAAATCAGCGGCACGCTAAAAGCCTCTGTTTCGAAAATCACTGTCGTGTCAGGTCGTGTGGTGTAAATCGCGCGCATCCCGTCGCCTTCGCGGTAAATCGCCCAACATTTAGGTTCAGGATCACCGTCATAACGAAAACAAATGTCACCTTTGCTCTCGTACCAAACGCCATTTGTGCAGGTCCCATCGCCCGGCGACCAAATCACCCGCTGGTCGTCCAAGTACTGCTCAACACCAAAGCCCGGATTGCCCTCAGTCCCAAAGCTGACGATGCGACCGGTCACAAACGCATCAAATTCGGCAGCACTCATCGGCTCTTCGGCGAGAACCGGTGCCGCCATTAAGCTGAAAATGATCGCAAGAATCCGCATGGCTGTCGTCCGTTGATCCGTTTCAACCCGCGTATCACAGGGCCGTGGTATCTTTCCAGTCCCGCGCCCGTCGGTCCATCACCCGCCGCCACGCCCGCGGAAAGAGCGCAAGTGTCGCCATAACCGGCAATGATCGCGGCAACATCGGCCCATCAGACGGCAAATCCAACATCGTGTAAGGCCGCGATGGATGCGCATGATGGTCGGAATGGCGCGGCGCGTTCAACATCATACCCGACGAATACCACTGCGGTGCGTTCCAGCTATGGGTGTCACCAACGGGTTCAGGCTTCCCGTTATCCGCAATTTTTCTTTCTAAACCATAGTGTTGCACATAGTCACAAAGCAACAATTGTTGCTGCGCAAAACTGGCAAGGGCAACATGCCAAACTACCCCGATAAATCCGCCAATCATATAAGACACGGCAAGCACGCCAAGCGAGCCAAGCGCGTATATCAGGTATGGATTTCCCAAAGGCGAGCGTTGCACGCGGCGCAAACGCTTGGCCTCGGCCTGAAAACCAACCCGAATTTCGCCCAACCACGCCCGATACGCATAGCTATAATAGCTTTCGCCCAAGCGCGACGTACTCGGGTCCTGTCGCGTGCCAACATACTGATGATGCACCAATAAATGCGACGACACATGCTGCCCATGCAGCAGAGAAATATACACCCATTTGCCCAAACGAAACAATCCTCGGGTGCGTCGGTGGATCAGTTCATGCGCATTTGAATTGCTGATTTGACCAAAGAACGTCCCGCTCGCGAAAAACAAAAACACCTTGTCGATGCTTGATAAAACGTCCCCCGACATGGCCCAGATCACCAGCGACAGCAGGCCAAAATGAACCACGGCAAGCAGCGCAGACAGGATGTCAGCAGTCCGGCTTGACCGTTCGTTCAGCGGAACCGACACTTTTGCGACGAAATGATCCAGCCCCCAGACCATCACTGTCAGCGACAAGACCGCCAGCACCGGCCAAGGTCCGGCAAATAAAGCAGCGGCGACGATCAAGGCCGCAGGCAAACAGGTTGAGAGTACAAACAAAATCATGGGTCATTTCTAACCGCTCAAACCTTAAGTGCCAGTGAATTTCGCGGCGAATGCGTCGTATCTTAACAACTTTGCACCGATAGGAACGAAATCGATGCGCCTCTGGGCGATCAGACGTCGCTTTTCCGTAGTGTAGCGGTCTTGCCAACGGCTATAAAGGGTCAACAAAATTAAGGGGATACACCATGGCGCTGGACGAAAAAAAGGGCGTTTGGAAATCAGGCAAAGGCAAAGGGCGGCACACACCAAAAGGTCGTCAATTGGACGATCAAGCTTGGGATGACGTCCGCGCATTGCTGGGTGATCGCCCACGCAGGTCCGATTTGTTGATTGAATTCATACACTTAATTCAAGACAAATACCGCTGCCTGTCCGCCGCCCACTTGCGCGCTTTGGCCGAAGAAATGCGCATGTCTCAAGCAGAAGTTTACGAAGTAGCAACCTTTTACGCCCATTTTGATGTGGTCAAAGAAGGAGAAACGCCACCACCAGCATTAACCATTCGCGTCTGCGATTCCTTATCGTGTGAATTGGCCGGATCAGCAGCCCTGCAAAAGGCGTTGAACGACGGCCTTGACCCCAGCGAAGTGCGGGTGATGCGTGCGCCCTGCATGGGCCGATGCGATGCCGCACCCGTTTTGGAAATCGGCCACCATCATATTGACCACGCCACCCCTGAAAAAGTTGAAGCTGCGATCAGTGAGGATGATACGCATGCCCACGTGCCCGACTACGAAACCTATAAAACATATGCCGCATCAGGCGGTTACACTGAACTAACCAAACTCCGAGACAGCGGCGACTGGGAAGAAGTCCAAGACCAGATCCATGAAAGCGGACTTCGCGGATTGGGCGGTGCGGGCTTTCCGTCGGGCAAAAAATGGGGCTTTGTGCGCAACCACGCAGGTCCGCGCTACTTGGCCGTCAATGGCGATGAAGGCGAACCGGGCACGTTCAAAGACCGCTTTTACCTCGAACGCACGCCGCATCTATTCCTCGAAGGCATGTTAATCGCCGCTTGGGCCGTCGAAGCAGACACCTGCTTTATCTACATGCGCGATGAATACCCTGCCGTTCTGGAAATTTTACGGCGCGAAATCAAGGAACTAGAATCGGCAGGCATCGTCGCTGAAGGCTACATCGACCTGCGACGCGGTGCAGGCGCCTACATTTGCGGCGAAGAATCCGCGATGATCGAAAGCATCGAAGGCAAACGCGGCATTCCCCGCCACCGCCCGCCATTTGTCGCCGAAGTTGGTATTTTCAACCGACCAACATTGGTCCACAACGTCGAAACCTTACTTTGGGTTGCCCGCATCTTACGCGAAGGCCCCGCATGCTTGAATGGAACAGAACTGAACGGTCGCAAGGGGTTACGCTCTTATTCTGTCTCTGGGCGCGTGCAAAATCCGGGCGTCTATCTGCTTTCCGCGGGTTCAACCATCACCGACCTCATCGCCGTAGCGGGCGGCATGTTGGACGGTCACACCTTCAAGGCCTACCAACCTGGCGGTCCGTCGTCCGGCCTGTTGCCCGCATCCATGAACGATATTCCGCTGGATTTCGACACGCTGCAACCACACGGCACCTTCATCGGGTCCGCTGCCGTGGTCGTGCTATCGGATCAGGACAAAGCCCGCGACGCCGCGCTGAATATGCTACGTTTTTTTGAAGACGAAAGCTGTGGCCAATGCACCCCTTGCCGCCTCGGCTGCGAAAAGGCGGTCAAACTGATGCAAGCCGACACTTGGGACCAAGCCCTGTTAACAGATCTGTGTACAGCTATGACGGACGCCAGCATTTGCGGGCTGGGACAAGCCGCCCCAAACCCGATCAAGATGGTGATGAAACACTTTGCGGACGAGGTTTAACGCCCCGTCCGTATTTCATCAAAGCACTGATTTCAAACGGGTTTGGCGCCGAAAATATGCTGCCAAATCCGACCACCTACGTACCGTGGCATCAAGATGAAATAGGCAATCACCAGCACAAACACCAACAGCGCAGCCGCCCCTTCCAAAGCAAAGCCGGTTTCAGTCAGCCCGCCCGTGACCAAGGCGACCAAATACCCGAACACCGCAAAACTGGTGATCAAATCGAAAATAAACGCTAATATGACGCGCCATTGCGCCGGTGCTTTGCTGCTCATGACGTTACCCGATCCTTATAAAACCTACACATTGCCAAAACGTTAATCAAAAACATGGGCTATGCAAGACGGATACATGCTTAGCTTCGCGCCCCGTCCTCTTTCATATCGTGATTTGAAAGGTTAAGTCTGTTTTCATAAGGCAAAGGACCAACCGACAATGGCGTTTTTCAAAAAGCTCAAAGACCGGATGTTCAAATCATCCGCCAAAATCGACAAAGGGCTTGATGCCATTGTCAGCGACGGTGGCGAAGAGGACATCGCCGCTCCTGTTGAAGAGAATATTGAACCGCAACCCACTGCGACTGAGGCTAATGTCGAGGCCATTATCGACAGCGTGCCCGATCCTGAGCCTGAAATCGTGCCAGAGCCAGAGCCAGAGCCAGAGCCAGAGCCAGAGCCAGAGCCAGAGCCAGAGCCAGAAAACATCGCGCCTGCCCCAAAGCCGCAAGCCGTTGCGCCCTCTGTCACGCTGTCCACCGAAATTTCGCCCGTCGCCCCCCTGCTCGCGGAAACCGTCACGGACGTTCCTGAGAAAAAGTCCGGCCTCTTGGGGCGCCTTTTCAGCGCTGCTGACAAGAAAACCGTCGTGCGTCGCACGCTTGACGACGACATGCTTGAACAGCTCGAAGAACTGCTGATCAGCGCCGATATGGGCGTCGATACGGCCCTGCGCGTGACAGCGAATATGGCCGAAGGACGCATAGGCAAGAAGCTGTCAGTGGACGAAATCAAGTCCCTCATGGCCACCGAAGTCAGCCGTATCATGGAACCCGTCGCCCGCCCGATGCCGCTTTACACGCATAAACCTCAGGTTGTTTTGGTCGTCGGCGTCAATGGATCTGGCAAAACCACAACCATCGGTAAACTCGCCAGCCAGTTTAAGGCTGCTGGCAAATCCGTGGTCATCGCGGCAGGCGACACATTCCGCGCTGCAGCAGTCGAACAATTGCAAGTCTGGGGTGATCGCGCAGGCGTGCCCGTCCTGACCGCCCCCGAAGGGTCAGACCCCGCCAGCCTCGCCTTTGACGCCATGACCAAAGCCGAAGCAGACGGTGCAGATTTGCTGATGATTGACACCGCAGGACGTCTGCAAAATCGCAGCGATCTGATGGAAGAACTGTCAAAAATCGTCCGCGTCATCCGCAAAAAAGACCCCGATGCACCGCACAACACACTGCTGGTTTTGGACGCAACAACAGGTCAAAACGCAGTACAGCAGGTCAAAGTGTTCCAAGACCTTGCTGATGTCACCGGCCTTGTGATGACCAAACTCGACGGCACAGCGAAGGGTGGCGTTCTTGTGGCGCTTGCCGATAAATTCGGCCTGCCAATCCATGCAATCGGCGTCGGCGAACAAATCGACGACCTCGCACCTTTCGACCCCGACGACTTTGCCAAAGCGCTGGTTGGAATCGACACCTAACAGCTTCTTTGACTTTTTCTATATCCCGGGGGAATTGGCCGTCAGGCCAAGGGGGCAGCGCCTCCAACCCGCTCGCCGCAGGCGCTAACGCCCGTTAAGCATATTCCTGCAAACGCGCCACATAACGCGCCATTGTATCCACCTCTAGGTTGATCACATCACCTACGGCCACATCCCCCCAAGTCGTCGCGACCTTGGTATGTGGAATAAAATTCACCCCAAAAACAGCACCATCAACTTCGTTCACCGTCAAAGACGCGCCGTTCAGTGTGACCGATCCTTTCGGTGCAATGAACCGCGCCAGTGCTTCCGGTGCGCGGAAACGCACGCGCGTGCTGTCGCCTTCATCGTGCATCGCGACCACCTCGGCAACACCGTCCACATGGCCCGACACAATATGACCGCCCAACTCGTCACCGACCTTCAGGGCCCGTTCTAGGTTCACACGACGCCCAACGCCCCACGCATGACGACCGATATTCGTCGCATCCACGCTTTCCGCCGAAATCTCGACATCGAACCAATTCTGCGGCGCGGACCCAAGTGCTATGACAGTCAAACAAACCCCATCACAAGCAATCGACGCACCAATATCGATCCCGTCAATATCATATGCCGTACCAATACGCGCACGCAGGTCCCCGCGCTGCTCTACTTCTAATACGTGACCAATATCTGTGATAATGCCGGTAAACATGGGTCGTCCTTTTGCTAAGTTATGTGAGACGTAGCGCCACAACCCGCGACAAACAAGCACCCGCCGCATTGACAGCCCCGCCATATTTTCGCCAGACAGATGACGGATACCGTTTCGTAACCTTTTTAAGTTAGCAATTTACCAGTGACTGACCCAACAAACCGCCACTTCTTGTTCCTGCAAGGACCGCACGGCCCCTTCTTTCATAGATTGGGGGTGATGCTGCGTGCCGCGGGCGTGCAAGTGTCGCGTGTCGGGTTCAACGCGGGCGACCGTGCATTCTGGTTCGGCAAGCCCGGATATATCCCGTTTCGCGGCAAACCCGACGATTGGGCGGCGACCCTGACTGGTATCATTGATGACCGCCAGATCACCGACATCGTGCTTTACGGCGACACCCGTCCCATCCACGCCGAAGCCGTCGCACTTGCGCAGGCCCAAAACATCACAGTGCATGTCTTCGAAGAAGGCTATATGCGTCCCTACTGGGTCACCTATGAACGCGGCGGCACCAACGGCCATTCGCGGCTGATGACCATGGCAGTCCCCGAGATGCAGCAGGCGCTCGCGCTTTCCGATCTCGAGGTCCCGACCCCACCCGCGCATTGGGGCGACATGCGCCAACACGTGTTTTACGGCGCACTTTACCATTGGTTCGTGATGTTCCGGAACCGCGACTACCGCAATTTTACACGGCACCGCGAATTGCCCGTCGCAACCGAAGCATATCTCTACACGAAACGCCTGTTTCTCATGCCGTTTATCGCCCTTGATCGGCGGATTGCATCGATGCGGATCAGGCATGGCGGTTTTCCATATCACCTTGTTCTCATGCAGTTAGAGCACGACGCGAGCTTTCAAAAGCATTCGCCGTTCACGCGCATGTCCGAATTTATCGACGTAGTGATGGACGGATTCGCGAATGGCGCCCCCCGCCACCATCACCTTGTTTTTAAAGCACATCCTTTAGAAAATGACCGCTCTCCGATCCGCAAACTCATCCGTGCGGCCGCTAAAAAGCACGGCGTGCAAACGCGTGTGCATTACGTGCGCGGCGGCAAACTCGCGCGGTTGTTGGATCAGGCGCGCACCGCTGTGACCGTCAATTCTACGGCTGGGCAACAGGTGCTTTGGCGCGGCATTCCGATCAAGGTATTCGGCCAAGCCGTCTATTCCAAACCGCAATTTGTGTCCGAACAACCGCTGCCGGAATTCTTCTCAAGCCCGACGCGCCCCGACAGCAAAGCTTACAAAGATTACAGACGCTTCCTGCTCGAAACCTCGCAAATTCCGGGCGGATTCTATGCCGCCCGTGGTCGCCGTCAATTGATGCGTCAGGTCGTCGATATGATGCTCGCCGCCGAAGATCCCTACGACGCGCTCAAAGCTGGCAAAAATCCACCTCGCCAGCCCTTGCGCATTGTAACCTGACAACCACAACAACTAGTGGTGATAACCTACGTCGCGGCTGAAAAGTCACAGTTTCGCCATGCATCAAAGTCGGATTTCGCCAGCTATCTGGTTTTTAATGCTACTTTCCCCTAGCCTGACTGCAAATACAAAGGTCTTGCGCCAAAAGTAGGACCACGAGGCAGAATAATAATAGGTCGAGGAGACCAAGCAGTGAAAACCCTGACATTGCGCCTAGCAAAGGGCGTCGCTATCGTCGTGACCCTCGGTTTCGTGGCTTCTTGTGGCCTGCCAAGCGCGGGTCCTAACAAATCCGAAATCTTCTCTGGGTCCGTCCTTGAACAAGGCGACGCCTTTATTTTAACCGTCGATGACCGCGTCAACGCGATCGCATCAGTCACGCCAGCGCTTGGTTTCGCGTCCAGTTTCCGCAACGCAGCGAGCCTCGGGTCAGATATGATCAGCCCCGGCGACGTGCTTGGCCTGACGATCTGGGAAAACGTGGACGACGGTTTGCTTGTGCCAACAGGCCAGAACGCAACCGTACTTGAAGAAGTCCAAGTCGACGGTTCCGGTTTCATTTTCGTGCCCTACGCAGGCCGCATCCGCGCTGCTGGAAATACACCAGAAGCCGTGCGCCGCATTATCAGCGAAAAATTGTCCGATCAAACACCTGATCCGCAAGTCCAAGTTCGCCGCCTCGCGGGTGACGGCGCAACCGTAGCGATAGCCGGAGCGGTTAACGCCCAAGGTGTTTACTCCATCGAACGCCCAACACGAACACTTGCAGCCATGCTCGCATCCGCAGGCGGCGTTAGCATTCGCCCCGAAATCGCGCAGGTCACAGTCATTCGCGGCAGCCACTCTGGTTCGATCTGGTTCGATGACCTGTACGACAATCCGGGCAGCGATATCGCGCTACGTGCAGGCGACCGCATCTTCGTCGAAGAGGACAACCGCAGCTTCACCGCGCTCGGCGCAACTGGGTCACAAAGCCAGGTTCAGTTCGATTCCCAAGCAATCTCTGCAATCGAAGCTATCGCCCAAGTCGGCGGTCTATCGACCACTCTTGCCGACCCGACTGGCGTGTTTGTCTTCCGTAATGAACCGCAGGAAATCGCGAACCAACTGACAGGTCGCAATGATCTAGTTGGTACACAGCGCGTCGTCTATGTGCTTGATCTGACACGACCAAATGGCGTGTTCATGGCCCGCGACTTCGCGATCCGTGACGAAGATACAGTCTACGTGACCGAAGCACCGTTCAGCCAGTTCAACAAAACAATCGCTGCGCTGACCGGATCGCTGAACTCTGTATCTGCGCTTGATTCAGCGTCGACGACCCTGATCGGCAACTAAAAATGACGTCCACAGCCGGACATGCCGCCGCAGAGGACACCCCTCTGCGGCGGCTTTACGTTTTTAACGGTGGATTTTTGACGCAAAAGCGGGTCCGCCGGATTATGACGCTTGCGGGCTACGACATCACACTCGGCAAACCCAGTGACGGCGATCTTGTGGGCGTTTGGGGCAATAGTCCGACCGCGCATCGCGGTGAAACAATTGCCGCGTGGACCGACGCAAATATGGTCCGCGTCGAGGATGCATTTTTGCGATCAGTGTTAACAGGCCGCGACGGCGCTGATCCTCTTGGACTTCACATAGACACGCAAGGCGTGCATTTTGACCCTGCCACGAAATCGGACCTCGAAATCCTGCTCACCGAGCATCCGCTCGACGATACGGCCCTCCTGAACCGCGCGAAATCCGCCATTCAGAGGCTTCAAGACCTACATCTGTCGAAATACAACGCCTTCGATCCGACCACCCCTGCCCCTGATCCGGGCTACGTCGTCGTCATCGACCAGACCAAAGGCGACGCTTCGGTCAAGGCCAGCAACGCCGACCTGAACACCTTTCGCGAGATGTTATATTACGCGCAAGAGGAGCACCCGAACGCGCAAATTATCGTTAAAACGCATCCCGAAACCACAGCAGGCCACCGAGAAGGCTACTTCACAGATGCCGATTGCACCGGACGCATCACGCTTAACGACACAGCAATCTCGCCCTACGCGCTGTTTGAAGGCGCAATCGCCGTCTACACAGTGTCGTCGCAAATGGGTTTCGAAGCGATCTTAATGGGCCACAAACCCGTCGTTTTCGGCCAACCATTCTACATTGGCTGGGGCCTCACCGACGATCGAAACCCATTAGATCGACGCCAACGCAGTTTAACTAAAGCGCAATTATTCGCCGCAGCAATGATCCTCTATCCCACATGGTACGACCCGTTCCGCGACCGTATTTGCCAATTAGAACAAGTCATTGACACGCTCGACGCACAAGCCCGCGCGTGGCGCGACGATCATCAAGGCTGGGTCGCATCCGGCATGCGCATGTGGAAACGCAAACCGTTGCAAGCCGTCTTTGGCCACGTCAAACCCGTCATTTTCGCCGAGGGGTTGGACGCAGTTAAAAAAGCCCGGACCGAAGCACGGCGCTGCATGTCGTGGGCCAGCAAAATGTCCGACGGCATGGACGATGTGGTACGTGTCGAAGATGGATTCTTACGCTCGCAGGGGTTAGGCGCGGACCTCATTGCGCCGCTATCGCTCGTCTGCGACGACTTGGGTATTTACTATGATCCGACCCAACCCAGCCGTCTCGAACAAATCATCAATACGCAACCCAAGCTGAGCACCGCAGATCGCGACCGCACCAACAGGTTAATTAAGTCACTTATTTCAAAAGGCCTTTCGAAGTACAACACCGGAACGCAAACACTGCCAACTGGTCTTCCTGCAGGGCGGCGGATTCTGGTTCCAGGCCAAGTCGAAGACGATGCCTCGATCAAATGTGGCGCTGGCAACATAAAAACGAACCGCGATTTGTTGATCGCGGCGCGCAATGCCAACCCCGCCGCCGTGATCCTGTATAAACCCCACCCCGATGTCGAAGCGGGTTTGCGCGACGGCGCGATCCCCGACGCTGCCGACTACGCCGATGCTATTTTGACGGACACGAATCCCATCGCTGCCCTCACTTTGGTCGATGATGTCTGGACGATGACCAGTCTTTTGGGCTTTGAAGCGCTGCTTCGCAACAAAACCGTCGTCTGCACAGGCATGCCATTCTACGCGGGTTGGGGGCTAACCGACGACCGTGGTGCGCCCTGCCCGCGCCGCGCCGCAACACCGGATTTAACCGCACTCGTTCATGCCACCTTGATCCGTTATCCGCGCTATTTCGACCCGAAAACCGGACAGGCTTGCCCTGTAGAAATAGTCGTCGAACGCCTTGCAAACAACGATATTCCGGCGCCGTCACGCTGGAATAGAAGCATTGCAAAGCTTCAAGGTGCGGTCGCAAGTTACGCGCATTTATGGCGTTAAACGCGGTCCCATGACGACAAAACATCGTCGCCAATTCGGCGCGTGGCGACCAGTCTGAAATTTGGCGCGTCCGCCAAATGCGCGACGTCCATGCCGGCCACCGCCGCAATACCGTCCGCGCCAATGACTTTTCCGGCTTGAAACACCTCAAGCCGATCAACCAGTCCCGCAGTCAGTAACGATGCGGCCAACCCGCCGCCGCCTTCACAAAACACCCGCGTTAACCCTTTGTCCGCCAAAGCGGTCAAAGCCGCCGCCACGTCGACGCGCCCGTTAACCATAGGGCACGGCAAGCTCTCGGCCCCCTGCGCCGTGAATGCCGTCGCATCGCCCGTACCATGGCACAACCAGAGCGGCGCATCATCAGTCGTAAAAAACATCTGCGATTGCATTGGTAAATCAAGATCGCTGGACACAACGACACGAACAGGCTGACGACGAGGCCCCATACCGCGCACCGTTAACTGCGGATTATCAGCGCGAACCGTGCCTGCACCGACCATCACCGCATCATGTTTTGCACGCATTGCATGGACAGACGACCGTGCATCAGGTCCCGTGATCCACTGACTTTCACCAGTTTTTGTGGCGATCCGACCATCCAAAGTCGTCGCTACCTTTAACGTCAGATATGGTAAACGCTGGGTCACACGACTGAAAAAACCAGCGTGATCGCGGTCGGCATCAGCCTGCATCACACCTGTGACAACGTCGATCCCTGCTGCGCGCAACATCGCGATGCCGCCGCCGTTCACACGAGGATCGGGATCACCCGTAGCGACCACGACTTTCGCAACTTTCGCTGCAACCAACGCACCAGCACACGGCGGGGTTTGACCGTGATGTGCGCAAGGCTCTAACGTCACATAAACCGTCGCGCCAGCCGCGTTTTGCCCCGCCTCAGCGAGTGCCGCAACTTCTGCGTGCGGCCTGCCGCCGCTCATCGTCCGACCGCGACCAACAACGCGGCCACCGTTCACGATTACGCAACCAACGGCCGGATTTGGCCATACCTGCCCCTGACCGCGCCGCCCTAATTGCAGGGCAAGCGCCATAAATCGGGTGTCTAACTCAGTTGGTCTCACGTCTCGGATAGGATGTCTGGACGCAGTTCACTCACGAATTTATCAAAGTCATCAGCCGCTTGGAAGTTCTTGTAAACGCTGGCAAATCTGACGTAAGCGACGGTATCAATTCGCGCCAAGCTTTCCATGACAATCTCGCCAATCGTGGTCGACGGAATGTCAGTTTCACCCAGACTTTCCAAACGGCGAACGATACCGCTGATCATCTGATCCATCCGCTCGGGTTCCACCGGACGCTTTTGCAGCGAAATACGGATAGAGCGTTCCAGCTTATCGCGATCAAAATCTTCGCGACGTCCGTTTGATTTGATCACAACCAAATCGCGCAATTGAACACGTTCGTAAGTCGTAAATCGACCACCGCAAGCGGGGCAAAAACGACGACGACGAATGGCGACATGGTCTTCAGCCGGACGCGAGTCCTTTACCTGCGTGTCGACGTTTCCGCAAAATGGACACCGCATAATAATCCTCGTTCGTTGCACATCGTGAGTATTGGGTTGGACTTATCCACAGTGACTATAGGTCAGCCGCAAGACTTTGGGTAGTCTCCATTTTCAAACGCTTCATATAGATTTGTGCGTTTTCGAAGCGATCAAGCAATGCACATCAATTTCAACGCCACTCAGCGGCCAAACGCGGCAATCCAAATCGATGCCACGGCACCAAATGTTCGAAAATGTAAAGTTCGTGAGTATTATTTTGGGAAATTCGCCAAACTAAAGCAGAAATAGACAAGCCAAAAACCAAACCAGCTTTCACCGACCTAACTAAAGATACGCTCGCCCTGCTCGTCGATCACTTGTCGTGCCTTCGCGGCGGACGCCTCAATCGCTGCATCAAGACCTTCTAACGTATCAGCGCGGATCAACTGATGTGACTTCACCTCGCCATCAATTTCACGTTCGATACGGGCCGCGATCCGGTACCGTTTTCCGTCCTGCATAGGTTCCGCAAAGATGCGAAACCCGTTGTATTCCTCGGCAACGGGCCCCTTAGGGGAACCGCCACCGAACATTTTGGACAGCCAAGACATCGCTTATTGATCCAAGAACGACCGCAGCTTGCGCGACCGGCTTGGGTGTTTCAGCTTACGCAATGCTTTCGCTTCGATCTGACGGATACGTTCGCGCGTCACGCTGAACTGCTGACCGACTTCTTCCAGCGTGTGGTCGGTGTTCATGCCGATCCCGAAACGCATCCGCAGAACGCGCTCTTCGCGTGGTGTGAGTGACGCAAGCACGCGTGTTGTGGTTTCTTTCAGGTTTTCCTGAATAGCAGAATCCAACGGCAGGATCGCGTTTTTGTCTTCGATGAAATCACCAAGCTGCGAATCTTCTTCGTCGCCAATAGGCGTTTCGAGCGAGATCGGTTCTTTGGCAATTTTCATCACCTTACGAACTTTTTCCAAAGGCATTTGCAGCTTTTCTGCCAATTCCTCTGGTGTCGGCTCGCGGCCAATTTCGTGCAACATTTGACGTCCGGTACGGACCAATTTGTTGATCGTCTCGATCATGTGGACCGGAATACGGATCGTGCGGGCCTGATCAGCGATAGACCGCGTGATCGCCTGACGAATCCACCACGTCGCATAAGTCGAGAATTTATAGCCGCGACGGTACTCAAATTTATCCACGGCCTTCATCAAGCCGATGTTACCTTCTTGAATAAGATCAAGGAATTGCAGGCCGCGGTTCGTGTACTTTTTCGCAATCGAAATAACCAAGCGAAGGTTTGCTTCGACCATTTCTTTTTTGGCCTGACGGGCTTCTTTTTCGCCTTTCTGAACCTGCTGAACGATGCGGCGGAATTCAGTGATATCAACGCCGACATACTGACCAACTTGGGCCATGTCGCCGCGCAAGCCTTCGATTTTATCGGTGGAGCGTTCGATCAGCATCTGCCAACCGCGTCCGGCTTTTTCGCCCATTTCTTCGAGCCAGTTCGGATCTAGCTCGCGACCACGATATGCCTCGACAAATTCACGACGGTTAATACGGGCTTGGTCGGCCAGTTTCACCATTGAGCTGTCGATCTGCATGATGCGGCGGTTGATGCCGTACAGCTGGTCAATCAGGGCTTCGATCCGGTTGTTGTGCAGGTGAAGCGAGTTCACCATTTCAACGATTTCAGACCGCAAAGCCTGATATTTACCTTCTTCTTTTGCCGAGAACGATGAATCTTCGTTCAACGTCGCGGACATCCGCGCGTCTTGCATATCGGACAACATCGCAAAGTCGCGGGCGATGATTTCGAGCGTTTCAAGCACACGTGGCTTTAGCGCAGCTTCCATCGCGGCCAAGGACATGTTGGCTTGATCGTCTTCATCTTCGTCATCATCTTTGGCGATTGGGTTGCCGTCAGCGTCCAACTCTTGCGTCTTTTCGCCATCAGCCGGTTTCGCAGATGCGTCGCCAGTTGGCGCCACCACAGCGACGTCTTCGCCGTCTTCACCAAGCGTGTTTCCAAAGGTCGTTTCTAGATCAATAACGTCCCGTAACAGAATGTCTTCGCTCAACAATTCGTCGCGCCAGATCGTGATCGCTTGGAATGTCAGGGGGCTTTCGCAAAGCCCGAGGATCATCGTGTTACGGCCGGCCTCAATGCGTTTGGCAATCGCGATTTCGCCTTCGCGGGACAGCAATTCGACGCTACCCATTTCGCGCAGATACATCCGAACAGGGTCATCTGTGCGATCAAGTTTCTCGGCTTCTGCGCCACCTAGAACAAGTTCGCGCGCACCAGAAACGGTTGCGACTTCGCGCGACCCGTCGGTTTCTTCGCTTTCTTCTTCTTCGGTAACCTGGATGCCCATCTCGGACAGCATCGACATCACGTCTTCGATTTGGTCGGACGACACCTGATCCGGCGGCAAAACCGCGTTCAACTGGTCGTATGTGATGTAACCACGCTCGCGGGCGTCCGCGATCATCTTTTTGACCGCAGCCTGGCTCATGTCGAGCGAACCATCATCCTGGTCACGATCTTTGCGGTCGTCGTTATCCTTCGCGGCCATGGGCTGCTCCTTCAAAGTCGTTCAGGGGGCAATTTTGCCCACAAAGTGATTCGCATGATTCGGTCAAAGTCGAATCAACGAGGAATTCGGGTGATTCGCAACCACATGGGGCGCGATTTCTTAATGTTGTTGCGCCAATTGACGTGGCGGATCAGGAACCTGTCCCTTTTCCGGGACGTGCATTCTGCATGTTTTCCAAAAGCTTACCAAATGCGCTGCGCTCGTCTTTGTTCAGCATCGATCCATTTTCAACCTTCACATAGTCCGCCGTGTCGTCCGTCTCTTGGCGCACAGAGGTATCAATCGACTTTGCGGCCTGCGACAAACGCCATGTCAGGCTTTCATCAACATGCCCTAGCATTTCTTCCATGCCGTCGCGCAATTCGCGGTCGTGACCACGTTTCGCCGCCAATTTACCTAGCTCTTCGCCCAAACACATCGACGCCACTTCAATATCACCCGCGCGGCGGACCGCTGGGCTGATCTTGACGTGGGTTTGCGAAAACAGCTTTTCAAGTGGGTCCGCACCGATCTCGTCAAAGATTGCGGCTTTCACGTCTTCAGCCTCTGCATGACGCAAAATCGCATCGCGCAGCAACGCATGATCAGGATCGAAACAATCCATCCGTTCGACTTGCGCCTCAAAGGTGACGATCACAGCGGGCGTCGCAATCAATGTAGCAAGGATCACCGCCTCGCGCAGGTGCTCCGTCTTGGCGGCCCCTGCCCCAAGTGCGGATGATTTGTTTGATGCAACCGGACTCATTTGATTACGCCATGGATCGCCTTTCGTGAACGCCTGCCGTTTGCCCGGCACATATTGCGCCTTTTTGGGCCGAAACAGCCCCCAGCGCATTTCCTTGATCGCTTCACCATAATGCGAACGTATTGACGGATCCTGAATCAATTTTATTTTTTCGCGCAGTGCTTTGTCCAAGCCCGCCTTGCGTTCGGGGCTGTCGAACACCTTGCCTTCGGTCTCGCGCCGCCACAAAAGCTGTACCATCGGGATCGCCTGATCCAGCAGGGCCTGCATCGCGCTAGCCCCTTTTTGTTTAATCAAATCATCGGGGTCCATGCCTTCGGGCATCAATGCAAATCGCAGACTTTGGCCCGCTTCCAGCAGCGGCAGCGCAATATCAATCACCCGCATCGCAGCCCGCAAACCAGCCGTATCACCGTCCAGCGCGATGATCGGTTCAGGTGCGATCCGCCACATCATCCGCAATTGGTCCTCGGTAATCGCGGTCCCCAACGGGGCGACGCAGGATGTGAAACCCGCCTCTGACAGCGCGATCACATCCATGTAGCCTTCGGCCACGATCAGCGGCTGACCCTTACCCGCAGCCTCACGCGCAGGGCCGTGGTTATACAACGACCGCCCCTTGTCGAACAACGGTGTTTCTGGCGAATTCAAATATTTAGCACGCGCATCAGCGGCCATTGCGCGACCACCTAGCCCGATCGCACGGCCCCGCGCGTCACGGATTGGAAAGATAATGCGCCCGCGAAAACGATCATAAGGTGCGCCGCCACGGTCGCTTTCCGCAGCAAGCCCCGCTTCAAGAACAAGCGATTTATCCACGCCCTTGCCCGTCAACTGCGCCAGAATACCTCCGCGGTCGGGGGCAAATCCAATATCCCACCGCGCTTGGGCCTCTTCCGACAATCCGCGCCGTTCCAGATAATCACGCGCTTCCGCTGCTGCGCCCGTTTTCAACTGCAACCGGTGCCACTGTACGGCTTGTTCCATCACATCAGCCAACAACGTGCGCCGATCCGTTTTTTCCTGCGCACGTGGGTCTTGGGCGGGCATCGGCATGCCTGCTTCGCCTGCCAAAATCTGAACCGCCTCCATAAAGGACACGTTTTCGGTTTCACGCACAAAGGAAATTGCGTCGCCTTTGGCGTGGCAACCAAAGCAGTAATAGAACCCCTTGCGGTCATCGACGTGGAAACTGGCGGATTTTTCTTGGTGAAACGGGCACGGCGCCCAGAAATCACCCTTGCCCTGATTGGACTTACGGCTGTCCCACATCACCTTGCGCCCAACAACGTCACTAATGGACAGTCGGGTGCGTAAGTCGTCGATGAATCCGGGGGGTAAGCTCATTCCCGCAATATCGCGAAATACGCAGGAAGAGTCGAGATCGCATGATCGGATTTCGGCGAAACCGATTCTGTTTTTTACGAACGCCACTGGGTCGGCTTGCGAACAATCAGACCCGTCCGCAAAAATCGTTTCCAAAAACATCGTTAATCTAAGATTTAGGGCAAATGATCAGCGAAAAAATATGGGTAAGGTAAACAGCAGAAACGCTCTTATTTTTATGACGATCAAGCATGCACCTCGCGCTTCGGCAAGGTTTCGCCGCAATTCAGAACGCTTTGCCACATTTCAGACAAATCTAGAGGTCTTAAACGGTCTTTATATTGCTTTCGCACAGGCAAAAGGCGTGGGGACCGAACCGTTTTGTGTAGCTTATCCAAGGAAGACGATCATGCGCCAACTACCAAGCTGCTGTGACCGCAGAAAACTAGCCGAAAAACGGCAGGAAATTGTGAACAAGTTTATTACCCGCGAAGACGGCTCAATGATCGTGCTCGCATTATTCCTAATTCCAATGATGCTGATCCTCGGCGGCATGGCCGTCGACTTTATGCGCTATGAAGGCCGTCGCGCCGTCATCCAAGATACAGCAGACCGCGCAGCCCTTTTGGCTGCCAACCTCGAGTTCACGGATGTGGGCGGTGGTGTGGCCGTGGTCGACGATTACTTTGCCAAGGCCGGTTTGCAGCAATATCTGGACGGTCCAGCAATCGTCACGGAAAACATCAACAACCGTACCGTTGAAGTGAACGTGAAACAGCCTGTGAATACGTTCTTTCTGAACTTGGTTGGTATCGACTCTATCAACGCAGCGGCGCAATCTGTTGCGACCCAAGGTGTTGGTAACGTTGAAATCTCGTTGGTTCTGGATATTTCCGGATCGATGAGAAACGCAACAAAAGATGCGTCAGGAAGAGACACAAACCAATCAAAAATGGCCGCTATGAAGACGGCGGCGACGACATTTGTGAATACAGCCCTGCAGGAAAGCAACCGAGACCGCGTGTCTTTGTCGTTGATCCCCTACTCTGAGCATGTGAACATTGGTCGCGGCTTGTTCGACCGCATGACGACAGACCGGAAGCATAACTTTTCACACTGTGTAGATTTTTCTGACGCTGATTTCGGAACAACTGGCATCGACGCAGGTCGCACCTATAGCCAAGGTCAACACATCGACAACTGGTCTACTGGCAACACTTTGTACAACACAAACTGTCCGAGCGAATCTTATGAAGAAGTCACAGCGATTTCTCAAAATCGCGACGCGTTGGTTGCTCAAATTGCACAATTCCAGCCAACGACCCAGACATCCATCTTTTTGGGCATGAAATGGGGTCTCGCCCTGCTGGATCCTTCCGTTCGTGCGATGGTCGCGCCGGATCTTGATGATGCGTTTGAAGGTCGTCCTGACAGCTTTATTACCGACACAGAATCCAACGAGACACGTAAGGTTCTTGTGATCATGACCGACGGTGAAAACACGCAATCCACGCGTGTGAAGCCAGAGTTTTACGCCGATCCGACACATTACGCGCATTGGGCTGAACAGCCAGTCAACACTTGGAGAAACAACAATGTGTTTACTGGGAGCCATAACATGTCAGAGTTCACTGAGAATTTCTATTCGAACTCCCAAGGTAACGCGCTGCTCGCCGCATCGTGTGAAGCTGCTCGTGACGCCAAAGTTCAAGTGTTCGCCATCGCCTTTGAGGCAAGTTCAGACGGCGAACGTGTTATGGCTAATTGTGCGACATCTGCGAACCACTACTTCAACACCAACGGTGATGACTTGAACGCTGTGTTCCGCGCCATTGCCGAGCAGGTTACCGACCTGAGGCTGACACAATGATGGACACTTTTCGGAAAATGCCCCCTCTTTCTAAGTTCGCTCGGGCTGCGAAGACCTTTTTCCGGAAAGAAGATGGCACCAGCACGATCGAATTTATGATGGTGCTGCCGGCCGCCATGTTCTTTTTTACCGCGACTTACGAAAGCGGCATGATGGGTCTGCGGAGTGTGATGCTTGAACGCGGTGTCGATGTGACGGTCCGCCAGGTTCGGATCGGCGCATTGGAAAGCCCAACCCACGCGGATCTAAAGCAAATGATCTGTGATGTGGCTTCGATTATCCCCAATTGCATGGAAAGCGTTAAGCTGGAAATGATCCGCAGGGACCCGCGTAATTGGACCCCTGTAAGCACGGAGAAAGACTGTGTCGATCGATCAGATGACAGCGAACCAGTGGTCAACTGGACCATTGGCGGGAACAACGACCTGATGGTCCTGCGTGCATGTGCAATCTTCGATCCGGTTTTGCCGACAAGTGCAGTCGGTGCGGCTGCCCAAGACGCAAGCGGCATTTATGCCCTTGTAGCAACGTCATCCTTTGTTGTGGAGCCTTATCAATGATACATATTCCTCGTATCCGCACAGCAGTCGCCGGATTTCGCAAAAGCGAGAACGGTTCTGCATCAGTCGAACTGTTATTAATGGTGCCGCTGCTGTCTTTTATCACCTTTTCGATGGTCACATTTTTTGCAGCATTTCGTGCGGAAACTGACGCGACACGCGCCGCCACGGTTCTCACCGACATGGTCAGCCGCGAAGACACCCCCGTCACACCTGAGTTTCTTGCAGGTGTCGAAGGTCTGATGAAAACGCTTATCCGGTCGGACCCCGATCCAGAATTTCGCTTGACCGCGTTCACGTATGATGCCGACGACAAATCCTATCTGGTGTCTTGGTCCAAAGACACGGGCAAATATGGCTC
The DNA here is from genome assembly GCF_014199395.1 of Yoonia ponticola. Classification (GTDB taxonomy): domain Bacteria; phylum Pseudomonadota; class Alphaproteobacteria; order Rhodobacterales; family Rhodobacteraceae; genus Yoonia; species Yoonia ponticola. The sequence continues at coordinate 68,394 of NZ_JACIJM010000009.1, read as the reverse complement.
GATGGACAATACTGACATCAACGATGTGTCGGATCGATTGCCAATTTTGAAAGACGGACAACGCGCCATCTTGATGGAAACCAGCGTGAACTACGAACCGATGCTCGACATTGGTTTGGGGACGCGGACGTTCGAGAACTTTAACGTCAGTGCCCCGCGTTTTGTCGCACAATTGTGCTATATGGAAAGTGCATCTGCGGACGTAGAAACGGCGCGCTGCTAATTATTTAGCGCTGCGTGTGGCGACCTGCAGGGCGATCTGTTCAGCCATAAATTTTGACTGGCCAGCAGAAACTGCACCGCCCACACCAACATAGCGCCCAAAGCGCCACCATAACCCCGGGGCCCAGCCTCGGGGTTGTTTGGTTTTCAGCTTGAGGGTGAAACCGTTGGACGGCTTGAAGGCAAATGCCCCGCGATCAACGCTGACGATGTCGTCGATCCGCGCAATGACCATCCCGTCGCTGGTTGAAATCGTGTCCGCTGTCATCATGATTTCCGACAATGTCGCGCGTCGCAATGCCTCGGCTAGCACGAGCGACCCGATACCTAGCGCTAGGACGAGCAGCAACAATGGCAACGCGGGTGGTTCGCCCAGTGCCACGTAAATCAACAACATTCCCAAGACGTAAATGACGCCACATGCGACCACTCGGCGTCCGGTTGACGCGCCAACAACGGCTAAAACGCCGTCTTTATCCGGATGAAACATGATAAGAGCCCCCACTTTGTTAACGCCCTTTACCTGTTCGGGTAACGCAGCGAAAGCGTTTACCGATCAGCGTTTCGCACGCGAAACATGTTATGTGACATGTGGGTTCACAAAAGGTTAATGGTTGTAAAGTGTTAACGCGGTGCTGAGACCGTGCGCAGGACTAGATCGCAGTAGATGTCTTCGACCTGTTCTTGGGTCAAACGCCCGTCATCGCGATACCAATTTGTGATGCCTGTGAGCTGTGCGATCAGCGACAAAACTGTAACTTTGCGGTCTGGCAATGTGAACGAACCGTCGGCTTCACCGGCCTTCAGGATACCTTCGAGGGCATCTTCGTAATTCCGCCTAAGCCCTTCGACAACAAGGAAGTTCTCGGGAGAGAGGTTGCGTAATTCCATATAGGACACAAAGACCTCGTCGCGGCGCGGCAGGTGGTAACGGATATGAAACAGCGTGAACGCCCGCAGTTGTTCAGTCGGCGTTCCGGTGATCAATGTCTCGTCGTAAGCGGCCAGCAGTTTCTCCATATGCCGACGCATCAGATCGAATAAAAGCGTCTGTTTGTCGGAGGTATAGTTGTAAAGTGCGCCTGCCTGCACGCCGACTTCGGCAGCGATCTGGCGCATCGAAACGGCGGCACAGCCATGCCGCGCAATCAAACGCAAAGCCGCGGCCCTGACTTTGGGGCCGGTGATGTCAGAATGTGAACCTTGTTTACGTGCCATATCACACTGTAAATGAACGCTTGTTCACTTGGAAAGACCCAATCGGCAACCAAATGACTGCGCACCTTGCACCTTGCCGTGCAGACCGCGTAAATTGGGCGAAATCACAGGACGTTGCTATGCTTTTTCGCCAAACATTTATTCTAACCGTTTTTGCGGGTTTGGTGGGGTGCGCGACGATTCCTGAAATTGGCGGCGAGCAAGCAATTGCGGCACGTGCGGCCCCTTACCCTGACCTTATTGCCTTGGAAACGTTGGTAAATACGGATCTATCAGAGCAACCCCGCATTACCACAGCATCAATCATTGGGACCGAAAACAGGGTTAATAGGTTGCGGGCGAACGCTGCTGCATTGCGCGGGCCGGTGGTTGATGGGGCAACACGCGCACGGATGCAGGGTGCAATTTCCCGCGCTGCGTTGCGGTGACAGCCCATATTGAGTAACAGCGTTTTAGATTTTCACGACAACGACGGAACCTTTGATGACACAACCACTTCGCCTTGGAATCGCCGGTCTTGGCACGGTTGGTGTGGGCGTTGTCCGCATCATTCAAAAACACGCCGATTTGCTTGAAGCACGTTGCGGCCGCCGGATCGTGATTTCCGCCGTATCTGCCCAGTCTCGCACGAAAAATCGCGATGTGGACCTGTCGGATTACGCGTGGGAAGATGATCCTGTGAAACTCGCGGCGCGTGACGATGTTGATGTCTATCTCGAGTTAATGGGCGGGTCCGAAGGCCCTGCAAAAGCATCCACCGAAGCAGGAATCGCAGCAGGCAAGGATATCGTTACAGCAAACAAAGCGTTGTTGGCGATCCACGGCCAAGCCTTGGCGGAAGCCGCCGAAGCGCGCGATCGTGTGATCCGGTTTGAAGCGGCGGTCGCGGGCGGCATTCCGGTTGTAAAGTCTTTGACAGAAGGTCTGGCCGGAAACGAAATCACACGCATCATGGGCGTGATGAACGGCAGCTGTAACTATATCTTAACGCGGATGGAGGATGCTGGTCTTTCATATGAAGCGGTTTTTGATGAGGCCAATCAGCTCGGGTATCTTGAGGCCGATCCTGAACTTGATGTGGGCGGTATTGATGCGGCGCATAAATTGGCGCTGCTGGCATCGATTGCCTACGGCACAAAGGTTAATTTCGACGGTGTTGATCTGGAAGGGATCGGCGCGGTCACAATCGAAGACATCCACCAAGCGGCGGATATGGGCTATAAGATCAAGCTGTTAGGCGTCGCACAAATGACGGGTCGCGGCTTGGAACAGCGCATGTCGCCATGCCTTGTGCCGGACACATCCCCGCTGGGTCAGCTGCAAGGCGGGACCAATATGGTTGTGCTGGAAGGCGATAGCGTTGGACAAATCGTGCTGCGCGGTGCTGGTGCTGGTGAAGGCCCAACCGCAAGCGCGGTGATGTCCGATGTCATGGATATTGCGCGTGGTTTACGGCTCTCGACGTTTGGACGACCTGCGATTACATTGCGCGAGGCGCGTTCGGCGCATTCAGCGATCCCTGCCCCGTATTATTTGCGGATGCAGTTGTTGGATAAACCAGGTGCACTGGGCAAAGTCGCGAAATTGCTGGGTGAAGCTGGGATTTCTATCGACCGGATGCGCCAGTATGGGCACAATGATACGTCGGCTCCGGTTCTGATCGTGACGCACAAGACGACGCGGACGGCTTTGAACGAAGCGCTAGAGGCGTTCGAGAGCACCGATGTCGTTGAAGGCACGCCTGTCGCCATTCGTATTGAAGCGGTCTGAAGCGAACTTTCCTTGAGGAAAGACAGTTTAAGCTAGGTTTCTTTGATCAAAGAAACTTGGGTGCCTGTTAGCGTTCACATGGTTGTTTTGCATCGACGGTAGACTTACGCCGGAAGTGTAATTTTCATGAGGATGCCATTATGCCTGTTTCAACTGACTTTAACGACCGCGCATTGTCGCTGGGTCTTGCCCGTGTGTCGGAGGCTGCGGCGATTGCTTGCGCCCCACTGATTGGTCGTGGCAATGAAAAGGCGGCAGATCAAGCAGCCGTTGACGCCATGCGGAGGCAGTTGAACAAATTGGACATCGCAGGCGTCGTGGTGATCGGCGAAGGCGAACGCGACGAAGCCCCGATGTTGTTCATCGGCGAAGAGGTCGGCACTGGAAATGGCCCCGGCGTGGACATCGCGTTGGACCCGTTGGAAGGCACGACGTTAACTGCGAAAGACATGCCAAACGCGCTAGCCGTGATCGCGATGGGGCCGCGCGGATCGATGTTGCACGCACCGGACGTCTACATGGACAAATTGGCAATTGGCCCAGGTTATGCAGAGGGCGTTGTGACCTTGGACATGTCCCCGTCAGAGCGCGTCGCGGCATTGGCCGCCGCCAAGGGCTGTGACGCGACTGGCATTATGGTTTGCGTGTTGGAACGCCCGCGACATGAGCAGATTATTGAAGAAATCCGCAGTACAGGCGCCGCGATCCGGTTGATCACGGACGGCGACGTTGCGGGCGTCATGCATTGTGCTGAACCCACGAAAACTGGGGTCGACATGTATATGGGATCGGGTGGCGCGCCTGAAGGTGTTCTGGCTGCAGCTGCGCTAAAATGCATGGGCGGTCAAATTTTGGGTCGCCTGACGTTCCGAAACGACGACGAACGCGGTCGGGCGGCGAAGGCTGGGATCACGAATTTCGACCGCATTTACACGCGCGATGAAATGGTTACGCAGGACGTGATTTTCGCAGCGACGGGCGTGACCGACGGCAACCTTGTTTCCGGTATCAAGCGTGAGGTTGGATTTATTACTGCCGAGACGATTCTGATGCGATCGAAGACTGGATCGGTACGACGGATGCACTATCGTAATCCAGTCGGCTGAATTGGGCGTCATGCCGCCTCCGGCGGGAGTTGTTTTGGCGAAATGAAGATGAGGGGCGTGGTCAAAGCGAGACCCCTACTTTATGTGTCGTGGGATGAATACTCCACTAGATAAAGCATTTTTGGGCGTCGCAGCCTCTGTCACCAACCGCCGCTGGATCGGCCCGAGCATGGCTGAGGACCGCGCGTCAGAAGCGATGGCGCAAGCCACCGGTTTACCAGCCCCGCTGTGTCGCACATTGGTCCGGCGCGGTGTCGCACCTGAAGAAGCCGACGCGTTTTTGGCACCGACGTTGCGGGATTTGCTGCCTGATCCCCGGTCTTTGAAGGATATGGAACCTGCGGCGGCGCGATTTTTGGCGGCCTTAAACAAGAAAGAACGTATCGCAGTTTTTGCCGATTATGACGTGGATGGCGGAACATCAGCGGCACTGTTGCTGTCGTGGCTGCGCGATATGGGCCACCGTGCGACGCTGTATGTGCCGGACCGGATTGACGAAGGTTATGGCCCGAATGACGCGGCGATGAAGATGCTCGCGGCGGATCACGATTTGATCGTTTGTGTTGATTGCGGGATCCTGTCGCATGGTCCGATTGCAGCGGCCTCTGCCGCCGAAGTTATTGTTTTGGATCACCATTTGGGCGGCGAGACGTTGCCCCCTGCGCTAGCCGTTGTGAACCCGAACCGGCAGGATGAAAGCGGCGATTTGGCTCATTTGTGCGCTGCTGGCGTAGTGTTTTTGATGTTAGTTGAGGTCAATCGCCAGATGAAAGTCGCAGGTCAGAAAGGCCCTGATTTAATGGCGCTTTTGGATTTGGTCGCGCTTGGCACTGTTGCTGATGTTGCCCCTTTGATCGGTGTGAATCGTGCGCTGGTGCGTCAGGGATTAACCGTGATGGCGCGGCGTGGCCGGATTGGCTTAACGGCGTTGGCGGACGTTGCGGGCATGGATCAGGCACCAACGTCCTATCATTTGGGATTCTTGTTGGGCCCGCGCGTCAACGCCGGCGGCCGGATCGGCAAGGCGGATTTAGGCGCACGTTTGTTGGCCACGGATAACCCCCAAGAGGCCAGCGACATGGCCGCGAAATTGGACGAATTGAATTCCGAACGCCGCGAGGTCGAAACGCAGGTGCGCGACTTGGCCATGGCGCAGGCCGAGGACCGCGGATTTGACGCGCCGTTGGTCTGGGCCGCGGGCGAAGGCTGGCATCCGGGCGTCGTGGGAATCGTCGCGTCACGGCTGAAGGAAGCCACGAACCGGCCCGCGATTGTGATCGGCATGGACGGTGACGAGGGCAAAGGATCGGGGCGATCCGTGTCTGGCATCGATTTGGGCGCGGTGATTCAGCGCGTGACGGCTGAGGGACTGTTAATCAAAGGCGGCGGTCACAAAATGGCAGCAGGGTTAACGGTGTCGCGCGACAAGTTGGACGAAGCGATGACGCGAATCTCTGAGCTGTTGGCGAAGCAGGGCGCGGGCGACATCGGCCCTGCGGATCTACGATTGGACGGAGTTTTGATGCCGGGGGCCGCAAGCGTGGAATTGATCGAACAAATCGAAAAAGCCGGGCCGTTTGGTGCGGGGGCCCCTGCCCCGAGATTCGCCTTTCCGGATTGTCAGATTTTATTCGCGAAACAGGTTGGTGCGAACCATTTGAAGGTGACGTTCGGCGACGGTCTGGGCGCAAAGATCGATGCGATTAGCTTTGGTGTCATGGACGGGCCGATGGGGCCGATGTTGATGAAACATGGCGGTGCGCGTTTCCATTTGGCAGGACGGCTTGAGATAAATACGTGGCAAGGGCGGCGTTCACCGCAGCTACGATTAGAAGATGCAGCGCCGGCATAAACTTTTTTGAAAAAAGTTTGAAAAAGTTGAAAAATGTACTTGCCCTCAATGGGGGCATTTACTAAAAGCCCCCTACTAGCTGCGGTCCCTTCGTCTATCGGTTAGGACGCCAGGTTTTCAACCTGGAAAGACGAGTTCGATTCTCGTAGGGACTGCCACTAGTCTTCATAACATACTGAATAGAAACACCCTTTTGGGGGCGCGTGTCAGTTTGGCCGCTTGTCGTTCTATCGTTTTGTATGTTGGCGTTGTGCTTTTGCGACCTGCGCTATGAAAGCAATATGGTGCAGGATTTACGATGTGATGCCGTTGTTGTGGCCCAGAATCACAGACGCTGCTGCGTGGCTTATCCACACAACAGCGCCTGTAAAATCGCGGGAGTTCGCTAACTGTTTTCCCGCTCTGCCCAGCCTGCAAAATAGCGTTCGAGCATCACCACTGCGTAGTACAGAATGATTCCCAGCAACGCCAAGGCGATCAGTACGGCGAACATGAGTGGGTAGTCGCCGTTGGTCTCGCCTGATTTGAATAATGCGCCCAAGCCACGGCCATGCGGGCTGACGATTTCGACAAGGTTTGTGCCGATGAAGGCCAAAGTTGCCGCGACCTTCAGTGCTCCAAAAAATTCGGGCAGTGTTTTGGGCAAAGCGATTTTTAAGAAAATCGTCATCCGTGATGCCCCGAGTGCCCGCAGGATGTCGCGATATTCGGGTTCAAGTGTGGACAGGCCGATTCCGACCGAGACGGCAATCGGGAAGAACGAAATCATAAAGGCCATCAGGACGGTATTAAAGTCGTGTTGGCCGATGAAGATCAGCGAAATAACAGGTACCAATGTTGCCTTGGGAATCGCGTTAAAGCCGATCAGCAGCGGGTAGAGCGCGTCGCGGGCGATGCGCGAAAAGCCAATGATCATGCCAAGCAGCGTGCCAAAGACGACGGCGAGCAACAGCCCCGCGACAGTCCGCCAAAGCGTCTGCCAGCCCATCGTAAGGAACAATTCTTTATATTTCCAAAACGCAGGCGGAAGGTCGGATGGCGACGCCATTTTGTAGTTGGGCCAATCATTTACCCACACCAATGCTTCCCATAGGCCAAGGAAAACGACAATCGCGAGAATCGGAACTGCAATTTTACTTAACATCAGTGACCGCCCTCTTCGCGACCTTGCGCGATCTTAATTTGCTCGCGCAGAATATGCAGCATGTCGGCGACGGGCGGCGTGTAGAGCACATCAAGCGCACGATCTTCGGGCAGGTCGATGTCCATGACGTATTGGGTTCGCGCGGGGCGACCGGATAGCACAATGACCTGATCGCCGAGATAGACGCTTTCGCGCAGATCGTGGGTGATCAAAACGGCGGTGAAAGGTTCGGCGCGGCGCAGATCGCGCATGGTTTGCCACAAATCTTCGCGGGTGAAGGCGTCGAGCGCACCAAACGGTTCGTCCATGATCAGCACGTCGGGTTTATGCACAATGGAGCGGCACAGCGAGGCGCGTTGCCTCATACCACCGGACAATTCCGACGGACGTTTGTCTTCGAAACCGGTCAGGCCGACCATTTCCAGCAGCTCCATCGCGCGGTCAACGCGGTCTTTGCGGGGCATGCGCGGGGCCACTATTTCGAGCGGTAAAATGATGTTGTCGAGGATCGTGCGCCATTCCAGCAGTACCGGATTTTGGAACGCCATGCCGACGGTTTTACGCGGGCCTTTGACACGTTCGCCGTGCAGCCAGACTTCGCCTTCGTCGGGTTTCAGCAGGCCAGCGACCAGTCGTGTCAGCGTGGATTTACCGCAACCTGATGGGCCAACAACGGCCGCAAAAGTTCCGGTTGGCACAGACACGTCCAACCCGTCTAGCACCGGAAGCGGACCGCTTGCGGTGGCATAAGCGTGTTTCACGCCTTTGATTTCAATAAGATTTTCGATGTCGCACCTTTGAAAGCTAGGGCCGCCGTAACACCGGCGGCCCGTCGATAACGTGTCTCTTTACTCAAGCATCAAGCTGCCGTCTGTGGGCAGGTAGCTGCTGTCGAAATAGAGTGATGCATCTGGTTCGTTCTGGAATTCGTAGACGGTTTTGGTCTGTTCAATCGCGTTTGCCATACGGTCCGCGTCGATTGATCCAATGCCGTATTCTTTCACGAAATCCGTCAGAACGTTGCCTTCGATCGACATCTGAAGGCGTTGTGTTTCGAGGTCCGCATCTGCCGCCGGATTGCGTTCCATCAACGCGGCAATAGCTACGTCAGGTGTTTCAATCGCACCTTTCCAGCCCTGCGCGATTGCGGACAAGAAGCTGGTGATGACCTCTGGATTTTCCGCTGCAAATTCTGTGTTAACGATGATCGCGTTTCCATAAAGATCCACGCCGTAATCGGCCATCAACAATACGGACAGGTCGTCTTCTGGTACGCCCAAGCGCAACAGGTTCAACGTGGATGAGAACGAGAAACCTGCGATGGATTGCACTTCGCCTTCGGCCAGCATCGGTTCGCGGGTCGGGAAACCAACGGGTTCAACCGTGATTGTCGCCATGTCGAGGCCAGTTTCAGCCGCGAAAATCGGGAACTGCGCCCATGCGCCATCTGGCGGCGGTGCGCCCAAGACAGAACCCGCAAGATCGGCAGGTTCGGAAATGCCCAAGGATTTACGCCCGACCACGGCAAAGGGTGGTTTGTCGTAGATCATCATGACTGCGGTGACGGGTGCGCCCGGATTTTGATCCAAGAACCGCATCAGCGAGTTAATGTCGGCAAAGCCGACAGGAAACGCGCCAGTGGCAACTTTGGGGATCGCGTCAAGCGACCCTGCCCCTTCGCTGATTGTCACGTTCAGGTCGGCGTCTGTGAACAGCCCCGAATCGAGCGCATGAAAATACGGCGCAGATGGACCTTCAAATTTCCAGTCTAGCGCGAATGGCAGGTCAGTTTCTGCGAGGGCCGTGGTCGCGAGCGACATCACGCCAAATGTCAAAATTGATTTATAAATCATAGAGAGAATTCCTGTTGTGTTGGTAATCGCAAGCTAGGAGACACTGCCAAAATGGACAGCATCAGGCACGACTATCCGCCGAACTTCTCGTTCTGGCAAACATAAAAGCACAAAAATTAATCAAAAAAAACGAACACCGCAAACTTAACAGGCGTTTGGGGTGCACGAAATCTAGGCAAAAATAGATTCGGGTGGTTGGGTTTTGGCTGCGGTAATCTGGTGTTGTCGCGTGCCGCGGGCCGCCTGTAGCGGGGACCGCTTTGGGTGATCGGCACCAGGACGGTGCCGATCAAGTTTTGTGGGTATTTTAGACTGGAATGACGATTTTTTGGTCGTGCCCTGGCGCGTCATGCGGCAGGTGGTTTTCCTTGAGAACCAGAATGTTCTCGGCGCCCACGATGTCACTTTTTGTTTTATAACCAATGACATCCTCGACGGGCATGTCGAGGTGGCGGGCCATCAGCATCGTCTCTTCGGACGAGAAGTTAGTCAGGCCGCGCGCGACTTCTTCACCGTCTTCGTTATAGACATGCAGGACGTCGCCTTTGGTGAAATCACCTTGGATCGAGATCACATCCATGCGGCTGATCCCACAGCTGCCAGCGATGACAGAGGCGGCCGTTTCGTTGGAAATGACCAATGTGCCAGAGACCTGCAAACGGTTGCTGAGCCAAACTTTGAGCGGCGACGCGGTTTCACCTGGCACGAGACAGCGCGTAAAGCGGCGTTCGTTGTTCAACACGGACGACACGGGACGTTCGATGATGCCTTCGGCGATGATCGTCTCGACGCCCGCATTCTGGGCCATGTTCGCAGCCAGCATTTTCGTCAGCATACCGCCGCTACCCAAGGTGCTGATGCCCGTTGTGGATTCCAAATGGTCGTTCACGCCGTCAATTTCGTGGATGAACTTCGCATCCGGATCGGACGGATCGCGGTCGTAGAGACCGTCAACACTGGTCAGAATAATCAGTGCATCGGCTTCGATCATTTGGGCGACTTTGGCGGACAAACGGTCGTTGTCGCCCACGCGCAAGTCACGGGTCGCGATGGAATCGTTCTCGTTGATGATCGGCAAAATGTCGTTTTCGAACAGACGCAGCATGGTGTTTTTGATGTTCAGAAAACGGCGACGTTCTTCCATGTCTTCGACTGTCACCAGCATTTGGGCGACTTCAAGATCGAATTCCGACGCGACCTGACGGTAGGCGTTCATCAGCAAGGGTTGACCGCAGGCGGCGGCGGCTTGTTTGTCCAGAACGCCCGCTTCGTCGGGGCGTTTGCCGACCATATTCAACCCAAGTGCAACAGAGCCCGACGAGGTCAGAATAATGTTGTGCCCTTCTTTTTGAAGTTGGGCGAGATCGCTCATCAAACCGTTCATAAAGGCATAGCGCAGGGTGAGTTTGTCACTATTCGCGAGCAGGCTGGAACCGATCTTTACAACGATCTTCTTTTTCTTCGGCATGATATAATCTCCGACATCTATCTGTTTTAAAAGGACAAAGTACCGCTCAACCGCGTCTATTGACGCAGCCCGAGTGCCCGACCTTATTTATGTGTTCGGCGCTGTATAACACGCACCCCGACCCGGAATGCAAACAGGTCGCCGCAATGCAGCAAATGAGGTGTTACATTTTTTCGACGTCGCGCGTTTCAAAGCTGTCCGGAAATGCGCGTTGGCGTCCGTCAAATCGGGATCAGGTGGTTATCCCATTGCATGTTGGTTTGTTGGGCGAGGCTCTGTTCGCTGCCTTGCATTTGACGCAACGCGCCTGTGCCGGAACTAACCGTGAGCGTGCCTTGATGTGTTGCCACGCCGCACACGTCCGGCATTGCGACTGACTGCGTCATGTGTCCCGTCTGCGCGTCGTAGAGTTGCAACAAGCCACCGCGCGGCGATGTGATCGCGACGGTTTGGCCGTCCGCCGTAAAGGCAATGCTGCCGACATAACCGTCCATGTCGCGCACGTCGTCGGCAGGGGCCGACAGCAGCCGCACGGGCGTGCCGATCTGGTGAATGCCCGCGAGCGTCTCCACGGGGCCGTCGCCTTGCCATTGCATCCCAAAGGCGACCTGCCCGTCTGGCCCAAGTGCCAGATGCCGGATCGAGTTCTTGTGCAAGACGGCGGGCAGATCGGCGATGTCGATCACCGCGCCTTCTTCGATATAGGTCAGGTTCGGCGCCATTGTCGGGATGTTCAATTTGATGCGGCCCGTGTCGGGATGCGTGTCGATCCCGCCGTTTGCGATCACCAGCGTGTCCGTGTTTGGCAAGCGTTTGATATCGTGTGGACCAACGCCGCCGCTGGCCCATTCATCGATCCGCTTATAACCCGCAGCCACATCCCAAACACCGATACGTCCCTGCCCCAACTCGTAGTCGTTTTCGGTTGTGAACAGCAGGCTTCCGTCTGACGAGAACGCGCCGTGACCGTAAAAATGCCGCCCGTCGACAGCAGTGAGCATGGCTTTTTGCGCCCCTGTCACGCAGTCAATCACGACCGCGAAAGTGCCGGGGCGACGTGCGAAAGCCACCGCTTCGGGGCGAGTCGGGTGCGCTGCGGCGGCGTGGCCGCGTGCAGGCAGTGGCAACTCAAAACGGACGCTGAGGTCCGCACCGATCCCGCAGAGAACGTAGTTACCGTCGGATTTTGCCGCCGCTGACAGGAACGCGGGCGAGCCTGCGTCGGCCCATGTCGGTTTTGGCATCAATCCCGCGGCCAGTAGACCGCCTAGGAATTGACGACGTCCTGCGATTGGCGTTGCCATATCAGTCGCCATCCAGCGCGTTGAACCCTGCTGCCACACCGAGCGTCGGGCCGAGTTCGTCGCGGACAATCGTGCGGATACCGTCGACGGATTGCTGCACGACTTCGACCATAAAGCGGCTGGCGGGATCAGCCACGCCTGCGAATGTCGGGTCGTCCAAGTCAGAAAGCTGCGTCTCGGCACGAACAAAGCTGGCGTCGAGCGTATCGGCGAGGTCTGCATTATCGCCTGCCAGTCGCACCGCGAGGTCTTGTAGGGATTGCAGGCTCAGCATGACATGCGCGGACGAACGGCCAGACCGATAGACCTCTGCCCGTGTCGGACGGGGTTTGTCGAAGGTGCCAAGCGGACGACCAAGGCGCGTATCGGAGGTAAATTCGAGCCCCGTGGATAGGGATTTGAACATCTCTTGCAGGACTTCTTCGTTACTGCGGTAGATGCCATCTGCTGATGGTGACTGCATCGCGGTGGCGTAGTCTGGCGTCCAATCGTCGAGGATATTTTGCGCAGTTGCCGCGATATCGGCGCTGATGGTTTGCACGAGTTGGCAGTGGTAAGCGTCGTCGTCAGCGATCATCAGCGTGTCGTCGTACAGCAGGAATTCCATGGCGTAGAAGCCACGCGCAGCGATTGAAACTTGGGCGTAATCGGCAGCGGTTGCCGCGATAGGGTCTTTGTCAGCAAGCAGCGTGCCCAGCGCGCGCGGCGTGGCACCACGGCTGTCGGGCCAGAACGCCAGGGCGAAAGCGCGGTCGCCTACCTCGGTGGGGCCAAACCGCAGGTGGCTGGCCATGACCCACGCGTCGAAAGCGTCGCCGTAAGCGCTGCGCAAGGATTCCGAGGTTGGATTGCAATCATCGAGGGCCGCGTTCGCGAGGAGCTGCGTGCTGTCCGCTAGGGATTCGAACCTAGGCAGGATATGCCCGTTCAGGACGTCACCGATCACCACATCGGGGGTGTCAACTTGGGCCACCAAAGGTGTGGCGAGTAGCGTCAGGGCAAGGGCAAAGCGTTTCATAGGCTCTCCAAGAATTTGATAAGGGCGTCGCGGTCGGCGGCGGTCATGTCAACGACGGTGTCACGTTGGGCTGCTGCTTCGCCGCCATGCCACAAGACGGCTTCCAATAGCGAGCGCGCACGTCCGTCATGCAGAAAATATGTGTGGCCGCTGACTTGTTCGGTCAGGCCAACACCCCAAAGTGGCGGGGTGCGCCATTCGGTGCCTGTTGCGCGGGCTTCGGGGCGGTTGTCCGCAAGGTCTGGTCCCATGTCGTGCAGTAGCAGGTCGGTGTAGGGCCAGATCAATTGGAAGCTTTGTTCGGGCTGATCTGCAAGACGATTGGTCACAAAACTAGGCGTGTGGCAAGATGCGCAGCCGGTTTCGTAGAACACCTGTTTGCCTCGCAAAACCTGCGGATCATCCATATTGCGCCGCGCTGGCACACCCAGATTGCGGCTGTAGAAGGTCACGAGGTCCAGCCCTTCGGCGTCGATTTCCGTGACGCGATTGTCGCCGTCGCCGTGGATCGCGGCGAGGCAATCGGCCTGCAGGTCGGTGCATTCGCCGCTGCCCGCAACAAATAGCGGATTGGAAATGCCGATGTCGCCGACAAAGGCCGCAGCGGATTGTTCGCGGATCGTGGGATTGCCAGCCTTGAGACCAAAGCGGCCCAGCATCGGCTGGTCAAACTCGACGGACCAGACAACATTCGGACGGCCAGAAATACCGTCGCCGTCCAGATCGTCGGGATCAGCGCCAGCTAGGATGTCAGCGGCCGGGATCGCTTCGAGCAGACCAAGACCGATCATCTGAGGGGCCACGCGCGGGCTGAGCATCGCATCGGGATGAAGCGGCCCGTAGCCAAGGTCGGCAGCTGTGTAGGTCGGGTGGCGCAACGAGACGTCAGTGCCATCAGCAAGCGTGACGGTTTCCTCTGCGTAGGTGATGTCGAGCCGGTATTCGGACGGATGCCCCTGCACCGCAAAATCTTGCAATTGCGTGCCGTAGGTTGGGTCCGGTGATGTGGCGATATAGTCTTGGATTTCAGCGATAGCGGCATCCGCCCCGCCTGGAATCGAGACCCGCAGGAACATCGAAATGGCGTTGCTGTCGTCAACTTCGGGTGGATGGCCACGCCCGTCTTTGATGTGGCAGCGTTGGCAGGACCGCGCGTTGAACAGCGGCCCCAATCCGTCAGACGCAAGCGTTGATGACGGGGACGATACCCAGATTTTGCGGAACAGACCGTTGCCGACCTTAAAGTTCAGTTCGTCCTCGAATGTGATGTTGCCCGATGCCTGCGAAAACGCATCGGCATTGCGGAACACACGCACGGTGGCGGCCCCTGCGGGTTTATCTTCGAACCGTTGTGGTTGGGTGAAATCAGTTGTTGGCGCTGTGACGCGGGCGATACGGGCCGCCTCGTCTGCTGTGCGCGGGATGACATTAAGATGTGGATCGCCGAGATCCCAAGTCGGGGCCTCGGCGATGTTTGCAGCTTCGGTATCGGCCAGCGCCATGCTGCCCGTCGCCAGTACAACAAAAAGCAGATTACTCGGCTTCATCCATTTTCGATGCGTTAAGAAGGGCATATTTTTCTTCACCAAGTTTGGCTACGAGATCAAGTTGTGTCTCGAGGAAGTCGATATGACCTTCTTCATCGGTCAGCAATTCTTCAAAGATGTTTTTTGTGACGTAATCGCCTGCTTCTTCACAATATTTGCGGGCTTCTTTGTAGAAGGCTTGCGCCTCTTGTTCCGCTGCCAGATCGCATTCCAGCGTTTCTTTTGGCGTTTGGCCAATCCGCAGCGGGTCGAGTTTTTGCAGGTTCGGGTGGCCGCCAAGGAACAGAATGCGTGCGATCAACTTGTCCGCGTGGTTCATCTCTTCGATGCTTTCCTCGCGGGATTTCTTGGCCATGTGACCAAGACCCCAATCTTCTTGCAGACGGAAGTGCAGCCAATACTGGCTCACCGCTGTCAGTTCGGCGCGCAACGCGCCATTGAGATATTCAATTACTTTTTTGTCGCCGGTCATCTGTGTTCTCCTGTGTGGCTGCGGGTCTGAGATTCCGCAGGTGCATGGGGACTTCTAGGTTAGTATTCGTGCGCATCGCTGACAAGAATAGCGGCATACACCCGCCGCAATCCGCCGCTTTACCCAATGCACGATACACTTTCCCAGGAGTAATAATGGTCTTGTCATCCGATGCCCGCATCCAGTCGATGGCCGCGTTAATGTCGTGGTCGGTGATATTCTGACAGTGACAAATGATCATGATGACAAGACCTATGTTGTGGATTTACTGGAAAACCGCGTCTGGATCGTCGAGGCTGTCAGAGCCTTCGAACGCGATTTGATCGAGGCCAAGCGTGGTGACAACGCGTTCAATCGACTTTGTTTGGTCGATCAGTCCGTTGACGCCGCCCATGACCAGTGCTTCGCCAGCAGCATTGCCGCGTTCCAGCATTTGGTCGTATGCAAAACCTGCCTCAGCTGCTGTTTTGATCCGGCCCAGCGACATCATTGTAGTGCTGAGTTTGCCTTGCATTTCAGCGTCCAGTGCCGCGTCGGTTTCTGCAACCAGATCGGACAGGGATGGACCAGAGACAAGCGAGCCATCAACGCGGATATATTCGCCTTGGTAGACGTTTTGCACGCCCAGACCGTCGTAGTAATGGTCGTTGTGGGTGTTGTCGGCAAAGCAGGAATGCTCTTCCTCTGGATCATTCAGCATCAGGCCAAGGCGCATCCGCTCACCCGCTTGTTCGCCGTAGGACAATGACCCCATGCCTGTCAGGATCGCAGCCAGTCCCGCATCGGTGTTGTCGGTCAGTGTGGTGCGTGCTGCGCCGCCTTCGGCCCATTGTGCGGCCATATATTCAAGGTCGGATACCAGCAGATCAGTCGCGGCCACCAAGTAGTCGGCACGGCGGTCACAATTGTCGTTGGTGCAATCGTCGCCCGTGGCATAATCCGTCCAAGAGCGGTTGCCAGCGCCTGTGCCGTGACCGTTCAAATCCTGGCCCCAGAGCAGGAATTCAATCGCGTGGTAGCCAGTGGCGACATTTGCCTCAACACCGTCTGCTTCGTGCAGCGTGTCGGACAGGAATTCAGGTGTGATGTCTGTCGCGTCGATCTCTTGGCCGGACAATGTGAACGTCGGGTTTGCGATCACGTTCAACGCCGCAAATTCGTTCTCGTCAGATGGACCACCGTAAGAGTTGTCCACATAGTCGATCAGACCTTCGTCCAGCGGCCAAGCGTTCACTTTGCCTTCCCAGTCGTCAACGATTGCGTTGCCGAAACGGTAAACTTCGGTCTGTTGGTATGGCACACGTGCGGCAAGCCATGCGTTTTTCGCGGCCTGAAGCGCCTCGGCGGACGGCGTTGCAACCAATGCGTTCACCGCAGTTTGCAAGGTTTGCGCTGTTGTCAGACTATCCGCGTAATTGGCGGCAGCGATGTTCATGTAGGTGTCCAACACCTCTGACCGTTCCACGGCAAAGGCGGGTGTCGCAAAGGTCAGCAGCAGCGCCGTTGAGGTCAGATATTTATGTTTCATAAGAGGTCCTGTTAGTGAAGTGTTGTGGCATGTGTTTGGGTTTGCGCAGCCCCGCCGCCCCAGTCTTTGAGGGCCGCAAGGTTCATCCGCTTGAGCGCCAGACCAAAGTCGGCGGCGAGCGATGTGATGATCGGGGCCACATCGGGACGGACCAGCAAGGTCGCGATCAACATCGCATCCTCGCGGTCGCCGGATGTGGCGGTCGCGATAAAATTGGCAAAACAGGATTCGTCTGACCCGAGGCACTTGCATTGCACCGAATGGCGCATCAGCGGTCTGCGGCCATGTTGGGCGCAAAGGCTGCACAGCTTCTCGAACGTCTTAACAATGCGAGAGCCGTGGTCAGACCCAAGGCTGGACGCAAAGTCGTTCCAGACACTGATCTGGCCGTCAGGTCCGTCACACCACATGCGCAAATAGATGACGGATGCGGCCTCGATACTGTCGAGTTCTGTGATGAAACCGACGGGCGCACTGCCACGTTTGTCTTGTGCGCTGGTCATTTTGTCAGGATCAGTTTGCCTGCCCGCGTGATGCGTAGCGTGTAGGTTTGATCGCCCAGAACGATCTGCGCGAGTTCGCCGTTTTGCGTCAAATCGCGTGCGGAATAGGTCGGCAAATTCGGAGCCGGCGTTTGTTTCGGCGGTGTGGAATGATAGCTCATGACGCGGACCACGCAGCTTGGGTGCGGTGATCAAACAGCCACTCGGCGCAGGTGACGTCGATCTCAGCCGCAGCGATGAGCAACTCCATGTCATCGGTGCGGGCTGTGCGGTTATAGGTGCGTTCATCGGCATCGGCTTGATGTAATTTCTGCTTAAGCATCGAGAAGTCCTCACATGTTTCACGTGTCGGGCTTCCCTAAATAGACTCAGGGTGGCTTGACTTGACCTATATCTGAGTGAACTAGTCAGATATGTCAATCCGACAAATTCAGTCGGGTTTTATGTCAGGTGAATTTTGTGGGTTCTCGCAGACCTTAGCTTGTCGCTATTGCATTATATAAAGGATGCTGACGGTGCGCTGCTGGATGGGCGCAGCCGAAACCTACGCGCCGCCGTCCCCGTCGATTGGGCTGTCAGAGGTGTCGCCGTTGTCGTCGCCATCATCGTCGTCTTCCGAGGCGTCCATTGTCAGATAGCCATCGGCACGCTGCACGATTCCCCTACCCGCAGGTTCATCGGTTTGGTGATTTTCATCATGCGGCACTGGTTTCGGCGCCGTCCGCAGCCAGACATCTTGCTGCGGGAACGGTATTTCCACCCCTTCTTGGGCAAAGCGCTCTGCAATCGCATGGTTCACGTCGTTCTTGACGGCCACGCTCCAATTCACGTCGCGCAGGAACATCCGAATTTCAAAATCTAACGATGACGGACCGAAATTCATGAACAAAATCGCGGGCGCCGGATTAGCCAGCACCATCGGCTGCGCCTCTGCGATTTCGCGCAAGATCGCTTCGACTTTGCGGGTATCGCTGCCATAGGCCACGCCGATTGGCACGATCACGCGCCCCAGCGTATTGCCACGGGTGTAGTTCGTCACGGTCCCGCTGATCAGGTCCGCGTTTGGTACAATGACGTCGGTTTTATCAAAAGTTTCGATCCGCGTCGAACGCACGGAAATGTCGCGTACATAGCCCATTTGACCGCCGCTGACTTCGATCCAGTCGCCTTCGGAGATCGGCCTTTCGACGAGCAAAATGATGCCGGACACAAAATTGGACACTATATTTTGCAGCCCAAAACCAATTCCAACCGAAAGCGCACCAGCAACAATCGCGAGCGAGCTGAGATCAATGCCTGCCCCCATGATCGCGACCAGAGCCGCGAGGAAAATCCCGACGTAACCGAGGCCCGAGACGATGGCATTTTGCCCACCTTTGTCGATCTTAGTTTTGGGCAATACGTTGGTTTTTAACGCGCCTTGCGCCAGCCGAGTGGCCACGTAGCCAATGGAAAAGATCACCGCAAAGTAGATGAAATCTGTCGGCGAAATACGCGAATTTCCGACCGAGAAACCACGTCGGAAGGCCGCCCAAACTTCGGTGATATCCGCCACCCGTGCGCCCCAAACGATTGCGAGTAATGGCACGGCCAGCATCAGCAAGATCAGGCCAAAGAAGATCGGATAAAGAGACTCGCGGGCTAGTTTGCCTGTGCCTGAAATCGCGCCGTAAACGTCCGCGCTAAATCGCTGCAAGGTCAGGACCAAGCCCAACGTAATCAACGTTAGAATAGTGGGCAGTAGTATGAACGAGCTCGCGTTATAGAAGCCAAGGATGTGCGACACGGTGGCCGCGATGGCGACACCGATAGACAATGTACCAAGGCTACGGACCACCCGCGCCAATGTGCTGGCACGGGTTAATTCGTCGTCTTCGAGATCAGCCGTTTCACTGCCACAGCGACGTAAAACCTGACCCATCCGGTAGAGACAATAGGAGGTCAGTATCGTTAACGGAAAGTTGACGATGGCCACGACCGAGACATCTGCACCATCCATTTCAAGAATGTGAACAACCAGTATATTTGCGATGAAGAACAACGTAATCCCGCAGACCATCAGACGCGCTTGCGCACGCTCTTGTTGACTGAGCAGGATCAGCGCGTCCTCGTCATTTCGGGCAAAAACCTGATCTGCGACCCACCGAAAGCATAACATCAGTCCGCCGAACAACGGGATAATGACCGCTATTTGTTCGCCCATTTCGCCAAGATATCCGGTTGTGAACATTGCGAAGGATAATAATGCCAGCCCAATGAGCGGAAACACGATCCGTAGCAACGACAAGACAAACCGCCAAACGTTGACACCGCTTCCGTCGCTTTGTCGGTTGAAACGCGCCACGATTTTTTTCGACCAGCGCTGCCCCATTAAGATCAGAAGCAGTCCGGCTAACCCCGCCACCACAATGACTTGAAGATTGGCCATGAATTCGGCGCGGCGTTCAGTGGCTCCTTCTGGTCCGACTTCGTTCCATAGTTGAGCGAGCGCACCGTTAAAAATGCCCAATGCAGCAGGCCAATTTGCCGGAATGAGCGGCGAGCCGACCCGTTTGATCAACGCGTCGGTTTTACGTGCCCGCAAGAGCGTGTCGATCTCATTGATCAGCCCGTTTGTGCGTGCAAACGCAGTATCCGCAACCATCACGGGCGCGTTCAGCATGACGAGTTGTTCTTCAAGCTCCCTGCGTTGAAACGCAACCTCATCAGCCTCAGGCAACCCAGCAATGGGTGTGCCAAGCATGGAAATCTGGGCGCGAAGGCTGTTAATCCGCGATGCATTTGTACTGCGCGCGACCTCGAATTGATCGCGGTAGGCGGCAAGGCCGTTGCGATATGTCTCTAACAGCCCCTCGTCGAGATTACCTTCGTCGACTGACGCCTCGGCGCGATTGGCAAGGTCGGTCCACCGTTGCATATCGATGCCGGGCAGGTCCTGCGCCAGCACTGTTCCTGCGCATAATATCAGCGCCGCAATGACCGCGACCAATCGTAACTTGAAACACTTTAACATCAAACTCACACGTTCTTGAAAACACACGGAACTACAAAGGCACTTTTGCGCAGATAAGAGCGAGGATGCGTATCCCTACCCTCAGAGGCATTTAGCCTTTGCGAACAATATCGGTAATACCTACACCTGTGAAGCGGTTTAGGATCGCAGTGATAAGTTACGGAACGACGTGGGGTTTCACGTCGGGTTTCGTGCGTTTCTAAAGGCAGCGTATATTCATGGAATGTTCATACAATGCCTTTATTCTGAGTATTCAGATCTAGTAACGTGGCAAACTCAGCATATGTATCAGAGGTTAAAATAGTGTTTAGGATAGTAAATGTTGCACAAGTTAATCGTGCCCGTCGTGTTCGGCTTATGGCCCTATAACGCGGCTTTTGCACAGAATGTGACCACTTTCACGCTTGAAAACGGCCTCGAAGCTGTCGTGATCGAAGATCATCGCGCCCCCGTTGTCACGCATATGCTCTGGTATCGCACTGGGTCTGCCGACGAACCTGAAGGTAAATCGGGCATCGCCCATTACCTTGAACATTTGATGTTCAAAGGGACCGAAGCCGTGCCTGGCGGCCAGTTTTCGGCGACGGTCGAAGAACAAGGCGGCGCTGACAATGCCTTTACCAATTACGACTATACCGGATATTTTCAGCGCGTTGCCTCTGATAGGTTAGAGCTGATGATGACGATGGAAGCCGACCGGATGCGCGGTCTGATCTTGTCTGAAGACAATATTGAAACTGAACGCGATGTGATTATCGAAGAACGTGCTCAGCGCGTTGATAGTTTGCCCAGCGAATTGTTGAGCGAACAGAGCCGCGCCGCACAATATCTGAACCACCGCTATGGCGTGCCCATTATCGGCTGGAAACACGAAATTGAAACGTTGACGCGCGACGATGCGCTCGAATTTTACCGCACCTTTTATGCGCCGAATAACGCGGTTTTGGTTGTTGCGGGTGATGTTGATCCAGATGCCGTGAAAGCCATGGCAGAGGCGCATTATGGCCCGATCGCACCGACCCCCGATCTTGCCCCCCGCCAGCGCCCATCAGAGCCGCCGCAAATGGCCGAACGTCGTTTGATCATGGCTGACGCACGTGTCGGAGAGCCCAATTTCACGCGCACTTATCTCGCCGCGGAACGCAACGGCGGTGCACAGGACACGGCTGCTGCATTGACCATTCTAGCCAAAATTTTAGGCGGTAGTGACACCTCTGTTTTGGCGCGCGCGCTACAAGTTGGCGACGATGCCAAGGCTGTTTGGACCAATGTTTATTATGAAGGTCTGGCGCTTGATGCCACCGAATTTAGCATCGTGGCAACACCACGGCCGGATGTAAGTTTGGCGGAATTAGAAGCGGCGCTGGACGAGGTTATTGCGACATTTCTTGTTGATGGCATCGATCAAAATGCCTTTGAGCGGATCAAACGCCAGCTTCGCGCCGATGAAATCTACGCCTCCGATAGCGCGAGCGGTCTGGCCGACAAATACGGCTCTGCCCTGACCAGCGGATTGACAGTCGCGGACGTGCAAGCATGGCCCGAGGTTTTGCAAGCCGTCACGCCAGAGGATGTGCTAATCGCCGCGCGCGAGGTCCTAGATCGCAATCAAGCGGTGACAGGTTGGTTAATTCAGGACGATGAAATCGAGACGGAGGTATCACCATGAAGACGATCCGCGCTGGCCTATTGGCCCTTATCACCTTCACCGCGTCCGCTCAGGCTGAAATTGCAATTCAACCTGTGACTTCTCCGGGCGGCATTAACGCATGGCTGGTGGAAGAAAGTGCGTTTCCGTTCACTGCTTTGGAAATTCGATTTCGGGGCGGTATGTCGATTGACCCCGTTGAACAACGTGGCGTGATCAATCTGATGACTGCACTTATTGATGATGGTGCTGGCGATCTGGATGCCGAAAGTTTTGCCAATGCGCGTGACGCGCTGGCCGCCAAGTTCAATTTTGACGCCAGCGACGATAACATCAGCGTTTCCGCCCGCTTTTTGACCGAAGATCGCGACGAAGCGATTGATCTGCTACGCTTGGCGTTAACTGAACCTCGATTTGACGCCGACGCGATTGAACGTGCGCGTGGACAGGTGCTGTCGCGCATTCAATCGGACCAAAAAGATCCCGACACGATTGCTGGCGATCTGTTGGATCGTATGGCCTTCGGGACGCATCCATATGGCAGTTCCGGCATGGGCACCGCGCAAAGTGTGGCCGCGTTAACCCGCGCTGATCTTCAGGCCGCCTTTGGTAGCGCCATGAGCCGCGACAATATCTATGTCGCTGCGACGGGCGACATCAACGCAGAAGATCTGGGTATTTTGTTGGATAAGCTGCTCGGCGATCTGCCTGCGACCAGCGCCCCTGCCCCAGAGCGCGCCGACTGGGCCTTGGAGGGCGGTATCACCGTCGTCGATTTCCCAAGCCCGCTATCTATAGTGTATTTTGAGCAGCAAGGCATGAAGCGCAGTGATCCTGATTTTTTTACCGCCTATATCATTAACGAAATTATGGGTGGCGGGCGTTTTAGCGCACGTTTGATGACCGAAGTGCGCGAAAAACGTGGGCTGACGTATGGGATCGGCTCTTACCTCGTTCCCCAAAATCACGCCGAAATTTTGTTGGGCATGTTTGCGAGCGGCAATGACACCACCGCCGAGGCGATTGATCTTGTCAAAGCGGAATGGGCGAAAATGGCGGACAATGGCATATCGGAAGAGGAGTTGGCGATGATTAAGACTTATCTCACCGGTTCTTTTCCATTGCAATTTGATGGCAATGCGCAAATCGCGCGTATTCTGGTGGACATACAAATGGACGACTTGCCGCTAGATTATGTGCAAACCCGCAACGCCAAAATTGAGGCAGTCACCACTGACGATATCGCCCGCGTTGCTAAACAGTTGTTACAGCCAGAAAACCTGCATTTCATGGTTGTTGGTCAGCCAGAGGGGCTGAGCACGACGCCGTGACGAAGCGAGAGTGAACCGCGTTCTGAAGTTAAGAATGCGGTTCACTCCAAGCTGGCTGAGCCTCGCGGACATTCGAGGCTTAGTCCCAAAACCTGTCGGATATTTCGGTAGAATTCGTGCGGATTCAGTGCTCAGTTAACGCTGCCGCGCTATGCAAATATCCACTCAAAATCTGAACACTGACAGTGATTTTGTAAAAGTTATCCTATCATAACAACGACGTATGTAACTAATTTGGAGTGTTAAAATGAAAGCCACACTAATCCCTCTATTCGCTCTTTCGCTCCTTGTAGCGGGGTGTGATGGGCCAGTCATTACCGACGAAATTCCAGTATCTGAACGCGAGAACTGGAGCCGCGGATCGTCCCCGCAGATCATCATAACCGACGGCTCGAACAACTATCGTGGCTCAGGTGATTATCGTGGGTCATCCGATTGGCGATCAGACCAGCCAAACTCGTTCAATATCAGATGCCCCTATTCTGATCCGTACACTGTGCGCTATCCGAACGCTGATCGAGACTCGATTAGAACAAACTTTGGCGGCTCGCAAACACTGGGCCGCGTCAGGTCCGCGAACGGCGAAAAGTATAGCAACGGCGAGTACGAGATTTGGCTAAACGGCAATGAAGCATTACTGACAAACTACCTTGGCAACACCGTGGAATGCCGGGTGACCACGCGATAAATCGCATATTCAAAACGTAATTGAATTTGTAGCTGGTGACATACCGACGCGTTCATCAGCTACAAATGACGTTTGGGGCGCGTTGTACCTGTGGCAGGCGAAGCCCGCGCTTGCCTCTGTACCTTTTTGTCCTCAGCCTTCGTCATTCGGATCATTCACCTCGCAAAGAGGAAAATGTGCGCGAAATTGGTCGGTTTAATACGAAGATTAGGTGAACGGCCGCGGACTTTCTTCGAAATAGCTCACGATGGGATCAAGTCGTTCAAGTCAGCGGGATCATCACGTGTTCGCGGTATGCAGGTCGGTCGACTAATCTGTCCCACCATGCTTTTAGATGAGGTAAATCAGGCCGTTTGAAATCCATCGCGTGCCAGCGATACGCGGCACAGCCTAGCGGGATATCGGCCATGCTCACCTGATCGCCCAAAATGAAATCGCGGGTTGCGAGGTGATGGTCGAGTATTTCCCAAAGCTTTGCACCGTCCAAAATTGCTTTGTTTATAATGTCCTGTTCGCGCGCTGCGGGGGCTGTGCGAATGAGTTGCCAAAAAAGTGCCCGCATCGGCGGATGCAGCGTGGTCAGATACCAATCCATCCACTGCTCGGCCAATCCCGCCTCTTGTGTTGACTGCAAATTCCAATAATCGTGGCCATATTCGGCGCAAAGATACCGCACAATCGCATTGGATTCCCAAAGCACAAAGTCGCCGTCGATCAGAACGGGAATGCTGCGGTTCGGGTTCATCGCGGTGAATTCGTCCGTATGATTTCCGCCAAATGCGCCCCCGATGTCCACCCGTTCGACAGCAACGCCAAGCTCTGCGGCGCACCACATTACCTTTTGCACATTGACGGAATTATTGCGTCCGAGCACTTTAATCATTGTTTTCTCTATCTTCTATTCGCTACGATTGAAGGTCGCAGCCATGCGTCGCGCGAAGCTTATGGTCAGCAGGCGCGCGATCGTTGCAAATATAGGCGCGTCCGGCAAGCTGTTGATTTTGGACGTGGTAAAAGCGCGTAAGAGGTCAAACGACACTGTTGTCACAACGATTGCAGGGAATTGGACGAGGCGTAGATTTTACTGCGGTGTCACCGTGTTGGTGAAATAGGGCAACAAACCTGTGTCGAGGTGGCAGTTTAGATACTCGAACCTAGGGTTGTTATTGAGCACGTAAATTTCGTGATAAGTCAGAAGTTCGAGTTTTTTTGATACTTTTTGCGTTCAGCAAGTGAAGTGGTCCCACTATTTAGGACAGTTTTACGGCTTAGCTAAGATGTAATCGGGTTGGTGTTATGCCGCCTTTTGGTTACGTTCTGTGCCGAAGAATGCATCGTCGTGTGATCGCTTGTCGAGGGCTGTGTGTGGCCCCTCGGAGTTGTAGAACCCGATCCAGTCGTTGATCACGCGTTTGGCTTGGAACCCGTCCTGCAATTCGTGCAGATAAACGGCCTCCTGTTTGAGTGACCGCCACAGCCGTTCGATGAAGATGTTGTCGAGATAACGACCTCGACCATCCATGGATATTTTGACATTGGCCTCAGTTAGAGCCGTGATCCAAGCCGCACCTGTAAATTGCGATCCTTGGTCCGTGTTCATAATTCCGGGCTTGGTCGATGAAAGATGCCATGACAGGGCAGATGGTTACTGATGCCCTGATGATGGCGATCTGGCGCAGAGGGCGACCAAAGGAACTGCTGCATCACTCGGATCAGGGTAGCCAATATACCAGTGAACCGTTCCAGAGGCTAATGGCGGACAATGGCGTCACCTGCTCAATGAGCCGGTCGGGCAATGTCTGGGACAACGCTGCAGTGGAAAGCTTCTTCTCATCGCTCAAAATCGAACGTGTGAAGCGCAAAGTCTACCGGACCCGTGATCAAGCCCGTGCGGATGTGTTCGATTACATCGAGCGTTTCTACAATCCGACACGTCGTCACTCGACCATAGGATATCTAAGCCCTATGCAATACGAGGAGAGAGCGATGAAAGCTTAAGTTGCCGTCCACGAAACCAGCAGCAGCTCACTCTTCGTCATTTCTGTATCCTGTCTTCAAGGTTGGATACATCTTAGCACGCTGCCCAAATTTGCAGGACCACTTCACAGTAAGGCTGCTAATTTACCAGGAAGTGATTACGGTGCCTTGGTAGCTCTCGTCGATGAATGTTTTGATCTCGTCAGAGTGGTAGGCGTTGAGCAGTGTTTCGACCCACGCCGCCCCTTCATCGCCTTCGCGCACGACGATCACGTTCACATAAGGGTTTTCCGCGCTTTCCATTGCGATGGAATCTTCCTTCGGGTTCAGGCCCGACGCGATTGCGTAGTTTGTGTTGATCAGCGCTGCGGTCAAATCGGCCAGAGAGCGGGGCAATTGCGCCGCGTCGAGTTCTTTGAACGACAGGTCCTTGGGGTTCTCTGTGATGTCGAGCATGGTCGGTGTGAGGCCCGCTGCGGGATCAACTTTGATCATGCCGAGTTCTTGCAACACCAGCAATGCGCGGCCGCCGTTGGTCGGATCGTTGGGGATGCCAAAGGTCGTACCTTCCTCAAGCTCTGCGATGTCGCTGACCTTGTCTGAATAAATACCCATCGGTGTCGTGATCGTGTTGCCAACAACACTCAGCGCAAAGCCACGGTCCTGCATCTGTGCCTCAAGATACGGCACGTGCTGGAAAGAATTCGCCTGAATGTCGCCGTCCGCCAAGGCTTGGTTCGGCACGACGTAGTCGGAGAATTCCACCACATCAATTTCAAGGCCCATAGGCTCGGCCACGCGTGCGACCTCTTCCATGATCTCGGCGTGTTCACCTGGAGACACCCCGACTTTTATGGCTTCGGCGGCCAGACTGGATGCCATGAGCGCGATGACAGATGTAAGTGTTGTGAGACGTAGCATTGTATTCTCCGTGAGCTGTAAGAGTAGATATATAGGGCGTGGCTTATTGCCCGCCACTTTTCGTGGCGCGTTTGTCCACGGCGGCGGCGATACGTTCACCGATGGATTGCACAAGCTGAACCAAGACGATCAGGATCACCACGACGATGGCCATAACATCGGGCATGAAGCGCTGGTAGCCATAGCGGATACCCAGATCACCCAGCCCCTCGCCGCCCACGGCACCGACCATCGCGGAATAGCCGATCAGGCTAACGATAGCGAGCGTGAGACCCAAGATGATGCTGGGCAACGCTTCACGTAGCAGAACCTTTGTGATGATCTGCACGGGCGTAGCCCCCATCGCACGGGCGGCTTCGATCAGGCCTGCGTCGACTTCGCGGATCGCGTTTTCGACAAGTCGCGCAATGAATGGCACGGTGGCGATGGTCAGTGGCACAATCGCAGCGGTGGTCCCGATCGACGTCCCTGCCACCATGCGGGTAAAGGGAATGATCGCCACAACCAGAATGATGAACGGCACAGAACGGGTCGCATTCACCACAAGCCCGAGGATCTTGTTCACCCACGGCATCGACACCAACTCGCCACGCTGCGACGTCGCAAGGAACAGGCCCAGCGGCAGCCCCAAAAGCGTGCCAAACAACGCCGAGATCGCAACCATATATAGCGTCTGCCCTGTTGCTTCGAGCAGTAGATTGATGAGATTAGCCGACATAACCAAGCATCTCCGTCGTTAGTCCGTGGTTTTCCAGAAATGCGCGCGCTTGCGCTGCTTGCAACACCGGTAAAGAGATCAGCAGATTGCCGTAAGGGTGGGTCCCGATTTCCTCAATCGCGCCTGCAAGGATATTGACCGGAATACCCATATCCTTGGTCAAACGGGCCAGCATCGGATCGGTTGCATGGGTGCCTGTGAATGTCACGCGCACCACTTCTTCGCCGCCATGCGCGGGGGCGTTTTGCACCAACCGGTCGCGTACAAATGCCGGTAGCGTCACGCCCGTGACACCCGACAAGAAAGAACGGGTCGTTGCGTGTTGCGGCGCGGTAAAGATGTCGTAGGTCGCACCGTGCTCGACAATACGCCCCGCCTCGATCACCGCGACATGGCTCGCGATATCGCGCACCACGGCCATCTCATGGGTGATAAGTAAAATCGTTAAGCCCAGATCACGATTGATGTCCTTCAACAGCGCAAGCACCGTCTGCGTGGTCTCAGGGTCCAGCGCCGATGTCGCCTCGTCTGACAACAGCACCTTGGGTTCCGTGGCCAACGCACGGGCAATGCCGATCCGCTGTTTTTGCCCTCCCGAAAGCTCGGCCGGATACCGCCCCGCATGGTCGGTCAATCCGACACGGTCGATCAAGTCGGCAACGCGCGTTTTGATCTGCGGGGCCTTCACGCCAGCGATTTCCAACGGCAGAGCAATGTTGCCTGCCACGGTGCGTGTGGACAAAAGGTTAAAGTGTTGGAAAATCATACCCACATCACGCCGGATCGCGCGCAGTTGGGCGCCCTTGGCCGTGCTGACCTCTTGTCCAGCCACCAGTACCCGACCAGACGTCGGTCGTTCCAAGCCATTCACCATGCGCAGCAAGGTCGACTTCCCCGCGCCTGACCGCCCGATGATACCAGTGATCGAACCGGGTGCTACGGAAAGCGACACATTATCAAGCGCATTGAACGACACCCCGCCCGCTTTGTTAAAAGACTTCCCCACGGTGTCAAAAGCAATCGAAGCGCCTCGGGTCTTGTTTTCAGTCATGTTCGGTCCAGGCTGCGTAAGAGTGCGATCAGGCTGCGTAAACAGAAACACGCCCAGTGTTGCAAGGGGGATTGTGTCATAGCGGTGTTGATCGGCATGCTTGGATGGAGCGCTTAAGTATAGAAGCTCAAACGTTGTAAATCTCACGATACCAGATCCGCTCAAAATCGTACATGAGGCCCAAGCGGGCCACAGTATCGGGTAAGACTGCTCTGGCCAAGCCTTCCTCCAGCAATCCCAAATCGTCGACCACAGTGCCAGCTCTGATACAGAACACAAATTTCCAAGCGAAATAGCACACTCCAGCATATTTGTGATACATGATGAGCGGGGAGGGCCTCATAGCTTCGAAAACTCTCCAAGCAGCGCACGCCCTGCGTCCCCTTCTTGGACTATCTCAACATCTGAAGCACATTATAAGGTTAATTTCCCAAAGCTGCTAAGTTGAAAGCTGTAGCAAAAACTGTAGCAGAAACTGTAGCAAATCGTAGATACCTAACGCAGATCGAACACTAAGTCTTTGATAATAAAAATAAAACGCAAATATAAATGCGCAAAAATGGTGCCCAGGGGCGGAATCGAACCACCGACACGAGGATTTTCAATCCACTGCTCTACCCCTGAGCTACCCGGGCACCGGGATGACATCGTCATCGGGTAGGCGCGTTTTAGGCGGAACGCGCAGGGG
Organism: Yoonia ponticola; assembly: GCF_014199395.1. Taxonomy (GTDB): domain Bacteria; phylum Pseudomonadota; class Alphaproteobacteria; order Rhodobacterales; family Rhodobacteraceae; genus Yoonia; species Yoonia ponticola. The sequence goes on along the minus strand of NZ_JACIJM010000009.1, from coordinate 39,354 downwards.
TGTCCAGTGCCTTTTGCAAAGAATTTCAATGCAGGCGGTCAGGATCGTTTTTTATTGCATCATCAAGGGCTTCAGCGAGGTTTTCTACGTCGTCTTCGTCTTGCGACGGGATCGCGTAGCTGCCTGTCAGCCATTTTGCCAAATCCACGTCAGCGCAGCGCTTGGAACAGAATGGGCGGAACTTTGCGTCGGTGGGTGCGTCACAGATTGGGCAGGCCATGTCATAGGCCCTCCGGTAGTGTCCGTGTGAGCGTGAGCCGCTCGCGTTTGCGCTGTAGCTCGAACAAGCCCATTTGCGTCCAACCGACCATCGAGGTCTCGATTGGGTCCGCCTTAAGCGCCGCGCGCAGCGTCTGTTCGACTTGTTTGCGGTGTGCCTTGGACATCGGTGCGAAATCGACTGTGATCTGCCCGCCAAGCCCGCGCAGGCGCAAGGCACGCGGCAGCGCGCGGCAGGATGCAAGATTCGCTTTGAGGGCTGCTGCGGGTGATGTGTCGCCGCCGGTGTTCACGTCCACCGCGACCAAAGCACGCGTAGGTTCTACAAACATGCTGCCTTCGCCGATCAGCACCTTGGGATCAGAAAGGTTTTCGATTTGGTCGAGTACACCGAGGTTTTCAAAGCCGTTCGCATCGGTCACGACGTCAGCCCTGCCCGTCCATTCGCGCCATGCAATGGTGTGCGGGCCGTCGCCTTCGGTCAGCGCCTCTGGCTCTGTGCCTTCGCCTTCGGACATGATCGCGTCAGCGAGGGTGTTCATCGCTTCAATGTCTTCAATAATCTCGGCCACGTCTGCGGCGGCGCAGCATGAGCGGATGATCAAACCATGCTCTGTATCGTGGGCGGAATGTGCAAGCTCCAGCAGGCGATCGCGCTGTTCATCTTCGATTTGACGCGAGACATTGATGCCGGGTTTACCAGGCGTCACAATGACATAGCGGCTCTTGAACAGCACGCGGTCGGTGACGGGGACGGCTTTGCCGCCTTCCGCATAACCGGTGACTTGCACAAGCATCGGCTGGCCGGGGCGCAGACCTTTGCTGTAGCGCAGAAACGCCTTTTCGCCGTCGGGCAAGCGTAACATCATCCCGCCTTGCCCTTTGAGCGGTCGGTCGCAGATCGCCCGAAAGATCGCACCGGGGCGCGGCGCGTCGAGATCGTCGATCAGCAGGTCATCCAGTTTGCCATCGATCATGTACGCCGCAGCTTCGCGTTCACCGATATGGTCGAGGATGATTGTACGGCCGTTCATGGTTGTTCTCCGAATAGGGGAAATCCTGCGGCGGTTAGCAGGGCTGTGGCTTCGGGCAATGGCAAGCCCATGACCGCGTGAAATGATCCGTTGATCCATGGAATAAAGGCGGAGGCTGGGCCTTGGATGCCGTAGCCGCCAGCCTTGCCTTGCCAGTCGCCGGTACCGAGATACCAGTTCACTTCGGCGTTCGAGAGGCGTTTCATCGACACGGTTGTTTGGACATCTTTGCACCACACGCGGTCGCCACGTTTGACGGCAACGGCGGTGATAACTTTGTGACGGCGGCCGGACATTGCATGCAAGAACGTCGCGGCCTGCGCTGCATTTTCGGGCTTGCCCATGATGCGGCGGCCAAGCGCGACGGTTGTGTCAGCGCACAGCACGACTTCATCATCCGCAATCACCACCGCTTCGGCTTTTTCACGCGCGATACGGTTCACGTAGTCTCGTGGCAACTCAGCGCGGCGCGGATCTTCGTCAATATCGGGGGGCCGAATATCTGCGGGCGTCAGCCCAAGCTGCGCCAAAAGCTCTAGTCGCCGAGGCGAACCAGAGCCTAAAATCAGCTGCAGACCATTTTGTGGTGTTTTGGTCGTCATGACAGCGCCCAGACATTCAACTGGGTGCGGTCACACTTTGCCTGCGGCAAAATGCTATTCCGCACGGGGTGAAACAAGTTTCACCCTATTTAAAGCGGTAATTGATCCGACCTTTAGTCAGATCGTACGGGGTCATTTCGACCTGTACTTTGTCGCCAGCCAGAACACGGATGCGGTTTTTGCGCATCTTGCCTGCCGTGTGTGCGATGATCTCATGGCCGTTTTCCAGCTCGACCCGAAATGTCGCGTTCGGCAAGAGTTCCTTCACGACGCCGGGAAATTCGAGCAGTTCTTCCTTGGCCATGGTCTCTCCTGAATCAATAAACGGGGTTATGTCCCGTGATGGGCTACATGCGCCCGTTGTTTGCAAATATCAAGCGCAAAGGCGCATTAACATTTCGCAGCGGCGCAATTTGGTACAAAGATGTGTAGATTTTGAGACTTAGACGATCTGGCGCGGCTAAATTTCGATCCCCTGCCCCCAACGCGCAATCAATCTTTCGCGAATTTGATCACGGGCTTGACGGTAATTCACCAATTGGGCCTCGCGATTATCGCCAAGTCCGGTTGGGTCAAGGATCGGCCAGTATTCGACTTCGATATGGTAGAACTGCGTCAGATCAAGAGCACGGCGCTGGCTGGCGGGTGACAATGCGAGAACTAGGTCAAAGGACGACAGATCATCGCCCCAGTTTTCCATCTCGTCAAAGCTGCGCGATTTATGGCGCGATAGTTCAACATCGATTTCTTGACAGACAGCGATGGCAAATCCGTCGATTTCTAAGTCATTTTTAACGCCAACAGACTGAATATAACATTCTGTTCCGTATAGTTTTTTCATGATGCCTTCGGCCATTGGCGACCGAACCGCATTATGATCGCAGCAGAACAGGACCGATTGGGGTAAATCTTGAATTATTTTGCCCCCATCACCCATCTTAACCACCAAAATGTAGAACACAAATTAACGTAAACAGGCGGCGTGCCGTATCAATATCGACCTCAGCCTTACCTTCGAGCCGCTCTTGCAGGACTCGCGCCCCTTCATTATGGATACCGCGCCGCGCCATGTCGATAGTTTCGATTTGACTTGGGGGCAGGTTTTTCACGGCCTCAAAGTAGCTTTCGCAGATTTGAAAGTAATCTTTTACAACCTGACGAAATGGCCCAAGCGACAGGTGGAATTCGCCGACTTCCGATTTCTCTTCGGTTGTCAGGGCAAACACCAAACGGCGGTCACGGATCGACAACGCCAACCGATATGGCCCGTCAGGCACAGCACGGCCTTCGCGTTCAGCAGGAATAAAGCTGTTGTCTTCGAGCAGATCAAACAACGCAACTTTGCGTTCCTGTTCGATTTCAGGCGTTGGCGGCGGCAGCGCGCTATCATCTAGATCGATGTGCGAAATTCGGTTCATGTCGCATCTCCGTTCAAACGGTCCAAGCGGGCGCGAACGGACAATCCGTGCGCCTCTAGGCTTTCTGACCGTGCGAGCCGTTCCGCAGATGGGCCAATTGCGGCCAATGCGTCGGGCGTCATGCGAGCCAATGTCGTCCGTTTTACGAAATCCATAACCGACAATCCACTGGAAAAACGTGCAGAGCGTGCAGTTGGCAAGACGTGGTTGGGCCCGCCGATATAATCGCCGATGGCCTCGGGGGTCCAAGCACCAATGAAAATAGCGCCCGCGTGGGTGATTTTGGTGGCCAGTGCGTCGGCCTCTGCGACACATAACTCAAGGTGCTCGGGGGCGATCCGGTCGGACAATGCGACGGCCTCATCCAAGGTGTTCACTGTAATGACCGCGCCATAGTCACGCCAACTGGCACGGGCAATGTCGCGCCGTTCCAGCGTTTCCAGCCGTTTTTCAACCGCATCCGCGACCGCCTGCCCGAAAGCCGCATCATCTGTAATTAGCAAAGACTGCGCACTTTCATCATGTTCAGCCTGTGACAACAGATCAAGAGCGATCCAATCTGGGTCGTTGTCCCTATCCGCAATCACCAGAATTTCGGACGGTCCAGCGATCATATCGATGCCGACCTTGCCGAAAACACGGCGCTTTGCAGCAGCGACAAACGCATTGCCCGGTCCGGTAATTTTATCAACGGGCGCAATCGTCTCTGTGCCATAGGCCAGCGCCGCAATCGCTTGCGCCCCGCCGATCCGGTAGATTTCATCGACGCCAGCAATTCTGGCAGCCAGCAAAACAAGCGGATTCACAACACCATCCGGCGTCGGCACCGTGATTGCCAAGCGACCAACACCTGCAACTTTTGCAGGAATAGCGTTCATCAGTACAGACGATGGATAACTCGCCAATCCACCCGGCACATATAGCCCAGCCGCAGACACAGCCGTCCAGCGCCAGCCCAGCGTCGCCCCGGCCTCGTCTGTCCACATCTGATCGTCAGGCATTTGACGGGCGTGATACGCGCGAATCCGCTCTGCCGCTAACTCAAGTGCTGCCCGATCTGCATCAGAAACTTTGGCGCATTCAGCCGCAATCTCCTCATCCGAGAACCGCATTTTATCTGCAGTCACCGAAAAGCGGTCGAACTTTGCCGTCAATTCAAGCACCGCCGCATCGCCGCGCTTTCGCACGTCCGCGATAATATCAGCCACGATATGATCCACATCCGGCGAATCTTCGCGTTTGGCACCTAAAAGTGCGGTGAACTGAGTTTCAAAATCAGGGTCAGACGTGGAAAGAAACTGTGGCATCGGGTACTCCTTGCGCTCGTCTTAGCGCGACAACGTCAGACCAGCAATGCTGGCCCTATGCTTCTTTGGCTCTCTTTAAATCCCCGCCGGAGGCATCGAATTTTCGCGAAAATTCGTCACGAGATCATAGGTCGTGCGTCGGCACATGTTTTGATGGCGCAACATAAGGCCGTGTCACATCACGCAACACAACCTCTAGCGTTTCCACGTCCACAGCCACCGCACCGTCGCCTGCCAGCGTCAATTCGAGCCGGCCTGTCCCATCTTCGCCGGCATGAAATGCAATCGACAGCAACGAATGCACCATATCAGCATCGCGTGCGTCAACGCCTTGAGATTTCACCGCGATCACGTCTTCGATCATCAGCACCGACTGCACCCGCTCGAAGTCGCGTTTGCGGGTCGTCGCACGATCCACGTCTTCCCAGCGAAAGCGGTTCAGCAGGATCGCAAAACGGCGACCCTTGCGGTCCCAGCGCATTTCAGACGCCGGAAACACCGCATCCTGCACCAAAGCCGCCAAAACGGTGAGGTCATCACCGTCCAGCGCTTTTAGCCGCAGCGGCGATTCGCCACCGTCTTCGAATCGTGCGTCGTCGCTCATATGCCTTGTACCCGTTCGATTTGCGCCCCAACGGCGCGCAGTTTATCTTCGACATGCTCATACCCGCGATCAAGGTGATAGACGCGGTTCACGACGGTTTCGCCTTCTGCTGCCAACCCTGCAAGGATCAGCGAGACCGACGCCCGCAAGTCAGTCGCCATCACTGGCGCACCCTTCATCCGCGCGACGCCAGTCACGGTGGCTGTCCCGCCGTGCACTTCGATATTCGCGCCCATCCGCACCAATTCCGGCGCGTGCATGAAGCGGTTTTCAAAGATTTTTTCTTCCAGCACGGACGTGCCTTCGGCAATACAGAGCATCGCCATCATCTGCGCCTGCAGATCGGTCGGGAAGCCCGGGAATGGTTCAGTGGTTACATCAACGGCCTTTGGACGATCCCCACGACGGCGGACTTTCAGGCCCTTGTCAGTTTCCCAGACATCAATGCCAGCGGCGTCCAGTTTCTCGGCAAAAGCCGCGACCAGAGACATCTTGCCACCCAGACATTCGACCTCGCCGCCCGTGAACGCAGGGGCGAGCATATATGTGCCCAATTCGATCCGGTCAGTGACAACAGGATGCGTCGCCGCACCCAAGCGATCAACGCCTTGGATCGTGATTGTGGACGTACCATCACCGTCGATTTGCGCCCCCATCCGGCGCAAACAATCAGCAAGATCAACGATTTCCGGCTCGCGCGCGGCGTTGTTAATTACGGTTGTGCCTTTGGCCAGCGTGGCGGCCATCATGATATTTTCGGTCGCCCCGACAGAGGCGAACGGGAAATCAATCACGGCCCCTTGCAGACGGCCACCAATCGCCTTGGCGTGCAAATAGCCGTCGCGCAGATCAATTTCCGCGCCCATTTTGGTAAGACCGTCGGTGTGAATATCCATCGGACGCGCACCAATCGCGCAGCCACCGGGCAGCGACACAATCGCATGACCTTCGCGGGCCAAAAGTGGGCCCAGCACAAGGTTCGACGCCCGCATTTTGCGCACAATGTCATAGTCGGCGGTTGTGTTGATCGCGCCATGCGTCGACATGACCTGCACCTTGCCGTCCTGCATTGCGGTGACCTCAGCGCCCAAAGATTGCAACAATTGCGTCATTGTCGCGATGTCCGACAAGCGCGGCGCATTGGTTAGCGTCAACGGCTCTTCGGACAGCAATGTGGCGGGCATCAATGCCAGCGCCGCGTTCTTGGCCCCTGCGATCTGGATTTGACCGTTTAATTCACGTCCGCCTTGTACAACAATAGAATCCATTTAGCCGCCTACTCTTTCTGTTCTTTTTTATCCGCGTCAGCGCGGGCTTTGGCCTGTGCTTTACGTTTGCCCATATTCGCCTTCAACGCCGCCTTTAGCCTGTCTTCACGACTTTGCGGAGCCTTGGATTTTTTGCTTGTCGATTGCGTCATAGGGGACGTGTTATCAAGCTGTGCAAAAAGGGTCCAGTCAGGGCTTGCACCAGAATGCGATTGCGGCTAATCCCCAGCCTCACGGATGCTGTGGTAGCTCAGTGGCAGAGCACACCCTTGGTAAGGGTGAGGTCGGGAGTTCAATCCTCCCTCACAGCACCATCCTAACCCCCTTTGATTAAAGAACATTACTGCGCTTGGCGCTATTGTCCCATTGCGATATTACAAAGAGCGCCAACTTGGCCTGTCGGATATCATTCGGCCTTGGACGATTTTTTGCGACTACGCTAACAAGATCACACCGCCGCACTTTCACAGCCAAAAGTCGCGCAACACCTACATGATTGGGATTCGTGGCACGACCGGGCCCAGTTTTTTTGCCGATAGCGTTGGCATTAGGCTCAAGCGATTAACGCACCTCACACCCTGAGGTTGATATAATAGCAACGGATTGACAGACCGGAAACGTCGTTCAGACCGCCAGTGGTTATGAAGTGCGGGATGCTGTGCAGACGAAAATCTTATTAAAGTCGCGCAGCATTAAGGCGTCCCTCCTGCATTGAACGGACCTGCGAGCACTCAATAAAAATAAGGCAAACCAACAATCGTTTCATGACTTAGGGGCAGATATGAAGCCACGCCGCCCCACGCTGAATTTCACAATAAAGTGGCTCGCATTCTTGATAGACCATTGATCCGACCTAACTCTTCGCTCCTACCCAATCGCGCTTGTTTGATACATTTGTCAGATATCTGATTGTATGCAGCACCAATTCGACGTTAAACGTTACACGTCAAACGTGAAATTTTCTGCACGGAGTATAAGATGGACGGATCGCTAATTTTAAGTGCGTTCAAACAAATTCAAGTTCCACTGATGATTGTTGGCGCCGATGGTGCGATCGTTCATTGTAACGACATGGCGCATAATGTGCTTGGATACGACGTTGATGCATTGATTGGACAGCCTGTTTTTGGCATCCTTCCAGTAACGTCTGTTGCCGAACTCAACGCCTATATTGAACCGCCTGCGGCCGATGCAATTATTAAACGTATGGTTGCACAAAAGAAGAATGGCGGCTCGATTCCGTTGTCGGCCCATATGACATCTTGGAGCGATGAAACCGGTGGTTTATACCACGCGCTCATCCTGCGAGACATCACCGACGAGATGGAAACAGCCCGTCAGACCAGAGCGAAACTCGCCCGCGCCGACAATGCGATCAAAGGTGCGCGGATCGGGGTTTTCGATTTTAACCCCGTGACGGAAACTGTCATTGTTTCGGACATTTGGCGTGAACTGATGGGGCTATCCCCGTCAGACGACGTGGATGTGCAGGAAGAATGGCGCAGTCGTGTCCATCCTGACGATCTAGCTATGGCGTTAGAACCCATTCGGTTATGTTCTGAGAATCTTGGCGAACGTGCGAGCAGCGAACATCGTGTGCGGTCGAAAGACGGAACGTGCTGGCGCTGGACTCGCACCGATGCGGCTGTAGCCAACCGCGATTGTGAAGGCAGGGTCATCAGCGTTATTGGCGCGACGACGGATATTACCGAACGCAAAACAACTGAAAACGAGCTGCGTATCAGTGTCGCACAGTTCAAATCAGCCTTTGATAACGCGACTGTCGGCATGGCCACGGTTGGTATGGATGGCGCATTTCGAAGTGTGAATTTGGCGCTCTGCGATCTGCTTGGGTACACCGAGACTGATCTTCTGGAAAACAACTTTGAGCTATTGGCACATCCCGATGACCATGTTGAAAATATGGCCATGATCGATGAGCTGAAGGCAGGCAATGTCAATTCCTACCGGATGGAACGACGTTGTATTCGCGCCGATAACGAAATCATCTGGGTGTTGCTCAGCATCGGCGTGGTAAAGGATTCCGACGGGAACCCAGAGCATATTATTTCGCAGGTTGTAGATGTCACCGAGCAGCGACGCTTAAATCAACTTAAAAGCGAATTCATCTCGACCGTAAGTCACGAATTGCGGACGCCGCTGACGTCTGTGCTGGGATCGCTGTCACTGTTGAGTACGCTAGACGACGAGCCGTTTTCTGACGATGCACAACGCCTTTTATTTATTGCTCAAGAGAACGGCAAACGGTTGCATGCCTTGATTAACGACGTTCTGGATTTCGAAAAATTCTCAGCACGTCAAATGCGGTTTACTGTGGCGAAACACCGGATCATTGGATTGGTAGAAGAGGCCGTCATCGCCAATCTGGCCACCGCCCAAAAGTTCGAAGTTCGGTACGATATCGTTTGTCCTGACCGCAGTGTGACTGGGTTTGTTGATCCTGATCGTTTCCAACAGGTGATGACGAACCTTCTCACGAATGCGGTCAAGTTCGCGGACAAGGACAGCTCAATCCGACTAGCGGTCAAAGCGCAGAAAAATGAAATTCGCGTCTCGGTCACAAACCACGGCAGTGGTATTCCGGATACGTTTAAAGACCAGATATTTAAGCCATTTTCGCAAGCTGCGACAGCCGGAACACGCGCGATGGGTGGCACTGGATTAGGGCTGAATATCACAAAACAGATCGTCGAGCAGACAGGTGGCACCATCGGCTTTGACAGCAGCGAAGATGGCAAGACGACGTTTTGGTTCACAGTGCCCATTACCGAGCCAAAGTGATGCGTAGGCGATTTTCTGAATACCTTAACCCAATTGGGCTGAAGTATTCGGAGCCGCCTGCCCTACAGGCCGACCAACCGGACGCTTACCGCACGCGGGTCGTTGCGTTTTTTCAGGACGCGATTTTCCGCGCGCGCAATGGCGCGGTCAAATGTCTTGCGAACACGTTGATTTTTGCTCGCATTTGGCCGGATCGGGTTCCCGAACGACACCTCAAGGTCTAGCGGGTTGCCATTGTCGAACTCGGTGTTCTTTTCGTCGAGCAGATTTTGGACCTCTGCCTCTAGCGCCGCAGAAGATTCCAGCGTAGCTTTGTTCGACACAACCACAAACGCCCCGTTTCCAGCATAAGCCATCAAGTAACCGCTGGATTGCAGCATTGTGTTGATCGCATCCGCGACCTCTGAGACAGCGTATAGAAATTCGTCAGACGTTGCTTGCGCATAAATTGCTTCGATCTGGTCTATTTTCACCGCGAAGACTTGGGATCCAGTCAGCCGAGCTGTCGAAAGCTGTGTCAGGTAATTCGCAAGAGCGCCGTAGCCGATAATGTCGCTGATGCCCTCTATTTGGATCTCATCGCTCAACTCAAAGCTAGGTGACGTGTCGACTTCCGGCTCTTCGGTGTTCACCGATGGTAAAACCGCAGCTACTTCTTGCCGTGCAACGACGACCTGTTCAGCCATGCGCAGGCGGGCGTTCAGTTCTACGATATCGAAAGGTTTGCTCGCGTAGTCCGTCGCGCCAGCCTTAAAGGCACGTAGGATATGATCCTTGTCGGACATCGCTGTCAGCATAATGATCGGAGTTTTATCGTAGTCAGGCAAGCTGCGTACCAGCTTACACAGCTCGATCCCGTCGATGCCCGGCATGTTAATGTCCAGCAACATACAATCAAAGACGTCCTTGCCTTTGTTGAGAAGATTCAGCGCACTTTCGCCAGACGGCATGGTGACGACATCGGTATAACCGACCTTCGCTGCCATCATGGTCAGGATTTCGAGAATGAACGGATCGTCATCGACGGCAAGAATCTTCATCTGCACCTCTGGGTTGCAAGGTAAAAATATCAACAACTCTTACTGGTACAGAAAGTAAACCGTTGGAACGCAGAAAGGTTCCATTATTTTTTTGATCGTCGCTATCAAAACCCACAACCACCTGTGTTGTAGGGAATTAGCTGCCTTTAGCGCCGCATTTTTACCAAACAAACAGATTATTTCGTCACGTGCGACCCTACGGATTATTGACTCTATAAACGTTGAGCAGTGTGGTCGCAATACAACTCTGACTTGATACTAATTAGAATTTTCTGCTTTTAAGGGCAGCTTTCAGACTTAACAACTCCATTCAAAACAGCGAACACGCCCCACGCACCAAACCCGCTGGTCTATCAATCAGCAGCCCTATTTGTTGGGACGTTTCATCGCCGCAGCCAGCGCAGAGCCCAGCGCGCCTTGACTGCTTTGCGCGGGACCCGCGGATGTTTTCTTCGTAGTATGCTGCGCTTTTGGTTTGTCCTGACCGCCATGTGGCGCAGGCGCGCCGCCGCCATCTTTGCGCATGCTCAACCCGATGCGTTTGCGCGGTACGTCCACTTCGGTCACGCGCACGCGGACCACATCACCAGCTTTTACAACCTCATGCGGGTCTTTCACGAACTTATCGGCTAGCTGGCTGACATGGACCAACCCGTCCTGATGCACACCGATATCGACGAATGCACCAAAAGCCGCCACGTTTGTGACCGTCCCTTCTAGCGACATACCCGCCTTCAGGTCAGTGATACTATCGACGCCTTCGGCAAAAGTGGCGGTTTTGAATGTCGGACGCGGATCGCGACCCGGCTTTTCCAACTCGGTCAGGATGTCGCGCACGGTCGGCAATCCAAAGTTGTCATCGACGAATTGCTCGGCACGCAGCCCGGCCAAAGCTGTCCCGTCGCCCATAATCGCGCGAATGTCGCGACCACAAGCCTGCACGATTTTACGCGCAACACCGTAGGCTTCGGGGTGGACTGACGATGCGTCCAATGGTTCTGTGCCGCCCGTGATCCGCAAGAAACCTGCGCATTGCTCGAACGCTTTTGGCCCCAGTCCCGGCACTTTGAGCAGTGCTTTGCGCGTCGCAAAAGGGCCGTTTTCATCGCGGTACGTCACAACGGCCTGCGCCAATGACGTGCTCAGGCCTGCGATATGTGACAGCAATGGCGCGGAGGCCATGTTCAAGTCAACGCCGACTGCGTTCACTGCGTCTTCGACCACAACCGCCAAAGATTGCGCAAGCTGGCGTTGATCGACGTCGTGCTGATATTGGCCTACACCAATGGCTTGCGGGTCGATCTTAACCAATTCGGCCAATGGATCTTGCAAGCGCCGCGCAATCGACACGGCCCCGCGTATCGACACATCGATGTCAGGGAACTCAAGCGACGCAAGTTCAGAGGCCGAATAAACCGACGCCCCTGCTTCTGACACAATGACAGATGTCGGGCGCGCCACGCTGGCAGGCAGGCGTTTGATTGCATCCGCGACAAGCCGTTCGGATTCACGACTTGCCGTCCCATTGCCAACAGCGATTAAGGCAATGCCGTGTTTCTGGATCATCTGGATTAGGGTTTCTTCGGCCCCGCGTAGATCGTTTCTCGGCTGAAAAGGATAGATCGTTGCGGTGTCCAGTAGCTTGCCCGTTTCATCCACGACGGCGATTTTACAGCCTGTCCGAATGCCCGGATCAAGGCCAAGCGTTGCGCGTGGACCTGCGGGGGCGGCGAGCAATAGATCGCGCAAGTTACGCGCGAAAACGTCAATCGCAGCGGCATGAGCGCGTCTACGCATATCCGCCATCAGGTCCATGAACATGGTTAAGCTGAGCTTTACACGCCACGCCCACGTCGCCACGTCTTGCAACCAAATATCGCCCAGCCCTTGGCCACGAATACCGATTTCAGCGGCAACGATACCCGTCACACGCGCAAGTCCATTTTCGGGTTCCGGTCCGATATCCAGCGTGACAATTTCTTCTTTCGTGGCCCGTAAAATCGCCAAAGCGCGGTGCGACGGGATCGTGGCCCATTTTTCCGTATGGGCGAAATAATCGGAAAACTTCGCACCGATCTCTTCTTTGCCTGCGGTCACACGAGCAGAGATCACGGCCTCTTTTTGCATGACGTCGCGCAGACGCCCCAACAACGTCGCGTTTTCACCGAGTTGTTCAACGAGGATGTCACGCGCACCTGTCAGTGCTTCTTTGGTGCCGGGCACGGCTTCGGTCACGTATTTCTCAGCCAAAACAACGGGATCCGCGGCACGGTCATCCAGAATGTTTTGCAGCAACGGTTCCAACCCGTTTTCACGCGCGATCATCGCTTTGGTGCGCCGCTTGGGTTTGTAAGGCAGATAGAGGTCTTCGAGAACGGCTTTCGTGTCCGCCTTAGCGATATCGCGGGCCAACGTGTCGGTCAGTTTGCCTTGCGATTTCACCTGATCCAAAATCGTCGCCCGACGTTTTTCCAGATCACGCAAATAGTCGAGCCGTTCCGCCAAACGCCGCAATTGCGTGTCGTCCAATCCGCCCGTCGCTTCTTTACGATATCGCGCGACAAAGGGAACCGTGTCGCCAGCATCCAACATCGCGACCGTGGCGTTAACCTGTTCGGGACGCGCCCCGATATCATCAGCAATCGTGCGGGAAATACGGTCTGCAACAGCGGTCATGATCGGCTCCTTGCGATACTTGGAAGCCCGTCATAGCGCCCCTGTGATACGGGGCCAAGTGTTCGTTTTTCAATTGGCAGGGTTTGGTAATTCCCCTACCCCATACTGCTGCCGCTACTGCGATCCCCACGGATTGAACGCTTGCGGTCGTGATCAAAGCTCCAGATCGCGATAGCGAGCAACGCGAGGATATAAAAGAGCCCAGACATGACGACAAAAATACCCGGAACCGGTCCAACATCTGCCCGCGTTAACACTTCGGCCACGGATTTCGCGGGCTCGGGATGCACGATGAGTTTGCTCAGATACGCCAAGGCTTGGATCAGAAGAATCCACAGATAGGTGCTACGCACACGTCGTCCAATCGAGACCATCATGCTGACGTGGTACTTTGGCCGCCAATAATCTTCGGCTAGAGTTTGCTGCCAGTTTTCCTCAAGATGCAGGTCGCCGTCGTGCAGCATCGGGGCGTAAAAATGGGTTTCCATCCAGCGACACCGCGCCCGCCAGACATTAAAAAAGCGATAGCGGCGGGCCTCCATCGTCATGAAGAAAAGCAACAAAACCCCGACAAGCACGAGCGGTAAAGCCGATGCAGTGGGCGCGGCAAATGTGATCGACAACGCGATGCCTAACGTCACAACAGCCCAGTTGGTGGTCGTGTCCAACCGCGTGCGCCAGATCGTAGAACGGTACACCTCGGCCCGATATAGGTGGGCCAACGCGCCGATCTCGGCGGCATTGAGATCTTTGCGTTTTTTTTGATTTTCTGAACTCATCGTGTGCTCCTCCCCAGCTGTAAAAATTATGACGGCAGGGTGGCGTGTAGTCAAAGCTTGCGCCAAACGAATGTCTCTATACCATAAAAAATGCCCGCCAAAGTGACGGGCATTTTGAGTTTTATCGTGCGACCCACGCGGCTTATCGCGGTTCGTTCTTGAGGCCTTTAAATATGGTGTAACACATCACCAACATCAGCACCGAGAACGGAAGTCCAGTCGCCGTGACCCCTGCTTGCAAGGCCGATAGCCCACCGCCAATCAAGAGCACGATGGCGATCAGCCCTTCGACGATGCACCAGAATATCCGCTGTGGCACAGGGGCGTCGATCTTGCCGCCTGCCGTGATTGTATCGACGACCAGCGACCCTGAATCCGACGATGTGACAAAGAACACCAGCGCCAGGAAGATCGCGATGGTCGATGCAATCTTGGTGAACGGCAATTCGTTAAGCATCCCAAACAAGGATAACTCGGGCGAATAGCTGTCAACTACGTTCGCTTTGACAAGCGATGTTTCCGGACTTGTCACGATTTGATCAATCGCGATCCCGCCAAAGACGCCCATCCAGAGAAAGATGATTAACGATGGTATGATCAGCACGCAAATCAGGAACTCGCGAACTGAGCGGCCTTTGGACACGCGCGCGATGAACATGCCCACGAACGGTGCCCAGGATACCCACCATGCCCAATAAAACGCGGTCCAGCTTTCGCGATATGCATCGTCTTCGCGGCCAAACGGCACGGAAAGTGGAATTATTTCTTGGGTGTAAGCGACAAGCCCGTCCCAGAACCCGCTCAACCCGACCAATGTCGGTCCGACCAGCAGAACAAATAAGAAGAATAAGACGGCGAGAACCATGTTGACTTCAGAGAGAATTTTCACGCCCCCGTCCAAACCACGGTAAACCGACACAAGTGCGACCGCCGTGACCAGCAGGATGATGATCACTTGCGCATTGGTCGAAATCGGCAGGCCAAAGGCAAAGTTGAAGCCAGCGTTGGCTTGCTGTGCGCCCAACCCAAGCGACGTCGCGAGGCCAAACAAAGTGGCAAAAACCGCAAGAATATCAATACAGTGCCCCCACCAGCCCCAGACGCGATCTCCCAAGATCGGGTAGAAACAAGAGCGGATCGAGAACGGTAAACCCTTGTTGTAAGTGAAGAACGCGAGCGCCAACGCCATGATCGCGTAGACCGCCCAGCCGTGTAAACCCCAGTGGTAGAACGTCGCGGCAAGCCCCATACGACGGGCGGCATCCACGTTTTCGGCGATGATGCTGCCGTCCGCGGCAATAGGCGACGCCACACCCAATGGTCCCGATACGTTCATATGATAGACAGGTTCGAGCACGCCAAAGAACAGCAGGCCAATCCCCATACCGGCCGCGAAAAGCATCGCGAACCAAGCTGTGTAGGAATATTCTGGGACGGCATCCGGTCCGCCCAATCGCACTTTGGACATCGGGTGACATATCAAGAAAAGACAGAATATCACGAATATATTCACGATAATCATAAAGAACCAATCAAGCTTAGTGATTGAGAAATCACGGACAGCCGCGAACACCGCCCCCGCTTGATCTGGAAAGATAAGTGTCAGGATAACGAAGATGACGGCAGTGAGGCCGGATATCACAAAAACCGGATTGTGAATATCGAACCCAAGTGGTCCGAGGTTCCCATCGATGTTGTCTTGCCCGACTTCAAAGTCAGTTTCTATTTCACCATTTTCGGTGTTTGGGTCTGCCATAGGTTGTCCCCGCTTACAAACCATCGGCGCATCGCTGACCGATAGCAAATTTACACAATGTACACGTCAGACTTGCACGATGTTTTAAATTCCGCAAGTTTTCGTCGATAATTGCTGTGTTTGAGGAATTAGCGAGGCCAAGATCGGAAAACCGGGACTTTCCAGTTTCCCAAAGGCGCCGCTGGCTCGCTGACCGCCAGCCATGTTGCCGCAACCCTGCGTTGTCTCTGGTATCCATTCGCGAAGCAGTCACGCCACGTGTCAACGCCTGCCGGACGTCCCAAAATATATGAGCCTGAGCCAAATCGCGCACGGATTCCTCGCCAATGGCTTGCCACGTGATCGGCTGATGCCCATGCCAGATTTTCGTTTGCGCCCAAGTCGACATCGTCGTCCGTCGGATCATCATTCGGCCCGTCCAATGCGCCATCTGGGATGTCCCTGTCGAGGTCATCTTTTTCGAGGTCAGCGCCTGTAATCAATGCGTAGCTTTCGCCCGCGATCTGCGCCAGATCGTCATCCGCCATCTGTTCGATTAACCATGGCACGGCACCTGCATCACCCAAGATGCCGTAACCGGTAATTTTCGTTGTCGTAGCCTCGACTGGTTGCGCATTTAACCAGTTGCAGCCCGCCTCAAATCCCATCGCAGGCAAGGCCACGCCCAAGGCATCCTGTGCCTTCGCGCTATCGCCTGTCGCTATCTGTAAAAGCTGGTCCAGCGCCTCGCCGCGATCCCCTAACAAGACAGCTGACCACGTCGCCCAATACGCCGTTTCGGCATCTGTATCATGACAAAGCTCTTGAATACACGGCAATAATCCCACGCGCCCGATCTCGCCCGCCAAACGGACAGCACGACGTTTAACGCCTGGTGGATCGTCTAGAAACACCGTCAGTTGTTTGCCCGGATCGACACGGTGCAATGCACATCCCCCCACGCCCAGCGCGCGCGCGATCAGGTCATCGGACAGCAACAGCGGACTGACTTTGCCGGATAGTTTGGACTGATGTAACCAGCCAATTCCAGACGCCGCGGGGCCTAGAAATGCGTTCGGATCGGCCTTGATCAGCTCAATCACAGACTGAATCAACGCTGGATCATCTTGACCGAACGCCAGTGTCGAAAGCGTGAACATCTCACCGCCACCGCCGATCTCTTTGAATGCCGCCACAGCCTCTTCCCAGCCAGCAGCACCCGCGATCCGCAGACCATCAAGATGCGCTTCGAGCTGCTCATCGAGCCGCGCCAAATACATCGTATTATAATGCGGGGCATCGACGGCGCGCCTGCGCCGCTCCCATAATACGGCAGCGTCTTCAGCGTGTTGGGTCAAAATGATCGGGATATGCGTCATGGTTAATTCAAGTGGATTGAGCCACCCTTGATCCGGTTTGCCCCCGATGATCTGCTCGATATATAAGCGCCACGTAGCAGGATTTTCCCCGCCTTGGTTAACGTGATACTCGCGCGACCACAGCGGATAACCACCTGTTCTTTACCAGCGATATCGACAACGTCTTCTGCGCCATTGTCCACACTGACAGTCATCGGCGCGGGGTCCAGATCGATCTCTGTGGTGCCATCATCAGGGTCATTCAACCCATCACCGGGCCGTAAGAGGCGACCGACGATGATCGGGGACGTCGGGTTACCGCCTTCAAAAATGAGCGCAACCTCAGCCCCAATATCGCGCGTGGATAGGGGGACCGTGGCGCGCGCACGGATAGCTTCGTCCTGCGGATTGCCCGGAAAGACGACCTGAATAGCCCCGCCCTTTGTCACATCCATGACCATGCCAATCACAACACCGTCGAGCTTCGCATCACCAATTTTCACGTCGTTTGCGTTCATTTCAAATCTCCTCGGTTAGGATTGACCAATCGTGCGCCAGTCGTTGCCGTCAAATAGAACGATGTCCTGCAAACCTACGGACCAAAGCCCGCTTGGCCCGACCGTCAACGCATAGACAGTCCGCATCTCTTCGTCGGTGTCGCGCAGCATTTCCAATTCACCGTCTTTCAATTCGTAAATGCCGCTGAGCGCCGTCAGATAGAACGCGCCATTAAAGGCGCGGACGGACCAGAAATCTTCCTCGGTTTCGTCTTGTTCGATCATTTGCCAATCATCGCCGCGCCCCGTGACGATTTGGCCTGCAAGTCCCACCGCGACGCACATATCCGGACCTGCGGCGATGTCGTTGAGGATGATGTTGGTTGGGCTTTGGTGTTGCTGCCAATTGCTGCCGTCATATGACCAGATTTCGCCATCCCAGCCAGCGGTATAAAGTTCGGTATCGGAAAAACCGTCAATGGCCTGAAAAGCGACAGGCCGTTCGCTGGTCATGACATCGTCATTTGAAATCATCTGCCATTTGCCTTTTTCCCGCATATAGGCCTGACGTTCGACACCAACTGCATAGACCTTGTCGCCGACACGGCGCACGGCCCGCAACGGTGCGTCCGGCGCGTTGCCTGCCCCGTCTGTGATGCCGTCAATCACCGCATTGCCGCCGTTCGTCACATGGACAAGGCCGAACGGGTCGGTGACAAGCGCCTGCGCACCATCCTCGGTTATTGTCGCGTCCGCTGTGACGCCGTTGGCCAGACCAATTTCGCACCACCCTTCATCGTCGGACCAATAGACAAGTCCCGTGTGCGGTTGCGTTTCAATATCCATTCCCGGTGCCTGCGTACAAACAACAAGCCTTTTGTCGTCGGTTTCAGCAGCACGAATGAACTTCTGACCTGTGATATCCATAATGGTGTTTTCCTTTTATTCGCCTGTTGCGAGCTTGGAAAAGCCCGTGGTGCCCGGTGAAAGTCCGGCTTTGCTAACGTCAAAACCCGCATCGACCAGCTTTTCCGCGTTGGCGATGTCCACATCTTTTGTGTAACCGGTATCAACCAGTTTGAGCCGATCATTGTCGCCCACGCCGACCTCGTCTTTGTGATAAGCGTCAAGCTGGGCTTCAGTACACTTCTTGTCGCATTTTGCTTTTGGAAAGGTCTTGTTTAGGGCCTCGGCACCGTTCTTACGCGCTTCGGCATAAGACACAGACGGTGTGGTTGTTGAGGCACCGTTGCCGAATGTAACTGGTTCCCCTGTTTTTGAATCAGCCTTGTTTGCCGCACCTTGGAACGTGTGCAAAACGCCATGCGCGCCTTGGTACTGGTTCGGGCCGAACGCGCAAACGCAGGGCGCATCGCCCTCGTCGTAACCGGTTTTGCCATCCGCGCCACCGGAGGCGATGGTCAGGCGGGACGTTTTTGACGATTTGCTGGTGCCGCGTCCGGTTTTAAAAAAAGCCGATGCTTCGACCAGATGGTGCGGGGTTTGACCGGGACAACAGCCCGGTTTCTTGCCGCTTGGCGCATCCTTGGGAACCAGCTTACAGGCCCGCGCGGTCAGACATTCGTTGGCCACGCGTTTTCGCGATTTGGACATGTTCTTATGTTTGTCACGGGTAAAGGCCGAACCGGTTTCTGGTGCAACAAAACCTGCGGCAGCACATGCATCTTCACCGTCCTCTTTGTGCGGCTGATAATCTTTGCAGGCGTCTTGTTCTTTCTTTTTATCTTTTTGACAGGGATCATCACTTTTCCCGTCAACATCAATCGCCATACTATCAATAAACGGCCACGTCGGCGTGTTCCCCGGTACACTCCCGTGATTATGCGTCGTCAAATCTAGATGCCGCACCGCGTTTTCGCCTTCGATTTTCACGTCCATTGACCATGAATTGAAGTACACCTTACCGCCTGTTTGACTGGTCACGACGCCTTTTTTCGGCGCGCATCCTGCTTGATCACCGACGCTTTTCTTGAACATGCTTTTGTTCTTCAACATCACCTCTTTTTTGGTGATCTTCACGTCGCGGCTGCCTTTGGACGTATCGCTGGACATGCCTGTGTTCGGGTATGGGATCGGCACGCCGGGTGGTGTTGCGGGGGTTTGGGGCGGGGTAAAACACACGTCAGGAAATGCGCAGATCGACTTACCGCTACCGGCTTTGCACGACAACTCTCGTCCGTTCGCAAAGACATCATTGCCCATGGTCTACCCTTCCATTCTGAAAATCGCAGTGCCGCGCCGCCCGTCGTCGTCTGACGTTTGCATGATTACCGTCCGGCCTGGCGCATAGCGTTTTTGCCCTGCGATCAAGCCCAACCCAAGCATCAATGGCATGCTTGCGGCACCAGTGTAGCCAAATTCGCTGGCGGGGTTCCACAGGTCCATTTGATCAATGCGTTTGCGCAAAACGCGGGTCATCGCGAGCGCTGCCTCTTTGAAATAATACTGTTCGCCATTTAGGTCAGACATCCGGTAATCGACCTCGCTAAAGTCGATCCCTGCTTCACCCAGTGCTTCACGCATTGCGGCGACGAGACCGTCGGCCCGCGTGGGTTCACCTGATGTGATATGCGCGGGTTCGCGACCAAAGCCGAGGCCGAGCAACTGAAATGCGCCACCGCGACCAAGCAGTACCGCCGCCGCCCCCTCGCCCGCAGGAAAGCCGTTAGAGTTTGTCTCCGTCAGCACCCTGTCGTCGGCATCATAATGCGCCAAGGTTCCCGCGATCAGGTAGCTGTCGACACCTGCGACGATTACCTTTTTCGCGCCTTTTTTCATCAGATCACGGGCGTCACGCAGGGCCACAATTCCCCCAACGCGACCATAGGTGATCACGGCGCTGTCTGCGTGGATCGGTTGGCCAATGGCATTCAAGGTGTCGTGCAACAGGCTAGTATCGACGCCTGCTAACCTTCCGGGCCTGTCTCCTTCGGCGACGCAAAGCAGCACTGGCACGTCTTTTGGATCGACATCGCCTAGCGCAGCATAGCATTCGCGCAACGGCCCTTCCAAAAGCGCCTGCAGCCGCGCACGACCACGTTTTGGCGGATCAAGCGGCACTTCCGCACCGATCATCCATTTGCCGTCGTGCGAAATAAAATGCGTTTCTTCAAAGTTCGATAATCTCGCCCGTTGTGCCGCCGCAGAAGCTGGCGCATTCAGGCCAATCGCGGTTGACATGCCGCAGGCTTCTATTGCAAGGCCGCTCATAATTCGGGCACCACTTTGTCCTTCCCAAGCCCAGCGAGGCTCGGGTTGTATGTTTTGCCCAGCGCACGTGCGCGCCAATACCCGCGACCGCGTTTGCCGATGATGGCTTCGCGCATCTCCAGAATATCGCGTTTCAATGGCAGGCTTGCGCGGGTGATCACGTCGATATGGCGCTGGTCCGGTTCGATAATCAATGTGTCGGTGACGGGTCGGGCGGGAATATCTTCGCCGCGCCTACGTGAAAACACGACTGGCAGGTCCAGGTTCGGCAGCTTCATCTCGAATGGGCCAGCGTGATCGGACATCATATTATTTAGCTTGATCACTTCGCCCCCTGATGGGTGCCGGATTTGCTGATCGGCGGGCGCGGCTTGGGCATAGCGATCATCGTAGTCGTCAGGCAAATGTGGAAAACGATCCTCGATCCACGCCTCATCGTAGGTTCCCGCGTATTTCGCGCGCTCAGGCGCACCACGCGCTATCGGACCAAAGCTGACAGGTGTGACTTTACTCCACGGAGTACTGATCAGGTTCTGCGGATCTTCGCAGGCGGGCAGCGGCGTGCCATCAACACTGTCGCGGTTGCGTGATTGATGCCAGCCGACGCCGACAATATTAAACGGATACATCGGGGGTTCTTTTTCGGATGGATCAAGCGCATCGACACCGCCAAAAGCGTGATCATACGAAATATCCTGACGCACGAACAGCGCGGGTTCTGACGGGGCTGGCCCAGTGATGTAGCGTTCCCAGACCCGCGGGCCAAAAACCGCAATCGTTTTCGAAACGGTTCCGCATTGCAGACCAGCGTAGACCATCGGGGTGGGCGCCCCATTGGGCGCGTAAGCCGCACCGTGAACCAGCACATCGCAATGGGGTTTGCGCATCGCAAATTCGGATTCGAACGTGACCGCAGACATGCCAGGTTCGCCACTAAATTCATCCGCCGTGCATAGCGCTGGGATCGCATCGGACCACGTGCAAACACCGCCCGACGCAGCGGGAAAGTTTAAACGACGCTTCGTGATAACCACAACATGTTCGCGCCCAGTCGGATCTATACCGATGCTAAACCCGCTGATCCCTGATCCTTTGAGGTCGATATGCATCTGCGCCTCGCGTGAAAGTAGCTTAAAATCGAATTAACCGTTCCAGCCATAATGGATTTAGGAAAGGTTTTTGTGACAATCGCAATATTCACGCAGCTTGGGCGTGGAAGTACCCTAGGGTCAAGTCTGGAATACCCGTAGCGACATCTAAGCATCGGAAATTGCTTGATCGGGCGGCGATGTCGATGCAGCCTGACGCCAACGATCAAAGGAAAACGCGCTATGAGATACACGAAGGAACATCACTGGCTTCGCGCGGAAAACGGATTTGTCGTGATTGGGATCACGCCCTTCGCCGTAGCGCAGCTAGGCACGTTGGTGTTTGTTGAACTGCCGCGAACGGGCGATACGATTGCGCTAGGTGATGAGGTCGCGGTTGTCGAAAGTAGCAAGGCGGTATCCGATATTTCGGCGCCGATCTCAGGCGATGTGGTGGCAATTAACACTGCCTTGGCAGGCAATCCGAGCCTCGCAAATGACGACCCGATGGGCAACGGCTGGTTGTTTAAGATGAGCGTCGCAAACCCGACAGAGATCGACCACATGATGGACGACGCAGGATACACTGCTTTTACCGGATGACCCTGCACGGTGCAGGTGAACGATTATTTCGCACCACCAACTGGCTGTTGCAAAGCAAAGGTAGCGGTTCCCATACTTGTTTCCGAAAGTGATTCCATGTGAAGCTGCCCTTAGGTCACGCATAAATTACGGATGTGGAGCGCCCAGTATCGTACGCAAATATCGTTTTGAGCATGTTAGGACATTGAAATGGCATCGGATTTTCTTCAAGATGGACGAATGGGCATGCTCACAACGGCGCTAGGTGCGGACGAGTTGGTCCTGTTGCGTTTCAATGGTGATGAACATGTGAACACCTTGTTTAACTTCAACGTCGAGGCCTTATCAGTTAAAGCAGACATTGATTTCAACGCATTGGTCGGCACGCCAGCCAGCGTTTCACTAAAGACTTTCGAGAACCCCGATCAGGTGTTTCATGGCTTTGTGACTGCTACCAAATTCAACGGCGTTGATGAAAACGGGTGGCGGTATGACCTGACATTGCGGCCATGGTTCTGGCTTGCTGGACTGCGCCGCAACCAACGGATTTTTGCTGAAAAGTCTGTTGTGGAAATCTTGGACGAATTGCTGTCGCCCTACAGCCACCTTGGCGAACCTGCCGTAAAAAAGAAGTTAACCAAAAGCTACGCGCCGCTAGAATACACCGTCCAATACCGCGAAAGCGATCTGGCCTTTGCGACCCGCCTGATGGAACGCTTTGGGATCAGCTACCACTTTGCGCACACCGATGCGGGACACACATTGGTTCTGACAGACGATATGACCGAACACGCCCCGATCGCGGGCGACAGCCGCAAATTTGTGCAAGTGCCCGAGATGCACCGCGCCGACGAAGAACACTTTTGGAACGTTTCGCCCGCCCGTCGCATCACGACAGGTGCGATCCGCCTGACCGATTACAATTTCAAAACCCCGCTTGCGATGATGGAGGCCGACCACACGGGTGACGCGGCTTTTGATGAAGGTATCATCGAAAGCTTTGATTTCCCTGGTAACTATCTTGACCAATCTGAAGGCAAGAAGCTTGCAAAGCTGCGCACAGCACAAGAACGCGGCCAAGATGATCGGCATTTTGTGACTGGCGACGCGACCTCTATGCGTGCCGGACTGATCGTGAAAATCACCGGTGATCCAATCAAAGGCGTTGATGATCCGTGTCTTTGCCTGACCGCACGGCACACCTATTCCAGCAATACCTACGCCAGCGGCAATGGCAGCGGCACGGCGACTTATGAAGGCACATATGTGATGCTGCCCACTGCCGCCCCGCTCGCGCCCGAACGCAAGACGCATATCCCCACGGTGCAAGGCCCGCAGACCGCGACTGTCGTCGGCGAAGGCGAGATTGATTGCGACGAATACGGACGCATTTTGGTGCATTTCCACTGGGACCTTGCGCAAGCCTATTCCATGCGCTGCCGCGTGTCGCAAAACTGGGCTGGCAAAGGCTGGGGCGGCATGGTGATCCCGCGCATTGGGATGGAGGTTGTGGTCGAATTTCTTGAGGGAAACCCCGATCTGCCGCTTGTGACGGGCTGTGTTTATAACGGGAAAAACGACGTTCCTTACCCGCTACCCGCTAACAAAACGCGGTCCACGTTCAAGACGAACACGCATCAAGGCACAGGCTTTAACGAGTTGCGGTTCGAGGACGAGAAATCCAAAGAAGAAATCTTTGTTCACGCCCAAAAAGACCGCAACGAAAAGACGCTTAACTGTCATTCTGAACGGATCGATAACAACTGGGTGCAATCTGTCGGCCAGAACAAATCCATCGAAGTGAACAACAACCACGTTGAAGCCATCGGCGGCAATATGAACCTAACTGTAGGACCATCGGCCATCGGGAAAGTCGTCAGCGCGGCGGCCGCAGGCATGGCAGGCGGCGTTGGTAGCGTTGCGGCGGGTCTCGGTTTGATGGGCGCGGCGATCCCTGGCGAAGGCCATTACGTTGAAACCATTGACCTGACCAAAACCAAGACCATCGGCATTTCGTCCTCGGCGACAATCGGCGTTTCGCAATCGGTGCAGGTCGGGAAATCCATCGCTATCAAATCCGGTGAATCCATCGACACGGAATCGGGCAAGTCCATCGCCGTCGCATCCGGCGAGAGCATTGATGTGACCTCTGGTAAATCTATCGCCGTGACATCAGGCGAAACCATTGCGGTCACGTCAGGCAAGACGATGGACATCGATGTCGCCGAAGACATGAGCATTTCGGTCGGTAAAAAGCTGAACATCGACGTCGGCGACGAACTAACCATCACCGTCGGCAAAAGCACCATGGTTCTGAAAAAAGACGGCACATTCCAAATCAACGGAAAAGACATCGACATCAAAGCCAGCGGAAAAATAAACGTAAAAGCAGCGTCGAAAATTACCGTAAAAGGCTCGAAGGTGCAGATGAACTAACAGGTTGTGCTGGGCGTCACCAGCGACGGGACAGTGCCCGCCCGGCCCTAAAGGTTGCGTCCAAGTATAAAATCGCTCGCCCGTTCTGCGATCATAACTGTCGGAGAATTTGTATTTCCAGACGTGATGTTAGGCATGATTGATGCATCCACAACCCGCAAGTTCGTCACACCGTTGACGCGTAACTGCGGGTCGACCACGGCGTTCTCGTCGATCCCCATGCGTGCTGTACCGACTGGATGAAAGATCGTCGATGCGATCTGGCTCGCGCCCTCAACCAATTCTTCTTCAGTTTGATAACGCGGTCCGGGTTTGAATTCTTCCGGCATGTAACGTGCAAGCGCGGATTGGCCCATGATTTCGCGGGTTTTGCGGATGGCGTTGGCCGCGACGATGCGGTCGCCTTCTGTGGCAAGGTAATTGGGTTGAATTTCGGGATGCGATGCAGCGTCGGGCGAGGTGATATGCACATGGCCGCGACTTTCCGGACGCAGGTGGCAAACGCTAGCGGTGATCGCGGGGAAGTCATGTGGCGCTTGGCCGAATGCTTCGAGTGTGACGGGTTGCACGTGATATTCCAGATCGGGAGACGCTAGACGCTCGTCGGAATACGCGAATGCACCAAGCTGGCTAGGGGCCATCGACATCGGCCCTGTACGTTTCAGCGCGTATTCGAGTCCAATTTTTGCTTTGCCCCAAAGTGTTGAACTCATCACATTCAAGGTTTTCACGCCCGACACTTTGTAAGCGCAGCGAATTTGCAGGTGGTCTTGCAGATTGCCGCCGACCTCTGGCGCCTCGTGTACCACATCGATGCCGTGTTTCTGTAGCAATCCGCCCGGGCCTACGCCTGACAGTTGAAGCAATTGCGGCGTGCCGACGGCACCAGACGACAGGATCACCTCGCGGCGTGCGCTGACTTTTGATAAAGCCCCCTTGCGCAGAAACTGAACGCCTGTCGCACGCTTCCCCGCGAACAAAACCTTTTGAGCCTGTGCGTGGGTCATCACCTCAAGATTTGGCCGTGATTTTGCGGGTCGCAGGAACCCCTTAGCAGAACTCCAACGCCATCCGTTTCGTTGATTTACTTTAAAGTAACCAACCCCAAAGTTATCGCCCCGGTTAAAATCGGGTGTCTCTGGAATACCTGCCTCTATTGCTGCCGCTTTCCATGCATCCAAAATTTCCCAATTCAGGCGTTGCTCTTCGACGCGCCATTCACCGCCTTCGCCATGTTCGTCGTCTTCGCCAGCATAATAGTCTTCGGATTTCTTAAAATACGGTAAAACGTCGTCCCACGCCCAGCCGATGTTTCCCAACTGACGCCAGCCATCATAATCGTTCGACTGCCCCCGCAAATAAAGCATCCCGTTAATCGAAGAACAGCCCCCTACAACGCGACCGCGCGGATACAAAAGAGACCGCCCGCCCAAGCCTGCACAAGCGGCAGTAGAATAGCCCCAATCTGTGCGCGGATTTCCGATGCAATAAAGGTAACCGACGGGGATATGGATCCAGTGGTAATTGTCGCTTCCGCCGGATTCGAGCAATAAAACCCGTGTGTTAGGGTCTTCGCTTAATCTATTGGCGAGAACACATCCTGCTGAACCTGCGCCTACAATCACATAGTCAAAATCGCCGTAGTCCTGCATGGTATGTTCTCCATATTTCAGATGTGACGTGCGCCCAGAACGGCGCTACAGCACAGAATGGCCATTGAAACAGCACGCCTAACCGCGTAGCAATGAACGTATTTGCACAGGTAAGGTCTAAATTGGTTCATAGGCGTTTTCTGCATTGTCGTTTTAAGCTGAGGTTTCCAGCCGGATGCTTGACCGCGTCGCCGCTGGACAAAAAACACTTCTGGGAGGAAGACGTATGTTAAACAAAGTTAAAGGTCTTAGCGCTGCTATGGCCGGCCTAACGCTTGTCGCGGCCGCGGCCCCTGCCACAGCGCAGGAAGTTCAAGACGTTCGATGGGCTGTTCCAATCAGCTTTTCATCAAACCTGACCGCCTTGGGCGATGCGCTGCCTTGGGTTGCCGAGCGCGTCAGTGCCGCTTCTGGTGGCAAAATCACATTTCAGGTGTTTGAACCGAACCAAATGATCCCTGCTCTTGCCGTTTTCGAAAGCGTTGCAACTGGTCAAATCGATGCCGGCTATAGCTGGATGGGCTACGAGCGCGGTCAAGTTCCTGCGTCTGCCTTGTTTGGTGCGACGCCTTTCGGTCTTGAGCCTGCGCAATTTACGGCGTGGATGTATCAAGCTGGCGGCAACGAATTGCTTGAAGAACTGTTCGAACCATACAACGTACACCCGATCCTTTGCGGTGTGATTAGTCCTGAAGCGGCTGGTTGGTTCAAATTCCCGATTGAAAGCGTTGATCAGCTTGAAGGTCTCAAGTTCCGCGCAGCGGGTCTTGGTGGCGAGATCATGAAAGAAGTCGGCATGTCCGTGACGGTTCTGCCGGGTGGCGAATTGTACCAAGCCCTAGAAACAGGCGTTCTTGACGCGACCGAGTTCTCGCTTCCGACCGTGGACGAGCAGCTTGGCTTCTATCAGGTTGCAAAATACTACCACCTTCCAGGGTGGCACCAGCCGTCAACGTCACAGTATCTCTATGTGAACGGCGACGTTTGGCGTGACCTGAACACCACGACACAAGCGCTGATCGAGAACTCTTGTATGGCTGGCGTAACATACGCGATGGCACGTGCAGAAGCGCTGCAAGGTGCGGTTTTGCAAAAGTTTGAAACTGAACATGGCGTTGAAGCACGTCAGTTGCCTGACGAAGTCTTGCAGAAATTCCGTGACGCGACCGCAGTGGTCATGGACCGTGAATCAGAAGCAGACGAAATGTTTGATAAAGTGTACTCATCCATGATGGCCTTCCAAGAAGAGAACGCCGTCTGGAGTTCCGTGGCTTACCTGCCGCGTGACTGGAAATGGGAAAACGCACCGGCTGAGTAAGTCGGGTCTGGTATCAAATAAATAAAGGGGGGCAATATGCCAAAGCTGGTCGAGACAACACTACCGAACAACAACGACCCGCAAGGTTTTATTGCCCCTTTTCTCGTGCGCATAACGGAAGGCATCATTAACACTGTCGCCGTGACCGCACATGTGAGTTGGATTTTGCTCACTCTGATCGTCATCACGAACGTGATTTTACGATATGTCTTTTCAAACAGCATCGTCGCGATGGAAGAGTTGCAATGGCACCTCTCGTCCTACGCTTTCATGGTCGGCGTGGCCTATTGCCTTGTGCATGACCAACACGTCCGCGTTGACGTACTGGCCGAACACTGGCCAGCACGGCGTCGTGCGTGGATCGATCTGATCGCGATGGTGGCACTGGTTATTCCGTTCGCTTATGTCGTCGGCACTGCCGCAATTCCATTCGTGGAATTTTCGCATAAGCTGAGTGAGACATCACGCTCGCCCGGTGGCCTCCCCTACCGATGGATCCTCAAGTCGGTTATTCCGCTTGCGATGGGCCTGCTGATACTCGCGGCCTTTGCACGTGCGCTGCGCATGGTAGCAGTGATCCGCAAATCCTAATCCACATTCAAATTACGTCAAAAAGGAAGAACCGATGTTAGGTTTTGCGGCAAACGAGTTGATCGTGATCGGAATGCTATTGAGTTTTATGGGCCTGCTGTTTTTGGGTGTGCCTGTGGTCTGGTCGCTTGCTGGGGTGTCTTTGGTTGCGACCATTGTGGCGCTACAGCTTTACAGCCGCTTTGAAGTGGACACCTATTTCCTAGATTCATGGCGTGATTATTCCGTGATCGTGCAGCGCATTTGGTCTCTAATGGAGAACGGGGTGCTCGTCGCACTACCGATGTTCATCTTTATGGGGCTAATGCTGGACCAATCCGGTCTCGCCCAAAAGCTGATGTCAGAATTCGCAGCGACACTAGGTCGCTATCGTGGCGGTTTGGCGATTGCAGTTATTCTGATCGGTATTCTATTGGCGGCCTCGACAGGGATTGTTGGCGCGTCTGTTGTCTTGCTGACCACGATTGCGATGCCTGTCATGCTTGAGAACGGCTATGATAAACGGCTTGCCGCTGGCGTTATCGCCTCTGCCGGGACGCTTGGTATTTTGATCCCGCCGTCTATCATGCTGATCATTATGGCGGATCAGCTTGCGATGTCCGTCGGCGAATTGTTCATGGGTGCTATGATCCCGGGCTTATTGCTGGGTGCGTGCTACCTGATCTACGTTATCGCGGCGGTTACCGTGAAGCCAGAGATGGCCCCGCGTCTGAAAAACCCTGACCCGCTGACGGCAGCGCGTCTGTTGCGTACATTCGCGGCGGTCATTCCGCCGATGGCCCTGATCCTTGCCGTTTTGGGCAGTATCTTTATGGGGATCGCCACCCCTACCGAAGCTGCAGGCATCGGCGCATTGGGTGCGACGCTGCTCGCATTGGGCAACAAGCGCCTGAGCTTTAAAGTGCTCTACGAGGTTGCCCGCAGAACCACACTGACAACGTCGTTCATCTTCGGTATTTTCATCGGTGCAACAGCCTTTGCTTTGGTAATGCGGTCCTTGGGCGGCGACGAAATGATCGCGGCAGGACTTCACGCCATCCCGTTTGGCAACATGGGCGTCGTGATCACCGTCTTGTTCTTTGCCTTTATCGCAGGGTTCTTTTTGGACTGGCTCGAAATTACGTTGATCTTCTTGCCGCTCGTCGGACCTGTGGTTGTAAATGACCTCGGTTTTGATGCGGTTTGGTTCGTCGTGCTGTTCTCGGTTGCGCTACAAACATCGTTCATTACGCCGCCTGTTGGGTTCTCGCTATTCTACCTCAAGGGTGCGTCGCCTGCCGAAGTCACCACAATTGATATCTACAAAGGCATCATTCCGTTTGTGATCATCCAGTTGGCTGTTGTGACTGCACTTATATTGGTGCCGGAACTCGTGACGTGGCTGCCTGAACTCGTGTACGATTGATCCCGAACAAGGAGACGCCGCATGAGTTTTAACTGGGACGACCTGCGTGTCTTTCTTGAAATTCAACGCACAGGCCGTCAAAGTCAGGCGGCCAAACGGCTCAAGTATTCGCATACGACAATCGCGCGGCGGCTCAAAGCGCTGCAAGATCAGCTGGGTTTGGCTTTATTCGAACAGACAAAAGATGGCATGGTGCTGAGCGAATTCGGTCAACGCATTCTGCCTTTCGCCGAACAAATGGAAGGCTCGGCGAGTGCGATTTCCGACCTTGCAGGGCGCATAAACGGGGTCGGCAAGCAAAAGGTGCGCGTGGGCGCACCCGACGGTTTCGGCAATGAAGTACTGTCGCATATTTTGCCAAGACTGATTGCGAGCAACCCAACGCTGGAAATCGATCTGGTCCCCATGCCCATCGCGCACAAGCTATGGCGTCGTGATGTGGACATCGCCATTTCACTGGACCGACCCGAGCGCGGCGCATTGGTTATGCGCAAGTTGATTGATTACGATCTGCGCATTTATGCTGGACCAAAGTTCTTTGAAGGGCGCGAGCGTCCAAAGCAACGCGCCGATCTACACGCATATCCCTTCATCGGTTACGTCGAAGAATTGCTTTACACAGATACGCTGGACTTCAACACCATTCTGCTGCCCGATCTCCAAGTCGTCTACCGTGGCTCCACCGTGAAAGCGCAATTTGATGCGGTGATGGGCAATATCGGGCTGGGCGTTTTGCCCTACTACATGGCGCGCGACACGGATCTCGAACCTGTGCTGGCGGACAAAATAGAATTTCAGCGCACCTATTGGATGACCTATCTCGAAGAAAACCGCCACCTTGCACGCATCCAACAAACGAGCGAATTCATCGTTGAAGCAACGCGAGAGCTTTCTGATATATTCAAATACCGCCGGAAGTGAATCGCGAGAACAGTTTGCAAAACCCCAATTCCAGTTTTGCGCCCCCTTCCCTGCTAGTCCTTCCACACGTCCTGTAGTGCGTCGTCGTCGATGTTCACGACATGCTCTGCGTCGGGAAACACACCGGATGTTATGTCGGCGATATATTCCTTGTATGCAGCCACTCGTTCGACTTGCAGCCGATCACGTTCGGCGGCGAAATTTCGGTAGGTCTTTGCGTGGCGCGGGATGTGCCCTCTGTTTTCGCCGAGAAGATCAACCGAGAATAGGTATTGCGCGTCGCACCCGCTTCCTGATCCGAGCGAAATCGTGAGCATTGAAGTGCGGTTGGTGATTTCGGTCGCGAGATTTGCCGCGACGACCTCCATCTCGACGGCGAATGCCCCTGCTGCCTCAAAGTCTTGTACATGTTGCCAAACCGTCTTGGCCTGCGCAAGCGTGCGACCAACGGCGCGAAAGCCGCCTGTCCATGTGGCTTTGGGCGGAACCAAACCAACGTGGGAAATCACAGGCACCCCTTCGCGTGCGAGTAGTTCGACAATGTGCGGGCTCATGCCGCAATAGACCGACTGCGCACCTCCCCGCATCGCGGTCATCGCATCTCGCAAAACTTCGGTCGCGTCAGCGTGTTTGCCCCACGGCATTCCGAACTGAAAATGCGTGTTCGGAACCGCCTTTGCAAAATGCGCACGTTCGGGAATGAAGGCGGTGCCGATCATATCCATGCCCGCCTCTGAGGCGGCAATCGCCTCTTCCTCGCGGGCGACTTGCACATAGGCAAGCTGGCGTTTGCCTTTCGCCTCTAGCAGGTCTTTGACGGTTAATGCAGTCATTGCTTAGCTCCTCGCCATCCGTTTGCGCCGCTCTTTGATCCGCGCGTCAGCCGTTGTTGTGCCATCGTGAAACGAGCCGAAAAACTTATCCCACGGGATCTCAAGCGAGCCATAGTTACATTCGAAATAGCGGTGGTGCATTTGGTGGTGGAACGTGCCCAGCGCAAGTCTGTTTTCGTCTTTGACAACCAATCCTTCAAAGCCGGTGTGGGTCGTGGCAGCGGTCAGCGTGTAGTATTGCAGGTGGAACAGGATGTGGACGGGATGTGCCGCAACAATCCAATGGATCAGCACCGAGCCTAGAAAAATCACATGCTCCACAGGATGCATCGACAGCCCCGACCACGGTCCAACATTGATATTGCGGTGATGCAGCGCATGGATGTGTTTGTAGAAAAACGGAATGTGCAAAAATCGGTGAATCCAGTAGAAATAAAAGCTCTCCCAGATTGGGATTAGCAAGAACATTGCGACGAACCAGACCGGATGGGCGGCCCACGTGAGCAATGGCGCGTACCCGTTTGCAAGCGCCCAGAACATCAAGACCTCGTAGGCGGTCCAGATCGTAACACCGCTCGCCAGCGTCCAGAACATGTTGTCTTTGATCTGCCCGCCCAAGGTGAACTGGCGGCCATTCTTCATCAGCGGGCGCGGATCATACCGCAGCTCTTTGCCTTGCTTGGTGAAGGTATAGAAATACAGATGCAGCCCGCCCGCCACTGCGATCATAAGGACCAAGTTACGGACATACATCTCTGTAATCCAGCCGAAAGCCAGTGTCTTGGATTCCGCAAGCGGTGGCTGAAACCAGTAAAATGAGACAAAGGCGATGCCGACGATGATCAGCTTCTCAGTGATCAAGAACCAAGAATTCCAGACCCACGCGAGCATTTCCAACGGGCGCAATGGCCAACGAAAGAACGGCGATACTTGAAGCGGGACAGCCGGAACGTGGTTCCAACCTTTGAGAGGCTCCTGATCCATCTGGATAACTTTCTTTCAGAGTATATCTTTGAGTTTGACAGAAAGCAGAATGCATGGAAAACAGATTAAACTGATAAACTAAGTCTGATTAATAGAGGTATAGATGGCGATTTCGCTCAAGGCGATGGAATATTTCACGACGGCGTTGCGGCATGGGAATATCTCGAAGGCAGCGGCAGAGCTGAATATCGCCGCCTCAGCGATTGGCGCTGCTATTGATCAGATTGAAGCCGCCTTTGATCTGACGCTCACCATCAGGCAACGGTCGCGCGGGATTGAAGCCAATGCCAGCGGGCGACAGGTCGCCCAAAAGTTCGAACGATTGCTTGAGGATTACGCGGCGGTTTTGGCCGAAGGCGCTGATCTGAAACAAGCGCTTAGCGGGACGTTGCGTATCGGATATTACGCGCCAATTGCCCCAGCATTCCTGCCGCAGATCCTTGCCAGCTTTGTGCCAAAAGGCCGTGATGTTTCGCTACATCTAGACGAATGCGACAACGATAGCGCCCAAGATGGGCTACTGAAAGGAAGCTACGACGCCATCCTGTTTGTCAGCGAAGGTGCCCGCCCTTCTGTTACTTTTGATGTCTTGATCGAAGCGCCCGCGTTTTGTCTGGTGCCTGCGGGTCACGCGTTCGCCAAGCAATCTAGCGTCACTGTCGCACAGATTGCCACACAGCCTTTGGTCGTCCTCAACCGACCAGTCGCCGCCCCCTATTATCAAAGCCTGTTCGAAGCCCAAGTCGATGATATTTCAGTTGCCGCTTACGCCAACTCGACCGAAATGGTCCGAAGCCTTGTCAGCGCGGGCCATGGCTGTGCCGTTTTGAACATGCAGCCATTAACCAGAACAAGCTATTGCGGCGAAGCATTGGTTGGCCTGCCGATCTCTGACCCATTGCCGCCTTTAACCCTCGCAATCGGCTACGATAAATCGCGCCCGCGCCGATTGGTTCAACATTTCGTCGCAGCATGCCGCGCGCATTTCGCGCAAATTGGACCGCAAAGCTGCATCGTCGAACACCGATCAGAGTAAGTCAGCATTTTTTGACGTTCTTCGGAATGGCCCAGAGCAGCAAAGCCCTGATCGCGAAAATAGTAGGTCAATGCCCCAACTATAAAGACCGCTTCGACCAAAATCGCGGGACAGGACAGTGCAGTCGGTGGCGTCATGTCAGACTACAAAACCAAGGACAAGATATCGACCACTTCCCGGTCTCCGTCAGGCTAACGCGGCATATGGTCGTCTGTACGCTGTTTCTTTACGCTTCACCGCCCACTTTGCCGTTCTTGACGTTCAACGACGTAGCATCACCGCATTCCCCTGTCCGGTTTTACCTTGGTATGGTTCCGCCGCCTGACTGCTTCCTAGCTTGAGGCCACGAACGCGGCTCGCTACAAGCAGTTAAGGGAGTATGCCTATTGTTAAACGCTAAACCGAAAAAAGCGCTGATATTGGCGCTAGTGGCGACCGTCGGCCTTGCTGGTTGCACGCGTCAACCAGAGCCGACGATCACGACGGTTGCATCGTCTGACGTCAACTGCATGGCGCGGGCGATGTATTTTGAATCGAACCGCTCTAGTCGGGATGGGATGATCGCGGTCGGCAGCGTGTTGATGAACCGCGTACAATCTGACGACTTCCCCGATACCGTCTGCGCGGTAGTCAGCCAGAAAAACCAGTTCGCACCAGGCGTGATGACCAAGTCGATGAATGATCAGGGCCGTGCATTGGCGTTGGCCTCAGCGTCGGCTGTCCTGACCGGCGAAAGACACCCAAAAGTAAGCGGCGCCCGCTTTTTTCACGCCGCTTGGTACACCGCCAATTTCAACAATATTCACTATGTCTTAACGGCGGGCGGCAACGCCTTTTATGAAAAGCGACGGCCCGAAGATGTGACATCGCCAAACCCGCTTCCTCAAACCGAAGGCATCACGGGTTAACCGCGTTCTCACTTTCGACATGCCTGATATGAATTCCTGTTCTGGGCAACGATTACCACTTTTATAAAGGCAGCCCCGTGTCCGCCAAAACGAAACTGCACCCCCGTAATCAACACAAAGACGGTTACGATTTCGCGCGTTTGGTGGCGGGTCTACCGGAACTAGAGCCATTCACGATCATCAATCCACTTGGTCAGACGACGATTGATTTTCACGATGGGGCGGCGGTCCGCATGCTGAACCGTGCGCTGCTCAAGACGTACTACGCCGTTGATTTCTGGGATATCCCAGCCAGTTACCTATGCCCGCCGATCCCCGGTCGCGTCGACTACATCCACTATCTGGCGGACCTGCTTGCCGAAAGTAACAATCAACAAATCCCGCGCGGGCGTCACATCAAAGCGTTAGACATCGGGACCGGCGCGAGCTTGGTGTATCCGCTTACTGGGCAACGCGAATACGACTGGCATTTTACTGGCGTCGATGTCGACCCGACCGCGATCAAATCGGCGCAGCAAATCTGCGACTTCAACAAACTGGACGTCTCCCTTAGGCTACAACCAAAACCTGAAGATATCTTTAAAGGCGTGATTAAACCCAGTGATGCGTTCCACATCACTATGTGTAATCCGCCGTTTCATGCGTCCATCGAGCAGGCGACTAAAGGGGCCCAACGCAAGTGGCGCAACCTTGGAAAAGGGCATTCAAACAAACTCAACTTCGGGGGCCAAAACGCTGAACTCTGGTGTCCGGGTGGCGAGATAAAGTTCATCGCGAGCATGGTTGAACAGAGCAAGGCGTTCGCCGACCAATGCCTATGGTTTACGTCCTTGGTGTCGAAAAAGGATAACCTGAAGCCGCTTCACCGAATTTTAACAAAAACAAAAGTTGCTGATTATAGAGTTGTTGAGATGGCGCAAGGGCATAAGACAAGCCGTTTTATTGCTTGGACTTATATTAGGAAAAGTCAGCGGTCTGTGTACCTGAATGGAGCGCGGAAATAGGAAGGATGATAACGTCCAGGTTATCTGACGTTTCTCAGCGCGCATTAGATTCCAAATTTGGTGATGCCTACCTTAGTCGGGAAACGCGAATTTAGTGATGTATGTATACACTCTCGGACACTGGATGTTCATTTCAATGGTATGGTAAAAAAGGGACCTCACTTCACGAGGCCCCGTTTCCAATTGATGTAGAACTTACGTTAAGAGCGGTTCAACAGGCGCGTAATGTTGCGGACAGATGCCCGGCGATTGGCCCGCTCGTCCGTTAGCACTTCAATTTTGAGGTCAGTCTCACCATAGCCTTGAGTGATCAGATTTTGCGGTGGAACGCCAAAATATTCAGTCAATGCCAGTGCGACAGTTTCCGCGCGTCGGTCTGACAGCGAAAGATTATAGCTCGCGCTTCCGACCGCATCGGTGTGACCTTCAACCAAGAAAACCGCCTGTGGATTGGTCTCGATGATATTCACCATTGATAACCCGAGTGCGCGTAGTTCTTCGGCTTGCGCGGGTTGGATCGCTGCAGATCCCGTTGCAAACGTGATCTGGTCCAACTCAACTTCTGGCGCAAGATTGCGGACACGTTTGAAGTCACGAATTTGCTGCAACGAAAACTGGCGATTTACATCTGCAAGCAACGCCGCTTGCAGCGCGTCTCTCAATGCGGCTTGATTTGACGTGTCGATGGATTGCACGTCTTTACGCGCCTCAACCGCGGGTAATTCGGAAAACTCAATTGGTTCAGCGACTTGAGTGTCGTCGAAGAGCACGACCTCGGTCCCGTCTTGCGCGCGGATCAGCGTGCGTCGCAGCACGGTGCCGTCGTTTGCGCGGACCGTGATGATCTGACTGCCGTCTTCATAGGCGAGAACAGAGCGTGTCGACCCGTCGTTAAAAGTCTGCGTCTGCACCTGCGCTCCGGGTCTGCGCAGCAAGACATCATCGTTTTTCAGGACGCGCAGTTCGCCGTCGCGCTCAATGATCACACGGTCGCCAGAGTTGGACACAACTTGGTCACCATTATTCAAAACAGAGCCGACGACCGCCGCCCCCAGCCCCAACAATAGTGCCTTTTCGAAATTGGACGGGCCACCATCGTCTTTGTCGTCCTCGGTGACTTGCGCATCGCCGACAGCCGCAGTTGCAAAATCTTCGTCACTGCGGCGGACATCATTTTCCGCAACGACTTCGGTCTCAACTTCAGCCTCTGCCTCTTCGGCATTTTCACCGTCATCACCGGCCGCGGCCGATGGTGACGCAATTACGGCTTCGCTCTCACGTTCTTGGTTAAGCGTTTGGCGTTCTTCGTCTGTAAGCTGCTCGCTGCCAGCTTCCCCGGCGCCGTCCGCAACGTCGGCGATCTCTGCGTCGTTAACTTCATTCGTGTCGCCAGTTTCTGCTGTATCGTCGATCTCATCTGGTATTTCTGCAGACGTATCCTCGATCGCATCCACGGATTCATCAGAGGCTGTATCCTCTACAGGCGCGGCATCGGTTGCACTTGGCTCATCCGCACCAACGTCGTCTGCACCAGCATCTTGATCAGCTTGCGGTGCAGCCTCGCTCGTACCTTCTACCGGCTCGGCTTCTTCCGCAAGCGCGTCAGCCAATTTGTCGGTTTCGACTTCTGCGTCTGCTTCAGCTTCGGTTTCCAGTTCAGGCGCAACGTCGGCCTCTGCTTCAACCTCTGCCTCCGCAGTCGATGCAACTCCTGGTTCACTTTCAGGCGCAGCTTCTGGAGTAGTTTGCGCATCCGACGCAGCTTCCACTTCTGGCGTAACCTCTGTTTCTGCTTCGGCTTCAACGTCAGTTGCAGACTCTGTCTCGGCCTCAATGTCGGCTTCCACTTCAGTCATAGGTACAGCATCGGCTACTGCCTCAGCCTCCCCAACCGCCACAATTCCATCGGCATCCGGCAGTTGCGCTTGCAATTCGCCAGGCGCATTGGCCAAGGCGGCCCCAAGATCTTCGCCGCCTACTTCAAGCGCGCTTTGAACAGCAACGGCATCACAACTTCCAAAGTCATCGCTCCGCGTGCCCACGACGAGATACGTCATGAGCGCCTCGGACAGCATCGTGGGATCAGTCACTTCGGCACCGTCAGGTGCCACGCAGGGGAAGCTGTCACCCGCCTCTTGCGCCCAAATTGGCGCGGGTGCTGTAATGGAAAGGCATGCAGCGATTGCCGTCGTCATTTTAAAGGATTTATGTGACATAAGGGGCTCTTTTCATTTCGTTTCATTTTTAAGCATCTCAAGAAAAACCCAGAAGGCCCTCAATGGTTCCATGGCGCTTGGCCTAAATCCACTAGGCGCATGCGTTGTTATAGATAGCGCAAGGCACCCGATATTTGAAATGTTCGGTTTAAATCAACCATTCGACTGGCAAGAACCCAATCACCACAATGGCGATTTGTTGTAACCATGTTGCCCCGGGTTCTTCCTGATAAGTCACAACGCTGTCGTCGCCCATGGTCTCGCGCCAAATCATCTTTGCTTCTGGCGTTATATCGGGCCGATAGCTGACTTCAGCCAGCGGACCGTCAAATCCCGCGCTGACCCGGCTTGCCAAAGTTGGACTATCGATCAAAAAACCCATCTCGCAATTCAGCGAAGCAGAGCGCGGGTCAAAATTGAATGAACCGATGAATATCCGGTCGTCGTCGATAGCGAAGGTCTTTGCATGCAGGCTCGCACCAGAAAGGCCGAGCGGCAAACCGGGACCATCTTGCGCTGCCGTCATGTTACCTCGCAGCTTTAGTTCAAAAAGGTCCACCCCAGCTTCTAGCAATTCGCGTCGGTATTTTGTGTATCCGGCATGCACCGTTAACACGTCGGTTGTGTTCAACGCATTTGTCAGGATGCGCACTTCGACACCGGATCGTGCAAGGTTATTGAAATAAGCAGTACCTACTCTACCGGGTACAAAATAGGCCGACACCAAATCCAGACGCTCTGTGGTGTCGCCCAAGATTGCGCCAAGCCTCATAATCATGAGCTGATCGGTGTTGGCCACCCCCTGCCCTTTGACGGGATCATCCGCAACGAGTTGAACATCTGTCCATTCTATATCAGCCGCTCCGCGCGTGTAGCGGTCGGCATTATTGCCCAACTCACTTAGAAATTCGGTTGCTTCAGCGCTCGCCGCGACCTGCGCGGCGCGCGTTTCGAAGGCGGCTAGATTACCGATACCATCAATAATGCTCTCGATCTCGAAAACCGATGCGCTATTCCAGTAATCATCAAACACTGCAGCAGTTTCAGGCACAACCGCGCCGATCGCCAGCACATCCATATCCACGTAGAATACGTCATCGCCAACCTGAAAATACTCATCCCCGATGTTACGCCCGCCAACAATCGCCACAGCCCCATCCGCGATTAGGGATTTGTTATGCATTCGCCGGTTCATGCGGAAAAAATAAAATGCATAGCCCGCCAACCTTGGCGAGCGGACAGTAGACGGATTGAACAGCCTAATCTCGAAGTTGTCCTGCGCATTCAACGCCGCCATAAAATCATCCAACCCCGGCACGCCGTTGTCATCAAGCAGCAATCGCACGCGTACACCGCGCTGTGCCGCATCTTGCAGAGCACCCAGCAACAGAATGCCGGACACATCATCATGCCAGATGTAGTATTGCGCATCTATCGATTGCTCCGCAGCCGCAATTACTGCCAGCCTACTTGCAAGCGCATCATGCCCGCCGCGAAGCGGAATAACGCCAGATTTATCAGGATGGTTCACGCCCCCATCAGCCATCAATCGCCCAAGCGGCGTTGCCGCAGAAGCGGGTAACGCCATGCTCGCCACACGCTGTGAAATGTCAGGTAAGGGAAAGGCCAATCGCGCCACAAAGACGGCGATTGCTGCGCCCATGAATACAGTGAAAACCAACTTCAAAAATCGTTTCATTTTCTCACAAACACTTTTTGAGGTGCCCCTAGATTTGTAGACGCTTTGCTTGGTAATTTTGGAACCAAGGAGAGACGGATATGAACAAAGGAATACGGTTTACAGACGAGT
>NZ_JACIJM010000008.1 GCF_014199395.1 Yoonia ponticola | reverse complement strand
CACACGAACAACGGCATGCTGTCACCGGTTGACTATGAAATGAAACAGCAGAAAATGAACAAGGCAGGCGTCTAGGAAGTTAGGGGCACCTCAGAAAGTCCAAGCGGCCTCACGCGAGGTGATGCTGCAACTACTAGAAGAGCATCTGAACGAGAAAGGAATAAGGGCGATATCACTCAAGGACCTACAGGGTTTGTTTGTCGACGATCTCAAAATAGGGGTGAATCGCATACGCCATCTGATGCCAGAACTTGGTTGGTCTGCTGTGTCCGTTAAATGGGGTGGTGTCGATCATTCGCGAGCTGTGTGGTTGCGTCCAGATCATCAGTTGAGCAATGGCGAGATATTTGGACCCGGAGGATTTCGGGCGAAGTTTGATGGTAAAACAAGTGAAGGGATAGAACAGCCATTTGATTTAATTGATGCGAAGGAGGTGACTTACTGATGAGTGATCACTTCACAATAAAGGACCAATCGCTGCTTTGGTATGAGGAGATCCTCGAGAGCCACCTAGCGGAAGCTGAGCAGAAAGTGGATGAGCTTTTGGCTGACACGACCGTGGATGACAATGGCTGCAAGGTCACGGACACCAAAGGGCCAAGACGGGTTCGGTTCAATGGTAAGAGCGATAGGGCTTATCGTTTTGTTCTCGCGGTCCGCTCTAACTACGCGCCGTCAACCGATGAGCTAGTCCGGCATCGGTGCCACAATCGGCTGTGCGTGAACCCGGAGCATCTGCTGTTCGGTTCGCGGCTGGATAACTGGCTGGATGAGGTCGATCGCAAGGCCAACGGTCCAGGCTCGCATCTGCTGTAGGACGCTGCCGTAATTCTTATAGATTACGGATTACGACACCCGCTTCCCCCGCTCTAGAGGTGGGGGTGGCGGGGCGATTAGCTTGATTGGTGCAAGAACTAGAAGGCGAGGTGCTGCTCTAGCTCCCCCTTTCATTACTTATCCCTATGCCTACCCTCTCAGACCAATGGTATCAGGGGGTAACAAGTGAGAGGGGCGGTGGCAGAGGCTGCATCGTAATTGTCCGACCACACCCCCGACACCCGTTGGGGCACTTTATGGGGCATTCTCGTCGTGAGAGTGCCTCGTCGTCTCTTATTCTTCTGGGAGGTTAGCGTTGGCTGGGGTGGTAGGAAAAAACCCGTGCTACACATAAATCCTTGATATTGCTGTATAACCTTGTTTTCACTTGTTTATTTCTCACGTGGGTGTAACACACGCATGTAACACACGGTTTACTTAGACCCGTGATCAAAAGGTGAACACTTTGGGTAGGCAGACATATCTGATCCGGCGTGGCGGTGCTTATTCCGCCCGTTTGCGCGTCCCTCTAGACCTGATCGAAGCTGTGGGTCGCAAAGAGCTTGTGAAGGCGCTAGGCACTAATGATCCTGCCGAGGCCAAACGTCTTGTTTGGGCTGTGGTAGACGGCTGGCAACGCCAGTTTGACGCCCTGCGCAACCGTGC
The DNA here is from genome assembly GCF_014199395.1 of Yoonia ponticola. Taxonomy (GTDB): domain Bacteria; phylum Pseudomonadota; class Alphaproteobacteria; order Rhodobacterales; family Rhodobacteraceae; genus Yoonia; species Yoonia ponticola. Next base: position 152,629 of record NZ_JACIJM010000008.1, on the reverse strand, counting down.
CGAGATGACAGACGGTGATAAAGGTGAGCTTGTCTGGTCTCATTACTCCGGCACTCTTGAACGTGACGAAGTGCGCCGCGCAAATACTCCACAACAAGCCGATGTTGACCAAGCGCTGGAACGCGCTGTGGAACGGGTAGGGCGAGAGGGGTTAGACATTCATGACCCCTTGCAGATGCTTGATGCCGTGATGGACGCAGACGTGATGAAGAATCGGCGCAGTGGATCAGGAAGCGTTGATGCGCATGTGCGGCAGACAAAGCTCGCAGATTTACGCAAGCACTTGGCGACAGGTGAGAATGCGCTTGTCCGGCACGAAATCGAAGCCTACCTGAAACAGAGAAATCTCACCATTGACGCGGTTGATCGGGGCGAACTCTCCCGTCAGCTGATACGCGCTGAGATAGAGGCGCTGCAACGCACCCTAGAGCGCGATGATGGTAACTACGGTGGCGAACCTGCTGACAGGCTGATCAAGGGCTTGTCGGGGCGCGTAGGTGCGGCCAAAGGCGAGAGTATAGAAGAGGTCTTTGAGGTTTTTGCTGCTGAAAATGTCAGTGGCGTAGCACCTGATCGAATTAATCAGATGCGACGTGATATCGAACTGTTCTCGCAGGTCGCAGGTAAGGGCTTTAGTGTCGGCCAGATCGACAAGAAGCTGGTGCGAGAATGGAAAGCGTTGCTGATCAAGTTTCCGGTGAAGGCAACGGAGATGCTCGCGTTCAAAGGTATGGAGCTGCGTGAAATCGTGGCTGCGAACGAAAAGTTGAAAAAGAAGGTTCTGAGTGATCGTTCCGTAAATCGGTATCTATCGAGCTTGAGCGCACTTTGTAAGTGGCTGGTCAATAACGGTTACTTGGAGAGCAATCCTGTCACCGGCATGTCGTTGGCGAAAGAGCACAACAGCACTACACTGCCCTTTACAACTGATCAGCTGAACACCTTGTTCAATTCGCCCCTTTTTACAGGATGCCAGAGCGCGGATGTTTGGTCGCTTATGGCGAAGGAGGGCAATGTCCTGATCCGCGACCATCGTTATTGGGTGCCCTTGATCATGTTGTTCTCTGGTGCGCGTCCTGCCGAGATCGGCCAGTTGATGTTGGCAGATGTGCGTGAAGAGCACGGACGTTGGATTATGCACATCACGACCGAAGGTGATGGTGACAAACGAACAAAGACGAAGGGATCAATGCGCGTCGTACCAATTCACCCGATGTTGGTTCGACTTGGCTTGATCGGCTATCACGCAGCGCAGGTTAAAGCCGGTGAGGCGCGTCTGTTCCCGAAGGCGGTCAGAAACGCTCGTGGTCAGATGATGGCGGAGTTCTCGCGAGAGTTCAGTCGATACCTGACACGGATCGGTATCAAAGAGGGCAGGGGGATTAGTCTTTATTCATTTCGGCATGGTGTTACAGACGCTTTGCGCCGCGCGGGGTATCTGGATGAACAGTTCGGCTTAATCCTTGGTCACACGCAAGGCACGACGACAGGCCGTTATGGGGTCATGGCGCATGGCGTGCTTGAGCAGCGTGCAACGTTGATCGATGCTATCGATTATCCGGGCTTGGACCTTGGCCATTTACGTGATGCCCGACGGTTATTGCTTGCGTCGAACTTGCTCAAACCGCAACCATAAGATAAAGTCAACATGACTGATCAGCTTCGTCTCGAGAGGGTCATTCTTACTGCGATCATTGTGATCCGAGAATATGTTAGCCGCCTTGGGGTGTCCTTTGGAAATTGAAGAAATAAGCCTGTCCAACTTCCGCGGCTTTCGTGATGGATCTTTCTCTTTCGGAGACAATATCAATCTTATTGTTGGGGTGAATGGGGCTGGAAAGACAACGGTCTTGGATGGACTAGCCACGGCCATGTCCTGGCTAGTCAATAGAACTCTGAACGATAGATCAAATGGGTATCCTATAGATGAAATGGACATTCGGAATGGTGCCCGAGCGTCCGCAATCGAAGTCTCGGTAAAGCACGAGGGGGAGCGCTTTAAGTGGAAGGTTATAAGATCCGCTCGCGGTGTGTCTTCTCATAAGCACAGAAGTGAGCTTTCCGAACTGACCGACCTTTCTCGTAATTTTCAGGGTTCGCTCGGTGACAATCCGGAAAGTGCTTCCCTCCCGCTCGTCATTTATTATCCTGTGGACCGATCCATTGTCGAAATTCCACTGAGGACGAGAGGAAAGAGGGCATTTAACCAACTATCGGCGTACGATGATGCACTGAAGTCCGCTGCAAATTTCCGGCGATTTTTTGAATGGTTTCGCTACAAACAAGAGGAAAGCCTGTCAAACTTCATGGAAGATGTTGTCGATAAGCTCCGTACCGGAGACGCACTGGAAAGCATCGATGATCTACCCGTAAACTCGGCAGGAAGAGAATTGAATGCGGTCCGTGAGGCCGTATACAAGTTCATGCCTGGGTTTTCCGACTTACGAATAATGTACTCTCCTCTGAGAATGGTTGTTGAAAAGAACGACAGGCGACTTAACTTGCTCCAGCTTTCCGGAGGTGAAAAGATCATGTTGGCGTTGGTTGGTGATTTGGCTCGACGGCTGACTTTGGCTAATCCAAACATTGCAGATCCGCTGACAGGAGAAGCTATCGTTTTGATTGACGAGATTGACTTGCACCTTCACCCAAAATGGCAAAGAAATGCGATTTCTCAGCTGGCAACGGTATTCCCAAATTGCCAGTTCATTTTGAGCACGCATTCCCCACATATTATCACACACGTTCCTCCTGAAAACATCTCAGCCGTAAAGACTAACGACAATGGCGAAGTGCAAGTGCACTCTGTTCGCGCGAGCTATGGTTATACTGCAGAGAGTGTTCTGGGTGAGATCATGGGGCTCGACACGACCCGCCCAGATGAGGTCCAAGAGCTCTTTGACCAGATATTCAAAAATATTAGTGATGGTGATCTCGATCAAGCCGAGAAAAATCTAGAGTGCTTGAAAAGCAATGTGACTGCCGACCCAGAAGTAACACGGGCTAAGGCGCTCATTTCGCGAAAAAAGCTCCTAGGTAAATGAAGTTAATTATTAAATCGCAAGAGCCTACATCATTTGCTTCGTGGAAGAACTTGGCGAACTCCGATTGGCAGCCTAGCTGGGATAATCTTCAAAACCCCGAGAAAACTTTCCTCTTAGAAAGGTTGATCTTCGACCAGAAGGGGATCTGTTGCTATTGTGAATGCCGTATATCCGTTGAGGACTCACATATCGAGCACATTGTTCCTCGCAGCGCTTCGGCTAACTTGCAACTTGAATTTCCTAATTTGCTCGCATCCTGCCTCAAGGAAACTCAGAAAGGTCAGCCCCTTACCTGCGGAAAAGCTCGTGGTGATTGGAACGAGGCTGGCTATCTGAACCCCTGCGAACAAGGTTCCAAAGATGAGATCGTCTATCTCATGGATGGCAAAGTGTCCGCAAACAGTCGACACTGCGAAGAATTCGTATCCAGGTTGAACTTGAATAGTCGGCTTAAGATCGACGGGCGATTGGCAGCAGCATCTGTAATAATTGAAGACGAAAATTTAACGGAAGCAGACGTTAGTGCGCTTCTGGCGGCAATGTTGAAACAAGATGAACTTCCGGAGTACATGAGTTTTCTCGTCTCCGCGGCCAATGAGAACTTTGGAATTTCCTTATAAAATGCCTTTCTGTGGCTGGTAGGATCGGCCGCTTAGTTCAGGGTGTGATGCTGCGATACACCTCGGGCGATTTGTTGATTTGGTCGCGACGCTGTTTACTGCTTCTTTGTTGAACATTGCTTACACTCATGCGCTTCTGGCCTAATATGCGGTTGGTGGCTTCGTGCTAATGCTGGTCGTTCCGCGAGGAATGCTCAAAAGTCCACCCAAAGCCGAGACGGCTTTATGGGTTGACTTCGCACCAAGAGTAATTCGCGCCCTTGATACCGATGAGTTTCAGTTCTTGTTGAACAAATACGAGAAACGGATGCGTTTTGCGTGAGGCTGCCGGTATGGCATTTTAGGGATTCACAACGTCACTCGTGTGTTGTATATATATCACACATGTTGTTGTGGAACCTTGATGACCATCCTATCCCGCCTCTTTGGCAACGCCGAAAGCAAAGCACTACACCTCACTGATCCGGACGCACTTGGCCTGTTCGGCGCCATACCCACCGCTACCGGCATCCACGTCAGCGGAAGCTCTGCTTTGCGCGTCCCTGCCGTCGCATGTGCCGCTGCGCTGATCAGCGAGACCATCGGTGCGATGCCAGCAAAGGTGCACCTCTCAGAAACGAAAGAGGCGGTCAAAGACCAACCAGCCTACCGGCTTGTACATGACGAAGCGAACGAATGGACCAGCGCCGGTCAACTTCGCGAAGACCTCACAATCGACGCGCTTCTGACTGATAACGGTTATGCGCACGTTGTTCGCTTGGATGACGGCACACCGGTGGAACTGCACCGACTTGACCCTGCCACGGTCCAAACCGACTACGAGCCGGATGGCGAACCGTTCTACATAGTACAGACCACGCAAGGACCGCGACGCTACAGCTACCGCGACATCCTGCATATCCAACCTTTCGGTGGCTTATCTCCGATCAAGTTGGGTCGTGAAGCGATTGCTTTATCACTTGCATTCGAACAGCACGTCGCAAGCCTGTTCGCCAATGGCGCACGCCCCTCCGGCATCATCAAGTCAGAAAAGGCGTTGGACGTCGAAGCGAAGAAAAAGATCGCGGGCTCTTGGTTTAGTACCCACTCTGGCCGCAACACCGGCGGCACCGCCATTCTAGACGAAGGCATGACCTACGATCAGCTTTCAATGACGCTGGCAGATGCCCAATTCGCAGAGAACCGCCTCGAACAAATCCGTGAAATCGCACGTGTCTTCCGCGTGCCACCGACGATGTTGTTCGAGCTGACACGCGGCACATGGTCCAACACCGAAGAAATGGCACGCCAGTTTCATGCAATAACGCTTAAGCCGTGGCTGGTCAGCTGGGCGTGGGCTTATGCACGTGTCTTGTTCACACCGGAAGAACGCGCCGCTTTCTATATCGAATTCGTGACGGACGACCTGCTGACCACCAATTCCGCAGCACGTGCCGCCGCATACGGTCAGTATCGGTCAATGGGTGCGATGACCGCAAACGAAGTGCGTGGTGGTCTAAACCTCGCGCCCCGTCCTGACGGCAACAACCTTGCAAACCCCTACACAACGTCCGGCGCACCCGATCCGGCAATACAGGATCAAACAGCATGATCACCTTCACCGGCTTCTTTGGCGATGGCGAGCACAGCTTTGCACTCACAGACGGCATGATCACCGAACTTGAACGCCTTTCCGAAGTCGGTATCGGCACCCTCTACACACGAGCAATCGGCATGCAGTTTTCTGTGGCGGACATCGTGCAAACCATCCGGCTTGGCCTGATCGGAAGCGGCATGGCACCGCAACAAGCGATGCAGCTTGTTGAGACTTATGCCGCCAATCGTCCGATGTCGGAAACCTTCCCACTTGCACTCGATATCCTTGATGCACGCTGGAATGGCGTTGCCGTTCCCGCGTCCGGAGAAACCGCACAATGACAACCCGCCTTGAGTTCAAAGCAGACCTGACCGTCACGTCTGAAGGTCTGATCGAAGGGATCGCTTGGCCGTTCGGTAGTGCGGATCGCGTTGGCGATATCATCGAGAAAGGCGCAATCGCTACGCCTACAACGCTCCCGATGTTGTTTGCGCACGATCAATCCCAAGTGATCGGCGTATGGGACACAATCGCAGAAACCGACGCTGGCCTGACCGTCAAAGGTCGGCTGCTGATCGACGATGTCGCGCGAGCCAATGAAGTCCGCGCCATGATCAGCGCCAAAGCAGTCTCCGGCCTGTCTATTGGCTTCGTCACCACGAAATCTACACCCCGCGCAAGAGGCCGCACGATTAATGCCCTGACCTTGCACGAAATTTCTGTTGTCGCAGTCCCGTGTCATCCGGGCGCACAGATCACGTCCCTCAAGTCCGATGACACCACCCCCATGATTAAGGATACCCACATGGACCCCGAACTTATTAACGATCAGCCCCCTGCCATTCCGGCAAACGCACCACAAATCGACACCAAAGCCTTTGACGAAATCAAGGCACGCTTAGACAAGATGGAAGCTAAGGCGAACCGTCCGCAAGGCGTTCACATCGCTGGCCCCGTCGCCTCCGACGAAACAAAGGCGTTTGGTAATTTCTTGCGCCGTGGCGTCGAGCGTATCTCACCTGATGAAGCCAAAGCCCTGACCGTTGGCACAGATGCCAATGGCGGTTTCCTCGCACCGCAAGAATTCGGTGGCGAGCTGATCAAACTCTTGAACGAATTTTCGCCCCTGCGTCAGTATGCGAAAGTCATCCAGATCAGCGCCGCATCGATTATCTACCCGCGCCGCCTGACTGGCACGTCGGCGTCATGGACCGCCGAAACCGCCAACCGTGTGGCTTCCGGTATGACCTTCGAGCAAGTGACAATGACGCCTTACGAGCTGGCGACGTTCACAGATGCCTCCAACGCTCTGCTTGAAGACAACGCCTACAACCTCGAAGGCGAGCTGCTTTCAGATTTTGCGGAGTCTTTTGCAAAGACAGAGGGTCTGGCGTTCGTCAAAGGCACCGGCACGGGTCAGCCTGTAGGTATCATGACATCGACTGACATCGCCGAGATCAAAACAGGTGTTGCTGCAAACTTCCCAGCTGCAAACCCCGCAGACGTGCTGATCGCTATGTATCATAAGATCGCGTCAGTGTTTGCACAAACCGGCGTTTGGATGATGAACCGCAACACGCTAGCGGTCGTTCGAACATGGAAAGATGGCAATGGTCGTTACCTCGTGCTTGATCCAATCACAGCTGGCGCACCTTCTACTTTGCTTGGCCGCCCTGTCGTCGAAATGACGGACATGGACGATATCGGTGCCGGTAAATGCCCGATCTTGTTTGGTGACATGTCCGGCTATCGGATCATTGACCGCGTGGGCCTCACAACACTTCGCGATCCATACAGCTTGGCAGCGAACGGCCAAGTCCGCTTCCACGCTCGCAAACGCGTTGGTGCTGACGTCACCCATCCGGATCGCTTCATCAAATTGAAGTGCGCCGTATAAAATGCTGTTGAACAACGCATACGACGTTTCTTTGGCTTACGGTGGCAACGCCGTGAGCCTTAGACCGTCTTTGCGTGCAGCGACCAACCTTGAACGCCTGCACAACGGCTTTTCCGGCCTGCTGCAGCGCGTCCAAGCGTTTGATCTGTCGACGATCCGCGCAATCATCTTATGCGCCGCGACAGACAAACAAGAGGCCAAGGCATTCCTTGCTGGTATGGAGAACGCACCACTTGCCACCATCCGCGAAGTTACAACCGCGCCCGCTTTCGTTCTTATCACCGCGCTGATGACCCCTGTATCCAACACACAGGGAGAGGCCGCGAAAGCACCTTCTGGCAGTCCGGTCGCATGGCACGACCTGTTCGCAGACCTTTACAAGATCGCGACAGGTTGGCTTGGCTGGACACCGGCACAGGCTTGGGACGCAACGCTCACTGAGATCACTGGTGCCTTTGATGGCCTGCTCGCAAAGCTTAAGGCAATCCACGGTGCCGCCGATGATGACAGTTCCGGCACATCAACGATGACAGCTGAACAGCGGCAAGAAAACGCCGACGCTGGCCTTGATCCGGACTTTGACCGTTCCGCCCTTACGAAGCTCAAACGAAACATCGTTGCCGCAAAAGAGGCGAGCCTATGAGCCGTCCGCCACACCTATGCACGTGCGGTAAGATAGTAGCGTTTGGCACCCGCTGCGCATGCCAGATCGCCAGCACGCGTGCTCGCAACAAGCGTCACGATGCAAACCGCCCAACCGCACGTGAACGTGGTTACGATAGCCACTGGCAAGCCGCTCGGAAAGAGTGGCTGCAATGGAATCCCTACTGCGCAATGTGCAGAGGCAAGGCCACTACCGTCGATCACATCAAGCCACATCGTGGCGATAAGGTTCTATTTTGGGACAAGAACAATTGGCAGTCCCTCTGCACGTCTTGTCACAACCGGCACAAGCAACGGGTCGAACAAAGCCAATGACGCAAACCTTATGGCAAGAAGTCCTGCGTTTGGCCATTGAAGACGCATTGGTTGGCAACGGAGACTCCGGAACCACACGAGCTGCACGCAAGCACGCGACCCACCTTGCGCGGCTCTACCTGACCAAGCCGAACGAAGACTTCGACGTTGTATGCACCTTAGCTGGCCTTGAACCAATTGCTGTGCGTGATGCCATGCGAAAGCGCCTCAAAGCTGCACCTTCAATAGATGAAGTGTTCAGCGACACCCGAAGGCGCAGCGCTATGAACGAACGCCGATTAACCCATCGCGGTCGCACTTTGACGATCCGTCAATGGTCGAAAGAAACAGGTCTGACACGCGCAGCAATCAATACGCGTTTGCAGCTTGGTTGGAACATCGACCGGCTTTTGAGCGAACCAAGCAGGAAGCGTAAGCGGCAGGGGGTGGTCTCTGACTTTAGGCCATCTTTAGGGACCGGCGGGGGGACAGTCGCACAAGACAGCTCGAATATAACTTTTCAGGATCAAGCGAAATGACGATCACACCCATCGCCTTGCTTAAGGCGCAACTGACAATCGAACACGACCTAGATGACGACCTGCTGACACATAAGCTGGCAGTGGCCGAAGAATGGATCGGAAACTTTACCGGTCTCTCTTTCGCGGTTCGCGATCCGGTCCCTGCGTCGCTCACTGAAGCCGCCGTGCAGCTCGCGGCCTATTGGTATGTCCAGCGCGAAGCTGCGACTGACGTGCGCCTTACAGCCGTTCCCTTCGGCGTATTGGACCTCGTGCGTCCTTACCGTGAAAGCGTGGTTGGTCATGTCGCGGCTTAAAGGATCGGCAGACCTCGAAAGGCGTCTGCTGCAGATACCAAACGAAGTTCTGACAGAGCTACGCCCTGCGCTAATCAATGGTGCGCACGACATCGCAGACGCGATGGAAATGCTCGTTCCGGAGCGCGATGGCGACCTGCTGGGCAGTATTGCCGTGACTGGCCCCAATGAAACCACACCACCATATTCAGCAGGTGGATCAGTGACGTTGAAAGCCAATCAAGCGGCAGTGACCGTTGGTAATACAGACGTAAGGCACGGCCACTTGCAAGAATTTGGCACCGCGCACCATGAGGCACAGCCATTCATGCGCCCCGCATTCCGCCTTAAGAAGGCTAAGGTTATGCGCCGGATCGCATCGGCAGTGACCAAGGCGATCAAGAAAGCAGGCGGCCAATGATCGAACCGAGTGTCAGCTTACAGACCGCACTACGTACCACGTTGATCACGGACACTGCTGTGACTGCGTTGGTGCAGCCTGCAAACATCCGATCTGGATCAACGCGCCCTGACAAGCACGCATGTGTGATCATGTCCGGTGCCAGCACAGAATATCTTGGACGTGCAGCCGGAGATCAGCACTTGGCACAGATCAACCTTGATGTGCATATCTGGGCCATCGAAGACGGTGCGGACACCGCGAAAGCTATCGGCTTTGCCGTAGCGCAAGCCGTGCTCGCCATGTCTGACACACACGACGGCTTTGAAATCGACAGCTTAGACCAGCCACGCATGATCTGGTTGCGCGATGTGCAGCCGGAACTTTCCTACACCCATGGCCTTCTCGAAATCGAAGCTATCATCCGGTGGCGCGTATGACCTTGATCAAAGCAGGTGCGTTGCGTGAACAGGTCACCTTTGAACGCAAAGTCGAAACAGTACAGCCTTCTGGTGCGGTATTGGTGCAATGGATGCAGGGAAAAACCTTGCGTGCCGAGTTGGTGCAAGAAAGTGCAGAGACGTTCTTGAGCGGAACAGAGCACACAGAAGATCGAAAGGTTTTCCGGTTGTGGGCGTGCAAATGGATCAACACTGACCTGCGTCTGATCCATGCAGATCGCACTTACCGGATTGCAAAGATCGTGCCGCTGGATCGGCTTGGTCTGGAGCTTCACTGCATCAACGCCGTGAACGAGGTGCATTCATGAGCAAGCACCTGCGTGGCGTTAAGCCGCCCGTATCGAGATCGAAAGACGCGCTTACCAAAGCGCCGCAAGTGCCCTCCTACTTCTCGCCATACGCCGCGGCGGAATGGAAGCGGATCATGCCGCGGATGATCAAAGACCGCGTGCTGACCAAGGCTGATCTTGCCGGTGTGGAAAACTACTGCATGATGATCGGCACAGTGCGAGAGATAGAGACCAACCGCGCATTGAACGCAGGCGACATTGATCCAAAATTGTTTGGCGTGCAAAACCGTGCGGCACAAACAGCTCGCCAGCTTGCGGCTGAATATGGCCTGACACCCACTAGCCGCGCCCGTATAGGCAGCAACAGCGATGACGACGCGGTAGACGACAACCCCTTGAACGTCTGCTGAACCGTGAACGCGCTGGCTTCCATAGATACAACACAGGCGGAATCCGTATCGCCTAGCGCCTCTCCGGCGTGGATTTATGATGGCAGCCCAATCGCTGATCCAATGGGATACGGCGAACGCGCAGTCACGTTCTTAAAGCGTCTAAGACACCCGAACAGTGACGCGCCAAATGGTGGCTTTCAGCTCGCGCCGTGGCAGGAACGGATCGTGCGCCGCATCTATGGCCCACGGCACCCCGATGGCCGCAGGATTGTGCAGAACGTGTTCTTGCTAGTGCCACGTGGCAACCGAAAAACATCGCTCGCCGCCGCTTTGGCCCTGCTACACACCATTGGCCCCGAGCGCGTGCCAGCCGGTCAAGTCTTGTTTGCTGCCGCTGATCGCGAACAGGCCGGAATTGGCTTTCGTGAAGCTGCAAATATCGTGCGTCAAGATAAACGCCTGATCGCTGCAACGCGCATCTATGACGCGTTCAATTCCGCCAAGCAGATCGTCTTCAAGGCGGAAAGCGTGACACTGCGTGCCTTGTCTAGCGATGGCGGTGCAGCCCACGGTCTGACACCCACCTTCACCCTGATTGACGAAATCCACATCTGGAAAGGTCGCGACCTTTGGGAGGCTCTAAGATCAGGTGCAGCGAAAGTAGACGACAGCCTTACGGTGATCGCCACAACTGCCGGTCGCGGTGCCGAGACGCTCGCGGCTGAACAATACAACTATGCCCGCCGCGTGGCTTTGGGTGAAATCGACAACCCCGCCTATCTGCCGATCTTGTTCCAAGCTGACACTGATGACGACTGGCAGGATGAAGCGGTCTGGCACAAAGTAAACCCCGGCTTGGCCCACGGCTTCCCTTCTCTCGTCGGCCTGCGCAGTCTGGCGAAAGAGGCCGAGAACAAACCTGCCGACAAAGCCGCATTCCTTCAATTCAACCTGAACGTATGGCAGGCGAACAGCCGCGATCCATTGTTCGACATGACCACGTACGACCGGCGCACCTTTGACCATGAACCTAGCGAACTGGAAGGCCTGCCGTGTTATCTGGGGGTGGACTTGTCCCTGTCTGGCGACCTGTCGGCAGTTGTGGCGGCTTGGCGTCATAACGACGGACAAATCACGATTTGTCCTTGGCTGTTCGTTCCAAACGACGACCTGAAGGATCGCGCTGATCGTGACGGCCTACCTTACGAGCAATGGCGTGATGATGGCCTAATCACAGCTTGCGACGGTCCAATCATTGACCAAGCAATGATCGAAGACACGATCCGCGAACTTTGCGCCGCGCATGATGTCCATGAGATCGCGGTAGACCCACACCTTGCCCGTCGTCTGATGCAGAACCTTCACGATGACAGCTTGCCGGTAATCGAATTCCGGCAAACGCCGCTCAATATGGGCGTTGCCGCTGGTGATCTTGAGCGCACCGTAAACGGCGAACTGATCCGGCATGCGGATCATGCCGCACTGCGACAGCACTTTGACAGCGTGGTCGCATCCCGAAATCCCACGTCTGGCCTGATCCGCATGCACAAAGGTAAGAAAACAGACCGTATCGACGGCGCGATTGCCGCCGCTATGGCCGTGTCACGCGCCTGCGCAGCCGAAACCAACAACAGCAAATACAACGCCGCCGAAAGCGACGGCCTGTTCATTTTTTAAGGAAAGACCCAATGTCATTGCCCGGCCTTATCGTCGATGTGGAAGCCCGAATTGATAAACTTGAGCGTGGTTTGAAGCGCGCCAATTCTATCCAGCGCAGCAGCTCTAGCCAGATGGAGCAACGTGCTGAACAAAGCGCACAGCGTGTGCGAGCCAGCTACGGCAAAGCGGCAGACGGCGTCGCTGCGTCCCTCAAACGTATGGCGCTACCGTTGCTTGGTGGATTGCTCGCTGCTGACACAATCAAGAATATGCAGGCCTCTATTGGGCAGGTCGCCAGCCTAGGTGACGAAGCCAAGCGCGCCGGTGTCTCCCTCGACGCACTTCAACAGTGGAAGTTTGTCGGTCAACAAAACCGCATCGGTATTGATGCCATTGTTGATGGCCTCAAAGAGCTGAACCTTCGCAGCGATGAGTTCATTCTCACCAAATCAGGACCGGCGGCAGAGGCGTTTGGCCGTCTGGGATACAGCGCATCAGACCTTCAAGCGAAGCTCAAGAACCCGTCAGAACTGTTGCTGGAGATCATTGGTCGCCTCGAAGATGTCGACAAAGCGGGTCAAATCCGTATCGCTGATGAAATCTTTGGTGGCAGCGCCGGTGAACGCTTTGTCGAATTGATCGGCACTGGCGAGACCGGATTGCGCAATATGATGCAACAGGCGCGTGACACCGGCGCTGTGTTGGACGCAGACTTGATCGAAAAGGCGCAGGAATTGGATCGCCGTTGGGCTGCGCTAACCACGCGGACTTCAAACTGGTTCAAGACCTTTTCCGTAGAAGCGGCAGACGCAGCTGTGAGGATCGTCACAATGCGTGAAGACCTCGACGACATGTTCCGATCGTCCGCGCAGGCACGTAGCCTTTTGGGTGACGGCGTGGTCGCCGAGATAGAGGCTACAACAGATGCCGCCGATCAGAACGCTGAGGCTATTGGTCAGCTGCGACAGCGGTATGAGACATTGGGCGATCAGGGCGACGTGGTCGCGCAACAGTTGGAGCAAGCGTCCAACATCATGCGTAGTTTTGGCTATGATGACCAAGCGACCGCAATTGCCGATGTAGCGCGTAACTTACGTCAGCTCAGTGGTGACATGCGTGAAGGCAACATTGACGCCGAAGCGTTCGAAACAGGCATGGCTGACCTCACATCACAGGCCCAGACCGCCTTTGCCGAGATTGATGCAATTGACCGTGTCGAGTTCAGTGGTGCTATCGCCGGTGTTGGCGGCTTGATCAGGAAGCTGGGTGAGGCAATCGGGTTCGCAAGAACGTTACGAGCTACATTGCCCGGAGCGGACCCGCGCGGGACAACGGTGCCGGTGACCGTGGCGCGTGAGGTTGGCAGCTTTTGGGATGATCCGGCCAACGAAGAACTAGTGAACCCTGCGACCACCAAACCTGTTTTAGTGTCGCCACGGCCTCAAGCCGCGCCTTTTGAACTTGGTGTGCCTGACCTACCGCCACCACCAGAACCGGAAAATGCCGATAGTGTTGGTGGTGGCCGAAGTGAGCGCAAGACACAGTCTGACTATATAAAAGAGATTGCCAGCATCACCGAAGAAACAGCGGCACTGAAAGCTGAGGCACAGGCGTTGCTTGCGGTTGCCGCTTCCGGCGAAGATTACGGTGACGCAATGGAGTTCGCACAAGCCAAGGCTGACCTGCTGATGGCTGCGCATCGCTCAGGGCTTGCGCTGACGCCAGAGCTTGAAGCTCAGATCACTGACCTCGCCGCTGCGCAGACCCGCGCGGGGGTGGCCGCCGATCAAGCTGCCGATCGTATCCGCGCCATTCAGGACGCTGGTCGCGAAGGTGCACAAGCCGTGGCAGGTATCTTCACACAGATGGCGTCAGGCTCAATGACCGCGACACAAGCGCTTGGTGGATTGCTGTTACAGATGGCAAAGGTCGCTCTACAAAAGCGGTTGATGGCGATTGGTGAAAATGGCGGCGCTGCTGGGAACGTCATCGGCTTTATAGGTAAAGCGCTATCCGGAGGCTTTTCGGACGGTGGTTACACAGGTCATGGTGGGAAACACGATCCCGCCGGTGTCGTGCATCGCGGCGAATACGTAGTGAGTGCAGCTGCAACCCGAAAGTTGGGCGTCTCCAATCTCGACGCGCTGCACACATCTGCGTTGAAGGGGTATGCATCCGGTGGTTTCGTGGGCAGCTCGACCAAGCCGTTGATCGCGACACCGTCACAGTCTCAGCAATCGGTCAACATCAACGCGCCGGTGACGGTCAACGCGAGCGGTGGAACTTCGGTCCAGAACGCTGATCTTGCCAAGCAGATGGCACGTGAGGTTGAGCAGTCGATGAAGAGTGTCGTGGTCGAACAAATCCGGAAGCAGTTGCGACCCGGAAACATGCTGAATCAAGGGAGGCGATGAATTTAGGGGGCGTGAATATTAAGCCCTTGCAGGTGATCAGTGCGATCTTGGCTACCTACGTCAGTCTCGACACCAAGTCGCCGCTCTAAGGCGCCTCTACGCGCCCCTACGGCGCACCCTTACGTGTCACCCTGCTGCCTAAAGTCCGAGGGAGCGGAATATCTGATGTGCGAGCCATGTCTTCGTTGTGAATTCTTACCGCCGAAGGTGTGATTGGGCAAAAGAGGGTAAATTCCGGAGGTGGAAGGATAGAACCAGTCCAACGACGAGCGATAGCGAGGAGGGGCAAGCGACGAAGGAGCGCGCAGCTCTTTCTTTCTTTCTTTCTTTCTTTCTTTCTTAGGCTGAATCCGAGTGTGAGGGTGTCTGCGTAAATTCCGGACGGGTACCTGTGAGCTTTCACAACGACAATATGTGAAACGTGTGTCACACTTTTCGCGGTCAAGTTATATATATCTTAAATATATATTATTACATACCAATATAACGAACGAAAAGCGTGACACCCCCCCCCTGAAGCGAGGCGGGAAAAAGTCCTCGGCGCGGCCAGAAAGTCCTTGTAAATTTGTCACAGTAGTATTAGATTGAGTCATAACCTCATAGGATGGAAACCATGCCAGCAAACCTTCAACTGCCAACGGAACGGCTAGTGCAACTAAGAACGATCGCCCAAGCTTTTGGTGGAAAAAACCTCGCCGAAACTTTCGGCCAAATGATCCGTGAGCTTGCTCACGCCGGTGTCATCGACTCCCCCTCAATCCCCAACATCGATATCAAGGCCGCACCGGATGGCCTCGCTATCCGCTTTGACGAAGGCAGCTATGTCGCGTTCACGCCACCCGCAGCAAAATGCTTGATCGCCCGCCTACGCGAATATGTGTCCTCGAAAGAGAAACTCCCTCTGATGATTGATAGCACCTCAAACTTTATGATCGCCCGAAAGGTCCGCTCCGTTAAGGTCACCATTCCGGCCCTTAGCAACGACAGTATCACAAAGGTTCTTTCTCCTGACCTTGCATCCGACCTTGCGGACCTGATCGAAGCCGCCCTCGAAAATGTAACGACTGACTAAAGGCAGAGGGTCCAGTGCAACAACACCGGACCCTTTAATTCACTTTCTTACAAAATGGAAAAACACCAGATGTCCGACGTAGATGCCCCTCAAGAAACATCGTTAGTCACGACGGCTACGCTTGACGCAGACGTCACAGAGGCCAGCCAGAACGAAAAATTCCGAGAGATAGTCCATAACGAAGCACAAAAATACCGCGACTACTCGGAGTCAGAAGAGTATCGGAATAGCGCGCACATTAAGAATCTCCGCAAGAAAGATCGTGATCGCCAGGCTGATGGGACATGGAACGAAAGGCGGCGCAAGGAATATGCGGTGATGGTGGCGCTGGGGGAAAACCGCGAAGTACGCTCCTATGTGTCCGGCCTATCGGTTGAGGCAATGTCACTTCGTAAAAAGGAAGAAGCCAAGAAACGACAGGCAAAGCATCGCGCCAACCTAACCGCGACACAAATTGAAGATCGCCGAAAGGCTAATGCAGAGCGAGAACGGCAACGCCGCGCCGCAAGGAAGGCTGCTGAAAGTTCTGGCACCTGAGATACGCGTGTGATATAAATAACACACGCGGCCATTGCCGCTCTCTCCACCGCCGGTCGTCGAGTATGTTAGACCCCGAAAACGACCGGCGGACTAGAAGTAAGTAAGTAATTACTTATTAAAAACAATGAATTAGGTGCGATTTGGAGCTTGCGCTCGTCACGCCTAAAGAGGATTCTGGCGCCATATACCTTTTCACCTACCGGAGTGCCCCACATGGCCCATACTGCCCCTACAGATCACTACCTACCAAACGCCGCATATGAATTGCTGTTACAAGCGATCCTGAACCCAACACCGAGCCTAGACCCGCGCAGTCAGCTTATTGAGACTCTCGGTGAGATTGGTGGCTTGTGGCCAATGTCCTGCCTCGCAGACCGTGATCCGGTCCAGATGGCAGAAGCGGACATGAGTCGCACTAGACGCAATCTGGTCAACGACCTCTCCGACGAAGACGAGGCGGTTCTTGCAACGATTCAGAAAATGGTAACCGAAAATTACGCACAGCAGATCGAATTGGCGAAAGTCGAACTGCACTCATAATCGACCGCAAGCTCAACACTGACCCGCTGGACACGCCGTCTGGCGGGTTTTTTTTGCCGCAAGCACGGACAGTAGGATTCGGAACGCTAATGCACCACAAAACTGTAACACACAGATGCTACACGTGTAACACGGCGATCAGCGTAACTCTTTGATAATAAAGGGATTTTAGTGTTGGCTGGGGTGGTAGGATTCGAACCTACGGTACACGCTACCAAAAAGCGTTGCCTTACCACTTGGCTACACCCCATCAACGAGGTGGTGATTACGACGAACGCGCAGCGGGTTCAAGCCCCTCTGACAGAAAAAATGCTATTCTTTTAATGCGTCGTCGCGCAGCAGATCTTCGCTACTTTCCGCCTCTCTTTCAGCGTTCACAATGCGGTTCAGATCGTTATCGGTGGCAGGGACAACGGATTCGACTTTGGCAGCTTCGTGCAGAACCGACGGGGCAGGGGCGGGCGTCGATTTGCGATCAACTAGAATGACTTGCGAGCTGTCAGTCATCGCAATGTTAGCATGTGATAGGGCGAGTTGGACCTGTCGGATCGCCTCGCCTTTGGCCAACGCAGGAGACGTCTCGTTCTGGTTAACCCAACCCGTAATCACAAGGCTGACACCTGACGGCTCAAACGTATCGATCCAGGTCACCGCAGCCGGATGGTCCAAAACAAACGGAAGATTTTGCACGGTGCTTTCAACCAATTTGCGCACGTCGCGCAGGTCTGCGTCGCGGTCGATCAGCATGGTGAACTTGAACCGCCGTTCGATGTGCTGGCTATAATTGATGATCCGGCTCTTAAAGACCGTGGCGTTGGGGATGCGGATGTGGTTGCCGTCAAACGACAAAAGGATGGTCGCGCGGCTCGTCAATCGAATCACTTTGCCTTCGTCGCCGTTAATTTCAACGGTATCATTTGGCCGAAATGGTTGCCTGATAGATAGCATCACCGACGCGATAAAGTTTTCAACGGTGTCACGCACCGCAAACCCAAGCGCCAGACCAATGATCCCAGCAGCCCCCAGAATCGTGGATAACAAGGCCGTCGCGTTGAGAATATCCAAGGCAATAACCAAGGCCCCGATCATAAACGTGATGCGTACAATTTGACGGTAAAGCTCTGCAATAAACAGATTTGGTGCGAGACGTTCCCAAGGTTGACGGGCGCGGGCGATCCGCAAACCAAGCCAGACAATCACCGCACCAGCCAGCGCGGCGATCATGGCGAGCGGCAGGAAAATCACAAATTGCTCAACGCGCGACTTAAAACGCGCAATCGCGGGGTCCAACCGTCGGGCGATATCCGTGGTTTCCGTGACCGTGTTCTTCACCGCGACCACACCTTCGACGCGGTTGGCAAGATCAGCAAGACCCGTTGCCTCTAGCGTCGATGTAGCCGTCCCGCGAAAGGTCACAATGCCCTTGGATACGCTGACCGTGACGTCATCATAATTGCCCAACTCGGACAAAATATCGCGAATTCGAATCGCAATATCGGCATCTTGTTGACCGCTATTGACCGTCGTGATGACGCCGCCGCTATCTTGGGCGTGAACGGGACCTGCAATCAGCAGGATCAGACAGAGGAAATTCAAAATGCGCATGTGACTATCGGCTTAGGATTAATACGATTTCATCCTAAGCCGACTGTCATGCAGAGGCCAAGTGCTAGCCTGCCTTTTAAGTCGAAACTTGTTCCCGCAGGATCGACGCCGTCAGTGAAATCATCAGGTAAATCCCTGCAAAGATCAAAAATGCCAATACGGTGTTTTCAAACGCGCGTGGATAGGTTGCCTCGTCGGGGGCCACGGGTTCAACACCCAATGACAGATAACGGACCTGACGGTTTGCCTCGATCTGCGCGGCCTCAAGTTGCGCCAACGCGGCTTGCACCTGCAGGACTTGAAACGCGTAATCTTCCTCTGCCAGACGCAACAAAGTTGTGTTTTTAGCAAGCGAACCACCGGTCGAACTGGTCGTGCTGATCTGGCTTCGCAGATCGTTAATTAGAACCGTGATATTCGAAATCTGACTGTTGAGGGAATCCACTTGCGCTTGGTTCGGGCGACGCACCTCAAGCCGTTCCTGTAACGACAATTCAAGCTGCTGACGTTGCTGTTCCAGCGCCGAAATCTGTGCAGTCAGCGCCCCAATCGTACCGGGGATGTCAATAATGTCGGTGTCTTCTTGGATCGCGAGCAGATTATTCAATGCCTCTTGGCGTTGATTGTCCGCGTTATCATAGTTTTGCCGCGCACCTTCCATCGCGGCGTCGCGCGGACGCTGCGTGAGTTGGTCGATCTGCTCTTCGGCGTATCCAATCAACGCTTCGGAATAGAGTTGGCTGGTCTCGGGGTCCGCTGCGATGACTTCCATGCGCAGGATACCTTCGGTCGGATCGTAGCTGACTTTCACCTTATCCGTGTAGACGCCAAACGCGGCTTCATTGGTGGCGTCCGGCGCAAGTCGTTGAATTTGGTCGATATTGTCGGCGCTGAAATGCGCCTTAAACCCGTGATCTTCGCTTAACCGCAACATCGCAGCACGCGATGCAAGGTAGGATTGCACCGCGATACTATCCTGCTGCGTGGCGAGCGACGTACCTTGGAACAATCCACCCAATCCACCCGCAGCCGAACTCGCCTCGGCCTGCTGGATAACAAATTCAGAGTTGGTCGCATACATTGGCGTGGCCATTGCGTAAAAATACCAGCCCACGAGAATGGTCGGCAAAAACACAAATGTCGAAAGGCGGGTGAGCAATAGCGCAAATTTGCGGCGTCTGCGTTTGGCAAGATCGCGCTGAATCTGCATGATTTCACCCGCACGGCGATCAGCAGGCGTGGCCATTTCCGTGGAGGGTAGATTTTGACCATGCTGAACCGTCTGCGGCAGTTGAATTTGGCCAATCGGTTTTTTGCCAGACTGGTTATCCGCCACAGGTTTCGCACCTTCTGGCGTCACCAATTCTAAGATTGTGTTGCGCTGAAACGGATCAACACCCATCGTGCGCAACTGCCGGACGGCGTCAAAATCAGACGTGACAGCAAGCCCGTTTTTCTGTGCAACGCGCCTTGCCATGCGCAACTGGCGACCCGTTAACCCTTCTTTGCGGATGTCATCCAGCGACACCTCGGCAGACACTTGGGGCTGGGGCGCCGCATTGGCGTCACCCGCAGGCGCGCGCGCCGCAGGTTTATCTGCCGGAACCGGCGTTGCGGGCGTTTCTGATTTGGCGGCGCCACCATCCTGACGGATGCGGAACTTTCTAGCCTTGGGTTTCGTAGTCATACAGCTGTTTCGCTTCTTCCAAGGTGTCAAACATTTCAAAACGACCATCGCGCAGCACGGCGGCAGAACGAGCGAATCGTTCTAGCGTAGCTGCTTGGTGTGAAACGATGATCACGGTCGTACTTTCTAGTCGTTCGCGCAAAATCTCACCGGCTTTCCGGTTAAATTCCACGTCGGTCGTCTGCGGCATACCCTCATCAATCAGGTACATGTCGAAATCAAGCGCAAGCATCAGCGAAAACGTGAATCGCGACCGCATCCCCTGACTATACGTGCCAATCGGCAGGTCGAAATATTCCTTGATATCGCAAAGCCAACGACAAAAAGCTTCAACATAATCAGGGTCTAAACCGTATAGCCGCGCAATATAGCGGCTGTTTTCTTTGGCGGTATGTTTGCCGACCACGCCGCCCATAAACCCAAGCGGGAACGAGATTTTGCAACCGCGATGAATTTGTCCTTCATCCGGTTTTTCAAGGCCCGCCATCATGTTGATTAACGTCGTTTTGCCGGTGCCGTTCGGGGCGAGGATGCCCAGAGAATTTCCTAATTCCACGCGAAAAGACGCCCTATCAAGGATCACTTTGCGTTGCGTTCCGGTCCAGAACGACTTGGAAACATTTGTAAATTCTAACATCTGCCTGCGTCGTTTCCCATTGTGGGTTCCGCCATTGTTGACGAAATAGGTTAACATCCCCCTTTGAGGTGCAGCCTTTTTTAAACTATGAAGCGATCTTCCCATGAAATATAGGGGAAATTATGGCACGAGGCGACCAGAAGCGCCTTCGTTCACATTAATTTTCGCGATATTCCGCCAATAATCGGGCCACGCTTTCACGTAGCGCAGGCAGCACCTCTGCTTCGAAAATCGGATTTTTCCGCAACCAGCCGCCATTCCGCCATGACGGATGCGGCAGTACGAATGTTCCGTTCGGGTAACTGCGCCAATCGGCAATCACCTGCGATAGCGGGCCTTTCAGCCCCAGATGTCGTTCAATCGCGTATTTCCCGATGATGATCCGCAACCGTGGCGGGCCGATATGCGCCAAAACATCGTCATGCCATGTGTCCCAACAAATCGGCGGCGGCGGCAGGTCATTGCCCTTTGTATCATAGCCCGGAAAGCAAAATGCAGTTGGCACGAACGACACAAAACGGCGGTCATAAAACGTATCGCGATCCAACCCCAGCCAGTCGCGCAACCGATCACCAGAGCGATCATCAAACGGCACCCCAGACTGCTGGACACGCATCCCCGGCGCTTGCCCCGCAATCAAAATCGGGGTGCCATGCGCGAACCACACGACTGGCCGCGGGCGATGCGCCGTTTTCGTCGCCGCGAACCGCGCAGCACATATCCGACAGCGCGAAACCTCCGCGCATATATCCCCCAAATCTGATCCATTAGCCGCCATATCATCAACCTATGGTCCATGACTTGCCGCAGCAACCACATCAGGCTACCTGAGACAAAAGACGACGAAGGACGCCACATGACTGACCTCGACACCGCCCACGCCGCTATGGATGCTGCCCCCGATGATGACGCACAGCGGTTACGATTCTATGAACGGCTCGCGGATACCGAGGTTTTTCTGTTGCTCGCGTCAGAACCGGATGGTGATCAGATCACGCCCGAGATTTTCGACATCGCCGATGGTCGCTTTGCGCTGATCTTTGATCGCGAAGAACGGCTTGCGGAATTTGTCGGGCGCACTGTGCCTTACGCCGCCATTCCGGGGCGCGGTTTGGTCGGGATGCTCGCAGGGCAGGGGGTGGGGCTTGGGTTGAACCTTCAGGTCGCACCGTCTGAGATGTTGATCCCGTCAGAGGCCGTCGATTGGCTGGTCTCGACCTTGGAAAACACCCCGCAAGAAGCCGAAGCCCGCCTGACCGAAGTTAACGCCCCCCGCGGCCTGCCCGAAGCTGTGATTACAGGGCTTGACCGCAAACTCGCCATCGCTGCAGGCCTCGCGCGGTTCGCCTATCTTGCGGCGGCGGTCTATGATGACGGGTCGCGCGGCCATGTTTTGGCCTTCGTGGACGCGGTGCCGGGCGCTGAATCGTCGCTTGCCAAAGCGGCGGGCGAAGCCCTGACATTCTCGGGGATCGAGGCGGGCGCAATCGACGTGCTGTTCGTCCGCGCATCAGATCAACTCGCGGGACATCTCGCTAAAGTTGGCCTGCGCTTTGACCTGCCGGAACCCGAAACGCCGCACACACCGGGCGCACCCGGCATGGACCCGAATAAACCACCACGGTTGCGTTAACCCCGATTT
Source organism: Yoonia ponticola (assembly GCF_014199395.1). GTDB lineage: Bacteria > Pseudomonadota > Alphaproteobacteria > Rhodobacterales > Rhodobacteraceae > Yoonia > Yoonia ponticola. The sequence continues at coordinate 130,379 of NZ_JACIJM010000008.1, read as the reverse complement.
TTCGCGAAAAATCGTCGCCTAGTAGCCAGTGTTGCGATCCACAAGATGCAACATCGCCTCGCCGCGTTCTGACCGCGCGATATTCGCGGCGATCTCTATAGCTGCGGTTTTTGGCCGTGTTTCGGCTGCAATATGCGGGGTCACGGTGACGCTAGGGTGCGCCCAAAACGGATGCTCCGCTGGCAGCGGCTCAACCCGAAACACATCCAATGTCGCATGGGCAACTTGACCGCTATCGAGCGCTGCGAGCAACGCATCATCATCAATCAACGGACCGCGTCCGGGGTTCACGACAAACGCTCCTTTCGCCAATAACGCCAAAGACTTAGTATTCAGTGCATTCTCTGTCGCAGCCGTATCCGGCAACAGCAGCACAACAATCTCGGCACCGCGCAAGGCATCATCCATACCCGCATCACCAGACAGGCACTGGGCACCATCAATCGCCTTTCGCGATCTGCTCCACCCCGTCACATCAAAGCCCAAACCAGTCAGCGCGGTGGCACAAGCAGCCCCCAACGCGCCAAGCCCCAGCACGGTCACTTTGCGATCTTCCGCAAGCGGCGGCACCACCGGCGTCCACGTCCCGTCTTGGTTCAAAATCTGACGATCCATGCCCAAATGATGACGCAGCACATGCCCCGTCACCCATTCCACCATCCCGCGTGTCAAACCGGGGTTCACCATCCGCGTCAGCGGTTGGGTCAAGGTCTCGTTTACGATGATGCTCTCAACACCGGCCCACAGGCTCAGCACCGCTTTGGCCCGCGTGAACGGTGTAAAATCAGTCAGTCCGTCGTGCGGGGCAAAGATGATGTAATCCACATCCTCTGGCGCATGGTCTCGCTGCAAATTCACATCCAAACCAGCCTTCGCAAAGGCTGCGGGCAGGTGGGCTTCGTAATCAGGCCAGAGACCATCGCGGGCGGCAAAAAGGACGTTCAAAACCATCAGCGCGGCTTATGTACATGGGCGCTTTGGACCATGCCAAACGCGATTAACAAAACGATCATCGCTGATCCTCCATAACTGACAAGCGGTAAGGGGACGCCGACAACTGGCGCGAGACCTGTAACCATGGCCATATTTACGGCAAAGAACAAAAAGAACGTCATCGACACACCTAGCGTAAGCAACGCAGCAAAGCGGTCCTTGTTTGTGATCGCGGATGCGACGCAGAAAAATACGATCAACACGTAAAGCACCAGCAACGACGTCGCCCCGACAAAGCCGAATTCCTCGGCCAATGTCGTAAAGATAAAGTCGGTGTGTTTTTCCGGCAAAAAGTTCAATCGGCTCTGTGTGCCTTGCATAAATCCACGACCCGTCCAGCCGCCCGATCCTAATGCGATCTTGGCCTGCGTGATGTGATAACCCGCGCCCAATGGATCGTTCGCAGGGTCCAAAAACGTATCAATGCGGCGATATTGGTAGTCCTTCAGGATCTGCCATGGCGTGCCTTTCGACTCGATCACGGCGACAATGGTGCCGATGCCTGCGGCCAGCACAGTCGCGAAATAGGCCCAATGCACCCCCGCCACAAACATCACCGTAGCTCCGCCCATAATCAGCAGCAGCGATGTGCCCAAATCCGGTTGGTTCAAAACAAAATACGTCGGTAACAGGATGAAAAATACGGGCAGTATCACCCAGAATGGCCGCGATGTTTTGCTCGTCGGCAACCAGTCGTAATAGGCGGCTAGAAACATCACCAGCGTGATTTTCATCAACTCCGAGGGCTGCAAATCCATCGGCCCCAGATCAAGCCAACGCTGCGACCCGTTCCGCTCAACGCCCACCAATTCCACGGCGAGAAGCAACAGCACAGACACGCCATACGCGAGGCCCGCCATGTTGCGCCAAAACCAAATCGGCACCATCGCAACGATCAACATCAGCACCATACCAAGGCCAAACCGCTTGATCTGCGGTTCCATCCAAGGTGTGGCCGAGCCGCCAGCGACGGAAAACAGCATGATGAAACCAGCACAAGAAACCGCCGTCAGCAGCAGGATCACCGGCCAGTTCAGGTAAAGCAATTTGCGCAGACCGGTGGGGACATACTTGGCGTTATACTCAAGATAACTCATGCACGATCGCCCTTGGCGCGTGGCGTAATCGAGGCCAGCTTTTCAGAAATCCGCTCCTGTTGATCGGCAATCCGACCGCGCACATTCGACGGATACGCGGTCAGCGGCGGGGTGCCACCATACAGCGCTTGCAACGTAATATCACGGCCAATCGGGGCTGCGGCGGTCGAGCCGCCACCGCCATGTTCCACAACAACAGCCACCGCAAAACGCGGGTTCTCTACAGGGGCAAAGTTCACGAATAAAGCATGATCGCGCCGTTCCCACGGCAAATCAGCGTTGCTCGTCACACCACGCGCACGTTCGTCAGCCGTAATCCGACGCACCTGCGACGTGCCCGTTTTACCAGCCATTTGATATTCCGGCGTGACAATCCGCGCTCGATATGCGGTGCCGCGCGAATGGTTCATGACAGCGCCCATCGAGGCCCTGATCCGGCGCAACAAGTTCTCGTTCACACCCAGCGGCGCCCCCGAACCGGACGCCGTTTCCACGCCGTCAATCGCACGGATCAAGCGCGGCTCAATCGCGCGTCCCGTCGCCAAACGAGCCGTCATAATCGCCAGTTGCAGCGGTGATGACAGCACATAACCCTGTCCAATCGACGCGTTCACGGTATCGCCAATCCGCCAATCTTCGCCGCGCACGCGGGCTTTCCATTCCTTATCAGGCGCAAGGCCCGCAACCACAGCTGAGACCGGCAAATCATGCTTAATGCCAAGCCCAAAACGCCGCGCCATTTCGGCCATTTTATCAATGCCGACACGTTGCGAAATCTCGTAGTAATAACAGTCGCAGGATTGCTTCAGGCTTTCGTGCAGGTTGATATTCCCGTGGCCGCCACGTTTCCAGCAGTGGAACCGCGTGCCGTAAACATCTGTATATCCTGGACAATAGACGGTTTCATCAACGCCAATGACACCTTCTTCTAATGCGGCGAGGGCCGTGACCATCTTGAATGTCGATCCGGGGGGATACGCACCCTGCACAGCTTTTGCAGCCAGCGGACGGTATTTGTTTTCGTTCAGATCGGTCCAGTCTTTCACCGAAATACCGCGCACAAACAGGTTCGGATCAAACGTCGGGGCAGAGGCAATCGCCCGCAAATCCCCGTCTTCCAGATCAATCACAACCGCACCAGCACTTTCGCCATCAAGGCGGGCCTGCACGTAGCTTTGCAGATCGGCATCAATCGTCAGTTGCACGTCCTGACCGGACACACCTTGCTGCCGATCAAGTTCGCGCATCACGCGCCCAATCGCATTCACTTCGATGCGTTTGGTGCCAGCAGAACCACGCAGCGTGTGCTCCATTTTGTTCTCAACACCGGTTTTGCCGATCTGGAATTTCGGAATTTGCAAAAGCGGGTCTTGGTCGTCAATTTTGCTAAGATCATAGTCACTGACCGGACCAACATAACCCGTCACGTGGCCCAACTCGGCCCCCCACGGATACACGCGACTTAGCCCCACTTCGGCGGTGATACCGGGCAGGGCGGGGGCGTTAATGTTGATCTTCGCCATGTCTTCCCACGACAAGCGATCCGCAATCGTGACCTGCACAAATGGCGAGCGTTTAAAGATGTCTTCTTTCGCCTTCGCAATCGTGTCCTCGGGGATATCAACGATAGTTAGCAATTTGGCTAACACTTCATCAACGTCACCCGCATCCTCGCGCACCATCACAACGCGGTAGTTTTGTTCGTTATCCGCGATGGCCTTGCCGTTGCGATCAAAAACAAGACCACGGGCGGGCGGGATCAGGCGGATGTTGATCCGGTTTTCCTCAGCCAGCAGGCGAAATTGATCGGCTTGCTCGACCTGCATCGACTGCAACCGGATCGCCAGTGCCGCGACAACAGACATCTGCACACCACCCATAAGCATGGCGCGGCGGCTCATTTTACGGGTGGACCGGCCACCATCTTTTGCGGGCTTCTTCATAGGCGATGTCCCAAGCTATCGGTTTGTCCCGGCGCGGGGCGCGTTACACCAAAGATAAAGTGCGCGATCACAACAACAAGCGGGTATATCAGGATTGTCATCATCATTTGGATCAACGTCAAACCCAAAGGCGGCTGCGGCGTCATCACAATCGCGAGTGCAAGACGGTACACAAGCGTAATCATCACGACACCCACAGCAACTGTACCCCATTCCAGCATCAGCGGCATATTCCGCATTTTGCGCGCACGCCCGCGCAGCATTTCCGTCCCGATAATCATTAACCCTGCCCACAGTCCTGGCGGGCGTTGGAACAGGATATCGGCCAGCAGAAACAACGCAGCAATCAAAATCACAGGGGCATAGTCAGGACGACGCACTGCCCACGCAAGCGCGACAGTCAGCATGAAATCAGGTGCGGGCCAGCTGTCGGGTCTTGTATCTAGCGGTAATAATTGCACAAAAATGATCGCAATCATCACCGTCGCAAACACCGCGCGGCCAATCCAGACTTGGGTTGTCGGGGTCTCAGCCATCTGTGGCCTCAGCTGTCGTATCCAAAGTCGGACCAAAAACGGGCGCCGGAATAGGGGCAAGCAACCCACCCGGATCGTTAATAACTTCATGCCCTTGCGCACGCAGAACACGTAGAAATTTCAGCCGCTCATAATCCGCCGACAACCGCACCCGCAGGCGTCCATCGGTACCACGCGCGACCTGTCCGACCTGCAAATCAGGCGGAAAAACACCACCATCGCCGGACGTGACAACCAGATCACCGGGGGCCACAACATCAGCGTCATCCAGAAACTCGATTGGCGGGTTCAGCGTATTATCACCCGCCAAGATCGCACGTTGCCCCGACGGCTGAACCGTCACAGGAATGCGGCTCGATGTATCTGTCAGCAAAATAACGCGGCTGATTTCCTGACCAACGCCCGAAATCCGACCAACCAGCCCGATCCCGTCCATCGTCGCCCAACCATCCAAAATCCCGTCGCGGGCACCGACATTCAGCAGCACAGATTGGCGAAACGGCGACCCTGAATCCGTCATCACCACACCCGTCACATAGGTCAGCTGCGGGTCCAACCGGACGTTATTCAAATCAAGCAGTTTCGCGTTTTCCTGCTGCAACTGTGCGGCGGCCTCTTTCCACGCTTTCATCTGCTGCAATTCGCGACGCAGATCGTTGTTCTGTTCAGCAAGCTGTTGATAGCTTTGGAAATCTTGGAATAGGTTCACAAGGCCCGTGACCGGCGCCAAGGCCCAGTCAAACGACGGCACAACGCGGTCAATGACCGACGCGCGGAACCGCTCTACGCGGGGGCTGTCGATCCGCCAGATCAGGAACAGCCCGAACAATGCCAACACCAACAAGCCGACGAATAGACGGCGCATTGGCGTGACGTAGTCTTCTGAATGTCTATCGCGTGCCACGGGTAAAACTCACTCCGGTCAAAAACTGTGACCGTGCCGGACGTTGGGCAGATCAGCTATCGTAGTCTATGACATGCCGAAGCTGTTTTTCATACTCCAACGCCTTACCAGTGCCCAATGCGACACAATTTAGCGATTCATCTGCGACAGAAATCGCAAGGCCCGTCTGTTCGCGCAACGCAAGGTCGAGTTGACCCAGCAATGCACCACCACCGGTTAGCATCACACCGCGGTCAACAATATCCGCAGCCAAGTCTGGCGGGGTCGCTTCCAGCGCGGTCATCACGGCTTCGCAAATCTGCTGGACTGGTTCGGCCAAGGCTTCGGCGACCTGCGCTTGCGAGATTTCGGTTTCTTTTGGAACACCGTTCAGCAAATCGCGACCACGGATCAGCATCGAAGACCCACGCCCATCGTCCGGCATCCGCGCCGTACCAATAGAAGTTTTAATCCGCTCAGCAGTTGATTCACCGATCAGCAGATTATGCTGACGGCGAAGGTAGTTAATGATCGCTTCGTCCATGCGATCACCACCAACGCGGACGGATCGTGCATAAACGATGTCGCCCAACGACAGCACTGCAACTTCGGTTGTACCGCCACCTATATCAACGACCATGTTACCGGTTGGATCAGTGATCGGCATGCCCGCGCCAATCGCTGCAGCAATCGGTTCAGCAATCAAACCAGCACGTCGGGCACCAGCGGATAGAACCGACTGACGGATCGCGCGCTTTTCAACGGGCGTCGCACCGTGCGGCACACAAACGATGATCTTGGGCTTCGAGAAAGTTGACCGTTTCGCGACTTTACGGATGAAATGTTTGATCATTTCTTCGGCTGTATCAAAGTCGGCAATCACACCGTCACGCATCGGGCGGATCGCCTCAATGGACCCCGGTGTGCGGCCCAACATTAGCTTGGCGTCCTCGCCAACGGCTAAAACTTTTTTCACACCATCTTTCACGTGGTAGGCGACGACCGATGGCTCTGACAGGATTATGCCCTTGCCCTTGACGTACACAAGTGTGTTTGCCGTCCCAAGGTCAATTGCCATGTCAGACGAAAATAAACTGCCCCAAAATGCCATGCCGCTGGCCTTCCCATCGAAAAATGTATGCTGCGCCACGACTCCCCCACGGGTCTGGCTTCATGTCTTATAGGACCACCCGTTGGAGGATGAAACCCCTTGATTACAAGGACTCGGCGCGTTCTCGCTGCTTGGATTATTTCAATCTGGAAGGGGTGAGAATTGTGTAAAACAGGACCTAAATTTACATTTTCGAACATTACCGTGTTTTAGGTGAGGTGTCTGTCGCGATTTACGCCAAACGCGTCTCTCGCGTTGACCAAGCTTGAGGCAATCGGTCTGCATACAAAATGTGTGGGGATTCCGTGTCGCTCAGGGCGACTTTATCCGCGACGAAGCGCGATCATAACGCTGCACGCAGACCCACCAGAACGCTGGCGGGTCTGCACAGTATTTAGCTTAGACACCGACGTCTTTGTAGCTGACGCCTTTAATGTCCTCGCCCGGTGCGGACTTTTCGCGACGGACGATCAGGCGGTTCAACGCGTTGATGTAGGCCTTCGCACTGGCAACAACCGTGTCGGTATCGGCGGACGTCCCCGTGGCGATGCGGCCTTCTTCTTCCATCCGCACAGACACGGTGGCTTGCGCATCGGTGCCTTCGGTCACGGCGTTCACTTGATACAATTGCAGACGAGCAGTGTGTTCAAACAATGCCTTCACAGCGTTAAATGTCGCATCAACAGGACCATCACCCGTCGCTGTGACCTCGTGAATATCGCCGTCAATTTCCAACGCCATCTTCGCTTCTTGCGGCCCATCAGTACCACAAACCACACGCAAAGATTTCAATTTCAGACGGTCCTCAACAGCGTCGTTCTGTTGAATCAAAGCCAGCAAGTCGTCGTCGAACACTTCCTTTTTGCGATCTGCGAGGTCTTTAAACCGCACAAACAAGTCCTTCAGTTCGTTATCAGCAACATCATAGCCCAGCTCAGCCAGCTTTGCGCGCAACGCAGCACGACCTGAATGTTTGCCCAATGGCAACGACGTGCCAGCCAAACCTACATCCTCAGGGCGCATGATCTCGAACGTCTCAGCGTTCTTCAGCATCCCGTCTTGGTGAATGCCGCTTTCGTGGGCAAAGGCATTTTTACCAACAATCGCCTTGTTATACTGAACTGCAAAGCCGGAAACCGTCGCGACGCGGCGCGAGATATGCATGATTTTGCGCGTATCAATCCGCGTTTCATACGGCATGATGTCGCCGCGAATTTTCAGCGCCATGACGACTTCTTCAAGCGCCGTGTTGCCCGCACGTTCGCCCAAGCCGTTGATTGTACATTCAATCTGGCGCGCACCACCTTCAACAGCGGCCAGCGAGTTCGCCGTCGCCATGCCCAAATCGTTGTGGCAATGCGTGGCGAAAATCACGTCATCAGCACCGGGCACCTTGTTGATCAGCATGCGGATCAAATCGGCGCTTTCCACAGGGGCGGTGTAGCCGACCGTATCGGGCACGTTAATCGTCGTGGCACCCGCCTTGATCGCGATTTCAACGGTGCGGCACAGGTAATCTTCTTCGGTGCGGGTGGCATCCATCGGCGACCATTGCACGTTATCGCAGAGGTTCCGCGCGTGTGTGACCGTGTCGTGAATCCGCTCTGCCATTTCGTCCATATTCAGGTTCGGAATGGCGCGGTGCAGCGGCGATGTGCCGATAAATGTATGAATGCGCGGGGATTTCGCGTGTTTGATCGCGTCCCAGCAACGGTCAATGTCTTTGAAATTCGCACGGGCCAAACCGCAAATCGTAGACGTCTTGGCAAGACGCGAAATCTCGGACACCGCGTTGAAATCACCTTCGGACGCAATCGGGAAACCGGCTTCGATAATATCGACGCCCATTTCGTCCAGCAATTCCGCGATTTCCAGTTTTTCGGCGTGCGTCATCGTAGCGCCGGGGGATTGTTCACCGTCACGCAATGTGGTGTCGAAGATCAGAACTTTCTGTTTTGTCATCGGTCTGTTCCTTTTCAAATCTTGTCTTTGGCGGCGGGCGGACGCCCTGAATCGCCGGAATTAGGTTCACCTGCGGGCTCGATCAACAGGACTTGGGCTTCTTGGGCAGCACGCGGGCGGTGTATCTGACCTTTGGGGACGATCACAAGCTCACCAGGACCAAATGTGACGCTATCCGCGTCGTCATAGTCCATGGTGACATGCCCGCTGACGACGAGAAAGAAATCATCAGTGTCGTCGTGTTTGTGAAAGGGGAATTCGCCCTGAAACTTAACCACCATCACGTCGTTTCCGTTATAGGTGGCGACAACCTTGGGGTCCCAATGGGTGTCAAATAGCGCAAGCTTCTGCGCCAAATTTACGGGTATCATTATGTTTTCCTAGCTTTGCGTGTCTTGGCGCTGGTCACCCCTGAGCGGTCGCGCCGGATGGCACGCTCAGAGGCAGCTAAGTAGGAGAACGGCGCAAGCCAAACGCGCAGTCGGCGCGTCAAAAGTGATATGTGCGGTTCTATCCATAAGGCGGACCATACATCAGTCGGAGTTAATGAAAAGTATTTTTTTGAGTTGTTATGGCAAAATGAAGATCGGGGCGGGGCGCGTCCAATATGCCCAGCGAAATTGGCGGAAAAGTTGAAATTTGTTAAGTATCAGGGGTAAACTCGATTGTTTATCAGTTAAAAATGTACGGTTTGTGCAAGTTTGGATGACCAAAGAACACGTTCATTTCCATGTGATCTATGGTTGGGCTTTTCGTCGCTGGTGATATGGTAGCGCTAACCAAAACAAAGGAACCCTGATGACGCACCCTAAACCAGCCGTAGGCATTGCTGTGCCTGAAATGAAATTCGCCAAAGTCGGCGGCGGAGAGCTGACCTTTGGCGGCACCAAAGACCGGTGGTCGCTACTGGTCGTTTATCGCGGCAAACATTGCCCGCGTTGCAAACGTTACCTGAGCAAATTCAACGACATGCTGTCTGACTGGACTGACATCATGGACGTGATGGTTGTATCCGCTGACACCGCCGAGCGGGCGCAATCTGATGTCGCCGAATTTGGCTGGAAGTTTGATGTGGGCTACGGCATGACCGAACCGCAGATGCGCCAACTGGGTCTTTATGTATCTGATCCACTGTCCGAGGCTGAGACAACGACACGCTTCGCCGAGCCTGGCACCTATGCGCTGCGTCCGAATGGCGAGTTGATGCTGGTTGATATCTCGAACGGCCCTGCGTCACGCCCTGATCTGGACGAACTGCTGGATGGCATGCGGTTCAATATCGACAAAGATCGGCCCGTGCGCGGAACTGCTTGACTTTAAACGACCAAAGGGCAGCGATTTCGCTGCCCTTTGTTATTGAATTGTGATGATTTATTCAGCCGCTGGTGCCTCTTCGACAACCGGCTCTTCAACAGCCGGTTCTTCGACCTCTGGTTCTGGTGCCAATGCGCCATCTTCCCATTGACCTGAAATCTCTTGGCCTGAGGCATAGCGCATCGTGCCGACGCCTTGTCTGCGGCCGCTTTCAAACTGGCCTTCGTAGACGTCGCCGTTGGCATAGGTCGCCACACCTTCACCGTTGATTTCGCCCTCGGACCACATGCCCGTATGGGTGAAACCGTCGGGCAGGGTAATTGTCCCGGTCCCGTCGCGTTGGCCGTCAACGAACGTACCTTCGTAGATCGTACCGTCCGCATAAGTCGCTTTGCCGTTGCCGTTGCGCTGCCCTTCGACCCATTCGCCTTCGTAGATATAACCGTCAGGGTAGGTCATTTTACCTGTGCCGTGGTTCTTGGCGTTCAGGAATTCGCCTTCATAAACAAGACCGTTTGCAAATGTCGCAATGCCGCTGCCGTTGATGACGCCTTTTTCCCAGTCGCCTTCGTAGGTTGAACCATCGGCATAGGTGATTTTGCCCACACCGTCTGCCAAGTCAGCGGAAAACGTCCCTGTGTAGACTGAGCCGTCCGGATACGTGACTTCGCCCGCGCCATCGTTTTGGCCATCGACCCAAGTGCCAACGTATTTGTAGCCCTGCGTATCAGTGAACGTCCCCTGACCGCTGCGTACATCATCGACAAAGCCGCCCTCGTAGACATCACCGTTGGCATAGGTCACTTTGCCGTCGCCCTGACGGCGACCCGCGACCAGCGCGCCTTCGTAAACATCGCCATTGGGTTGCTCTAACCGACCGACGCCTTCGATCTGACCGTCGACCCACGCACCTGCGTAAACAAGTCCATCAGTGGTGGTCAGGGTCCCGATCCCGTCGCGTTCGCCAGCTTTCAGATTGCCCTCGTAGACGGCACCATCAGGGTAGGTGACTTTACCTTCGCCTTCTTTGACGCCGTTGATCCACGGGCCCTCGTAAATATAGCCGTTTTCGCTGCGCATTGTACCCGTGCCGTGGTGCTGTCCGTTGCGAAATTCGCCTTCGTAAACAACGCCATTGGCGTAGGTGATGATCCCTTGCCCAGTGATATTGCCGTCGGCCCAGTCGCCTTCGTAAGTGCCGCCATCGACGTAAGTAATCTTGCCGGTGCCCTCGGGTTTGCCGTTTGCAAACGTTCCCTCATAGATTGATCCGTTAGGGAAGGTCGCCGTGCCCGTGCCGCGGATTTCACCGTCGATCCATTCGCCCGTGTATTCATATCCATTGGGTAGCCGATACGTGCCTTGACCATGCTGCTTGCCGTCGCGGAATTCGCCCTCGTAGACACCACCATCGTCGTATTGCTTTGTTTGGGTTTGCGCATGCGTGGCACCCGATAAGGTGACCCCCAAACCAAGTGTAAGTGCGATTGCTGTGCCTTTTGGCCATCCGAACATCATCTAGGTTTCCTGTCTCGTGCTCTTGGTTTTGTCTGAAGTTAACCTAACTTCCCTGAATCGAACAATCATTAATCAGTGTCATGGCAATTGTGAGATCGCTCTGGGGCATCCGTGTGACTTGGATAGCATCTTTCCTTGCGGCGGTATTCTGCTACATCGGGGCTGGACCCAAGAGGGGAATGCACGATGACGACCACTTTTCGCCTGACAATGGCCCAGTTGAACCCGACCGTGGGCGACTTGGCCGGAAACGCCGCCAAAGCACGCGCCGCTTGGGATGCTGCAACATTGGCGGGGGCGGATATGGTCGCCTTGCCCGAAATGTTTATCGCCGGCTATTCGACCCAGGATCTGGTGATGAAACCCGCGTTCCACCAAGCCGCCGAAGCCGCGATTGAGGCGCTTGCTGCTGAATGTGCGGACGGCCCCACGATGGGCATTGGCGGGCCGTATTTCACCGATGGGCGGCTTTATAACGCTTATTATATTTGCCGTGGCGGCGAAATCGTCGCACGTCAGCTCAAGCATTTTCTGCCTAATTACAATGTCTTCGACGAAGTGCGGCAGTTCCGGCGCGGCCCGATCCAAGGCCCTTATGCCATTCCAAACGGCCCCCGCATCGGTAGCCCGATCTGCGAAGACGCATGGTACGAAGACGTCGCAGAAGCGATGGTGGAAAGCGGCGCAGAAATCCTAGTCGTGCCAAACGGGTCGCCCTACAGGCGTGAAAAATTCGACGTGCGGATGTCCAAAATGGTCGCCCGTGTCGTCGAAAACAACGTGCCACTGGTCTACGTCAACATGGTCGGCGGCCAAGACGATCAGGTCTTCGATGGCGGCTCTTTTGTGCTGAACAGAGGCGGGAAACTCGCCGTGCAACTGCCGCTCTTCGACGAAGTTCTGGCGCATGTCGATTTCGAACAAACCGGAGAGGGCTGGGAAGCCGTCGCTGGCGAAAAAGCAGTGTTCCCCGACGATCTGGAACAAGACTACCGTGCAATGGTCGAATCCTTGCGCGACTACTGCGGTAAAACCGGTTTCAAAAAGGTGCTGCTTGGCTTGTCCGGCGGCATCGACAGCGCAATCGTCGCCGTGATCGCAGCAGATGCCTTGGGGCCTGAAAACGTGCGCGGCGTCATGTTACCCTCTGAATACACGTCACAATCTTCGCTTGATGATGCGCAAGGTGTGGTCGATGCGCTGGGCTGTCACTACGATACGGTGTCCATCGCGGGACCACGTGCGGCCGTCAGCGACGCGCTCGCACCACTTTTTGCAGGGCTACAAGAAGACCTGACCGAAGAGAACATTCAGTCGCGTCTGCGCGGTATGCTCTTAATGGCGCAGTCGAATAAATTCGGCGAAATGCTGCTGACCACAGGCAATAAGTCCGAAGTCGCGGTCGGTTACGCCACGATCTACGGCGACATGAACGGCGGCTATAACCCGATCAAGGACATGTACAAAACGCGGGTGTTCGACGCCTGTCGCTGGCGCAATGCCAATCACCGTCCTTGGATGAAAGCCCCCGCTGGCGAAATGATCCCCGTCTCGATCATCGACAAACCGCCCTCAGCGGAATTGCGGCCAGATCAGCGCGATGACGACAGCTTGCCGCCCTACGACATTCTTGACGGTATTCTCAAAATGCTGGTCGACGAGGAAAAGTCAGTCGCGGATTGCGTCGCCGCCGGGTTTGATCGCGACACGGTCAAGCGGGTCGAACATCTGCTCTACATTTCCGAATACAAGCGGTTCCAATCCGCACCCGGCACGCGCCTGTCAAATCGGGCATTTTGGATGGATCGGCGTTATCCAATCGTGAACTCTTTTCGCGACAATAGTTAATGTCTTACCAGTGCACGCGTTGTGCACAGGTTGTGCACGCCTTGTGACAGTCGAATTTGGCGGTTTAGCGGCGTTTATTAACGCATTTTGTACGGTGCCACGCTGCAGCCCCAGCGCGAAACTGGACAATCTCGCTGTGTCATGGTCAATGGCGCTAACAGGAGATGCCCCATGACCACGACTCGTTTCGCCCCTTCGCCCACCGGTTGGCTGCACATCGGCAACCTTCGCGCTGCCTTGTTCAACTACGCCATCGCTCGTCAATCCGGCGGGACGTTCATTCTGCGGATTGATGACACCGACCCAGAACGCTCAAAAGATGAGTATGTTCAAGGCATTAAGGACGATCTGACGTGGCTCGGCATCGACTGGGACCGCGTTGAACATCAGTCTGCACGCATGGATCGCTACCTTGATGCCAAGCAAAAACTGATCGACATGGGCCGTCTTTATGAGTGTTTCGAGACACCAGTAGAGCTGGATCTGAAGCGGAAAAAGCAGCTCAACATGGGCAAACCGCCGGTCTATGACCGTGGTGCTTTGGCGTTGTCCGAAGAAGAAAAAGACAAACTGCGTGCCGAGCGCGGATCGCATTGGCGTTTCAAACTGGATCACGAACGTATCGAATGGAAAGACGGCATCATCGGCGATATTTCCATCGACGCCGCCTCTGTTTCCGATCCGGTTTTGTTCAAAAACGACGGCCAGATTTTGTACACCTTGGCGTCCGTGGTTGACGACACAGAAATGGGCCTGACCCACGTTGTGCGCGGCTCTGATCACGTCACAAATACCGCGACACAAATCCAGATTATTCAAGCATTGGGCGGCACCGTGCCGTCGTTCTCGCACCATTCTTTGCTGACTGGTCCACAAGGCGAAGCGTTGTCTAAACGTCTAGGAACATTGGCATTAAAAGACCTTCGCGCGAACGGCATCGCGCCGATGGCGGTCCTGTCTTTGATGGCGCGGCTCGGCTCGTCCGATCCGGTTGAGTTGCGTGCGAACATCGCCGAAATCGTAGAAGGGTTCGACATTTCCAAGTTCGGATCTGCGCCGACGAAATTCGACGCAGAAGACCTGAAACCACTCACGGCGCGTTACCTCGCGACGCTGGATCACACCGCTGTTGCCGACAAAATCGTAGCGGCTGGCGTGCCCGATAATTTGGCCGCAGCATTCTGGGATGTGGTCAAAGGCAACATCGCAACACTGGACGATCTGCCCGCATGGTGGGACTTGTTCCGCGACGGGGCGACACCGCTGATCGCTGACGAAGACCGTGAATTTGTCGCACAAGCCTTTGATATGTTGGACGAACCACCCTACGCGGCGGACACGTGGTCCAATTGGACTGCAGAGGTCAAAGACGCGACTGGTCGCAAGGGTAAGCAATTGTTCATGCCTTTGCGCCAAGCTGTGACAGGTCTGCAGCGCGGTCCCGAGATGGCCGACGTTATGCCGTTGTTGCAAACAAAACCAAAGGTCTAAATACTGCGCGGTACTTCTAACGAAGTGCCGCTAAGTGCTTGTCAACAAACGCGGTTTCATCAGCACTTAGCTGTTGATGCCGTGGATATCGTGGGGCGTCGCGATCATCTGTGATCGGGCCCCAATTGTCGGTGGTTTCGAAAAATCGTGCGGCACCAACGGGACCAAATTCGGTCAAATAGCCTTGGATAACCACATCGAGGTAGCTGCGCAAAATTGGATGCGGGCCGGATTCCGGGTGAATAATCTCGTCCGTGATCTCGTAAATCGCAACGCCATTCGCCTGAATCTGACGTGTATAAGCGCGTTCACGAGCATCAAGTGCGACCCAATCCGCGTTTGGCACCTGCGCAACGATACCGTCTAGGGTTGTATTGGCGTCTGGGGTCACGGATAGGATCGCCACCTTGCTATGTGTCGTACTGCGCCAAATCCGCCGCCAACCCGTCACTTGGGCGCGTTGTGGCTGCACATAACCGTGCGTTTTAAGGTTAACGAGGCTGCCATACCCGAAAAATTGTGGATCGTTCATTCGCGTGCCCTTAATACTTGTGCCGGTTTTGCTGCTAACGGACGGATCGCAAACACTAATCCCGCCGCGAGTGATGCCATGACACCCCCGCCGATGATCAGCAATGCGTTTGACCAAATCACCGTATAATCGGTTTCCATGATGTAAGTCGACACGGCCCAGCCACCCAAAATCCCCGCGCCGAGGGCAACGCCCCCTGCGGCCAACCCGAGCAAGGCTGCACGCAGGGCGAAACTGAACAAAATCTGCTTGCGCGACGCACCTAATGTTTTCAGCACGGCGGCCTCATACGTCCGCGCGCGTTCACCCGCAGCGGCTGCGCCGATCAGGACCAGAAATCCGGTTAACAAGGTGGCAAGCGCCCCGTATCGGGTGGCCGCTGATATGCCACTTATTAACGTAATGACTTGGGCAATCGCGTCGCGAATACGGATTGCGGTGATGTTTGGATAAGCGGTCGCGAGGTCGCGCAAAATCTGGGCTTCAGCGTTTTCTTCGGCGTAAACCGTTGAAATCCAACTATGTGGGGCGCCGGCCAGTGCGGATTGGTTCATCGCGATGACGAACCCCATGCCTGCGTTTTCAAAGCTGACCTCGCGAAAGCTAGCGATGGTCGCGGTAATATCGCGACCCAAAATGTTAACGACTAACGCGTCACCGATCGACAGGCCCATCTCGCGGGCCTCTTCGTCAGAAAAGCTGATCAGCGGCGGTCCATCGTAATTCGCGGGCCACCATTCACCTTCGGTAATCGTCGTGCCGTCAGGCATAGCGTCCGCATAAGTGACACCGCGATCGCCGCGCACGACCCAATGGCCGTCGGTAAACGTCTCGGCGTTTTGCCCGTTGATTGATGTGATCACGCCGCGCAGCATCGGCGCGGTTTCCAAGTTACTTACCGCCGGATCATCCTGCAGGCGTGTAGTAAAACCGTCTATTTGGTCTGGTTGGATATCGACGAAAAAGTAGGACGGCGCGTTCTTTGGTAGTTGGCTGCTTAGTGAATTGCGCAGGTTCGCATCGATTTGGCCGACGCTTGCCAAGACCGAAAGACCGAGGCCCAGCGACAGGACGACCGCGGTCGCTTCACCGCCCCTTGCGCCGATTGAACCGAGCGCGAGGCGTAGTGACGTGCGGCCACGCGAGGCGCGTCGTAGGCGTCGCGCTATAAAGCGGATAACGACTGAAGCGAGCACAAGTAAGAGCAGGGCGGTCATGATGCCGCCGGTTGTCCAAAGTGTCAGAAAAGCGTTCCCTGAGAATAGGATAGCGAGGCCGACGAGCAATCCGATCAGCGCAATTGTCGTCAGGATGTAGCCGATTTTCGGCAGAGACTTTGTCGCGCCGAATGCATCTCGGAATAGCGTTGCAGCGCGGATATCGTCGGTTTTGGCGAGCGGCCAGAGTGTGAAAATTAGCGCAGCAAGTAAGCCGTAAATTGCGGCTTCGCCCAAGGGGCGGGGATCAAAGGTGAACTCTGCGGGGATCGGCAGATTGGCTTCGATGAGAGGCGCGAAGATGACGGGTAACGCGCCGCCGACGATGATGCCGATTGCGACACCCATAATGGTTAATGCGCCGATCTGTAAAAAGTAGGTTAAAAAGATCGTTTTGCGTGTAGCACCAAGCGTCTTGAGCGTCGCAATGACACCGGTTTTGCCCGCCAAATATGACTGCACTGCGGCTGAAACGCCGACACCGCCGACGGCCAATCCAGCCAATCCCATGAGGATCAGAAACGACCCGATTTGTGCTACGAAACGTTCGGTGCCACCCGCGCCGCGTCTACTATCGCGCCACCGTAAGCCTGCATCGGCAAGCGTTTCTTTTGTCTCATCCTCTACTGTTTGCAGGTCTATTCCGTCTGGTAGATCAAGCCGGTATTGCGTTGAAAACAATGTCCCTTCTGCGATGAGGCCAGAATTTTTAAGCGCATCAATACGAACAATCGTGCGCGGACCTAGCCCAAACCCACCTGACGCATTGTCGGGATATTTGGTGAGGATCGCGCTGAGGTGGAACGTTTCTGTGCCAAGCCGAAACGTGTCGCCAGGCGCCAATCCAAGACGGTCAACAAGCACCTTTTCCATGACCGCGCCATTATCAGCCAAGGCGTCGAACAGGGGCATTTCGGGGGTCAGGATCACCTGTCCGATGAGCGGATAAAAATCATCGACAGCACGGATTTGGGTTAATGCACGGTCTTCGCTTTCCGTGACGGCCATAGACCTGAAATCGACGGTTTCTGATACTGTTTCGGCGATGCTGTTCAGGTAGGTCAACTCATTTTCGCGGGCGAAACGGTAGGTCAGTTCGACCTCTGCATCACCGCCAAGAAGGGCTGCACCTTCGCGGTCGAGCCCCGCTTGGATGCCTGCGCGGACGGTTCCGACGGCTGCGATAGCCGCAACACCAAGTGCGAGGCAGGCGAGAAAAATGCGAAAGCCGTGCAAACCGCCACGCAATTCCCGTCTTGCGAAACGAGCCGCTATCACAAGGCTCATGCGGCTGCCAATGCTGTATCAACGCGGCCATCGCGCAGGCGAATAATCCGGTCGCAGCGTCTGGCAAGGTCTTGCGAATGCGTGACCATGATCAGCGTTGCGCCGTGCCGATCGCGCAATGCGAACAAAAGGTCCATGATCGCTTGGCCATTGGTTTCATCAAGGTTTCCAGTGGGTTCGTCAGCAAGCAAGATGCGCGGGCGTGGCGCGGAGGCACGCGCGAGGGCAACCCGTTGCTGTTCGCCGCCGGACATTTGACTGGGGTAGTGGTTGATGCGGTTGCCCAATCCCACGGCCTCTAACTCGGCGCGCGCCTTGGCGAATGCGTCCTTGTCGCGCGCTAATTCCAACGGGGTCGCTACATTTTCCAACGCCGTCATTGTCGGGATGAGGTGGAAAGATTGGAACACCACCCCCATGTTATCCCTACGAAAGCGGGCGAGTTCGTCTTCGTTCATGGCAGTCAACTCTTGGCCCAAGGCGTGGACCTGTCCCGACGACGCCAACTCTAACCCGCCCATCACCATGAGGAGCGATGATTTGCCCGACCCGCTTGGCCCGACTAACCCGACCGTTTCACCAGAGGCCACGTTCAACACAATGTCGTGCAAGATATCGACAGGGCCAGCGTTCCCCATCAAGGTTAACGAGACGTCGGATAAAGTTAGAACGGGATCAGTCATGGCACGCGCCTTTAACAATGTTTTCACCTTTGGATATGGGGCAGTCGGGGTGGTCCGCAACCTTTGTATGGTCACAGTCCTGACAACTGGTTACGCAGCAGCCGACGAATTGGTGATCGCGGCCTTGGGCGATAGCCTGACGGCAGGATACGGGTTGTCACAAGGTGACGGATTCGTGCCGCAGATGGATGCGTGGCTGGAAGGGCAGGGGATCGAGGTCGACTTGCGCAATGCTGGCGTGTCGGGCGACACAACTGCAGGTGGTTTGTCGCGAGTCGATTGGACGCTGACACCGGATGTCGATGGGATGATTGTCGCGTTGGGTGGGAATGATTACCTGCGCGGGCTTGACCCTGCGGGTAGTCGCGCGAATCTACGTCGGATTTTAGAGGTCGCTGCGAGCAAAGATGTGGATGTGATGCTTGTCGGGCTTCGTGCTGGCAGTAACTACGGCCCGGAATATCAAACGGCGTTTAATGCAATGTATAGCGAGCTTGCGGCGGAGTTTGACGTCCCGCTTTTCCCTGGCTTTTTCCAAGGGTTACAGGCTGTCGCTGGTATGCAAGACGGCGTTTCAGAGTACATGCAACGGGACGGGATTCATCCGAATGCGGACGGCGTGAAGGTGATTGTCGCCGCAATGGGACCGGATGTTTTAACGTTTGCGAAAGGACTCGCAGATTAAAAACGGTGCAGGGCGCCACGACAGCGCACCTGCGTGATTGGCGTCGTTTAGTCAGCGACGGTCAGATTGATCGCATTTTCGCGTCCATCGCGCCCCGATTCGATATCAAAATTGACCTTCTGATCGTCGCGCAGACCAGTCAGCCCAGACCGTTCTACAGCTGAAATATGAACGAAAACGTCTTTTGCGCCGCCATCGGGCGCGATAAATCCGTAACCTTTAGTTGTATTAAACCATTTGACAGTGCCTGAAGCCATGTCGATCTTCCTCTCTTGACCCCGCTCGCGGCATTGCAGCGGACTGGCGCGTCGCGCCAAAAAACGAGGGGCCGGACGCAGAGGAACAGCGGTCGAATTGGGTAACGCGCACGTAAATGTTACGTGGGATTCGTTATAAATCAAGAATTTTAGGGAGAGTTTAGCGAGTCGATGCAATCATGAGCAGACTTCAGCCAATTAGCGATGTGGGGCGCCCGCAGACGCGCGCCCCGATGTCGTAAGCTTGCGCTTATGCGAGTGCGAGGTTGATCGCGGACTCACGGCCATCACGGCCAGCTTCGATGTCGAAAGTAACTTTCTGATCGTCGCGCAGGCCAGTCAGGCCGGAACGCTCAACAGCGGAGATGTGAACGAATACGTCCTTGGAGCCGCCATCAGGAGCGATAAAGCCGAAGCCTTTAGTTGTGTTGAACCATTTCACGGTGCCAGTAGCCATCGTGTTTTCCTTCATGTTTTCAATACCATCCGCGGAGATGCGATGGCGTGGCGTGGTCAGTGCTAGATCGAGGGACTGTAGCCGATAAGAAAACAGTGGGTCGAGATAGAATAACGTCTGCAAAGCTTACATGCGCTTTTGTCGCCCTAGTTGCAAGGAAAATCGCGGCTTGCTTTTGGGGCATTGTGGTGCGAGAGGCGGTAAAACGCCGAAGGAGCGACAATATGCGATGGGATGAATTGATGGATCGTGCTGGATCCGTATGCGAATTTTGTGGCGCTACTGAACAACTTAGCGGTGTTGAGGTCACTGCCGAAGATCACGTTTTGTTGTGCGAAACGTGTCGTTCGGATGATGCACCTTCTGTTCATTGGCGCTGCCTAGAAGGCGCTGCATGGTCCGGAATTCCGGCTGTTCAGGTCGCTGTTTGGCGCAAATTGGGTGGAATCGAAGAAGCCTGGGCTGTCGAGGCACGCGAGAACATGATGTTGGAGCCAGAGGTGATGACCCGCGCTGTTGGGCAAGCTGAAGTCGTGCACAAAGATAGCAACGGCATGGTGCTGGAACACGGCGACACTGTTGTTTTAATTAAAGATTTGCCGGTTAAAGGCGCAGGATTTACGGCGAAACGCGGCACAGCTGTACGGAATATTTCGTTGGTGCCTGACAATGCTGGGCATATCGAAGGCAAGGTCGAAGGTCAGCGAATCGTTATTTTGACCGAATTCGTAAAGCGGAAGTAACGGCGTCCGGGCGAACCCGGACACCGTGATTTGGTTAACGCACGAATTTCTTATGCTTCATACGCTTCGGTTCCGTTGCATCGGCACCGAGGCGTTTTTTCTTGTCTTCTTCGTAGTCAGAAAACGCGCCTTGGAACCATTCAACATGCGCGTCACCTTCAAAGGCGAGGATGTGCGTGCAGATCCGGTCGAGGAAGAAACGGTCGTGGGAAATAACCACGGCGCAGCCTGCAAAATCAACCAATGCGTCTTCGAGCGCACGGAGCGTTTCAACGTCCAGATCGTTTGTAGGTTCATCGAGAAGCAGGACGTTTCCGCCTGATTTCAACAGTTTAGCCATGTGGACGCGGTTGCGTTCACCACCTGAAAGCAGTCCAACTTTCTTTTGCTGATCGCCGCCCTTAAAGTTAAAGGCAGAGCAATATGCGCGCGAGTTCATAGATGCGTCGCCGAGTTCGATGATTTCTGCGCCGCCGGAAATTTCTTCCCAAACGGTGGTATCATCGGCCAAGGCATCGCGCGACTGATCAACGTAGGACAATTTCACGGTGTCGCCAAATTCAACGGTGCCTTCGTCCGGCTGATTTTGGCCTGTCAGCATTGAGAACAGTGTGGATTTACCCGCGCCGTTTGGCCCGATCACGCCGACGATGCCGCCGGGGGGCAGGTCAAAGGACAGACCTTCGACGAGCAATTTGTCACCCATCGCTTTTTTCAGGTCGGTGACTTCGATCACTTTGGACCCGAGGCGCGGGCCGTTTGGAATAATGATCTGGGCGCGACCGATTTTTTCGCGCTCTGACTGGTTCGCCATCTCATTATAGGACGCAATCCGCGCTTTGGATTTGGCCTGACGGGCCTTTGCACCTTGGCGCATCCATTCGAGTTCGCGTTCTAGCGTTCTCTGCTTGGATTTGTCGTCTTTGGCTTCGCGTTCCATCCGCTTTGCTTTGGCTTCCAACCACGAAGAATAGTTGCCTTCGTGCGGAATGCCAGAGCCACGGTCGAGTTCCAAAATCCAACCGGTGATCGCGTCAAGGAAGTAGCGATCGTGGGTGACGATCAGAATTGTGCCTTTGTAATCAATGAGGTGCTGTTGCAGCCACGCGATTGTTTCGGCGTCGAGGTGGTTGGTCGGTTCATCGAGCAGCAGCATGTCTGGTGCTTCGAGCAGGAGTTTGCACAGGGCGACGCGGCGGCGTTCACCACCGGAAAGCGTTGTGACATCGGCGTCGTCGGCAGGGCAGCGCAAGGCTTCCATGGACACGTCGATTTGTGCGTCGAGATCCCAGAGGTTCTGCGCGTCGATCTCGTCCTGAAGTTTCGCCATCTCGTCGGCGGTTTCTTCGGAATAGTTCATCGCCACTTCGTTGTAGCGGTCCAGAATGGCCTTTTT
Source organism: Yoonia ponticola (assembly GCF_014199395.1). Taxonomy (GTDB): domain Bacteria; phylum Pseudomonadota; class Alphaproteobacteria; order Rhodobacterales; family Rhodobacteraceae; genus Yoonia; species Yoonia ponticola. The sequence goes on along the minus strand of NZ_JACIJM010000008.1, from coordinate 108,426 downwards.
GTCAGCCACGCCGAGCATGACGTTTTCACGCACAGTTAGCGTTTCGTCTAAGTGTGGTTCTTGGGGCAGGTAGCCAACACGCGCGCCTTCGGCGGCCCATGCTTCGCCTGCGAAGTCTTTGTCTTGACCGGCCATAATCCGCATCAAGGTCGACTTACCGGTGCCGTTGACACCGACAACGCCGATTTTCACGCCGGGCAAGAAGTTTAGGCGGATGTTTTCAAACACCTTTTTGCCGCCGGGATATGTTTTGGACACGCCGTCCATGAAATAGACGAATTGATTGCTGGCCATGATGGACGCTCCGATTAGTGAAGTTTGACCCTCAATAGCGGGGTGAGGCTGCGGCGGCAATCGGTGAACTGGTGATCCGGGCCGAGACGTTAGGGCGGGTTGCCAGCCAGTTTATCACATCGGGCGCTGGCATCGCACGCGCGAGCCAATAGCCCTGTATTGCGCAGCCGCCCATATTTGCGATCGCTTGAGCCTGTTCGGTGGTTTCAATGCCTTCGGTCACGGTGGAAAGGTCGAGGTCGCGGCAAAGTTCGAACATCATCGCGATAATCTTGGCACTGGTCGAGTCGGTCAGGATATTTTGCGTCAGGGTTCTGTCGATTTTGACACCATTGACGGCTAGAGTTGCGAGATGGGTCAAGCCCGCGTGCCCCGTGCCAAAGTCGTCGAGGTGGGTCGCTATCCCCGCGTCATGAAGGCGCTGAACCGTTTGTACTAAAGGGTTATTTTTGCTGATGTCATCGAAAACGACTGTTTCCAAGACCTCGATCATCACGTCTGTCGGGGTAAGGTTCCGTGCGTTCACTTCGGATATCAGCGTATCGAAGAACGTGGGGTGGGCGAGCAATTCGGCAGAGCCGTTTATGCCGACACGGATATCCGCATGGCCGTTGGCGTTCAGCATGACCTTTAGGTCCAAGGCGGCCCTGAGTGCTGCAAAATCGATGGCGGCTAATAGACCGAGGCTTTTCGCGAGGGGCAAGAAATTTTCGGGCGAAATCAGCCCGAGACGCAGATTGTTCCACCGCGCAAGCGTTTCAAAACTGGAAATGGCGCCTGATTTGATTTGCATGATTGGCTGGAATTGGAACGCGATTTCGTCGTTTGCGACGGCGAGGCGCAATTCATCAGCAAGGTGAGATTCGGCAACCTGACGTGCGTGAAGGGTTTTGTCGTAGGGCGCTACGCGATCCCGTCCGCCGTTTTTTGCCTCGTAGAGTGCAAAGTCGGCACGTTTCAGCAAATCTTCGGGGCTTAACCTGTCTTCTTGGGCGAAGGCGGCACCGATGCTCATGCCGCATTGTAGCGCCGCGCCGTTAATCTGCATCGTTTGGTCATTCAACGTGATGATCTTGTTGCCGATATCCTCGATTTCAGAGAGCGACTTTGCATTCGGGAACAACATCAGAAATTCGTCGCCACCAATTCGTGCGGCGATGTCATCTTTGGAAATGACGCTGCGCAAGGTGTCCGCGATCTGGTTTAGCATCGCGTCGCCAGCTGAATGGCCAAAGCCGTCGTTGATCGATTTGAAGTGGTCGAGGTCAATTTCGAGCAACCCGACCCCGCGCCCTGTACGCTTGGGCGCGGCTAGTGCCTGCGCCATTTTATTCATGATATTAAGGCGGTTAGAAAGCCCTGTTAGGCTGTCGGTCGCCGCAAGGCGTGCGAGTTTTGCCGTTGTTGCGGTCAGTTCCATTTGGCGGGTGATGTGGTCTGTAATTTCGCGCGTCACAGTGATCGCGACGTCGCCATATTCGCGGATTTTGTCGAAGGACACATGAAGTTCGACCCAAAAATCCTCGCCATTGCCGCGCTGGTTTTGGTAGATGGACACGCGCGATTTTCCCCGTGCGTGCGGTTTGAATTTGAATGCGGCGATCTCAGCGTCGCTGGGTTTGTTTTCTGGGGATAAGGCAAATTCCAGCGGGTTGCGCCCGATGATTTTGTCGAGCGGCAGAACCAACATCTGCGCGTAGGTTTCGTTGGCCCATAGAATGCGGCCGTCCATCGACTGCACCAGCAAGCCGACGTCAGCGGACATGCCGATTGCACGATAGTAGCTTGCGTCTGAGATCAATGGGGACACATCTAGATCGCTTGCTGGGGTAGGGCGTTGATTTGCAAAGGCAAATCTGTGCTGTTTCATGCCTGTGAATTCCGTAGTTTCCGCGACAGTACCGCGCAATGATGGACAACGCGTTAACACGATATGTCGTGCGTAAGCTAGCAATCTGTTTGACAATCACTACGCTGTGTCGTTCCAATGTGCATCTGAAAATGGAGCCTCGCATGACCTATACACCTGCTGAAAATCGCTACGAAAAGATGACTTATCGCCGGTGCGGCAAGTCTGGATTGAAACTTCCGGCTGTATCATTGGGGCTTTGGCATAACTTTGGCCATGACACGCCGCATGACACCAAGCAGGCGATTTGCCGGACTGCGTTTGATCACGGGATCACGCATTTCGATTTGGCGAATAATTACGGCCCGCCTCCTGGCTCTGCGGAACATGCTTTTGGGTCGATCCTGAAAGAAGATTTCCAGAACCACCGAGATGAGTTGATCATCAGCTCTAAGGCTGGCTACCACATGTGGGAGGGCCCTTATGGTGAGTGGGGCAGCCGCAAGTATATGATTGCGTCTTGTGATCAATCGCTCAAGCGGATGGGTCTTGATTACGTTGATATCTTTTATTCGCACCGTTTTGATCCAGAGACACCGCTAGAGGAAACGATGGGCGCATTGGATTATATCGTGCGCTCTGGTCGTGCGTTGTATGCTGGGATTTCATCCTACAATACGGAACGCACCAAAGAAGCCGTCGCGATCTTGAACGATCTGGGGACACCCTGTGTGATCCATCAGCCGTCCTATAACATGTTGAACCGTTGGGTTGAAAAGGACGGGTTGAAGGACACGTTGCAAGACCTTGGTGTTGGTTCGATTGCGTTCACGCCACTGGCGCAGGGGATGCTGACGAAAAAGTATCTTGGTGGCATTCCAGAGGATTCACGTGCGGCACAGGGCAAATCATTGGCGACGTCGATGCTGACCGACCATGCGCTGGGCAATATCCGCAAGCTGAACGAGATCGCTGAAGGGCGCGGGCAGACGCTAGCGCAGATGGCGATTGCTTGGGTTCTGCGCGGCGGCGGTATCACGACGGCATTGATCGGTGCGTCGAAACCGAGCCAAGTTGTCGATTGCGCGGGTGCCGTTGGCAATCTGGAATTCACAGCGGACGAGTTGGCCGAAATCGACAAATACGCGGACGACGAAGCGATTAACCTTTGGGCCAAATCGTCGGAAACAGACAATTAATCTGTGACGGACGGGATGTGGTAGCGTGGGTGTGCAACAACCAGTTGCGAAACCGGGCCAAGTGATTGGTCTATTGGGGGGGTCGTTTGATCCTGCCCACGCGGGCCATGTGCATATTACGACAACTGCGTTGAAACGGTTTCAGCTCGATCAGGTCTGGTGGATGCTCAGTCCCGGAAATCCGCTGAAAGAACACGGGCCTGCGCCGCTAGCTGACCGGATCAAGGCGGCTTCTGCGGTGATGCAGCATCCGCGTGTGCGTGTGACTGATATCGAGGCGCAGCTCGGCACCCGCTATACCGCTGACACGCTCGCTGCGCTGCAGGCGCGCAATCCCGGTGTGCGATTTGTCTGGCTGATGGGGGCGGATAACTTGGCGCAGTTCCATCTTTGGCAGGACTGGCGCTGGATCATGGATAACGTGCCGATTGGAGTTCTGGCGCGGCCCGGTGACAGGATTGCCGCACGCCTGTCGAAGGCGGCAAAGGTTTATGCCCATGCGCGTATTGCGGGGCACGCGGCGCAGACCTTGGGTTATCGCGCTGCGCCTGCATGGTGCTTTATTAACATGCCGCTGTCGGCCCAATCATCAAGCGCGATCCGTGCGCGGGGCGAATGGCAATAAGTTGTACTGTACGGGCTGGTGCGGTTCTGAGAATCTTCTTAAAGGTAGTGCATGACACATCATTTCACGCGCCGCGCGCTTCTAACGTCTGCTTTATCAAGCGTTGCAACTGTTGCTTTTGCCGAAGCACCTCTGACCTCGTTACGGCCAACCGCGCGGCCTGATCTTGATCCGAAAACGTCGCCGCTGGCGCAGGTTAGCACAGCTGACATTATCGCAGAGGCCAATTTAAACGGCGTTGTTGGGTTCGTGGTGGCAGATGCCAAAACGGGACAGATGTTGGAATCGACTGACGCTGATATCGCGTTGCCGCCTGCCAGTGTGACCAAGGCTGTGACCGCATTGTTTGCGCTGGATACGCTTGGCGGTGATTTCAAATTCCGCACGCGATTGCTGGCGACTGGTCCGGTTGTTGACGGGGTTCTGCAAGGTGATCTGATCCTTGCGGGCGGCGGCGATCCGAACCTTGTGACTGATGAATTAAGCTCGTTGGTTAAGAAGTTCGTCGATACGGGCGTGACGAAGATCACAGGATCATTCCAAGTCTGGGGCGAGGCGTTGCCATACCGCGAAGAAATTGATCCGCCGCAGATGGACCACCTTGGGTATAATCCATCGGTGAGCGGCCTGAACCTGAATTTTAACCGTGTTCATTTCGAATGGCGGCGGGCGAATGGGCGCTACACCGTTGCAATGGATGCGCGAAGTGCGACGCAGCGGCCGACCGTTTATACGTCGAAGATGCGGATCGTTGACCGGAACCTGCCGATCTTCACCTACGCCAAAGCGGGTGCAATCGACGAGTGGACTGTGGCACGTGGGGCGCTGGGCGAGGCGGGGTCTCGTTGGCTGCCCGTGCGCAACCCTGCGATGTATGCCGGCGATGTATTCCAGACGATGGCGCGGGCGCTGGGCGTGCCGCTGCCTAACCCTGAAAAGATCATGGATCTATCTGAGGGCGTAGAGATTGCCGTGCAGGAAAGCGATGATCTGACGCGGATGATGCGCAGTATGCTGCGGTATAGTACGAATTTGACCGCCGAAGGCGCTGGGCTGACTGCGACGAAAAAGATCGTCGGGCAGGCCTACGACATTCCTGAATCCGCGGCTTGTATGGCGCAATGGGTCGCACAACGTGCGGATGTGCGGGCCGAGATTGCGGATCATTCGGGGTTAAGCGACGAGACACGCATTTCTGCCCAAGATATGGTCGGACTTTTGCGCGATCCGAATGCAATCGCCACGTTGCGACCGATCTTGAAGAATATTCCGATCGTGGACGAGGATCGTGACGAAATCGCGGGATTTCCTGCGGCTGTTGTCGCCAAAACGGGTACGTTGAATTTCGTGTCATCCTTGGCTGGCTATGTGCGCACGCGGGATGGCAACGACCTTGTGTTTACCATCTTTGCCGCTGATTTAGAGGCGCGGGCGCGTGGTAAAGCCGCAGGTGACGAACAACCTGCTGGGTCGATTTCATGGAATTCGCGGGCGAAACGGTTGCAGCAACGGTTGCTGCAACGCTGGGCTTTGGTCTACGCAGAGAGCGCTTAAAGCGTCAGGTGACGGGCGCGGGCGCCGCGTTCGATTGCTGCGGCGTGCAATCTGTCGAGCTGCAACTCTTCGCGGACTTCTTCGAGCATACGCGCTTCTGGGCCGTCGATGCGTCCGTCGGCTGCGGCAACATCGCAGGACAACGCATAGGCGGTTTCATAGAGCCGTTCTGGAAGTGCGTCGCGGATCAGGCCGAAAAGCGCCTCGAGCCCGTCTTCTTGTTCTAACAGGTCGAACACCATTTTGGATGTGCGGGGTGTCCGTTCGGAATCGTAACCTGCGAAAACCGGTAAGTGATTGATTGATGTGGTCATTTTCACCAATTCTGACGTGCGAATATCTTCGTCCGACGCGGAAACCGCTATCATCAGGGCGACAAGCGCGTCTTGTGCGGTCAGTGGGGCGTCTTCGAACATGGTGTAATCCTTATCACTCTATCCATAGGATTTATTGACGACCCGCGCCCCGCGCAATAGGGAGTGCGCCATTGCCGTCAATTCTGGCGGGGATTCTGATATGAGAGATCGACATGACCAATTTGCGTGACGCTGCGATGACTTCCAAGGCTTGGCCCTTTGAAGAGGCCCGTAAGCTGGTCAAACGGTATGAAAAAAAGGACCCTGAGAAGGGGTACGTTTTGTTCGAAACAGGCTACGGCCCGTCCGGTCTGCCGCATATCGGGACCTTCGGCGAAGTGTCGCGCACGACGACAGTACGCCGCGCGTTCGAGATCATTTCAGATATCCCGACGAAATTGTTGTGTTTCTCGGATGATATGGACGGGATGCGCAAGGTTCCAGGCAATGTGCCGGACCCCGAAGCGTTGACGCCGTTCATGCAGATGCCGTTGACCAAAGTGCCTGATCCGTTTGGAACGCACCCGAGTTTTGGCGACCATATGAATGCGAAGTTGAATTCGTTTCTTGATACCTTTGGGTTTGAGTATGAGTTCGCGTCGTCGTCTGACTATTACAGCACGGGCAAAATGGATGATATTTTGCTGCGCTCTGCTGAACGTTACGACGACATTATGAAGATCATGTTAAAGTCGTTGCGCGAAGAACGCCGCGAGACTTATTCGATCTTCTTGCCGATTTCACCGACATCTGGTCGCGTTTTATATGTGCCGATGAAGGACGTGACCAAAGACGGCATGATCACGTTTGAAGACGAGGACGGCACGGACGTGACGATCCCTGTGACGGGCGGGAATTGCAAATTGCAGTGGAAGCCGGATTTTGGCGCGCGTTGGGCTGCATTGGACGTTGATTTCGAGATGTACGGCAAGGATCACGCGACGAATACGCCGATCTATGACGGCATCTGTCGGGTTCTTGGCGGCAAAGCACCGGAACATTTCACCTATGAATTATTCCTTGATGCTGACGGTCACAAGATTTCCAAGACGTCGGGCAACGGCCTGACGATTGACGAATGGCTGACCTATGCAGCGACGGAATCGCTGTCTTATTTTATGTATCAAAAGCCGAAAACCGCGAAACGGATGCATTTTGACGTGATCCCGAAGGCTGTGGACGAATACCACCAGCAGTTGCGTGCTTATCCAACTCAGGATGACGCAGGCAAAATGAACAACCCTGTGTTCCACATCCACGGCCACAACGTCCCATCGTCAGATATGGTTGTGCCCTTTGCGATGTTGTTGAACCTTGCGTCGGTTTCTGGTGCCGAGGACAAAGAAACACTGTGGGGCTTTATCCAGCGGTATGCGCCTGATGCGTCGCCCGAAAAGAACCCTCAATTGGATCAGGCTGCGGGCTTTGCGGTGCGGTATTACAACGACTTTGTGAAGCCGACAAAAGTGTACCGTGCGCCAACGGATCAGGAATGCGCTGCGATGACGGATATGGTTGCGCGGCTCAAGGTTTGGGACGGTGGATTGGACGCGGGAGAGCTGCAATCAATGGTCTTTGCTGTTGGGAAAGAGCATGCGTTTGATCCGCTGCGTGGCTGGTTTACGGCATTGTACGAGGTCTTGTTGGGTGCGTCCCAAGGGCCGCGTTTCGGTGGATTTATCGCGCTGTATGGTGTGAATGAGACGGTTGCGTTGATCGAAGAAGCGCTGGCGAAATAAACGCTTTATCAATTATTGATCTGTAAGAATGGGGCGTCACATTGCGGCGTCCCTTTTTGTTTTGGCAGAGGAAAATTGAAACCTATCCGTGTTTTGCTTCGTAACTACAGGGATAACTGTAGGGAGCGAGAATATGTTAAACAGAGTTTTAGTCGCCGGTTGTACGTTTGTGTTGCTGGCCGGAATGGCGATTGGTCAAGCGCGTGAAGCGATTGAGGATGTGATCAGCGGTCAGTTGCAAGCATTCAATGACCGCGATGTTGACGAAGCGTTTTCGTACGCGAGCCCGACGATTCAAGGCATATTCGGCGCGCCTGATAACTTTGGCCTCATGGTCGAACGTGGGTTTCCGATGGTTTGGGATAACGCGGATGTGCGGTTTCTGGCCGCACAAGAGTTAAACGGTGTGACGCTGCAACGGATTATGCTGCGTGACCCACAGGATGTGCTGCACACGCTGGAGTATGAGATGATCGAGACGGCTGATGGCTGGCTGATCAATGGCGTGCAGTTGGTTGCGCCTGACGTGGCTGCCTGACGCGCTGCGGTTGTTGTGACTGCGGGACGCTTGCCAGCGGGGCGAGTTGTTTCGGCGAAATGAAGTACGGCGTTGCGTGTCCCTGCGCAACGGTGCGGTCAGATGATATTTACGCGAGGAGATTAACCCTGATCCCGACTGAAATGGCGGCGAGATTGTCCTGACGGGGCGTCTGCTGCACTCATGAGGGATATACCATGAACAAGGCAATTACTGACGGTGTGGTGTTGATGCCGCTGCCCTTTGCGGCGGGCTTGGGCGTTTGGTCGACGGAGGACGGCACGCCGGGAACGGACACATATGCGACGGATGCATCTGGTGTTTTTGTGGCCGCCGATCAGGATTTTGGCGGTTGTTTGGAGATGGTGAAAAACGCTAGTACGCAGCGCCTGCGGTATATGGGCGAGACGCCGATTTTGCCGAGCTGTTATTTGCGGGTCACGGCAAGGATAAAGGCGGTTGCTGGTCCGTTTCCAACGGTGCGGATTGCCGCGTTTCCGGGGGCTGCGGGTGGCGGCAAGGTTTCTGGTTTACCGGAAACCGGACCGGCGATCACATTAACCACGATCGGCAAGATCGTAGAGGTGTCCGCGATCATCGGTGTCGGGGATCGCACGGGCGTTGATATGGTTTGGCCGAATGCCGCGTATGGGCATTTTGGGATCGATCTGACGGGCAGCAACGGTGGTCTTGTTCGGGTTGATGATCTGGTGATCGAAGACATCACGGGCGCGTTTCTACGTGATATTATGTCGGTTGTTGATGTCCGTGACTTTGGAGCGAAAGGGGACGGGTCAACGGATGACAGCGCTGCTTTTGAGGCAGCCGACGGTTTCGCGAATGGGCGAACCGTGTTGGTGTCTGCGGGGCAGTATTACCTTGGTGACAGTGTGACCATTCAAAGTAAGATCAAGTTTGAAGGCACGGTTCTGCAAGATCCGACAGAACGTTTTATCCTGCAGAATGGATTTTGCTATCAGACCTATGTTGATGCATTTGGTGACGAAGAAGTGGCGTTTAAAAAGGCGTATCAGGCGCTTTTGAATTTTTCGGATCATGAATCGCTTGACCTGAATGGTCGACGGATCAGTCTGACTGAACCCGTGGATATGCAGGCCGCTGACCCGTCTCGGTCCGTGTTCGCCACCCGTCGTGTTATCCGCAATGGTCAGTTCCAGCCCGTTGCTGGGCCGAATTGGGACACGACGACGACCACTTCGCAAGGTACCTATGCAACGAGCAATATCCGTCGGTTGTCCAACGTCACGAACATCGCGAATATTCCGGTCGGGTCGTTGGTCGAAGGGGCAGGCGTCGGGCGCGAAGTTTACGTTACCTCGGTCAATGTCGGTGCGAAAACTTTGACCCTCAGCCAGCCGCTGTATGACGCCGAAGGCACCCAGAACTTTACGTTTAAGCGGTTCAAATACATGCTCGATTTTTCGGGTTATGCTGACCTTGCGCAGTTCATTCTCGACGACATTGATTTTCAGTGCGACGGCGAAGCGAGCGGGATCATGTTGGCGCCACAGGGGCTGATTTTCCAGTTGCGCGATTCATTCATGACCAAGCCAAAGGATCGCGGGATCACCTCGATTGGCACGGGGTGTCAGGGGATGATGGTGGATCGGTGCAATTTCACGTCGAACGAGCAACCTCTGGATGTTTCATCGCGGACGACGATTGCATTTAATGCCAATGCCAACGACGTCAAAATCCGCGATAACCGCGTTGCTTTGTTCAAACATTTTTGTGTTTTGGCGGGGTCCGGTAACCTTGTGTCTGGCAACCACTGGTTTCATGGCGATCAGACGACCGATGGTGTGCGGTTGGGGGGCATGATCTTTACGCTGCCGAATAGCAAATCCATCATCACGGGCAATTATATCGATAACAACTTTATCGAGCTCACAAATGAACACGAATCCGAGCCTGAGTTCGGGTCGCAATATTCGTTTGGTGGACTGACGATTACAGGCAACATTTTCACGGCAAATGATGTGGCGCGGTGGTTCAATTTCATCGTAATCAAGCCTTACGGGCCTAATCATTACATCCACGGATTGTCTGTTGTGTCGAATGTGTTTCGGACATTGAACGGTGCGATTGATAGGATCGAAGCGGTGGATTCCTCGTTTGATGATCTGGATTTTAGCCGTGCGCGGGGCGTCACCTTTGCGGACAACACGTTCCACGGCATCAGTGAGCCTTGCTATAATCCGGCATCGATGACGGGGACACAGGCGACGCCTTCGACGACGTGGCAGTTTGATGCAGCACCTTTGTTACCGTTTGGCGGGCAGGCACGGTTCGTGGATTCGATTGTTGCGAGTGGTCCGTTACAAAATGCGAGCAACGCTGCCGTTTTCGAGACGCCCTATGTGACGGATAATCTGGGCACGCGCAAAAGCGAAAGTCGGTTCACATTTGGCACGCCTGTGAAAGGGGCGGTGCGGTATCAGGTGCGCATGGATAATCCACTTTGATGCGGTCATAAATTGCTGCGATGCAGAATGCGCATGGCGGCATTGCAGCATTGCCAGTTGTGGGTCCATGCAAATGGGCCCATTTTGGTATCAACAAGACCGAAATTGAAGGATGCTCGCCATGTCTACTTATAACATGAACACAATGATGACGAACCGCGAGATGGCACTGGCTTTTGTGCGTGTGCCGTTTCAAGCTGTAAAAGACGTCTTCGTTGCATTCGCTCACGCTGTTTCGCGCGCCGAGCAGTTGGAAACGTTGAACGAAATGTCTGACGAAGACCTTGCTGCACGTGGCATGACACGCGCTGAAGCGGCTCAGGCTATTCTGCGCAGCTAAGTTACAAATTCCGGTCCCGCCACCGCCACCAGATCAAACGCATTGCGTAGGCGGGCAGGGCCGGAATTTCACGCAAAACCATCCGGTAATGGGTCGGTTTATGCACATCGGACGCGTCGAGCGTCCCAAGCGTTGGACGCAATCCGACGGCCCTCGCTACCATCTTTGATCTCGGGCCATGATAGCCGTTTGTGACAATAGTGATGTCACGAATGCCATGTTCGCGCAGGATCAGAGCAGCATTTCGCAAATTTTCGTAGGTCGATTTCGACTGGTCCTCTGGGTGGATCATTTTGTGCGGTACGCCCGCATCAATCAAAATCCTTTGCATAACAGCGGCTTCGGTGGGTGGGTTTTGTCCCAGTCCACCACAGGGCACGACGATATGCGTCGGGTTTTGATGCCACAGCGACGCTGCATGAAGCGTCCGTCGTTCTAACGTCGGCGACGGGCCGTCGGGCCAAACAGACGCCCCCAAAATGACAATTGCTTTCACAACTCGGACACGCCGTATTTCAGCACGACTGGCACGACGAGTTCTTCTTCATCGATCAGGTGGCGGTTTAGCAGTGTTCCTAATGTGATCAGTTGCTTGCGTAAGGCCTCGGCCGCGGGGATCAGCTTGGACAGGGTATCGCGTTGATTTAACACATCATTCGCGACCTCGATAAAGTCGTTCAGGTGGCCATCAATCGCGTGATGATCTTTGTCGAGAATACCAAAACCAGCGCTGATCCGGTTGTCGAGGTCGATCAGTTTCGGGAAATAATGCGTGTCTTCAATCGTATGATGGGCGTGCAGTTGTTCGACGAACATGCCGCCATATCGCGCCAACTGGCTGGTAAAGGCGCGTTGGTCGATGGCGTTATCAAGCATCTGTTCTGTTTCATTGGTCATCTGGGCCAAGATTTTGCGAAACATCAGGTGCCGATCGAGCCAGAACCGCAACAACCCTTCAAACCCGGGATCGTGTTCCCAGCTGGCGCGGGGAAATTCATCGAGCAGCACCCGCAGGGCGTCGGGCAATTGGGTGCGCGTTGATAGCTGTAATGTGTCCATCGTTTCCATGTAAATCATTTCGCAATGCGGCGAAACGTAAACTGCAGGGCCTTTGGCTGCGATTCGCCTTTAGGGCGAGTTGTGCCGTGACATAAAATAACAAATTGCTGCGGAATTTCGAAATTTTCATGCATAATTTGGTGCCATCAAAGCCTTTACCCGACGTCGTGCCGATAACAGAAAATGTCTCTTGCGCTTTTAGGTGCTCTCACAAATGATAGCCTATCAATGCCGCATAAAAAATGAGCGGACTGCGAAACGAATGACTTGTAAAAATGGTCAACCAAGGGAGAATTTCAAATGACACTGACATCCATGCTTAAGGCGACGACGGCCGCGACGCTAGTTTTTGCAGCAAGCGCTGCGTTTGCAGACAGCCATGCATCGCATCCAGACACTGGCGAGGCGCTGGCGACGGAACAGACATTTACTTACCGCGTAGGCGACGAAAGCCCATCTTATGATCCCGGCGTCGCCGAAGACGTCGATGGCTCTGCGGTTGTGCGCGACCTGTTTGAAGGCCTGATGAACCAAGACGCCGAAGGCAATTTGGTGCCGGGCGTGGCGACAGGTTACGAAGTGTCTGAAGACGGCAAAACCTACACATTCACACTGCGCGACAACGCGAAATGGTCCAACGGCGACCCAGTCGTTGCAGGTGATTTCGTCTACGCATGGAAGCGGGCAGCGGCGCCAGAACTTGCCTCGCCATACGCGTGGTTTTTTGAATTGATGTCGATTGAAAATGCTGCTGCTGTTGTTGCTGGCGATATGGAGCCATCCGAGTTGGGCGTGTCAGCCCCAGACGACCTGACATTGGTCGTCAGCCTGTCACAGCCGTTGCCATATTTCCCGCAAATGGTGACACACGCGACGACATTCCCTGTGCATAAAGCGACGGTTGACGCATTTGGCACGGACTGGACAACGCCTGAAAACATGGTGTCCAACGGCGCTTATGTCATGTCCGAATTTGTCCCACAGGAAAAATTGGTGCGTACGCGCAACGAGATGTACTGGGACAACGAAAACACGATCATCGAAACGGTTACAAAGCTGGTCATCACAGATGAAAACATCGCGCTGACCCGCTATTTGGCTGGTGAATTGGACCAGACAGATGTGCCTGCAGGCCAGTTCCCGCGTTTGTCGGCTGAGCGCCCAGATGAAGCTATTTCTGTGCCAAGTGCCTGTTCTTATTACTATACGATCAACATGACAGATACGACGAACCCAGCTTTGCTGGACGTGAACGTGCGTCAGGCGTTGGCTATGGCGATTGATCGCGATGTGATCGTTGAAGCGGTTCTGGCTGGCGGTCAGAAACCTGCGTACACATTCACACACTGGGCGACGGCTGGTTTCGAGACACCAGACACGCCAATGGCGTCGATGACCCAAGACGAGCGCAACGCCAAAGCGGTTGAACTGATGACTGCTGCAGGCTTTGGCGCGGATAATCCGCTGGACGTGAGCCTGATCTTTAACACATCCGAAGCGCACCGATCTGTTGCGATTGCTGTTTCGCAAATGTGGAAGCAGACATTGGGTGTGGAAACCGAACTTGGTAACCAAGAGTGGCAAACATTCTTGGAAACACGCGGCAATCAGGACTATGAAATTGCACGTGGCGCATGGTGTGCGGATTACAACGAGGCGTCCACGTTCCTAGATTTGATGCAGTCAGATTCCGGTTACAACGATGCGAAATATTCCAGCCCGCGCGTTGACGAACTGATGGCTGAAGCGAAAACGTCTGAGAACCCACAGGCGGCTTACACCGAGGTCGAGCAGATCATCGCTGAAGATATGCCGATCATTCCTGTCTACCACTACGCCGAAGTGAACATGCAATCTGCGGACCTTGGCGGTTGGCCGTTCACCAACTTTGAGCAGAACTGGTACTCAAAAGACCTATACAAGATTGCTGAATAAGCCATCTTGTAACTTTCACGCCTTTGGTATTCCACCGGAGGCGTGATCTGTTTTACGCAACTTGCCAATGCGGACACCCATCATATGTTAAGCTTCATCGCCCGACGCCTTGCCGTCGCGATCCCGACGCTATTGATCCTTGTGGTCTTGTCGTTTGTCCTGATGTACGCGGCCCCCGGCGGCCCGTTCAATTCAGAACGTCCTTTGCCGCCAGCGGTTTTGGCGAATATCGAAGCCAAATACGGGTTGGACCAACCGTTCTGGAAACAGATCGCGAACTACGTTGTTGGCGTTGTGACCCAATTCGATTTTGGGCCGTCATTCCAGTATAAAGACCGAAGCGTGAATGACATTATCGCCCAAGGTTTCCCTGTCACGCTGACCTATGGCGCATGGTCGTTTGTCGTTGCGGCGGTCGTTGGCATTTCATTGGGTGCCGCGGCTGCAATCAAGCAGAATTCGTGGCTGGACTACATGGCCGTTGGTTTCACAATTGGCGCACAAGTGCTGCCGAACTTCGTGATGGCACCGATCCTTGTGCTGATCTTTACGTTATGGCTCGGTTGGTTGCCGGGCGGTGGCTGGAACGGCGGGCAATGGGAAAACCTGATCTTGCCAGTGATTGCCTTGTCCACATCCTACATGGCGTCGATTGCGCGGATCACGCGGTCGTCGATGTTAGAGGTCTTGAACACGAACTTCATCCGTACAGCGCAAGCCAAAGGACTATCACCAAGCCGCGTCATTTTCCGCCACGCGCTGAAACCTGCGATGTTGCCAGTTCTGTCCTACCTCGGGCCGACATTTGTGTTCATGATCACCGGTTCCGTCGTTATCGACATCTTCTTTTCAACGGGGGGTATTGGCCGTTTCTTTGTCGATTCCGCGTTTAACCGCGATTATTCCGTCATTATGGGGATCACCATTCTGGTCGGTTCGATGACGATCCTATTCAACCTTCTGGTCGACGTGCTTTACGCATGGATCGACCCGAAAATCAGATACTAAGGGGGCGGCGCTATGTTACCACACGCAAAAGACGTCGAATCCGTGGGCGAAGCCATGCAACTGGCCGAAGTCCAAGGTCGGTCGCTATGGGCTGATGCGCGGACCCGGTTTTTCCGTAATAAGGCTGCTGTTTTTGGTCTGATCCTTCTTGTCTGTGTCGCGATTTTCGCCATCTTCGGCGGGTTCTTCACCCAGTATGAGCGCGATGTCGTTGATTTTTCGTTAATGGGCGCAAATGCCTATAAAGGTGTGCCGTCGTTTGAGACTGGCCACTACTTTGGCACCGACGCCTCCGGTCGTGATCTTTATGCGCGGATCGTTCAGGGGACTGCGATTTCGATCATGGTTGGCGTCGTTGGCGCGACTGTCGCTGTGATCGTCGGCACGCTTTATGGGGCGACCGCTGGCTATTTTGGTGGCCGTGTCGATGGCATCATGATGCGGACCGTGGACGTGCTGATGTCGATCCCGTTCATGTTCGTTTTGATTCTGATGTTGGTGATTTTTGGTCGCTCGATGTTCATGCTGTTCCTCGGGATCGGGCTTATTTCATGGCTCGACATGGCACGGATTGCGCGGGGGCAGACGTTAACCATCAAGAACAAAGAATTCGTCGAAGTTGCCCACGCGATTGGTGTGCATCCGCTTAAGATTATTCTGCGCCATATCGTACCAAATCTGCTTGGTATTGTGGCGGTCTATGCGACATTGTTGGTGCCGCAATTAATCATCTTTGAAAGCTTCATCAGCTTCCTTGGCCTCGGTGTTCAAGAACCAAACACATCGCTGGGCGCACTGCTATCAGAGGGCGCATCGAACATGTTCAATGGCACGATCTGGCAACTGCAATTCCCGCTCATCGCCTTTGTTTTCACCATTTTTGCATTCTTCTTCGTAGGCGATGGCCTGCGCGATGCACTCGACCCAAAGGACCGTTAAATATGGCACTTCTGGAAATTGAAGACCTCAAAGTCACGTTCAAAACTGCGGACGGTGACGTGAATGCTGTTAACGGTGTTAGCTTTGGAATTGACGCGGGCGAGACGCTTGCGATTGTCGGTGAAAGTGGGTCCGGGAAGTCGCAGACGGCTTTTGCGACCATGGGTATTCTGGCCCAAAACGGGCGTGCGACTGGCAGCGCGATGTTTGATGGGCGCGATCTGTTAACCATGAAACAGCGCGATCTCAACAAAATCCGCAGCCGCGATATTGCGATGATTTTCCAAGATCCGATGACCTCGTTGAACCCGTATCTGCGCATTTCGGACCAGATGGCCGAAGTCCTGCAAATCCACAAAGGTATGTCGAAACGAAACGCGGTGCGCGAGGCTGCGATTATGTTGGATGCCGTTAAAATTCCCGACGCAAAAAACCGGATCACGATGTATCCGCACGAGTTTTCTGGCGGGATGCGCCAGCGGATCATGATCGCGATGTCGCTGCTGTGTCAGCCGAAATTACTGATCGCGGACGAACCTACGACTGCGCTTGATGTGACTGTGCAGGCCCAGATTATGGATGTTCTCAGCGACCTGCGACGCGATCTTGGGACCGCCGTCATCTTAATTACACATGACCTTGGGGTTGTAGCAGGGTTTTGTGATCGAACGCTCGTGATGTACGGCGGGCAGGTGATGGAAGAGGCCGAAACGGGTGCATTGTTCAAGACCCCGACGCATCCCTATACTAAGGGCCTGTTGCGGGCGGTGCCGCGTTTGGACCGTGATGATGCGGCGTTGCAAACCATCGCAGGAGAGCCGCCAGACATGTCACGCTTGCCCGTGGGGTGCCCGTTTTCGCCGCGTTGTGATGTGGTGATGGACCATTGTCCGACAGTGCGGCCGCCGCTTGAAACCGAAGGTAATCGCCGCCGCGCGTGCCATCTATCCGCTGATGAGGTGACGTCATGAGTAGCCCAATTCTATCCGTCAAAGACCTGTCCGTCACGTTTGACGTGCGTCGTCAGGGCGCGTGGCCGTGGACGCCACCGCGCAAATTACATGCTGTCTCCGAGATGTCGTTCGATCTGATGCCCGGCCAATGCCTTGGTGTTGTTGGGGAAAGTGGCTCTGGCAAGTCGACGCTTGCACGAGCCATCGTAGGAACCGTGCCGTCGTCGGGCGGCCAGATCAATTTCGAAGGCGCTGATCTTGCCAGTATGGATACGCGCCAACGGCGTGTGCATCGGCGTGATGTGCAGATGATTTTCCAAGACCCGTTGGCGGCGTTGAACCCGCGCATGACAGTCGGTGAAATCATCGCTGAACCACTGATCACCCATGAACCCACGACGCCGCGTGCAGAGGTCAAAGCCCGTGTGCGCGAGTTGATGGAACGGGTCGGGCTGCTGCCAAATCTGATCAACCGTTACCCGCATGAATTCTCTGGCGGGCAATGCCAGCGCATCGGGATCGCGCGCGCGTTGATCCTGAAACCCAAGCTGGTGATTTGCGACGAACCAGTGTCCGCACTGGACGTATCTGTGCAAGCACAGGTTGTGAACTTGCTGATGGAATTGCAAAAAGACTTTAACCTTTCGATGATTTTCATCGCGCATGATTTGTCTGTCGTCAAACACATCTCGGACGAGATCATCGTGATGTATCTGGGGCGGCAAATGGAAAAAGCCGATGCTAAAACGCTGACGACAGCGCCGGAACATCCCTACAGCCAAGCCTTGATTTCGTCGGTCCCGATCCCTGATCCGGTTCTTGAAAAAGCCCGCGTGCGCCCAATCTTGGATGGTGAATTACCATCGCCCTTGGCGCCGCCATCAGGCTGTGTTTTCCGTACGCGTTGCCCCAAAGCACAAGCTTCCTGCGCAGGTGATCGGCCTGTCATGCAAAACCTCGGAAATAACCACGAAGTCGCGTGCCCGTTCCACGAACCGCTACAAGTGTTATCGATAGCCTAACATTCGGCTTCTTTGACTTTCTTTAAATCCCCGCCGGAGGCTTCAGCAGCTTCCGGCAGGTGGATCAGATGCGTTTAATAGTCCCGCTCAAAGAAGATACCGATGCTGGTTTCACCGTCCGCATCGACCGTTCCTTTGGCGGTGATTTCTGATGTGATATCAAGGTTCAAGTTGATTTCAGTATCGCCTTCAGAGTTGATCGTGACGTCGGTATAGACGTTCTCTGACAGATACGCGCCAGCGCGCACGGCGGCGTTGCCTTCGTCGTCTGTTGTGACGTCAAAGTCATCCAACCCTAGGTCTTGGCGGAAGCCGTCGATGATACCACCGCCACCGCTGCCGGCCAATGTGCCTACGGCTGCTGCCAGTTGCACGGCTTGTAGCGGGCTGATCTCTGAGAGGTTTCGGCCAAAGATCAACTGCGCCAGAACCTCGTCCTGCGGCAGTTGTGGCGTGGATTCGAATGTCACCTCGGGCGAGCCTGCAGGGCCTTCGACGATGATCCTGACCAGCGTTCCGGTGCGGGCTTCGGTTTCGGCGACGAGACGGATGTAGGGCGAGAAGTCGCCTTGCATGGTCGCGACACCTTCAGCCAGTTCGAACCGTTGTTGCAGGATATCCAAGCGCCCGCGCACCAGCGAAAACTGCCCGACTGGAATGATGTTATCCGTGGTGCCACCAATGCTGAGGCTACCACCAAGCTCGGCGTCTAAGCCGCGCCCGCGGATAAAGATACGCGACGGCGCGTTGACAGTAATATCGAGCGGGTAGGCCTGACTGCTGCTTGTGCTTGGCGCAGAGGTCTCAGTCTCGGCAGTGACGCCAGCCCTGTCCAGTGTTCGTTGCACAGCACCGCTTTGCCCGACGTGGATAACGTCAGGCAGATCGCCAAGCGATCCCACGCCGGACGATGGCACTTGCACATCTGTTTGGCCCAAGGTCAGGACGCCAGCGATCCGCGCACCGCCGGAAAGGGGGCCGCGTAGCGTGATTTGACCGTCGACGCTGGTCTCGTAAAGCTCTGGATCGCGCACAACCACACCGTCGGCAGTGATGGCGATATCGGCTTGCAGCGGTCCGGTCAGGGCGACGGGCCCCGCTACGGAAATGTTGCCGCCAGCGGGAATACTGCCGCGCAAAGATATCTGGGCGTTGCCATTCGACAGCCCGACTTGGCCAGTGATATTTTCAAGCGCTTGGGACAACGTCGGCGCTGAAAGCCGCGCGTTATTTACGGACACGTTGCCGGAAATGGACTCGAGCGCTGCTGGTCCGTTGATCGACAGGTTTAACGTCGCGGTCCCGTCGATACTACGCGGGGCGATCGCTTCGTTTGCGAGTGCGAGCAGGAGCGTGCCGTCGATATCGATATCCAAGTTGCCGTTGGGCGCGATGCCGCCGTTCGCGCGGGCGGTGATGCCACCTGGACCAGTGCCGTCGATGTTCAGGTTAATCGCGCCGTCAGCGTTAATCGCGGCGGTGCCCTTTGCGGTAACAGGTCCGCTTAGCTGGTCAGTAAAGATGCCGATATCCCGCAGTTGCGCGTCGAATTGGCCGCTGTTGGTTCCGTTGTCGCCTGCGTCCAAACTGCCATTCAGCGTGACGTTATTTGTACGCGCAGCAAGGTTGCGCACGCGAATGCCGTCAGATGTCCGCTCGGCTGTGAGATCTAGCGATCCCGCGCCGCGCAGCAGCAGATCAGCCGTCGGAATGCCGACCGCGAGGTCGCGTGTCGTGACGGCGATATCCGCTGAATAGGCGCTGAGGTCGGGCATTAGCGAACCCGTAACATTTGCGTTCACGCCACCAGAGACCGGTTGTCCAATCAAGGGGCGGTAGGATGCGAGGTTGTTGACGGCGGCTTGCACGGCCCCGCTGATTTCATTGGTTGTCGCGGCGATGGTGACGTCCGCGTCCAGCGTTGCACCGGGGGCGGTCACGTCTGCGGTCACGGCCCAATCGCCCGCTGCGTTCTGATCCGCGCGGCCAATCGCGGTCGCGGGACCAGAAATGCCGTCGGCCACCAGCCCGATGTTCGGCAAGCTTAGGTCAAACGTACCTGTGCCGCTATCTGCGCCCTGCGTGAGCGTGGCTGCGAGATCAAGGTGCGGTGTCGTGGCTCGCAATGTTGGCACAACGATACCCGCGACATCGCGGCGCGCGATGGCTTGAACACTGCCCGCACCCGCGAGCAGGGGGTCAACTTGGGCAAAGCCCGTTTCAAGATCGCGTGTTGCGAGTTCAAGAACTACATCAAATTCGGACAGATCCGGCAGCAAACGACCCGACACGTCAGCAATCACGCCGCCGCTCACAGGTTGTCCGATGATCGACTGATAGTCGGATAGGTCGTTCACACGGGCATTGATTTGGCCGGATACTGCGTTGGTTTCAGGCGCCACGGCCACGTCGGCTGTGATATTCACGCCCGGTGCGGTCGCTGAGGCGTCGATCAAGGCCACACCATCATCGCCGCGTTTCGCAGTCCCTTGCGCTGTGACGGGGCCGGAAATTTCAGGCACGACCAGTCCTGCGTCTGCAATCCGAAGGTCAAAGACCGCATCCAGTGGGCCTTGTGTGTCGATTGTCGCATCTGCATCCAACGTGATTTGCGGCATGCGCAAGGTCAGGTCATTGGCGCGATATTTCGTGTCCGAGTTGCGCTGTAACGTGACCGACACCGTCCCACGGCCACCCAACAGTGGGTCCAATTGGTCAACGCCGACGACGAGGTCATCCGTGGATGCAGACAGTTCGCCGTCGAACAGCAGCCCTTCGGTTAGCAAAACGCCGGACAATTGTGCATCGATCGCGCCATCCAGCGGACGGCCAGCGATTGTAGCATAGGTATCAAGGTCGGCGACATCAGCGGCGATGTTCGCTCTGACGCTGAACCCGCTTTCAAGCGGTTCCGCGGTGCCGTCGGCCTGAATAACAGCGTCGGGCGCGGTGCCGGACACGTCAAATGTGATCAGTTTATCGACGTTTTGATTGACTGTGCCGCTGAGGTCTACAGGACCAGACAGGCTAGGTTCGATCAGGTTTACATCGGCGATCTTCGCAGTGAACACAGCGTCACTGCCTGTCGAGGTCAGGTCAGCGCTTGCTTTGATTTGTGCGGCAGCTGTCGCGATATCAAGGTTCTCAAGGCGGGTGCCGTCGGGGTCGCGGACAAACGCAATCGCAATTTCACCAGCGCCTGCCAACAGCGGATCGGCTTGCGCGATATCGACAGCAAGATCGGAGGTCGTGCCTGCAACTTTGATGTCGTAGAGATCGTTCAGCAGGTCAATATCGCCGTCGATCACAACATTCGCAGCACCTGCGAGGTCGCGACCCGCGAGGGTGGAGAACCGTTCGAGCGCAGTAACGCGCAGGGCTGTTTGCGTGATAATACGGATCGCCTTGCTCGACGTGTCGATTTCGGCGTTTGCATCGAGTTCGATACCCGGTCCGCGCAGGGTCAATTGTTCAATATTTACAGGCTGGTCTTCGATCCGGCTGGCTTGGATCACACCTGTGATCTCGTCGCCGAAGGCTTGGGCCGTGCCGGGATCGTCGAGTTCGAGCCCACGCGCGGCGTAGGTGAAATCGGCGGTAACTTCGCCAGTTTGATCCGCGCCTTCGCCAGCGCGTAAAATACCGCCGCCGGACAGGTCAATCGTGTCGATATATAGTCCCGGTCGATCATAGCCGTCGATTGTGAAGGACGCCGTCCAATCGTCTGAAACAGCTTGATTATATTGCACATCAAGCGCCACATCGTTCACGAATGTTTTCGGCCCAGACAACGGGAGTAGCACGACATTGCCCGTCGGATCGCTGATATCGCCTGTGAGGTTAATGCGTTCTGGCCAGCCTTCGGCCCCGATTAACGCGCCGCCAGTGAGACGCAATCGTTGTGCGGTCACGTCCAGATCGCTAAGGTCAAAACGACCGTCGGGCAATTGCTGGCCAGCAGCGACCACTGCCACGTCCGTACCAAAGAAGTCTTGGTAATCACCCGCCAAAAGCGGGGTAACATCACCACCGATATTCAACTGAAACCCTTGGTTTCCATCGATGTTTTCCAACGCAAGGTTTCCGGCGATCCGGTCGGTCCCGTCAGTTGCAAGCGTGATATCCGCCGCAAAAGTGTCTAACGGGCCTTCGCCTGTCACGGTTAACGCGACGGAGGGGCGGTTCGGAATACCGAGTTTTTTGGCGGCGATACCGTCGGCAGCTTCGCTGATGTCGAGGACCAGACCGAGAATTGAGGTTTCGTTACTGTAACTGCCTTCGATCACAAATTCACCGGCTGTATCATCGAGACGGACTGCGGTGACATTTGCTGCACCTTCGCCATCGGCAAGCGATGCAGCGCCCGTCAGGCTGATGTTGACGGGTTCACCAAGGAAGCTTTCGTCGAGTTCGATCCGGTCGATTTGCAATTTACCAAGTTGGATGCTGACAGGCAGCTCCGGCAAGGAAAATGGCTGCGATTCAGCGGACGGTGTTGTCGTCTCTGAAGTGGGCGCGCGGGCTACGACGACCCGTCCAGCGCTAAGTTCTTCGACCTCGATTCGACCGCGCAAAAGCGCCGTGCGCTGCCATTGTAGAACAACGTCTTCCAAGGTCAGCCAGATGCCGTCTTCGTCCGAAATCGTCAGCATATCAATCGTCGCTTCAGAGCTTAACGCGCCTTGGAACCCAGTGATATTCACGCTGCGGCTGACACCTGACAGATTATCCTCGATCAAGGTGGTCAGATAGCCTTTGTCTTCGTCCTCTTGTGCTGTGGTCTGCGCAAACAGGGGGGCAGGGGCCGCAAGCAAGGTGCATGTGATCAGGAGATATCTCAAAACGATTGTCCAATACCGATATAAACTTCGACACGTTGGCCTGCATTATCGCCCGTTGTCGGGGTCGCGACGTCAAGCCGGATCGGGCCAATGCCAGTGTTGTAGCGCAGGCCGAGGCCCGCACCTGCATGCCAGTCACCTTCGCCGAATGGATCAGAGGTTTCGCCAACAAAACCAACATCATAGAAGCCAACAACGCCGATGCTGTCGGTCACGCCATAGCGTGCTTCGAGTTGCGCACCGCTGAACGACAGGCCGCCACGACCGATGGTTTCGCCATCAATAACGGTCTCAATGCCGAGGTCGTTGTATGGTTGGCCCCGCACCGTACCGCCGCCGCCAGAGAAAAACAGGAAGTCGGCAGGGGCGTCTTCGGCGTCTGCCCCAATGACGGTGCCAATCTGACTACGTGCCGCTAATGTTAGCTGATCATCTGCCCCAAAACTGCGATAAGCACGCGCGTCACTGAACAGACGCGCACCGTTATCGGCGCCATCAATGCTGATAAAAGGGGTCGCGTCGATGTCGAGGTAATACCCATCCTTGGCATCAGTCTCATTGTCGCGGCGATCTAGCGTTGCGCTGAGCGGGGCGGTCAGCAACGTATATTCGCGCACGCCAATATCTGTTTCTTCACGCGCGGTTAACAATCCGAACCCGCCGGACACCTCTAGATCGTCGCGGATCAGACGGCTGAGCGTCGCTTCAATGGCGGCTTGGTCAAGCACGTAGTCCGGTTCATCTTCGCGGCTGATCTCTGCAGAAATCAAGAAATCCGTGTCAGGACCATAAACGGCAGGGCGTTTCAGGCTGGTGGTCAATCGATAGTCGATCCCGCCAGTTTCGCCTGAAATCCCCGAAATGTCGCCTTCGACGCGAAACTGTTCAGCCCCGCCGAAAAAGTTGCGATGCAGCCAATAGGCGGATGTGCCGAGCCCTTCGATTGTTGAATATTCCAGGCCGAAACCAAATCTGCGCGGCTTTGCTTCGGCGATTTGTGCCGTCACAGGCAATACGTCGCCCGCTGCAATATCGTCGGATTCCACCAAGGCCACGCTGTCGAAAGCGCCTGTGTCACGCAAGCGGCGCTCTGCGCGGGTCAGGTCGTCAGGCGAGTAAACCGCACCTGTTGGCAGGCCCGCAATTTCGATGATCCGTTCCGTCCGCACCGCAGAGTTTCCGGTCACGATCAAGTCGCCGAAGGTCAGGCGCGGGCCGGTTCCGATGGTCACAATTACGTCGAGCAACCGATCGTTGTGCCGTGCGGTGATCTGCTGCGCGTCAGCCGCCGCTTTGGCGTATCCTGCATCCTGCCACGCCGAGACAACCGTGCGTACAGCGTCGCGCACGACGTCGGTGCGGGCATTCTCGCCGGTGCGAAAGTCTTCTGGTAATTCAGTACCTTGCGGGGCAGGGGCCACGACAGCCTCGCCGAATTTAAACCGTGGGCCGGGGGTGACGTCGATCTCGATGGTGTTGATCACGCTGGGTGCGTCCAATGTCGGGATATTCGCCGCCTCACGTCCATTGACGCGGATCGCGATTTCGCCGCCGTAGTAACCACTTTCATAAAGCGCAGTCAGCAGACGTCGATAATCGGCACGGGCGGCCGCAACCAAATCTTGGGCCTCTGTGCTGTCTTCGTCGTCAAGCGAGAGGACCAGCGATGCCGACCGCAATTGGCCACGTAAGCTATCGCTTGCCTCGTCAGTCAAAAGTGTGACTTCGAGAGCGGATGCGGGCAAAGCCAGCAAGCCAATAACACTAGTCGTTGTTG
The DNA here is from genome assembly GCF_014199395.1 of Yoonia ponticola. GTDB lineage: Bacteria > Pseudomonadota > Alphaproteobacteria > Rhodobacterales > Rhodobacteraceae > Yoonia > Yoonia ponticola. Next base: position 83,912 of record NZ_JACIJM010000008.1, on the reverse strand, counting down.
CAAAAGTTAATTTCATAGACGCCTCTTATACCGACGATAACATGTAACGACGCCGACTGTTTTCAAGGACTCTAGACTGTCTCGCGGTGCGGTAAATGTATCTTTTGCTATTCTGGCGATAAGTTGCGCGACTTTTAATCACTTTTTAAGGGTTAAATTGCAAAAGGATCGTCAGAATAGACAACATTCGCCAGATATAACCCGTCTGGCGGGCAAACCGGACCGCAAGCGGCGCGATCTTTCGCGGCTAATGCGGTTGCGACCCGTTCCGGGGCCCATTTTCCTGCGCCAACCCGTTCCAACGTGCCAACAAAACTGCGCACTTGGTTATGCAGAAATGAACGGGCACGCACGTCAAAGCGGTATTCGATGCCTTCGGGGTGGATAATTGGGGTTACGTCCAACCGATCAAGCGTTTTGACGGGGCTTTTGGCCTGACACATGGTGGATCGGAACGTGGTAAAATCATGGGTGCCTAACAGCAGCGCGGCAGCCGCGTGCATCGCCTCAAGATCGAGTTCTTGGTTAACGCGCCAAAACTGCCCTTGCCCAAAGGTTAGTGGCGCACGGCGGGCCATCACACGGAAAATATAGTGACGCGCGGTGGCCGAAAAGCGAGCATGAAAGTCATCATCCACGGCAGCGCAATCAACAATCGCAACTGGCTCGGGTTTGAGGTGAAAATTAATTGCTTCGGACAGCCGAAACGGGTCCCAGTCTTTTTGCAGATCGCAATGGGCCACCTGCCCCCAGCCATGCACGCCTGCATCGGTCCGGCCAGCAGCAGCAATTGAATGCACGCCGGGCTCGATCTTGGCCAAAGCTGCTTCAATTGCGCCTTGCACCGACGGCCGATCCGGTTGCCGTTGCCAGCCCGCAAACGGGGCACCATCATATTCAATTTTCAAAGCAAAACGGGGCATGTCGTCCGATTAGGGGGAACATCACCTGAAATCAATCCCTACCCAAGAGGCGATATGGACCTTATCTATGCATCTAGACTGTTAAAAAGGGGACGACATTGGGACTTGCCGCGATTGCAGATCAGATCACGCGCCGCGTTGATAGGGTGACAGAAACGTTAACCTCGCCGTTTTCTGATCCGGTGATCCGGCTTGGTGTCACTGGACTAAGTCGTGCTGGTAAAACGGTTTTTATCACATCCTTGGTCGCCAATTTAATGGACCGCGGTCGCATGTCGCAAATGCGTGCAGCGGCTGATGGCGCGATCCAGACGGCATATTTGCAACCGCAGCCCGACGACACATTACCCCGTTTCGAATTTGAAGATCACCTGCGTCGCCTGACGTCACCAACACCAAGTTGGCCGGAAGGTACGCGGCATATCTCTGAGTTGCGGTTGTCGTTGCGGATGCAGCCCACCGGATTGTTGTCCGGCCTATCAGGGCCGCGCACCGTGCATCTGGATATCATCGATTATCCGGGCGAATGGTTGCTTGATCTGGGTTTACTGGATGTCAATTTCGCAGAATGGTCGAAACAAGCGATTGCCCGTGCTGCTGGTCGTCCGGGTGGGGATGCGTTCCTCGCCACGCTAGGTTCGATTAGTGCAACTGAAAAGCTGGACGAGACCGATGCGCAAAGGCTTGCCAAATCGTTCACGGCCTACCTGAATGCATCGCGCGAGGCAGGGTTTTCAGACTGCACACCCGGGCGATTTTTGTTGCCGGGTGATTTGGCTGGGTCGCCAGTTTTGACGTTTGCGCCATTGGGCGACGATAAATTCCCACGTGGATCGCTGGGCCGCGAGCTGGAGCGTAGGTTCGAAAGTTACAAGCGGAACATCGTCAAACCGTTCTTTCGTGATCACTTTGCCAAAATTGATCGGCAGATCGTTTTACTTGATGTTTTGGGCGCAATTCACGCGGGTCCGCCTGCTGTTGCTGATTTGCGTCAAGCGATGGCGGATATTCTGGGCGCGTTCAAACCCGGCCGGAATGCGTTTCTGACGCGCATATTTCAAGGGCGTCGGGTTGAAAAAATACTATTTGCGGCAACAAAAGCGGATCACTTGCATCACACCCAACATCCGCAGCTAACATCGATCACCGAGGCGTTGTTGCGCGAGGCGCGCGATAAGGCGCGTTTTGCGGGGGCGAAGACCAGCGCGATGTCGATTGCATCTTTACGCACCACAGTCGAGGAAACTGTTGATCAGGGTGATGGCCCGTTGAATGTTGTAAAAGGTCAATTGTTAGGGACTGGCAAGCAGGCTGCGTTTTATCCGGGCGCCTTGCCAACCGACCCGTCGCATTTGCTGGCACCTGCCGCAGATGGCGCAAAAGAATGGCTTGATGTGGATTATCAGGTGATGAACTTCGCGCCCGCGCCTCTGACTTTGCGGCCCGGTGATGGTCCACCGCATATCCGTCTTGACCGTGCTGCCGAATTTTTACTGGGGGATCGGTTGTGATCCGACCCGCTGAAATTGCTGATGCGCCAGCTATGGCCGAAGTTCTGAGCGGGTGGATCGATGGCACGCCGTGGATGCCGCGCATTCACACCTACGACGAAGATTTCGCGTTTTGCCAGAAATTGATCGGCACGCGGGACGTTTGGGTGGTCGACGTCGCTGGCGGATTTGGATTTCTCGCGCGACATGGGAATAGCATTGACGCGCTGTATCTTAGCCCAGATTTAAGCCGCAAAGGGTGGGGGACAGCGCTGCTGGACACCGCCAAACTGGACCGAGATCACCTGACGCTTTGGACTTTTCAGGCCAACATCGACGCTGCGAGCTTTTATATAGCCAATGATTTTCATATTTCCGATGTGACCAACGGAATGGGCAATGCAGAAAAGCTTCCCGATTTTCACATGAATTGGTCGAGAGAGAACTGATGACACAGAAAACAAATCGCGGCCCTGTTTTGATTGATTTAGATGAAACGGGCACGTCAAATCCAGCGGACGCCGCGCCGGTGATCGATGTGCCGATGGGCGCGGAAGGGGCTGCGATGCAGCAGGTCGCGGCATTAGCTGCGCGACGTCCATCGCCGATTGCAAAGTGGTTTTGGTCGTTTTTGCTGGGTTTAATCGGGTTCATAGTATCGCTGGCGGCGTGGGATTACGTGAACACGCTCATCGCGCGCTCTCCGATTTTGGGCGGAATTGCTACGACTTTGATCGTTGGGTTTTTGCTGGTTTTGCTCGGCCTCGCGCTGCGGGAAATGGCGGCGTTCAGTCGGCTTCAACGGCTTGATGGCATCCACAAAACCGCATTTCGTGCTTTGGCGGACGGTGATTTGGCTTTGGCGCGATCCGCCATTGCGAAACTGACGCGGCTGTATGCTGGGCGCGAAGATACGGCGTGGGGACGCGAGCAGTTGGCGGAACAGCAGGGCGGTATGCTAGATGCAGACGGCCTGCTTGGCTTGGCCGAACAGACGGTTCTTGCCCCTCTTGACGCACGCGCTGCCCGCGAAATTGAAGCTGCCGCGCGTCAGGTCGCCACTGTGACAGCGCTTGTTCCATTAGCTCTGGCGGATGTTTTTACTGCTTTAACCGCAAATCTGCGCATGATCCGGCGCATTGCCGAAGTGTACGGTGGTCGGTCTGGCACGATAGGCAGTTGGCGGTTAACGAAAAGTGTTTTTGTGCATCTCGTTGCGACGGGAGCTGTGGCAATTGGCGACGACATGATCGGATCTATTGCCGGCGGTGGGGTGCTATCCAAGGTGTCCCGTCGGTTTGGCGAGGGTGTAATTAACGGCGCGTTAACTGCGCGGGTCGGCATCGCGGCGATGGAAGTCTGCCGCCCGCTGCCATTTCACGCCATATCAAAACCGTCGGTGACGACGCTTGGGCGACGCGCACTGACGGGATTGTTTGGCAACAGTTAAAATTTCGGTGCAGGACCAAGGGGTAACGGGCCGATGCTCAGGTTGCCGTTTGCGACTGTGATCGGCAAAACCAGCGTGTCATCGCCTTGCGAAAGCGTTTCACCGATGCTTTGAGCCATAAATTGATATTGCTCGGATATCACGCCGAGCGATTGCGCCGCGGCCAATATTCCCTTCCAATCGTTGGCCGTGAGCGTGATGGTGCCGTCCGGAGTGCCTGCCTCATTGATCGTGAAACTGCCATTTCCGGTGATGACAAACGGGCCCCATGTGATGCTAAGGGATCGTAAATCGACGCCACGCAAGTTGGCAGGGTCGGTTTGCCATGCGGATAACGTCAGGCGATCAATCGGTCGATCCAAAGTGATAGCGGCATCAATCGTCGCGGCATCAACCGTCTCTGGAAGGCGATTGTCAGCTGGCAATTGCCCCAATATCAACGCGGGCCATGCGATATCCGATGACGTGAAGTACGTGTCGTAAGTGTTTGGCGCAGCACTACTTTCACGCATGGCGAACAATGCGTCGTTAAGCGAACTAATGGTGCCTTGCTCTAAATTGAACTGCAGGCTTTTTGCCTCGGCGGTGACCGCATCGAGCGACAGGCTCGTGTTTGCATTCACGCCAACACTGGCGCGCAATCCGTCGCTAGCGATCTCAATTGGAAGACCATCTAAAATCAAAGACTGCTCGGGCGCGAACGCGATAATCGCATGATTAGGACGGTAAGATAAGGCGAGAACTTGAACAATGTCAGTCATATAGCTGATGGACTGATCAGGGGCGGTGATGTTGAGATCAGTTGCCGTTGTGTCAAAACGTGATGGAAAACCACGTGTGTTCAATGCGGAATAGTCGACCAACCAGCCGTTATTTTCCAACGTGGTCAATTGGTTTTGCACCGTATTTTTCAGCGCATATGACCCAACGGCCCAGTATCCACTGTAAATCAGCGCAAGGATCGCCACAAAGTATGTCAAACGCTTCATCACAGACCCTTTCAATGCCAGTCTAATCGGTGTTTACAGGCGCCGATTGAGAAGGACCAGCGGCATGGCATTTTGGGTATTTGGATACGGATCATTGTTGTGGAATCCAGGATTTGAACCGGTGGAAAAGGTCCGCGCGACCTTGCCCGGTTATCATCGGTCATTCTGCATGTTGTCGATCCATCATCGGGGCACGGACGAAGACCCGGGGTTGGTTCTGGCGTTGGACGAGGCGAATGCGACGTGTACCGGACTGGCGTTAAAGGTTCATGAAGATCAGGCTGAAACGGTGCTCGCATATTTGCGCGAACGCGAGTTGGTGTCGTCGGCGTACCTCGAAAAACATGTGACTTTACAAGCGGATGACGGGCGCGAGATCACAGCGCTCGCCTATGTTATCAATCCAGGGCATGTTCAGTATTGTCAGTTCGATCTCGAAAAACAGGCGCAGATGATCGCGGCGGCTGTTGGTGGGCGCGGTCCGAACACGGAATATCTGTTTAATACGGCCCAGTTGTTGGCCGAATTGCATATTCCTGACCCTGATATGGATTGGCTTGTCGCACGGGTGCAGCAAATCAAAGCGGCTGCATAAAATCGGTTGGTTTCCGTATGGTTCTGACTATGCTTTGCTACAAGATATAGAGCAGCAGAGGCCAAATGCCCGTGTCAGATATGACGGAACGCAAACCCACACCGCAATTTTCGCAACCAGTGGGCCAAATCACCACCATGCTCATTGTGCTTGGCCTCGTTGGGGCCGGGTTTTACGTGGGCCGTGCGCCATTGTTAGCGATCTATTGGTCGAACCCTGTTCTGAACGGAGCGATTTTCGCGGTCTTTGTGATCGGCGTCGTGCTGTGTTTTCGGCAGGTTGTTCAGTTGATGTATTCTGTGCAATGGATTGAAGGTTTTGCAGCCGAGCGGGCAGGGCACCATCTGACCACCGCCCCGTCGTTATTGGCACCCCTCGCGACATTGTTGCGGTCGCGTGGTGCGCGGTCACAATTGTCGTCATCGTCTGGTCGCTCGATCTTGGAATCCGTCGGGCAGCGCATCGACGAAGTCCGCGAGATCACGCGATACATCGGTAATACACTGATTTTCCTTGGGCTTTTGGGCACGTTTTACGGACTTGCGACGACAGTGCCCGCGCTGGTTGAAACCATCAGGTCGCTCTCGCCAGAAGAAGGTCAAAGCGGCGCAGACATTTTCAGCCGCTTGCAAGCAGGGCTGGAAAGCCAACTAGGCGGCATGGGCACGGCGTTTTCGTCTTCGCTTTTGGGTCTTGCTGGGTCGTTGATCGTCGGCTTGTTAGAGCTGTTCGCGACGCAAGGGCAGAACCGTTTTTACCAAGAACTTGAAGAGTGGTTGTCAACGATTACGCGCCTTAGTGTTTCCGCGAACGACGACGGGGACACGACGGGTAGTGGTGCGTTAGCCGGATTTATAGACAACCTCGCGGAGCAGATGGAAACGATGTCCGTCATGTTTGCGCAGTCCGATACTAATCGCACGAAGGTTGATGAACGGCTCGAAAAGCTGACCATCGCCGTTGAAACGTTGGCGTTTGGGCGCGAGGCTGAAAATGACCAATCGGCTTTGTTGCTGCGGATCGCAGAGGGTCAGGAACGTTTGATTGGAAGCCTAGAAGCAGGCGGTGTAGATGGGCTTGATGCCGAAAGTCGTATGCGGTTGCGGTCGATTGATGTGCAATTGCTGCGAATTCTCGAAGAAATGTCCGCAGGTCGACAAGAAACGATGGCAGATATCAGGTCTGACATTGCGGGCCTTTCACGGACAATAAAAGGGACGCGCGGACGTCCTGCGGCGGAATAACATGGCGTTGTCGCGACGATCTTCTGGACGGTTTCAAAACGCCATTTGGCCAGGCTTTGTCGATGCGATGACGGGTTTGTTGTTGGTTTTGATGTTCGTGTTAACCATTTTTATGGTGATCCAGTTTGTCTTACGGGAAACGATTACGGGCCAAGAAAACCAGTTGAATGACCTGTCGACTGAGGTTGCCGCACTTTCGTCTGCGCTGGGTCTCGAGGAATCCAGAAGCGCTGATTTGTCGCGGAATTTGAATGACGCGAACGCGGAGATTTCGAATCAAGCGAACCGAATTGTAACGCTTTTGACTGAGCGCGAGGCGCAGATTGCTGCGTTGGACGAGGCGCAAAACGAAATTACGTCATTCGAGGCGCAGGTCGCGGGATTACTGGCGGATCGCAGTGCCGCAAATCAGCAAATTGCGGGTCTCGAAGCTGAACAATCGCGGTTAACGACGCAGGCAGAAACGTTAAATCTTGCCTTGGCCCAAGCCCGTACAGAGGTTGATGCGCAGGCCGAAACAGCACGTTTAGCCGCCGCGCAGGCCGATGCGTTGCAGGCGTTGGTTGATGATCTTGAGACAACAGCACAGGCGGATGCGGGTCGGATTGCGGCGCTTCAGAGCGAAAATAACACGCAAACTGAACAGCTTAGCGCGTTGGAAGCCCAACAATTGTCTGAGGCTGCAGCGGCCGAAGCGTTACGCGCTAGACTTGCGAATGCAGATACTGAGTTGACGGCGATGACACTGGCGCTCGAAGAAAAGCGGCAAGAGGCGGAAGAAACGTTAACCTTGCTCGCTGCGGCAGATGCCGCCCGCGATGATCTGGATGCGGAATTGGCGGCGCTATTGCTGGCGAAACAATCTGTTGAGGCGGAACTCGCGACTATCGAAGAAACGCAGGTTTCCGGTGCGATTGCGCGTGAAACGTTACAGGATCAATTGGCAAATGCGGTTGTCGAGAACGAACGATTGGCGGCAGAGTTGGCTGCATTGAGGCAGTCAGAAGGCGCCACTGCAACGGAAAATGCGGACCTCGGGGCGCAGTTAGCGAAGGCCCTAGCTGCAGCCAGTGCCGCGGAAGTTCAGTCGGACGAGGCTGAAAAAAATGCCGCGCTGCTTGCCGTCGCAAACGACGCGTTGTCGCAAGAACAAGCGCTTTCAGCCGAAAGTCAGAGGCAGGTCGCATTGTTGAACGCGCAGATTACGCAGCTGCGTCAACAGGTTGGGACATTGCAAAGTCTATTGAACCTCGCCGAAGATCAAGACACCGAAGCGAATATCCAAATCGAGGCGCTTGGTGCGCAGCTCAATACCGCGCTTGCACGGGTTGCCGCCGAAGAGCGCCGTGCGCGTGCGTTAGAAGAAGCAGAAGCGGATCGGCTTGCGTTGGAAGCGGCGCGATTAACTGAGGAGGCTCAGAATTTGGAACGGTTCCGGTCAGATTTCTTTGGTCAACTGCGTGAAGTTTTGGAAGGCCAAGACCGCGTGCGTATCGAAGGTGATCGGTTTGTGTTCTCCTCAGAGGTTTTATTTCAGCCGGGGCAGGCGGAATTGTCAGAGTTGGGACGTGCTGAAATTGCCAATATTGCCAGTATCTTGCGCGATATTGCGGATGACATTCCTGACGGGATCGATTGGGTTATTCGCGTTGATGGTCACACGGACGACATCCCGCTTGGCGGTAGCGGGCGCTACCGCGACAATTGGGAGTTGAGCCAAGCACGTGCGCTGTCGGTTGTGCGCTATATGACCGACTTCCTTGGCATTGCGCCGGAAAGACTGGCCGCGAATGGTTTTGGACAATTTCAGCCGATCAATACAGCCAACACTGCCGAAGCACGGGCGCAAAACCGTCGGATCGAGCTCAAGCTGACAGAGCGTTAATGTAGTGAGACCGCCGCAGTCGCAGTGTCGAGGATGTCATCGCCTCGAATGAACGCGATTGATCCGGTGTAAGCACCGGAAGGCCAGCCAGTTCGCGGCGCCTTGCGTCCTGTTGCGCGGAAAAGTTGTGACTGGTTGCGGTCTAAAAGGACGGTTTGATCAATGACTTCGCCATCTGGACCGTTGATCGTCAACGTGATTTCGTCGCCGATTTGGCCGCCAAAGATGTAGCCCCAGACGACTAGATTGTCTGATCGTCTAAGGGTTCCAGCGTTGGCAGTGCCTGCTTTCACGTCCGCATATTCAGGGATTGCGGGCGCGAAACCTGCAGTGATTATGCCGCCGGCGGGCACGTCGATTGCGTCGCTCCAGAGGGTATTATCAGAGGGTGCGTCACATGTGATCGCGCCATCTGGGTCAAATGGGTCGACGACGTTTCCATTGTGTCGGACGGACAGGTGCAGGTGCGGGAATTGGGTTTGTCCGGACAGCCCAACTTGCCCCAAAACTGTGCCGATTGCTACGGTGTCGCCCGTTTCCACTGCGACAGATCCGTTTGCGAGGTGGCAATATTGCGTTTCCCAGCCGTTGCCGTGGCTGACAACAACGCCGTTTCCGCATTCTTTTTCGGTGACATCCGGCGCGTTGGGGCTGATCTGCAAGATGTCGGCCATACCATCCCGTACACCGTGTACTGTTCCGGGGGCAGCTGCGACGACATTCACGCCCGCGGCTTGTGCAGCGAGCGACGGTAGCGCGAAGTCGGTTCCTTTGTGCCCATCATAAGTTAACAAACCGCAAGAAAAGTCCGACGCGCCGGACGTCGGATCATGATCAACAGTTTGTTGGATATGGCAGGTGTCGCCAAGCGTGCAGTCAATCGGTAACGCCAAAGGAATATCCCCCGCCGCAGAAGTTGCAGCGAGGGATGTTAGTAGTGTCGCCAAATGGCCCCGCATATTAATCAGCGGTTAACAATGGCGGACGATCACCGGAGCCTGCGATTTTGCCCTGTTCCGGTTCCATGTATTTCAGGTCCAGTTTGCCGTTTTTCACGCCAACCTTGACCAAACCACCTTTTGTCAGCTTGCCGAAAAGCAATTCTTCGGCGAGCGGCTTCTTGATGTGCTCTTGGATCACACGCGATAGCGGGCGTGCGCCCATTTTCGGGTCATAACCTTTGTCAGCAAGCCAATCAGCGGCAGCGTTGGTCAGTTCGATATGCACGTTCCGGTCGATCAATTGCGCCTCAAGCTGAAGCACAAATTTCTCGACGACACGCAAGATCACAGGTTTCGGCAGAGCGCCGAAGCTGATGATCGCGTCGAGACGGTTCCGGAATTCCGGCGTGAATGTCCGTTCAATCGCGGCGGTATCTTCACCTTCGCGGCTTTCACGGCCAAAGCCCATCGCGTTTTTCGACATTTCGGATGCGCCAGCATTGGACGTCATGATCAGGATCACGTTGCGGAAATCTGTGGTCCGGCCGTTATGGTCGGTCAGTTTCCCGTGGTCCATCACCTGCAACAAAATGTTGTAGACGTCGGGGTGTGCTTTTTCCATCTCGTCGAGCAGCAAAACGCAGTGTGGATTTTGATCCACGCCATCGGTCAGCATGCCGCCTTGGTCAAACCCAACATAGCCCGGAGGCGCACCGATTAGCCGCGAAACAGCGTGTTTTTCCATGTATTCGGACATGTCAAAACGTAGCAATTCTACACCAAGTGTATCGGCAAGCTGTTTGGCGACCTCGGTTTTACCCACACCCGTTGGCCCTGCGAACAGGTAGTTGCCGATTGGTTTTTCAGGCTCGCGCAGACCCGCACGCGCCAGTTTGATTGCGGATGCGAGGGCGGAAATTGCCTCGTCCTGACCAAATACAACACGCTTGAGCGACTTTTCGAGGTCTTTCAGAACCTCTGCGTCGTCTTTTGTGACGTTCTTTGGCGGAATGCGGGCAATCTTAGCGACAACCGCTTCGATTTCCTTGACGCCAATCGTTTTGCGCCGTTTCGATTCCGCGACCAAGTGTTGCGCAGCGCCTGCTTCGTCAATGACGTCGATTGCCTTGTCGGGCAGTTTACGGTCGTTGATATAACGTGCGGCCAGTTCTACGGCGGACCGGATCGCATCGGCGGTGTATTTGATCGAGTGGTGCTCTTCAAAGTGCGGTTTCAGACCACGTAGGATTTTGACCGTGTCTTCCACAGAAGGCTCGTTGACGTCGATCTTTTGGAACCGACGCGCAAGCGCGCGGTCTTTTTCAAAGTGCTGACGGAACTCTTTGTAAGTCGTCGAGCCCATGCAGCGCAGTTTGCCGCCCTGTAAGGCAGGTTTCAGCAAATTCGATGCGTCCATAGCACCGCCGGACGTGGCACCAGCCCCAATGACAGTGTGGATTTCGTCAATGAAAAGAACGGCATCGGGATGGTCTTCCATTTCGGTCATCACGGCTTTGAGCCGTTCTTCGAAATCACCACGGTAGCGTGTGCCTGCCAGCAGAGCGCCCATATCAAGCGAGTAGATTGTCGCTTTGGACAGTACTTCTGGCGTGTCGTTATTGACGATTTTGAATGCAAGACCTTCGGCAATCGCTGTTTTACCAACGCCTGGATCGCCCACCAAAAGTGGGTTGTTTTTGCGGCGACGGCATAGCACTTGGATGCAGCGTTCTACCTCTTGCGAGCGACCGATCAGCGGATCTACGTCACCTTTGGCAGCTTTTGCATTCAAATCGACGCAATATTTGGCCAATGCTGATTTTTCGTCCTCAGCCTCGCCTGCGTCAACGGTTTCCGCGTCAGGCGATCCTGAAATCGGGCGGCTTTCGCCAAATGCAGGGTCTTTTGCGACGCCATGCGCGATAAAGTTTACCGCATCGTAACGTGTCATGTCCTGTTCTTGCAGGAAGTACGCAGCATTGCTTTCGCGTTCAGCAAAGATCGCGACGAGAACATTCGCACCGGTCACTTCGGTACGGCCAGACGATTGCACATGGATCGCGGCACGTTGAATAACGCGTTGGAACGCAGCTGTTGGCACTGCTTCAGACCCATCAACATCAGTGATCAGGTTCGACAGATCATCGTCGATGAAATCTTCGAGGTCTTTCTTCAGCTCATCGAGGTTGACCGCACAAGCCTGCATCACGCGGGCCGCGTCTGGTTCATCAATCAAGGCCAATAAAAGATGTTCAAGCGTCGCCAATTCATGCTTTCGGGCGTTGGCAAGCGCCAAGGCACCGTGAATGGACTGCTCAAGTGTAGTTGAAAAAGATGGCACGTTTGGTGCTCCTTTTAATCGGGGGTCAATCTCGGGTTAGATCAACCGTGGCCTCTTATCCTTAAGGTCTGGTGTCGAAGCCAAACCTTCAAGGTATTTTTTTCGAATATCGCTCACTTTTTGGTATTAAGTGGGATGTTCGTTTCGATTTCGGGGGCAGCTGCCCGGTTTTCGGTCAGAACTTATCTTTGCGCGAACGAATTTCGGCAAAGACGGCGCTGTCGGATGCGGATTGCATCCCGATGGTTGCTTTGAGTGCCGGATCATCAGCACGCAGAAAGGGATTGGTTTGTTTTTCGAGCCCGAGTGTGGACGGGACGGTTGGCTGGTTGGCGGCACGGGCGGTCGTGATCGCCTTGATACGAGACATAAGGTGCGGATTGTCTGGTTCAATAGTGGCTGCGAATTTTGCGTTGCTGGCGGTGTATTCGTGGCCGGAACAAATCACAGTGTCGTCGGGCAGGGCGCGTAGTTTCAGCATGCTTTCCCACATTTGTTCTGGCGTGCCTTCGAACAAGCGTCCGCATCCGAGCGCCATTAGGCTGTCTGCGGTGAACGCATGGCCAAGCGTTGGCATATAGGCTGCGATGTGACCGTTTGTGTGGCCCGACACGTCGATTATCTGCGCTGGTTCGCCACATAATGTAATTGTTTCGCCTTCACTGACAGCTTGGGTCAGGGGCGGTAGACGGTGTTGATCCGCGGCAGCACCAATGATCTGCGCATCATCCGCCAGATCAAGTGCGCTTAGTCCCATGACGTGATCGTCGTGATGGTGCGTTAAAAATACGGTTTTGATCGTCCAACCACGGTCCCGCACAAGTGCATTTATCGGTGCGGCCTCTGGCACATCAACGACAGCAGCCTCACCTGTGTCCGAATTTCCGATCACAAAGGCGTAGTTATCGGACAGGCAAGGCACGGTGATGACGTCGATGGGCATGGTAAAATGCGCTTTCATAGTTATGGTTGCGTTCAGAGTGACCCAAACGACTGGCCCCTGCAATGCATCTCGACGTTCTTGATCTGCGAAACTTTTATTACCGCAGCGCGCTTGGCCGTGGTGCGCAAAAGGTGATCCGCGATCAACTGGTTGCGTGGTGGCCGAACGTAAAGGGGCATACGGTTGCGGGCTTTGGCTTTGCCGTGCCGTTGCTGCGGCCGTTTTTGCCGCAAGCGAGGCGCGTGATTGGATTGATGCCAGGGCCGCAGGGCGTGATGCCTTGGCCTGCGGGTCATCCGAATGTCTCGGTTCTGTGCCACGATACGTTGTGGCCGATTGAAACGGGGGTCGTTGATCGCTTGGTTTTGATGCACGGGCTGGAAACATCCGAAAACCCGACCGCATTGCTAGATGAATGCTGGCGGGTGCTGGGGCCGGGGGGCAGGGCGGTTTTTGTCGTGCCTAACCGTGCAGGTATCTGGTCGCGGTCGGATAATACGCCGTTTGGTTACGGGCGACCTTATTCGATGAGCCAGCTCGAAGCGCAATTGCGCAAGCATCGGTTTGTGACGGAACGGTCGCTGTCGACGCTGTATCAACCGCCATCGTCGAAACGGGTTTGGCGCAAGTTTGCGGGATCGTTCGAGAAGATCGGCCACCATATCCCGATTTTCTCAACAGGTGGTGTGCTGATTATCGAGGTGTCCAAGCAAGTCGCGACACCAACACGACCGGGAATCTCGGATGCGGTGCGGCGCCCGTTGAAAGTTCTCGAAGGGATGACGGCCCCGAAACCAAAGCCCGAGACCGCCAGAACCCGCGAAAGTAGTTAACGAAGCTGGCGTGCCAAGACTAAAACCTCGGCGGCTGACATGCTTTCTTTACCGACTTTATAATTTCGGCCCATCGGGCCGATCCCGATTGTCAGGGTGCAAAGCGTTTTGTTCAGTTTGGCCTCTTTACGAACGCCGTGTGCGTCCATTCCCATCTGAACAGCTGGGATAACGTGGTCCTCGATCGCGCCTTTGATTTCGCTGATGGTGTCGAGAACTTTGTTCCCAAGGCTTTCAGGTCCCGCTGCCCCTGCGATTGCGGTGATTTTGCTGCCGACCAAGTTTACGATCTCACCGGGGGCGTTCAGTACAACCTGACCTTCGTCGTCGGTTTTCGAGAAAAGCGCGCCGTCGTTGAGCGTGACATAGATTGGCATCGCGGAAATCTTTTCGTACCAATTAGAGGATTCGCCTTTGGGCGGGCCGTACATGCGGTCGTGTTCCACATTCACGTCGCCATCGTACATATCGCCGAATTTGGTTGTGAAGCGTGCGCTGCTCGCGCCTAACATTTTACTAATATCGGCCCACGGACCCATGATATGTAGATCGCCGGCGTCTGAGGTCGTCCACATGCGTTCACCGCGTAAGGGCGAGCGCAGCGACATTCCCATCGGGTTTAACTGGTAATATTGGCCAAGTGGTGCGGCTTTGATACCGCCGCGGCTGTTATTCAGACGCATCTGCATCCGGTAAATCTGTGGCCAAGATTCAGGATCAAGATGTGGGACACGTGTGCCAGCCAGTGTGGTTCGCGCCTTTTGCTTCAGCTTGGTTAAAATCGGTGACGTCATACTGGACCCCGTGCCGCTGGGCAGTAGGCCGATCAGTTTTGTGAGCCCCTCGGGGCCAAGTGAGTTCAGGTCGCGGTTCCCATTCTTTGGGTTCAGCTTCGCAATTGCAAAAGTAAGCTCGAGACCGACTTTGCTTCGGCCTTTTGATTTAACAAGGCTTTCAAGTGAATCGTATTGTCTTTGTGAAATGCGCACGACAAAATCCTTCCTAGGGTAATGCGCGAAGCATGCTTTACCTAAGGGCAGTTTGGCAATGGTCATGTCCAAGAATCACAAAACCAATCATTCGAATGCGACGTAGGGTAGGGTGCGACATTTGTGCACAAAATGCCGCATGTTCCTAAACCGTTCCGCATATTGGCGCAAACAAGGGGGAAAGTTTATGGAACAAAGTCGCACTTCGCGATTTTTGTAGCCGCCTGCGCTTGCGACGACATATACCCTCTGCTACATCGCACGAGATTTTGAAGCCTCCGGATCATAGGGGGCCCAACAAGATGCTTATATGTTAACCGCGTTTTTTGTGGTTAGGGTGTAAGCGACAGACATCGGAAGGGTGGACGTGTCCGAAACAGCTGGTATCTCCACAAGCATCGCCGCGCGTTATGCGACGGCTGTGTTTGACCTCGCCAAAGAGGAAAAAGCGCTGAAAGCGCTGGAAGCCGACGTGGCTGCACTGGACGGCGCAATCGCCGACAGCGCAGATTTTCGTACTTTGCTGACCTCCCCGCTTTACAGCCGGGACCAGCAAGAGACGGCAATCACTGCCATCGCCGCAAAAATGAAATTGTCCAAGACAACCAGCAATGTGCTGACACTACTGGCGTCCAAGCGGCGTTTGTTTGTGTTGCCACAATTGACAACTGTCTTGCGCGACCGTTTGGCCGAAGAGCGTGGCGAGGTGACTGCTGAAGTCACGACTGCCAAAGCTCTGTCAAAGGCCCAGATGGAAAAGCTTTCTGCGACTTTGAAAGCACAAGTCGGCAAAGCCGTCACCATTCAAGAGACTGTGGATGAAACAATCATCGGCGGTCTTATTGTTAAAGTGGGCTCGAAAATGATCGATACGTCGATCAAATCCAAGCTCAGCGCACTCCAGAACACTATGAAAGAGGTCGGATAAATGGCGATCCAAGCGTCTGAAATCTCTGCGATCCTTAAGGACCAGATCAAAAACTTCGGTCAGGAAGCCGAAGTGGCCGAAGTGGGCCGCGTACTTTCCGTCGGTGACGGTATTGCGCGTATCTACGGCCTCGACAATGTGCAGGCTGGTGAAATGGTCGAATTCCCCGGTGGTATCCGCGGAATGGCATTGAACCTCGAAGCGGACAACGTTGGTGTTGTTATCTTCGGGTCTGACCGTGACATTAAAGAAGGCGACACAGTCAAGCGTACAAACGCGATTGTGGATGTTCCTGTTGGTGACGAACTGCTCGGTCGCGTTGTTGACGGCCTTGGCAACCCACTGGACGGCAAAGGTCCAATCGCGACAACCAAACGCGCGATTGCAGACTCGAAAGCGCCGGGCATTATCCCACGTAAATCTGTTCACGAACCAATGGCGACTGGCCTGAAGTCCGTTGACTCCATGATCCCAGTTGGCCGTGGTCAGCGCGAATTGATCATTGGTGACCGTCAGACTGGCAAAACAGCGATCGCGCTCGACACGATCCTGAACCAGAAGTCTTACAACGATGCAGCAGCCGACGATTCTGGCAAGCTGTACTGTATCTACGTTGCTATCGGCCAAAAACGGTCCACAGTTGCGCAGTTGGTTAAGAAACTCGAAGAGTCCGGCGCGATTGAATATTCAATCGTTGTTGCGGCGACAGCGTCCGATCCAGCACCGATGCAGTTCCTTGCACCATATGCTGCGACAGCCATGGCAGAGCACTTCCGCGATGCAGGCCGTCACGCTTTGATCATCTATGATGACCTTTCCAAGCAAGCTGTGTCTTACCGTCAAATGTCCTTGCTTCTGCGTCGCCCACCAGGCCGTGAAGCGTACCCAGGCGACGTTTTCTACCTTCACTCCCGTCTGCTTGAGCGTTCATGCAAATTGAACGAAGACAACGGGTCCGGTTCTTTGACGGCGCTGCCGATCATCGAAACCCAAGGTGGCGACGTTTCTGCGTTTATTCCGACAAACGTGATTTCGATCACTGACGGTCAGATCTTCTTGGAAACAGAATTGTTCTACCAAGGTATCCGTCCAGCTGTGAACACAGGTCTGTCCGTTTCCCGTGTTGGTTCGTCCGCACAGACAAAAGCGATGGCATCTGTTGCTGGTCCGGTTAAGCTTTCTTTGGCTCAGTATCGTGAAATGGCTGCATTCGCGCAGTTCGGTTCCGATCTTGATGCGGCCACTCAGCAGTTGCTGGCCCGTGGTGCGCGTTTGACTGAGATCATGAAGCAGCCACAGTATTCCCCACTGACAAACGCAGAAATCGTCTGTGTCATCTTTGCGGGTACAAACGGCTACCTCGATAAAGTTGACGTGAAGCAAGTGGGTCGTTTTGAGGCAGAAATGCTCAAGCACCTGCGCGCAAACAATGCTGATTTGTTGAAAGACATCACCGAAAATGACCGTAAGGTTAAAGGTGAGCTGGCTGACAAAATCAAAGCAGCGCTGGACGCATTCGCAAAAGACTTCGCTTAATCGTCTTAGGATAAGGAGAACTAGCTTTGCCTAATCTCAAGGACCTTAAAAATCGGATCGCGTCGGTCAAATCGACCCGCAAGATCACCAAGGCGATGCAATTGGTCGCGGCTGCAAAATTGCGCCGCGCCCAAGACGCAGCTGAGGCGTCCCGCCCCTACACAGAGCGTTTCAACGCTGTGATGGCAGGGTTGGCGTCTGGTGCAGCAGGGTCCCCCTCTGCGCCAAAGCTGTTGTCGGGCACCGGTTCGGACAACGTACATCTGTTGGTCGTGATGACCGCAGAACGTGGTTTGTGCGGTGGCTTTAACGGCAACATCGCGAAACTCGCTAAAACGCACGCCGCCAAACTGCTGGCAGCGGGCAAAACAGTCAAAATCGTGACTGTTGGTAAAAAAGGCCGTGATGCGATGAAACGTGATCTGGGCGATCACTTTGTTGGGCACGTTGACCTGACCGAAGTGAAACGCGTGGGTTACGTGGATGCGCAGAACATCGCAAAAGACGTGTTGGCGCGTTTCGACGGCGGCGAATTCGACGTTGCGACGATCTTCTTTGCACGCTTTGAAAACGTTGTGACACAGCACCCGACAGCTTTGCAGGTTATCCCCGCACAGTTCGAAGCGGACGAAAGCGCAGAAGCGCCTTTGTACGATTATGAACCGTCCGAGGAAGAAATTCTGGCTGATCTGTTGCCACGCGGTGTTGCGACGCAGATCTTTGCAGCGCTTCTCGAAAATGCCGCCTCTGAGCAGGGTGCGCGTATGTCCGCAATGGACAACGCCACACGCAACGCTGGCGAAATGATCGATGACCTGACTATCGTCTATAACCGGTCGCGTCAGGCTGTGATTACCAACGAGCTGATCGAAATCATTTCGGGGGCTGAAGCACTATAATACTTTGGGCAATCTTATCGGTCCTCATTCTTTGGGGACTTTGGCTGTATCTTAAGCCATCGAGAAGAGCGCGAGAGATTGAAGAAACAAAAGGCGCGGCGCCGCGCAATGTGACTGACAGAGACAAGGCCTATGTCCTCGAACTGTTTGAACGCTTTGGCACCGACCCTTTCTTTCTCTGGCAGTTCAAAGAGGTCAGTCTGGCCAAACGAATAGCAGACCGGTTTGAAGTTAAATCGGATCGCTTGGACAACGCAGACATGATCGGCAACAGACTAAGACGGCACGGGTTCCTTGCGGCCCTCAGGCCCGGAAAATATCAACTCACCGCGCAAGCGGCGATTTTAGCAAAAGACCTTGCGGGCCCGCCTCGCACTTGAAGAACCGGAGAAACGATATGGCAAACGCAAAAGGCAAAATCACCCAGGTGATTGGCGCCGTTGTAGACGTTAAGTTCGAAGATCACCTGCCGGAGATCTTGAACGCGATTAAAACCGACAATAACGGTAAGGAACTGGTTCTGGAAGTAGCCCAGCACCTTGGCGAAAACACTGTTCGCGCAATTGCGATGGACTCCACCGAAGGCCTCGTTCGTGGGCAAGACGTGACTGACACTGACGGCCCGATCACGGTGCCAGTTGGTGAAGCCACACTTGGTCGCATCATGAACGTGATCGGTGAACCGATCGACGAACGTGGCCCGATTGGCGAAAAAGAGCGTCGCTCTATCCACGCTGATGCGCCGCCTTTCGAAGCGCAGTCCACAGCATCCGAAGTGCTGGTAACAGGAATCAAAGTGATCGACCTTTTGGCACCATACGCCAAAGGTGGTAAAATTGGTCTGTTCGGTGGTGCCGGTGTTGGTAAAACAGTTCTTATCCAAGAATTGATCAACAACATTGCGAAAGTGCACTCTGGTTATTCCGTTTTTGCGGGTGTGGGCGAGCGGACTCGTGAAGGTAACGACCTTTACTACGAATTCATCGAATCCGATGTTATCAACCTTGAAGACCTCACAAAGTCCAAAGTGGCCTTGGTTTACGGTCAGATGAACGAGCCTCCAGGTGCGCGTATGCGTGTTGCTTTGTCAGGTCTGACAATGGCTGAAGCATTCCGCGACCAATCCGGGACTGACGTTCTGTTCTTCGTGGACAACATCTTCCGGTTTACACAGGCTGGTTCCGAGGTGTCCGCGCTTTTGGGTCGTATCCCGTCCGCTGTTGGCTACCAGCCAACTCTGGCGACAGATATGGGCCAGATGCAGGAACGCATTACATCCACTAAGAACGGCTCTATTACATCCGTTCAGGCGATCTACGTGCCTGCGGATGACTTGACCGACCCTGCGCCTGCGACATCCTTTGCTCACCTTGATGCGACAACGGTTCTGAACCGTGCGATCTCTGAAAAAGGTATCTATCCTGCGGTTGACCCGCTCGACTCCACATCCCGTCTGCTTGACCCACAAATCGTTGGCGAAGAGCACTACGCAGTGGCAGCCGATGTGCAGCAGATGTTGCAGCGGTATAAATCGCTTCAGGATATCATCGCGATTTTGGGCATGGACGAATTGTCAGAAGAAGACAAATTGACCGTTTCCCGTGCGCGTAAAGTAGAGCGTTTCTTGTCCCAACCATTTGACGTTGCCAAAGTCTTTACAGGCTCTGACGGTGTTCAGGTTCCACTGGAAGACACAATCGCGTCGTTCAAAGCGGTTGTTGCTGGTGAATACGATCACCTGCCAGAAGGTGCGTTCTATATGGTTGGTGGCATCGAAGAAGTGAAAGCCAAAGCCGAGAAAATGGCCGCAGACGCGGCTTAAGTCGAAGCAAAAGGAGGCCTGACAAATGGCAAACCTACAATTCGATCTTGTCTCACCAGAGCGCCGTTTGGCGTCCCTTGAAGCATCCGCGGTGCAAATCCCGGGCGCTGACGGCGACCTGACGGCAATGGCTGACCACGCGCCCACAATCACGACACTGCGCCCTGGCGTTTTGTCGGTGACACACAGCGGCGGCGTTGATGACTATATCGTCATCGGCGGTTTTGCTGAGATCACACAGACAGGCGTGTCTGTTTTGGCAGAGCGTGCTTTGCCAAAAGCAGAGGTCACACAAGAGATGTACGACGGCCTGATGGCAGAGGCAAAAGAAGCCCATGCCACGGCGCAAGAGATCTTTAAAAACGAGCCAGGCCCCGTCGACGACGCGGCCAAGTTGATCTCAGACATGGTTGCAATCGGGGGCCACATCGGCCTGACAGCTAGCAACTAAGTGAGCGGTTATTGGAATTAAGAAAGGCCTCGCAGTGATGCGGGGCCTTTTTAAATTGATCAGGAATGGTGGGGCTCAATAATACCTTGGAGTTGAGCGGCCAGTGCTAAGTTTGAGTTGCTGATCGGATTGCACTTTTAGTAGTCGCATCTGCCAATTGGTAAATCTCCTAGTGCTCTATTTCTGCCAGCCGTTGGCTTTACGCTCCGGAGCGCTAGGCATTTGTGGAAGGATATCAATCGATATCGCTCCGGATTCGCCTACGTATCCGTCTTTGAATAGCGCTCGGATTGGCATGTCAGCTTCAAATTTTTCATTCAATGCGAGTGCAGTCTCACGAGCAATGTAGCCGACGAGGTTTCTGCCATGTAGAACTTCGATTGCATTTGAGTCATGGGCGTTGGTTGGATCTCGCCGTAATGTAAGCACTACGTCTTTCTTACATTGCAGTGCTGTACGTTCTGCATGAGTCCGATAGGATGTCACGCCGACTACGCGCGTATAGCCGCAGACATTCCAGCCAACCCATTTCTCAGCGGCGAAATCATTGCTTTTCTTAGATTTAAGCTTCGAAAAAAATCTTCCAAACATATGTATCGCACCTTACCAATTGAAATGTTCGCAAATGCGGTAAATTTGCCGTTTTTAAGTGGTGTTGTAAATAAAAAGGCCCCGCTTTCGCAGGGCCTTACGGTAATTCAAGAATGAATTGGTTTAAGCGAAATCGCCCATCTCAAACCCAAGCGCCTTCGCCACCGTAAAGATATCCTTATCCCCACGCCCACACATGTTCATGATGATCAGGTGATCCTTTGGCAAGGTCGGCGCGATTTTGATGACATGCGCCAGCGCGTGGGATGGTTCTAGCGCGGGGATGATGCCTTCCATGTCGCAGCACAGTTGGAACGCTTCTAGCGCCTCAACGTCCGTGATCGACACGTATTGCGCGCGGCCAATCTCGTGCAGCCAAGCGTGTTCCGGCCCGATGCCCGGATAGTCGAGACCCGCCGAGATCGAGAACCCTTCTAGGATCTGTCCATCGTCGTCTTGCAACAAATACGTCCGGTTCCCGTGCAGCACGCCGGGGCGGCCGCCAGTCAGGGACGCGCAATGTTCCATCTTGGCGTTCACGCCTTTACCGCCAGCCTCAACGCCGATGATGTTCACGTCTTTGTCGTCAAGGAACGGGAAAAACAGGCCCATCGCGTTTGATCCGCCACCAATCGCAGCGATCAGCGTGTCGGGCAGGCGGCCTTCTGCAGCCATCATTTGCTCTTTAGCTTCCTTGCCGATGATCGACTGGAAATCGCGAACCATGGCGGGGTAGGGGTGCGGCCCCGCGACCGTGCCGATGCAATAGAACGTGTCGTCCACATTGGTCACCCAGTCACGCAGCGCATCGTTCATCGCATCTTTCAACGTACCTCGACCAGAGGTCACAGGGATGACTTCAGCGCCCAGCAGTTTCATGCGGAACACGTTAGGGGCCTGACGTTCAACGTCATGCGCACCCATGTAAACCACGCATTTTAAACCGAATTTCGCGCAAACAGTGGCCGTCGCAACACCGTGCTGACCAGCGCCAGTTTCCGCAATAATGCGGGTCTTGCCCATGCGCCGTGCGAGAATAATCTGGCCGAGCACGTTGTTAATCTTGTGGGCACCGGTGTGGTTCAACTCGTCGCGTTTCAGATAAATCTTGGCACCGCCAAGTTTCTCGGTCAGCCGTTCCGCATGATACAGCGGCGACGGGCGGCCCACATAATGGGTCCACAGATCGTGCATTTCGGCCCAGAACGTTTCGTCCGTTTTGGCGTGTTCGTATTGTTCCTCCAGCGCGAGGATCAGCGGCATCAGTGTTTCCGACACAAACCGACCACCAAAATCGCCAAAGCGGCCATTTTCGTCAGGGCCAGTCATGAAGCTGTTGAAAAGATCATTCATTGTAGCAATCCTTTAGCTATGGGCCGCGTCAGCGAGGGTTTTCACGAAAGCGAGAACGTCAGCAGGCGCATCGCCACGCCCAATCCGTTCAACGATAGCAGAGCCAACCACGACGCCGTCACCCAGATCCGCAAATGTCTTGGCCGCCTCTGGTGTCTTGACGCCAAAGCCGATGACGACAGGTAAATCAGTGGCTTGCTTGATGCGGGTGACCTCGGGCGCGACTGCGTTGACCTGTGCCGTCGCGGTCCCTGTGATGCCGTTCATCGACACGTAATAGATGAAACCAGAGGTGTTTTCGATCACCTTTGGCAGGCGTTTTGCATCCGTCGTTGGGGTCGCGAGACGGATAAAGTTAATACCGACTTCTTTGGCCGGAAGGCACAATTCTGCGTCCTCCTCGGGCGGTAAATCAACGATGATCAACCCGTCAACGCCTGCATCGACAGCGGCGGTTAGGAATTTATCAACACCCATTGAGTAGATCGGGTTGTAATAGCCCATGATGACGATGGGCGTCGTGGTATCATCTTCGCGGAAGGTCTTCGCCATTGCGAGCGTTTTCTTGAGCGTTTGACCTGCGTCCAGCGCGCGTTGCCCAGCGAGTTGGATCGTTTGGCCGTCGGCGACGGGATCGGTAAAGGGCAAGCCCAACTCGATCACGTCCACGCCAGCGGCGGGCAGGCCACGCATGACCTCAAGCGAGGTGTCATAATCGGTGTCGCCTGCCATGATGTAAGTCACAAAGGCTTTTTTTCCAGCGGCTTGCAGCGTCGCGAATTTGTCATCAATACGGGTCATCATGCCCTCCCTGTCAGTGCGATCGTTTGGCAGAGACCGTTCAATGGCCTGTCTGCCGTCACTGTTGTCGCGGATGTCCATAACCACTTGAAGCGGGGCCAGCGCATTGTCAAGAAAATGGCGGGCATGAACATACAACTGGGCCTCAGGTTCACATTGGGTGCACAGAAACACAGCCGCGCCGCCATGATGGTCGATAATGAAACTATGCTTAGACATCAGGCGCTAAGTCACTAAACTGTCTCGAAAATATGGAGTCTGCGGTGACAATTCCAAAACACGTCAGAACAATGCTGCAGTCGATCCGTGACAAGTTCGCATTGGAACCGCTGCAGGACCGGATGCTGCCGAACGATAGCGATTTCACGACGCTACGACCGGTTCGCAAAGCCAGCGCGGGTTCGATCGCAAAATATTGGGCGCGGTTAATGTCCGCCAGCACGGCCTCTGAAGAAGATCGCGTGGCGTTGACCGATGACGTCACCAATCCAGAGGTGTTCAATGGCAACATCGAAAACTTCATCGGGACGGTTAAAGTTCCGGTTGGGATCATCGGTCCATTGCGGATCAACGGATTACACGCCCATGGCGACTATCACGTGCCAATGGCGACGACCGAAGCGGCCCTCGTCGCGTCCTATGCGCGGGGCGCTTATGCGGCGAGCAAAGCAGGCGGTATCAGCACGGCGATGCTTTACGAAGGCGTTATTCGCACCCCTGCGTTTGTCCTCGAATCCTTGCTGGACGCGGGACGGTTTGTGGAGTGGATCGTGTCGCATGTTGATCGTTTGGAAAAAGCAGCAGAGGCGACTACCGGATATGGTAAGTTGATTTCTGTTGAGCCTATGATCGACAACAATGTGGTATTTTTAGTCTGCCGCTATACGACAGGTGACGCAGCTGGCCAGAATATGGTCACGATTGCCACAGATGCGCTGTGCCGTGAAATAGCCGGGGAATGCACGGTCCCGATCCAAAATTGGTACATCGAAGGCAACTTTTCCGGCGATAAAAAGGCGTCGTTCCTCGGGCTTGTCACAGGGCGCGGACGTAAGGTTAGCGCGTCCGTCACATTACCCGCCGCTGTGGTCGAACGCACGCTGGGCACGACGGTTTCTGACATGTTGGCTTACGGCCAAGTCGCCAACCTTGGGTCGCATTTATCGGGTCAATTGGGCGCGCAGGCCCATTTCGCCAACGGGCTTGCCGCTGTTTACATCGCGACCGGACAGGATGCGGCTTGCGTCGCGGAAAGCGCGATGGGCATCACGCGGATGGAAGCGCGAGGCGAAGATTTGTTTTGTAGCGTCACGATGCCGAACATATTGGTCGGCTCCGTTGGTGGCGGTACCGGTTTACCTAGCCAATCGGCTGGCCTGAATATTTTGGGCCTGAAGGGCGAAGGAAAGGCCGCGGCACTTGCCGAAGTCGTCGCAGCGACGTGTCTGTGTGGCGAAATCTCGATTGTTGCGGCCATCGCAGCAGGTGATTTCACGCGGGCGCACGAAAAATTGGCGCGTCATCGATGACTGTATCACGCGCATCTCGAATCTGGACGTATCAATCTGAACGTTTTCCACTGAAAAAGACCGCCCCGCTATTGGCTGTCTTTTCGGCGGCCAGCATTTGCGCGTCTGCCACATTAAGCGGCCGAGATATTCCCAGTATCGATGCGTTTATCACCGGATTTATCGTGGCCATGGCATTGTTTTTCCAGGTGCGGGTGTGTGACGAAATTAAAGACTACGACGACGATCTCAATTTTCGACCGGAACGACCAATTCCGCGTGGGCTGGTGTCGCTGCAGGGCGTCGTGCGTTTTGGACTACTGACGATACCGCCTGCGATCATCGCCGTCTGGGCATGGCATGCACCCGTCTTGTGGCTGCTTTTTCTTGTCTGGCTATGGTTAACGGCGATGACGTTTGAGTTCGGTGTACCCGCACTCCTTAAGGCCCGTCCGGTGCTGTACTTAGCAAGCCACATGGCGATCATGCCATTGATTGACTTGCTGCTGACGGGGATCGAATGGGTGCCAGGCGGTGGCGCATCGCCACATCTCTGGATGTTCATTGCGCTATCATTCGTCAACGGGTGCGTATTGGAAATCGGCCGAAAGTTATGGGCACCAGAGAATGAAATCACGGGCGTCGAAACCTATTCGGGGCTTTGGGGGGTACGCAAAGCCAGCCTGATTTGGATGCTGTGTTTAGTGGTGTCATTCGGCCTATTGTGTGGGATCGGCGCTGTGACGCGGACGCTTTGGATTGTAGGACCGCTTGGGTTGATCGCAGGAGCGGTCTGCATCCTACGTGTGCTGCATTACCGCAGCCACCCTACACCAAAGGCACAAGCCGACATGGATACGATTGCCGGACTTTGGGTATTTGTATGTTACGCTATCGCAGGTTTTGTGCCTGTTGTTTTGAGGGCTTTATGAGTTATATTATTTCACAAGATCAATGTGTTGATGCCGATATGGTGGGCGGAAAAGCGGCGTCACTTAACGCGCTATCTCGCGGCGGGTTTGAGCCGCCAGCGTTTTTCGTGATTACCTCGAATGCGTTCCAAGACGGGACGCCAGTTCCGGAATTAGAGGCGGAGCTCAGTGCGGCTTTGGCAGCGCTTGGTGCTGGTCCTTTCGCTGTACGTAGTTCCGGCAGGGCTGAAGACGGCAATGCGCATAGCCACGCGGGGCAATTCGACACTGTGCTAAATGTGGCCGCAGCAGACGTGATCGTCGCCGCGCAACAGGTTTGGAAATCGGGTTTCTCCAACACAATCACAACGTATCTCGCGGCCACATCAGGCGAAGCACCTGAGGCGCCAGCGATCATCGTTCAGCGGATGATTGACGCGGTTGCGGCAGGGGTCGCATTCTCTGCCGATCCTGTAAGTGGGTTGCGGGAACGTGTCGTGATCTCTGCGGTTGCAGGGCTGGGCGAGGCTCTTGTTGCGGGCGAAGTTGATGGCGAAGATTGGTTAATTGATGGGGGTAATAACGTTGTGAACCGCCCAACATCAAAGGTCTTGACCGAGGTCCAAGCACAAGCGATTGCCACACTTGCCCGTCGTGCTGAAGTTGCGTTTGAACACCCGCAGGACATCGAGTGGGCGATAGATGAGGCGGGTTTGCACATCCTACAATCTCGGCCGATCACGACCGCATTGTTGCCGAAACCCATGCCCGACACGGCGCTGACGATCTTTGACAATTCAAATATCGTCGAAAGCTATCCGGGCATGGTCAGTCCGTTAACCTATTCGTTCGCGGTCCATGTTTACGACCGCGTTTACCGCGCATTCGTGGACCTTTTGGGCGTACCCGAAACCACAATCCACGCCAACACAGCCGTGTTCGCCAACATGCTGGGGCGCGTCGATGGGCGCGTCTACTATAACCTTGCGAATTGGTATCGCGCGTTGGCGTTGTTACCAGGTTTTTCGTTAAATCGGGCCTACATGGAAACCATGATGGGCGTGTCAGAGCCATTGCCGACAGAGATCACAGACGCGATCGGACCGCCGCCTGCAACAGGCGTGGCGCGCGTTACCGAATATTTGAAACTCGCACGGGTCGCTGGTGGTCTTTTGTGGCAGGCAGCGCGTTTGCCCTCGACACGGCGTCGCTTTTACGACCGGTTAAATGCAACCTTGGATACTGATCTTGACGTCAACACTGCCACACCGACGGCGCTTGCTAAACAATATAGGCAGATTGAAAGTACACTTTTAGATCAATGGGATGCGCCATTAGTTAACGACTTTTTCTGCATGATCGCGTTTGGCGCGTCTCGGAATTTGATGCAGAATTGGTTGGGTGATCCGGGGTTGCTGCTGCACAACGATGTGATGATTGGGCAGGGTGACATCGTTTCGGCAGAGCCCGCGCAACGCATTGCAAAAATGGGCGCGATGGCGCGAAAACTTGGGGTGACCGATCTTGATCAACTGATGCGTCACCCTGAGATAGCTCTAGAAATCGACGCCTATCTGGCGAAATTTGGTGATAGATGCACCGAAGAGTTGAAGCTGGAAAGCATCCCGTTAACCGATGATCCGACATCGCTTTTGATCGCGATTGTGGCACAGGCAGCGCAGCCTGAAAGGCCATATGGATCTGCGAAGACACCCGACTGGGACACGTTATTTGCAGGTAGGCCGGTGAAACGTGCGGTTGCTAAATGGGTAATTGGTTGGACAAAGGCGCGGGTCCGCGATCGCGAGAACTTGCGTTTTGAGCGAACACGAATTTTCGGTTACGCGCGGCGGGTTTTTCTGGCTTTGGGGCGCGAATTTTCCACGCGCGGATTGATCGCAAACCAGCGCGATATATTCCTGCTGACAAAAGATGAAATTCTCGGCGCGGTCGAGGGTTCGGGCGTTTCTCATGATCTGAAAGCCATTATCGCCATGCGCAAAACTGAAGACGATGCCGCGGTGCTTCGTCCTGATCCGCCTGAACGTATTGCGCTGCGCGGCCCCGCGATTGCGCCTCATTGGCACATCGGAGAAGTCACTGAAACCAATGCGGAAATGTCACAAAGTGGAACGGGTTGTGCGGCTGGCACCGTCACCGCCACAGCGCGGGTGATCCGTGATCCGCGCAGCCAAAGTCTGGCGCCCGGCGAAATTCTAATTGCGCGCCACACTGATCCTGGTTGGATCGCGGTGTTCTCGCAGGCGTCTGCTATCGTCGTCGAGCGGGGATCGTTGCTATCTCATTCTGCGATTGTTGCGCGTGAGCTTGGAATTCCGTGCGTCGTTGGTCTAAAGGATGCGACCGACTGGATTGCTGATGGTCAACTGATCACGGTTAATGGCGCGACGGGTAAGGTTGAAAAGCATGACGAATAGCTCTGAAATTGCTGGCAAAGCGGCATTCGACCACATCCGATACGCGCAATTATGGGAAGATGCTGACGTGTTAACCACGGCGCTTGGCCCCTGTGCAGGCGGTACTTTGGTGTCGATCTGTTCGGCTGGAGACAACGCGTTAGCCATGTTGACGCTCGATCCTGCCAAAGTTGTCGTCGTTGATTTATCACCAGCACAAATTGCCTGTTTGCATTTGCGAATTGGGGCGTTTCGTCACCTCACGCATCCTGAGTTTCTGGAATTGATGGGCGCACGACCAAGCACACAGCGATCCGAATTGTTAACCAAAGCCATTGTCGACCTAACGCCTGAATTACAGCAGTTTTGGCGCGATTTGGACGAAGAGGTTAACCTTTATGGCGCGGGCGGCGTCGGTAAATTTGAACGCTACTTTCGCATTTTTCGCACAAAGCTGCTGCCCTTTGTTCACTCCCGCCGCACTCTAGACGATACGTTTATCTCGCGTTCCCAGCCAGAACGACAGGTGTTTCTCGACACGCGGTTCAATACTTGGCGTTGGAAAATTCTGCTTAATGTGTTTTTTTCACGTTTCGTGATGGGACGAATGGGACGGGACAAGGCGTTTTTCGACCATGTTGACGGAAGCCCGGCGCAGCATGTCGCACGTCGTATTCATCATGCCGCGGTGGCCTGTGATCCTGCTGATAACCCTTATTTACATTGGATTCTTAAAGGGACACATGGTGATGCCTTGCCTATGACATGGCGCGCCGAATACTTTGAAACGATCAAATCGCGGCTTGATCGGCTGGATATTCGGCCCGGTTCGCTAGAGGCGTTTGTCTCGACTGGCGAAAAGGCGGATGGTTTTAATCTTTCGGACATTTTTGAATACATGTCACCGGACGTGTTCGCGCAGGTCTATGAAAGCATTCTTGAAGCCTCGGCGCCAAATGCCCGTTTGGTTTATTGGAATATGATGGCGCCGCGCCGCGTGCCGCAACACCTGCAGCATCGTGTCCAAACATTAACAGATGTCGAGAACGCTCAAAAATCGAAAGATAAAGCGTTTTTCTATTCTGATTTTGTCGTGGAAGAAGTTATTTCGTGACGATTGCGCTGCAAATTTTCTTGGCCTTTGGGTCGGTAGTTGTCCTGTTAGGGTTAATGACAGTCGTGCAACGCGTTGCCCGCAAACACAGTATCAGCGCAGAACTGCAGCGCAAACTCGTCCACATAGGCACCGGATTATACGCACTGACGTTACCATGGCTTTTCCCAGATCGCTGGCCAGTCTACATGCTCGTCGGGTTAACCTTGTTGGTCATGCTGGTCTTACGCTTGCCCAAGGTGTCATCAACGGGAATTGGATCGACATTACATGGAGTCGACCGACAATCTTACGGCGACATGTTCTTGGCGATTGCAGTTGGACTTTGTCTGTTTTTGGCGGACGATCAGCTATATCTTTACGTTCTTCCGATTGCGGTTTTGACCTTGGCAGATGCGGCGGCGGCACTGGCTGGCACAACTTATGGCAGCAGGTTTTTCAAGGTTGAAGACGGGCAGAAAAGCCTCGAAGGGTGCGTCGTTTTCTTCGCGGTGACACTCGTACTGTCGATGCTTTGCTTAATGGTGATGACGACTTTCGATCCAGTAAACATAATTCTGTTGTCGTTGATGGTCGCGGGGTTTGGCACTTTGGTCGAGGCCGTCAGTTGGCGCGGCTTTGATAACTTGTTCTTACCATTGGGAATTTTGGTATTTCTTGCCAGTCACGGTGGTCGCGAGGTTCAAGACTTGGTCGCACTTGCAGCATTGTTTGCGGCTACGTTGATCGGGTTCCGGACAATTTCACCGATTATCGGGTTAACAAATCACGCGGGTCGGGTTTATGTCACCACCGTCTTTTTGCTTTTAGCGGTAACATCATTCCATAACGCGATGTTGCCCATATCCGTATTTCTCGCGCACGCTTGGAGCCGGACAATCAACCCCGGCGATAGCGCATTTCCTGACCTAGATATCGTCGCGGGCGTCGTTTTGTTAAGCTTGTTCTGGCTCACACTTGGTAATGCGACGGGTTGGAATGCAGTCTCGTTTTACGGGATAACGGCGATGGGTCTGTCGATGGGGTTTTGCGGAATTGCGCTCGGGGTCAAACCGCTGCCCGCGCGTATTTTGGGGGCTATCGGCGTCATTCTCGGCTTATGTTTACTACGATATATCAGTTTGAACTTGAATGATGGTGTGCGAAATTGGAGCGGCCCGATGTGGAGTGTCGCTTTCATTAACTTGTCCCTAATTTCGATGACGACCCTGACAGCCCCACATCTATTCAGGCGTTTTCGCGTAACAAAATTGATCGCGATGTCACTCCTTACCCCGCTAGCAAGCTATTGTATTTCAACAAACTTTGAAGGGTTGTTGTGATGACCCAGACGCATTTCAAATTGGATGACGCAAAAGTCACGGTCTATCTCGATGCGCCAAATTGGTCCCAAGACACGGCAGCAGCTCTTGGTCAGTTTTCGTGCAAAAGCTTTGACGCTGGAACCGCTGTTATAGGGCAAGCCATTGATTTTGTGAAAACTAAAGGCATCAAAGGGATCATCGGCCCAATGGATGGCGACACATGGCATGGCTACCGCTTTGTGACCGAGACCGACGGCAGCCCCGCATTCATGCTTGAGCCGAGCAACACAAACGTTGCAACCGACGTTTTTAGACATGCAGGGTTTACGCCGATCAGCCGATACTTTTCGGCGCGGGTTCCGTTGACCGAAACCGGACAATTTGTGCCGCCAGACAGCCCGAATTTAAGAATTGAGACGTGGGATGGCGCTAACCCGGAGGGGTTGTTCAAGCAGGTCTATGACCTGTCGGTCGCCGCTTTTCAAAAGAATGCGTTCTTCAAACCCATTTCTTTTAATGACTTTTTAAAGATGTATATGCCCATCGTGCCGCTATTGAAAAAGGAACTCGTCTTCTTTGCGCGAACGACTGACGGCAAATTGGCGGGTTTCTTGTTTGCGATCCCGAACTACAACGATGGCCCTACGTCCAAGACCGCGATCCTCAAGACCTACGCGAGCTTGCAAAAAGGCGCGGGCCAATTGTTAGCCTACGCATTTCACACGACCGCGCGCGAATTGGGTTACGAGACCGCGATTCACGCCTTGATCCATGATGACAACCTTTCTGCACTTCGAAGCGCGGCTGAGGGTGCCGAGATTTTCCGCAGATATGCGTTGTTTGGATTGAAATTGGATGGCTGATCTTCTCAGTCAGTTTGCGCAGACTGTTGCTCGGTTTCCTGATCAAGCAGCGATTGTGAATCCGAACGGGGAAACGATCAGCTTTGCCACACTGCAGGCGCGGGCGAATGGTCTTGCGGCGACATGGTCGCGAGCGGGGGTGGCGCGCGGTGACCGTGTGTTGCTGGCGATGGGGATCAGCAGCGATCTTTACGCCAGTCTGGCGGCGCTTTGGTCGCTTGGCGCAACCGTCGTTTTGCCGGAGCCTGCATTGGGTTTGGCTGGATTACGTCATGCGGTGAAAACCACCAACGTAAGTTCGTTTTGTGCAACTGGTGCGTTTCGGGCATTGAAGCTGGTCGTTCCCGAGTTGTGGCTAAAACCGCGTTTAAAGATGGTTGAGAGTAAGCAAATCGGTGACCTTCGCCGAACTGATCTGGATGATATCGCATTGATTTCATTCACCTCTGGCACGACAGGTGCGCCCAAAGCGATCCCGCGTAGTCACGCGTTTCTCATGGCGCAGCACAACGCGGTCGCGCCATTGCTGGACAGTGCGCAACCTGAACGTGACCTTGTCGCATTCCCCGTGTTCGCTTTGATCAATTTGGCGAGCGGGCGCACGTCAGTGCTTCCGAACTGGAAAATGTCGCGCATCGCGAAATTGCCCGCAGCACAACTTGCCAAATGGATCACCGATCAGGGTGTTACTCGCGCGTTGCTGCCGCCTGCGTTGTGTCAAACGCTCGCTCAGACAGAAGCGTTAACCAGCCTCAAACAGGTTTTCACCGGCGGCGGGCCGATTTTCCCCGATATGTTGGTCGCAATGCAAGACACGCATCCGACCTTAAATGTGACCTGTGTTTATGGATCGACCGAGGCAGAGCCTATCGCGCATCTAGACGCCGACGACATTTCACAATCGGATTTTGATGCGATGCGGGACGGGCAGGGGCTATTGGTGGGGCGGGCGACGCCAACAACCCGTGTGTGTATTGTGGACCACGAAATCCAAGTCACGGGCGATCATGTCAATCGCGGCTATCTCGACCCGACACATGATGCCGACAATAAGGTTAACCATGATGGCATTATCTGGCACCGGACCGGCGACGCTGGACGATTAGACGAGGAAAACCGCCTCTGGTTGCTGGGGCGCGTCGGGACTGAGGTAAACCTTAACGGGCAGCGTACTTATCCGTTCTCAATCGAGGTCGCCGTGCGTCAGTGGTCCGGCGTGACGTCTTGCGCATTTGTGAGCTTGAAAAATGATCCGTTACTCGTGATTGCGGGGGATATCGCGATGCAAAATCAATGGAAAACCAACGCCGCAGCGCTGGGAATCACACAGGTACGCCACGTCCCTGCTATCCCGATGGACAAACGACATGCTTCAAAGGTGGATAGAATTGCGCTCTTGCGGCAACTGGGTGGATGATTGACGCCTATGTTTGCTTGATCAGACATTGCCGCCAGTGCTGCGGTGTGGCATCACCAAAAGTGACATATTTCAAAAGAAGAGTGTTCCCGTGGTAGACTATAGCACCCGCCGCACGATGATGGTCGACACCCAAGTCCGCCCGTCAGACGTAACGAAATTCCCCATTATTGAGGCCATGCTGTCTGTGCCGCGCGAGATGTACGTGCCGGATAACATGCGCGAGGCGGCTTATATGGGCGAACATGTGACGCTTGGGGCTGACCGTGTTGTTCTTGATCCGCGCACTTTCGCCAAGATGATCGATGTTCTGGATATCCAACCGAGCCACAGTGTTTTGGATCTGGGTTGTGGTCTGGGCTATTCGACCGCCGTTCTGGCACGCTTGGCTGATTTTGTTGCTGGCGTCGAAGACGACGAAGATCTGGCGAACGAAGCCCAGACAAACCTGTCCGAAAACGGTGTTGATAACGCAGCTGTTTTGGCTGGCGCGTTGACTGAGGGCGCTGGCAAATCCGGCCCTTACGACATTATCATCACCGAAGGTGCCGTTGAAGAACTGCCTGCCGCGATCTTAGATCAGCTGCGTGAAGGCGGCCGTATCGGTTGCATTTTCGTCGACGGAACTTCGGGCGTCGTGCGTATAGGTCATAAGCTGAATGGCGAAATGAGCTGGCGTTTTGCGTTTAATGCGACCGCGCCGACGCTGGCTGGGTTTAAAAAAGAAGCTGCATTCACTCTTTGAATGTAGATGAAGTCCGCTGCAAAAGTGGACAGCGCGAACTGCGCAGAGGAGCGATCAGAGATGAAGAAATTTGCAGTGCAGCTTAAGACGATTGCCGCCGTCTGCTTTGTGACGTTTGCGCCTGCGGCGTCTGCGGAAACCCTAGCAGATGCGTTGACGTATGCTTACGATCACTCTGGTTTGATTGATCAAAACCGCGCGCTTTTGCGGGCTGCTGATGAAGATGTGGCACAATCTGTCGCGTCAACGTTGCCTGTGATCAACTGGGCTGCGACCGCTACATCGTCTGCACCGCGCACGACGGGCGCCGACTTGATATCCGCGAACGCTAGCATCTCTGCCAGCCTGACGATCTACGATTCCGGTGCAAACCAACTGGCGATTGATGCTCAAAAAGAGCTGGTTCTTGGGACGCGTCAATCACTGATCAATATCGAGCAGCAAGTGCTTTTGCGGGCGATTGAAGCCTACATGAACGTGCGCCGGAACTCGGAATTTGTGGCGCTGCGTCAAAGCAACGTGAACGTCATTAACCAAGAACTTCGGGCCGCGAATGATCGATTTGAAGTTGGTGAAGTGACGCGGACAGATGTATCGCTTGCCGAGGCTCGTTTGGCTGAAGCGCGTAGTTTGTTGGCATCTGCGCAGGGTAACTTGACGCAATCTGCCGAAGAATTCCGTGCCGCTGTTGGTCGTGCGCCGGGTCGTCTTGATCCTGTGTCGCCTGCGCCAGTCGCCCGCACAATCGACGATGCCAAGGCGTTCGCCGTGCGCAACCACCCGAGCATGCGCGAAGCTCAGCATAGCGTTTCAGCCGCAGAGCTGAACATCCGCCGTGCCGAAGCTGCAAACAATCCTTCCGTGAGCTTGGACGCAAGTCTGGGCTTTAACGACGAGTTTGATTTTGGCCGCCAAGTTGGTGTGACCGTTTCCGGCCCGATTTACCAAGGTGGACGCCTGTCGAGCGCTGTGCGTCAGTTCATGGCGCGTCGTGATGCGGCGCGAGCAGGCTTGCACATTACAAGTCACGGCATCGAGCAACAGGTTGGCAATGCTTACTCTTTCCTCGAAGTAGCGCGTGCATCGCGTCAGGCGTCCGAAGAACAAATTCGCGCATCGACCGTCGCATTCCGCGGTGTGCGTGAAGAGGCGACATTGGGCGCACGTACAACATTGGACGTTTTGAACGCCGAGCAGGAATTGCTAAGCGCGCGGGCGAACCAGATTTCGGCGCAAGCCGATGAGGTCGTCGCGTCCTACACGATGTTGTCTGCAACGGGTCTTTTGACCGCTGAACATCTGCGTTTGCCGGTGCAGCAATATGATCCGTCCGCCTACTATAATCTTGTGAAAGACGCGCCAACATCGACGTCTGATCAGGGCGCCGCATTGGATCGCGTATTGCGTGCAATCGGCGATTAAGCACAAATAGGCACAAGATGTTGTTTGATGGGACGTGAACGGCTACACTGTCCCAGAGGCGATCACAGGAATTATCAATGTCGGATCCGGTTAGTAATCATGATATTGAGGACGTTTTGTCCTCGATCCGCAGACTTGTGGCGCAGGGAAACCATGTCACAAAGCCCGAAACGCCTGAAAAAGCGCTTCGTTCGGTGCCGACATCGCCTGATCGTCTTGTCCTGACGCCAGCATTTCGGGTGCTCGATGCGCCGGCCCCAACCGAATCGCCAAAGCCAGACTTGTTAAAAATGCCACCTGATTTCGCAGGGACGACGGAAACGCCCAAGGCGTCGACAAAGGAATCGGTAGAGCAGGGGGCATTGGAAACGACCATTGCCGAACTCGAAGCCGCCGTCACACATACCTCTGATGACTGGGAGCCAGACGGCAGCGAAGGTCCGTTGGAAAGCAGTGTTACGTCTGCGTTCCTGCACAAACTTGATGCACGTCAGGCAAAAAGCCCCGAAGCCGCCGTCACCGAAGCTGTGACAGATCACATCGCCGAGACGATTGCTGATGAAATCGCACGCGGTATGCCCGCCAAAGAGGCTGATCCTGAAGTCGACGAAAGCGAGGCGGAAATCGTCGAAGACGACGCGGATAAGGTCACGTTCAGCCACACCCGGTTTGACGAAGTCTATGATCCGGTCGCTGAAGCGACTGCTGATGCCGCAGAAAAAGAGCCGGGCGATGTGTTTGGTGACGATCTTGCGCCTGACGTCGATCCACCACTTGGTGCGGTTGCGACTTACGGAAATACGCATTTGGTCGATCAAGACGCACTACGCCTGATGGTCAGCGAGATGATCCGCACAGAACTGCAAGGCGAAATGGGCGAACGCATTACGCGCAACGTCCGCAATCTTGTCCGTCGCGAAATCAACCGCGTGATCACCGAACAAGACGTCTGATCAGACCTCTGCGGCCAACGCCAAAATCGTATCAACGTCCATGTGTGTCTCTAGATGATCGGCCAGCGCGTCCAGCGTTGTGTCGACGCTATCGTCGTAGTTGTAGGTCGTCGGTGCGGCACCCAATGCAGTCAAATAGACGGACCGAAACGCATCCGCGCTAAAAAGCCCGTGCATATAACACCCTTGAATGCGACCATCCGCAGACGCGGCACCTTCGCCACGGCCATCAAGTTCAAGCCATGCGCGATGTGTATCGGGGCCAGTCGTGACGCCAATGTGGATTTCGTAGCCTCGAACCACAGCGCCAGTTTCGCGGTGGGTGGCGGTGATTTCTGTAAGGCGTTTTTCCTCAGTCATGACAGTCACAACATCCAACAGACCTAGGCCCGCAACACGGCACGGCGGCCCTTCGATCCCGGCATCATCTATAATTTGCGTGCCAAGCATCTGATACCCACCGCAAATTCCCAAAACGCGGCCGCCGCGCCGAACATGGGCTTGCAGGTCGATATCCCATCCTTGGGCGCGAAAGTGGGCAAGATCAGCGATGGTCGATTTCGAACCGGGGATCAGGATAAGGTCCGCATCTCCTGGCAGAGGCTGTCCGGGTTGGATAATCTCGACACTGACGTCTGGCGTGGCCGACAGCGGATCAAGGTCGTCGAAATTCGCAATCCGGTTCAGTTTCGGCACCGCGATCTTGATCGGACCACCTTTGCGCGACGCGATGTCCATGACGTCCTCGGCGGGCAGGCGCCACGCATCGGCGAACCAAGGAATGATGCCGCAGGGGGTCCAGTCGGTTTTTGCTGCGATGATGTCCATGCCCTCTGCGAAAAGCGTCGTGTCGCCTCGGAACTTGTTGATTGCAAAGGCTTTGATCAGAGCACAGTCCGCGTCGGGTAAGACGGCGTGGGTGCCCACCAGTTGGGCAATGACGCCGCCACGATCAATGTCACCAATCAGCGCAACAGGGACGCCAGCCGCCGAAGCAAAGCCCATGTTGGCGATGTCGCCGGCGCGAAGGTTTACTTCGGCAGGACTACCTGCTCCTTCGACGATGATCAAATCGGCTTGAGATTTCAGCCTGTTAAAACTTTCCAATACGGCAGGCATTAGCGTCGATTTCATCTTGCCGTAGTCGCGGGCTTTCATGGTCGTCATTCGTTTGCCGTGAACCACGACCTGTGCGCCGACCTCGGATTCCGGTTTCAACAAGACGGGGTTCATATCTGTATGCGGAGCCAATCCGCAGGCACGTGCTTGTAACGCTTGCGCGCGACCGATTTCGCCGCCGTCGCTGGTTACAGCGGCGTTGTTCGACATATTTTGAGGTTTAAACGGCGCGACGGACATCCCCCGACGGGTTGCCGCGCGGGCGAGCCCCGCGACCAACATCGATTTGCCGACGTTCGAGCCGGCCCCTTGGATCATGATCGCTTTGGTCATCGCGTCCCCCTGCGCCACGTGTGTAAAAGCAGTTGGCGGACTGCGAAAGGGTTTGAATGCAATTGCCTCATGAAAGGTCGTCGATGACGTCGGCAGCTTCAGTCCGAAGTGAAGATCACCCAATAAAAACGCCGCCCCGAGCAGAGGGCGGCGTTTTGAAAAGTCGGCCTGGCAGGGCCAACATAACTTTTGAGCGGTCGTTTACGCGGCGCGAGCTTCTTGCTCTGCTGCGTTACGGCGTTCGCTTTCTTCGCGGGAAAGAGCAACTGATGTACGTACACCTTTGCCAACAAATTCCATCAAGCCACCGACCACACGTTCGTTCGGGTCGATGCCTGCGCAAGATAATACTTCGCGGCCATCGCGGGACCGTGCCCAACGTGCGATTTGCTCGGGGCCGTTGCCGTATTTCTTATCATCCGCGATCGCATCATCCAAAGCGGCTAGGACGACTGCAGCGAATAACTTGCGGGCGCGGTTGCCCTGTTCATTGTTAAAAGCTGTTCCGTCGACAAAATCACGCATCGTGCATCCTTTTGGTTTTTGGTCTTGTAGTTCTCGCGTCTGACCGCTTATGCCCGAATGTATCCGATTCGGGTGGTCTCTTTTGGAATGGCAGTTATGCACTTACTGCATAGCGGAAACAGTCCAAATGGCTTATTTAGTCTTCTTGCAAGGGTCTGTTCACCAATATATAGAGTTGAGCAGGGGTTCCTCAACCTTTTGCCGCAATTCTGACACAAAGTGACTCATGCCAAAAATTAACGGAAATGAAATTCGTCCAAGCAACGTTTTGGAACATGACGGTGGGCTTTGGGCCGCCGTTAAGGTTGATCACGTTAAACCGGGCAAAGGCGGCGCGTTTGCGCAGGTTGAACTCAAGAACCTACGCGACGGGCGCAAACTGAACGAACGCTTTCGGTCTGCCGACAAAGTAGAACGGGTGCGGCTGGAACAAAAAGACCAGCAATTCCTGTTCGAAGCAGACGATATGCTGACGTTCATGGATAGCGAAACCTACGACCAAATTGCATTACCTGCGGATATTCTGGGCGATCTGCGCCCGTTTTTGCAGGACGGCATGGTTGTGAAGATTGAATACCACGAGGAAGAAGCGTTGAATGTAACGCTGCCTAATCGCGTGATTTGCAAGGTTGCTGAAACCGAACCTGTGGTAAAAGGCCAGACTGCGGCGAACAGCTTTAAGCCCGCGACGCTGGATAATGGTGTGCGTGTTATGATCCCACCATTCGTGGGGCAGGACGAAGATATCGTCGTGAGCACCGAAACGCTGGAATACGTCGAGCGCGCTTAATTAATTGAGAATAGGTGAAAAGCCGGTCCATTTGGGGCCGGCTTTTTTGTGTCTGCTCGGGTTATGAGTTGTTTTGGCGAAATGAAGCTGGAGCGGTGGTGATCAAAGTTAACGCGGCATTTGCGGTTTGCATGTCTGTCGCGCGGTCAAAACGCAGATAAGCCAGACCAGTTTCACCCGCAACGCTGTGTAAGGTTCCCGCCGGTTTTCCGTTAGTCGTGATCTCGTCGCCAGACTGCGCAGTGCCAACGATCTTGACCTGCGCGAGACCTTTTTTGAGTTCGGTTTTATGTTTCATCCGCGCGGCGATTTCCTGACCGACGTAGCAGCCTTTGCGAAAATCAATGCCGTTTAAGCGCTCGAAACCAAGCTCAAGGATGTAACTGTCAGGTGTTAATTCTACACCAGTTTCCGGGACCATCAAATCAACATGCATCGCCACCCAATCGGTGTTATCGTTGATATCGGTGTCGCCATATGCCCGCCAGCCAAGGTCGTGGTGACGTGAATCGGGCAGGGCATCTTTTGGTGCTGCGCCGGTTCCTTTTGACGCGATCAAATCCGTCTCGGTTATCTGCACGTCTGCACGTAAACGATACATATTCAGACGTTGTGCAAGCTGCGCGGCATGGCTGGTGGCGACATCAATAAGCAAGTCATCGGCGCGGCCAATAATAAAGAAGTCCGCGATGAATTTACCTTGTGGGGTCAGCAGTGCCGCGTAGACGATACCGTCTTTTGCTTTTTCAACGTCGTTGGTCACGAGCCCTTGTAGGAACGAGACACGGTCGTTGCCTGTGATTGATAATACGGTGCGTGTCTTAGTCATATTTTGGCCTGCGATTGTGCGAACTGAAGGTTATAAAGATCGGCATAGATCCCGCCGCGTTCAAGGAGTGCGTCGTGTGTTCCGTGATCGACGACCTTGCCGTGGTCCATCACAATAATGCTGTCTGCGTTCCGGACGGTCGAGAGCCGGTGTGCGATCACAAGTGTTGTCCGGCCAACAGACAGCCGTTCCAAAGCCGCTTGGACCACGGCTTCAGATTTTGTGTCGAGCGCACTGGTTGCTTCGTCAAGCAACAAGATCGGCGTATCGCGCAGCAATGCACGCGCAATTGCAACACGTTGGCGTTGTCCGCCAGATAGGTTCGAGCCACGCGGGCCAGCGGGGCTATCAAGACCATCGGGCATTTTTGCTAAGAAATCGCTAACGTGTGCTGCATCCAGTACCTCTTGCAATGTGTCGTCCGCGATATCGTGTCGGCCGAGCAGGATATTATCCCGCACGCTTTCGTCGAAGAGTGCCGCGTCCTGCGCGACTACCGAAAATAGCCCGCGCAGATCGCCGAGCGCAAGTTCTGACGTTGCCGTGCCGCCGATCGTGACGATGCCTTCTCTGGGGTCGATCAGGCGCGTTAGCACGTTGAATATCGTGCTTTTTCCCGCGCCAGAAGCGCCCACAAGTGCAGTTGTCTTGCCTGCTTCGGCCGTGAACGTCGTGCCGCGCAAGACAGGTAAGTCACCGTAATCCAAGGAAACATCTGTGAATGTGATCGCAGGGGCGCCAGTTGGGCGCGGTTTGGGCGTCGCAGGGGAAGTTAAAGTCGGACGTGCGTTCAAAATCTCTTTGATCCGGTCGATTGAGGCGGCAGCGGTCTGCCATTGGCCGCTCATCGCACCGAGGCGCCGCAAGGGTTCGAACGTCAGCGACATCGCCGTGAAGAACGACATGAACTGACCAACCGACTTTTCGCCAGCGATAATTTCGGACCCGCCAAAGACCAATACGCCCAAGAAACCAATGCCCGTCATCACGTCAATCAGGCCCGGAACAGCGGCTTTGCCCGTTGCGGATTTGACCTCTGCCTTGACCCGCTGGGTCTGGAGGGCAGCGTATTGGTTGGACTGATAGCTTTCGAGTGCGTTGAGCTTGATCGGATTGATACCGTGGAAAACCTCGTCGAGGCGAGTGGACATGCGACCAGCCAATTCGCGGGCGACACCTGACCTTTTGCGTACGTAGGCTTGTGCCGCAAAGGTGGGGAGAACAAGAAACGGTAGGCCGACCAATGCGATCAACGTCCATTTCCAATCGACGGAAATAGCAACTGAAAACAAGGTGATAAGCGCAATTAGGTCGCGCCCGAACGCCGTCGCAAGTGAGGACCAGATTTGGTTCACAGCTGTGACATCACCTTGCACACGTTCGATCAATTGACCCGGTGGATTTGCTTGATGATAGCTGCTGTCCAGTTCCATAATGTGCCGCAAAAGATGGTTGCGCATGGCGGCCGCGGACAATTGTGTCAGCTTGGCCATCAAGATCTTCTGGCCAGTACCACTGACCGCACGCACGCAAAAGATCGTCATGATCCCGATGCCGACCCACCATAACGCACTGACTTCGCCTTGTACGAAAACGTCATCGAACATTGGCTGAATCATCCAACTGAGGAACCCCAGCATCGATCCTTCGATCGCCATCAAAAATAACGCACCAAAGAACAAAGCTTTGTAAGGGCGCAGATAATCGCGCCAAAGCCATGCAAAAAGTCGGGTAGCTGAGGTCTCTGACACGTCTAAATTCCTGTAGTTACTTATCTGATCTAAGCTGGATCAGGACATGGGGCAAGGCAACTGCTTGACCTCATTGGTTGGGGGCGTAGGGTTCTATGCAACACCAAACTTTTGAAAGATTTTCAATGTCACTAGCAAATGGTCGTGCCTATTTGGCGATCCCTGGTCCTTCTGTCATGCCTGACGCCGTTTTGCAGGCGATGAACCGCGCATCTCCGAACATTTACGAAGGCGAATTGCACGACCTGACCCGTTCGTTAATCCCTGATTTGAAGACGATCGCACGGACAGAACATAATGTGGCGATCTATATCGGCAATGGCCATGCCGCATGGGAAGCCGCGTTATCCAACGTTTTGTCGCGTGATGATACGGTTCTGGTGCTTGCAACGGGCCTGTTTTGCGTC
Source organism: Yoonia ponticola (assembly GCF_014199395.1). Classification (GTDB taxonomy): domain Bacteria; phylum Pseudomonadota; class Alphaproteobacteria; order Rhodobacterales; family Rhodobacteraceae; genus Yoonia; species Yoonia ponticola. Next base: position 42,500 of record NZ_JACIJM010000008.1, on the reverse strand, counting down.
GGCTGGGGCGAGGTCGCTAAGGGGCTCGGCGTGAATGTCCAGACCATCGACTATGGCAATACAGAGCCTGTTGATCTGGACCAATTGGCCGCTGTTCTAAAGGCCGACACCGACCACAAAATCAAAGCGATCTTGGCTGTGCATGTGGATACATCGACTAGCGTTAAGAACGACGTGCCAGGGATGCGCCGCGTTTTGGACGAGGTGAAACACCCTGCTTTGTTGATGGTTGATTGCATTGCGTCTTTCGGCTGCGACCGCTTCGAGATGGACGCGTGGGGCGTGGATGTCATGGTGACAGCCTGTCAAAAGGGGCTCATGACGCCCGCAGGGATTAGTTTTGTCTACTTCAACGACAAAGCAAATGCAGCCCAAGGTGACTGCGTGACAGCGTATTGGGATTGGCGCAAGCGGATCAATCCTGAAGTCTATTTCATGTATTTTTATGGGACCGCTCCGACGCATCATCTGTATGGATTGCGCGTTGCGTTGGATTTGATCCTCGCGGAAGGGGTGGAATCCGTTTGGGATCGCCATGCGATTTTGGCAAATGCCGTTTGGGCGGCGTTTGATAAATGGTCGGTTCCGGGGGGGATTGCGCTGAATATTGCGAAGCCGGAAAATCGGTCACACGCGGTGACGTCTTGTGTCGCTACATCGCCAGATGGGGACAGATTGCGCCAGTGGTGCGAGCATCAAGCGGGGCTGACGCTGGGCATCGGGTTAGGGCGGTCGCCGTCCGATGCGTATTTCCGGATCGGGCACATGGGACACGTGAACGCGCATATGATTATGGGCGTGCTTGGGACGATGGAAGCGGGCTTGAAGGCGCTCGATATTCCCCACGGTGACGGCGGACTTGCTGCTGCGGTGATGGTGATCGCGAACGCTACTCGCGGCGCGGCGTAAAACGGGAAAGGCCTATGTTACAGGCATAGGCCGACCCAATCGCCCACAAGAACCCGAACACGATGTTGATTGTCCAAAGCAAGATAAAAACCAACACACCAAAGCTCACGAGAAACGCGTTCGTGAAGTTTTCGACACGTCCGGTGGGGCGTTGGCTATTCATGCGTGAACGCGGCTTCCGCCTCTAGCAACGCGTCGGGTAGGGCGGCTGCAAAGGCACGCATATCGGCGATGGGGCCGCAGCTGACACGAATGCACCGGTTTTGTGGCGCAATGGATGGCATCCGAACGAAAATACCGCGATCAACCAAAGCATCGAGCAGTGCTTTCGCGAAAACCCCATCCCGACCGCAATCAATTGTCACGAAATTCGTGGCGGACTGAAGTGGGATCAATCCGTTATCTAAGGCGATTGCACTGATCTCGGCGCGCGAATCCGCGATCTTTTCGCGGATGGTGGCGATCCAATCCGTGTCCGCAAGCGCGGCAAGCGCACCGGCTTGGCCAATGCGCGACATGCCAAAATGATTGCGCACTTTGTTAAAGGCAGAGATCACATCAGGGTGGCCGATGGCATAACCGACGCGAGCACCAGCCATGCCGTAAGCTTTTGAAAACGTGCGCATACGCACCACGCGCGGGTCATTCGGGTCAATGTCCGCGACCGCAGTTTCCGGCGCCAGTTCGATATAAGCTTCGTCCAAAATAAGTAACGCACCCTCTGGCACGGCTCGCACCATGCGTTTGATGGTTTTGCCGTCATGGCAACTGCCCATTGGGTTGTCGGGGTTCGAGATATAGATCAGCTTAGCGCCTACTTCTGTTGCTTTCGCGATCAAACGGTCGGGGTCTTCAAAGTCGCCTGTATAGGGAATGGTGTGCAAAGCGCCGCCGAAACCGGCGACGTGATAGTTAAATGTCGGGTAAGCCCCCGCAGAGGTGACGACGGGATCGTCCTGCCCGACAAACAGGCGGACGACGAGGCCGAGCAGCGTGTCGATACCTTCACCAACCATAATGTGTTGGGGATCAATGCCATGATGATCGGCAATCGCCTCTCGCAGATCGTGGCTTTCCGGATCGGCATACATCCACGCCTCCGACGCGGCGTTTGCCATGGCATCAATCGCCGTGGGCGAGGGGCCAAAGCCATTTTCGTTCGCCCCAAGACGGGCCGTGAATGCAGCACCACGTGCGCGTTCCTGCGCCTCTGGTCCCACGAAGGGTACAGTTGCGGGAAGGCTGGCGGCGAGGGCGGTGAGGCGCGTGTCATTTTTCATGCCGTGATTTAAGCGAGCAAAGCCAGTCCTTGCAATCGCCTTTTGCACCACTACCTCGGATTGGTTCGCAGCAAGTTAACAGATGGACGTAATTATGCTTAATCGACGCAGTTTTATCATCAGCGCGGGTGCCACGGCGGCGACACGGATTGTTCCTGTGGTCAGTCGCACGTCGGGACGGCGGGTGCTGACGCTCGTTTATGATAAAGCGCTGGGGATGATGCGTGCTGTGGAACGTATTGTCCCATAACGACTCTGTTTCGCCGGAGGCATGTTTTGGTATGCCTCCGGCGGGAGTTGTTGTTGGCGAAATGAAGTTAACCCAGCTCTTGAAGGCGCGCGATGGCAGCTTTGATTTGGGCTTCTTCGTCTTCGCGTAGACGCAAGTTTTCACGAGTCTCGGCGATCACCTCTTCAGGGGCAGATTCGACGAATTTCGGGTTCTTCAAGCGACCGCGCAATCCACCGAGTTCCTTGGCCAATTTACCAAGCGACTTTTCAAGACGTGCGATTTCTTCGGGCACGTCGATCAGACCTTCAAGCGGGATACCGAAGGTGCCGCCGTCCATAGGAATTGTCACGCAACCCTTTGGAAAGTCGGTGACATTTTCCAAGGATTCGATCCGCGCGAGGCGTTGGATCAAGACGTGGTTATTATCCCACGCAGATTGCCCTTTTGCGTCAAGGCTTTGCACCAACAGTGGCACTTTCGCCCCAGCAGGCACGTGGGTTTGAGCGCGGTTCGAGCGCACGGATTCGATGAGGTTAATCACCCAATTCATCTCGCGATCAGCCTCTGCATCGACAAGACCAGCCGCCGTGTAGGTTGGCCAGTCAGCGTGGACGAGCATTTTTGCGCGACTGTCCGCAAGGCCCCACAACTCTTCGGTGATGAAGGGTTTGATCGGGTGCAGCAGGATCAGACATTGGTCCAATACCCAGCGCAGTGTCTTTTGCGTCTCGTCCTTTGCTGCCGCATCATCGCCTTGCAAAATCGGTTTGGAAAACTCTAGATACCAGTCGCAGACCTTGCCCCACGTGAAAGCGTAAAGCGCGTTGGCCGCATCGTTAAAGCGGTAGTCAGTGAGTGCGTGGTCAACCGTTTCGCGCACTTTTGCAGTCTCGCCGATGATCCATTTATTCAGCGTCTGAGAGACCACAGGCATTGACGTATCACCCGGATTAGGGATTTCGTAATGTTCGGCAAAACTAAAGGCATTCCAAAGCTTTGTCCCAAAATTACGGTAGCCTTTGATCCGGTCCTCGGACAGCTTTAACACGCCGCCCAGCGCTGCCATTTGCGCCATGGTAAAGCGCAGCGCGTCAGCACCAAATTCGTCCACTACCACAAGCGGGTCCACGACGTTGCCTTTGGTTTTCGACATCTTCTCGCCCTTCTCATCGCGGACGAGTTGGTGCAGGTAGACAGTGTGGAACGGGTTTTCGCCCTCAACCGCTTGGGACATCATCATCATGCGGGCGACCCAGAAAAACAGGATGTCTTGGCCGGTGATCAACACATCGCCGGGGAAGTATTTGTCGAGTTCCGGCGTCTGTTCCGGCCAGCCGAGCGTGCCGAAAGGCCAGAGGCCAGACGAGAACCATGTGTCGAGGACGTCAGCATCGCGCCAAACGGGGTAGACTAACTTGGTTGGGTCCTGATCCATCGCATATTGCGCGAGGCACTCGGCGAGCGTGTGCGCAGCGGTGGCTTTGTCTGCGACCTCAACCACGCGGGCGTTGCTGAGCGGGATGGGCAGCTTTGCCATGACGTTCGAGAATTGATCTTTGACGTCATCGAAAGTCGATGCTGCATGGTGCTGTTCGTTACCGTCCAGCAAGGTTTGGCGCGACAAAAGTCCCATCATTTCAACGATATCAAGCGCGCCGTCGCCTTCGTCATCAGTAAACCCGTGAGATGCTAGATCGAGGCCATACCAAACCGGAATCTGATGCCCCCACCACAATTGCCGCGAGATGCACCATGGCTCGATGTTCTCAAGCCAGTGGTAAAACACCTTTTCGCCGCTCTCTGGCATGATCGTGACGTCGCCGTTCTTCACAGCGTCCAGCGCAGGCCCGACGATTTTATCGGTGTCCACGAACCATTGGTCGGTCAGCGCAGGTTCGATCACAACCTTGGACCGGTCGCCAAACGGTTGCATGATTTTCTTGGCCTCGACATAAGGCACGGTCTCGGTCACTTCGACCTTTTCGCCGTCGTCGTTTTTCTCAACCCGCGTGACGTCATGCATCACGGCAAGGCCCTCGTCGGTGATGTCGGCGATCACCCTTGTGCGGGCGTCGAAACGATCAAGGCCACGGTATTCTTCGGGCACAAGGTTCATCGCGGCGATCTTGGCTTCGTCAAAGGTTTCTTCACCGTTTACAATGGCTTGCGCGGTTGCGGCCTCTTCCGCATAGGGCCGCCCGTCAGCGCGCATCGCACCTTTGGTATCCATCAGCGCATACATCGGAATGCCGCCACGTTTCGCGACTTGGTAGTCGTTGAAATCATGCGCGCCCGTGATTTTCACGGCACCAGAGCCGAAATCCTTGTCGGGGTATTCGTCGGTGATAATCGGGATCAAGCGGCGCTGCGCCTTTGGCCCAACCGGAATTTCGCATAGCTTTCCGACGATTGACGCATAACGCTCATCCGACGGATGCACGGCGACGGCACCATCCCCCAGCATGGTTTCAGGGCGCGTGGTCGCGATGGAAATATAATCGCGCTCTTCTTCCAGAATAGTAACTCCGTCTTCATCTTTTTCGATGTAGGTATAAGTCGCCCCGTTCGCGAGGGGGTATTTGAAATGCCACATATGGCCGTCGACTTCGATGTTTTCTACTTCGAGATCGGAAATGGCTGTCTCAAAATGGGGGTCCCAGTTCACCAGACGTTTACCGCGATAAATCAGGCCGTCTTCATACATCTTGACGAAGACTTTGATCACGGCATCATGGAAATTACCTTCTTCACCTTCGGGCGCATTTGGCGCACCGGACATGGTAAAGGCGTTGCGTGACCAATCGCAGGACGCGCCAAGACGCTTGAGCTGCTCAATAATCGTGCCGCCGCTTTCGGCTTTCCATTCCCAAACTTTTTCCAGGAACGCATCGCGGCCCATTTCAGCACGTTTCGGCAAACCATCCGCGGCGAGCTTTTTCTCAACCATCAATTGGGTCGCAATACCGGCGTGATCCTGCCCCGGTTGCCATAGCGTGTCGTAGCCTTGCATCCGTTTCCAGCGCACAAGGATGTCTTGCAAAGTGTTGTTAAAGGCGTGACCGACGTGCAGCACGCCAGTGACGTTCGGCGGCGGGATCATGATGGTAAAGGTTTCATCGCGAGACTTGTTTGCCCCGGCTTTGAATGCGTCTGATGCTTCCCATGCGTCGTAGATGCGTTTTTCAGCTGCGCTTGCGTCGAATGTCTTGTCCATCGCCATGATTGTGCCGTCCTTTTCAGTTGGGTCCGTCTTACCCAATGGGGCGTGGCGCGAAAAGGGAAAAGGGGCAGCTGCGAAACGGGCATTGTGAGATTTGGCGCAGTAGGCCATCATTCTTGCGAGCCAAAGGGGACCGCGACATGGAAAAATTTGGGCGCAGCCAATCTGTGACGCGGACCGAGGATCTTCGGTTCCTATCGGGCGGCGGGCAATATGTTGACGATATCGCGCCAGAGGGGGCGCTGTTTGCATACTTTCTGCGGTCCAATATGGCTCACGCGCAGATCGTTGAACTGGATGTCACCGCTGCGCGAGACATGCCCGGCGTGGCACTGGTGTTGACTGCGCAGGATTTGAAGGCTGGCGGTGTGCAACTTAGAATGAAGGCGTCGATTATCAAAAACATCGACGGCTCAACTGCGGCTGACCCGTTGCGCCCGTTATTAGCGCAGGATCGGGTGCGCTATGTTGGCGAAGCGATTGCGCTAATCGTGGCCGATAGTTTGAACGCTGCCAAAGATGCGGCAGAAGCGGTCACTTTTGAGCTGGAAGAGTTGCCAGTGCATCTGGATCTTTCCGTCGGCGGCGAGGCGATCCATGCGGAGGCAGCGGAAAACCTTGCGCTGACTTATGGCTGCGGCAACGCGGCAGACACCAAAGCCGCACTGGCTGAGGCTGCGCATTTGGTAACGGTCCAAGTGCCCGATAATCGCGTCATCGCCGCATCAATGGAGCCGCGCGGTTGCTTTGCCGAAATGACCGACGGACGGCTGCATGTCGCGGTGAATGGGCAGGGTGTTTGGGGGCCAAAGGCTGATCTGGCCTATCATTTGGGCATGGAGAAATCCGATATTCGCGTCACAAACCCCGACACTGGCGGCGGCTTTGGGATGAAGGCGATGGGCTATCCCGAAACAATCGCTGTTGCACATGCCACGCGTGTTTTGGGTCGCCCTGTGCGCTGGATGTCGGAGCGAACTGAGGCAATGTTGACTGACAATGCGGGCCGCGATTTGGTGACCACAGCGACACTGGCGTTTGATGCCGACTTTAAGATCACGGGCTATTCCATTGATTCCGTGTGTAATTTGGGTGCGTATAACTCGGGTTATGCCCAATTCATCCAAACTGACTTATTTTCCAAGGTGCTGATGGGCACGTATGATGTGCAAGCTGCGTTCATGAAAACCGTGGGCGTTTACACGAACACAACGCCCGTGGATGCGTACCGTGGGGCCGGACGACCAGAGGCGATCTTTGTCTTGGAACGAGCAATGGACGAGGCCGCGCGGCAACTTGGGGTCGATGCGTGGGACTTGCGTCGCAAGAACTTTATCGCGCCGGATCAGTTTCCCTACACCACCGCGACGGGCGTCACCTATGATGTTGGCGAGTTCTCAAACCTGCTCACGCGGGCGGGCACCGAGGCGGATGTTGACGGCTTCGCGCGGCGTAAATCAGCATCAGCCGAGCAGGGAAAGCTGCGCGGTCACGGGCTATGTTATTATATCGAAAGCATTCTTGGCGCTCCGACAGAAACATCGCGGGTGGATTTTGTTGAAGATGGTGCGCTGATATATGTCGGTACGCAATCTGGCGGGCAGGGGCACGAAACAGTTTATGCCCAGTTTCTCGCGGATCAAACGGGCATCCCCGCCGATAAAGTGCATGTCGTTCAGGGTGACAGCGACCTGATCCCAACGGGCGGTGGCACGGGCGGATCGCGTTCTGTGACTGTGCAAAATACAGCGACATTGGCAACGGTCGCGAAAATCACTGACGTTTTCACGGCGTTCTTAGCAGAGGTCGCAGGGGTGTCCGCCGCTGACATTTCCTTTGACGACGAGCGGTTTCGCATCCCTGACTCCAATTTATCGCCCACGATGTTGGACGTGGCAGAACTGGCGCGTGACGCTGGGCGTGACGATTTGTTAACGCACACTGCGACGATCACACTGGAAAATCGCAGCTTTCCGAATGGTGCACATGTGGCCGAAGTCGAAGTCGATCCCGAAACTGGTGTCGTAGAGGTGAAAAAATACAGCGTCGTTGATGACTTTGGTAACCTTATTAATCCTATGTTGGTTGCAGGGCAGGTGCATGGCGGCGTTGCGCAGGGTATCGGTCAGGCCATTACGGAGCGGGTTGTTTTTGATGAATACGGTCAGCTGCTCACGGCAAGTTTTATGGATTATGGCGTGCCACGCGCCGATGATGTTCCAATGGTTAATTTTGCAACCCAAGGGACGCCGTCACACTATAATCCCATGGGCATGAAAGGCTGTGGTGAGGCGGGAACCGTTGGCGCGTTAGCGGCTGTGACAAATGCGGTTGTGGATGCGTTGTGGGACCATGGCGTAAGAGATGCCGCGATGCCGTTTACGCCTCATCGGGTGTGGTCGATGTTGCAAAAGGCAAAGGTTAATCGTGCAGTTACGTGATTGGATATTTGGGCTTTTTGGGGCCAAAGCTAGAACCGCCGAAGGGCAACCGCGTGCACGCGGGCAAGCAACGCATGTGATAATTCTGGACGGGACTGCATCGTCGCTCGTATCCGGGCGCGAAACACATGCCGGTATGACCTATAAACTGCTGAACGAGGTCGGTCATTCGGCTAACCTGACGGTTCATTACGAGGCAGGCATCCAATGGCGCGATTGGCGTGGCACGTGGGATGTGATCACTGGTAAGGGAATTAACAAGCAAATCGAGCGGGCATATGGTGTGCTCGCATCGCGTTATAGGCCTGGCGACAAGATTGTTTTAATTGGATATTCTCGTGGTGCCTACGCGGTTCGGTCTTTGGCTGGCGTGATCGAAATCGTCGGTCTGGTCAAACATGATTGTGCCACCGTGCGCACGATCCGGACAGCATACCGTCATTACCGGACGGGCGGTCGCAGCAAATTTGCCAAACAGTTTCGGGCGCAACACTGTCATTCTAGGGCCGACACAGCGATTGAAGCGGTGGCCGTTTGGGACACTGTGAAGGCGCTGGGGCTGCGCGTGCCGATTCTCTGGCGTTGGCTAGATCCAGCGCAACCGTTTCATAACCACACGCTCGGGCCACAGGTTCGCAACGGCTTCCACGCGCTTGCCTTGGATGAAACGCGCGAAGCTTATGCGCCGGTGCTGTGGACGTCACCAACTGGCTGGACTGGAAATATGGAACAGGTCTGGTTTCGCGGATCGCATAGCGACGTCGGTGGGCAAATCACAAGCTTGCCTGCGGCACGGCCCTTGGCGAATATCTCGCTTGTCTGGATGTTAGAGCGATTGGAAATGTGCGGTGTTCCGTTACCCGATCACTGGGAGAGCCGGTTCGAGACGGACGTCAATGCGCCATCCTGCGGATCATGGCGCAGATGGGGAAAAGTGTTTTGGGGTCGCAGGCGTCGGTTGGTCGGAATGGATGCATCCGAAAGACTGCATATTACAGTTGATCCGGCGCGGTATCGCAAAGCTTTTGTTCGCGACTTTCAGCAGGCCCGTTCAGATCAGGTCACTCCGCAATCTTCATAATCAGACAGGTCGTTGATCCTGTCGCATAGAGTTTGCCATCGATTACTCCGCGGATTTCACCGCTGGCGACACCAGTTGTCCGACCTGCGTGATCAATCCAGCCTGTTGCCGTAATTTCGGTGCCCAGCGGGATGTTGCGCGTCAAATTTATTTTGTATTCCAAGGTGGTGTAGATTGATCCCTTGGGAACTTTCGTCATGACCGCGCATGCCATGCAGCTATCCAATAACGTCCCGTACCAACCGCCGTGCACTGTCCCCATCGGATTAGTGTGGTCAAATTCGGGGGTGCCACGAAAGATGACTTTGCCATCTTCGACGTGATCCAGCGTGTAATTCAAGATCGCCGAGATCGGAGGTCTGGCAACAGTGCCTGCGACGACGCCTTGCATAAATTGAAGCCCCGACATGGACAACGTTTGCGCCCGTGTCGGGAGGTCATCTGGTGTTTTAGCTGTGAACATGCGGGCTCCGATTGTTTCCCGCATTTTGTCCGGTCAGGCGACGTTTTGCAATTGCGTCTTTGGCGTAATGCCAAGCGCATGGCAAACATCGCGGGTCAATTCAGGGCGGTTCAATGTGTAAAAATGCAGGTCGTTGACGCCGCCAGTCAACAATTCGTCGCAAAGTTCCGTCGCCAAGGCGGTTGCGAGAAGGTCCGTTGTGCCGTCGCGGGTAGCATTCGTGAATGCGTCGCGCACCACCTGCGGGATCGATGTGCCACAGCGGTTTGCGAATTTTTCTGCGCCAGTCCAGTTTTCGATCGGTAAAATGCCTGGAATGATCGGCGCGTCGATACCGGCTTTGACGCAAGCGTCGCGGAAGCGGAAAAATGTGTCGGCTTCAAAGAAAAACTGTGTGATGGCAGATGATGCACCGGCGTCTATTTTGCGTTTTAGGAATGCGATATCAGCGGCTTGATCACGTGCTTCGGGGTGTTTTTCTGGGTATGCACCGACGCGAATGTTGAACTGTCCCGTTTCTGCAAGACCTGCGATCAGATCAACAGAAGAGGCAAAGCCGTCGGGATGTGCTGAGAACGTTGTCTCACCTTGGGGTGCATCGCCGCGCAATGCGACGATTTCAGTGACGCCGTTGTCCGCATAAGATTGAGCGATCTCAAGAGTTTCAGCTTTGGTCGCATTCACACAGGTCAGATGCGCCGCTACGTTTAGCCCACTTGTGCGGTGGATCGTTGTCACAGCATCATGGGTCAACTGCCGCGTCGTCCCGCCTGCGCCATAGGTTACCGAAACAAATGTTGGATCAAGCGGCGCGAGCGTGTTCACGCAATCCCAAAGGCGGAATGAACCAGCAAGCGATTTAGGCGGGAAAAACTCGAACGATACATTGGGCAAAGACATTTGACGTTTCCTATCAGGGTTATCCGCTTGTCTCATTTCACGGGACATGAGACAATTTCATAACTTTCACCAAGATGATGAGTTGTACTCACAATGCACATTGAGTTTCGGCACCTGCGGACGATCAAGGCGATTCACGATTCCGGAGGGCTTGCGCGCGCGGCAGATCAGTTGAACATAACGCAATCGGCGTTGTCACATCAGATCAAAGGCATCGAAGATCAAGCCGGCGTCGAATTGTTTGTCCGTCGGTCCAAACCGTTAAAGTTATCTGCGGCGGGGATGCGACTATTGGTGGCGGCTGAAAATATTCTGCCGCAAGTCGCAGCACTTGAGTTGGAATTTGAAGGATTAATCGCAGGAAAGTCGGGGCGCCTTCACATCGCAATCGAGTGTCACGCCTGTTTCGAATGGCTTTTTCCTGTCCTCGAAGGGTTCCGCAAGGCATGGCCAGATGTGGACGTGGATATCAGACCGGGTCTCGCGTTCGACGCCTTGCCTGCATTGCGCAAAGAAGAAGTCGATCTAGTTGTCTCGTCCGATCCAGAAGATTTACCGGGGACTGATTTCACGCCTTTGTTTGACTATGAGCCAGTTTTTGTCGCTTCGGCGAACCATCCGTTAGCGCAAAAAAAATATATCGATGCGGAAGATTTCATCGGGGAAACTCTGATTACTTACCCAGTTGACCGCGAAAGGTTGGACGTCTTTAGTCAACTTTTGATACCAAGTCATATTGAGCCAAAGTCTATCCGGCAGGTTGAACTGACTGCGATGATCCTGCTTTTGGTGGCATCCAATCGCGGGGTCGCCGTTTTACCCGATTGGGTCGTGCGGCAAGTCCGTTACAATTCGGACTACGTCACGCTGCCGTTAACCAAAAACGGGATAACCCGCCGATTGTACGCTGCGACGAGAGATGATGAGACCAACCTTCCGTTTATGGCGCATCTTATTCGCCTTGCCCGTCAAGAAGCTGTTAAATTGCAACGCACTTAAGCGGCATCTTCGGCTTCTGTTGTTTCGGTCGCGCGGGTTTTTGTGAATGGAACGCCGAGATGATGTTGCCGCCAAAGTGCATCACGTGCTTCATTGTGCGGCATCGCGGGGCTGTAATAAAAACCCTGACAAATTGTGCAGCCCATTTTACGAAGAAGGGTACGTTGGGTTTCGGTTTCGACGCCCTCTGCAATCACTTTGACACCCAATCCCTTGCCTATTCCCAAAAATCCTTCGACCAAAACTTCTGCGGCTTTGTCATGACCGAGGCCACGCACAAACCCCGTGTCGAGTTTGAGTTCATCAAATTCCAACTCTCGTAGATGCTTGAAAGACGCAAAGCCGGTGCCAAAATCATCGAGAGAAATGCGAATGCCCGCTTTGCGAAATGCAGCGATAGATTCTTGGATCAGATTGCCAGAGCGCGCAATGAAGACGTCTTCTGTAACTTCAAATGTAAGCTTCGATCGAGCCTGCGGGAATTTTTCAATCAATTCCATCACGGATGCGCGACCCGATAAGGTCGCCAGAGTGACCTCTGGTAAGTTGACGGACACCTCACCGGGATCGAACCCTTCTTTTTGCCAGTCTTCAATTTGCTGGAGGACAAGACCTGTCGTTCTCATCAAGAATTCCGATTGGAGCCCCAGTTCATCAATGTATGGCAGAAATTTTCCGGGGAGTAGTAAGCCACGTGTAGGATGTCGCCAGCGTGAAAGTGCCTCGAATCCCTCAATAAACCCTGTTTCGAGATTGATTTTCGGTTGGTAATAGGGCGCGATGTTCTGTTTCTGCATCGCCCGAAGAATTGTGACACGGTCGTCCAGCGAGGCGCGGATCGGGAAGTTGTTGCGATCATAGACAAACGCACTTTGGCCAGGATCATTTTTGGCTTTGTACATGGCCTGATCCGCGCCCGACGCAATGCCTGCGAGTGTATCCTGAGAAGAGCTAGTGAGCGCGACACCAACGCTTGCACCAACTTCAAGTTGCTTATGATCGACGATAATCGGTTGTTTGATGACATTCGCGATCTCTGTCGCCAACCGCAGTGCTTGAGCAGAGTTTTGAACGCCAGAGATTGCCGTCGCAAATTCATCGCCCCCTAATCGTGCAACCACACCACTACTGCCCACAAATTTCGACAGGCGTTCGGCCACGGCGACGAGAACGGCATCGCCCGCTTTGTGGCTGTAACTGTCGTTAATCGGTTTAAACCCGTCCAAATCAATCAAAAAGTATCCAAGTTGACTGCGATCACGGTTGCTGCGTCGTGGTAAGAGCAATGTTGCTGCTTCCTCGAATGCACGGCGATTCATGAGACCTGTCAGATGGTCGTGACGGGTTAGAAATTCGAGTTCGGTCAGGCGCTTGTCGGCGTCTTTTCGAGCCTCTGCCAGTTTTGTTAATGTGTCTTTTTGCGCCGACATCGTTTGCAAAGCGTTGACTGCGTAGGCCACGAGCATGGCGACGGCCGCGCACCATTCGAGCAATGTTGATTGAAGCGTTGGCGCCATAAATCCTTGCCAGAACATGAGCGTTGTCATGGCGAAGAGGGAGGCGATCAAGCTCCAGTAAAAGAAAGGGAGTGCGGCGTAAGAATTCGAGATGTGGACGTGAACACCAAAGAGCCAAAGTAATCCCACGACGAGCAGCGCATCCGAGCCATGAGCAGCAAGAATGATCGCGGGGGCGAGCATGGGCCAAATCCCCAGCCAGTTGACGGTCCAAAGTGCAAAACATGCCCCAAACGAGAGTTGCGGACCGGTTAGGGAAATCCGTCGGTTAATCATCCGCGCTATGACTTCGGATGTAACGATGATTGCCGACCAGAAAATAGCGACGTTGCGATACCCGAACTGCCAACAAATGAGCATGATCATCAACGCTGCGATGAGCCGTTTTAGCGCATCCCGATTGGTTACATGAACTGCGACTCGCGTTTGGTATTTGAAGTGGTCGACAAGTGATAATGACATGAGCATTCCGACAGATTTTCCGTCAACACACCACAAAGCTCTCAATAATGAGTTAAGGCTCGACCAACAAAATCAATCGTAGCCCTTGTTCCGCAATCCGTTGCGGCCTATAGCGCCGTCTTATCCTGCAATCGGAGGCCCCTATGTCAGGCAGTGCGAATCTCAACGTGATGATGAAAACCGCTCGCAAAGTGGGGCGTACTTTGTTGAAAGACTTCACAGAAGTTGAACAACTTCAGGTGAGCACGAAAGGCCCCGGCGACTTTGTGACCCGCGCTGATCGTCAAGCCGAAGAAACGATTCGCGAAGATTTGATGGAAGCTCGTCCAACTTACGGGTTTCTGGGCGAAGAAGGGTCCAACATCGAAGGCGAAGATCCGACGCGTCGTTGGATTGTGGACCCGCTGGATGGCACCACGAACTTCTTGCATGGACTGCCGCATTGGGCTGTTTCAATCGCCTTGGAACATAAGGGCACTATCGTCGCGGGCGTGATCTACGATCCGGTGAAAGATGAGATGTTTTATGCCGAAAAAGGCCAAGGTGCCTTTGTGAACGAAAGCCGGATGCGTGTGTCTGGTCGTCACCGGATGACCGATTGCGTATTTGCGACGGGTCTTCCGTGGGCTGGCCGCAGTGATTTGCCGGAAACGTTGCAAGATTTGGCACGTGTTTTGCCCGCCACGTCCGGCGTGCGCCGTTTTGGGGCTGCATCGCTCGACCTCGCCTATGTTGCCGCTGGTCGCTACGATGGCTTCTGGGAACGCCGCCTCAAGGTGTGGGACATCGCTGCGGGCATCATCATCGTGAAAGAAGCGGGTGGACTGCTTGAGCCGATGAACCCAGAGGGCGATCCGTTGGTCGACGGCGCGTTGATCTGTGCAAACGAAGCTATTTTTGCGACGTTCGCCAAGGTAATTCGCAATAAATAATCAGCGCCTTTTGACCGCCGGTATTGATGATTTCTGGAACTTATACTTAGCATCTGGGTGCGGGGGATGGCCGTCTGTGACGGTCCAATAATCCGCCGCCCCACGCTTGATCCACAGCGGTAACGTGATGATTAAGCCAATGATAAAACCGCCCGCGTGCGCCCAATACGCAACGCCACCGCCGTTCGGATCAGCGCCGACGCCACCGAATAGTTGGATTACAAACCAAAGCCCCAGCGTGATCCATGATGGTACTGGGAATACTTTGAAAAATATGATGAAAATTACTAGGATGTCGACTTTGGCTTTGGGGAACATCAGTAAATATCCCCCCATGACGCCTGCGATTGCACCTGATGCGCCAACCGTTGCGACTTGGGAATTTGGTCCAGACCAGAACTGCGCAAGGTCAGCTCCAACACCGGAAATAAGGTAGAAGGCTAAAAACGGGATCGCGCCCATTTCTTCCTCCATGTTGTCGCCGAAAATCCATAAGAACAGCATGTTAGCCGCCAGATGCATGAAACCTGCGTGGATAAACAGCGACGTGACCAGAGACGGGTAGTTTTCGCCTGCCGAAAGGCGGGCTGGGATCATCGCGTAGTCATAATAGTAGCGACTGATTGCGGTTTCATTCCCTAAGGCAATTAAGCCATAGATATAGACGGCGATGTTGATCGCTATCAACATATTGGTCACGTACGGCGTGGATTGAGACGGGTTGTGATCGCGAATTGGAAACATATTCAGACGTTCTGCGAAGCTGTGGGCGAGGTCAAGCGCGTGATGCTCGCCAGTTGTGTTCCCGTCCAATTCTACATGGTGCGAAAATCTAAATTGTGACCCTTGCCCCTGCGCTGATGACCGCATAGACAAATACTACCTCAACACGTGCCCGCGTGGTGGAATGGTAGACATCAGAGACTTAAAATCTCTTGGCCGCAAGGCCGTGCCGGTTCGAGTCCGGCCGCGGGTACCACGTTTTCCAAAATTTTGAATGTGTGGATAATGTAACGTCTAAATTTGCGACGTTGTTCGAAATGTGAAATCCAGAGCGACAGTTTAATCGTTTTGCGCCGCTCCAGATTGGAAATTTGAAAGTTATCCGTCAATCCGAACGGCGGATAATGCGATGGCTTTTTGATAAACCGTAGCTGCGTTCCATTCATTCAACACGCGGAAATTCTGCGTGCCTTCTTGATAGGGTTGGCCCGGCTGCCAGCCCTTTTGGCGAAGAAAATTCGCAGTCGACGCCAGTGAATCAGATACAGAATATAGATCGACGCGTCCGTTTCTGTCGGCATCGACACCATATGTTAACGCATTGCCGGGTAAAAACTGGGTGTGACCCATTTCGCCGTGTGCTGCGCCGCGTTGACCTGCAGCGAGGCCGCCCTGATCAACAAGTTTAAGCGCCGCAATTGCGTGTGGTGTGAAGAACGCAGCGCGTCTGCAATCATAGGCTACTGTTGTGATAGAATCGATCACGGGCGTGCTGCCCAGGTTCCGGCCGAATCCGGTTTCCATGCCGTGAATCGCAAGCAGGATGCCGGCAGGGACGCCGTAAACCTGCTCTAGCGACGCGTAAAACGAAGGGTTCTGGTTTTTGACATTGCGAGCCTGTCCCGCGAAGCTGTCCAGCGATCCAAGGCGGATGCGGATAAACTCGTCGAGTTCATAGCGCACGCCGCGTTGGTTGCGGTCGGCTGAGATTGTGGACGTGGAATATGATGCATTTGCAAGGGCTTGTAGGCCGTTCTGACCAACCCCGTTTGCAGCAGCTTCGGCAGCAAAGGCTTGTTTCCAAGCCGCAAAGCCGCTCGCGTCATTGCCACATGTTGCAGCTACCGTCGTTGTCGCCAGCAGCGATACGCCGATGGCTGTGGTGAGTGTCTTTAACATAAGTATCGTTCCCCAACTCTGTAAAGTTGGGGAAGTCTATCATGTTCGGGCAGGGTGCCAATCAGGCTTTCCCACGCAATAGCGGTTAATCGCGCGTTCCCGCAAAGCGTTCAGCCCATTCTGCGCGTTCGTCGTCGGTGATTTTGCGGAACAGGTTTTCTGGGACTTCGAAAGCATGGCCCGAGGGCAGCGCGTTCAGCGCGGTTTTCATGTCGGTCGGCCATGCTGTGTCTTCGGTCTTCATCGCGGCGAGCATTGTGGCGCTGGCGTCTGGGATGAACGGTGCCGACAGGATCGCATAGATGCGGATCAGATTTAGACCTGCGCGGACTTGCATTGCCGCAGTATCGGGATCGGTTTTGAACGTTGTCCATGGTGCGTTTGCTTGCAAATATTCGTTGCCCAACACCCAAATGCTGCGCAGTTCTGCCGCGGCTTTGCGGACCTCGATCGCGTCCATGTAGCCTTCAAACGCTGCGACGCGCGTCGTAAGATCAGCGATAAGTTGCTCTTCGGATGCACCAAATGGCACGCCTTCCGGGACGGCTTCAGAGAACTTCGACCGGCAGAATTTGGTGATCCGGCTGACAAAGTTGCCAAGCACGTCGGCGAGGTCTTTGTTCGTGTCGGTCTGGAATTGTTCCCACGTGAATTCGGCGTCTGAGGTTTCCGGTGCGTGGGACAAAAGCCACCAGCGCCAGTAGTCGGAAGGCAGCAATTCAAGCGCTTGATCCATGAAAACGCCGCGCCCTCGGGACGTCGAAAATTGGCCGCCGTCGTAGTTCAAGTAGTTGAACGATTTAATGTAGTCGACCAACTTCCAGGGCTCTTGGGTTCCCATGATTGTGGCTGGGAACGACAATGTGTGGAAGGGGACATTATCCTTGCCCATGAATTGGGTGTAGGTCACGTCGTCGGCGCCTTTGTCGGTGCGCCACCAGCTTTCCCAATCGGTGCCTTTGCCTTCGTCGACCCATTCTTGGGCGCTCGCGATGTATTCAATCGGGGCGTCGAACCAGACGTAAAACACTTTGCCTTCCATGCCGGGCCAGTCTTCGGTGCCATTTTTGACCGGGATACCCCAATCAAGATCGCGGGTGATGCCGCGGTCTTGCAACCCGTCGCCGTCGTTCAGCCATTTTTTCGCAATCGATGTTGTCAGGATTGGCCAGTCGTTTTTGCTTTCGATCCAATCAGCAAGCGCGCCTTTGAGTTCGGATTGACGCAAATACAAGTGCTTAGTCGTGCGGACTTCGAGATCGGTAGAGCCTGAAATCGTAGAGTGTGCGTTGATTAAATCAGTCGGATCAAGCTGCTTTGTGCAGTTGTCACATTGGTCCCCGCGTGCAGAATCAAAGCCGCAGTTCGGGCAGGTGCCCTCGATATAGCGGTCGGGTAAGAAGCGTCCGTCAGCGACGGAAAACACCTGTTCTTCAATGACTTCGCGGATCAGTCCCATTTCGGCGAGACGTCCAGCAAAGGCTTGGGTCAGGGCATGGTTCTGCGGCGAAGACGAGCGTCCAAAGTGATCAAACGACAGGCGGAACCCGTCAGCGATATTGGCCTGAACGTCGTGCATTTCTGTGCAATATTCGGCAACAGGCTTGCCTGCTTTTGCCGCAGCAAGTTCGGCTGGTGTGCCGTGCTCATCCGTTGCGCACAGAAACAGCACCTCGTGGCCACGGCTGCGCAGGTAGCGGGCAAACAGGTCGGCGGGCAGTTGGCTGCCAACTAGGTTCCCGAGATGCTTGATCCCGTTGATGTAGGGAATTGCAGAAGTGATCAGATGACGGGCCATAATACGTGTCCTTTAAGGTCTTAAGGGTCTTCTAGCCGGACCTGCCGTTAGATGCCAGATACACATGTGCGTTCCATGGCGCTTTCCATTTGCAAGCGGGCGGGATTATAAGGCGCTAAACCACTTTGCAGGAGACACCTGATGAAATTGACCGCTACATTGACCGCCCTCGCCATGACGTTCGCCGCACCTGTTGTTGCACAGGATTTGTACATTGGGGGTGGGCTTGATTATGGTTATCCGCACTCTGGCGATAGCGAGACTTTCGGGTCATTTATTGCTGGTGTGATTTTTGATGTAGGCCCGATTGGCGTTGGTATTGAAGGCGATATCGGTGTGCAGTTAAGCGAAGGTGACGACCGCGAAACATCCCGTGTGCGTGGGCTCGTGACCTATGATTTCGGGCAAATTACGGGGATCGCGAGCGTCGGCGGCGTTCAGTACAAGCGTGGCAGCACAGTGTATGATGGCGAAACCTACGGTCTTGGCGCACAGATGCCAGTGACGAGCATGCTTGACGGTCGCCTT
Organism: Yoonia ponticola; assembly: GCF_014199395.1. GTDB lineage: Bacteria > Pseudomonadota > Alphaproteobacteria > Rhodobacterales > Rhodobacteraceae > Yoonia > Yoonia ponticola. The sequence goes on along the minus strand of NZ_JACIJM010000008.1, from coordinate 23,836 downwards.
GAATTCATGCGCGATTTTGTTGGTGGTGACTTTGAAACGAACGTGACGACGACGCGCCTGTCGGTGCTGTATAAATTCTAAAACCAGCCCCATTTCAGACAGGAATATTGTGACAATGAAGATGCTTTCGCTCGGCCGGACCGACATTCAAGTGACCGATTGGTGCCTTGGTACGATGACCTACGGCAATCAAACACCGCAAACTGACGCGCATCGTCAGCTCGATATGGCGATTGATGCGGGAATTAACTTTATTGATACGGCTGAGGCCTATCCTGTAAACCCGATCAGCGCCGAAACCGTTGGTCGGTCTGAAGAAATTGTGGGGAATTGGCTAAAATCCCGTGGTCGCCGTGATGACGTTGTCGTGGCGACCAAAGTGTCCGGAAATAACCCCGGATGGATACGCGATGGACGCGGATACGACGGTGATATTATTCGCGAGGCCGTGGATGGCTCTCTCAAGCGGCTGCAGACTGATGTGATTGACCTGTACCAGATGCACTGGCCGGATCGTGGATCATATATGTTCCGGCAAAATTGGACGTTCGATCCCTCTGGGCAGAACCGTGCGCAGACGATGGATCACATGATGGACGTGCTCACGGCATTAGATGACATGGTGAAAGCCGGAAAAGTCCGCGCTATCGGCATGTCGAACGAATCCGCATGGGGCATGACGCAGTGGATGCGCTTGGCAGATGAAAACGGATTGCCGCGCATGGCGTCGGTGCAGAATGAATACTCTTTAATGTGCAGGCTTTACGACACGGACATGGCCGAAATGGCGGTGAACGAAGACGTGACACTGCTGTCGTTCTCGCCTTTGGCCTGTGGATTACTGACGGGCAAATACCAAGGCGGCGCTGTTCCGGATGCCAGCCGCATGTCGCTGAACCCCGAAATGGGCGGACGCATGACAGAGCGGACATTGCCCGTTGCGCAAGTTTACCTTGATCTGGCCGCGAAGCACGGGCTTGATCCGGTGCATATGGCGATGGCATGGCAGCGCACCCGCCCATTCCCCGTTTCAGCGATTTTTGGGGCGACGACCACCGCGCAGTTAGAACATCTGTTGGCAGGCAAAGATGTGACGCTGTCCGACAAGATCTGCGAACAGATCAATCTCGCGAACAAAGCCAACCCCATGCCCTATTAAACTGCTCTGATCCAAATGAGCCTGCCTCGGGCAGGCACGAGATCTTTGGATTGGCTGAACGCTGTCGGTTTCGCGCTTGTCACGCCGTGGGGAATCGAACACGGTTCGGAAAAGCGATAAAGGAGTGAGAACATGCCGTTAGAGATGAACCGAGAGGTGTTTATCACCTGTGCCGTAACCGGATCTGGATCGACACAGGACCGCAGTCCGCATGTTCCACGGTCGCCGCAACAGATTGCGGAAAGCGCGATTGACGCCGCCAAGGCTGGTGCTGCCGTTGTGCATTGCCATGTCCGCGATCCTGAAACCGGGGCACCATCGCGCAAGTTAGAGTTGTATCGCGAGTTGACCGATCGCATTCGCGACGCCGATGTTGATGTAGTTTTGAACCTGACGGCGGGCATGGGCGGTGACATGGTCTTTGGCGGTGTGGATTCACCGCTTCCGACTGTGGATGGGACCGATATGGTTGGTGCTGCCGAACGTGTGGCGCATGTCGCGGAATGTCTGCCAGAGATTTGCACGCTTGATTGCGGCACAATGAATTTCGCCGAAGCCGATTACGTCATGACCAACACGCCCGGAATGCTGACGGCGATGGGGCGCATGATGACCGAATTGCGCGTGAAACCCGAGGTCGAAGCCTTTGACACGGGGCATTTGTGGTATGCAAAACAATTGGTTAAAGACGGTGTTCTTGAACCTGGCGCACTTGTGCAGCTTTGCATGGGCGTGCCGTGGGGCGCCCCTGACGATCTGAATACGTTTATGGCGATGGTCAATAACGTGCCAGACAGCTGGACGTTTTCCGCGTTTGGTTTGGGCCGTTCGCAGATGCCATACGTGGCGGCATCGGTGTTGGCAGGTGGCAATGTGCGCGTTGGGCTCGAAGACAACCTGATGCTGGATCGCGGTGTATTAGCGACGAATGCGCAGCTCGTCGAACGTGCCGCTGGGATCGTCGAAAACCTGGGTGCAAAGGTGATTGGACCTGCCGAGGTGCGTGCAAAGTTGGGACTTGTAAAGCAGGCCCCACGCGGATGAAGCGGTTTGTTCTCGCGTTACTTTTAGCTGGTTGTGCGGCACCTTTGCCGGACGAACCAGTGGGTTCACTGTTCGACGTTTACCGCGATACGGATGTTCAGATTGCATCCAAGGCATTGTTCGAGCCGGAAAAATATTTGGGCACATGGTACGAAATCGCACGGTTTCCGGTGCCATTTGAACGCGGATGCGCAGGGGTAATGGCAGAGTATGGGCAAGGTGACGCAGGACAAATCACTGTCCTGAACACCTGCCGAAATCTGGATGGCACGGTTAGGTCGACCATCAACGGATTTGCCGAAGTCGTGGGGCCGGGCAGACTTGCTGTGACGTTTCCGACGCTACCATTCGGTGCGTCGGACTACTGGGTTTTGTGGACTGATGATGCGTATCGCACAGCGGTCGTTGGGGCGCCCGATGGGCGATCTGGTTGGATTTTGAATCGCGACCCTACGATCCCGCAGGATCGGTTGAAGGCGGCACGAGAAGTCCTTGATTTTAATGGATATGATCTAACGCGGCTCGTCAATGTGCCGCAAGGAGGTGCGCAATGACGCAAATCGCAGCAATTATCGGTGGTGGTGTTATCGGCGGCGGTTGGGTCGCTCGTTTCCTATTGATGGGATGGGACGTGCGCGTGTTCGATCCTGATCCAGAGGCTGAACGTAAAGTAAGTGAAGTCCTTGATAACGCAAGGCGATCTTTGCCAGGCTTGTCCGACGTGGCCTTGCCGGATGAGGGAACGCTGACCTATCACGAGACAATCGCGGAAACCGTCGCGGGTGCTGACTGGATTCAGGAAAGTGTTCCAGAGCGGTTGGAATTGAAGCACAAGGTCTACAAAACGCTTCAAGAGCATTGCGAAAAAGGTGCGATCATCGGGTCCTCTACGAGCGGATTTAAACCGTCAGAGCTACAGCAAGGTGCGCTGAGTCCTGCGCAAATCGTGGTTACGCACCCCTTTAATCCCGTGTACCTTCTGCCTCTAATCGAACTCGTGCCTTCTGCTGAAAACACCGCAGATGTCATTGAAAAGGCCAAGAATATCCTGACCTCCGTCGGCATGTACCCGTTGCATGTACGCGCCGAAATTGATGCGCATATCGCAGATCGGTTTCTCGAAGCGGTGTGGCGCGAGGCGCTGTGGATGATCAAAGACGGCATTGCGACGACTGAAGAGATTGATGACGCCATTCGTTACGGCTTTGGTCTGCGCTGGGCGCAAATGGGGTTGTTCGAAACCTACAGAATTGCCGGCGGAGAGGCCGGTATGCGTCACTTTATTGAGCAATTCGGACCTTGTTTGTCTTGGCCTTGGACCAAACTGATGGATGTTCCTGAGTTGACGGAAGAGTTGATTGACCTGATCGCTGATCAGTCCGATGCGCAATCCGGACATCATTCGATCCGTGATCTTGAGCGGATCAGAGACAACAATCTTGTCACGATTTTGCGCGGATTAAAGGCGCAGGATTATGGCGCAGGCAAGTTGCTGGTGTCACAAGACAAGCAGATGAACTTACTTCCGCAAGCCCTTGATGATATTGCTGATTTCGGGACTGAGGTTGTGACGGTTCACCGCGCAGTTCCGCTGGATTGGACCGACTATAACGGTCACATGAACGAGGCCCGCTATTTGCAGGCTTTTGGCGACGGAACGGATCACCTGATGAAGATCATCGGCTGTGATGCCGATTACATTGCATCGGGCGTCAGCTATTTCACCGCCGAGACGCACATCCGCCACATCGACGAAGTTCTCGCAGGAGCAAAGATTAAGGTCGTGACGCAAGTCATTGCTGGCGAAGGCAAAAAGCTACATCTGTTCCATAGAATGCTGGAAGGTGATCGGTTAATCGCGACGGGCGAACATATGCTGATCCATGTTAGTCTGGAAACGCGCAAAGCATGCGTGCCAGACGAGCGTGTCGCCATCCCGCTTCAAAAGTTGGCAAAGGCACATGCCGCTTTGCCGCGTCCTGATGGGGTAGGGGCTGCAGTCGGGGTGCGTTAAATCATGGTTAAGCTGTTTCGATTGACCGGTGTGTCACCTTGATCGCACCTTGGGTTTTAATCACATGCCTCGCCGCGTTTGCCCAAGCATTGCGGTTTATGTTTCAAAAGCAACTCACCGCATCCGGACTTTCGACGGCTGGGGCGACGTTTGCGCGATTTTTCTTTGCCGCACCTTTTGTGGTCGTGATTGCTATCAGATATGGCATGTCGTCGGGGTACGGCCTTCCGTCGTTACCGAATGTGTTTTGGGGCTACGTTGTAGTTGGCGGTATGTCTCAAATCTTGGCCACAATGTGCGTTGTCGCGTTGTTTTCTATGCGAAACTTTGCAGCCGGGATCACCTTTAAAAAGACAGAAGTCTTACTGAGCGTGTTTATCGGCTTCATCATACTGGGTGACGTGATCACAATGCCGGCGTTGATTGCGATGCTTGTCGGGTTAGGCGGTGTGTTGCTGTTGGCCGATCCACCGCAAGCGACCGGACCTTGGCACAAACGTATTCTGAACAAAGCGGTGCTATTGGGATTATCCTCTGGTCTGTTTTTCGGGCTGTCCGGCGTTAACTATCGGGGCGCGTCCTTGTCGATAGAAGAGGGCGACACGTTCTATCGCGCCATTGTTGCTATGGCTTTTGTTGTGGTTTTTCAATTTGCTACGATGTGTGTCTGGCTAAAATGGCGAGAAGTCGGACAAATTACAGCGGTGTTGCGTGCGTGGCGCGGTGTCAGTCTGGTCGGCCTGACGAGTATGATTGGCACGATCTGTTGGTTCTCGGCCTTTACATTGCAATCAGCAGGCTACGTGAACGCCGTTGGCCAGATCGAACTGCTATTTTCGATCGGGATTGGGATGCTGGTATTTGGTGAGAAAATCTCTGTGCGCGAATGGCAGGGGCTAACGATGCTCACTGCGAGCATCGTGATGCTGGTTCTCGTCGCCTAAAGCGCGTCAGTACCACCAAGACGCGAAATCAAATGCGCTTCGTCATTATTGCGAAAAAATGGAACAGAGCTGATTGGCGTATCGCGCGCGATATGCGCGATTAACTCAGACAAAACGACCTTGGTAATAAACGGCAGGTCAAAGCGCCGCGTGTCTTTTAACGGCACCCATTGCAGGTGGGATAATTCGTCCTCAGCGTTCGAAAAATCATCCAAATCAGTGGCGAGGTTACTCGCATCGACTAAAAAGAACCGCGCATCAAATCTACGCGGTCTCCCGATAGGCGTCACCGCACGGAAAAAGAACGAAAGCGCAGAAGGGTCGGGATAAAATCCAGACGCTGCAAACTCTTCCCAACCGGGTGCTGGCTGGTCCCACTGGCCGGGAGTTCCCAAAATCTGCCCAGTTTCTTCCCACAGTTCGCGAATGGCCGCCGCAGTCAGGGCCGCGTTGGGTATGCGAGATTCGGACCGTAATCTGTTGGCACAACGTGGGTTCATCGGCGGCATGGTCACGGCGGCGTCTTGTGGATCAACCGCGCCCCCGGGGAATACAAATTTCCCCGGCATGAACGCCGCTGATTTGCCGCGTTGGCCCATCAAGACGGACGAACGATCTCGTAAAACGATCACGGTCGCAGCATCTCGAAGGGCGGCTTTGTTGATCATTTAGTTGGAATTTCCGAATCCGTGCATCCGTTTCGCCCATTGGATTGCAACGATCATCCCTTTGAGACGGGGCAACAAAAACAATGATAACGCGACGCTACCGACGGTAAAGATTGTCGCCATAACCATAGGTTCCGGACGGAACCATGACCAAGCAAAGTGAATGCCAAAGCCCAAAATGTGCGCCACAATTAGAATAGTGAGATACGCGGGGCCATCGTCGGCACGATGATGCGACAGGTTTTCGTTACAAACAGGACAGCTATCGGCGACCTTCAAATACCCGTCGAACATATGTCCTTCGCCGCAATTAGGGCACTTGCGACGCAAACCGCGCCACATGGCTGGTTTGATTGGCCGTTCCTCAGAAACAAAGATTTGGGCGGTGTCAGTCATATGAATATCCTTCTCGTAACCTACATGCGGGTTTTCCGCAAAAATGAAAAGGTTTCGCATAAGAGATGCGGCAGCATGTCTCGGGTAGATGAAAATAATGTAAAAAATTGCGACGGAAGTTTTCCAGTCATCCGTTTGATAAGCAGTTCCGGTGATAATCCGGCAATGACTGAAAAGGAAAGACTATGAAAACTCAAGTATTGATGGCAGCAATCGTCGCAGGTTTTGGGTTGGTCGCGACCGGCGCTGTGGCGCAAGAGCGCCCAGATTTCGCAACCTTGGATACTAACGGCGATGGCGCAATCTCAATCACCGAGTTGCAAGCACAAGGCGAACAGCGCTTTGCGACCGCCGACACGGATGGCAACGGCGCGTTGTCTGAAGCAGAGCTTTTGGCCCAAGCGTCAGAGCGCGCTGAGGACCGTGCTGCGAAAATGGTCGAACGCATGATGGAAAAACTCGACGAAAACGGCGATGGCGAGATCCAACAAAGCGAAATGCCAGAACGCGACAGCGACCGTGGCGAACGGATGTTCGAGCGGGCTGATGCCAACGACGACGGTGTTCTGAGCGCCGAAGAGTTCGAGGCCGCTGCAGATCACGAACGCGGTGGACGTCGCGGTGAACACGGCGACAAGCGCGGCGAAGGTCGTGAAGCACGTGGCGATCGCGGCTGAATAGATGCGAAGAGGGGTTGTTTGTGCTTAGAAAATGATGTGGCTTCACAGCAGATGACAGATGCGATTGACCCCTCGACGTCCGACGCGGCTTTGCTTGCGGCTTATGCCGCAGGCGATTCCGGCGCGGCGCAAACCTTAGCTGCACGGTTGTTACCGGGCGTGTTAGGGCAGGCGACGCGTATGTTAACGGATCGCATCGAAGCCGAAGATGTCGCGCAGGATGCGATGATGCGGCTTTGGAAGATTGCGCCAGATTGGCGAGACGGGGAAGCCCAAATTTCGACGTGGCTTTACCGTGTGGTCGCAAATTTATGCACGGATAGGTTGCGAAAGCGACAACGTGCAGGGTCTGTTGGCATGGATCAGATTGCTGAGCCTGCTGATCCAACGCCGGGCGTCGCCGAACAGATGCAGACGAACGCGCGGATGACGGCATTGTCCGATGCGTTGGGCCAATTGCCAGAACGGCAGGCGCAGGCTGTGTCATTGCGCCACCTCGAAGGGCTCGCGAACCCTGAAATAGCAGAGATCATGGACATTAGCGTGCGGTCCGTGGAAAGTTTAACGGCACGTGGAAAGCGGGCGCTGGCCAATCTTTTAGCCGGACGCCGCGCAACACTGGGATATGACGATGACTGATCGAGATCAAATTGAACTTGATAATCTACTCGCGCAAACCGCGCTGATGAAACCGGTCGTGCCGCAGGATTTGATGGCGCGGGTAATGATTGACGCTGAACAAGTGCAGCCGCATTTAAACGACGTGACGAAACGCAGCATTTGGTCGTCAGTTTTGGATATTATCGGCGGCTGGCCAGGTGTTGGCGGGCTTGCTTTGGCAGGCGTGGCCGGGCTTTGGATTGGTGTCGCACCTCCTGTTGGGCTCGAATCTATGGCGACTACAGTATTAGGCTCAACCCAAACGGTAGACTTGTTCGGCGGCGATATGCTGGGAAATTTTGCAGATGGATTGGATGGTTGAAGTGATGCAACAGACTAAACCACGTAGAATTTGGCGTATTGTTTTGGTGACATCGCTCGCGGTTAACCTTCTGATGATTGGCGTTGCTGGCGGCGCATATTTGCGAGACGGCGGCGGGCCACCCCGTGGGTTTGATGTGCAACTGGGCGCGTTGACGTCTGCGCTGTCTACCAAGGACCGTCGCGCTATTGGTGAACAGTTGCGGCAAGGCATGGAACAGCGGGGGCAAACCCACCGTGATCGCCGCGCAGCTTTCGAAAGCTTGGTGGAAACGGTGAAGATGCAACCTTTTGATCCCGAAGCGCTTGCGCTGGTCATCCGTGAGCAACAAAATCAGCAGACAGTGTTGCAGGAACGCGCACTGGGGGTCTTCGTTTCCCATGTGACGGAAATGTCCGCGGAAGAAAGGTCTGCGTTTGCCAAGCGCTTGCGTGACGGCGTTGCGCGGCGGGACGAACGAAACGATCGCCGTCCGCCGCCGGACGAGGTCAATTCAGGCGGCTGAATGGGCGAATGAAACACGGTCACGTCCTGCCGATTTTGCAACGTAAAGTGCGTCGTCTGCTTGGTGGCACATATCGTCAGCACAAATCATTTCCGTGCTTTCCGCACAGCCCACGGCGACACCAACAGAGATCGTGACATGCAGCGGTCGTGATTTGTTGCCGATATCAAAGTGTTTTTGATTTACAAGGCGGCACAAACGGTTGGCCGCAGCCTGCGCCTGTTCTGCTGTGCTATGTGGGAGGGCGACAAGAAATTCCTCGCCGCCGACACGGGCGATCAGGTCAATTGCACGTAAATTGCCGCGTAGACGATGTGCAAGCTCAATCAAGACAGCGTCGCCGGCTGCATGCCCGTGTGTATCGTTGATGCGCTTGAAATGGTCGATGTCGATCATCATGACCGCGAACTCTTGTCCGGTCTTTTTAGATTGCTTTGCAATTTCCATAAGATAGGGCGTCGCGTATCTCCGGTTATAAAGGCCGGTTAGTGGGTCTGTTACCGCCGCTTGCAGGCCATCTCGTACGGTTGTGCGCAGTCGTTCTTGTTGACGTTTGCGTCGTGTGAGGGCGGTGCATCGAATGCAAAGCTCATCTGAGGCGATTTGTGATGTGACGACATCGTCCGCGCCAAGATCCAATGCCATTGCCGCAGTTTCAACCGCATCGGCCGGTAGGCTAACAAGTTGCGAAATATGTTTAGTCTGCGCCCGTGAACGCAAATCTGCAACGAGTCGAAAGAGGTCTTCTCTTGGATTGAGCATCGTGTTGCTGTCGATCACAAAAATGTCCGGCTGTTCCATGTCAGACCGTTCCTTGAGCACCGCATCGAACCCAACAACGGCTACTCCCAGCGGGTTGATCCGGTTTAAGCGCGCGATCAAACCTGTGCTCAGGACCGAATTTGCGGTGAGCAACGTAATGCGTGAGGGGCGTTCAAAGCCAGTGGGCGATTCTTCGAAGCCAAGCGCCCTTTGCGTGCCTTCACGCATCCATAGTTCAGATGGCGTATGACGCGTCCGCAGTAGGCTTCGGATGCGTGCATGCAGCAGCACATCGTTGACTGGATTTGTTAGGACGTCATCCGCCCCAGCATCTAATGCTGCAAAACGCGCCCGTGATGTGTCTGCGATACCGGTCCCAACAATTGAAATGCTGGCTGTTGCGGGATCGTCTTTTAAATTACGACAAAACGCATGATGATCTTCGGTTTGATCGCTCAAATTCACCACGATGAGATCAGGTCGCTGTTCGGAAAACGTTGCAAGTGCTTCGCTTTGCGTTGCGCATGCAACGGCATCATATTGAGCCGAAAGGAGTTTCACCTTCATGACGATACGATTTGTCGCGACCGCATCGATAATCAGTATTCTACCTGACATCGTATTTCCTTCTAAGAGGGCTTGTTCCACCCGGCCCCTGTGTTCAACTTGACGTGGAAACGTTAAGATATTGTTTCTAACGAACGAGGTGACACGAATGAGTCCAGAACATGCTGAAACGATTGCACTACAGGCCCTTGGTTGGCTGGTGGGAAATGACGATTTGTGCCCGACATTTTTAGGTGCCACGGGCAGTTCAGTCGATGATCTGCGTGCACGTGCGACTGACCCCGCGTTTCAGGCGTCGGTTTTGGAATTCATCACGATGGATGATGCGTGGGTCATGGCATTTTGTGACACAGTTAATATCCCATATGATCAACCGCTTATGGCGCGGTATGCGTTGCCTGGTGCGGAGGCCGTGCATTGGACGTGAAGGTTGCGGGGCTGATTTTTGACAAGGACGGCACTCTTTTTGATTTCGACAAAACATGGGGCGTGATCACAAAAACGCTGATTGAAACAGAAAGTGCACATGATCCAGCGCTTCGCGATAAATTAGCGCAAGTCCTTGGTTTCGATATGAAAAAATCGGTGTTCTTCCCTGAGAGTATTGTGATTGCGTCAACCTCCCATCAGGTGGCCGAAGCCATTTTACCTTATACCATTGATCGCGATCTGTCGGCGCTCATGGATAGGATGACTGCCGCGACCGCTAGTACTCCACAAGTGCAAGTTACTGACTTGAAAACGTTTTTCGACGAATTGAAGGCGTCAGGGTTCGCCTTAGGGATCGCGACTAATGATGCCGAAGGTCCGGCGCGTGCAAATTTGACTGCGGCAGGCGTCACTGAGGTGTTTGATTTTATTGCCGGCTTCGATAGCGGCTTTGGCGCGAAACCTGCCGCTGGTCAGCTGCTTGGATTTTGTGAACAACTTAAACTAAAACCTCAGCAATGCGTCATGATCGGCGACAGTTTGCATGATTTACATGCTGGTAGGGCCGCTGGAATGCGTTGTGTTGGTGTGCTGACGGGCCCAGCTTCGCGTAGAGTTCTTTCACCGCATGCGGATGTCATTCTTAAATCGATTGCAGAGCTTCCCGCTTGGCTTGATACACTTTAGGCGTGCATTTTGCGGTTTAAGTCCAATCAGACCGTCCCGCACCGACCGCGTCAATGACGTTGGCAAAGCCATCACGCAGCAGCAACTGGTCAAGCCCGCGTGTGATGTCGTCAACGAGCGAAATTCCACCATACACAAGCGCGGTGTATAGTTGTACCGCGCAGGCACCAGCGCGAATTTTCTGGTAGGCTTGTTCAGCGGTTCCAACGCCCCCAACGCCAATGATCGGCAGGGGTGTCAGGCCGCTAAGTTGGGCTAGCGCACGTGTGGACTTTTCGAACAGCGGTTGCCCAGAAAGCCCACCTTTCTCGTTCGCATTTGCACTTTTCAAACCTTCGCGGTCCAACGTGGTGTTCGTTGCGATAATCGCGGAGAGCTGTGCTTGCGTCGCGACTTCAGCGACGTCTTCGATATCAGCGGGCGTCAAATCTGGTGCGATTTTCAGGAAAATCGGTATGGATCTGTCGAGCTTATCGTTCGCCTCCATGACGCCAGATAACAGTGCTGCCAGCGCCTCTTTGCCTTGCAGGTCGCGCAGCTTTTCGGTGTTGGGCGACGACACGTTAACCGTTGCGAAATCAAGACGCGGGCCGCAATGCGTTAGCACGCGGGCAAAATCTTCGGCGCGGTCATCGCTGTCTTTGTTCGCGCCTAGGTTGAGGCCGATGATGCCTGCAGGACGCTGCGCCAAGCGTGGCTCAATCGCGTACATGCCTTCGTTGTTAAAGCCAAAGCGGTTGATCGCGGCTTGATCTTCGGTCAACCGAAAGAGCCGTTTTTTGGGATTACCGGATTGCGCGCGAGGCGTCGCTGCGCCGACTTCAAGAAATCCAAAACCCGTAAGGGACAGAGCATGTAGTGCAGTGGCGTTCTTGTCAAAACCAGCGGCAAGTCCGACGGGATTGGGCATGTCGAGGCCCGCTACCGAGGTGCGCAACCGATCTGATGAAAATGGGCCGCCACGTGGCCCGAGCCCAGCGTTTAACGCAGTAATGGCAAGTCCATGAGCCACCTCTGGATCTAACTTGTGAAGCGCCTTGAGGCCGTATTCTTCTAATAAATTCATAGGTCTGCCGGAAATTGATGAATGCCGTCCACGAAGAGAAGCGGCCGATGCCAAGAAACGTCTGACATGGTTAATTTGCGGAATAGATGCGGGAATAATGCACCGCCCCGCGATTCTTCCCAAACCAAATCTGACAAGCCATCCGATTCAACTGCAACCAGAATGAGGTTTTCAGCATCAGCAAAGTACAACGCGGCGGTTTTAGCGACCGTGTCCGCGCCCGAAAAGTGGATGTAGCCATCAGTCAAGTCGATGGGCGCACCAGCGGTTTCGCCGTTTTTCTGTAACTCTGCCCACTCTGGAGCGCGAAAAATTTTGTATATCAACATGCTAATCGTTTGGCGGTTTGCACGCGATTGGTCAAGGCGATCAAATGTTATGCATACGTCACAAATTGCCCCTAGCAGAGGTGCAAGCGGTATTTGACTCTGCGCATTGGCGAGGTCACGATACCTTTAATTCAACTTGGGGGACCCAAAATGCTTTCACGGATTCTGACAACGACATGCGCGTTTGCGCTGACAGCCGGCGCAGCCGCAGCTGACTATAGCCTGACGATTCTGCACACCAACGACTATCATGATCGCCATGAGCCGATCAGCAAATACGACGGTCCATGTGGCGCTGAAGATAACACGGCTGGCGAATGTTTTGGTGGTACGGCGCGCCTTGTAAATGCTGTGACCGATGCGCGTGCGCGGTCGAACAACGCAATTTTGGTTGATGGTGGTGACCAGTTTAACGGTACGTTATTCTATACGTATTATAAAGGGACCATGACGGCAGAATTCATGAACCTGCTTGGGTATGATGCGATGACCGTGGGCAACCACGAATTCGATGACGGTCCAGAGGTTCTTGCCGGGTTTATGGACGCCGTTGAGTTTCCTGTGCTGATGTCAAATGCTGACGTCTCGTCAGAGCCTTTGCTTGCTGACAAGCTGGCGAAATCCACTGTGATCGAACGTGGTGGTGAAAAGATCGGCCTGATCGGCCTGACACCAGAAGATACTGCCGAATTGGCGTCGCCTGGCGACCACGTGACTTTCTCTGACCCAATCGCTGCTGTGCAGGGTGAAGTTGATAAACTCACAGCCGAAGGTGTGAACAAGATTATCGTTCTGTCCCACTCTGGCTACGCGACGGACATCAACGTTGCTGAAAACACAACTGGTGTTGATGTGATCGTTGGCGGCCACACCAATACGCTGCTCTCGAATACAAATGACAGTGCCGAAGGTCCGTATCCCACAATGGTTGGCGATACGGCTGTGGTTCAGGCCTATGCCTACGGGAAATTCTTGGGCGAGCTGAATGTAACCTTTGACGACGAGGGGGTCATTACCGAGGCCGCAGGCGAGCCGATTCTGATCGATAGTCAAGTTGCTGAAAACGAAGACGTACTGGCCCGTATCGCTGAACTGGCCGTTCCACTTGAAGAAATTCGCACCAAGGTTGTTGCTGAAACTGCGGAAGAGATCGTTGGTTCACGTGATCTTTGCCGTGCGGCCGAATGTCCGATGGGTACGTTGATTGCTGATGCGATGTTAGACCGCGTCCAAGACCAAGGTATTCAGATCGCTATTCAAAACGGTGGTGGTGTGCGAGCCTCTATTGATGCGGGGCCGGTGACAATGGGTGAAGTTTACACCGTTTTGCCTTTCCAAAACACGCTGTCCACGTTCCAAGTGACTGGTGACGTGATTGTTGCGGCGCTTGAAAATGGCGTCGGCCAAGTTGAGGACGGCGCTGGTCGTTTCCCACAAGTTGCAGGCATGTCCTTTGCGTTCGATGCGGCGGCCGAAGCTGGATCGCGCGTCTCTGATGTGATGGTTGGCGGCGAGCCGATTGATCCGACTGCGACCTACGGCGTTGTATCGAACAACTATGTTCGGAACGGCGGCGACGGTTATGAAATGTTCAAAGACGCCGCGAACGCCTACGATTTCGGTCCAGATGTTGCGGAAGTTATGGCTGAATACATGGCAGAAGGCGGCGCATATACGCCTTACACGGATGGCCGTATCACAGCAAAATAAGCTGAGTTTAGGAAATCACAGCGCGTCGCGGGCAACTGCGGCGCGTTTTCTTTTGGTGGACCCTCCGAGGGGAGTTGTTGTGAGCGAAATGAATGAGGAGGACGCATAAATATGTGTGGACGAATAGCGATGACGTTGCCACATGATGCGATGGTGCAGATGTTCGAGGCTGTGCCTGCGAATGATTTGCCGCCTGTGCCTGATTACAACGTCTGTCCCACAGTTCAAATTTCGGTGGTGACTGCAGGCGGCGGAGGGCGTCGATTACGGCCGATGCGATGGGGCTTTATTCCTGATTGGTACAAAAAGCCGAACGGCGGGCCGCTTTTGATAAGTGCTAGGGCGGAAACGCTTGCTGAAAAACCAGCGTTTCGCGCCGCTTGTCGGGCGCGGCGGTGCTTGATTCCCGTCACGGGGTTTTATGAATGGTTTCGGGATGGTGACGCCAAACCGCTGCCTTGGTTTATTCAACGCGCGGATCGCGCGCCGCTCGTCATGGCTGGCATTTGGCAAGATTGGGAGCGTGATGGCGAACGGCTGACAACCTGTGCAATTGTGACAACGGGCGCAAATCTCGCTATGGCGCGTATTCACCACCGGATACCCGTTATTTTGACCGCGCCGGATTGGCCGCTTTGGCTAGGTGAACCTGGAAAGGGCGCAGCTGTATTAATGAAAAGCGCGCCCGAAGACGCGCTTTCGTTTCATCGTGTCGGTACAGCGGTCAACAGTAACAAAGCCAGTGGGGCAGGGTTGCTGGATCCGATCGTTTAGGAATCAGGTGCGACGCCTGCTACAAAGTCCAACTCGCGAGCATTGTAACGACCTACGTTATAAAGATATGGCGTTGCGAGCGTGCGTCCTGCAATCTTCGAAAGTTCTACATAGGCGGAATTACCAGAGTAGATGCGGTTTTCGATAATTTGACGCGACTGTTCTGTGTCCAAGCCTACGCTATATCTTGTTTTGTTGACGAATCTGATGCGAGTGATCCCGTCAGTGTAGATAACGTTCGGAAAATACCCTTTTTCGTAGACATAAACAGTGTAATCCTGCGCATGCGCTGAGGTCGCCGCAAATGCGGTAACGCTAGCAAGCGCCGCGGACTTTAGAAGTGTTGATAGACTTGGCATAGCGCGAATCCCTTTGAGCATTTCAATCCCCCGATCCCCAGTAGGTATGTCGTCCAATTTGGGCGCAAATGAGGCAAAACTGTGAGCGCTTGACGCTATTCGTTTCATGGCCTATTCCACCACTATAGCGCGCGGGCGTTGTGTAATGGTTAAGACCTCAGTTTTCCAAACTGAAGATGCGGGTTCGATTCCCGCCGCCCGCTCCAATATCCTCTTTTCAGTGATTTTCCCGTGACTTGTGGTTCAGGCTGCTGACGATTATGTCGAGGCAAACAATGCTGGGACAGAGCAATGGCTGACGCACCACCACCAAAAGACGAAGAACGAAAGTCATCGAAAAAGATTGGCGTGCTCGGGCAACTCTGGCCGTTCATGGCACCTTACCGCGCCATGATGTTCGCGGCACTTGGGGCATTGACGTTAACGGCGATGGTCTCGTTAATCCTACCTTTGGCAGTGCGGCGCGTCGTCGATAATTTCGAAGGGGCGGCAACGTCGATCCTAGATCAGTATTTTGGTGCGGCGCTATTAATCGCGGCTTTATTGGCGGTCGGCACGGCGATGCGATACTACCTTGTCACGCGGCTGGGTGAGCGTGTCGTGGCCGATATCCGGATGGCCGTGTTCGATCGCATGATAGGGATGTCGCCCGCGTTTTTCGAAAAAGTCATGACGGGTGAGGTATTGAGCCGGATCACCACAGACACGACGCTGATCTTGTCTGTCATCGGGTCGTCGGTGTCTGTTGCCTTGCGCAACGTATTGATTTTGCTGGGCGGATTGGTGTTGCTGATGTTCACCTCAGCAAAATTGACGGGGCTTGTGCTGCTTATCGTGCCTGCGATCGTGATCCCAATCGTGGTGCTTGGGCGTCGCTTGCGTAAGTTGAGCCGCGAAAATCAAGACTGGATTGCGGCGAGTTCGGGCAATGCGTCCGAGGCTTTACTGTCAGTGCAGGCTGTCCAAGCGTTCACCCACGAAGAGATCAGTCGCGGGCGTTTTGATGGGATGACGGAAAAGAGCTTTGTCTCGGCTAAGAACCGGATCGGCACCCGTGCTTTGATGACGATGATCGTTATTTTCCTGATCTTTTCGGGCGTTGTTGGCGTGCTCTGGATCGGTGCGCATGACGTGCGCGAAGGCATGATGACGGTCGGCGAACTGGTCCAATTCGTGATTTATGCCGTCATGGTCGCAGGTGCTGTTGGGGCGTTAACCGAGGTTTGGGGCGAATTGCAGCGCGCCGCAGGGGCCACCGAACGTCTGGTCGAATTGCTCACTGCGGAAGATGCAGTTGCCGATCCCGCAGACGTTGTTGCCGTTCCTGATCTTCACAAGGGTGAAATTGCGTTTCAGAACGTGGTTTTCCGCTATCCAGGGCGTCCGACTGTGTCTGCATTGGACGGCATTAACCTGGTTGTGAAGCCAGGTGAAACGGTTGCGTTGGTCGGTCCTTCGGGGGCCGGAAAAACGACAATTATCCAACTGATTCAACGGTTTTACGACCCTTCCGAAGGGGCGATCACAGTTGGTGGCGTTGATCTGCGCGACATGCAACGTGCTGAATTTCGGCATCACATGGCGCTTGTTCCGCAGGATCCGGTCATTTTTGCAGATACAGCACGCGAGAACATTCGTTTTGGGCGACCGACGGCTACTGATGCTGATGTTGAAAGTGCTGCAAAAGCCGCTGCTGCTCATGATTTCTTAACGGCTTTGCCGGATGGTTATGACAGCTACGTTGGTGAACGTGGTGTTATGTTGTCAGGAGGTCAAAAACAGCGGATCGCAATTGCACGCGCCATTTTGCGGGATGCGCCGATTCTGTTGCTGGACGAAGCGACATCGGCGTTGGATGCGGAAAGCGAAAGTGCAGTGCAGGCGGCGGTCGAAGATTTGGCGCGCACGCGAACCACATTGATTGTGGCGCACCGTTTGGCGACTGTGAAAAAAGCTGACCGTATCATCGTATTTGATGCGGGTAAAATCGTTGCCGAAGGGACGCATGATAGTCTTGTTGCGCAAGACGGTTTGTATGCGCGTCTTGCACGTCTGCAATTTACAGCAGGTGCCGCTGCGGAATAATCCCTTCAAAACGCGGCGTTAGACTTGCGCGAAATGCGCAAAACACACATCCTGTCGCGAGGGAGGCCCAAAGCACGACAAGCTGCGGGTAATTTAACGGGAGGAGACCGGAAATGTCTTATGTAAACATGGCAGATCGCAACGCGATTGAAAACGAGATGTCGTGGGACGACCGGGGTTTGCCCGTCACCACGTTTGGACAAATTACCAAAACTGCCGCGGCCTTTCCGAATCGCCCTGCGGTGACATTCCAGATGTTTTCTGATGATGGTGCACCGGCAGATACGCTGTCGTGGGCAGAATTACGTGCGCAAGTTGCGCAAGCCGCGAACATGTTTCGTGCGCTTGGCGTTGGGGAAACAGATGTGGTCGCGTTCTTATTGCCGAACACATCCGAAACCATTCTGACGTATTTGGGCGGGCAGGTTGCGGGTATCGTGAACCCGATTAACCCACTACTTGATGCCGAACAAATCGCTGCGATTCTACGTGAAACGGGTGCAAAAGTGCTCGTTACGCTCAAGGCATTCCCGAAAACGGACGTTGCCCAAAAAGCAGCCGACGCGGTGGCGCTTGCCCCAAACGTTAAGTCTGTCGTTGAAGTCGATTTGCTGCGCTATCTGACCGGTATAAAGAAATTTATTGTGCCTTGGATTCGTCCTAAGGTCGAGGTGAAGCATTCTGCGAAAATCGTTGATTTCCGTAAAGAGATGGCAAATCACGGCCGCGAACTAGCCTTTGCGGATAGCACCGAAGACCGGGTCGCAGCGTATTTCCATACTGGTGGCACGACGGGGATGCCAAAGGTTGCCCAACACCGCTATTCAGGCATTATTTACAATGCTTGGCTCGGCGATCGTCTGCTGTTTACCGAAGAAGACGTACAGATTTGTCCGCTTCCGCTGTTCCATGTTTTCGCCGCCATCGTATCGCTAGGTGCATCGCTTGGTTCCGGGGCGCATGTCGTTTTCCCGACGCCACAAGGTTATCGTGGCGACGGTGTTTTCGACAATTTCTGGAAGTTGATCGAACGTCACAAGGTTACATTTATGATTACGGTCCCGACGGCCTTGTCTGCATTGATGCAGCGTCCCGTTGGCAATTGTGACATTTCCACCCTGCGCATTGCGTTCTGCGGGTCAGCGCCGTTGCCTCTTGAACTCTATAAACGGTTCGAAAAAGTGGTGAATGACGCGACCACGGACAAACCGGGCAAGTTGTCGATCTGCGAAGGCTACGGGCTGACCGAAGCGACTTGCTTAGTGTCGATCAACCCTCCTGACGGCGAAAAGCGTGTTGGTTCTATCGGCTTGCCGTTCCCCTACACCAAGGTACGTATCGTCTCTGTGTCGACCCAAACTGATTGCGGCGTAGATGAGATCGGCGAGATTTGCGTGGCATCGCCAGGCGTCTATGACGGTAAAACCTACACAGAAACTGCTAAAAACAACGACTTGTTCTACCCCGGTGCCGAAAATCCTGCGGGTGAAGAGGTGCAATACCTGCGGACTGGCGATTTGGGCCGTATTGATCCGGACGGTTATCTTTGGATTACGGGGCGGGCAAAAGATTTGATCATTCGCGGTGGTCACAACATCGATCCTGCCGAGATTGAAGAGGCGTTGGCCGGTCACGATGCGGTCGCGTTTGCGGGCGCGATTGGCCAACCCGATGCTCATGCGGGCGAGGTGCCTTGCGCCTTTGTTGAACTCGTTGACGGTGCGTCGATCACAACGGAAGAGTTGCTGGAATATGCGAAAAAGCACATTCACGAACGCGCAGCATATCCCAAGCATTTGGAAATTTTGGACGAACTGCCTAAAACAGCAGTGGGTAAAATTTTCAAACCTGATCTGCGAAAGCGTGCGATCACTCGTATTTTGAATGCGGCGCTTACAGACGCTGGTGTCGGGACGACAATCGAAAGCGTCGTCGAGGACAAAAAACGAGGCTTGGTTGCGAAGATTACCAAGACCGGATCGGTCACCGAGGCAGATGTCACCAAGGCGTTGGGGGCGTTCACGACACCTTGGGATTTGGTCGGTTAAATCGTTTGTAACTTGCTAACAAGCGCGGTGCCTTCGGGCGCCGTGTTTTGCGTTTCACGGCGTAACGCTGCCGAAGCGGCAAATTCCCACTGACATTGCGCTTTGGGTTTTGCATGATTTGGCGGAAGAACCTTCTGTAGGTAGAATAATGCTAAAATGCTTTGCTCTTGCGTCCGTCTTGCTGCTGGTTGGCTGCAATGATCGCAGACCTCTGCCGACGACTGGCACCTATATAATTCGCAACGATGGTGGTGGTCAGTTGATCAGTGCCGAGACCGATCGCGCCGTTCTACGACTATGGGGTGGACCTGTGCGGATTGAAGGCTACTGCAACTCCGCCTGCTTGATGTTCACAACGCTTTCAAATGCTTGCCTTGCTCCGGGGCTGAAGCTTGGGTTTCATGGCGCGAATGTGAATGTGGGTTTTGTCGGCAATCCGCAGATCACGAAATACCTACGGAACGGTGTGAAACGCGAATTTGTCGACAAGTGGCAGCACATCCCGTTTACCGAGATTCACCGGATTACAGCCGAGGAATATGTCCAGCTCGACCCCGAGGCCAATATCTGCACGGATTGATCCAAAACCAGCATCTCGCGCTCGTTTCAGCCGAAATTGCCAAACAAGCCATGATATTTGTTGCTTTTGAAGTCCACTTCCAGTTGCATGGTGGTGTTGTGGGGGGCACAGCGACACTGCGGGATCTGGGGATTGGATTCCGCGTTTAGTTTAATTTGATATAAACTTGTCATGTAGCTGTCATGAAATCCTCTCACTTTAAAATTTGAATGTGGTCACTTTTGCGGCTGCTGCATCTTTGGGGAGAACGATATGTCGATGGTAATTACAGGTGTTTTTGACGGCCCGTTAGTTGGCGGTATTCCCAAAGGGGTCGAAGTTTATGTGACGGCTGACATCGCGGACATGTCGATCTACGGTCTGGGGTTTGCAAACAACGGCGGCGGCACGGACGGCGAAGAATTCACCTTCCCTGCCGTGGCGGCATTGGCTGGCACCTATCTTTATATTGCGAGCGAGACTGACGGATTTACCGCGTTTTTTGGTTTCGCGCCGGACTATGTGACTGGCAACGCCGGGATCAACGGCGACGATGCGATTGAATTGTTCGAGAATGGCAGCGTGATCGACACCTTTGGTGATCTGAACGTAGACGGAACCGGTCAAGCTTGGGAATATATGGACGGGTGGGCGACCCGTGTACCGGGAACAACAGCGAATCCCGTTTTTGATATTAACAATTGGTCTTTCTCGGGGCCGAATGCCTTTGATTCGCAAGCAAGCAATGCGACTGCGGCGACGCCATATCCGCTTGCGGCGTATGATAGCGTAACGCCACCCGCCCCGACCCCGACATTTGTGATTAACGAAATTGATGCCGATCAGGACGGCACCGACAGCGCTGAGTTCATCGAGATTTACGACGGCGGTGTTGGCAATGCGTCTTTGGATGGTTTGTCGCTTGTGCTGTTCAATGGAAGCAGTGACACCGAATATCGTACTGTGTCCCTTGATGGGATGACGACGAATGCGGACGGTTATTTTGTTGTTGGGTCAGCGGATGTACCGAACGTTGATCATGTCGCGTGGACGACAAATGGTCTGCAAAATGGCGCGGATGCGGTGGCACTATATACTGGCACACCGCCAACGGCGCCGACGACCGTCAATCTCGTGGATGCGATCGGTTATGGGACGAGCGATGCGGATGATACCGACCTTTTGGCCGCGTTAGGGTTAACGACGCAATTCGACGAAAGCGCTAATGGCACCCCCGCGACCGACGCATTAGCCCGCCAGCCAGACGGCAGCGGCGCGTTTGTGGCCCAAGCGCCGACACCGGGGGCGAGCAACTTTATCGCGCCGCCAACTGTCATCACGTTGATCTCTGAAATTCAGGGTAGCGCTGGCACCGAAGACATGGCGGTGATCGGCGTTGATGATAGAAGCACGATGGTTGGTCAAATCGTTACTGTACAAGCGATTGTCACAGCTGATTTCCAGGCGGGTCTGCTTGGCACGCAAGGGGATATGAGCGGGTTCTATATCCAAGAAGAAGAGATTGATTACGACTTCAACGATTTGACCTCGGAGGGCATCTTTATCTTCGACGGCACCAACCCGCTGGTGGATGTGCAAATCGGTGATTTGGTCGAGGTAACAGGTACGGTCAGCGAATATTTTGGCCAGACCCAGATTTCGGCGACGAATATCTCTGTTGTCGCAACAGAGCAGGTCGTGCCGGATGCTGTTGAGGTCATTTTCCCGACTGCTGGCGTTATGGATGATGGCACGGGCAATCTGGTTGCGAACCTAGAGGCTTACGAAGGCATGTTGGTGAATATCCAACAAAGTATGACAGTGTCCGAGATGTTTAATCTGGATCGTTTCGGTCAGTATAATGTTACGTCTGATGGTCGCCTTGTGCAATATGCGCAGACCAATGATCCCGATGCTGCTGGTTACGCGCAACATCTTAAGGATAGTGCGGCGCGGACGTTGGTGCTGGACGATGGTTTGCCGCAGCAGAATCCGGCTGAATTGAATGTAATCGACGGGAACGATGGTATCCTGACGGCTAGCGACAGTTTCCGTATGGGTGACAGCATCTCGTCAATCACTGGCGTCGTGAATTATTCGTTTAGTGAATTCCGTATTAACGCGGCGCAAGGTGTTTACGAGCAAGCGAACCCGCGGCCTAGCGCACCAGAAGATACTGGCGGCAACTTTACCGTCGCCAGCCTGAACGTGCTGAACTACTTTACTACCATCGACGAAAGCGGTGTGGTCACGGACAATGGCTCTGATCCGCGTGGTGCCGATACGGTCGAAGAATTCGAACGTCAGGCTGAAAAGCTGGTGAATGCGATTGTCGCCATGGACGCGGATGTCTTGGGGCTGGTCGAGATCGAAAACGATTTTGCCGGTGACAACTTTGCGATCAAAGATATTGTGTCGCGTGTGAATGCTGAACTGGGCGCAGAGATCTACGGCTTTGTTGACCCCGGCCAAGAGTTTGTAGGTGGCGACGCGATTGCGAATGGTCTGATCTACAAGATCGATGGTGTGGGCTTAATGGGCGACATGGCGATCCTTGAGAACTTTGAGGGCCGCGATTTCATCGACCCGCTGGGCGCCGGTCGCGGGTTGAACCGTCCAGCAATTGCGCAGACGTTCCAAGACTTGGATACTGGCGAGACAATCACCGTCTCAGTCAATCACCTGAAATCCAAAGGGTCGCTGACCGGATTGGCTGCTGACGAAGATCAAGGCGACGGTCAGGGCAACAACAACGCCACCCGCGCCGAAGCAGCATCTATCCTTGCGGCTTGGTTGGCTAGCGATCCGACAGGGCAGGGGTCCGAGAATACCCTGCTGTTGGGTGACTTCAACGCCTACGCCAAAGAAGATCCAATTACCGTTTTGGCTGACGCGGGGTATACGGACCTTGCAACTGCCGCGCTGGGCGAAAATGCGTATTCATATGTGTTTGATGGCCAGATCGGTACGTTGGACTATGTGCTGGCGAATGGTGCGTTAACCAGCAAGGTTACTGGCGTGACTGAATGGCATATCAACGCGGACGAGGCGGACGCCTTTGACTACAATCTCGACTTCGGTCGCGACCCAAGCTGGTTCGATGGCGATAGCGCGGCGCGGAACTCTGACCATGATCCTGTGATCGTCAGCTTCGACTTCACACCTGATCTACCGACGTTGAACCTGATTGCGGGCACGAACCGTCGCGACTTCCTATGGGGAACGTCCGAGGCGGATCAGATCGAAGGCCTGAAAGGCAACGACTACATCTTTGCTGGTAACGGCGACGACGTGATCCTTGGCGGGACTGGGAATGACAAAATCTACGGTGGCAACGGGGCAGACGACATCGACGGGGGGCAAGGCAACGATATTGTCTTTGCTGGCTCCGGTGATGACGTAGTGCGCGCAGGCGACGGTAGCTACGACATGGTGTTCGGCGGCAAGGGCGCGGATACGTTTGTATTCTCGGAAAGCTTGGCGACCGATAGATCGCACGACCGGACCACAATCTTTGACTTCGATACAGATGAAGATGCGATTGATCTCGGTGGTGCCGAAATCGGACGTATCCGAGAAACGTTCTTCTCGGTTGAGATCACTTTGGAGGGTGGTCACGACAAAATTACGCTTTGGGGCGTGCGGGATGCGGACGATATCGACTTCGTCAACGAACTCGCAGTCGCTTAATCACGCGATAGACAACAATTCAGGCGCGCTGTCCGAAAGGATGGCGCGTTTTGCGTCGGGGCGGGGGAATCGATAACGACCCAGTAGGGCCGTTCGTGGAAATGTGGCGTGATTCCGAGTCGGGTTGGGTGGAAATCTGGCGATATTGGCCTGCAGACCGTCAGATTAGCCGAGAATTCTTGAAGTAGGCCTACAGATGGATGTGCAATCCGGTAGCAAAAACCCTGTGTTTGGCTTGTTTTAAAGGCAAAATGCAGAGACTTACGTTTTCTGCAATTTAGGGGTTGCGGCCTCAGTGTACTATCCTTAGAAGCCCCTTTACCGGAGACGCAGACAAGCAGACACGGTGCAGCGGACGGAACGAAGCGGAGACGCGGAG
>NZ_JACIJM010000007.1 GCF_014199395.1 Yoonia ponticola | reverse complement strand
GATGGCGACCCTGAAGCGGGTACAGTGACGTTCACGGACGGGTCCACCATGACCTTCTCCGAGATCGAAAATGTCATCCCATGCTTCACACCGGGCACATTGATCGCGACACCAAAAGGCGAGCGTCTGGTCGAAGAACTGCAAGTCGGCGACCGGATCATCACCCGCGACAACGGCATTCAGGAAATCGCATGGATGGGCCACAAGCCGATGTCCGGCCAGCAGCTGGTGCAAAACCCGCACCTGCAGCCTGTGCTGATCAAACGCGGCGCATTGGGCCACGGCCTGCCGGAACGTGACATGATGGTATCGCCAAATCACCGGGTACTGGTGTCGTCTGACAAGACACAGCTCTACTTTGAGGAAAGCGAAGTGCTCGCGGCCGCTAAACACATGGTTGGGGCCGAAGGCATCCATACCGTGAACGTGATGCAAACGACCTACATCCACTTCATGTTCGAGCGGCACGAAGTTGTGCTGTCCAACGGGGCATGGACGGAAAGCTTCCAACCGGGCGACTATTCCTTGAAGGGCATCGGCAACAGCCAACGGAACGAAATCTTCGATCTGTTCCCTGAACTGTCCACCAAATCCGGCCTCGCGGGCTACCAATCAGCACGCAAAGCGCTCAAGAAACACGAAACCAACCTGCTGTTGAAATAAATCAACCGCAAGCGAATCACGATACCAACAGGGACAACCACAAGTGGTTGTCCCTGTTTCCGTTTTGTTAACCTTTCATTAAGAATGCTGACGTTACACAGGGTCGATCTATTGAAATTAGGACGCCCCACATGATTGTATTTCCCCGCCTTTTTGCCATCGGCGCGTTGCTTGCCCTAACTGCTTGTGGTGGATCATCAGGGTCCGGCGTGATGTCCACGTCCGGTGCGATTTCCATTCCGGATGTGAACGCTGCGGGCCGTGCTTATTTCGACTTTGCAGCGGACGGATACACCGCATTGGATCAATCCGCGCTGAGCGATCTCGGATCGGCCAGCTACAACGGTTACATGCTTGCCGTGCCCACCAGCACGTTGGATGCCTTGGTCGGGCGCACGCAGATTGATGCGTCATTTGCCAACGGTGGCAGCCTCACGGGGCAGGTCACGGACCTGATATTGGTCCGAGAGAACGCAGATGCCGTGGCCGTTCTGACCGCAGAT
This sequence comes from Yoonia ponticola, assembly GCF_014199395.1. Taxonomy (GTDB): domain Bacteria; phylum Pseudomonadota; class Alphaproteobacteria; order Rhodobacterales; family Rhodobacteraceae; genus Yoonia; species Yoonia ponticola. The sequence continues at coordinate 163,893 of NZ_JACIJM010000007.1, read as the reverse complement.
GTTGCTGACGGGTACACGCCAATTGACGGCGACGTGGGCTTTATCAACGTGTCCGGCGCACTGGCTTTGTCGAATGGCGCGGTGCGTCGCATTGGCGGCGAGGCAATCATTGACGTCGATGTCACTGGCACCGTGAACATCCCCGGTGCCGCGTTTGATGCGCAGTTAAGCGGAACCGAAAACTTTGACGTCACAGGTGGCTTGCATGGGCAGGTCGCTGACAGCGGCGAATTCTTTGCAGAGGGTACGTTGTACGCGCGGGGACAGCGGTTAAACTTTAACCTCGACACAGGGATCTTCGCAGAATAGCGGGTTTCGCACCGACGCCCCTTTTCCTTTGGCACCTGCGACACTACGTTCGCAGAACACTAAACAGGGGCGCCTCATGTCATCTATCGTTTCCGTGCGCGATTTGCGCAAAGCCTATGCTGGCGGGTTTCAGGCGCTGAAAGGCGTAAGCCTAGAGATCGAAGAAGGTGAGATTTTAGCACTTCTCGGCCCCAACGGAGCTGGAAAAACGACCCTTATTTCAACGGTTTGTGGCATTACAGTGCCGACGTCAGGAACGGTTTCTGTCGGTGGATTCGATACGCAAACCGACTTTCGTAAAGCCCGCGATCTGATCGGACTTGTCCCACAAGAGATCAATCTCGAACCGTTTGAAACGGTGATGAACACGGTACGTTTCACACGTGGCTTGTTCGGCAAGCCGCGCAATGACGCCTATATCGAGCAAATTCTGCGCGATCTGTCCTTGTTCGACAAAAAGGATAACAAGATCATGACGCTTTCGGGCGGCATGAAACGGCGTGTCTTGATCGCCAAGGCGCTGGCCCACGAACCCCGCGTCTTGTTCCTTGATGAACCGACCGCTGGCGTTGACGTGGAGCTGCGCAAAGACATGTGGGACGTGGTCGCCAAGCTGAAAGACAGCGGCGTCACGATCATTCTCACGACCCATTACATCGAAGAAGCCGAAGCTATCGCTGATCGCGTCGGTGTCATCGCCAAGGGTGAAATCCTGCTGGTGCAAGACAAGGCCGACCTGATGGCCCAGATGGGTCAAAAGCAGCTCAAGATCGAAGTTGCGGCACCCGTCACGGAAATTCCCGCCGCCCTGTCCAACTACGGGCTAGAGGCCGACGGCACCACTTTGACATATACATACGACACCAATGGTGAACGCACGGGCATCACGACGTTGCTCAACGACCTGCAAAACGCGGGCATCCAGATGGTTGATATTCAGACACAACAAAGCAGCCTCGAAGATATCTTTGTTGGTCTCGTGAAGGAAGACGCATGAACCTGATAGCCATCCAGTCGATCTACCGCTTTGAAATGGCGCGGTTCTTTCGCACACTCACACAATCGGTCATCTCGCCAGTAATCTCGACAGCGCTTTACTTTGTGGTCTTCGGGGCCGCGATCGGTAGCCGCATGGAAAACGTCGAAGGTGTGCCATACGGCGCGTTTATCGTACCGGGTCTGATCATGCTCACCGTGATGACACAAGCGACGACCAACGCATCGTTCGGGATATATTTCCCCAAATTCATTGGCACGATCTACGAATTGCTATCTGCGCCTGTGAACTTCCTTGAGATCACAATTGGCTATGTCGGGGCGGCGGCGACCAAAGCGCTGATCATCGGCATGATCATTCTCGCCACGTCTTTCCTGTTCGTCGATATCACCATCGCGCATCCGCTTGCGATGCTTGCATTCTTGTTCCTCACCGCGCTTAGTTTCGCACTGCTTGGCTTTATCATTGGCATCTGGGCAGGCAATTTCGAGCAGCTTCAACTGATCCCGCTCCTTGTCATCACGCCACTCGTGTTTCTCGGCGGGTCTTTCTATTCCACGTCGATGCTGCCGCCCGTTTGGCAAACGATTACCCTGTTCAACCCCGTTCACTACCTGATTTCCGGCTTCCGCTGGTCGTTCTTTGGCACTGCAGATGTGCCTGTGGGCATCAGCCTGATCGCGATTGCGGTGTTCACAGGGGCCTGTATGACCGCTATTTGGTGGATTTTCCGGACTGGCTGGCGCATTCGGCAGTGAGGTACTTGTTGGATAGCAGTGCGCGGCTTATCTGAGGTGTTATGAAACGTTATATTCCCTTTCTGAAATCTGAACCCATGGTTGCAGTTGTGCGGCTGCAAGGCGCTATCACAAACAGTGGTCGCGGTTTGGATGATGTCAGCCTCGCGCCCTTGCTGGAAAAAGCCTTTACCAAAGGCAAACCAAAAGCGGTCGCTTTGCAGATCAATTGCCCGGGTGGATCGCCGACGCAATCGTCGCTAATCGCCGCGCGTATCCAGCGGTTATCTCAAGAAAACGACGTGCCCGTGATCGCCTTTGTCGAAGATGTCGCGGCATCTGGGGGGTACTGGCTGGCCTGTGCCGCCGATGAAATCTACGCCGATGAAACATCAATGACAGGGTCGATTGGCGTCATCACGGCGGGTTTCGGACTTGATAAAGTCATCAACCAACACGGGATCGAGCGGCGTGTGCATACGGCTGGCAAATCCAAGTCAATGCTGGACCCGTTCCGCCCCGAAAAAGACGAAGACATCACCCGCCTCAAAGGTTGGCTTGAAGAACTGCACGAGATTTTCATCGCTTATGTGAAATCTCGCCGCGGTGACAAACTGTCGGACAATCCAGACCTGTTCACTGGCGAGGTGTTCTTTGGCAAAAAGGCCATCGCAGAGGGTCTTGTTGATGGGATTGGCCACCTTGTTCCGATGATGAAATCCCGTTTCGGCGACAAGGTCACGTTCCGCAAGTATAGCGAAAAGAAAACACTGCTGTCCCGCTTTGGCATGTCTGTCATGCAGGACGCTATTCACACCGTCGAGGATCGCGCCGCTTTTGCACGATTTGGCCTCTAAGGTGATCGCAAAAATCATCCTCCTGTTCCTTGCTTTTATCGCCGTGCTCGCCATGTTCGGCAAATGGCGGTTTCCGGGGCAGGACAAGCTCGCGGCGGCGAAATGCCGGGACTGCGGGCGGTATCGTATTGGTAAAGGCCGTTGTGCCTGTAAGAAAAGGTAGAACGGAATGGATTGGGTCTATGTGGTCATCGGTCTGGTGATCCTGCTTTTGGCGGGCGACAGCCTTGTTAAAGGTGCTGTGAATATGTCCCTGCGTTTGGGCGTGCCTGCGTTGATCGTGTCACTGACCATCGTGGCCTTTGGGACCTCTGCCCCCGAACTCTTGATCTCGATCGAAGCAATCTGGGACGGCGTTCCGGGTCTTGCTCTTGGGAACGTTGTGGGGTCAAACACGGCGAACGTGCTTCTGGTTCTTGGTATTCCGGCGCTGATGGCGACGATGCACACCAGCGAATGCGACACGCGCGTCAGCTACCTGCAAATGCTCGCGGCCACCGTGCTGTTCATCGTGCTTTGCTTTATCGGCCCGTTGAACTGGGTCAGTGGCGTTATTCTGTTGGCGGCTCTGGCGGCGATGCTGGTCCACGCGGCCATGTCTGCGAACAAACACCGTAAACAATCTGCTTCCGATACCGCTGACGACTGCGACGAAGAAGAACTCGAAGGTGCAGACCCGAACCTTGGCTGGGGCAAAATCCTGTTGTTCCTCGCATTGGGCTTGATCGGCTTGCCGCTTGGTGCGTCGCTGCTCGTCGACGGATCGGTGAATATCGCGCGTCATTACGAGATTCCAGAGACCGTGATCGGCCTGACATTGATCGCTATCGGCACATCACTGCCCGAACTCGCAACGACAGTCATGGCAGCCCTGCGCCGTCAGGCAGACGTGGCGCTCGGCAACGTGATCGGTTCGAATATGTTCAACCTGCTCGGCATCATGGGCATCGCATCCTTTGTCGGCACCATTCCAGTCGAGTCAGAATTCCTGTCGTTTGATCTTTGGGTCATGCTCGGGGCGTCACTGCTACTGATCCCGTTTGTGTTCTTGAAAGTGGACATCACCCGACTTTGGGGCATCATCTTATCGGCGCTGTACGTGGCTTACCTGCTGCTCGTTCTCGTCTGATGGCGGGGGCCCTTGTCACTGGGGCTGGCGCAAGGCTAGGCCGTGCCATGGCCCTCTATCTGGCTGGGCGGGGCTACGACGTCGCGGTGCATTATGCGGCGTCGCAGGACGGCGCACAGGGCGTCGTGGACGAGATTATCGCCTTGGGGCGCAAGGCCGTCGCAATTCAAGCGGACCTGCTGATCGAGGACGAAACGCAGACCCTGATTGCACGCGCTGTTGACGCCGTCGGGCCGCTGTCGGTGCTGGTCAATAACGCATCGATCTTTGAACACGACGATATCACCACAGGCACACGCACGAGCTGGGATCGACACGTCGAGACCAATCTACGTGCGCCGTTTGTACTGACCCAAGGGTTCGCGGCTCAAGCACCCGTCACCGCGCTGGACGATCAAAACGAACCCGTCGCACAGGCGCTTGTCGTGAACATGCTCGACCAACGTGTCCACAAGCTGACACCGGAATTCGCGTCCTACACCATCGCGAAAATGGGGCTGTGGGCGCTGACCCAAACCGCCGCACAATCGCTCGCGCCAAAAGTGCGCGTGAATGGCATCGGACCGGGTCCGACGCTGCAAGGCATGAAGCAATCAGAGGATCAATTCACACGGCAACGCGCCGCCACGATCCTAGGACGCGGGGCAAACCCCGATGACATTACCGCCGCTTTGGGCTATTTCCTGGATGCCAAATCCGTGACGGGGCAGATGCTCTGCGTCGATGGCGGTCAGCATCTTGCGTGGGACACAGTTGACGTAAGGGGAGTTGAATAAACCAAATGGCCCCATATTTGGACACTACCCGTAAAAGTTGTCCACCTTTCGTTGAACGCCTTCATGAATGTAAACATTTTATGAATGAAATCAGTAATTTGCCAGTTGGTAAATAAAATATACTTGCAAAACAACACGTTATAAATGTGCTTAAAAATTAGGCAGACACATGAACACCCCTGAAAACAACGGAAAATACGACGTGTTGACGTTTTGCCCACGGACTTATCCACAAGTCTCGTGGATGCCTTTGGACTTGTCCTGCCCTTTGGATCATTGCAGCGCCACTAAGAATCACGGATCCGTGACCGATGAGTGAAGACAGCGAAATTCCCGTTACTGGCTACGATCGTATCCACGGGTATCTGAACACAATCGACAGTTCGCCCGGCGTATATCGGATGTTGGATGCGGACAGTCGCGTGCTGTACGTCGGCAAGGCCCGTAATCTGCGCAATCGCGTCAGCAACTACGCGCGGCCCTCAGCGCAGCATTCCGCACGCATCACGCGCATGATCCGCGAAACCGCGTCGATGATGTTTCTGACAACGCGCACCGAAACCGAAGCACTGCTGCTCGAACAGAACCTCATCAAGCAGTTGAAGCCGCGCTACAACGTGCTGTTGCGGGACGACAAATCGTTCCCGAATATCCTCGTCTCAAAGCATCAGGCATTCCCGCAGCTCAAGAAACATCGCGGCGCGAAAAAGGAAAAGGGCAACTACTACGGCCCCTTTGCCAGCGCGGGTGCCGTGAACAGGACGCTGAACCAGTTGCAGCGCGTCTTCCAGATCCGCAATTGCACCGACAGCGACTTTGAAACGCGAACGCGGCCTTGTCTACAGTACCAGATCAAACGTTGCTCAGGTCCGTGTTGCGGGCTGATTTCCGAGGCCGATTACGCAGCCACCGTCGCGGACGCCGAAAAGTTTCTGTCGGGGCGCACCAAAGGCATCCAAGAGGCGCTCGCGTCCCAAATGTCAGCGGCATCCGAAGCGATGGAATTCGAACGCGCCGCCGCCTTGCGCGACCGGATCAAAGCATTAACGCAAGTGCAAACCTCTCAAGGGATCAACCCGCAAAGCACCGAAGAAGCAGACGTTATCGCCCTGCACATCGACGGCGGACAAGCCTGCGTGCAGGTGTTTTTCATCCGTGCGAACCAGAACTGGGGCAACCACGACTACTATCCGCGCATCAGCGGCGACGAAGATATGGCCGAAGTCATGGAAGCCTTCGTCGGGCAATTCTACGCAAACCGCGAACCGCCCAAGGTGCTGTTGCTATCGCACGGGCTGGATAACGACGACCTGATGGCAAACGCGCTCGCTGAAAAAGCAGGCCGCAAGATCGAAATCATCGTCCCGCAGCGTGGCGAAAAGGCCGAACTGGTGTCAGGTGCATTGCGCAACGCCCGCGAAAGTCTGGCGCGTAAAATGGCCGAGACAGCAACGCAAAGCAGGCTTCTCAAGGGGCTCGCCGAGGCGTTCGGATTAGACGCGCCGCCCAAACGGATCGAAGTTTACGATAACTCGCACATCCAAGGTGCCCATGCCGTGGGTGCGATGGTCGTGGCGGGGCCTGAAGGCTTTGATAAAAGCAATTACCGCAAGTTTAACATCAAAGGCACCGACCTCACGCCCGGCGATGACTTTGGCATGATGAAAGAAGTGATGACGCGCCGCTTTGGTCGCCTTCTCAAAGAAGATCCAGAGCGCAAAAGCGGTGCTTGGCCCGATCTGCTACTGATCGACGGCGGGGCAGGGCAGGTGTCGTCGGTGCGCGAGATCATGGACGAGATGGGCGTCAGCGACATCGCGATGGTCGGCGTGGCTAAAGGCGAAGAGCGCGACGCAGGTAAAGAGGTGTTCTACCGGACCGGCAAGCCCGTGATGGCGTTGCGGCACAACGATCCCGTGCTCTATTTTATCCAGCGAATGCGCGACGAAGTGCACCGTTTCGCCATCGGCACCCACCGGGCGAAACGCGCAAAAGCAATGAGCGCAAATCCACTCGACGACGTGCCAGGCGTTGGTGCCGCCCGCAAACGGTCACTGCTGGCACACTTTGGATCAGCCAAAGCCGTCGCACGTGCAAACCTGGCCGACTTAAAGGCGGTCGAAGGTGTATCTAGCAATATGGCGCAAACGATCTACGATTATTTCCACGAAAACGGATGATGCTGGGACAATTTTTCGGAAAAATCGGATAAATTTTCGGGAAAAATTGCACCAACCGCAATGGTCGTCACGAAAAAAGGATGTGCACGTGTTACTCTGGAAACTTCGTAGCGGTTTAGGTAATAAATAGACATGCAGTGGAATATCCCAAATATCCTGACGCTTTTGCGTCTTCTCGCGGCCCCCGGTGTGGTGCTGATGTTCCTCTATTTTTCAAGGCCTTACGCGGATTGGTTTGCGCTGATCCTGTTTGTTGTGGCGGCGATCACCGACTTCGTTGACGGCTATCTGGCCCGCGCTTGGAAGCAGGAAAGCAAATTCGGCGCGATGCTCGACCCCATCGCCGACAAGGCGATGGTCGTCATTGCACTGGTTGTCATCACTGGTTTTTCCGGCATGAACCCGTGGATTTTGTTGCCCGCGACGATCATCATTTTCCGCGAAGTCTTTGTCTCTGGCTTGCGCGAATTCTTGGGCGACACGGCTGGCACGCTCAAAGTCACGAACCTAGCCAAGTGGAAAACGACCGCTCAAATGGTCTCTATCGCGTTCCTGTTCGCGAAGGGCGCGTTTGAACATTTCATCATCGAACGCACCATCGGCATGGATCAGGCGACCATCGACGGTATTGTTGACGGAACTTTCGACGATACGATTGGCTTGGGCTGGAAAATGCTCGGCTGGGACGTCAGCTGGTATGGCGGCATTATCCTGCTGTGGATCGCGGCCCTGCTGACCTTCATCACCGGCATGGATTATCTGCGCAAGGCGATGCCGTTCCTCAAAGGGGCCAAGTGATGGATATCATGTATTTTGCTTGGGTCCGCGAACGGATCGGGCTGCCAAAAGAAACGGTTGAAACGCAGGCCGCGACCGTCTCTGACCTCGTCGCGGAACTGGTCGCTCGCGAAGACCGCTATGCCGCTGCCTTCGCTGATATCACGGCCCTGCGCGTCGCCCTAGACCAAGAACTCTCAGACTTTGACGCGCCTCTTGCTGGCGTCCGCGAGGTGGCGTTTTTTCCACCGATGACAGGCGGTTAAGATGATCGTCCGGGTGCAGGAAAATCTCTTTGATGCTGGCGCCGAACTGAACAGTTTTGCCAAAAACCAACCGTCTGTCGGCGCGATTGTCACCTTTACGGGCCTTGTGCGCGACGTGGCGGGCGGCCTTCAGGGGATGGAAATCGAACACTACCCCGGCATGACCGCCAAAGCGATTGAAGCCATTGCTGCCGATGCGCAAAACCGCTGGTCGCTTGCCGATGTTCTGGTGATCCACCGCTACGGCACGTTGCATGCAACCGACCCGATTATGATGGTGGCGACGGCATCAAAGCACCGCGCAGATGCTTTTGCTGCTGCCGATTTCCTGATGGATTATCTAAAATCCCGCGCACCTTTTTGGAAAAAAGAAACAACGGGTGACGGGGCATCGTGGGTCGCAGCCAAAGACGACGACGAAGAGGCGCTAAACCGCTGGTCCTAACGTCCGTGACGGTGGCAAGTAACGATGTGATCGTTAACCAAGCCGCAAGCTTCCATGAATGCATAAATGATCGTCGGACCGCAGAACTTGAACCCTGCTTTCTTCAAGTCCTTCGATACCTGCACTGACAGTGGCGTTTGTGTCGGCACATCCGCCTGTGTTTCCCAATGGTTAATCAAAGGTGTCCCGCCAACATAGTCCCACAGAAACGTGTCAAAGCCTTGCTCAGCCTCAATTTTTTGCCACGCACGGGCATTTGTAATCGTCGCAGAAATCTTACCACGATGCCGGATTATCCCCGCATCACCGAGCAAGCGTTCGACGTCTTCATCGCCCCATTCAGCAATCACATTTGGATCAAATCCCGCAAAGGCAGCCCGAAAATTATCGCGTTTCTTGAGGATCGTAATCCACGACAATCCGGCCTGAAAACCGTCCAGTATTAACTTTTCCCACAACGCTCTGCTGTCATATTCAGGCACGCCCCATTCGGTGTCGTGATAGGCTTGATAGATCGGATCATCGCCCGCCCATCGGCATCTTTCGACCATAAACACTGTCCTGTTATTAACGTGATATTAGGCGGTTACGGTGCAGAGTGACGCATCCTACACGAGATGCCAATATGCACGCTACGCCCAATGCCTCTAATGATGACCGTCCCCTCGACCCGTTTCAGGCGGCGATGGCGAGTCGCGATAGCGATGTCCTGACGCTCGTGCGTGATGCGCTTGCGGCGGGGCGCACAAAGATGGCGTACCAACCAATCATGCTGGCGGGCGACAAACCCGGTGTCGCCTTCTACGAAGGATTGGTGCGTGTACTTGATGAGGCTGGTCGTGTTATTCCCGCCGCCCATTTTATGTCTGTCATCGGCGAAAATGATCTCGGCCGCGAGGTCGATTGCACAACGTTGGAACACGCGTTCATCCTATTGGCGCGACGGCCTGATCTGCGCATTTCCATCAACGTCTCGGCGCGGTCACTGGCCGATGGGAAATGGCGCGACACCTTGGCGCGCGGCTTGGCGACCAAAGATAACGTCGGGGATCGCTTGATATTTGAAGTCTCGGAAACCTCTGCGATGGAACTGCACGAGGTTATGATTCGCTTCATGGTTGAAATGCAGCCAAAGGGGGTCGCATTCGCGCTCGACGGCTTTGGCGCAGGCATGACCGCCTTTCGTCACCTCAAAGAATTCTTCTTCGATCTGGTCAAAATCGACAAAAGCTTTGTGCGTGGAATCCACGACGACCCTGACAATCAGGTGCTCGCAGAGGCGCTCATCATGGTCGCCCATCAATTTGAAATGTTTGTTGTCGCAGATGGGGTTGAGACGGCAAAAGAGGCTGATTTTATGACAAAACTTGGGGCAGATTGCCTGCAAGGATACCTTTACGGTGTGCCCAAGTTTAGCATCTAGGCCGTCATCCGCACGCGGCCCACCAACCCAAATCCACATTGCCCTAACGTAAACAAATCCATAAAGTTGGCTCAACTTGCAGGTTGGGGCCTGTACATATGCGCCTGTTGTGCTCCAATCTGGTCAAAGAATAACCTGAGAGGACTCAACATGACTAACGTCGTTATCGCTTCTGCCGCCCGGACTGCTGTGGGCAGTTTCGGAGGCGCATTCGCCAATACGCCCGCCCACGATCTGGGCGCTGCCATTCTCGAAGCCGTTGTTGAACGCGCCGGAATCGACAAAGCAGAAGTGTCCGAAACCATTCTTGGTCAAGTTTTGACCGCCGCTCAGGGCCAAAACCCAGCACGTCAGGCGCACATCAACGCAGGTCTTCCGATTGAATCCGCAGCGTGGGGTATTAACCAAGTGTGTGGTTCCGGTCTGCGTGCCGTGGCGCTCGGCGCACAGCACATCCAGCTAGGTGACGCGAATATCGTCGCCGCCGGTGGTCAAGAAAACATGACGTTGTCACCACATGCGGCGCACCTGCGGGCAGGCCACAAAATGGGTGACGTCAGCTACATCGACACCATGATTCGTGACGGGTTGTGGGATGCGTTCAACGGCTACCACATGGGTCAAACTGCTGAAAACGTTGCAAATCAGTGGGAAATTTCCCGCGAAATGCAGGACGAATTTGCAGTCGCGTCGCAGAACAAAGCTGAAGCAGCACAGAAGGCTGGCAAATTCGCAGACGAAATCGCGGCCTTCACCGTGAAAACTCGCAAGGGCGATATCGTCGTCGATCAGGACGAATACATCCGTCACGGCGCGAACCTTGAAACGATGGCAAAAATGCGCCCGGCGTTTGCAAAAGACGGCTCTGTCACAGCCGCTAACGCATCCGGTTTGAACGACGGTGCTGCAGCCACATTGTTGATGTCCGTCGATGACGCTGCAAAACGCGGTATCACGCCGCTCGGCCGTATCGCGTCCTACGCGACTGCCGGCCTCGATCCATCCATCATGGGCGTGGGCCCGGTCATGGCGTCGCGCAAAGCGTTGGAAAAAGCGGGCTGGTCTGTCGATGATCTTGACCTTGTTGAAGCAAACGAAGCCTTCGCCGCGCAAGCCTGTGCCGTGAACAAGGAAATGGGCTGGGATCCGGCAATCGTTAACGTTAACGGCGGCGCAATCGCGATCGGTCACCCGATTGGTGCGTCCGGCTGCCGTGTTCTGAACACGCTGTTGTTCGAAATGCAGCGCCGCGACGCGAAAAAAGGTATCGCAACGCTGTGCATCGGCGGAGGCATGGGCGTGGCCCTGTGCATTGAGCGCGATTAACTAAATCGAAAGGGGTAGCGCAAAGCTGCCCCTTTCTGCTTGCGCAATATAATTGCGTATGGTTCCCTGTATAAGTAATTTGCTTACTTGACTATTTTTGGAGGAGAATATCATGTCCCGTGTTGCACTTGTTACCGGCGGATCCCGCGGTATTGGCGCTGCCATTTCGACGGCGTTGAAAGACGCAGGTTATACTGTCGCTGCGACCTATGCAGGTAACGACGAAAAAGCCGCTGCTTTTACAGCTGAGACTGGCATCAAAACCTATAAATGGGACGTCGGCAGCTACGAGGATTGCGCCGCTGGTATCGCTAAGGTTGAGGCCGATCTGGGTCCGGTCGAAGTGCTGGTGAACAACGCAGGCATCACCCGCGACGCGCCATTCCACAAAATGTCGCCGACGCAGTGGAAAGAGGTCATGGACACGAACTTGTCCGGCGTCTTCAACATGACCCACCCGATATGGCCCGGAATGCGCGAACGCAAATTCGGTCGCATCGTCACGATTTCGTCGATCAACGGCCAAAAAGGCCAATTCGCTCAGGTGAACTATGCGGCCGCAAAAGCGGGCGACATCGGCTTTACCAAAGCGCTGGCGCAAGAAGGCGCGCGCGCTGGCATCACCGTGAACGTGGTCGCACCCGGCTATATCAACACCGAAATGATGGCGACGATCCCTGAAAAAGTGATGGACCAGATCGTAGCGGGCATTCCCGTGGGCCGTCTTGGCGAAGCAGCCGAAATCGCGCGTACCGTCGTGTTCCTAGCGTCCGACGACGCGGGCTTTATCACCGGTTCCACAATCTCTGCAAACGGCGGCCAGTACATGTTGTAAGACGTATTCTAGGCTAGAATCAGAAAGGGCCGGTCGTAAAGACCGGCCCTTTTTTCATGATCCGATCGACTGGGAGGAGGATCGTGGATCAAGAATTTTGTCATACGCGTTGTGCACGCATTGTGCACGGGTAGTGACTCGGCTTTAGGCCGGTTGTTCAGCAGTTGTGTGCGCAGCGCTTGGCTTGCGAGAAAACAGTTTCTGGAAGAATGCTGCGACCATCTCTGCGCGCTCAGCGTGTGCGCGTTCGATGATAAGGCGGGTTTCTTCGTTCGTTGTGATCGAGTGCATTTCGTGTCTCCTGATGAAACGAGTTCATTTGGTCTGTCTCTTATTTGGGGTGTTTTGGGGAAAGTGACAAACGAGACTTTTCATAGCTTCAGTTAAGATATATTGATGTGACATGTCAGAACGCCTTCCTCCACTCACCGCATTTCGCGCTTTTGATGCCGCAGCGCGGCATATGTCATTTGCACGCGCAGCAAGTGAACTTAACGTAACCCCAGCCGCTTTATCATTTCAAATCAAGTCATTAGAGGAACATTTGGGCCATCCATTGTTCCGCAGATTGAACCGCGCAGTCGAGCTGACCGAATCTGGCCGAGTTCTTGCGCCCGGTGCTGCTGAAGGGTTCGAAGTATTGACCAAAGCGTGGTCAGCGGCAAAACGCCTACATGATAACAGAACCTTAACTGTGACATCTGGGCCGAGCTTTACATCGAAATGGCTCGCACCGCGGCTGTTTCAGTTCGTTCAAGCGAATCCAGACATCGATCTGCGGTTCTCTGCCAACCTCAGATTAATGGATTTCACACGCGACGAAGTGGACGTCGCGATCAGGTTCAGCCAGCAAGCGGACGAGGGGTTATATAGCGAGCCGATTTTCAAAGAATGGCTCTGCCCGATGGTCGCACCTAGCTTGGCGGAAAAGATCAAAAAACCAAGCGATTTGTTAAACTTACCGCTGCTGCATCAAGAAGACCTGACATTTCTGACGCCCCCTGCGGATTGGGATGCGTGGTTCCGTGCTGCAGGGTTAAAGCCGCCCACTACAGCCGGCACGCATTTCAGTCAAAGTGACCATGCGGTGAATGCTGCATTGTCCGGGGCTGGGGTGGTTTTGGGCCGAATCTCTATGGCTGAACGACATCTGAGCCTTGGGCAATTGGTGATGCCGCTAGAGCTAAGTATCTGGAGTAATGCATATTATCGGATTGTCTGCGCAAAAGGCGCCGAACACAGACCGCAAGTCGCGCGTCTAATGGCATGGGTGCGTGAAGAGGTTGCGGCGATTGAGGTTTTGACCGAAAGCAGGGTCTTTCCACTGCCGCGCAAATCGTAGATTGGGCTGGCGCATTCTACGCCAACCCAAAAGGATCAAAGACTAACCGGCGCTAAGCCGTGAAATTTCTTCTTTTAGGTGGAGTTTTTTCTTCTTGAGGCGCGCGATTTCAAGGTCGTCCGTTCCGGCGCTACGCTGCATGACCTCGACATCGTCCGAGAGGTGTTGGTGCTTCTTTTTCAGTTCCTGCAAGTGCGAACTTAAGCTCATTTCGATCCTCCTATAAGTGTGTACACCGTCACTGCACCACAGATTTGACCACCTGTCACGCCGCAGAGCAGCAAAGCGATATATGAGCAGCTTGCTGCCAAAAGGTTGCTGAAAGGTTAATCAGGCAGGGTCGCGAATGGAGAAAGATGCGCCGTCGCGCAAAATCGCTTTGACTTGCGGGGTGTAGCTTTCGATATCCCCTTGTTTTGCTTGGCTTCCGTGCATCACAAGCGGCAGCATTAATTCAAATGGTCCGCGTCCGCTATGTTTCGCTTGGAGTAAAAACAGACCCGGTGCGGCGCTGGAATGGGCGGCAATAGGACGCAGGTGGATCGATCCCAGTCGCCCTGAAACCGCCGATAAGACTTCGGGTAGACGGGTGATATGTTGAATAATCGTCAGTGTGCCTTTGGGGGCCAACCGTCTGATCCCGATATCGAGCCAATCTGCCAAAGGCGTGTCGCCCGCAAGCGCCACATCACGCCCAGTATCCGTAGCCGCATGACCCTGCGTGCGGTCAAAATAAGGCGGATTCATCATGACGTGGGTGAACTGTTTTTGACGTAGATCAGCGGGCAGGGCCCGTAGGTCCGCGCAAAATATTGTGAAGTCAGCGTTGTTTGTTGCTGCGTTCTGCTTTGCCAATCCTGCATAGTCGCTTTGCAATTCGATGCCGGTGATCGCCAATCCAGCGACGCGCGCATTCAGGCACAAGGATGCCACGCCCACGCCGCACCCGATTTCCAGAACCGTTTCACCGGATTTCGCGGGCACTGATGCGGCAAGCAACACGGCGTCAATCCCTGACCGAAACCCGCGTTTGGGCTGCAAAGCATGGACTTTTCCACCAAGAAACGCGTCATATGTCGTGTCTTCAATCACTGGCCTAGATCAATCTCGGCATCGCGCATGATCGCTTGGGCCATAAATAAATCGCGATCAGCGACCATCAGGCGGCGCGGCATTATGCCTATGCTACCTTCTAGGATGCTCATGTTTACGTCGAACTGGAATGCGGTTATATCCTCGCTATCCAGAAGGGCCGTAGCAAGGGCGATGACTGTCGGGTCGTTGGTGCGCAAAAGCTCTTTCATAGATCTGACGTAAGATGCATGATCGTCTTTGTCCACAAACTGACGGAATACGTGATGAGCCTTGATGTCGCCGCTACCAAACCCCACGAACGCTTGGCTGCGGCGTTGTCGGATGACCTGTCGGCTGTGAACGAGATGATCCGCACGCGGATGGCATCCGAGCACGCGCCGCGCATCCCCGAAGTGACCGCGCATTTGGTTGAGGCAGGCGGGAAACGCTTGCGCCCGATGCTGACGTTGGCGGCGGCGCGGATGTGTGGCTACGACGGGCCGTACCACGTGCATCTGGCCGCAACGGTCGAATTTATTCACACAGCGACCCTGCTGCATGATGATGTGGTTGACGAAAGTAACCAGCGTCGCGGTCGGCCTACGGCGAACCTGCTGTGGGATAATACGTCGTCTGTACTGGTCGGTGATTACCTGTTCGCGCGGTCGTTCCAGTTGATGGTCGAGACAGGCTCTATGCGGGTTTTGGATATTCTGGCGAACGCCTCTGCGACGATTGCGGAAGGCGAAGTGTTACAGTTGACCGCCGCTGCTGATCTGGCGACGACAGAAGATATTTATTTCAAGGTTGTACGCGGAAAAACGGCTGCGCTGTTCTCTGCCGCGATGGAAGTTGGCGGCGTTATTGCCGACCAAGACGAGGCGACGGTGAAGGCGCTGTTCGACTATGGCGATACACTCGGCATCGCATTTCAGATTGTTGACGATCTGCTGGATTACGGTGGAACGAGCGCTATTGGCAAAAATGTCGGTGACGATTTCCGCGAACGCAAGCTGACGCTGCCTGTGATCCGCGCGATTGCTGCGGCGGATGCGACGGAACGTGAATTCTGGACGCGGACGATTGGGAAAGGACGCCAAGAGGACGGCGATCTGGAGCACGCGGTTGCATTGCTCGCCAAGCACGGCGCGATGGATACGACACGCCAAACGGCGTTGGATTATATTGTCGAGGCTAAGGCTGCACTGGCGGTCCTGCCCGATAGCGATATTCGTGAAATGCTGCTGGATCTGGCGGATTATGTGGTCGCGCGGATCACTTAGCGCAGTGTGATTGCTGCGCTGTCAGAGCCCCCGGCGGGAGTTGTTTTGGCGAAATGAAGTTGGCGGTCTAGCCGCGTAGGACCTCGGCAGGTGTCACCCACCAGCCCATTTGCGCAACTTGGATCACGCGGGCTGCTTGGCGTGCGGCGGCCATATTTTTGGTCAAGCCAAAGCAGGTCGCCCCCGATCCTGACATGCCCGCAAAAGTGACTGCCGGATTTTTAATGAGCAGGTCGAGTGCGGATTGTACCGCGGGTGTGGTTTTGATCGCGGGCGCTTGCAGGTCGTTGCGCTGCTTTGCCAGCCATTCACTGAAATCGGCGAAGCTGAGGTTTTGAGGCAGCGGATCCATTGGCGGGTTTTGTTTGGTTGCGAGCCCTTTGAACACGGCATCGGTCGGAACGGCGATTTTCGGGTTCACGAGGATGAGCGCACATTCCGGCAGCTTTGCCGTTGACGCCAGTTGATCGCCGATGCCTGTCATATGTGTGGGCGCGGGCGCGCGCAGGCAGACGGGAACGTCGGCACCAAGCATCACCACTTCGGCAGCGGAGGCGGGTAGGGGGGCTACGTCCCACAGTTCTGCGAGCAGCTTGAGTGTCGTTGCAGCGTCCGATGATCCGCCACCCAGTCCGGCAGCGTTCGGCAGGTGTTTTTCGACGGTAATCGCCGCACCTTTAATCACGCCACGCATACGGCGCAGGGTTTCTGCCGCCCGCAAGATCAGGTTTGTTTTATCGGTTGGCACGCCTGCGGCAAACGGTCCGTTAACCGTCAATGTCAGATCGTTTGACGGGCTGGCTGTAATAATGTCGCCCGCGTCCGTGAAGACCACAAGGCTGTCGAGCAGGTGATAGCCGTCGTCGCGCTGGCCAGTGACGTGGAGGGTCAGATTAACCTTTGCAGGGGCGACTGCTTTAATTGACGCCATGTGCGACCTTGATCGGTTCTTCGCCTTCTTCAATCAAAACAGCATCAAGGCCGATTTCGAGTTTGCGCCGGATACGTGCGGCATCTTCGCTATCTTCGTCCGAAAATGACAGGGCGCGGTTCCATTGAAAACGCGCTTCGACCTTGCGACCGACGGCCCAATAACAATCGCCGAGGTGGTCGTTTACGACAGGATCAACGGCTTCTAATGCGGCGGCGTCTTCGAGATGTCCGACGGCTGTTTCGTAATCGCCTAGCTGGAATAGCACCCAGCCAAGGCTGTCCACGATGGCACCGTTTTGCGGTTGAATAGAGACTGCTTTTTCGATCATTCCAAGGGCTTCGTCTAATTTCTCGCCGCGTTCAACCAGAGAATAGCCGAGGTAATTCAAAACACGGGGTTGGTCGGGGCGGAATGACAGGGCTGCGCGGAAATCCGCTTCGGCTTCGGGCCATTGATCCAGTGCATGATAGGTCACTGCGCGGATGTAATGGACGAACCAGCGTGCGGGGTCATCGGCTGGATAAAGGTCGAGGGCCGTCGAGTAGGCCGCGTTTGCCTCTTGGATTTGCTCGGATTGCCGCAGGGTGTCGCCGAGGCTGACGTAGACCGCAGGCATGTCAGGGAATGTGCGCGTCATGGCGCGCAATACTTCGGTGGCACCTTCGAAGTTACCTTTTTTGCGCAACGCTTCGGCGCGGCCAATTTCGGCGACCGCGTAGGCCGGATCGTCGCGGGACACACGGGTGTAGGTTTCGTTTGCAAGACCGTACCGTTCGAGGTCTTCAAGTAGGCTCGCGACTTGAAGTAACACTTCGGTATTGTCGGGTGCCAGATATTCAGCCGCACGTGCGTAGATCAGCGTGTAGTTTTCCGGTACGTCTGGGCGCAGTGCTTCGGCGACGGACAGGTAGACTTCGGCAAGGCCTTCGGTGGGGTTCGTGATGATGTCGTAGGGCGTCGGTGCGCCGGATTCGATCCGATCACGCAGGTCCACGAGGCGTGGATCTAGGGTTTCGCCGAACACCTCGTCGATCAAGGCCAGCGCGTCGTCGCGGCGATCAAGTTGGCTGAGGATTTGCGCGTGCGCCATGGCGCTGCGACGGTTATGACGCAAACCATCGGTCTCGGCTGCCAGATCGAAAATGCGGACGGCCTCGTCGTAGTTCCCCACGGACGCAAGTGCCAAGGCCTTGTGATAAGTGCCGAACGACTGCAATCCAGTGGTGTCCGTGACCTCGTCAAAGCTAACCAACGCTTTGTCAAATTCGCCTAGCGCCATATGCGCCCAGCCTTGTGACAACCCGTCAACGACGGGGCCGACGCGGCGGTCCATTTCAAGGGCAGCAAAGATATTGGCCCAGTTGTCAGTCTTGGCCGCATTAACCGCCAGTACGATATTCGAATGCTGGCGGTTGATCCCGATGTCATCGATGGTTTTGGCAAGTGCTACGGCGTCGTCGAACCGTCCCAGAGACATTGTTGCAGTCAGCGCATTTTCCAGCAGAACACCGTTCGCGGGGTCGGTTCGCAAGCTTTCGGTGTAATATTTTACGCCGTATTCGAAGTCAGATGTTTGCGCCGCTTGCCGTGCGGCCAGATATGCGCCCGCGTTTGGAACGCTGTCCTGCGCCGTGGCTGCTGTGCTGTTTAGCATCAATGCGATGATTATTGCGCCGCGTTGTTTTTGTAGAAACACCTGTGTCGCCCCTGTTTTACTGCATAAATGAAAGCCTAGGCGACGAATCGCGTCGGTGCAAATGATTGCTGATAAATGGGCGGAACATCGCGGGGACGTATGCATTAAAAAAGGCCCCGCACAAATGCGAGGCCTTTTGAGCGTGATTTAAGCGATCACATGTTGGGGTAGTTTGGGCCATCCCCGCCTTGGGGTGTGGTCCATGTGATGTTCTGGCTCGGGTCTTTGATGTCACAGGTTTTGCAGTGGACGCAGTTCTGGAAGTTGATCTGGAACTTTGTGTCCACACCTTCGCCGACGAATTCATAAACGCCTGCGGGACAATAGCGGGCAGAGGGGCCAGCGTAATCGCGTAGGTTTGTGTCCACGGGAATGCTTGGGTCCGTCAGGACAAGGTGCGCAGGTTGGCTTTCCTCGTGGTTGGTAAAGCTGAACGCGACGTTGGTCAGCCGATCAAAGGACAGTTTCCCGTCCGGTTTCGGATAGTTGATCGGTTGGTGACGCACGGATTTTTCAGTCGCATCCGCATCGGATTTCCCGTGCTTGAGCGTACCAAGCAGTGAGAAACCGAATGTGTTGGTCCACATGTCCATGCCGCCAACAGCCAGCGAAGTGAGCAAGCCGTATTTCGACCAAAGCGGTTTCACGTTGCGCACTTTTTTGAGGTCCTGGCCGATTGGACCGGTCCGGACTTCGGTGTCGTAGTTATCGAGCGTATCGCCGGATTGACCCGCACCGATTGCCGCAAACGCCGCTTCGGCTGCGTGGATGCCGGAGAGCATCGCGTTGTGGTTGCCCTTGATGCGCGGGACGTTAACCATGCCTGCGGAACACCCCAGCAGCATACCGCCCGGAAACGCGGTTTTTGGCATCGACTGGTAGCCGCCTTCGGTGATTGCACGTGCGCCGTAAGCCACACGTTTGCCGCCTTGGAGCAGGTCCGCGATCATCGGGTGATGCTTGAAACGTTGGAATTCCATGTAAGGGAAAAGGTGCGGGTTTTTGTAGTTCAGGTGAACCACGAAGCCCACGTAAACCTGATTATTCTCAAGGTGGTAGATAAACGACCCACCGCCTGCTTCCTTGCCCAAAGGCCAGCCCATCGTGTGGGTCACGGTGCCTTCTTTGTGTTTGGCGGGGTCGATTTCCCAGATTTCTTTCATGCCGAGGCCGTATTTCTGCACGTCGGATTCAGCGGCGAGGTCGTATTTTGCGATCACTTGTTTGGACAACGATCCGCGCACGCCTTCGGACAGGAACACGTATTTGCCGTGCAGCTCCATGCCGGGCTCGTAATTCGGGCCGTGCGATCCGTCAGCTTCTTTGCCGAACTCACCAGCGACGACGCCTTTGACTTCGCCGTTTTCACCGAACACCAACTCTGAACAGGCCATGCCGGGGAAGATTTCGACCCCCAACTCTTCGGCCTGTTCTGCCATCCAGCGGCAGACATTTCCCATGGAAACGATGTAGTTGCCGTGGTTGTTCATCAACGGTGGCATTGCGATATTTGGTACGCGGATTTTGCCCGCTTCGCCCAGCATGTAAAAATTATCTTCTTTGACAGGCACGTTGATCGGTGCGCCTTTGGCTTTCCAGTCAGGGATCAACCTGTCGATGCCTGCGGTGTCCAAAACAGCGCCAGATAGAATATGCGCCCCAACTTCGGACCCTTTTTCCAGCACGACAACGTTGATATCCGCGTCGAGTTGCTTCAACCGGATCGCCGCCGACAGACCCGCAGGACCGGCCCCAACGATAACGACGTCATATTCCATTGCTTCGCGTTCTATGTCGGCCATGTCGCACCCTTTTGTTCATTTGGAGGCGCACCTCCGCAATATTGTTGCGGACTGGGTTAGCGCATCCGGAAAAACAGGGCAATCAAGACGCGACGACAAAATGAAACAATGCGTCGTAAAGCGACGAAAATGCCTATATTCGCCGACGGTCGGCTAAAAAGTGTACCGCATCAATCAAATCGACTGATGTTAGTTGTACTTGACTTTCTATAGCCCAAGTACGTTATGAACGTTCGATGTAATTTTTTGCCCCAAGGGGACGTAGTCATGGAAAAAATTCCGCTTACACGTGCTGGCTTTGACAAGTTGGACGCTGAGTTGAAGCACCTCAAAACGGTTGAACGCCCAACGATCATTCGGGCGATTGCAGAGGCGCGCGAGCATGGCGACTTGTCCGAGAACGCGGAATACCACTCTGCCAAAGAAAAGCAGTCCTTCATTGAGGGCCGCGTGAAAGAGCTGGAAGGCGTGATTTCCTTGGCGGATATCATTGACCCCAAGAAAATGTCGGGCGCTGTCAAATTCGGCGCGACCGTCACGATGGCGGACGAAGATACAGACGAAGAAAAGACCTACCAGATTGTTGGCGAATATGAGGCCAACATCGAGCAAGGTCGTTTGAACATGAAATCACCCATCGCCCGCGCCCTGATCGGCAAAGATGTTGGCGACAGTGCCGAAGTCCGCACGCCGGGTGGTGTGAAAACCTACGAAATTATTGAAATCGCTTACAAATAATCCCAATAGGGTTTGGTGAGACGACAAATGGCGTTACGCTCTCAAATGAATGCAGGTGCTTTTGCACCAAGCCGTACTGAAGTCATCGCACTGATTTTGTCAGTGGTATGGATGCTGGGCGTGAGCATTTTCTTTTTGGTCACGCCCGCACCGTCAACCGATCAAGGCTTTGACAGCCTGCGGTTTGTGCTGATCTTGATGGCGTTGTTTTTACCTGTTGCGATGATTTGGGTGGCCGCAGTTGCTGCCCGATCCGCCAAGGTCATGCGCGAAGAAGCGCAGTTATTGCACGAGGCAATCGATACCCTGCGCGATAACGTCATGACCGAACGCCAAGGCAGTCCGCTGACGTCGCAATCATCGGTCGAACGCAAATTGAACCAGATTGCCCAAGCAACAAAGAAACCGGACGCGCCTTTGGCGACGTTCACGAGCTCGCGGGACGCTGGTGTAAAGCTGGACATCAAAACCGTAAAACCGGTGCCGCCTGAACAACGCGCACTTGCGCTGGATGTGCAGCCCGAAGACGATACGCCGCCGCTGCCGCGCGTCGATTTAATCCGTGCATTGAACTTTCCCGATACCGAAGGCGACGCGATTGGCTTTGCTGCGTTGCGCAAAGCGTTGAAAGACAGGTCTGCCCGTCAATTGGTTCAGGCCAGCCAAGACGTGCTGACGTTGTTGTCGCAGGACGGTATTTACATGGATGACCTCGCGCCGGATCGATCACGGCCCGAATTGTGGCGTCGTTTTGCCCAAGGTGAACGCGGTCGTGCGATTGGTGCGCTGGGCGGTGTGCGGGACCGGACGTCGCTTGCGTTAACCACGGCGCGGATGCGGGAAGATCCGATTTTCCGCGATGCCTGCCACCATTTTCTGCGCCATTTTGACAAGATGCTGGTGTCTTTCGAAGTCGTTGCATCCGACGCTGAACTGATCGAACTGGCCGACACCCGCACCGCACGCGCATTCATGCTGTTGGGCCGTGTCACAGGCGCGTTCGATTGATTGCAGTTTTCCTGCAAACGCTGCCTTTTTTCGGGTTGATCGCGCTAGGGTACGGTGCCGCGCGTCGCGGTTTCTTTAGCGAAGTCGGGACGGCCTATTTAACCAAATTTGTGTTCTACTTTGCGCTGCCCGCCATGCTGCTGCGCTTTTCGGTGTCGTTGAACCTGTCCGATGTGCTGGACTGGTCGTTTGTTGGGGCTTATTTGGTCGGGACGTTCGCCGTTTACGCCTTGGCAACATTGGTCGCGATGATCCGGCGGTTGAATGTCGCCGAAGCCGCAATCGAAGCACAATGCGCGGTGATCGGGAATGTTGGTTTTCTGGGCATTCCGATGCTCGCGCTGTTGCTCGGCGACAAAGCGATTGGGCCGATCATGATGGTTCTGGCCGTCGATCTGGTCTTTTTTGGCTCGCTGGTCGTGATCCTGATCACCGGATCGCGCGATGGACGTATGCGGTTGGGGATTCTGCGGACGGTTGGGCTTGGCCTGCTGAAAAACCCAATGATCGTGTCGATTGTGATCGGCTTAACCCTATCCGCCATGACCATCGATTTGCCGCTGCCCGCGACTGATTTCTTGACGCTATTGGGCGGTGCTGCAACGCCGGGTGCGTTGTTTGCCATTGGCGCATCACTTGCCAGTAAATCGGCAGAGCGCGTCAGCATCGCGGCTTGGTTAACGCTGTGTAAACTGGTTTTGCATCCGGCTGCTGTGGGATTGGCCGCGCTGTACCTGTTCCACGTTGATCCCGTTGCGACTGGCGTGATGGTTGCTGCCGCCGCACTGCCTGTCGCTGGCAACGTCTACATCATCGCGCAGCATTATGCCGTAGCGCCCGCCCGCGTGTCTGCCGCGATCCTGATTTCTACGGCGGCGAGCATTCTGACGATCTCGGTTGTGATCGGATGGGTGACAAGCCTGTGATGCTCGGATAGCCCTTGTGCAAACGAAAGGGATTTCCACATGAAAACGATTTCTGAGAACCGCAGCTTTGGTGGCACGCAAGGCGTGTATTCCCACGATTCAAGCGCCACAGGCACTGAAATGACATTCGGTCTGTTCTTGCCCGCAGAGGCGCAAGATGGTCCTGTTCCCGTGTTATGGTTCTTGTCCGGTCTGACCTGCACCCACGCAAACGCGATGGAAAAAGCCGGTGCGCAATCTTGGGCGGCGGATCACGGGATCGCTGTGATTTTCCCCGACACGTCGCCGCGCGGCGAAGATGTGCCTGACGACGACGCTTATGATCTGGGCCAGGGGGCGGGTTTCTACATTGATGCGACCCAAGAGCCGTGGTCGAAGAACTTTAAGATGTGGACCTATATCGCGGATGAATTGCCTGCCTTGGTCGGTGAGAAATTCCCGCTGGATATGGGGTCACAATCAATCACAGGCCATTCGATGGGCGGTCACGGCGCGTTGACGCTTGCGATGGCATTGCCGGGTCGGTTCCGGTCGGTTTCCGCGTTTGCGCCAATCTGTAACCCCACGAATAGCGATTGGGGCCGCAAGCAATTCGCGGCCTATTGGGGTGACGAAGACAACTGGGGTCCGCACGACGCGACCCTTTTGATGCAAGGCAACGGCTTTGACGGGCCAGTTCTGATCGACACAGGCACCGACGATCAATTCGGCGATTTGCTGGGCACAGCGGCCCTTGCCAGCGCTATGGTTGAGCGGCGTCAAGAAGGTCATTTACGGATGCAAAAAGGCTATGATCATTCGTATTATTTCATCTCAAGCTTCATGGAAGATCACATCATTTTCCACGCTGAGGCGCTGTATAAATGATCTACGTTGATGCCGATGCGTGCCCCGTTAAGGCCGAAGTTGAACGTGTCGGCACGCGCCATAAGCTGAAAATGTTCGTGGTCTCGAACGGTGGTATTCGCCCGTCACCAAATCCGTTCGTAGAGACGGTTGTCGTGCCTGACGGCCCTGATATCGCTGACATTTGGATCGCGGATCGCGCGACCAAAGGCGATGTGGTGATCACGGGTGACATTCCGCTGGCGGCGAAATGCGTCGAGAATGGCGCGCTTGTGCTGAAACACAACGGCGAACCGCTGACGACTGCAAATATCGGCAACGTTCTTGCGACGCGCGATTTAATGGCCGACATGCGGGCCGCTGATCCATTCCGGCAAGGCGGCGGAAAGCCGTTTTCCAAAGCGGATCGGGCGCGATTTTTGGACGCTCTGGAACGGGCTGTGCGGGCGGCTGCCAAACCTTAATCCGCCGTGTCTTTGACTGGACGAGCGGCGTGAAGCGGTTAGACTGTGCTGAACGCAAAAGGAAACTCGTATGACCCAGATTAAAGCCGTCATTTTCGACATCGGTAATGTGCTTATCGAATGGCAACCGGAACGGTTTTTTGACGGTGTGATCGGGGCCGAACGGCGGCGGGCGATGTTCGCGGCGATTGATCTGCACGGCATTAACGACAAGGTCGATCGCGGCGAGAACTTTCACGATACCATTCTGGCGGCAGCGAAGGCGAACCCCGATTGGCACGACGAAGTGATGATGTGGCATGATCGCTGGATCGAAATGGCGGCACCTGCGATTGACCGATCGGTGCGGACTTTGCGGGCTTTGAAAACGGCGGGCGTGCCAGTCTTTGCGCTGTCGAATTTCGGCATTCAAACCTTTGACGTCGCAAAGCCGGTTTATCCGTTCCTGACCGAATTTGATCGCAGCTATATTTCCGGCCACATGGGCGTGATCAAGCCTGATGCGACGATTTATCAAATGGTCGAGGACGATTGCGGGCTTGATCCCGCGACCTTGTTGTTCACCGATGACCGGATCGACAATATCACCGCGGCACGTGCCCGAGGCTGGCAGACACATGTGTTCACGGGGGCTGACGGCTGGGCGGATCGGCTTGTCGCTGAGGGACTGTTAACCAAGGAGACCGCACAATGACCGTCATGATTCCATTCGCAGAAGCTGACGCGATCCTGAACTGGCTCGACCTGACTGACGCATTGGCAAAAGGACACGATTTGCCGCCTGCGCAAGTTGAAGATGTGTTTTTATATCAAGGGGATAATACCCTGCTGAACCGATCCGCTTGGATCAAAGGTATGGGGCTCGCCGTCAAATGCGCTACGATTTTTCCGGAAAATCGCAAGCTTGATAAGCCGATGGTGAACGGCGGTGTGACGCTTTATTCCGACGAGGATGGGTCGCTTTCGGCGATCTTGGATTTCCATTTGGTGACAAAGTGGAAAACGGCAGGTGATAGTCTGCTCGCCGCGCGTCGTTTGGCGCGGCCTGATAGCAAGAATATCCTGATTGTCGGGGCTGGGACGGTTGGACGGTCGCTGAAGCAAGCATATTCTGCAGCGTTTCCTGATGCGTCGTTTACCATTTGGAATCGCAGTCGTGCGGGCGCAGAGGCGTTTGCGAAGGATTTTCCCGAGGTGGACGTTTCCGATGATCTAGAGGCCGCAGTGCGGGCCGCAGATATTGTGACGTCTGCAACCATGTCAACTGATCCATTGATCAAAGGCGAATGGCTGCAACCCGGTCAACATATTGATCTTATTGGTGCATATCGCCCTGACATGCGCGAAGCTGACGATGCCGTCTTGCAGAAATCGCGGATCTTCGTTGATAATAAACAAACCACGATGGAGCATATCGGCGAGTTGAAAACGCCATTGGCTGCGGGCGCAATTCTGCCGGACGCCGTTATCGCGGACTATTACGAGTTGGCGAAATTTCAACGCCATAGTGATGACGAAATTACGCTGTTTAAGAACGGCGGCGGTGCGCATCTTGATTTGATGACAAGCAGTTATATTCAGACGGCTTGGGCGCAGCGGCTTGGATCATAGACGGTTAATCGCCGTGCATATTTTGTGAATTGGAAGGCAGACGCATGATCTGGTTTATTATACTGTTGGGTCTGGTTTTGGCGATTGCTTTGCCTGTGATCTTAGAGGCGCGGCGACGTCCGATGACTGCCGCTGTGCGAAAAACGGCGCCGGGAAAGTTTGTTGAATTATCCCAAGGTGTGACGCATTATCAATGGCTTGGTCCCGTTCGTGGGCCTGTTGCTGTTTTGATCCACGGCCTGTCCACACCGTCCACAGTTTGGAAAGAAACGGCGCAGGCTTTGGGGGACACGGGGTATCGTGTTCTGGTTTATGACCTGTACGGGCGTGGATTTTCGGATGCGCCTGACGGCGTTCAGGATGTTCCGTTTTTCTTAACCCAGCTGAATGATCTCTTGGCCGAACTGGCGTTGGATGATGATTTGACCCTTGTCGGCTATTCGATGGGCGGGACGATTGCGACGGCGTTCGCGGCGAACGAGCCACATCGCATGAAACGTCTTATTTTGCTGGCTCCTGCTGGTATCGCGACCAAAGAAAGCAAGTTCTCTGAATTTTGCCGCACCAAGCCGATCATCGGTGACTGGGTGCATGGCGTACTAGCGGGTGCGCGGATGCGGCGCGCGATTGCAAACGATCCCGCGAGTGCTATTGCCCCAGACATTGCTGTCTCACAGCGGGCTGAATTGCAGAAACGGGGCTACTTGCGCTCGGTTCTATCAAGCCGGCGCAATATTTTAGAGGTGTTGCAAGAGCAGGAGCATCGCAGCATCAGCCGAAATGGTATTCCGGTGATCGCGATTTGGGGTGAGCAGGATAGCGTTATCCCGATAGCTGCGCTTGGCAGACTCGCCGAATGGAACCGCGTTGCGCATCAAGAAGTCGTAGCGGGTGCGGGTCACGCGCTGCCGTACAGTCATGGCGCTGAGCTATCGACTTTCCTACGCGCGATGTTGCGTTCACAAAGCAGGTCCTAGGCGGTTCGATTTTGAGTTGCCTGGCTGAACGCCTGCGCGGCAGTTGCCGTGTTGAGCCAAGCAAATGAAACGCAATTACGTCCCAGCTTTTTCGCATGATACAGCGCCTCGTCTGCCCGCGCGACGAAAGTCAGGAAGTCGGGTCGTTCTGATAGCCATTCTGCCCCGACACTAATTGTGACGTTCATCGTTTCGCCAGCGTCGGCGATGTCGGTTTGTGCGATCACGTCGCGGCAACGTTCAGCGATCTGCTGTGTTTCGGCCTCGGTTACTGCAGGGAGAATGATGAGAAATTCATCGCCGCCCAACCGCGAAAAAACATCCGTGGGGCGTAATGTTTTGCTAATTCTGTCGGAAATCTCGGCAAGCACTTTGTCGCCCCAAACATGCCCGTAGGTGTCGTTGATAATTTTAAAATTATCGACATCGAAGCAAAGTATGGCGATGCCGTGACGACTATTTTTGGGGATTGGCAGCGCGTTATAAGCGGCAACAGCGCTGCGTCGGTTCTGGAGGCGGGTAAGAGGATCGGTCGTGGCGGCGTTAAGCAGAGCGGCATTTTCCGCCGCAAGCCCTTCTTCACGGATCATGAGACTGCCGATGAGGACCGTACCGACGACGTTAAACACGATGAGGACGGGGATCAATTCGTAGATTGCCGACCACATGATGGTCGTGGGTAAGAGGACGACAGCAAGCAAATAGGTGCAAATCAGCAGGCCGAGAAGTACGAGTTCAAAGCCCTGCATTTTTAACTTTCCACGTACAAAATGCGCCCAAAAAAGGCCCGCGCAGGTCGCGATTGCGATGCCGGTCATGCCTGCTATTGCACCGCTTCCGCCGATGTAGAACCGTGTCACTAGGCCCATGCCGCCCGCGATAATCGCACCGGGAATGCCGAAAAATGCAGATGAGAGCCCGATCAACAGATTGCGCATATCGATGATCACGCCGTCTGCAAAGGTGATCGGCATCAACATCGCGAAAATGGCGCCGACCCCAAAGGTGACACCCATCACGATTTGATGGACGTATGTGTTAGGCGTAAGGCGCACGATGAACCCGTAAATATAGATGACGGCAATCGCCAAGAGCATCGGATCGACCAGAATTTCGGCGGTCTGCAGCAGGGAGTTCATGCCAACCTCGTTGTTGTTGGCGTTTGGTGTATCTCGTAAGGCTTTTTAGTTTCTTAACAAAACACTGGGGAAAGACGGTTTCGACACTCTCGGTTAATCTTTGTTAACGATTTTAGCGATGGCGGTGATGCCTCTGGTGGGGGTTAAGAAGCCCGCGACAAGGCGAACAGTAGTTTTCAAACCGCGATCAAAGGGCTATGCCGATAGCGATGAAAATGCACGATATATATCAGGCCAAAGTGGCCAGTGGCGCGTTGACGGCGGACCCTGCGCAGGTCGCTGTTATGGACCAGTTAGAGCGGGTGCGCGCGGCGATGGCCGCCCCTGCACCAAAGCGTGGGCTGTTTCGCAAAGCCCCTGAGCCAGAGCCGGGTTTGTATATGTGGGGCGGGGTTGGTCGCGGTAAGTCGATGTTAATGGACTTGCTGTATGAAGCGATTGATGCGCCGAAACAGCGCAGCCATTTTCATGCGTTTATGCAATGGGTTCACGCGCAGATGACCGAGGCTCGTAAGGCGGGTGTCGATGATGCAATCGCGCCTGTTGCGGCTGATTTGGCGGGGCGCGTTCGGTTTCTGGCGTTTGACGAGATGCAGATCACGGACATTACCGATGCGATGATCGTTGGGCGTTTGTTTGAGGCGTTGTTTGCGGCTGGTGTGACGATTGTCACCACATCGAACCGCCCGCCCGATGACCTGTACAAGGATGGTTTGAACCGCCAGTTGTTCACGCCGTTTATCGAGTTGATCAAACAGCGCTTGGTTGTTCATGAGTTGGTCAGCGAGACGGATTATCGGCAAGGGCGACTAGCCGGATCGCCGCGGTATTTCACGCCGCTTTCGTCTGAGGCACGATCAAAGATTGATGATGTTTGGCAGCATTTAACTGGCGGGCAGGGCGCACCGTTGGTGTTGCACGTGAAAAAACGTGAAGTGACCTTGCCCGGATTTCATAATGGTGTCGCGCGCGCATCGTTTTATGATCTGTGTGGCAAGCCGTTGGGTGCTGCCGATTATCTTGCGTTGGTCGATGCGGTGCGTGTGTTGATCGTCGAGGATATTCCGCGACTTGGTCGTCAAAACTTTAACGAAGCCAAGCGGTTTGTGACGCTGATCGACACGCTTTATGAAGGTAAGGTGCGGTTGATTTGTTCGGCTGCTGCATCGCCCGAGATGTTGTATCTTGAGGGTGAAGGTACGTTTGAATTTGAACGCACAGCCAGCCGTTTACGCGAAATGCAGGCCGCTGATTGGGCAGAATAATCAGAACGCCGGGATGCTGATCGTCGTACCTGCGGTCATCTGAGCAGGGCGCGCCAGTGCAATCGGGTTCGCCTGGATCAGCCTGCTGGTTTGTCCGATATCGCCGTAGAATTTGACCGCGATCGCGGCAAGGCTGTCGGTCGGGTTGATGGTGTAATCGTAACCATTCACCGAAATCACAGCCGCCGGATCATTGGACAAGTCGGGCACGACGGGATCGGTGCCTTCGGTGACAAGGACCGCCGTCGTCACAATCGCTTTGAGGAATGTCGCGGTGTCGATTTGCCCATCAGCAGTGACGAGCCCTGCGGGGATCGCTATTTCGCCAGCGTCTGCCAGCGTTATCACGCTTGCGGTGAGTTCTGCGTCAGCCGTGCCGTTTTTCAGCGAGTCACCAATCAGCGTCGCAAATCGTTTGTCAGGCGCGGATTCCGCAATGCCCGGAACGGTCAGGCCCAAGACCGCGAGCGTGTCGCGCACAGCAGCGCCCACTGGCGTTGATATGGTTTGAAAGCCTAGTTCACGCTCTGAAATTTGATCGATGATCGTGGACGCTGTTTCATCGGCAGGTTGCTCGGCCACTGCGATGATCGGTTCGGCAGGCGCTTCGGCGACAGTGTCGACCGTGCTGGATTGCGGCATGATGCCACCGTGCTGCGTGCTGATGATATAAGCACACAGGGCGACTGCGAAGATGAACAAACCAACGACAAAGCGGATCATTTTGCGGCCTTTACCGATTGTGCACGAGGGATTGCCTGCCAAATACACCAGATTGTGCTAAATACCATCGTATTCGCACAGATTGCAGGGATCACGGGTGTCGGCGTGACTTGCTTAACGCGGCAACAGAGCGGCAATCGGGGGTGACAGGTTCAAACGTCGCGAAGAACGTCGTTTCGGGGTCGATGCTGCTGGGTTCGATATATTTGCCGTTGACGCAAACATCTTGGGCGAAATTACCTGCGTTAAAACCAAACCCAGGGGTGCCGCAGTCGTCCACGTCGCCATTGGCGTTCCACTCTTGGCTGACAGGTCGGTTCAGGTCGATTGCGGTGGGGAAGGTGAATGTCGCGGGGTCGAAGTAGAGCACCCATGACGTCGCTTCGGTCTGTTCGATCAGGTTCCATGATCCGACGCGCGCACCGTTCAAATATCCGGTGATCTTAAAGGCGGTGATGTCATCTTCGCGGACCATGGGTTTGTTCATGGCGCTGTCTGGTAGTTCCATCCGGCCTGTCATGGTGTAGCCGTTGCCGCCAGTCCAACACATGTTGAGCGTGGTGGCTGTCGCGGTTTGTGCAAACGCGAACATGCAGACCAAAGTGGCCTGCATGTTGCGTGCTGCTCGACGGGTTAGTCCCATCTGTCGTTATCTCTTAAACATTCGGAATGCGCAGTCGTTGACCGATCTGCACCTTCTCGGGTGAGGCAAGTTTATCGCGGTTGGCTTCGAAAATGCGGGGGTATTGGCCCGTCGATCCGTAAAACTGCAGCGCGATATAGGCTAGGCTGTCACCGCTTTCGACGGTGTAAAACCGTTCGCCAGA
The DNA here is from genome assembly GCF_014199395.1 of Yoonia ponticola. Lineage (GTDB taxonomy): Bacteria > Pseudomonadota > Alphaproteobacteria > Rhodobacterales > Rhodobacteraceae > Yoonia > Yoonia ponticola. The sequence continues at coordinate 133,181 of NZ_JACIJM010000007.1, read as the reverse complement.
AACGGTTTGGGTTTCGGCGGTAGAGGCTGCAAAGGCTCGCAGCTGCAGTTCGCGTGCGGCGGCGACTTCTTCCGGTGAACCGTTTTCAAGCGACCGTTGCACGAGATCGAACAGCATGGTTTGCGGGTCAATATTGCCGTCGCTTGTGTTCACGGCGTCGGGTACGTCGATTTGACCGCTTTCGGCGGCTGCGGCCAGAATACCTTCGAGCGCTTGTGCGGTTGTCGCGGCGTTCCGCGATTGCAGAGCAAGACGCGGACGTTCGCCGTCAACCGGTTCTGCGGTCACATCGTAGAGACCCGCAACGACGCCTTCGGTCAGCATGCGCAACTGGTTGCGGTTCGCGATTGCGATGGCTTCGGCGATTTTGTCTTCTTTGCTGCGCAGATCTTCTTCGGTTGGGGCGGCGGCGGCCAATGCCGCAGAAGCACTTGGGATCGTGGTCGGGATCTCATCGACAGGTGTTGGCATCGCCACGACGGCGGTGTCAGACGCGGGTGTCGTGATCGCAAGCAGGTCAGGCGTTTGCGCACGGCTGACTTGAATGTCCGACAGTTGCGCGACGATGGATGACAAGGCTTCGGTCTGCGCACGTTGCTGGCTTTTGGTGATATAAAGCGTGCCCATGACGCCGACTGCAAAGGTCACGGCGCCTGCGGTTATCACCCATGGCAGCACGCTTGCCCGTTGTTTTGGTCCGAGAGAGTTCATGATGATAGCCCCTCGGTTGTTAAACCAAGCGTGGCCCAAACTTGCATCCCGCCACGGTAGTATTTGATTTTGGCAGCGGGGTATCCGGCAGCGATCAAGGCATTCACCAAGTGGTGGGCGTCCATGGTCGTCGGCCCTGTATCGAACACAACAAGCGTCATGGCGTCGGAAAAGTTGAACGCACCCAATAGGCTACGCGCGCCCAGTGCCTTTAAAATCTCGGGCAGCAGCAGGTTTTCTGGGGTGACGAGCGTGTGCGGAATGCTGGCAGAGGCGGGCAGATAGCCAAGGGCGCGGTCAGAGGGCAGGCGACTATCGATCAACAGGCCCGTGCCGTTGGATAGTTCGTTTGCCATAAAGGCGAGTACAGTGTTTTCAGTAATTGTTTCAACGTCATTCGCGGCGATATCGGGTGCGATGCACAATCCTTCACAGCCGTCGCGCAGGTCGTAAAACCGCGCCATTGTTGCCGTGTCAGCGCTGGACGCTTGGCTAATATTTTTTTGCTGGCCTTGATAAGTGAAAGAGCCGTCAGCAGCCCCCGCAGTCGTTTGCGCAATGGTTTGTGAGGCGAAAAATGCCCCAACCACCGCAACAGTCAAAACTGTTCGCGATAACATATTGTATCCCCAAAAATAAAACACTGGATCTAAATAAGACGGCTGGCAGGCCACGTGCTTTTCGTAATTAGAGACAGATATAGACGCGAAGTGATTCGTCCGTCAAAGAGAAAACGAATCGGTCGGGAAGTTTGTCGTCAAAGCGATTCGGTATGATTCGCCCGCATGACGGCACCGGCGAGGTATAGCGACCCGCAAATCAAGATCCGCGCATTAGGGTCCGTTGCCGTGATGTCCCTTATTGCACTGGCGACATCCGGCGCGGATGACGATTTCAAACCAACAGTCGCGGCGATTTTGGCGGTCTCTTCAGCTGGGATCGTGTTGACCTCGTCAGGGATCGAGACAGCGGTTAATGTTTGCGCAACTTCTGCCAACGGCGCCAGATATCCAGTGATATCCTTGGTGTTCAGCATGCCGCAGATCAAATGCGTCGGCTTTGGCGGTTGCTGTTTGAGCGTTGCAGCCAATGCGCGACCCGCCGCTGGGTTGTGCCCGCCATCCAGCCAAAGCTCTGCTGGTGCGGCCAATTCAACCAAAGCACCGCTGGTGAGTTTTTCCATTCGCGCAGGCCAATAGGCGTTTGTAACCGCTGCTTCGCAAGCGGCGTCGTCTTTGCCGAGCGCCCGTAGTGCTGCAATCGCGGCACCTGCGTTGGTGATCTGATGCGGCCCGCGCAAGGCTGGCAAAGGTAAATCAAGCAAGCCGCGTTCGTCTTGGTAAATCAGTCGTCCGCGTTCTTCCGATACATGCCAGTGTTGGCCGTGTGCCAGCAATGGTGCGCCAAGACGTGCTGCAATGGCTTCGATCACCTCCATGGATTCTTCGTGTTGCGGGCCAACGACGCAAGGCACGCCGCGCTTGATGATCCCTGCTTTTTCGGTCGCAATCGCGGTTAACGTGTCGCCGAGAAAGGCTTGGTGGTCCAGATCGACAGGCGTGATGATCGTGATCGCGGGTTTTTCAACCACATTGGTCGCGTCCAGCCGTCCGCCCAATCCAACCTCTAACAAGGTGTAATCGGCGGGTGTTTCCGCGAAGGCGAGCAGCCCTGCGATGGTTGTGATCTCGAAATATGTAATCGTGTCGGGACTGTTTGCCTGATAGCAGCGGTCCAAGATTACGGTCAGCGCGGCTTCTGTAATCAGCGTGCCTGCCAGCCTGATCCGTTCGTGGAACCGCGCCAGATGCGGGGATGTGTAGGCATGAACGGCAGCGCCAGATTGCTCTAGGCCAGCACGGATCATCGCTTGGGTTGATCCTTTGCCATTGGTGCCAGCGATGTGGATCACGGGCGGCAGTTTCTTTTGCGGATTATCGAGCGCTTCTAACAGCCGCCATGTGCGATCCAGCGTCAGGTCGATTACCTTTGGATGTAGTGCCATCATACGTGCGAGGATCGCGTCAGAAGTGTTGATCATGCGATTGCTTTCCCAGTTTGGACGAGACGGACCAGCGCCGCCCCAGCTGCTATATCAAATGCGCCGCACATCGCGGGCCACCAGATTGGACCCGGTGCGCCGACGACGTGTAGGCCGATGTCGAGAATGCCGTGGCCGATCAAGCCGCCCGCCAGCAAATGTGTGCCGCGCTGGAAACCGAAGCGGGCCAGCGTGGCAAAGCCGATGAAGATGATGAGATGCAGTGCGACATTGCCGAAATCTAGCGTTTGCATTGCAAAAACCGGATAGAACAATGCGACTGCGCACAGCAAAATTGCCGTGCCGGATCGTTCGGCCAACATGCCTGCGTGAAACATCATCAGCACTGCAAATCCGCCTAACCCCGCGCCAATCAGCGCGGCGAGTAGGATCACGCTTTTGCGTCCTCGATGTCAGGCAGTTCAAGATCGGGTGTCGGTGGGGGCAGGTCGCCTCTGACGGCTGGCGGTTGCTTCATCAAAAGACGCATGATCGTAATCAGCTCGTCCTTGAGTTCGGTCCGTTTTGTGACGCGGTCAAGCATGCCGTGATCCAGCAAGTATTCCGCGCGTTGGAACCCTTCTGGTAGCTTTTCACCGATGGTTTGTTCGATCACACGTGCGCCAGCAAAGCCGATCAGTGCGTTTGGTTCCGCAATCTGCACGTCGCCGAGCATCGCGTAGGACGCCGTAACACCACCAGTCGTCGGGTGCGTCAGGACAACGATATAAGGCAGCCCTGCTTCTTTCAGCATTTGCACGGCAATCGTGGTGCGCGGCATCTGCATCAGGCCAAGAATACCTTCTTGCATCCGTGCGCCACCAGCGGCGGAAAACAGGATCATCGGGCATTTCAGTTCAATCGCCCGTTCGGCAGCAGCGATAATCGCGTTGCCGACATACATCGACATGGACCCACCCATAAAGGTGAAGTCTTGGACGGCGACCACAGCTTGGGTGCGGCCGACTTCGCCTTCGACGACAAGCATCGCTTCGCGTTCGCCAGTTTTCTTGCGAGCGTCTTTGATGCGGTCAGTGTATTTCTTTTGATCTTTAAAGTGCAGCGGGTCCGCGACTGGTTCCGGCACTGCGACCTCGACATAAATACCGCCGTCAAACAGCGCGTCTAAACGGTTACGCGCGCCAATGGCCATGTGGTGGTCACAGTTGGTGCAGACGTAAAGGTTATCCGACAGTTCACGGTGGAACAGCATCGTGCCGCATTCATCGCATTTCTGCCAAAGATTTTCCGGCACCTCGCGCCGTGAAAACAGCGAGTTGATTTTGGGTCGGACGTAGTTCGTGATCCAGTTCATAACGATGCCTCTGCGTTGATACGGCAGAGATATGCGCGGACGACACGAATTGCAATCAATGCAAGGCCGTCCGCGCGCACCAAAGTCTTATTCCGCAGGTAAAGTCTCGGTTGGTGTGATTTCTTCGATGGCTGTTGGGGCGGGCTCTGGGGTTACTTCGATCCCTTCGTCATCGCCGCTATAGAGGAAAATGCCGCCTACCACGATGAGGACGGCAACAACGGCGAGGACCCATGTGTTGGTCGCACCGTTCGTGTCATGGATGAATGGCTTGCGGTTTTCTTGATCGTTTGAGGACATAAATTTCTCCTGTAGGACGTGAGGCACCTTAATCGTTCGCAAAAGCAGTTGCTCATGCGCATGACGCAGGTGACCTGCGTTTCGTGTGAAGATTGACAGTTAAATCCTATGCGGATCGCTGCGGCTTGCATGTGTTGTGTTCGAATAGGTCCGAATCCGGCCCAAATCTGCCAGTTTCGGCGAGGCATCAGCAGCATTTAGCCGATGGTCTTACGCGAAAAGCAGTCGTTAAACGCTTGTCACGCCTTGCCCCCTTATTTAGACCCATTCCAAACGATTTATCGCGAGGCACAATCCATGACCAAAGTAGACAAATCCAACCTGCCCAGCCGCCATGTGACCGAAGGGCCATCACGCGCCCCGCATCGGTCCTATTTTTACGCGATGGGCTTGGACGAAGAAGCGATCGCCCAGCCATGGGTTGGCGTCGCCACTTGCTGGAACGAAGCTGCCCCATGTAACATTTCGCTGAACCGTCAAGCGCAGTCAGTGAAGCTGGGTGTCAAAAAAGGTCTCGGGACGCCGCGCGAATTCACAACCATCACCGTGACAGACGGGATCGCGATGGGCCACGAAGGTATGCGGTCGTCATTAGCATCACGTGAAGCGATTGCTGACACGGTCGAATTGACCATGCGCGGCCACTGCTATGACGCGATTGTTGGTCTTGCGGGTTGCGACAAATCCTTGCCCGGTATGATGATGGCGATGGTGCGTTTGAACACGCCGTCTGTTTTCATCTACGGCGGTTCGATCCTTCCGGGGCGGTTGAACGGCAAAGATTTGACCGTTCAAGACGTGTTCGAAGCGGTTGGTCAGCATCAGGCTGGCAACATGACCGACGCCGAGTTGGAAATTCTCGAACGTGTGGCTTGTCCATCCGCTGGTGCTTGTGGTGGTCAGTTCACCGCAAACACAATGGCCTGTGTGTCCGAAGCAATCGGCCTTGCCCTGATGAATTCATCTGGTGCGCCTGCGCCTTACGAATCCCGTGATCAATATGGTGTCGCTTCTGGTGAAGCGGTGATGAACCTGATCGCGAAAAACATCCGTGCGCGTGATGTTGTGACCCGCAAGTCGCTGGAAAATGCGGCGCGTGTTGTTGCTTGTACGGGTGGGTCTACCAACGCTGGTCTGCACCTTCCTGCGATTGCGCATGAAGCTGGCATCGATTTTGACCTGTTCGACGTTTGCGACATCTTCAAAGACACTCCTTACTTTGTCGATCTGAAACCGGGTGGTCAGTATGTGGCCAAAGATCTGTACGAATCTGGTGGTGTGCCTGTCGTGATGAAGGAACTGCGCAAAGCGGGTCTGATTCACGAAGACTGTATGACAGCATCGGGCCGCGAAATGGGCGAAGAGCTGGACATGATCAAAGGCGAAGCTGATGATCGCGTGATCTATCACATCAACAGCCCGATCACGAAAACCGGCGGTGTTGTTGGCCTCAAAGGCAACCTTGCCCCTGAAGGTGCTATTGTAAAAGTTGCTGGTATGGCTGCCGAAGAGCAAGTCTTTACGGGCCCTGCACGTTGTTTTGAGAACGAAGAAGAAGCATTCGCCGCCGTCAAAGCACGCGCTTACGAAGAAGGCGAAGTGCTGGTTATCCGCAATGAAGGTCCTGCTGGCGGTCCAGGTATGCGCGAAATGCTGTCCACAACTGCTGCGCTGTCCGGTCAGGGCATGGGCAAAAAGGTGGCGCTTATCACTGATGGTCGCTTCTCTGGTGCGACTCGCGGGTTCTGTGTTGGTCACGTGGGGCCAGAGGCCGCACATGGCGGACCGATTGCGCTGCTCAAGGATGGCGATGTCATCACGATGAACGCTGTAACTGGCGAATTGTCGGTTGATGTGTCTGACGAAGACATGGCCGCGCGCAAAGAAGCGTGGGCAGGTCCAAAAGATACGATCTACGCGTCCGGTGCCTTGTGGAAGTATTCCCAACTGGTTGGTGCGACACGTTACGGTGCGACGACGCATCCGGGTGGAAAGGCCGAGAAACACATCTACATGGATCTCTAATCCAGTGTTCGGTTTTGTAAGTAAGTATATAGTATTCGGCGCGACCCTCTTGGTTGCGGGTTGCGCTGAACTGGGTTCATTGGGGGCGCCGACGCCTCCTACTCCGGCAATCGCGCTTTTTGGTGGTGATGTGATCGCGGCTGTACCCGAAGGGTATTGCATCGAAACCAAAGCCAGCAAGCCGCGCACAGGTTTTGCAGTTATGGTCGCCTGTGAGGTGATCGCGGGCGTGAATGACCGTCCGCGACTGAACGGTTTTGCCATCGTGCAGGTAGGTGAAGCGGGCAGTGCTGCGGTCGCGAGCGATCCAAATGCGTTTCAGGCGTTCCTGGGCACAACGGCAGGCGAAAACTTGCTGAGTGTGAATGGCAACGCCGGCACCGTCACTGTCAGCGGTTTTAAGCAAACATCTGGGGCGGTCACCGTGCAGTTCACGGACGAGGCAGCACCACCCGTTTCGGGTCTACAGACCACCGAATGGCGTGCATTTGTTGATGTTAAGGGTCGGCTTACGACAATCGCTGTGCGGGGATTGGCAGGAATGCCGCTGTCTGCATCCGAAGGTCAGGCATTGCTGGAAAGCGTGCTGCGGTCGATGCTTGCGATCAATCAACCTCAGGTAGTATCAATCGAAACCTGAACGGTATTTCCTTTTTGGCAACAGTTTGACAGGTAGAGTGAGAGCACCCATCTGAAAGGGTTTCTGTGTGGCACGTGAACGGTTTGGTTTGTTGAATAAAATTTTGCATCATCGTGCCTTGGCGCGATGGATGGCGGCTGCGCGTGACGTGGAACATGCGGATCTGGCGACGCTGCGCGAGCAACGTAATCGGGCGCGGCAGATGCGTAGCGCTGTAGACCGCGTGATTTATGTGGCCGAAAGCCGTCTGGCGCTGCCGCTGATTGGCTCGAACATCTTTAGCAAGCCGCCCAGCACGAAATGGGCATGGCGACCGACGCTTTGGCGTGGTCCGATTTCGCCCAAGGGGCAGGCTGGCATCGAGAATGGCGATTATATCGGCAGCGACATTAAGGTGTTCCACGATTGCAGCCATTCCGAACTGACGCTGCGCCAAATTCGAAACACCCGCGAGCAGGATCTCGCGCCGTTTGGGCTGCAAATGGATGTGCTTGGTTTTGACGGCAGCTTTTTGTCGGTTGTGATTGATCTGCCCAAGGATGCGGCTGACGGTTTGCGCAAGCGCGACATTGTCCGCGTCCAAGGTTTGATCGGGACAGAGCGGCCAGCGACCGTGTATGCACGGCTCAACATCAAATACGGGCCGAACACCGAACAATTGGTCCAAGAATTGCCGCTGCAGGATCGCGAAGTCGCGGTCGATTTTGATCTGGCCTACGCCGATCTGAACGAAAACCGGATCGATAGCATGTGGCTTGATCTGATCTTTGAAGACCCCGCAATGAACCAGCTGCGCATCCGTGATCTGACCTTCTACCGCTATCCACGCGCCGATTTGTGAAAAGGACCTTAGGATGACCGACTTTACATTGGTTAAAAACCGTTTGAGCGCGGGCGTTTGGGACGGCACGCTGACCGGACCCGTCGATGCGTCCCCTGTTCTGGTGATGCGTCACAACGATGAAATTGTGCCGGGCCTCGCCATCGAAAAGCTGGCAGAGGGCAGGTGGTTTGTGCAGGCACCTGTGCCTGTCGATCTGATCAACGACGACGTCCAGACCTTTGTAATCGTCGACGAATCGACCAACGCGATTTTGAACAGCTTTACCGTGTTTGCGGGCGATCAGATGTCAGACGAAATGCAGGTCGAGCTTGATCTGCTACGCGCCGAGTTAGATATTCTGAAGCGAGCGTTTCGCAAGCATTGTATCGAGACCGCTTAACCCGCATTTGTTATGTCAGATGCCAAGATGACGCCGCGTTTAGGATGACGTGCGCGTCAACTGCGACCAAGGTGTCAGCAACTTTGGGAGAAATGACATGACAACCTATCCGCACCTGCTTGCTCCGCTTGATCTGGGTTTTACGACGCTCAAGAACAGGGTGCTGATGGGGTCGATGCATACTGGTCTTGAGGAAACGAAGGACTGGAACCGCGTCGCTGAATTTTACGCGACTCGTGCGCGTGGCGGTGTGGCGTTGATGGTCACGGGCGGCATGGCCCCCAACAAGGAAGGCGGGGTTTTTCCTGGTGCGGCTGGTCTGTTCAACGAAGACGATATCGCGAACCACAAGATTGTGACGGACCGCGTACATGAGGCCGGCGGCAAGATCGCGATGCAAATTCTGCACGCAGGACGCTATGCCTACAGCCCAGAATGCGTGTCTGCCTCGGCTGTGAAGTCCCCGATTTCGCCTTTCCCGCCCAAAGAATTGGATGCTGACGGGATCGAAAAACAGATCAGCGATATGGTGACGGCTGCGACCCGTGCGCAAGAAGCCGGTTATGATGGCGTCGAAGTCATGGGGTCCGAAGGCTATTTCCTCAACCAGTTTCTCGTCACGCACACTAATAAACGGGACGACGCTTGGGGTGGATCATATGAAAACCGGATGCGTTTGCCCGTCGAGGTCGTCCGCCGCGTCCGCGAGGCTGTCGGTACTGATTTCATCGTGATCTACCGCCTCAGCATGATTGACCTGATCCCAAACGGGTCCACGTGGGCCGAAGTCGTGCAGCTTGCCAAAGCGATTGAAGCCGCAGGTGCCACGATCATCAACACTGGTATCGGCTGGCACGAGGCACGGATTCCGACGATTGCCACCTCTGTTCCGCGCCGCGCGTTTTCCTGGGTGACGAAAAAACTGATGGGTGAGGTAAAGATCCCTGTCATCACGTCAAACCGCATCAACACGCCGGACGTGGCCGAAGGTGTGCTGGCAGATGGTTGCGCTGATATGGTCAGCATGGCGCGTCCGTTCCTTGCCGACCCTGATTTCGTGGCAAAAGCCGCCGCTGGTGATGCGGCGAAAATCGCACCCTGCATCGCCTGTAACCAAGCCTGCCTTGACCACACATTTAGCGGCAAAATGTCGACATGCCTCGTGAACCCGCGTGCGTGCTATGAAACTGAACTGGTCGTGACGAGATCCGCCGCCCCCAAATCCATCGCGGTCGTCGGCGCCGGGCCTGCTGGTCTGGCTGCGGCGTTGACGGCGGCAGAGGCCGGACATGACGTCACGATTTTCGACAAAGCGTCAGAAATTGGCGGGCAATTGAACATGGCCAAACAAGTCCCCGGCAAAGAAGAATTCTGGGGTCTCGTCGACTATTACCGCACTTCGGTCGCGGACGCAGGCATCACAGTGCGGCTTGAAACAACAGCCGACGTCGATGCACTGGCCGATTTCGACGAAGTAATCATCGCCACAGGCGTCATACCCCGCGATCCCGCAATTTCCGGCCAAGATGGGCCGAACGTCCTGTCATACATTGATGTGCTGCGCGGCAAGGCCCCCGTTGGCGACAAAGTTGCGGTGATCGGTGCAGGCGGCATCGGTTTTGACGTCGCTGAATTCCTCGTGACGGGTGATAGTCCGACTGAAGACCTTGATGCTTGGCTCGAAGAATGGGGCGTTGGTGATCCCGAAAACGTGCGTGGTGGTGTGCGCGTCGAAGGACCGAAACCCGATGCACCTGTGCGTGAGGTGACGTTGTTACAGCGCAAGGCGCAAAAGCTCGGCAAGAACTTAGGTAAAACGACAGGTTGGATTCACCGCGCTGGGCTTCAGATGAAGAACGTGAAGATGATCGGCGGCGTTAACTATGAAAAGATCGACGCTGACGGGCTGCATGTCAGCTACGGCAAGGCGCGTGAAAACCCGTCTGTGATTGCCGTGGATACGATTGTCCTTTGCGCAGGACAGGTGCCGGAACGGTCGCTTGCCGATGATTTGATGGCCAAAGGGCGGCCAGTTCACATCATTGGCGGGGCTGATGTGGCGGCTGAATTGGATGCAAAGCGGGCGATTGACCAAGGGACGCGGCTGGCCGCTGCGCTGTAACGGTTTTGTCGCGGGATATGGGAAATAGCTAAAAACATTAACGTTTTCGTTTCCCATACCGCGACAAAGCGCTGCAATACCCCGTTATTGTCAGGCCCTCGTCCCATTCCTGCCTGAATTGAGCTTCAAAAGGGTCCTCAGAAATAGCCAGAATGAGGATCGCGTATGGATCGCCTGACAGAAATGGAAGCCTTTGCCACGGTCGTAGACCAAGGTGGCTTCACAGACGCGGCCAAGAAGATGGGGATTTCCAAATCCGCTGTCTCAAAGCACGTATCTTCCTTGGAAGCCCGCCTTGGTGCGCGGCTTTTGAACCGAACGACCCGCAGGGTGAGCCCGACAGAAATCGGCCTTGCCTATTATGACCGCGCCCGCCGCGTTCTGAATGACGCTGGTGAAGCCGACGCTTTGGTCACGTCCATGCAATCCGCACCGTCTGGCTTGTTGCGGATTTCGGTCGCGACCGACTTTGGGGTCAACTATTTGTCACCTGTTTTGGGTGAATTCCTGTCGGAATTCTCTGATATCACAGTGAACATGGTCCTAAATAACCGCTACGTCGAACTGATCTCCGAAGGGTTCGACATGGCCGTGCGCATCGGTGAACTAGAAGACAGCACACTGCGCGCTCGGAAATTGACCGAGACATCCAAACGCATGATCGCGAGCCCTGCTTACTTTGAGCAGTACGGCCGCCCCGAAAAGATCGACGATCTGAACGAGCATAAACTGCTACATTATTCCAACCAAGCGAACTCTGCCGTTTGGAAATTGACTGCCCCGTCAGGTGAAAAACGCCAAGTGCGCACCGCTGGTTGGTTGACCGTGAACGATGGGCAATCCTTGTTGAACGCTTGTGTCGGTGGGCTTGGCATCGCTTATTTGCCTAGCTTTCTTTACGCTGATGCGATGGAACAAGGTCTGGTCGAGGTCGCTATTCCTGACCTGCCTGTCGAAACCCAAGGCGTCTATGCAGTCTATCCGCCGGGCCGTTTCACGCAGCCAAAAGTTCGCGCGTTCATCGATTTTCTCGTCCATTCGTTTGCCGATAAAGGCCCCGACGTTTGGAAGTAACGCTCTGATATTCCCCGGTGTTTGACACCTGCCTAGGCGCTGCTCTTTCCCCAGAGTAGCGCCTTTTTTCTATGTTCACCTTGCCTATGAAGGGTGCGATTTAATCAATTTCCGTGCTGGTGATAATCGCTTCGACACGGCGGTTCGCATCGCGTCCCGCATCGGTCAGGTTGTTTCCAACAGGAGATAAATACCCCATGCCCTGCGCATCAAGCTGGCTGGGCGGAATGTCATATCGGTTGATCAGGCGCTGCCGCACGGCGCGTGCGCGTCGTTTGGACAGCGCGATGTTTCCATCTAACGAACCGGATGCATCGGTGTGGCCAACAAGTGCGATTTGCAAGCTCGGGTTCGCCTGTAAATACGCGGCCAAGGTTTTGAGCGATGCGTATGTTTCGTCGGCCAAATCGGCAGAGCCGTTCGCAAAGCTCAGGTCATCCAGAACGGTACGTCCGACGCTATTCAACGCGGTGGTCATATCGGGGGTGGTGCTGTCTGTGGGCGCCGGTTTCGCCGTGGCAGTGATGGCGCTGCCTTGCGTAGATACGCGCCCTACATCGCCACCGTTCGATATCCGGTCGATCTGAACGTACGCGGCGTTGCCAATTTGGCTGGTCAGAATGGCGACGTAATCGGGCCCGTTTTCGTCTGTTTTCGTACCTGCCCAATACCGAAAATCGCCTAGATTGACCTGCATGTCAGGCGGTGGCAGCACGTCGATTGCAAAACGAAAATCGAAGCCGCCACAGGTAGTATCAACGCAGGTGAAAACGACATCGTATCCATCAGCGATCAACTGGTCGCGCAACGGTTGAAGAATTTGTAACGTGGTTAGGCCCGCCGCAGAGATTTTCCAGCCACTTTGCGCAAGCGTCCCTTCGGCCATGATATTTGGCAAGGCGCCGTCTGACCAAGCTCCGGTCGCCACCCGTAACGTGTTCGGCGCACCCGCCTCTTGGTGGGTCGCGACGGCATTGCCGGGCATGGTCAGGTCTTGGGCCATGACGATGCGAGGCACGCATAACGCTAGGAAAAGACAAGATTTACCGATCATCGCGATTGGCTGTGATACCCGTCATTCGGGCGCATATCGGTCGCGGACGCCACGCGGTTGGTCATGTTAAAGAACGCAGCAACGTTAGATATGTCCCAAATGTCACGGTCCGAAAACCCGACAGTGCGCAGCGTGTCGCGATCTTCTTCGATGATTGTGGCGCTTGCGATCGTGATCTTTTCAGCGAAACCCAGCATCGCGGTTTGCCGTGCGTCCAGATCAGCGACGCGCCAGTTCATCACCAGCATTTCGCCTAAGGCCGGATCGCCAGACAATTCGCGCACAGCGGCACCGTGGGCCGTCAGGCAATAGAAACATTTGTTGATTGACGACACAACAACAGCAATCATTTCGCGTTCAAGTTTGCTTAACCCGCTGCCTGCGAGCATCAGATCGTTATACAGCGTTGTAAATGCGTTCAACTTGTCGATGTCAAAAGCGTAGGCCTGTAACACATTGGGAATCATACCCAATTTTTCTTGGCAAACGTCGAAATACTTCTGCGTGGCGTCCGGTAACGGGTTCACCATCGGCAGGTCTAGGGCTGTTACTTTGTCAGTCATGGGTCAGTCCAGCTTGATACGGTAATGATACTGTCCCACAACCTGCATCCCAAGGGAAGCATAGAGCGCGTTTGCGCCAATGTTCGCCTGTGTCGCAAGCAAAGATAGGTGGCTGGCCCCTTGGGATCGCGCCCAAACGGCTGTGGCTTGGGTCAGGTGCTTGCCAAGCCCTTGGCGACGGTCGGCAGGGGCGATTTCGAGCGCGTGCAGCATTGCAATATTGTTGTGAATACCTGCGAAAACAGTGCCAGCGGGGCGGTCATTTGCACGCCCGAGGAACGTGCTTTTGCGGCACATGGCGCGGTCCATGATTGCCAAACGCGGCGCGTCAATACCGCCTTGTGCCCAGATTTCATGTTGGGCCTGCAGCGGCGGCCAAACTTGAAAGCATGTGATCGGTGGCGGTTTGTTCGCGGCGATTTCCGCAAGAGGTGCGGCGTAAAGGTTCACCGGATCTTTGATGATGTAACCCGCATCGGCGAGCATCGCATCAAGCACGTCATCGCCATCGCGGATCATGAACAAGCGGGGCTGATCGCGTTTCCGCATCTCGGTTTCGGCCAAACGCAGGTCGTCAATCTTTGCAGGATATCTTGCAGTTGTCGCGCTGACGCGGCTACCGCCAAGCAATCCGCTACGGATCAGCCAAGGCCCGACGCCGGTTGTGTCGGCTGCAGGCCAAGTCGCGTCGATCACGTCATACAGCGTGTGAACCGAAGGTAGCGTCATGCGGCAAAGATCGCCGTGAGAGCTGTCATCGCGACGTCGAGCCGGATCGCATCGGTGCCGCGCACGACGATATTGGACCCGTAAACGCCGTCTTTTTGAAACGGATATGATCCAACAGACAAGTCGCTGAAGTCTTGCGCAAATTGTGCCAATGGTCCCGCGATATCGCCTTCACCGCGTTGCACGCGCAGGGTCTGCGACAACAGCGGTGCGCCGCCTTTCAGCGTTGGCAGCACGGTCGCGACCATGGCTTGGAATACCGATGGGACCCCAGCCATGACATGCACGTTTTGAATGGTAAAACCGGGGGCCACGCTGACGGGGTTGTCGATCAGCGTGGCACTGTCGGGGATGCGGGCCATGCGCAGGCGGGCGTCGTTCAGTTCCTGACCGTTGCGTTCGTAATGTGCGGCAAGCAGGGCGCGGGCGTCGTCGCGCACGTCGATGTGGTCGTCAAAAGCCTGCGCGATGCAATCTGCGGTGATGTCGTCGTGGGTCGGGCCGATGCCGCCGCTGGTGAAAACACTGTCGTAGGCTGCCGAGAGTGCCTTGACCGCTGCGACAATCGCGGGTGCATCGTCACTGACGACGCGCACTTCTTTGAGGTCGATGCCCGCTTCGGTCAATTGCCCAGCGAGGTAATGCGTGTTCGCGTCGCGGGTGCGGCCCGATAGGATTTCATCGCCGATGACTAGCATCGCGGCTGTTGGGTTCGGCATCGGTGGTCTCCTTGATGTTGTCCATGTTATAGGGCGGCTTATGCAGTTTGCCACGCCTCTTATCCCCGCCCGCCTCATCCGCCGCTACAAGCGGTTTTTGTCAGATATGCGGCTGGACGACGGGACCGAAGTCGTCGCCCACTGCGCGAACCCCGGCTCAATGATGGGGCTGGCAGAACCGGGTATGAAGGTTTGGCTGGAACCGAATGACGATCCAAAGAAAAAGCTGAAATACGGCTGGCGGCTGGTGGATCACGAGAACGGACATTTTACAGGTGTTGATACATCGGTGCCGAATCGCGCCTTAAAAGCGGCGTTTATGGCACATCAGGTGGCCGGATTGGATTATGATTTGGTGCGTCCCGAAGTCAAATACGGCGAAAATTCCCGCATTGATTTTCTGCTGACAGGGCAGGGGCCGGATACCTATGTCGAGGTGAAAAGCGTGACGTTGTCGCGAAAGGCGGGACTGGCCGAGTTCCCCGATTCAGTGACGACGCGGGGGGCAAAGCACCTACGCGAGTTGTCGCAGATGGTCCGCGACGGGCACCGCGCTGTGATGTTGTACTTGGTGCAGCGGACGGATTGCGCGGGCTTCACCTTGGCCGCGGACATCGACGCCGCTTATGCGCAGGCGTTTCGCGATGCACGGGCGGCTGGGGTTGAGGTGATGGTGTTTGATTGTGCGATTTCGCCGCTGGGTGTTGATATTCGCAACCCGTTGGATTTTGTTGCGCCTTAGGATGCCTTCGGCGAGGATTTGGAAGACGTCAAAGAAACGAAGTGTCGCGCCCTACTGGTTTTGTTGGGCGTGATCGCTTATGTCGCGGAAAAGGTGTTGAGGACGATATGATGACGAACAAAGGCAGCGTGACCAAAGACGGTATTCGGATCTATGATGCGGATGGTTTTGCCGGCATGAACAAGGCTGGCCGTTTGGCCGCGCAAATTCTGGATGATGTTGCTGCATTGGTCGCGCCGGGCGTTGCGACCGCGGCGTTGGATCAGTTCATCACGGAGCAGGTCGAGCTTGCCGGTGCGACCTCTGCGACCATTGGGTACAAAGGGTATCAGCACGCGAGCTGTATTTCTGTGAACCATGTCGTGTGTCACGGTATTCCGGGCGAAAAGGTTCTTAAGGACGGTGATATTTTGAATATCGACGTCACGGTTATCGTTGATGGTTGGTTCGGCGATACGTCGCGGATGTATGTTGCGGGCAAGATGTCGCGCAAAGCAGAGCGACTGGTGCAGGTCACGCATGACGCGCTGATGAAGGGAATCGAGGCCGCAAAGCCTGGCAATACCTTTGGTGATATTGGCCATGCGATCCAAGCTTACGCTGAGAGCAACCGTATGTCTGTGGTCCGCGATTTTTGCGGTCACGGGCTAGGGCGCGTGTTCCATGCGCCCCCAAATGTGCTGCACTACGGACGCGCTGGTACAGGTGCTGTGCTGGAAGAGGGCATGTTCTTTACCATCGAGCCGATGATCAACTTGGGTCGCCCAGAGACCAAGGTACTGGCCGATGATTGGACCGCCGTCACACGCGACAAGAGTCTATCGGCCCAGTTCGAGCATTCCATCGGGATCACCGCGCAAGGAGCGGAAATCTTTACGCTGTCGCCATCGGGCAGGTTCCACCCGACTTACGAGGTTTAAGCGACCTTATTTGATCGGCGTTATGGCGTCCTTTGTCGCATTTGGCAGCAGCGAATTGTGGGTTCTGTTTGGTGTGCCAACAGTCGAGGACGTCGTCCAGGGTTGTGCAACGATCCCGCCCATGTAGGCGTCCCTGATGATAGCGGGGCGGTTGTTGATCTTTGCGAGGATGCCACCACAAGAATAGCTTTGGCTTTCGCCCTCAATGCGGAACCCGAAACCACCACTGAGATCGGTGTTGAATGTGTGGATTTTGCGCCCGTCGCCGTCGACTGCGGTGCGACAGCAATCGTCGCAAAAGTGCCAAGGATAGCGGGCGTAGAATGTGCGTTCTACGCCGCAACCGGGGCAAAAATGGTCGGGCTGTTCGGGTATTGCAGTGGCGGCAGGCGCTGCGGGTTCGGATGATAACGCGGGCATCGCCACGCCGATCAGCCCTGCAATTTCCCGCATCGACCCGACTTTATCCACGGCCAATTCACCCAGCTGCGTGAACTTGCGGCTTGGATCGAAACCGAACGTGCGCACGCCCGCAGCCAAGCCAGCACTTGCCCCTGTTGCGCTGTCATCGATGAACACCGTCTCGTCCGCCGTGACGCCAGCAACCTGCATCGCGTGCAGGATCATGTCTGGCGCGGGTTTTGGCGTGTAGTCGTGGCCAGAGTAAATCTGCCTGCCAAAGCGGGCTTTTAGGCCCGACGGGGCCAACGTGATTTCCATCTTGTCCAACGGCCCGTTTGAGGCAATCGCAATCGCGATCCCTTGGGCGGCAAGCGCGTCGAGGAAAACATCAACCTCGTCGAAAACCCTGACGCCGTAGCTTAATTCTTTGAACATCTTGGCGTAGATCGTTTCGACCCAATCGTTGGGGATGGCGGCCCCCATTTTGCGGGCGCGTTTTGACACAGCTTCGATGGTTCCGCCGACGAATAGCTCGCCGATGTCATGGTCGCTTAACGTCAAACCGCGCTTCACAAGATCAGAGGCAATGACCCGATTTGTCGTAGGTTCCGTATCCACCAGAACGCCATCGCAATCGAAAATAACAAGTTTGACGGTCATACGTTCGGCTCCAGTAGTGTGATCCATGTGTCGCCGTAGCGCCGTTGGTCGAGTTTGCGAAAGCCCGGTGGTGCGGGCAGGGCGGTGTTGTCTTCCAGCACGATCAGCGCGTTGTCTGCGATCCATCCAGCGGATTTGGCAGCGCGTAAGGCGGCGGGACCGAGGCCCTGACCATAGGGCGGGTCAGCGAAAATCAGGTCGCAAGGGGTATCCGCAAGCGGCAGGTTATTGGTGTCGCAGGTCAGTAGCTTTGTGTCCGAACCGCGCCTACATTTGTTGATATTCTCGGTAATCAGCTTTTGCGCGACACGTCCGCTATCGACGAACGTGGCATATGCGGCACCGCGCGATAGCGCCTCTAGCCCTAATGCGCCGGTGCCTGCGAACAAGTCCAACACACGCGCCCCGTCGATGGGATTTCCGTATTTGCCGCCCTGTAATACATTGAACAGGCTCTCGCGCACGCGATCAGATGTGGGCCGCAAATGCGCTGCTACATCGCCTTTTCCCACGTCGGTCAAGTTCAACCCGCGATGCTGTCCGCCAATGATCCTCATGCTTTAAGCAGTGCTTTCATGTCGGTATCGGGGTCGGTGATCTGATTGGGTGCGGGGCTTTTGCCTGCTTCAATCAAGCGTTTTCCGATCATGTAGTTGCGCGCGTCGTTCATTGCATCAACGGCAATCAACTGGTTGCCTTTGTAATACCAATGCGACCGTGCATCGCCTGTCACGCGCGCATAAACTGCGTCGTATCCAGCGTTCAGGCCCGCGATTTGCAATTTACAATCGTATTGATCTGACCAGAACCAAGGCGTGGGCACATAAGGCGTCGCAGCCCCGATGATGTTTTTCGCAACTATTTCTGCGTGATCAATGGCGTTACCGACGCTTTCGATCCTGACCTGCTGACCGTTCAGCGGCGCAGAGGCGCAATCGCCCGCCGCCCAAATCGCAGGGTTAGACGTCTGGCCCATCGCGTTGGTGGCAATACCGTTGTTGATAGTCAAACCAGCCGCTTCGGCAAGGATCGTGGCAGGCGTAATGCCAACGCCGACAACCGCGAAATCGACAGGTATTTCTGTGCCATCGTTGAGGACCGCACCTGTGACCGTGTCGTTGCCGACTAAGCGGTCCAAACCGATGCCTTCGAGGACTTTCACACCATGCGCGGTATGCAATGCGCGGAAGTAGTCAGAGGTTTGTGGGGCAGCAACGCGCTGCAAAATCCGCTCTGACATCTCGACCAAGGTCACATCAACGCCGCGTTTGGCAGCGACGGCAGCGGCCTCTAACCCGATATAGCCCCCGCCGATGATCAACGCCTTTTTGCCCGACGCGAATGCAGGCGCCATTGCGTCCGCATCAGCCAGATCGCGCACGGAAAACACGTTGTTCAGATCGCCACCAATAGCGCTGGGCAAGGTCCGAGGACGCGCGCCAGTGGTCAGAACGAGGTGATCGTAGCTTAACACTTCGGTATTTTCGAGCGTCACGGTTTTCGCAGAGGGATCAATCGCAGTCGCTCGTGTGGACAGGCGCAGCGTGATATCGTTGTCGGCGTAAAAACTGGCAGGGCGCAGATACAGCCGCTCTTCTGCCATTTCCCCCAGTAAATAAGCCTTTGACAGCGGTGGGCGCTGATATGGCGGCACAGGTTCACCGCCGACAAGCGTGATTTCGCCGTCAAATCCGTCGGTGCGCAGCTTTGCAACACAAGATGATCCGGCTTGGCCTGCACCGATGACGACGACATGTGACATACAATTGTGTCCTTGATCTGGTTTTGATTACTCGCCAAGCCTATATTGTTGGCGACAACAGGTGCAATCAAAACAAGGACGTATTCATGACGATTTCAAAAGGGGCGACACTGCCCGACGCTACACTGCTGTTTATGGGCGAAGAAGGTCCTGCCAGCGTTCAGTTGTCAGAAAAACTGACAGACCGCAAAGTTGTGATCTTCGGCTTGCCGGGTGCCTACACTGGCGTTTGCACAACGTCGCACGTGCCTAGCTTTATGCGGACCAAGGACGATTTTGCGGCCAAAGGCGTTGATGAAATCATCTGCGTATCGGTTAACGACCCGTTTGTGATGCAGGCGTGGGGCGAAAGCACGGGTGCTGCTGAAGCGGGCATCACGATGCTGGGCGACGCCGACGGCGCGTTCACCAAAGCCATCGGCATGGATTTTTCGGCACCACCAGCGGGCCTGATCGGGCGTTCAAAGCGCTATGCAATGGTTGTGGATAACGGCGTTGTCACAGCACTGGGCGAAGAATCGAGCCCCGGTGAATGTGATATCTCTGGCGGTGAATCACTGCTGGCGATGATCTAAAGAAAAAGGGCGCGGTTTTGACGCCGCGCCCAAACTATCAGTCTTCTTTGACTTGAATAAGCGTTCTTGTCGGGAACGGAATGTCGATCCCGCCCGCATCCAACGCCTCTTTGACGCGCCGCTTCATGTCCGCTTGGAACTGGAAGTAGACGGCTGAATCGCACCAAACGCGCACCAAGAAATCAACCGAACTGTCGTTCAAATTGTTGACCTGCACAAAGGGTGCGGGCTCTGCGTGGGACCGTTCATCTGCCAAGATCGTATCGTGAATGATCTGCTCAGCGTCCTTGAGGTTCGCGCCGTAGCCTACGCCAAACGTCCATTCCGCACGACGAGTCGTGTAAACCGAATAGTTCTCGATCGTGTTGCCCCATACTTCAGAGTTTGGAATGATGATCTGCACGTTTCCGACAGACGCGAGTTCGGTGTAATTCAACGTAATGTCTTTCACGGTGCCCATTCTACCGTTCACTTCGACAAAATCTCCCAGTTTAATCGGGCGGAAAAAGATGATCATCACGCCAGCGGCGACATTCGACAACGTACCTTGCAACGCCAGACCGATGGCGAGACCAGCGGCACCGACAACAGCGACAAACGATGTGGTTTGCACGCCGAAGGTGTTGAGAACAAACAGGAATGCAAAGCCAATGATGACGTAGCGGGCGATATTCCCAAGGAAGTTGAACAGCGTTTCGTCAAGGTGTTTGTACTGCTCACCCAACCGGCCAAGCCTGCGCCGTGCCCACCCGCCGATCATAAATCCGACAATCAGGATCACCAGCGCGGCGACAACCGACCCGAAAACCGAGGCAAGAAATTCAACAGTAAACAAGTCGGCGAGCGTTTTGCCGTCGACAATTTCAGTATTTAACAAGTCTTCCATAGTTATCCTTTAGCCAGCGCATCCATTTTTGCGCCTAATTTCGCGTCCAAAACGCTTAACCCGTCGCAATCATGCGTGATCAGTGTCACGTCGACGGTTTTGTAAACGTTCGACCACTCGGGGTGGTGGTTCAATTTCTCGGCCCAGATAGCAGCTTGAGTCATAAATCCAAAGGCCGCGACGAAATTCCCGAAAACATATGTCTTTTGGATCGCATCACGCCCGTTAACCATGGTCCAGCCGTTCGCCAAAAGCGGTGCAATCAGTGTGTCGCGTTCTGCTGTGGTCAATGCGTCGGTCATTGTTGTTCCTCACGATTTTCGCGTTTGAATGGACCGTAACTGGTCAGGATTTCGATTTCGTTATCCACCGCGTCGCGCTCGGCCTCTAGGTAATTGCCGACGGCATCGCGAAACCCTGCGTCACTGAACCAATGCAATGAATGGGTCGCGACAGGCAAATAGCCCCGCGCAAGTTTGTGTTCGCCCTGTGCGCCCGCCTCTACGCGCGCCAGCCCGTGTTCAATGGCGTAGTCAATCGCGCGGTAATAGCACAACTCGAAATGCAAACAGGCGTGGTGTTCAATACAGCCCCAATAGCGCCCGTATAGCGTTTCGCGCCCGATAAAGTTCAATGCCCCCGCCACATATTGTCCGTCACGCACCGCCAGTGACAGCAACATATCATAGCGCAATGTCTCTTGGGCGATGTCGAAAAATCCACGCGTCAGGTAGGGCGTCCCCCATTTGCGGTTTCCGGTGTCCTGATAAAACTGCCAGAACGCATCCCAATGTTCGGGCTGAATAGCGTCGCCCGTCAGCATCAGAATATCACCGCCAAAGCTATTCGCCTGCGCACGTTCCTTGCGGATGTTCTTGCGTTTGCGACTTGCAAGGCTGCCGAGAAATCCGTCAAAATCCGCGTAACCGTCGTTTTCCCAATGAAACTGCTGCCCAATGCGAGGCAGTAGGCCCATTTCCTCGCCTGCAATTGCCTCGGCTTCGGTGCAGAATGTCACGTGGACCGACGATAGTTGATTATCTGCCGCAATCTGGATCGCGCCTTGGACAATAGCGGACATGCCGACGACTTCAAAACCGGGACGTGTCAGAAATCGGCGTCCCGTTGCAGGCGTAAACGGCACGGCGAGTTGCAGTTTCGGGTAGTAGCGACCACCCGCATTCTCAAACGCATGGGCCCAGTTGTGATCGAAGATATATTCGCCCTGCGAATGACCTTTGGCATAAAGCGGCGCGACAGCGATCACCTGACCATTAACCTTTGCGGTTAAATAACGCGGCTGCCAGCCCGTGCCGGAACCAACCGACCCGCTGTCTTCTAATGCCTTGATAAAGCGATAGGTTGTGAACGGATCGTAAGGACGCCCGTCTTCGGGACACGCGCAGGCATCCCAATCGACCTGCGCAATTGTGCTCAGGTCGGGATGGGCGTTAATCTCGATTGCGTCGTCAGTCATAGTCTTGATTTGTGCGCAATTGGGTGGGGGTCAAGCGAGATAGCCTTCAAAAGTCACGTTATCCGCAACTTTTCGTGCCTCCGCCTCTTGTTCGGGCGATTTGATCGTCCAACACAGCACATTCGCACCCGCAGCCTTCAGATTGGCAACGCGATCACGCCCCAGATCGCGGGCTTCGTGGCTGATAAAGCTGGCACCAATGCGGTCGTAATCGGGAATATCACGCAATCGATCACGCACATCGGCAGGAATCGTGGGCCAATCTGTAGCGGTATAATCCGACGTGACAATGCCGCGCGGGATGGTCGGGGCGGCGACACCAAACGCCATAACCGCATGTGGATTGAACGACATAATCGCGACGTCGCCTTTGTAATCCGCGAGGGCATCAGCCGCGACCTGCTGCAAAAGTCCGACGTTTTCGCCCATCTGATGGTCTTGATCCTTGATCTCAACCAGCAACGGAACGCGGCCATTCACCAGCGCCAGCACCTCTGCAAATGTCGGAATACCCGTAGCCCCGCCCGTCAGCATAATCTGCCCCAACTCAGCGGCAGTGCGCATCGCGACAGGCCCGGTTTCAGCCGTCAAACGCCCCAAGTGATAGTCGTGAAACACCATCGGCACACCGTCTTGCGACAGCTGCAAATCAATCTCGATACCGTAGCCGGCATCAATCGCAGCCGTGATCGCCTCGATTGAGTTTTCGGGGCGACCATCGGTTTTGTCATGCAAAGCGCGGTGCGTGATCGGCTTTGTTAGGAAGGATGCAGGCAGCTTCATTTGATCTGAAACACCGCGTCGATTTCAACAGCAACGCCGAGCGGAAGGCTAGGTGCGCTGACGGCTGCACGCGCGTGTCGGCCTATGTCGCCCAACGCCTCAACGAGAAAATCAGACGCGCCGTTAATCACTTTGGGTTGGTCGGTGAAATCAGGGGTCGAGTTCACAAAACCACCCAGTTTCACCACACGTACCAAACGATCTAGATCACCGTCGCAAGCGGCTTTCAACTGCGTTAACAGGTTGATCGCGCAGGTTTTTGCGGCGGCAATCCCTTGGTCAACCGTATAGTCGTCCCCCAGTTTTCCGGTCAAAGGCCCTGTCGCGTCCATCGCAATCTGGCCCGACACAAACACCAAATCACCCGCGATCACATAGGGGACGTAGTTGCCCGCAGCGGCTGGCGCATCGGGTAAAGTCACGCCGAGTTCGGCAAGTTTGGTTTCAATCACAGACGACATGGCGTTCTCCTTGATGTTTGGGTGAACGCTATCGTTGGGCGCAGGCAGGCGCAATCACGACTCGCGAAATGCCTTGGCGAAATAATCAGCAAGCGGCTTGATCAGATAGTCCATCGGGCTGCGATCTGCGGTGCGGACAAAAGATTCCACAGGCATACCGGGGATCAGGGTCATATCGGCAGGCAGTCGGTCGATCTCACCTTCGTTTAGGCGCAGTTCTACACGGTAAAATGGCGCGACATTGCTATCATCCTGAAACGCATCAGCCGAAATCAGCGTGACCTTGCCGAACAATTCCGGCGTGCGGCGTTGATCAAAGGCGGAAAAGCGCATCGTCGCCTCTTGGCCGACGTAGATCTGATCCACGTCCGTCAGTTGGACTTGGGCGGCAATCACAAGCGGGCGGTCTTGCGGCACAAGAAACATCACCGGATCAGCGGCGCGAATGACCGATCTTTCTGCAAATACCTGTAATCCGTAGACAATTCCGGCCAATGGCGCACGAATGTCAAGCCGATCCAGCTGTTGGGTCAGCGTGCGCTGCCGTTCTGTCAGTTCCAGTTCGTTGAATTGCAGATCGCGTAGGCGCGTGATTGCTTCTTCGCGGCGGGTGGTGTCGAGCGTCAGAACTTCGATCTCGATCTCGGTAATTTGCTCGGCGGCTTGCGCCTCGGATGCGACAAGCTCCCCCAAATCCCCTAGCAGATTAGCCTCTTCGCGCTGCAAGATGGAAACGCCGCTGGCCTGTGCCAAGCCCCGCTCAAGAAGCGTCTGCTGTGCGGCCAGTTCCTGCGTAATTAACTCTTGTTGACGGGCGACCGCGTCGCGTTGCGCCGCTATGCCGCCAATCTGGCTCACGATCTGCGCACGGCGCTGGGCGAGCTGTTCTTTGGTCTTAGCTGACGATTCTAATCGCGCTTCGAACAGGCGTTCTTGCCCGGCAATCAGACTTTCGATTTCAGGTCGATCAAAGGAATACAGCACCTCTGGAAAGGTGATGGAATCGCTCGCATCGCGCTCTGCCTCTAGCCGTCCGCGACGCGCCAAAATTTCAAACAACTGGCCTTCGACGATAGCCAATTCCGACCGCAACGCATCGGAATCCAATTGAATAAGCAGGTCTCCGGCAGCAACAGTATCGCCTTCCTTGACCAAAATCGCTTCGACGACGCCGCCGTCAGGGTGTTGAATAACTTGCCGGTTGCGGTCGACTTCGATCTGGCCGGATGCAATCACAGCGCCAGTGATCTGCGCCACCACGGCCCACGTTCCAAAGCCACCAACCAGCACCAGCATCGCCAGCAAACCGATGGTCATTGGTCGCAAGACTGACCAGCGTTTATTCAGGGTTTGGTCGCTCATGATACGCCCGCCCCTTTGCCTGAAGTTTGTTTGATTTGATCGGCATTCTTAACCATTTCTTGTAGCACTTGATCCTTGGGCCCAAAGGCCCGCCGTGCCCCGTTTTCAATCACGAGCAGCAAATCGCACTCTTGAATCGCGTTCGGACGATGTGCCATGATAAAGACGATTTTACCTTCTTCTTTACACAGCCGGATCGCGTTGTTCAGCGCATTTGACCCTTCGTTATCAAGGTTCGAATTCGGCTCGTCCAGCACCAGCACAACCGGATTGCCGTACATCGCACGCGCCAGACCGACCCGTTGGATTTGACCACCAGACAGGCGACCACCGTTCGATGTGACCCGCGTGTCGTACCCGTCAGGCAGATTTAAAATCATCTCGTGCGCAGCCGCTTTTTTGGCAGCAGCAACCACGGCGGCGTCATCCGGCTGCATCGACATGCGGGCGATGTTTTCCTTAATCGTCCCGTCAAATAGCTGCACCCGCTGGGGTAAATACCCGATATGCTGTCCCAAAACGTCTGGGTTGTATTGATCCAGCGCCGCGCCATCGAGCCTGATTTTCCCGCCAGCAGGACGCCAAACACCGGTTAACGCACGCGCAAGCGTCGTTTTTCCCGATCCAGAAGTCCCAATAACACCAACGGCTTGACCTGGTTGGACTGCGAAACTGATCATTCGCAGCGAAGCTGTTTGTTCACCCGGCGGGACGACCGTCACCTGATCCGCGATAATGCGGGCGGCGGGTTGCGGCAGCGTGGTACGGGCATCATCCTCTGGTACGTTGCCCAGCAGCGTTGATAGGTTTTTCCAGCCTTCGCGTCCTTTTTGGAACGTCGCAAATTGGCCGACGATCAGTTCGATCGGGGCCAACGCACGGCCCAGCAATATTGAACCAGCGATCATCGCACCGGGCGTCAACTCGCCACGCAGCACCAGATACGCACCCAGCCCCAACATCGCGGATTGCAAAAACAGGCGGAACGTCTTGGTCATCGCGCTGAACGTGCCAGCGCCATCAGCGGCGGCAATCGTGGCATCCAGCGACTGTGCACGGGCAATCTGCCACCGACTAAACGCAGCATCGCGCATCCCCAACGCATGAACCATCTCGGATTCCTGCCGGATTTGCGCTCCCATCGTCTCGGACTGGAATGTCGCGGCGTTGGCTTTTTGCAGTGGCTTGCGGGTGGTTAATTGGTTGGTGATCGCCACGGCGATCAAAATCACGCCGCCGACGATGCCTAAAAGGCCCATCAGAGGGTGAAAGATAAATATCCCTAGGAAAAACAACGGTGTCCACGGCAGATCGAACACGGCCATCAGGGCTGGCGAGGTGATCAATCGCTGCACGCTTTCCAGATCGCGCAAGCCTGTTGCAGCTTCGTTG
This sequence comes from Yoonia ponticola, assembly GCF_014199395.1. Classification (GTDB taxonomy): domain Bacteria; phylum Pseudomonadota; class Alphaproteobacteria; order Rhodobacterales; family Rhodobacteraceae; genus Yoonia; species Yoonia ponticola. Next base: position 107,243 of record NZ_JACIJM010000007.1, on the reverse strand, counting down.
CGGGCCTTGTTGATTGTCGATGCCTTGAGCACAGCAGCAAAAACACGGCGGTCCATGCCCGCTTGGAACCGTGCGCCAACGCGGGCCATGATCCGGCCCCGCACGTAGTCCATGATGCCCATCATGCCGTATAAAAACGCGACCAACACCGATAACGCGATTAACGTCTCTAGGCTGCGCGACCCCAAAACCCGATCATATACGTTCAACATATACAGCGGGCCGGTCAGCATCAGCATGTTCACAAAGAAACTGAAGACCGCAACCATCCAGTACAAGCCCCGGCTTTGTTTGCGGGTATTGGTTAATTCTGCACGGCCTTGTGCGGTCAACTTGTCTACCATTGGCGGTTCATCGCTCTTTGTACTTTTCGATACTACTTGCGGCATCTTTTGCGCGATAAAGCCTACAAAGCCACCGCAATCTAAGGTTATTGCAATTATAACGGACAAGCGTCACATCAAGAACACCTAATTATAAAGACTGAAGATATTGAAATTATGAAGATAGCTTTTGCCCTTTGCTTGACCCTCGCCAGCGTCGCTGCCTGCAGCACTGCCCCTGATGGTGCCACGGTGCATGACCCCTACGAGACGCGAAATCGTAGCGTGCACGAGTTTAACAAGCGTTTAACGGGTGGACTGGGTAGCGATGAAGACCGTAGTGGTCCGCGTATTCCACAGGATATCTCGGCCCGTTTGATCGATTTTGCTGATAACGTGGCGATGCCCGGTGTGATCCTGAACAACACGTTGCAGGGCGATTTCGTTGGCGCGACATCGAATACGATGCGGTTTTTGATTAACACCGTCTTTGGTGCGTTTGGGGTTTTTGACCCTGCCGACATTATGGGATTGGAAGAAATCGACGCCGATTTCGGGCAAACCCTTTCGGTTTGGGGCGCGCCAGAAGGTGCGTATCTCGAACTTCCGCTGCTGGGTCCATCGACCGAACGTGACTTTGCCGGTGATATTGTTGACGTGCTGATCGACCCGCTTGGGTTGTTCGTAACTGATGACCAATTGGTTGTGGCGTCTGTTGGCTCTATCGCGGGTCGGATCGCAAAAATCGACCAAGTTGGCGATACGATTGGTGATGTGCTAAACGAAAGCGCGGATTCTTATGCGCAGGCGCGGTTAATCTACCTGCAAAACCGTCGCTACGAACTGGGTATTGAAGCGGCCGAAGTCGCAGACCCCTACGCTGACCTATACGGAGACCAATAATGTTGAACCGTCGCCAAGTGATCATTGCTGCTGCCAGCGCAAGCATTCTGCCGCAAGCCGCCGCCGCTTTGTCGGTCAGTGAATCGCAATCCATCGTCGCTGCACTTGTGACCGAAGTGAACGCAGTCATCGCATCCGGCAAATCAGAGGCCGCGATGATTAGCGACTTTGCTGTGTTGTTTGACCGCTATTCCGACGTGCCAACAATCGCACGCTATTGCCTCGGGGCCGATGCCCGCAGCGCAAGCCCTGCCCAGATGCAAGCCTACACCGCAGCATTCCGTGGCTATATCGCCAGCAAATACGGGCGTCGTTTCCGTGAATTCGTCGGCGGCGAAATCATCGTCGAAGGTGCCGCACCCGTAAAAAGCTGGATTGAGGTCGAAACAACTGTGCAACTGCGCGGACGTTCACCACTACGCATGGATTTCCATGTCTCTGACCGATCTGGGTCGCACAAGTTCTTCAACTTCATCATTGAAGGCGTGAACATGTTGCTGACCGAACGGGCCGAAATCGGCGCGTTGCTGGATCGGCAAGGTCGCAACCTTGATGCGCTGACAGCAGAAATTGGGGCGGTGTGATGCGGTTCGCGGCACTTCTCGCCCTGCTGCCTGTCGCCGCGATGGCGGGGCCTTTTGATGGCACCTACAAACAGGTCGCCAACGCTGATTGCGCGAATGTCGGCGTGGACGGTGGTGCGCTAAAAATCGAAGACGGCATATTTTACGGTGTCGAGGTCGAATGCCGGATGAGCAGCCCTGTCGATGTGCTGCAAATGGATGCCAAACTTTACACCATGCAATGTTCTGGCGGTGATCAAGTCTGGGCCGAACGCGCCATGGTCATGGATGATGCCGAAGGGACCGGCATCATCATGGTATGGAACGGCTACGCCTTTGCCTATGCGCGGTGTGACCCCGAAGGGTCATAACCACCCCGCGCTAGTTGGCGTTGTTCAGGATATTGTTCAACACATCCAAGATCGCACCGTCATTGGGCGAGTTCGGGGCGTCTGGGGATGCAGGTGATGCGGGGGCAGGGGCCTCGACACCAGGTTGGAAATTCGGGTCACTGCGCCGCAACCCGTCACCCGGTTCTTGCATCGGTAATGGCACGGGCTGCTGGTTCGCCAAAATCCGTGTCATGGTTTCGCGCCAGATATCAGCAGGCAAACCGCCGCCAGTCACACCAGCCAACGGGCTGTTGTCGTCGTAGCCCATCCAAACGCCCGTCACATAATCGCCAGTAAAGCCGATAAACCACGCATCACGCGCGGATTGCGTTGTGCCTGTCTTACCAGCGATCTGCCAACCGGGGATTTTTGCACGCGCACCCGTGCCACGTTCGACAACTTGGTTCATCATCCACGTGAGTTCACGCGCAGCACGTTCACGGATCACCCGATCACGGATACCACCGCCAAGACCCATCAACGGCTCGGCTTCACCCTGCAAGCGCAGTTCAACCAACCCGTAAGGATCAACCGACGAGCCACCGTTCAAGATACCAGCATAAGCGCCCGTCATTTCGATCAAGGTGCTTTCCGACACGCCCAGCGCAAGCGCGGGCCCATCGGCCATATCGCTTTCAATGCCGAACCCTTCGGCGACTTGCCGCACAATATCGCGGCCCACGTTTTCCGACAGGATCACGGCGGGGATGTTGCGGCTCTCGACAAGTGATTGCAACAGCGTCACCGGACCCTTGAATTGGCGGTCATAGTTTTGCGGGCACCAGTTGCCCGAGCCGGGTGTCGACCAGCACATATCGGTGTCGTTCACGTAGTCGTTCGGCGAGAAATCCATCTCCAACGCGGCCGCAAAGATGAACGGTTTGAACGCCGATCCGGGTTGCCTACGGGCTTGGATCGCGCGGTTAAAATCACCGACGTTTGGTGCCTCGCGCCCACCGACCATGGCACGGACAGCACCATCTGCGGACATGACGACAATCGCGGCTTCTGCTTCTGATCCTTCACGGACCTTGTTTTCAAAGATCCATTCCAATGCGTCTTCGGCGCTGGCTTGGATGTCTTGGTCAAAGGTCGTGCGGATGTTCACGTCTTCGGTGGTGTTGCGGGTAAAGAATTCTGGTCCCGACGCCATGACCCAATCGGCAAAATAGCCGCCCGTGTCTTGTTTCGCCGCTGACGACAGCGTGGCGGGATTTGTACGGGCGTCTTCGGCCAATTCTGGCGACAGGCGCTCTTGGACCTCCATCAAGCCGATCACGACATTTGCGCGTTGCTGGGCTGCTTCTAGGTTGCGTGTCGGTGCGCGGGATGACGGAGCAGGCAGCAAGCTGGACAGCATCGCGGCCTCAGCAGGGCGCAACTCAGCGGCTGATTTGCCGAAATACCGTTCTGATGCGGCCTCGAAACCACGAGACCCGGCACCCAGATAGGCGCGGTTCAGGTAGATCGTCAGGATTTCGTTCTTGGTATAGGCCGCTTCCATGCCCATCGCATAAACCGCCTCTTTGACCTTGCGCCAAAGTGTGGTGCGGCGGCAGTCGGCCTCGTAAGCAGCCTCTGAATCCCAGTCAGTCGGATTGTAAGGCACGCCAAGGCATAGCAGTTTCGCAACCTGTTGGGTGATGGTTGAGCCGCCGTTGCCAGACAACGGGCCGCGACCCGCGCGCAAGTTGATCCGCACAGCAGAGGCGACACCGCGCGGCGATACGCCAAAGTGCGTGTAAAACCGCTTATCCTCGGATGCCACAACGGCATTCACCAGATGTGGGCTGACCGTTTCAGTCGTAATCATCCCGCCGAACTGGTCGCCGCGCCACGCAAATGTCTCGCCTGTGCGGTCTTGTAATGTAACCGAACCGCGTGCGCGGCCATCAATCAGGCTTTCGGCAGGGGGCAGATTAGAGGCGTAATAATAGACGCCAAGGCCCGTCATCGTGGCGACAATCGCGGTGCCACCCCAAATCAAACGCCAAATTGCGCGGAAAATACCGCCGATAAAAGCAGTCAGTAGACCAATCAGGCCGCGCCTTTTTACGGGTGCGCGCTTTGCCTTTCGGGGTTTACGTGCTGGGGCTGCCTTTTTCGGGGCTGCCGCGCCATATCGTTTCTCAGCGACCAATGGGTCGCGATTTTTGTTGTTTCCGCTCATGTATCGCCTGCACCGCTTCGGTATCTTTGAGGCATCATAACGACACTGGCAGGGAATGTAGAGCGCCCAGATTAACCGGTGGCTGATTTATGTTCTGCCTAAAAAACAGACGGCAATGCGTGATTGTGCAAAAAATGTGCAACATGGCTGGTTTGAGGTCACAAAATCCAGCCGGAATCGTTGTTCCTTGGTCCTTGATGCCGCCCCTTAGGCTCACAGCCGCAAATTGGCGGCATTGGAAGACACGACAAGGGGACCCCTCGTGAAACTGATCATTGCAACAATCAAACCCTTTAAACTGGAAGAGGTCCGCGAGGCGCTGACTGGAATCGGTGTACGCGGGATGATGGTATCTGAAATCAAAGGCTTCGGCGCACAATCTGGCCACACGGAAATTTACCGTGGCGCTGAATATGCCGTGAACTTTGTTCCAAAAGTGAAACTTGAAATCGTCGTGCAAGACAGCATGGCCGAGCAAGTGGTTTCGACCATCGCAACAACAGCCAAGACCGACAAAATCGGCGACGGCAAAATCTTTACGCTTGATGTGGAAGCCGCAATGCGCGTCCGCACTGGCGAACTCAACGACGACGCTATCTAAGGGACACGGGACAGATGAAATTCACCAAAACATTATTTGCGGGGGCAGCATTGGCAGCATTGCCAACCTTCGCTTTCGCCCAAGAAGCCGCAGCGCCGGGGTTCGATGAAATCGGCCCTTACATCATGACAACATTGTTGTTCTTGGTTGCTGGCTTCCTCGTGTTCTTCATGGCCGCAGGTTTTGCGATGCTCGAAGCGGGCCTCGTGCGCGGCAAAAACGTTGCCATGCAGTTGACCAAAAACATTGCGTTGTTCGGTTTTGCGTCCATCGCATACTGGCTCATCGGCTTTAACCTGATGTACCCGGGCGACGCATGGATCATCCCGGGCTGGGTTGGACCATTCTTTGCAGTCACATCGCTAGAACCAGTTGGTCTCGACGCCGCTGACGCCGCACTTGATTACGCATCCGTTGCATCCGACTTCTTCTTCCAGTTGATGTTTGTTGCCGCAACTGCGTCCATCGTATCCGGCGCACTTGCCGAGCGTATCAAACTGTGGCCGTTCTTGGCATTCGTTGTTGTGCTGACTGGCGTGATGTACCCAATTTCGGGTTCATGGCAGTGGGGCGGCGGCTGGTTGTCCGAAATCGGCTTCTCTGACTTCGCCGGTTCTACAATTGTACACTCTGTTGGTGGCTGGGCTGCTTTGGCTGGTGCGCTGATCCTTGGGCCACGTATCGGTAAATACAAAGATGGCCGCACAATCCCAATGCCAGGTTCTAACCTTGCACTTGCAACACTGGGTACGTTCATCCTGTGGCTCGGTTGGTTCGGCTTTAACGGTGGTTCACAGCTTGCTGCGGGTACTGTTGGCGACATCACTGACATTGGCCGTATCTTTGCGAACACAAACATGGCTGCGGCTGCCGGTGCGATCGCTGCACTCTGCCTGACACAGATCATGTACAAAAAGGTCGACCTGACGATGGTGTTGAACGGCGCGCTTGCTGGTCTGGTGTCCATCACGGCTGAACCACTTGCACCGTCCTTGTTCGGCGCTTTGCTGACTGGTGCTGTTGGTGGTGTGATCGTGGTCTTCACTGTGCCGTTGCTTGATAAGCTGAAAATCGACGATGTTGTTGGTGCGATCCCTGTTCACCTCTGTGCAGGTATCTGGGGTACTCTTGCGGTTGCTTTCTACACAGGCAACTGGGGCGCACAGATCACGGGTATCGTAGCTTACGGCGCATTCACATTCGTCGCCGCCGGTGTCGTTTGGTTCATCCTGAAAGCAACAGTAGGCATCCGTGTCAGCGAAGAAGCAGAGATCAACGGTCTCGACATGGCTGAGTTGGGCATGGAAGCTTACCCAGAGTTCAACAAAGGCTAATCCTCGACCTCCTCTCAACCCTAGAGGTTTAGCAAAATTGACCCGGGCGCCACACGCGCCCGGGTCTTTGTTTTTGGGGGATATGTGTTCGGTGCCGCCTGACGTGCGCTGAATTATTGCTAAGGATCGCCAAAAGGCGAAGATTTATTCGACAAATAACTGCAATCATGGCGTTATCACGAAAGACATTGCGCGGCCTTTCGTGCATTGTCCCATTCAAACACGAATCCACTTTCATCTGCGGAGCGACTACATGATCCAGACCCCATATCTCTTGTTTTTAGGCGACGCCCCTGACGGTCTTGCAGCCAAAGTTGCGCAAGGCATCAACGACTGGCGTCCTGAAAACGCGGTCGGCCAATTCCGTATGGAAGGCTGCGGCGCGGACCTCGGTATCGCAAATATGACGCTGGAAGAAGGCATTGCTGCTGGGGCCAAAACGCTGGTTATCGGTGTTGCCAACCGTGGCGGCGTGATCTCTGACGCGTGGAAAGAAATCTTGGTCAAGGCACTGACGCTTGGCTACGATATTGCCTCCGGCCTGCACAACTTGCTGCGCGACGAAAAAGAACTGATGTCAGCGGCACGCGTCCACGGTCAGACATTGTTCGACGTGCGTATTCCATCCGTTGCCTACCCGATCGCAAACGGCAAAAAGCGGACAGGCAAACGCTGCTTGGCAGTCGGGACCGATTGTTCCGTGGGTAAAATGTACACTGGGTTGTGCATGGACACTGAAATGCAAAAGCGTGGCATGAAATCCACATTCCGTCCAACTGGCCAAACAGGTATCCTGATCACTGGCGGCGGTGTGCCTCTTGATGCGGTCATCGCTGACTTTATGGCGGGTGCGGTTGAATACCTGACGCCAGACAACGACGCGGATCACTGGGATCACATCGAAGGGCAGGGCAGCTTGTTCCACGTATCCTATTCCGGCGTGACGATGGCCCTGATCCATGGCGGCCAGCCCGACGCGATTGTTCTGGCGCACGAACCAACGCGGACGCACATGCGCGGCTTGCCTGATTATCAGCTGCCAACACTCGAAGCGTTGCGCGACATGGTACTGCCGATCGCACGGATAGCCAACCCGGATTGCCAGATCGTTGGTGTGTCTGTGAATACGCAAAAACTGAACGAAGAAGATGCCAAAGCGTGCCTTGCGGATATTGAGACACGCATGGGTCTGCCAGCAACTGATCCGTTCCGGTTTGGTGCCGAAAAGCTGGTGGATGCTCTCGAAGCGATCTAAACCTCTGCGAAGGGGGGGCGAATTTTCTAGAAAATTCGTTTGGGGGCCAGCCCCCAATCCCCCGGGATATAGAGAAAGCCAAAGAAGCAGGGCGTTATGGATATTCAAGTCACGAGAGATGTGTTTCAACTGGCGCAGGTGTTTACCATCAGCCGTGGATCACGAACGCAAGCCGAAGTTTTGACCGTGCGGGTCGCGGATGGTGGTCATGTTGGCGTTGGGGAATGTGTCCCTTATGCGCGGTATGTCGAAAGTCTGGATAGTGTGACGGCCGAGATTATGGGGCTGCCGCGCGATCTGACGCGGGACGCCTTGCAGGACCTGTTGCCTGCTGGTGCTGCGCGGAATGCTGTGGATTGTGCGATGTGGGATTTGGCGGCTAAGCAGTCTGGCAAGCGCATTTGGGATTTGTTGGGCGTCGCCGCACCGCGTCCTGAGATCACCGCTTATACGTTGTCGCTGGATACGCCCGAAAAGATGCAGGTGCAGGCCGCACAGAATGCTCACCGACCATTGTTAAAGATCAAGCTGGGCACGCCGGATGATATGGCGCGGCTTGAGGCCGTGCGCCGTGGTGCGCCTGCCTCGCGGATCATTGTCGATGCGAATGAAGGTTGGACCGCAGAGGTTTACGCCGATCTTGCCCCGCACTTGTTGCGTCTTGGCGTGCAGATGGTCGAGCAGCCGTTGCCTGCGGGCGATGATGATATGCTTGCGGAAATCGCACGCCCACTGCCTGTCTGTGCGGATGAGGCATGCCATGATCGCACGTCGTTGCCCAAGCTGAAGGGCAAATACGACATGGTGAATATCAAGTTGGATAAAACCGGCGGGCTGACCGAGGCGCTTGCACTCAAGGAAGACGCTATCGCCCAAGGCTACGACGTTATGGTCGGCTGCATGGTCGGATCGTCGCTTGCCATGGCCCCTGCAGTGCTTTTGGCGCAAGGCGTTGCGTTTACCGATCTTGACGGCCCGCTCTTGTTGGCCGAAGACCGTGATGAACCTTTGAAATTTGATGATGCCGGGGTCCATGCACCTGCGGCGGCCTTATGGGGATAACACCGATGCGCACAGTATATTTGAACGGCGAATATGTACCTGAAAACGAAGCGCAGGTGTCGATTTTCGACCGTGGTTTCCTGATGGCGGACGGTGTTTACGAGGTCACGTCGGTTCTGGGCGGTAAGCTGATCGATTTTGCAGGCCATGCGAAACGGCTCGAGCGGTCATTGGGCGAATTGGACATTCAAAAACCCGCAGCCTTTGACGATCTGCTGGACATTCACCGCGAGTTGGTGACACGCAACGACATCACCGACGGCATGATCTACCTGCAAATCACACGCGGCGCACCAGATGACCGCGACTTTGTTTACCCTGATCCAGAGACCACCAAGCCGACTGTCGTGCTGTTCACACAGAACAAGCCAGGTCTGGCTGATAGCCCGGCTGCTAAGGTCGGCATCAAGGTTATCTCTATCGAAGACCAGCGCTGGGCGCGCCGCGACATCAAGACCGTGCAACTGCTTTACCCGTCGATGGCAAAGATGGCCGCGAAAGCAGCTGGCAAAGACGATGCGTGGATGGTTGAGGACGGTATGGTGACCGAAGGATCATCCAACAACGCCTATATCGTCAAAGGCAACACGATCATCACACGTCACCTCGGCAATGAAATCTTGCACGGGATCACCCGCGCTGCTGTGCTGCGGTTCGCCCGTGAGGCACAGATGACGGTCGAAGAGCGCAGCTTTACCATCGCGGAAGCCCAAGAGGCGGACGAGGCGTTTATCACGTCTGCGTCGACCTTCGTGATGCCTGTGGTTGAAATCGACGATAAGCAGATCGGTGACGGCAAGCCCGGTTCAATCGCCCCGCGCTTGCGTGAAATTTACCTCGATGAAAGCCGTAAAGTCGCGATCTAGCTCCGATTACGTCGTCGGGTGGCTCTCTGAAAATGCAGCCTTGGCGGCGTCTGTCGCCTCGGTCTGGTGTTTTTCACGCCACTCGGCGAAGGGCATCCCGTAAAACGCCTCGCGGCCTGCCTCTTTGTCCATCTCGATGCCGCGCTCGTTTGCTGCCTCTTGATACCAGCGACTCAGGCAGTTGCGACAGAATCCCGCAAGGTTCATCATGTCGATGTTTTGGGCATCGGGGCGGTCTGTCAGCAGATGCTGTTGCAGACGGCGAAATGCTGCGGCTTCGATTTCGATACGGGTTTGGTCGTCCATGGTGATCCCTTCCAAAGGCTGATTTTGCTCAATATTGGTGTAATTTCCGGCACCTACAAGGGTAGACCAGCCCGATCACGGCCGATTGACCAGTGTGATGGGCCGATAACAGTCATACAGGTTTCATCAAATTGCGATGCAGTACAGTTGTGACGTCGGGGGTTTTGCGTAATAAGGGATGCAACCGGTGTTAACGCTAACGCCAGCATAGTTGAAGCATAAGGATCACCTGTATGAGACGTCACCGTAATGTCAAAATCGTAGCTACTTTGGGGCCAGCGTCCAATGACTACGCGATGATCCGCAAGCTTGTCGAAGCGGGCGCTGATGTGTTCCGCCTGAACATGTCTCATGGCGATCACGCTGAAATCAAAGTCCGCCACGAGATCATCCGTCAGGTCGAAAAAGACCTGAATAGCCCGATTGGCATTCTTGCCGACCTTCAGGGACCGAAACTGCGGGTTGGTGTTTTCGCGAATGACGAAGGCGTTGACCTTATTCCGGGCGCTGATTTCCGTCTCGACCTCAGTGACGAGCCGGGCGACGTGAACCGCGTTCAACTGCCGCACACCGAGATTTTCGACGCGCTTGAGCCAGGTGCGCATCTGCTTGTAAACGATGGTAAAATCAAGCTTCGGGTCAAAGACTGCGGTGCGAAATTTGCCAATTGCGAAGTCATCGTCGGTGGCGTGATTTCCAACCGCAAAGGCGTGAACGTGCCTGATGTGACGCTGCCTTTGGCGGCCTTGTCACCGAAAGATTTGAAAGACCTCGAATTCGTTTGCGAACTGGGTGTGGACTGGTTGGCGCTGTCATTCGTGCAACGTGCTGCTGACGTCGAAGAGGCGCGTAAACTGTGCAATGGTCGCGCTGCGATCCTGTCCAAAATCGAGAAACCAAACGCGGTCAAAGCCTTTGACGAGATCCTCGCGGTCTCCGACGGTATCATGGTTGCGCGTGGCGATTTGGGTGTCGAGCTGCCTGTGCAAAACGTACCGCCAATCCAGAAACGCTTGATCCGTGAATGCCGTGCAGCGGCGAAACCGGTCATCGTGGCGACACAGATGCTCGAATCAATGATCGATTCGCCAATGCCAACACGTGCCGAAGTGTCCGATGTCGCAACTGCGATCTACGAAGGCACCGATGCGATCATGTTGTCCGCTGAATCCGCAGCAGGGTCTTACCCCGTTGAGGCCGTCACCACGATGAGCAATGTCGCAGCCGAAGTCGAAGCAGACCCAGCCTACACTGACGTTATCGAGGCAACACGCAGAACCAGCGGCAAAACAGTCGCCGACGGTATCGTGTCCGCTGCCCGTGAAATCGCGGAAACAACGGACGTCAAAGCGATCTGCTGCTTCACGCAATCCGGCACAACTGCTGCTCTGGTTGCCCGCGAACGTCCGCGCGTGCCGATCGTTGCGATGACCAGCGCCATTGAAATCGCGCGCCGCCTTTGCCTGACATGGGGCACCAACTGCGTGGTCACAGGCAATGTGACGCGGTTTAAAGAAGCCGTGATCGCCGCTGTGCGTGCTGCCAAATCCGAAGATCTGGCCGACGAGAGCGATATGGTCGTCGTGACTGCGGGTGTGCCGTTCAACACACCTGGCACCACGAACATCCTGCGGGTTGCACCTTGTTCAGAAAAGTTGATTTTCGCATCTGATGCGGATTAAGCTGCCCTAAGCGTACAATCGCAGGGGTAAAGGCATGGATTCAGACGTTATATTTGTGGTGGGCGTTGTGATCACCGTGCTGTCCATTCCTGCGATTGTGTCCGCCTTTTCGGACAGTAGATCACCGCGCGTGTCGGCGATTGTGGTCCTGATCGGTGCTTTGATGATCGGATACGCGGTCAACACAAAGCCCGGTGCGTATAATTTTGAAACTTTGCCGGACGTCTTCGTCAGTGTGGTCGGCAAGATCATCAACTAAATCGCAAGCGCGGGTCGGTTTTGCCCACTTAACGCTTGCTTTTCGCGCCTCCCAGACCTAATGAAGCGCTTCCACCCGTGCGACCGGCCTATCTGGCATGCCGAGTCGTGCGTTCACCGAACTCAAGAGGAGACGGAAATGCCTAAGATGAAGACAAAATCGAGCTGCAAAAAGCGGTTCAAGACGACGGCATCTGGCCGTGTCGTAGCAGCCCAAGCGGGCAAGCAACACGGCATGATCAAACGCTCAAACAAGTTCCTTCGTAACGCTCGTGGCACAACCACATTGAGCAAAGCTGATGAAGGTATCGTTAAATCAATGATGCCTTACGCACGTTAATTTAGAGGGAATTGAGATATGCGCGTTAAAGGTGGTACAGTCACACATCGTCGTCACAAAAAAGTTCTCGACGCTGCCAAAGGTTATTATGACCGTCGTTCCAAGACTTTCAAAGTCGCGAAACAGGCCGTCGAAAAAGCAAACCAGTACGCTACTCGCGACCGGCACAACCGCAAGCGGAATTTCCGCGCGTTGTGGATCCAACGGATCAACGCTGGTGTACGGTCAATCGACGAAACACTGAACTATTCCAAGTTCATCAATGGCCTCGTTCTGGCTGGCATCGAAGTCGACCGCAAGGTTCTGGCTGACTTGGCAGTCAACGAACCAGATGCATTTGCGACAATCGTCGGCAAAGCAAAAGACGCATTGGCTGCTTAAGCCTCTCGTCGTTTAGAATACGAAAGGGCCGTCCATTGGGGCGGCCCTTTTGCGTTCGTAACAGCGCTATGCGGACCCGCGACCCTGCCAGACCAATGCTTGCAACCGCGCCCCCCATTCACTAACACCGCATCAACCCATTCAAGAGGCGCGCCATGGACGATCTCAAATCCAAATACCTGACCCTGATTGCCGATGCTGGCGACGAAAACTCTCTCGAAGACCTGCGCGTGCAGGCGCTTGGCAAAAAGGGCGAGATTTCTTTGCAGATGCGCGAACTGGGCAAAATGACGCCAGAGGAACGCAAAACAGCGGGCCCTGCGTTGAATGCGCTGAAAGACGAGATCAACAGCGCCTTGGTCGCGAAAAAATCCGGCCTGCAAGATGCAGCGCTCGATGAACGCCTGCGGTCCGAATGGCTCGACGTGACGCTGCCCTCGCGCAATCGTCCGGCTGGCACGATCCACCCGATTTCCCAAGTCACCGACGAAGTTACCGCAATTTTCGCTGACATGGGCTTTGCCGTCGCTGAAGGCCCCCAGATCGAATCCGACTGGTACAACTTTGACGCGCTGAACATCCCCGGCCACCATCCTGCACGGGCCGAGATGGACACGTTCTACACGCACCGCGCCGAAGGCGACAACCGCCCGCCGCACGTTCTGCGCACACACACATCGCCCGTGCAAATCCGGTCCCTCGAAGCAAACGGCGCACCGATCCGCATCATCTGTCCGGGCCGCGTCTACCGCGCCGACTACGACCAAACGCACACGCCTATGTTTAACCAAGTCGAAGGCCTCGCCATCGACAAAGACATTTCAATGGCGAACCTAAAGTGGGTTCTTGAAGAATTCGTTAAGGCGTTCTTTGAAGTTGACGACGTCGAACTCCGTTTCCGCGCCAGCCACTTCCCGTTCACGGAACCCTCAGCCGAGGTCGACATCCGCTGTTCATGGGAAGGCGGCACGCTGAAAGTCGGTGAAGGCGACGACTGGCTCGAAATTCTCGGCTCAGGCATGGTGCACCCCAAAGTGCTGACAGCAGCAGGCGTCGATCCATCCGTCTACCAAGGCTTCGCCTTCGGCGTCGGCATCGACCGCATCGCCATGCTCAAATACGGCATCCCCGACCTGCGCGCGTTCTTTGACAGCGACCTGCGTTGGCTGCGGCACTACGGATTTAGATCGCTTGACGTACCAACATTGGATGGTGGTTTGAGTAGGTGAGTGACTTCAAAGTAACTGCAAATAATATGAAATTGGCAAAGATCAGGGCCAAGGAGCTTCGACCTGATTTAGCTAAGTTCGAAAATGTTTCCGCTGAAGAAGAGGGAATGAAAGCCGGTGGATTTGCTTTGATCCCCATACTTTTGTTGATGTTCTTTCCCGATTCGCACGTTGGTAACAGCGCCGGTATTGTTGTTCTGATCGTAGCTGCTGCGCGTTGGGCCTACATTAAAAAACAACAAAGAAAACTATTTGAAATCGAAATGCGGGAATTGGACGTTTTAGAGTCTATAAAGACAATCTGATCTCCCGCCGGGCAGCGCCCGGACCTCCCCCATGGGGGGCGCTTTACGCAACGCCTCGCCAATTGCACCCGTTCAATATATTATCAAGAAAATCGCGCTTCCGATAACCTCCCCGAGGTCCGTGCGCGGCCCTCCTGTCTCGCATCCAAAGGACGTCCCTAATGGCTGAAACCGAAGAACTCCAAAACACATACCCCGGCGCTGGCACCTTCCAATTCGGCGACTCCGCTGAAATGTGCGAACGCCTGATCCAGCTTGTCCGCAAGGGCCGTAAAACCGCGACCTGTGGCGCGGCCAGTGACTTTGCTGACGAACCAGAGGCCATGCCTGTCGTCGGACGCTGCGACATCGCGGCCAACTGGGACGGCACACCCGCCCTCGTGATCCGCACCACAGCCGTCCACGAAATCCGGTTCTGCGACGTCCCAGAAGAACTCGCCCTGAAAGAAGGCGAAAACGACGCCCTCGTCGGCTGGCGCAAAGACCACAAAGCATTCTTCAAACGCAACGGCGGCTACGACCCCGAAATGCTTTTGATTTTCGAGGAATTCGAACTCGTCGAAGACCTCGATGGTCGGGCGCTGTAGCCCCCCTTCATTTCGCCCAAAACAACTCGCGCCGCAGGCTCCCGCACTTCCCCCTCGCGCGGCTTTGGGTTAGGACAAATGCAACACACCTGATGCACGGACGACCCTTATGAAATTCACGCTCTCATGGCTGAAATCACACCTCGACACTGACGCTTCTGTAGCGGACATCGCAGAGGCGTTGACCGACCTCGGCCTAGAGGTCGAAGGCATCGAAAACCCCATCGAAAAGCTGTCAGCCTTCACAATCGGCTACGTCGAAAGCGCGGAAAAACATCCCGATGCGGACAAGCTGAAAATCTGTCAGGTAGCCACCAAGAACGGGCCAACGCAAATCATCTGCGGCGCACCCAACGCACGTGAAGGCATCACCGTCGTCATCGCATCGCCAGGCACCTATGTGCCGGGTCTTGATATCACCATCGGCGTTGGCAAAATTCGGGGCGTTGAAAGCTTCGGCATGATGTGTTCCGAAAAAGAGATGGAACTGTCCGAAGAGCACGACGGCATCATCGAACTGCCATCGGGCGACGTGGGCCAGACCTACACCGATTGGTTGGCTGCGCATGACCCGTCCAAAGTTGACCCAGTGATCGAAATCGCGATCACGCCTAACCGCCCGGACGCGCTAGGCGTGCGTGGCATCGCGCGTGATTTGGCGGCGCGTGGCTTGGGCAAAATGAAACCGCGCGAGGTTGAAGTCATCCCTGCCGCGTTTGACACTGACCTGTCCATTTCCATCGACGACGACACGCGCGACGGCTGTCCTGTGTTCACAGGCCGCCTGATCAAAGGCGTGAAAAACGGCCCGTCGCCAGCATGGTTGCAAGACCTGCTGCGGGCGATTGGCTTGCGTCCGATTTCCTTCCTTGTCGATGTGACGAACTTTTTCACCCACGATCTGAACCGCCCCTTGCACGTCTTTGACGCGGATAAAGTGGCCGGAAATTTGAAGGTCCATCGTGCGGCTGGCGGTGAAACGCTGACAGCACTGGATGACAAAGAATACACGCTGCAAGCGGGCCAGATGGTTATTTCCGACGATAACGGCGTGCAAAGCATCGCTGGCATTATGGGCGGTCTCGACACAGGCTGCACGGCCGAGACGACCAATGTGATCGTCGAATCCGCCTATTGGGATCCGGTGCAAATCGCCTACGCGGGCCGTGCGCTCAAGATTAATTCCGACGCGCGCTACCGCTTCGAGCGCGGCATCGACCCGTCCTTCACACCCGAAGGGCTAGAGCATGCTGTGCGCATGATCGTCGATAACGCTGGCGGCGAAGCCTCGCAAATGATCGTTGCGGGCGCAGTCCCAGACGTGTCGCGGGCCTATAAACTGGACGCGAAACGGGTGATCTCGCTCGTCGGCATGGACATCCCCGAAAGCACACAGCGCCAGACCTTGACCGCCCTCGGTTTCCGCCTCGAAGGCGACATGGCGCATGTGCCGTCATGGCGTCCCGACGTGCAAGGCGAAGCCGATCTGGTCGAAGAGGTCGCACGGATCGCCTCCCTGACCAAACTGCAAGGCAAACCATTGCCGCGTATCGCAGGCGTGCCGAAACCTGTGCTGACACCGATGCAAATGCGATCTTCCGCAGCACGGCGCACAGCGGCGGCATTGGGATATAACGAATGCATCAGCTACGCGTTCATCGACAAACAAGCGGCCAGCTTGTTCGGCGGCGGTGACGACGCGACCATGCTCGAAAACCCGATCTCCAGCGATATGTCCCACATGCGCCCCGGTCTTTTGCCGGGTCTGTTACGGGCAGCAGCACGCAACCAAGCACGCGGTTTCGCGGACATGGCATTGTTCGAGATCGGACATGCCTTCCAAGGCGGCGAGCCGGGCGAACAGCACTTGCAGGTTGCGGGCATCCTGATCGGGCGGACCGGACCAAAAGACGTGTTGGGCGAATCCCGTGAGGTTGATGTCTATGACGCCAAAGCCGACGCCGAAGCGGTGCTGTCCGCGATTGGTGCGCCCGCCAAAGTGCAAATCTTGCGTGGCGGCGAAGGCTGGTGGCATCCGGGGCGTCACGGTCGGATTTGCCTTGGGCCGAAAAAGGTTCTGGGAGTGTTTGGTGAAATCCACCCGAAAATCCTGCGCGAGATGAACGTCAAAGGTCCGGCAGTCGGCTTTGTGATCTATCCAGAAGACGTGCCAGTGCCGAAGAAAAAATCAGCGACACGCCCCGCGCTGAAGTCGACAGATTTGCAAGCGGTAGAGCGCGACTTTGCTTTCGTCGTCGATGCAGAAGTCGAAGCGTTAACCTTGGTAAACGCAGCCGCAGGTGCTGACAAAGCGTTGATCACCGACGTGCGCGTCTTTGACGAATTCATCGGTGGTTCGCTGGGCGAGGGCAAAAAATCGCTTGCTGTGACGGTGCGTTTGCAACCCGTCGAGGCCACCCTGAAAGACAAAGAGATCGAAGCGGTCGCCGCGAAGATCGTGGAAAAAGTAACCAAAGCCACGGGCGGAACCTTGCGCGGTTAACGATTTTTCTAGAAAAATCGATGCCTCCGGCGGGGATTTAGAGAGAGTCAAAGAAACAAGGAATGTTGCGATGAAGGTCTATTTGTCAGGCGAAATTCATACGGATTGGCGCGATGAAATTATCGCAGGTGCTGGGTCGTTGGATATGACCTTTGAGGCGCCTGTAACGGATCACGCGGCATCCGATGATTGTGGTGTGGCGATCATGGGCGCGGAGCCTAATAAGTTTTGGCACGATCACAAAGGCTCTAAGCTGAACGCGATCCGCACCCGCCATGGCATTGAAAACGCTGACATCGTTGTTGTCCGCTTTGGCGAGGTATACAAGCAGTGGAACGCGGCGTTTGATGCAGGCATGGCTGCAGCGCTTGGTAAATCGCTGATCGTGATGCACGGCGCAGATCACCAGCATGCGTTGAAAGAAGTTGATGCTGCGGCGCTTGCCGTCGTGGAAACGCCGCAGCAGGTTGTTCAAATCCTGGAATATGTCGCCTCTGGCAAACTACCGTCCTAAGCAGCAGGGCGCGGCGGGATGTTAAGTCCGCGTGTAACTGCTGGACGCGCAAGGAAACGGTCCAAATAGACCGGGACGTTTTTGAGTTTTTCAAATTCAACGGCGTCCCGTGTGCCGTAGTAACTCAAGGCATTCAGCCAAGGTGCAATCGCCATATCCGCGATGGAATAATCGCCCGCGATCCAGTCTTTGCCCTCTAACGCACCATCCAGCACCGCTAGTAGGCGTTTGGATTCATCACGGTACTTGTTACGGGGCCGCGGGTCTTCGATATCTTTGCCAGCGAATTTATAATAAAAACCCATTTGACCAAACATCGGCCCAAGTCCACCCATCTGGAACATCAGCCATTTGGTAATCTCGGCCTTATCGGCGGCATTCGATCCAATGAACTTGCCGGATTTTTCGCCCAGATACAGCAGAATCGCACCGCTTTCCCACAATCCAATCGGGCCGTTTGGACCATTGGGATCAATAATCGCAGGGATTTTGTTGTTCGGGTTCAGTGACAAAAACTCGGGACTTCTGACATCTGTATCCGAAAGCGTGACCAAGTGCGGCTCGTAGCGCAGACCCATTTCCTCTAGTGCGATGGAAATCTTAACACCGTTGGGCGTCGGGAACGAAAACAGCTGGATCACGTTCGGGTCGGTCGGGGTCCATCGGGTCGTAATCGGAAAATCAGAGAGGTCTGCCATCACACAAGTCCTTATTTATTTGCGCTATCTGTTACATTTAGGGGGAACACCCCTGAATAAAACCCATAGCGTTATTGTGTTTTTACTCTACAGGTGTGCGCAAGCGCGCAATTGACATTAGATCAGCCGCGCTTGTGATTCAAATGTGGGGACTACAATGATCAACGAATTCAAAGATTTTATCGCCAAAGGCAATGTCATGGACATGGCTGTTGGTATCATCATCGGTGCAGCATTTACGGCGATTGTCACATCGCTTGTGGGCGACCTGATCAATCCAATCATCAGCCTGTTCACTGGCGGCGTTGATTTCTCGAACATGTTCGTGAACTTGGGCGGTGGTGATTACACAACAATCGCAGCAGCCGATGAAGCTGGCAGCGCGGTGTTCGCATACGGTCGCTTTATCATGGCAATCATCAACTTCCTGATTATCGCGTTCGTCGTGTTCATGCTTGTGAAAGCCGTGAACAAAGCAAAGGGCCCAGCGCCTGTTGAGGCTCCAGCAGCACCTGCTGGCCCAACACAAGAAGAACTGCTTGCCGAAATCTTGGTTCAGCTGAAGAAATAAGCGTCGCTTTACCGCGATACGATAAGGCCCGCACATATGTTGCGGGCCTTTTGCGTTTAAGCTTTGAGGGCTAGCTGCGGCGACAAAACGTCGATGCCCAGCGCCTTGCCCACAGCAAAGTAGGTCAGCTTGCCCGCGTGAACATTCAACCCGTTCAGCAGATGCGGATCGTCTTCACAGGCCTGACGCCACCCCTTATCGGCCAGCGCCAACATAAACGGCATTGTCGCGTTCCCTAGCGCGATGGTCGACGTGCGCGCCACAGCACCCGGCATGTTTGCAACGCAATAATGCATGATCCCATCGACCTCGTAGATCGGATCTTGGTGGGTCGTGGCCTTTGACGTCTCGAAACACCCGCCCTGATCAATCGCCACATCCACAAGCACAGCACCCTGCTTCATCTCGGACAGTTGCACCCGTGAAATCAGCTTGGGGGCTGCCGCACCCGGCACCAGCACAGCACCGATCACCATGTCAGCCTCGCGGACCAGATCAATCAGGTTGCCTGCACTCGCGTATGACGTCTTGAATGTCGGACCAAACACATCGTCCAGATAGCTGAGCCGCGCCAACGAACGGTCCAGCACCGTCACATCCGCACCCATACCTGCGGCGATCTTGGCCGCTTGCGTGCCAACAACACCGCCGCCAATCACCACAACACGGGCAGGGCCAACACCGGGCACGCCACCCATCAGCACACCGCGTCCGCCGTTCGCTTTTTGCAAAGTCCACGCGCCAACTTGCGGGGCCAGACGACCTGCGACCTCGGACATCGGGGCCAGCAATGGCAAACCGCCGCGATCATCGGTGACAGTCTCATACGCGATGCAGGTCGCACCGGACGCGATCAGGTCTTTGGTCTGCTCGGGGTCAGGGGCAAGGTGAAGGTAGGTGAACAGAATTTGCCCTTCGCGCAGCATTTTGCGTTCGACAGGTTGCGGTTCTTTCACCTTCACGATCATGTCGGCAGCCGCGAACACCTCTGCAGCCGTGCCCGCAATCTGCGCACCAGCGTCGGTATAATCAGCGTCAGTAAAGCCCGCGCCAATGCCGGCCCCTTCTTCGACAGTGACCGTGTGGCCGTGAACAACCGCTTCATGGGCGGCGTTCGGCGTCAAACCGACGCGAAATTCCTGAGGCTTAATCTCTTTAGGGCAACCGATGTGCATAGTGATTCTCCTTCTCTATAGTCTGATAGTCTGCCTGATTTCGCGCAATTGCTGCTGTAAAATCATTGCTTGTTAGCGTGATCACCCGTAAAAATGCGCGTGTTTACCATGTTTTAACGAAGGATCGTGCGCCCAGTGGATATTGACCAGATCGATCGACGAATCCTCGAAGTGCTTCAAAAGACCGGTCGCATGTCCAACGCCGAACTCTCAGAAATGGTAAACCTGTCCGCCTCGGCGTGTCATAGGCGTGTGCAACGCTTGGAAAAAGACGGGTTTATCCGAGACTACGTCGCCCTTTTGGATTCGCGCAAGGTCGGACGGCCCACGACAGTTTTTGTGGAAATCACGCTATCAGGGCAGGCAGACGAGGTGCTGGATGCGTTCGAAAAAGCAATCGCGCTGATCCCGGACGTGCTGGAATGTCACCTGATGGCGGGCACGGCGGATTATCTGCTCAAAGTCGTGGCGGGCGACACCGAAGATTTCGCCCGCATTCACCGCCGCTATCTCGCGACCCTTCCGGGCGTCGCGCAAATGCAGTCGTCGTTTGCATTGCGGACCGTGCGCAACACCACGGCGATGCCAGTTTAGATCGGCCTAAAGCCCCATCAGCCCTAGAACCATCTGTGGATTGCTCAACGCGAGGTAACAACCACCAAGCAGACCCAGAACCGCGCCAACGAGTTTAAAGTTAAACCGCTTTGCAACTTTTTCCGGCTCGTCCATGTCAAAGTCAGGATCGCGCGGAATCGCGGACATCGGCGGGATCGTCTTTTGACGACCAAATCGACCGCTGAATTTCGGTGCATCATCCAGCTCGATCGGGCGGTCACCACCGCTATTTTTGGTCTCTTCGTTGAATTCCTTGATCCAGTCGGCCACATCAACTGCGGTGTTTTCTTGCAGCATCTCCAACGGCGTTTTCTTCAATGCCGTGGGCGGAATCGTCAGCAAATCGTTGTTCGTCTGGGCAACAAGACTGGTTAACGTCATCCCTAGGCTTTCGTTCACCACAGGGCGTTCGTAATCTTCGACATGCGTATTATGCGGGTCGATCATCTCGATCCACGCACGTGCAGATTGGATTCGATCTTTCGGGGCGACGCGCATTGCTTTGTCGATAGCGGCAAGAAACGTGTCGTCATAATCAGGGAACGACCCCGACAGCGGCATACACGGATCAGCATTGCCCATCGCAATTTCAGACACACGTGTCTGGCTGTTTGTCGGGGCCTGACCGGAAATCAGGTGGTAGAACGTCGCAGCCAACGCATAAAGGTCACTGCTGGCGTTCTGGTTGCCGCCTGCAAAGTAGAATTCCTGCGGCGAATACCCGTCTTTGACGATCATCACAGTAGACACCGTGCGGGTCTTTTTGCTGGCCTCTTCGCGTGCAGCACCAAAGTCGATCAGGACCGGATTGCCCCATTTATCCAACAAGATATTATCCGGCGAAATATCACGGTGCAGCAAATCATGGGCGTGAACCAACTCGATCGCGTCCAAAATCTTGAACAAAATGTCCTTGATCTGGGTCGGCGTCAGGTTGCGATCTTCGTCGTCGATGATCTCTTTCAGATCGTCACCCTCGATCAGGTCCAGCGCCATGTAAGCGGTGTGATTGTCCTCAAAAACACGGTGAACAGCGACGATATTAGGGTGCCGCATTTTGGCAATGCTACGCGCCTCGCGCATGAACATTTCCACAATTGACCGATACTGATCCTCGTGGCTGGACGATCGGACCATGACGCTACTGTTGCTACGTCGATTGCAAAACGCTTCGGGGAAGCATTCTTTGATCACCACGGTGCGGTTCAGGCCAACGTCCTTGGCGAGATAGGTAATACCAAAACCGCCGTGACTGATGCGCCCCGTGATCTCGAACTCACCATTCAGCAGGGACACACCATCCGGCAAGCCCGGATCATCAGGCTTGTCGTTGCTGTAATTATCAATCGGTTGTGGCATCGCGGACATAATACACCGGTCAACACGTCAAACGGGACGCGCCCTTTGTTTGTGAAATCTTTGGACAGATAACACGCGGTGAATGTGTTCGATTTTAGACGAATTTGAGGAATCGTAACCGCGACCCCTCAAATCACCTTATACCGCGACAGGTTTGCCCGTTTGACAGCTCACTGTAGCCGCATCCGCGAGCATCTGCGCCTTTAATCCGTCATGGATCGTCGGAGTAACCGCCGTGCCGTCGTTCAGGCAAGCAACGAAATGCTCCATCTCGCGACGATACGCGCTCTCGTATCTCTCAAGAAAGAAATTCAGCGTCGGCGCGCGGCGATAGCCCGCTTCAGTTGCGACCTCGACGGTGTTTTCCAGATGATTTTCCGCCCGCAGCATTCCTTTTGCGCCATGCACTTCGATCCGTTGATCGTAGCCATATGTCGCGCGGCGCGAGTTGCTGATCTGGCAAATTTTGCCCGATGCCGTTTTCAACATCACACCGGCAGTATCCACATCACCCGCGTCGCCAATCGCAGGATCAACCAACGCAGAGCCATAAGCGACGACTTCAATCGGGTCTTCACCCAGCAAGAACCGCGCCATATCCAGATCGTGAATCATCATGTCGCGAAAGATGCCGCCCGACGATTTCACATAAGACAGCGGCGGCGGGGTAGGGTCGCGGGACAGGATCGTCACCATCTCGACATCGCCAACTTCGCCAGCACTGATGCGTGACTGCACATTGGCAAAGCTCGGATCAAAGCGGCGGTTAAACGCAGTCATAAACGGCACGCCAGCCTTTTCGACAACGGCGATCAATTCGCGAATACGGTCAGCGGACATATCCACGGGCTTTTCGCAAAAGATCGCTTTGCCAGCCTTGGCAGCGGCCATAATCAGGTCAAAATGGGTATCGGTGGGCGTGCCGACAACAACCGCATCGACGTCATCGGACGCCATAATCGTGTCGTTATCACGGACCTCTGCGCCCAGCGTCTTTGCCAGCTTTTCAGCCGTTTCAGGAAAGAAATCGGACACGGCGGTCACAGTCGCATTGTCCATTCCGCGAATGGTGCGGGCATGAACCTGACCAATACGGCCAGCGCCAAGAAGTGCAATTCGGATCATAGCATTAGCCTTTCAATTGAGGGGCAGCAAAGGCGCGTAAAACGGTTTCGGCTGCGGCCTGTACGGGGTCATGGGTTTCTTTAAGGATCGTATTACGGTCGAACCTGTCAGGATCGGCGTTTACAGCATTGCGCAACGCAGCACCGAAGGCCATGCGTAATTCGGTTCCGATGTTAAATTTGCACACGTTTGACGTGGTGGCGAGCAGCGTGCGCTGCTCAACAGGAACGCCCGATCCACCGTGAATAACCAGCGGAACTGTGGTCACAGCCTCAATCGCTTTGATCCGTTCCAGATCAAGCCCGCCGGATTTATCCTGCTGCAAATGCACGTTGCCAACAGACACAGCCATCGCATCAACGCCAGTTTCACCAGCAAAAATCGCGGCCTCTTGCGGGTCAGTGCCAGCCGACGCCTCGCCATTGTCGTAACCAACAAAACCAATCTCGCCCTCGCAAGAAATTCCCGCAGCATGGGCCATATCGGCGATCATCTTGGTCTCGGCAATATTGTCCCGTAATGGCTTGCGCGACCCGTCATACATCAACGAGGTGAAACCGCTATCCAACGCTTCTGAGCAATCGTCATAGGTGTAACCATGATCCAGATGGGCGACGACGGGGACCGACGCAGCCTCAGCCAAATGACGGAACATCTTGCCCAAAATCGGCAGCGGTGTGTGTTCGCGGCACCCAGGACCCGCTTGTAGGATCAGCGGACAGCCAAGGGTTTCTGCGGCAGCGACATAGGCACGCATATCTTCCCAACCTAGGGTGACAAGTCCGCCAACCGCGTAGCCTTTTTTGAGGGCGGGTTGCAGTACGTCTTTTAAGGTGACGAGAGGCATAGTTGATCCTTATGCGAAACATGTGCGGTGGCACCGATTTTTCTAGAAAAATCGTACGAATTTTCGCGAAAATTCGATGCCTCCGGCGGGGATTTAAGAGAGCCAAAGAAGCCGGAACGGCGTGGCCTATTTGAACTTTGCGATCATATCTTTGATGCCGGGAATGGTTTCGACTTGATACGCATGTGTCGGTTGGAAGAACTGCACGAGGCTGCGCTGCGACAGGCCGCCAAGGATCGTGAAGTAATACATCTCGTAGCCGGGCAGAACCGCGCAGGGGTGGTAGCCAGAATCGAGACAGATCGTTGATCCATCTACGATATGATACGCTTCGCCTGACTTGCCGTCTTCGCGTTGTAGCATTTGCACGCCAGAGCCGTGGTTCGGTTTGAAGCGGAAATTGTAGGTCTCGTCGTGGCGCGTTTCAATCGGCAGACGGTCCGTGTCGTGCTTGTGTGATGGAAAACCTGACCAGCCGCCTTGCCCAACTGTGAACAATTCGGACACCAAAAGGCGGCCCACTTTGTCGTGATATTTTGTGCCAAGGATGTGTTTGATTTTGCGATGGGTTTTTGTGTCGTCAGAGCCGTATTGCACTTTGTCCAACTCATCCGCGCGGACTGCAAACGCATCCAACACTTTGTCGTAACGCGCACCTGCGATGAACACTTCGGCCTCGTCGCTGGTGCAGACCATCGTGGTTTTTGCACCTGTTGGCACGTAAACACCTTCGGGTTCGCCGTCCCACACATCGACCACACGCAGCCCAAGGCCCGCGCATTTGAAGCCTTCGACGTCAACGTCAATCGTGCCGGTCGCAGGCACGATGCAGGTTTCATAGCCCGGCACCATGTATTCAAACGCCTGTCCTTTTTTCAACTTTACGATGTTGAAATAGTTCAGCGGCACTGTCGCATCGTCAATGTCGACGATAGGTTTGTTCTGGTTGTCAAACGGGGCGATATGCATGGGTTATCCTTCGGTTCTCGGGGATGAAGGCCCCGGATGTGTGTTCAAAAATTCAGTTAATTCAGCAGGGTAGGGCATCGCGGGCGCACAGCCTGGTTTGCCGACCACGATGGCCGCACAGGCAGAGCCGCGCAAAACGGCGTCTTCCAAATCGTAGCCATCGGCGATGGACGACAGCATGCCCGCCATGAAACTGTCACCAGCCCCCGTCGGTTTCAGCGCCGTGACGTTGTAGATGCCAGTGCGCAATTCCCCGTCTTTGGTGATCGTGACAGCGCCACGTTCACCCATTTTGTAGACGACGATTGTGGCGGTTGAGGCGGCCAGATCGCGGGCCTTATCAAGACCCTTTTCGATCCCGCCCGCCATGAACCCGAACTCTTCGTCATTGCCGATGATCACATCTGACATAGCGCCTGCACGCGACAGAACATCCGCCGCGACTTGCGGGCTTGGCCAACTGTAGGGCCGGTAATCCACGTCAAAGATGATCGGCAATCCGGCCTCGTGTGCCAGTTGAAACGCCTTGAATGCAGCGGTGCGTGATGGTTCTGCCGCAAATACTGTGCCAGCCGTGACCAACGCGCCAAAGCGTGTGTAATCAACCGCTTGCACGTCCGCATCGGTCATTTCAAAGTCGGCAGCCCCGTTGCGATAGATCACCGATTGGTGCCCCTTGATGCGCGATTCGTACAAGGCTAGCGAATTGCGTGCTTCGCCGCCCACTGTCGTTACATAGGTATCATCAACGCCGTATGTGTCGCGCAACATTGTCCGGCAGGTCCGGCCAACCGCGTCGTCCGACACAGACGTGACCAGCGCAGCCTGACCGCCCAGTTTCACGATACCGGCAGCGATATTCGCCGATGATCCGCCCATGTCTTTGGTGAACGCGGTGGCCTCTTCGATCCCGATGCCGACCTCAGTCGGAAACAAGTCCAAGCCCACGCGCCCAACCACAACAAAGTTGTTCTTTTTGATCCCGCCGAACACATCCATATCAGAGACCTTTGCGCTGTTTATGACGATCGGCTTCTTGCTCGATATGCTTTTCGCGAACCTTGTCGGACGTGGTGATGTGCGGCGTGCCGACTTCCCACCATGCGTGACCTTCGGTCGTCCAGCCCTCGTAGGGATCGACGTTCATCACGATCACCGATGTGTTCGTCGCGGCCTTTGCGCGTTTGAACGCTTCGCCCAATTCAGCAGGGTTGGACACGGTTTCCGCGTTCGCACCCATGGCGCGCGCATGTGCCTCAAAGTCCACGCCCACTTGGTTCACAGCAGTCGGCGTATCCGCGATCAGGTTGTTAAAGCTCTCGTTGCCAGTGTTGTTTTGCAGTTTGTTAATCACCGCAAAGCCACCGTTATCCAGCACGCAGATGATTAGTTTTTTACCTGTCAGAACCGCAGAATAGATGTCCGAGTTCATCAGCATATACGACCCGTCACCTGTGAAGATCACAGTATCCGCATCCGGCTCTTTCTCGGCCTGCGCGATCCGCGCACCCCAGCCGCCAGCGATCTCGTAGCCCATGCAGGAAAAGCCGAATTCAACGTCGACAGTCCCGATATCCAGCGTTTTCCAGTTCGCTGTCACCTCGGCAGGCAAGCCGCCAGCCGCCGCAACAACGCGGTCACGTGGGTCCATCAGATCGTTCACAACGCCAATCGCTTGGGCATAGGAATTCGGGCGATTGCCAGGTTTGCAGTTCTCGGCAACATAGGCGTCCCACTTGGCCCGCTCTTCTTGCGCAAAGGCGGTCCAGTCTGTGGGCGCTTTGTAGTCGGTATCCATCGACGCCAAACAAATCGCAGCATCCCCGACGACGGTCAGCGACATATGTTTCGCGGCATCATGTCGGCCGACGTTAATGCCAACAATCTTGGCGTCATGCGCAAATGCGGTCCACGATCCTGTCGTGAAATCCTGCAAACGTGTCCCGACCGCCAAAATCACATCAGCCTTTTCGGCGATGGTATTTGCCGAATCCGATCCAGTGACCCCAATCGGACCACAGTTCAGCGGATGGTCGTTTGTCATATTCGCACGACCTGCAATCGTCTCAACCACGGGAATTCCCGTTGCATCCGCAAAGGCGGTCAGTTCAGCGACCGCACCGGAATACTGCACGCCACCACCGGCGATAATCATCGGGCGCTTGGCTGTTTTCAGCAGTGCAACCGCGTCGATAACTTCCTCCATATCAGGGGCTTGGCGGCGAATGCGGTGGACGCGCTTTTCGAAAAACGCTTCCGGATAGTCATAGGTCCAGCCCTGCACATCCTGCGGCAAACCAATAAACGCGGGCCCGCAGTCTGCCGGATCTAGCATCGTGTTCAACGCGGCTGGCAGTGAATTCATGACCTGTGCCGGATGCGTGATTCGGTCCCAGAACCGCGACACAGCTTTGAACGCATCATTCACACCCAACGTCGGGTTTCCGAAATGCTCTAGTTGCTGCAAAACCGGATCGGGCAAACGCGTCAGAAACGCATCGCCGCACAACAACAACATCGGCAAACGGTTCGCATGGGCCAGCGCCGCAGAGGTCAGCAAATTCGCCGTGCCTGGTCCCGCAGACGCCGAGGCAAACATGAACCGACGCCGCAAATGATACTTTGCATATGCCGCCGCAGCAAAGCCCATGCCCTGTTCATTTTGCCCACGATACACGGGCAGTTCGTCGCGGTGATTATACAGCGCCTCGCCCAAACATGTGACGTTGCCGTGGCCGAAAATGCCAAAACCTCCACCACATACACGGGTCTCGACCCCGTCGATTTCGATGTATTGCGCGGCCAGCCAGCGAATGATCGCTTGGGCCGTGGTGAGTGTCACAGTTTTGTTTTCGATAGTCATGCGTTTCGCCCATTGACGGTAATTCGATTCTTAGGTTACTCATTTTGCAACCGGTTGCAAACCGTTTTTGAGAGGGAGGCAATATGAAACAAATTGGAATTGGAATTGTGGGCGGCGGCTACATGGGCAAAGCGCATGCTGTCGCGCATTCTGCTGTGGGGGCGCTGTTCGACACGGCATTGCGACCGCGACTTGAGATGGTGTGCGCAACCAATGATGCCTCGGCGGAAAAGTACAGAAATGCTTATGGTTTTCAACGGGCTACGTCCGACTGGAAGGCGCTAGTCACCGACGAAAAGGTAGAGGCAATTGTCATCGCCTCACCCCAAGATACGCACCGCGATATTGCCGAATTGGCATTCACATTGGGCAAGCCCGTTTTTTGCGAAAAACCGCTCGGGCGTGATGTTGCGGATAGCCGCGCAATGGTCGCCGCAGCCGAAGCTGCGGGTGCGATAAGCATGAGCGGTTTCAACTACATACGCACCCCCGCCAGCCAATTTGTAAAGCAATTGCTGGATGCTGGTGAAATCGGCGAAATCACTAATTTTCGCGGAGAACATACCGAAGACTTCATGGCCGATCCGCAAGAGCCAGCAACGTGGCGCAGTCACGGTGTCGCAAACGGCTGCATGGGTGATTTGTCGCCGCATCCGATCAATTGTGCGTTGCGTTTGATGGGGCCAATTGAAAAGCTGATCGCCGAAGTTGAAACTGTCATTCACACACGTCCCGGTGGTGATGTGACCAATGACGATCAGGCGCAAATCATGTGCCGGTTCGCCTCTGGCGTCTTGGGCAGCATCTTTGCGAGCCGCACGGCGACAGGTCGCAAAATGGGTTACAAATATGAAATCACAGGCACCAAAGGTGCTATTTATTTCGATGGCGAAGACCAGAACGCGGTTCATCTCTACAAGATGGAAGGCCCCGATGCGCAGCGCGGGTTCACTAAAATACTGACAGGTCCAGCGCACCCCGACTACAAATCCTTCTGCCTCGGGCCGGGTCACGGAACTGGTTACCAAGACCAGATCATTATTGAAGCCAAGGATTTCCTGACCGCAATCCACACCGGACAAAACATCTGGCCCACATTCCGTGACGGGATGGAGGTCAATCAAATCGTAGCCGCGTCGCATGCCTCATCGCAGGCAAAGACATGGCTCAACGTCAATGATTTCTAAAGAAAGCACTTCCATGACCATACGAATCGGTAACGCGCCCTGTTCTTGGGGCATCGAATTTCCATCTGATCCGGCGTACCCGACATGGCAGTCGGTTTTGGACCAATGCGCAGGCGCTGGTTACAAAGGGATCGAACTTGGCCCAATCGGCTACATGCCTGAAGATCCGGCAGTCCTCGCGCCAGCCCTCGCTGAACGTGATCTGTCGATCATCGGCGGCGTTGTGTTCCAGCCGTTCCACGACGCCGACAAGTGGGACACGATCCTAGATGCGGCAAAGCGGTCCTGCGAAGCGTTGAAAGCACATGGCGCAAAGCATCTGGTTCTGATCGACAGTATCTCACCGCGCCGCGCCCCGACTGCTGGCCGGGCCGATGAAGCCGAACAAATGGATGACGCTGAATGGGCCGCCTTCCGCGACCGGATAGCGGCCATCGCGAAAATGGGCACCGAAGAATACGGGCTCACCGTTGGTATCCATGCACACGCTGGCGGCTTTATTGACTTTGAACCAGAACTCGAACGCCTTCTAGCCGAAGTAGATGAAAGCATTCTTAAGATTTGCTTTGACACGGGCCACCATTCTTATGCTGGTTTCGATCCTGTCGCCTTCATGAAAAAACACATCAACCGCATCAGCTACATGCACTTCAAAGACATCGATCCTGCGGTCAAAGCTGACGTTGTGAAAAACCGGACCGACTTTTACAAAGCCTGCGGTCAGGGCATTTTCTGTAACCTCGGTCAAGGCGACGTCGATTTTCCGGCAGTGCGGCAAGTCTTGGTGGACAACAACTTCAGCGGTTGGTGCACGGTCGAACAAGATTGCGATCCATCCATGCCCGGCACGCCGCTCGAAGATGCAGAAGCAAACCGTAAATATCTCGAATCTATCGGCTTTTGATGGCTGCAACAGCAGTGCACGCGAGTCACACGCTGATTTTTGGTAAGGAATAGACAAATGACAAAACTCAAATGGGGCATGATCGGCGGCGGTGAAGGCAGTCAGATCGGACCCGCACACCGCCTCGGTTCTGGCCTCGACGGGCTGTTCGAATTTGCGGCTGGCGCGCTGGATCACCGCCCAGAGTATGGCATCGATTACGGTCAACGCATGGGGCTCGGTAATCGCGCCTATGGCGGCTGGGAAGAGATGCTCGCCGCCGAGCAAAAGCGCGACGACAAAGTGGACCTTGTGACCGTTGCGACGCCCAATTCGACCCATTTTGAAATCACCAAAGCTTTTCTCGAAGGCGGGTTCAACGTGCTGTGCGAAAAGCCGATGACAATGACCGTCGAAGAAGGCGAAGCCATTGTAGAGATTGCCAAAAAGACGGGTAACATCTGTGCGGTGAACTACGGCTACAGCGGCTATTCGCTCGTGCGGCACATGAAAGCAATGATCGCACGCGGCGACATTGGCAAGGTCCGTGTCGTGAACGCTGAATTCGCGCACGGGCATCACGCTGATGCAACCGATGCGGACAATCCACGGGTGCGCTGGCGCTACGATCCGGCCCAAGCTGGCGTGTCTGCGCAGTTCGCCGATTGCGGCATCCACGCGATGCACATGGCGTCCTTTGTCACGGGCCAAGAAGTCACCAAATTGTCAGCTGACATCGTCTCTGCGATCCCCGTGCGGACGCTAGAAGACGACGCAATGGTCAACTTCCGCATGGACGGCGGTGCCGTTGGGCGTCTCTGGACCAGCTCCATCGCAATCGGTCGTCAACACGGCTTGGGCATCCAAGTCTTTGGGGAAACGGGTGGTCTACGCTGGTCACAAGAACAGCCTAACCAGTTGTTTTATATGCCTCTTGGTGAACGACTGCAGATCATTGAACGGGGAGAAGCAAACCTGTCCCCAGAAGCAGATCGCACCAGCCGCGTCACCATCGGACACGCCGAAGGGATGCCATTGGCCTTTGCGAACATCTACAAAGATCTCGCCGAAGCCATCGGCGCGCGCAAAGATGGTCGCGTGATGGACCCTGCCGCAAACCTCTATCCACGTGCCGAAGACGGCCTTCGGTCAATGGCCGCCGTCGTCGCTGTCGCGGAATCCGGCAAGGCGGATGGCAAATGGCTCGACGCCCGCCCGCCAATGTTCCGTTAAAAAACAAAGGCCTGCGATCACTCGCAGGCCTTCTTGCTTCCTTGACTTTTTCCAAATCCCGGGGGTTTGGGGGCTGGCCCCCAATCGCATTTTCGCGAAAATGCGTCAGCCCGCAGCTTCGGCTGTCAAGCGATCCATCATCTCACAGACAGCTTCTTCATCATCTGCTGCGGCCGCAGCTTCTAGTTCGACCTGCATTTGTGCGACGATTTCTTGGGCCTTGTCCGGGTTAACGGCCATCAAGGTTTGAACCGCTTCGATCAATGCGCCTTGTTTGGCTTGCACATCTTCAACGGTGCACGCCATGGCTGATCCTGCGGACAGGGCTGTGATTGCTACGGTGGCAAGGATACGTGTTTTCAACATGTTAGGGCCTTATCAGTTTGTTTGCACCTGTTTGGCCCGATCCGTATTGCCAAATCAACGGTCAATAATCACATCGGCACGGTTTCGCCTTATGGCAGCGGGCGCAGTGTGCCGCGTTCAATGACAGAGCAATCAAACATATGTGCCTTTGGCGTCAGCGTATTGTCTGCGATCATCGCCGCGACGAGGTCGATGGATTTGGCTATGATGTCTTTGATCGGGTTATGAATTGTCGTCAGATTAATATTCGCCCAACTCGCCATTTCCATGTCGTTCAGGCCGATAATCCCAATGTGCTCAGGCACTTTGAGGCCCGCATCAGCAATCGCGGACAATGCCCCAATCGACAGCACGTCATCACCGCAGAAATACGCCTCTGCGGGCGTGCCAGCCGCCAGTAGACGTTGCATTTCGGCGCGGCCTGCCTCGAATGAATAGGCGCTCGCGGCGCTCGTCGTCACGATCATGTCGGGGTGGTTATCGGCGAGTTCGGTGACAAAGCCTTTTTCGCGGTCCTGTGTGGATGTGGCTGACCGTGGACCGCCCAAAAACCCGACCCGTTTGTAGCCACGAGCGACCAGCGTTTGCGCGGCCAGTTGGCCTGCAGATATGTTGTTGATTCCAATGACATTCACGCTGGGCGTGTCTGTGTGGCGTCCGAACGAATGCACCACGGGCACGCCCGCTTTGCGGAACGTATCGGCAAAGGACGCAGGCAAGGTCGAGGACGCGACGATCACGCCATCGACCGAATATTGCCGCAGCAACCGTGCAGAGTTCTCGGCATCGATTTCATCGGTCAAGTTCACCAGCAAAGGCCGCAATCCGCGTTCCTGCAACCCGCGTGTGAACAGGTCGAAAACCTCTAGAAAAATCGGGTTGTGAAAGTTGTTAGACACCAGCCCGATCATCTTGGTGCGGCCCGTGGTCAAAGACGACGCCAGCGCGTTTGGACTATAGCCCAAATCGGCTGCTGCTTTTTCAATCTTTTTGCGGGTTTTCGGGGACACTGATGCCCCTTCGGTAAAGGTACGTGAGACAGCGGAACGCGAGACTCCGGCCCTTTCGGCCACGTCCTTGAGCGTTACTGCCATTGCGTTCCCTTAGTGTGTTTTGTCATTTGGATGAGTGTCTTTAGCCGCATCATCAATGGCTGAATAGTCAATAACGGTGAATCGGTAGCCACAAATCACAGCTAACCCGATAAAAAGAACGCCCCAAAGGCCGTTCCCATTTGCAAATTCAAGTAAACCCCAGCCGAAACACACTGCGACCACAGCCACCCGCATCCAAACAGGTTTGAAGAACGGGTGGTTGAGGTCGAGTAGTTTCATTAGGCGGCGCCTTCATATTCGGCACCGGTTTTGGACCCGGTGATATAGGCCACAACGTCGTTGCCGTCTGTTTCTTTCACATCGAGGTTTGCCACGATGCGACCGCGCCGAAATACGATGATCCGGTCAACAAGGTCAAACACCTGCCGCATGTTGTGCGACACGAGGATCAGGCTTTCGCCTTGTTCCTTGAGGGTGCGGATGATGTTTTCCACCTGTGCAGTTTCCTGCACACCCAAGGCCGCTGTCGGTTCGTCCATGATCGTCAGCTTGCTGGCAAACGTCGCTGTGCGGGCAATCGCCACACATTGGCGTTGACCGCCTGACATGTTAGCGATGGTGTTCTTGATGTTCGGGATTTTCACGCCTGTTTTCACAAGTCCTGCCATCGTGTCTTCGCGCATCGCTTTGTAATCAAGGATACGGAACGGGCCGAGCCAGTTGAACTTGGTCTTTTCGCGGCCAAGAAACAGGTTGTCGGGCACGTTCAGATCATCAGCGAGCGCAAGCGTTTGGAACACGGTTTCGATCCCCGCTTCACGGGCATCAAGTGGACCTGCAAAGTGGACTTCTTTCCCGTCGAACACGACGGTTCCGCGTGTCCGTTGTTCCACGCCAGTGATCTGACGCACGAAGGTGGATTTCCCCGCCCCGTTGTCGCCCATGATCGCGACGTGCTCGCCTTTTCTGAGAACGAAATCGGCGTCCTCTAGGGCGTGTACACCACCATAGTGTTTGGTGAGGCCTTTGGTTTCTAAGATAATATCAGACATCATAACCCCCTTATGACCGTGCCGCAGCGCGTTGTTGCTGCCATTGATCCAGTGCAACCGCACCCACGATAATCGCGCCTAGCACCATTTCCTGATAGAACGCGCCGAGACGCAGGAAGGTGAAGCCGGATGTAATCACACCGATGATCAGCGCACCGATCACAGTGCCGATGATAGACCCGCGTCCGCCGAACAGGGACACACCGCCGATGACGGCCATAGCGATCGCATCAAGCTCGTAGCTGAGGCCCATGCCGGATTGTGCGGTCAAGTTTTTCGACGTCAGGATCACGGCGGACAAGCCCGCCAGCATCCCTGCAATCGCATAGACCATCACAAGGTGACGCGGCACGTTGATACCGGACATGCGGGCTGCGGCCTCGTTCGAACCAATTGCATAAGTGTGTTTGCCGTAGATGGTGAAGTTCATCACGAAATGGAACACAACTGCGAGCGACAAGAAGATGATGACGGGCATCATGCCGGCGCCGATTTTCGCGTAGGCTTCGGTTGGGAAGGACACCGGGTTACCAGATGACCACCACTGCGCCACGCCGCGCGCAAACAGCATCATGCCGAGTGTTGCGATGAATGGGGGGATGCGGGCAAAGGCCACAAAGATACCGTTCACGATCCCTGCAACAATACCGCAAGCGAGGCCAACAAGCACGGGGACGAGCCATGGGAGATCCTGCAGCGCGGGCCCAAAGATCGCCTTTGGGTTCGGGCCGCCGTTGACTTCGGATACTTGCGCGAAGCTCATTGCGATCATCGCTGTCGCACCCAGAACGGAGCCTGACGACAGATCGATACCAGCCGTGATGATCACTTGGGTCACGCCCAATGCGATGATGCCGACGATGGCGACCTGAATAATAATGATCCGCAGGCGCGCTTCGTTAAAGATAGTGTCGAAGCGGTCGTTGCTGTCGAAAAGTAGGCTTTGGCCGACATAGACCGCGCCCAGAATTTCAAAGATCACGACGATGAGGATAAGAGCGCCGAAGACGTT
Source organism: Yoonia ponticola (assembly GCF_014199395.1). Lineage (GTDB taxonomy): Bacteria > Pseudomonadota > Alphaproteobacteria > Rhodobacterales > Rhodobacteraceae > Yoonia > Yoonia ponticola. The sequence continues at coordinate 72,659 of NZ_JACIJM010000007.1, read as the reverse complement.
CAGTTCATTAGGCCACTGTCGTTTTGATTTATCAAAAGATAGGCCGCCCGTCCCATGGCTGGTGTCTGACATCTGTCAGCTCCCTTTTTAACTGTCTGAGGAAATTGTTAGGCTGTGGGGCCGCAAGGGCCGCCCCACCGGTGTTTTTGATCGAAAGCGAAGGCTTATTGGAAGTCAGCAAGCGTCGCTGGTGTGACCAATTTGAATGGGATGAAGACTTGCTTGTCGACTTCTTCGCCATTGATCAGTGCGATTGCGGTGTCGATGGACCCAGCGCCTTGACCTGCGAGGTCTTGGAATACTGTGACGTCCATTTCGCCAGCGGCCATTGCCACAAGCGCATCGGATGTCGCGTCAACGCCACCAACAACCACGTCGTCCATGGAAATGCCCGCCGCTTTCATCGCTTGGATCGCGCCGATTGCCATTTCGTCGTTGTTGCCGAAGACGGCGTCGAATGGTTCACCGGATGAAATCCAGTTGGTCATAAGGTCGGACGCTTGGTCACGGGACCATTCGGCGGTTTGCTCGTCGATGATCGTGATAAAGTTACACATATCCATGCCGATGACGTCATGGAAATCTTTGGTCCGCTGAACCGCAGCTTGGTTGGAAAGCTGACCCATCAGGACATACGCAGTCGCCCCGCCGGATTTACCTTCGGCCCGCAATTGCTGGCACATGTGGAACGCAGCAAGCGTGCCGGATTCGATTTCGTTGGACGCCACAAATGCTTGACCGTCTGGCAGTGTATCCATGTTGACCGGCTGGCGGTTCACGTAGACCAATGGGACGCCTGCGGAAGAGGCCGCGTTGGACATCGCTTCCGTTGCATTGGTGTCAACTGCGTTCACGATGATCGCATCAACGCCAGAGGCGATGAAGTTGTTGATCTGGTCCAATTGCTTGGCCACGTCGTCAGTGGCGTCTTCGATTTGCAAGGACACGCCGTCCAGCGTTTCTTCGTGCGCAGTCATGCCGTTCCGCATCACGGTCAGGCCGTTGTCGTCGAAACGCGCAACAGATACGCCGATTTGCTGTGCAATTGCTGTTGTACCCATGAGGCCCATCAGGCCAGCGGCTAGTAGTACTTTTTTCATTGTTTCCCTCCCAAGGAATGTGCCCGGCCGCACAAGTGGTAGATGCCGGGCCCTGTTTTGCAGGGCGTCTGAGGTATCACGGCTCATGCGGCTTTGGCCGTCAACTGTGCGGTGATGAATGTGATAGACCCTGCCAATGCGGCGGACGGGTCTGTGATGGCGTGAATTTCGGGTGCAAAACATTCGAACGAGGCGGGGCCGGCATAGCCCTGCGCACGGAGTGTTTGTAGTTGTGCAATATTGCCAAGCCTGTCGTCCTGATCGACCAAGATGCGGTGGGCATCGGTCATATCAGCGACGTTTGGCGCGGGATCGGAGATGCCCGAGATGTGGACGATCCCGGTAAGGTCCGGATAGAACGTGGTGTCGCCGGACAGGTGGTGGTGGAACGTGTCGTGGACCAGTTTAAAGCAATCCGGATTGCCCATGTCAGCCAGCACGTCAGCGGCGTCATCTTTGTGACGCAGGGTGCTTGCCGCAAAGCCGAGCGGTTCGATAAATCCGATCAGGTTCATGTCCGTTAGCATCGGCTGATAGATCGCCAGCGCATGACGTAATGAGTCGCGTTGTGCGGCGCGGTCAAGCGGTGCGTCGCCCATGCGCGGGATCAATGCAACACCTTCAGCGCCACACGCTTGCGCGGTTTGCATCAGCGCGCGCGCCTTCGCTGTCTTGGTTTCGGGGGCGTCGTTGAACGCCTTTACCTCGGCCAAAGCGAGGATGCGGACGTTGTGTTCTGCGGCAAGGTCTTTGATCGCGGCAGGGGATTTGCCGTCGAACAAGGGCCGTTCCAGATCGTTGCGAAATTCGATCCCGACGCAGTCCAAATCGCGGGCCAATCGAAAGACAGCATCAACCGATAAGGCTGGCGTCGTCATGTGATTGAGTCCGAATTGAAGCATGTGAAATGGTCTTTCCCGAGTTCCGTAGCGTTACTGTAGGCATGGTTTTAAATTATTGCAACCGGTTGCATTAAGTGTCGAAATATTTCGCGTAACGGGCTGATTTTGGTAAGGTTTACTGAGGTATTTCCGGTTCGTTTCGTGCAATCCGATATGAAGTAGCCGCCGCGAATCTGGTCGCAAACGACTCGCTTGAGTTGAATTTGAAAAGAAGATGCGCCGCTCTTGTTGGGGTGAAAGGCTTGTGTCAGACATCGCGGACTTGAAAAGGATTTCGAAATGCGGATCGCTTGTCTTCATACGGCGCAGGTTCATGTCGCGACGTTTTCTGACCTGTTTGCGGACAAGGCGCCCGACGCTCAAGTTGTGCATGTTGTACGCGAAGATTTATTGGCGCGGGCCCAAGTTGGTGGCATTTCAGCCGTCGCTGAAATGTTTGCTGATGTGATAGCTGCGCTGGGCGAGACGGACGCGATCTTGTGCACCTGTTCGACGCTTGGGCCGTTGGTGGATCAGTTGCAGAACCCGAAGGTGATCCGCATTGACCGCCCGCTGATGGAGGTCGCAGCGACCCTCGGCACCAAGCCGTTGCTTGCGATTTATCTGGAAAGCACGCGGGCCGCGTCGCTGTCGTTGCTGATGGAGGCGGACGCAGCTATAGCGCCAACCGTGCATCTGTGTGACGGGGCATGGGGGTTGTTTGAATCGGGCGATATGGCTGGATTTGCCGATGCGGTCGCGACGTCGGTGCGCAAGGCCAGTGTCGGGCATAATTGTGTGATTTTGGCGCAAGCGTCGATGCGTGTCGCAGAGCCTGCGTTAAGAGATTTGAAAATACCGGTTTTGTCGTCGCCAGCACTGGCGGCGGACCGTGTGATAGGGGTGGCGTTGTCATGAAGTTGGGTATTGCGTTTTTGGTGCTGGCCTATGGGCTGTCACAGTTTTTCCGCGCGTTTCTGCCGGTGCTTGCACCTGATTTGCAGGCCGATATTGGCGCTATGCCTGATGACTTGGCGACTGCTTCGGGTGTTTGGTTCTTGGTCTTTGCTGCGATCCAAATTCCGATTGGCGTGGCGCTAGACCGCGTTGGACCCAAGATCACGGCTGTAGTCCTGTTCGCGCTGGGCGCGGGTGGCGGCGCGTTTGTTTTCGCAGCGGCTCAAAGTCCTGTGCATGTCACAATCGCGATGGGCTTGATCGGGATCGGCTGCGCGCCTGTCCTGATGGCCAGTTATTTCATCTTTGCACGCACCTATTCGCCTGCTGTTTTTGCCACCTTGGCGGGGGCTACAATCGGGATCGGGTCACTGGGTAATCTCGCGGGGGCATCACCAATGGCGTGGGCGGTGACAGAGTTCGGTTGGCGCGAAACGATGCAGGGTTTGGGATTTACGTCCCTCGCCGTTGCAGTCTTGATGTGGGTGACAGTGAAAAACCCGCCGATGATAGAAACCGCGCACCGTGGGTCGATTTTCGAGTTGTTAAAAATGCCGCAACTCTGGCCGATTTTTGCGATGATGCTGGTAAGTTATGCGCCCGCCGCTGGTCTGCGCGGTCTTTGGGCGGGTCCGTATATCAGTGATATGTATGGGGCAGATGTGAGCCTGATCGGCCAAGTCACCCTTGTGATGGGGCTGGCCATGATTGCGGGCAGTTTTGCTTATGGCCCGTTAGAACGTATGTTCCGCACGCGCAAATGGGTGATCGTGGGCGGCAGTATGATGAGCGCTGTTGCTTTGACGACGCTGGCTCTTTTTCCAGCGCCGGGCGTTTGGGCTTCTGCGGTTTTGCTGGCGATGATCGGGTTTGGCGGCACGGCGTTTCCGCTGTTGGTCGCCCACGCAAAGGCGTTCTTTCCCGCGCATTTGACCGGACGCGGTGTGACCTTGGTCAACCTGTTTAGCATCGGCGGCGTTGGTGTTGCGCAGTTTATCACGGCCCCCTTACATACGCAGGGCATGGCGATGGCTGGCGGTGCAACGACCGCATATACCTTGATCTTTGCCTTCTTTTTAGGGGCGTTGATGTGTGGCTTGATCGCTTATTTCTTTGCGACAGATCGCACGGATTAGTGATGCCTCTTTCTTTTGGCGCACCTGCACGCTAAAGGGACAGCGGTTTAACCAAGGATAGGATCAATGGGTTATAAAATTGTCATCGTAGGCGCCACAGGTAATGTGGGTCACGAAATGCTCAATATCCTCGCGGAGCGTGAGTTCCCGGTGGATGAAATTGCAGTACTGGCCAGCCGTAAATCGCTGGGCACCGAAGTGTCATTCGGCGACAAAACCCTGAAGACCAAAGACCTTGATACGTTCGACTTTACGGGTTGGGACATGGCGTTGTTCGCTGTCGGCTCTGAAGCGACACAGAAATACGCGCCGATTGCTGCAAAAGCGGGCTGCGTTGTGATCGATAACTCTAGCCTCTACCGCTACGATCCGGATGTTCCGTTGATCGTGCCAGAGGTGAACCCAGAGGCGGTTCACGGGTATTCGAAAAAGAACATCATCGCGAACCCGAACTGCTCGACTGCGCAGATGGTTGTGGCGCTGAAGCCGCTGCACGACCGTGCAAAGATCAAACGCGTTGTTGTGTCGACATACCAGTCTGTTTCTGGTGGCGGTAAAGCTGCGATTGATGCGCTGTGGGACGAGACAAAGTCGATCTACAACCCGACTGACAACAAGACCCAAGACGTGTTCACCAAGCAGATCGCGTTCAACGTGATCCCGCATATCGATGCGTTCATGGAAGACGGCACCACCAAAGAAGAGTGGAAGATGGTCGTTGAGACGAAGAAAATCGTCGATAAGAACATCAAAGTCACGGCGACTTGTGTGCGTGTTCCAGTATTCGTTGGCCATTCTGAAGCGATCAACATCGAGTTTGAAGAATTTCTCGACGAAGACGAAGCCCGCGATATCCTGCGTGAAGCACCGGGCATCATGGTTATCGATAAGCGCGAAGATGGCGGCTACGTGACGCCAATCGAATGCGTCGGCGATTATGCGACGTTCATTTCCCGCATCCGTCAGGACAGCACAATCGACAACGGTTTGAACCTGTGGTGCGTGTCCGACAACCTGCGCAAAGGTGCGGCATTGAACGCGGTTCAGATCGCGGAATTGCTGGGACGTGAGTGCCTGAAAAAAGGCTAAATGCCTTGATTGATTAGCTCGAAGACGGTGCATTTGTCGTCTTCGAGCATCATCCGACGTTTTGAGCGCGACGCGCTGCTTTGGATGTCCACCTGCTTTGTTTAGCAGATGATGGTTAAGAAACCCTTAAACAGCCTGATATCCAGCGTCGTCGGTGTAGGCTTCGAGCGTACCTTCACCGATATCGTTCCACAGGCCGTGCAGTGACAGGTTTTCGCTTTCAACTGCTGCTTTCACAAACGGGAACGTCATCAGGTTTTCCAGCGACACCAGAACCGATTCTTTTTCCAAAGCCGTCAGGCGGTCCGCGTCCGTGCCATTCGGCAGACGGTCGTAGCCGGGCCGTAGAATGTCCATCCAGCGCCCAACAAAGCTGCTTTTGTCTTCCAGTTCGGGCGCGTTGCCAGCGCACATGTGGTAGCAACCTGCAACGCCGCCGCAGTTCGAATGCCCAAGGACAATCAGGTGCGACACTTTCAATGTGTTTACCGCATATTCCACGGCTGCCGACGTCCCGTGATATTCCCCGTCTGGGTTATAAGGCGGCACGAGGTTCGCAACGTTCCGGTGAATAAAGAATTCACCCTGATCCGCCCCGAAAATCGACGTCACATGCACACGACTGTCGCAGCACGAAATCACCATCGCACGTGGATGTTGCCCGTCTTCGGCAAGTCGTTTGTACCAGCTTTTATTCTCGGCGTAGGTGGTCGCTTTCCAGCCATGGTAACGTTTGGCTAAATATGCGGGCAGGGCGTGGCGGTACGGCATGATAGACTCTCCCGAATAGGTCACTGGCTCTTACGTCGAATTTACTTGGATTTCGAGAGGTTTTTGAACCTTTTCAATTGTAGAGATCAACCATTCAGACACCAACTGCGGGTAGAACAGTGTCATGACATATTTCAGCCCCTTACTGGTGCATCCACCAGCCCGTCCCACCGCCAGCGTCGCCGTCTTGCGATGTCTGGAGAATTTCACAATGAATCCGGCCCCATTATGCACGTTGTTCAATACGTTGGCCGATCATGATGCAGAGGATATCGTATGCCGCGCACTGCAAGACATCGCCATAAAGCTGGATCATTTGCAGACGTCCCGCAGAATCGGTGCGTTTTCAGAGATTCCCGCACCAGCCAAACGCATGGGTGCGATTGCCGATCAGATTGGCCTGACCGAGGTTGCCTTGGTTGCCCGTCACACGGCCACTGCGGCTGAGATGCGATGTGGGGTGGCATTAGGGGCGACGATTGCGCGGTTAGAACGCGCGTTTGATGCTGCTGTCAGCCACGTTTGGGATTTCCGCGACTACGCTTAACCGATCTCACAAAGAGGTGCCGGTCCGTCACGATCATCCTTGCAGCGCCCACGTGGGTTGCTAGTCTGGCGTTAAATGCCCGAACTAGGATAAAAATATGTCGCTGACGTTTGCCCGCCAAGATGCAGAAAGCATCCCTCTTCACGTGATTCCTTCTGAAAATTTGGATGCGATTCCTGCCGAAGCCCGTGCTTGGGCTGATGCCAATGGATTTGACGGTAGCTTGGGCCAAACGCTAGCCGTGCCGGGGAATGACGGCGCGATTGCATTTGCTTTGGTCGGTTATGGAACGGCAAAAGCCCGCGCCCGTGGTCGGTTTCAAGTGTCTGCTGCCGCGCGCACGCTACCTGTCGCGACCTATCATATTGCGGCTGGCCTGTCGGGATTGGCGCTAGAGGAAACAGTGCTTGGGTGGCTGTTGGCGAGCTACAGTTTTGACCGCTATGTGGCCCCTGCGAAACCCGTTGCGCGTCTGAAAGCCCCTGAAGGCGTTGATGCTGCAAGGTTAGAGGTTATCGCGGCTGGCGAGGCATTGACCCGCGATTTGATTAATACCCCAACGGCGGACATGGGACCGGGCGATCTGGAAGCCGCGACCCGTAATTTGGCGGATCAACATGGCGCTGCTGTGAACGTGATTGCAGGCGAGGATCTGTTGACCCAGAATTTCCCGATGATCCACACGGTTGGCCGCGCTGTTGGCCCTGATCCACACCGCGCCCCGCGTTTGATCGACATGACATGGGGTGATGCAGGTCCGACGCTGACGTTGGTCGGTAAGGGCGTTTGTTTCGACACGGGCGGGCTGAACATCAAACCCGGTGCGTCGATGGGCCTGATGAAAAAAGACATGGGCGGATCGGCGACGGTGCTAGGTTTGGCGCATATGATTATGGGGCTGAAATTGCCGCTGCGTCTGCGTGTTCTGATCCCTGCGGTTGAAAATAGCATTGATGGGACCGCGTTCCGGCCCCAAGATATCCTGACATCGCGCAAAGGCCTGACGGTCGAAATTAACAATACCGATGCCGAAGGGCGGCTGGTGCTGGCGGATGCGCTTGCACTTGCGGACGAGACGACGCCGGATTTGGTGATCTCAATGGCGACGCTGACGGGCGCTGCGCGTGTGGCAGTTGGGCCGGACATTTCGCCGTATTTCACCGACACCCCGAAATTCGCCCAAGCGTTGGAAAACGTCGCGAATGACGTGGCCGATCCTGTCTGGCGGTTGCCCTTCCACGAACCCTACGAGGCGATGATCGAACCGGGGATCGCTGATCTCGACAACGCGCCCAAAGGCGGATTTGCTGGCACGATCACGGCGGCCCTATTCCTGCGCCGCTTTGTGCAATCACCCTACATGCATTTCGACGTCTACGGCTGGAACCCTGCCGCGGCTCCAGCGCGACCCAAAGGCGGCGTTGGCATGGGCGCACGGGCAATCCTCGCGGCGCTACCAGCGATGCTCGACCTATGAGCGATAGACGTCTCACGCCCGCCAACGGCAGGGTCGCGGCCAAGCACCTGAAAGGCATCGTGCCAGCGGATGCTTACGTCGATGGCATTCCGCAACGGATCACACAGCCGATTGTGGATATTTGCGCAAAGCCCGAAGGCAAGCGTGATCGGCAGCTTTTGCTGGGGGCAGGGGTGAGCGTGTTTGAAAACCTGAACGGCTGGGCTTTTGTGCAGTCCGATGCCGATGGCTACGTGGGTTATGTGCCAAGCAGTGCAGTTGCTGATGTTGACACGCCGACATTCCGGATCGCGACCACGGCAACGCACGCTTACGAGACCGAGAGCTTCAAATCATCCGACCTGATGCGCCTGACTTTTGGTGCGCAGGTGCAGGTGATTGATGAACGTCATAAAATGTATGAGACGCCGCAGGGGTTCATCCCTAAGAAACATTTGCGCCCGCTGGATCGCCCCTTTGCTGACCCTGTCACTGTCGCGCAGCTCTATTTCGGGACGCCGTATCTTTGGGGCGGCAACAGCACGATTGGCGTCGATTGTTCTGGCCTCGTGCAGGCAGGGCTGCAGTCCTGCGGTATGTTCTGTCCCGGTGATAGTGATCTGCAGCAAATGGAACTGGGACAAGACATAGCGCCAGACGCACCATTACAGCGCGGTGATCTGATGTTCTGGAAAGGGCACGTCGGGATCATGGTCGATGCGGATGTGATGCTGCATGCGAACGCGCATCATATGGCCGCGACCTATGAACCAATCACGGCCGCGATCATCCGTATCAAGGCGCAAGGCGATGGCGATGTGACCGCGCGTAAACGGCTGACATAGGGGCACCCCGCCCGCCCTTCATTTCGCCAAAACAACTCAAATTCTGCGGTTTCAATCCACGATTCGGATCAATTTCCGCTCTAACACCCGCAACACGGATTTCAGGTCGTTGCCGCGTTTCAAGACCTGACCGTCAATGCCGACCAGCGCATATTGTCCTTGCTTCATCCGCAGTTTGGGCCGCTTTTCGATTTTGTAGATCGGGTTCTCGGCTGTGCGTTTGAATATCGAGAAGACCGCGAAATCGCGTAGCGATGAAATGCCGTAGTCCCGCCATTCGCCTGCAGCAACCATGCGTCCGTAGAGCGACATGATCACGGACAGTTCAGTCCGGTGAAATGAGACCTGTTCGGGAAAGGGCTGGTGAAGTTGGGTGAATGTCATGTGTCTTAGTTTGGGGCATTCAGGCGGGGAATCAAGCCCGTTTGAAGCTGCGCCCCAATCTCGCCACAAAATGAACGGCAGATTGCCCTTTGCCGACCCTCTTGCCGCCATGCGGGTCCGTCAAACACTTAGTCAGCAAAGTGCTACTCCGGTGTTGCATTCGATAGCCCCCACCCAGTGTGCGACACCGGAGACTTTGTGAACCCCCAAAGCCCGCAAGCGACCCAGCCATAGCAGTGGCAGGGGTATTTGCGTTCAGATGTTTGCTTGGTCTTAGCCGCAGACGATGCGTCGGATATTGCCGGACGCTCCGATTTCAAAGCTCATCCGCTCGGGCAGGTATTCTTGGCTCGCGACCGTGCCGGGTCGGATGATCCGGATTTCGCCGGGTCGGAAACCGCGTTCCAAGACAAAGGCGTCTTGCCCGATGATGCCTGCGTACCGCGCAGCACCACAGCTGTCGTTGATGCCCGTGGGGATCGGGTCGGCGACGGGTGGTTCGCTGATCGCGGTTGCAGGGATACAGGCCGTGGTGAGTGTGCCTAACATGGCAAGAATAATTAACCGCATGTGATTGATCGGATCCGCTCGTCCGCTCCTATGTTAAAGTTGATGCGCACCGGACGTAGGGCGTCGGCGGTAGGTGTATTGGGTCTGGTCACGCGGACTTGGCGTAGGATCAGCACCCGTTCAAGCGAGGTTGCGTCTTGTCCAACCAGATAACCGTAGGGTGCTGCGCCGCATGTATCTGCTGCGGGTGCGGGGACCGGATCGACGGGCGCAAGTGCTGCTGGCGGCCGTGTGCTACAGGCTGCAAGCGCGCAGAGGCACAGGATGGATGCACCTATCCGCATGACAAACCGATGATCAGGCCGTCCGCGTTGGTTTCGATATTCAACCGATCTGCCACAAAATCCATGGTGACGGCATCGTTCGGCCCGATCACGCGGTCATTGAGGTCCGCAGGCAATGTGACAGCCGCGATGTTGGCCCCCAAAAGCGCCGTATGTCTCTGCGCCCCGCAAGGGTCGGTTTCATCGACAGGATCGCTGACAACATCGGCGCAACCTGCGAGTAGCGTCGTCATAAGGCACAAGCCGGGAATGATGGTATTTTTCATGCACCTACTTTGCCGCGACCTGCTTTGCCTTGGCAAGCCCCGACTGCACCCTTGAAACTGAAACTCTTTGCTATCAAGACTGGCCCCGATACAAATTTGGAAAGGTCACGCCCATGCGTACTCGTGCAGCTGTCGCCGTAGCGGCCGGAAAACCCCTTGAAATCATGGAGGTCAACCTTGAAGGTCCTCGCGCTGGCGAAGTGCTGGTCGAGATCAAGGCAACTGGCCTGTGCCATACAGACGAATTTACCCGTTCTGGTGACGATCCCGAAGGCATCTTTCCCGCGATCTTGGGTCACGAAGGCGCTGGTGTTGTGATCGAAGTCGGTGAAGGTGTGACGTCGTTGGAAGTGGGCGATCACGTGATCCCGCTTTACACGCCGGAATGTCGCGAATGCGAATATTGTCTGAACCCGAAAACGAACCTGTGCCAATCGATCCGTAGCACGCAGGGCGCTGGGCTGTTGCCTGATGGTTCGACACGGTTCTCGATGCTGGATGGTACGCCGATCCACCACTACATGGGCTGTTCTACGTTTGCGAACCACACGGTTGTTCCTGAAATCGCGCTTGCGAAGGTCCGCAAAGACGCCCCGTTTGATAAGATTTGCTACATCGGTTGTGGTGTCACGACAGGTATCGGCGCTGTGATTAACACGGCGAAGGTCGAGATCGGATCGACCAGCATCGTCTTTGGTCTGGGTGGCATCGGTTTGAACGTGATCCAAGGGCTGCGCCTTGCAGGCGCTGACCAGATCGTTGGCGTTGATCTAAACCCGAGCAAAGTGGAAATGGCGACGCATTTTGGCATGACCGATTTCGTGAACCCGTCGGACGTTGAAGGCGATTTGGTAGCGCATCTGGTTGAACTGACAGGCGGCGGTGCTGACTATACCTTCGACGCGACGGGCAACGTGAATGTCATGCGCACAGCCCTTGAGGCGGCACACAAAGGCTGGGGCGAGAGCATCATTATCGGCGTGGCCCCTGCTGGCGCTGAAATTTCCACCCGTCCGTTCCAATTGGTCACGGGTCGTAGCTGGCGCGGGACCGCGTTTGGTGGCGCGTCTGGCCGGACTGATGTGCCGAAAATCGTTGATTGGTACATGGATGGCAAAATCGAGATCGACCCGATGATCACGCACAAATTGAAGCTGGAAGACATCAACCACGGCTTTGAATTGATGCACGAAGGTAAATCCATTCGGGCTGTGATCGAATTTTAAGACTGCCGTTATAGGTGGTGAAAGGGGCGCAGTACGCGCCCTTTTTGCGTTCATGGGGGGCTTGTCTTGGGCGGGCGGCCTTCTATATTAGAATCATTCTAAAAGAGGTGCGCTATGATTCCCGGATTTGCTAATCGTCGTCAGTTTAAAGACCTGTCAGAGCAAGAAATCCTTGCGCTGGCGATTTCGTCTGAAGAAGACGATGCGCGGATTTATCGTCAATATGCGCATATGTTGCGCGACGATTATCCGGCGTCTGCCGCGATTTTTGACGGGATGGCAACCGAGGAAGACGGGCACCGCCAACGTTTGATCGACTTGCACACGCAGCGGTTTGGCGATGTAATTCCGCTGATCCGCCGTGAACATGTTGCTGGATATTACGCCCGCCGTCCGGTGTGGTTGGTTGAGAATCTGTCGTTGGATAGCGTGCGCGGTGAAGCGGCGCAGATGGAACACGACGCGCAGCGGTTCTATGAAAACGCGGCCAAACGGGTCACGGATGCCGCGACGCGCAAATTGCTTGGTGATTTGGCAGCGGCAGAGGCAGGCCATGCGGATCGTGCCAGTGAATTGACCGAAGAGCATTTGGACAAGGATGCGAAAGAGCAAGAAGACGACGCCGCGCACCGCCAGTTTGTGCTGACATGGGTGCAACCAGGCTTGGCGGGTTTGATGGACGGGTCCGTGTCGACGCTTGCGCCGATTTTTGCGGTGGCTTTCGCGACGCAAAACACATGGACGACGTTCTTGGTTGGCTTGGCAGCGTCCGTGGGCGCCGGCATTTCGATGGGCTTTACCGAGGCCGCATCAGATGACGGGCAGATTTCGGGGCGCGGATCGCCCTATAAACGCGGTCTGTCGGCGGGTGTGATGACAACGCTTGGTGGGCTGGGTCATGCGTTGCCATACTTGATTACGGATTTTTGGACGGCGACAATCATTGCGTTGATCGTTGTGTTTGTTGAACTTTGGGCGATTGCGTGGATTCAAAACCGCTATATGCAGACGCCGTTTATGAAAGCCGTGTTTCAGGTCGTGCTGGGCGGTGCATTGGTGTTTGCTGCGGGTGCGTTGATTGGTTCTGGCTGACGCGTCAGAGCTTTTTAACCATCGTCGTGACGCTGTGAAATTTGAAGATATGCCTGAGCGGGCCGAGTTTCGTGGTATCCGTTGGCGCAAAGCCGTGGCGTTCATATAGCGCCTTAGCACGCGGATTGGTGTCGATCACATCAAGGCGCAGCGATGGATAACCCCGTTGATGCCCTTCGTTCATGATCGCCACCAGCAAGGCGCTGCCGACCCCTTTCCCACGGGCGGCGGGCGCTACAAAAATGCCGTCCATCAGAAAACGCCGATTTTCGGTGTCGCGTTCGAGTAGGGATAGCAATACCGCCCGCCAGATCGCGCCCAAATGCCCGTAGATCGCGGCAAAGTCGCTATATGTGCCGCCGACAAGCGCACCTTTGTTGGTTTTGAACCCGACAACGCCCAGTAACGTCCCGTCATCATCAACCGCGGAAATAGCATGGCGCGAATCAATGACGCGTAAAATATAGGCCATCGCCTTGGGCTCTGGGCCCATCACGGTGCCGAGTTTTTCCCCAAATGCCCCCCAGTAAAGCGCCGCGGCTTGCGCCTTGGCCCCTCTGGGAATGCCCATTTGTATTCGCATGTCCCGTCCTTACAACCCCATTTCGCCAAACGGAATGTAGGTCACGGGCGTTCCGATATCAATTGCGACGGCTTCGTCCGGCAAAGCCACCAATCCGGTTGCCCAACTCAGACCAGAAACGCGACCTGACCCTTCGGAGCCGAAGATTTCGGCGCTGCCTTCGGGGGTCATGCGGGCGCGCAGATATTCTTGGCGTCCCCCCTTTTTGTTTTTGCGAAACGCGGCAGGGATTTTGTAGCTGACGGGGTCGACCCAACCGGCACCCGCAAGGACGGAAAGGGCAGGGCGGGCGAAAAGCAGGGCGCAAACGGCGGCTGCAACGGGATTGCCAGGCAAGCCGAAGACTGGTGTTTTGTTCCAGATACCCAGCGCCAAAGGGCGGCCCGGTTTGATCGCGATGCGCCAAAGCGCGAGCGATCCGGTGTTTTGCAATAGCGCGGAAATATGATCCTCGTCGCCTGCTGACGCGCCGCCGGAGGTTAGGATCACGTCGCAATCGCGTGCCGCTTGATCAAGGGTTGCTTTGATCGTGTCGCGGTTATCCGGTGCGATGCCAAGGTCGCGCACGTCGTAGCCCCAGCGCGTGATCGCCGCGCAAAGCATGGAACGGTTGGCGTCGTAAATCTTGCCAGGGCAAGCCATTGCACCCGGTTCGAGCAGTTCGTCGCCCGTCGATAAAATGCCGACGCGCAGACGTTTTCGCACGTTCAAACGGCCCACGCCTGCAGACGCAAGCGTTGCCAAATCGCAAGGTTTTAGTTTGTGTTGACCGGGCAGGATGATCTGGCCGCGTGCCATGTCTTCGCCCGCTTGCCGCGCGTTTGAACCGGTTTTCAGCGGTCCATTGAACGCAATCGCCTTGCCGTCTGTTGTGATGTCTTCTTGCAGGATGATCGTGTCGGTGCCCTGCGGCACGTCAGCGCCCGTGAGAATGCGAATGGCATGTCCGGCGGGCACAACGCCAGTGTACGGATCGCCAGCGGCAGAGCGGTCATCGACAAGCGTGAGTTCATGCGCGCCTTCGGGGATCGGGCCGCTGAACGCGTATCCATCAACAGCAGAGTTAGTCGCTGGTGGATGCGCCCGCAGCGCAATCGCGGGGCCAGCGAGGATGCGATTGGCACCTTGGCACAGCGGAATGCCTTCGACACCGCACACCGGATGCAATTTTTCGCGAAGATGTGCCAATGCGTCCGCCACAGGCGTCCAATAGGCGCCTTGAGGCATGGCAAAGCAATCATTGCGAAGTGGTGGCGGTCTAAGTCCCATAGTGGTCAATTTGGCTGTCCGATCCCCAGAATCCAACCCTCAACGGGTGAAGTGATTTGCAAGTCTGCGTGAAGAGTTGTGACTGATTTTTGAGCGAGCGCCTGCGCAGTGGCCTTCACCTGATGTGCGTCTTTGATCATATCTGCGGGTGCGGGGCCTGCAAATAGGGTTGGCCAGATTTCGACAAACGCGATTGGGCGGGTGAGCTGATCGAACGGCCAGATGCTTATTTTATTGGCGAATATCTGTCTAAGGCGGTGCAGGATCGGCAAGCCCATGATGACTTGCGATCCAACGGCGCCAGCACCCGCGAGTTGCCAGCAGGTAAAGCTGCCCTTGGCGCGTGTTTCAACCATGCGCTTTTCGGGGAACGGGTTTTGAGTGCGGGCAAGTCCCTTGCGCGGCAAGTCAGCGATGTCGCGTTTCAGGCCGTTCGCCCAAAATGGGCCAACGCCGGGCAATGTGCGGTTGATCTGGCCCGCGATATCGAATCGATTATTCGCTTTGGGGGAATCTTCGACGCGGTCAGTGAACCATTGCCACAGGGTCAGCGGATCGTCGGTTCCCGTCAGGTGACGGCCAAAGCCTGCGGGGTAGCCGAACGGAAAATCGAACCCGACCAAAGTGCGGCGTTTGGCGGTGAGTTCGGCATCGAGGAAATCAGTGATCCACGAGAAAAAGCTTTGGCGATTACGGAAATAGCGCGGGTCTTCGGAGGTGTCGCTGCGGCTGATGCCCACCCAAATCGCGTCTTTGGTTGGGGTTGGACCGCGATCATTTCCACCGGACCAATCGACCATGACAAAGCTGTCCCAGTTCACAGACCAGTCTCGGCGAGGATGAAATCGGCGATGATGGCCGTGTCGTTCAGGTCAAAAACGGGACGGTCCAGCGTGATCGAGGTGTCGCTGGCGATCGCTTTGATCGTGGGATCGTCAGGGGCAATCAGCGGGTGATTGGTTTCACCGCGATAGGCTTCGATTTTGGGGTGGCTGTCGCGTTTCCAACCTTCGATCAGGATCAAGTCAACTGGGGCCATTTGCGCGAGCAACTCGGACAGGGGCGGCTCTGGTGTGCCGCGCAATTCGGTCATCATCGCCCAGCGGTTGCCAGAGGATAGCACGACCTGATGTGCGCCAGCGGTGCGATGCCTGTGGCTGTCCTTGCCGGGGTGGTCGATGTCAAAAGCATGGTGCGCGTGCTTGAGCGTGGATACGGTAAAACCGCGCCCCGTGATCTCTGTCACCAGCCGTTCCATGAGGCCGGTTTTGCCTGCGTTTTTGTATCCGGCGACACCGAAAATTTTCATAACATGGTTTCCGCTTTTTGCAGGTCTTCGGGGGTGTTGACGTTAAAAAACGCGGCATCGTCGGGGAATTCGGCGGTGCCAGCGTTGTGTTTCTGGGTCCACATAACAACTTTGCGTAATCCGTCGTCAAGCGCTGCCCGTAGGTCGTCGCGCAGGGCAACTGGCCAAAGGCCGAAGGTTGGCTGGCGACCGGATGGCGAGGCGGCAAGTGCGAGGCCATTTGTCTCGCCCGCAAGCAACAGTTGCGGGGTCAGGTCGCAAGGAAAGAACGGCGTGTCAGCGGCGGCGGTGATGATGTGGGTATGCCCCAACTGAGCCGCGTGATCCAAACCAGCAAGGACGCCGGACAAAGGTCCGGCGAAACCTGTGATACTGTCGGCCACAACCGCGATGTTGTAGTCCGCAAAGCGCGTAGCGTCGCCATTGGCGTTGAGAATCACACCGTCGGTTTGCGGCTCTAGGCGGTCGAGGACACGTTTCAGGATGGGCATGCCGCCGAGCGTCAGCAGGCATTTGTCGCCGCCGCCCATGCGCGTGGCTTGGCCACCTGCGAGGATAACACCGAGAGGTTGTTTCATGGATGAGCCTGCGGATTTGAGTTGTTTTGGCGAAATGAAGGGGTGGGGGTGCGTGTGATCATCCGGCTTTGCGCCCTGATTTACGCGGTTCGTCGGCGATTTGGCTCGGATCGGCGTCGCGGATGAGGCGGTGTTCGCCCGAGAGGCAGACGAAGCGTTGGCCTTTCATGCGACCGATCAGGGTCAGGCCGACTTGGTTCGCGATTTCGACGCCCCATGCGGTAAAGCCGGATCGAGATGCGAGTGTGGGAATGCCCATGAGCGCGGTTTTGATCACCATTTCCGAGGTGAGCCTGCCTGTTGTGTAGAGCGTTTTGTCGGCGGCAGAGACGTTTTCGGACAGCATCCAACCTGCGATTTTGTCGACGGCGTTATGGCGGCCCACGTCTTCCATATACACCAGCGGGCGGTTGCCTTGGCAGAGCACCGTGCCGTGGATCGCGCCTGCGGTCAGGTAGAGTGACGGCGTTCGGTTGATGTGTGCTGCGAGCGCATAGAGGTCAGACGTTTTGACGGGCGTATCGGGCAGACGCACGTTTTCCACGCCTTCCATCATGTCGCCGAAGACCGTACCGACGGCGCAACCGCTGGTGCGGGTTTTCTTTTGCAGCTTATCCTCAAACGTTGTGGTGGAGGCCGTGCGCACGACGACGGTTTCCAGTTCTTCGTCGTAGTCGACGCCTGTGACGTCTTCGCCATTCGCGAGCATCCCTTGGTTTTTGAGAAACCCGAGGGCGAGATATTTGGGGTAGTCGCCGATTGTCATGGCGGTCACGATTTCGCGGTTGTTGAGGAAAATCGTAAGAGGGCGTTCTTCGACGACATGCAGCTCGCTGGGATTTCCGTTCTGATCAGTGCCTTGCACGCTGCGCGTCAGCCGTGTGGATGTGGGGTCGGGTGCGATCAGGTAACCGGATGTGTCGTCGAGCTGGGCCAATTGTCATTCCTTCGTGTCAGCGGTAAGCGTGGCGGACCGCACTCTAGCTTAGGCCGAACCCATGTTATCTGCCACTGAGAAATCCGCCTACTTTGCCGGCATCCGCGATGGCTGGCCATTTGTGTTTGTTGCAGGCCCGTTTGCGATGCTGTTTGGCGTCGTGGCGATTGAAGCGGGCTTGAGCCTCGCACAAGCGATGGGTTTTTCGGTGGTTGTGATTGCGGGCGCGTCACAATTCGCAGCCGTGCAGTTGATGGTCGATAACGCGAGCATTGCGCTGGTTTTATTGGCGGCTTTGGCGGTGAACCTGCGGATGGCGATGTATTCTGCAGCCTTGGTGCCGTTTTTGGGAAGCGCGCCGCTGTGGCAACGCGCCTGCGTGTCATACCTTAATTTCGACCAGTCCTATATGGCGTCTGTGGCGCGGTACGAGACCGTGCCGATGACTGTGCCCGAGCGTTTCTGGTTCTTTATTGGTGTTGCGACCCCGATTGCGCCGACTTGGGTTGCGTTTACGGCTGTGGGCGGGCTGGTTGGCACGTCGATCCCGCCGGAATATGCGCTCGATTTTGCATTGCCGATTACATTCCTTGCGATGATTGGCCCGATGCTACGCACGCTGGCCCATGTGGCGGCTGCGTTTGTGTCGATGTGCGTGGGCCTGGTGTTGGTTGGATTGCCGTCAGGGTCCGGCCTGTTGATCGCTGCGGCCTGTGCGATGATCACGGGCGTGATCGTGGAAAGCTGGACGGAGAAACGGACATGACGTTTTCAAACGCTGAGATTTGGCTGACTATTCTGCTCGTGGGTGTTGGCACTTATGTGATCCGGTTTTCGTTTTTAGGTCTGATCGGGGATCGTCCGATGCCTGCGATTGTGCTGCGTTTGCTGCGCTATACGCCCGTGGCCGTGCTGCCCGCGATGGTGGCCCCGCTTGCGTTGTGGCCTGATGCGACGGGTGGGGATGTTGATCCGGTGCGCGTGACCGCGGCCCTTGCAACGCTTGCGATGGGCGTGTGGAAAAAGCATGTTTTGTGGGCGATTGGCGCTGGTGCTGTGACGCTATACGCGGGGCTGTACCTGACGGGGCAGCTTTAGTCCTGTTCACGGACTTCGCGTGTTGCCACGCCCGAGATCGCACCAAACGCGTCGGACAGGTTGTTCGGGAACCATGTGCCGCCGATTGCATCGAATCCCGGTAGTTGGCGCAAAAGCCGCGACGTCGCGCGGGTGCAATGCGCCTTGGGCTCTGCGCCATTTGCAAAGGCAAGCCGCATGGCTTGTTCCGCGACAGGTGCCGGAACTGCGATGTTTTGCACAACGACATAAAATTCGCGGCGCGCATGGTAGGACACATAGGCGCGTTCCACCGCAGGGCTGAACCCGAACAACACATCGTTGCGTTCGGGGCTCACGTCCGCCTCGAAACTGCCAGCGGGATCAAACAAGACGCGCTGGCTGCCGTCGATCAACAGTGCAGAATGGGCGCCGTTGTCAGAGCCGGTATTTTTTACGGTAAACAAGGTCAGCGCGCTAGGTCCGCCGCTGCGATAGGTCGCGGCGTTGACGGCTGCATCAGGTGCCCAAACTGGGTCCGATGAACATGCAGCCAAAGCAAAAGGTGCGCCCACCACAAACGCGCGTCGGGTGAGCGTTGTCATTATTAAGCGCCGATCAGTGCCAACAGGATCAGCAACGCGATGATCACCATGGTGCCGCGAGTTACCATCTTGATAAAGCCGTCGAACGTCTTTTCCTGAACTGTGATGTCCATTTCGCCGATTTTGTGGTCTGCCATGATCTTGGCCCTTCTTGATATATTTGCGCTGTCCTAGCTGATTCAGACTGCGCTGTCACCTGTGTAGGTTAGGTTAAGTTGCCGCATCCGCGTCGCGTTCCAAAGCGGTCGCAAGCTGGAAACCGATGCGATTTGGCTCTGCTTGGTCGACTTTTTTCGGGCTGGACACAAGCATGACGTTCAACTGGCTGACATGTTGGATTAGTTGCGTTTTCGCGCCCGCGCCGTTTGTGCCGTAATATGTCACGATATCGGGGTCAAAATAGCCCAATCCTTCGATCTTCATCACGCCCGCATCGCCGCCGACAAAGCCAAGTCCGACCTCGTGATCGCTATCGAGTTGTTTCTCAAAGTTTTGAATATAAAGGATAATCCGCTCGTAAGCCCATTGTGCTGGGCTTTTCGTCGCGGCGGGTTCTTTCATCGCTTTGGGCAGATCGCCGGTTGAAGGGCAATTCTGGTTGGTGGTGTGGATTTCTTTGATCTTGGGCAGCACATCGTTTTCGAGCGCTTCGGCCGAAGTCACAATTTGATTGTCCATCATCGAGATACCACCGTTGTTTCTTTGATGTCTTACATAGCAAAACTAGTGGAAATATCCGAGACAGAACTCTGTGATGCAAGTTGTTTATCGCGCGCGGACTTAAGTCTGCCACCGCCACGCGCCATCGTCGCCCATGGTGCGGGTTGCAATGTCTGTTTGATGCAGGTGATTTAGGTGCGCGAGCGCCTCGACCAATGCAAGGCCATACGCGCTACGTCCAATTTTGCGTTTGAACAGCGGGGTGAAGCAGTCGCCACCTTTGCGCGGTTCTTTGAGGTGCTCAATGAGGCGGGCCAATGCGCTGTGATGGTTTTCGATCATCTGACGCAGGCGTAGCGGCAGGCCTGTGAATGGCAGCTTGTGCCCCGGTAGAACGAGTTGATCGTCACGGGCGAAGGGTTGGAATGCTTCGCAGGAAGTCAGCCAGTCTTGGACAGGGTCGGCTTCGGGTTCAGTCGGGTAGACGCCCAGATTCGCGCTGATCGATGGCAGTAGTTGATCGCCGCCGATGACGAGGTTGTCATCGCGGCTCCAGAAGGTTGCGTGTTCGGGGGCGTGGCCGTCGCCCATCCGAATGTCCCAGGTGCGCCCGCCAAATTGGATCGTTTGACCATCAGTGATGCGGGTATAGCCCAGCGGAAGGGGATCGACGCAATCGGCAAAATTGAAAGGACGTTCCGCTTTGCGATGCGCGAATTCTTCGTCAGACATGCCCGCGCGTCTGTAAAATTCGAGCGTCTCTTCTGGATAAGTCGGCTGTTCCTCAAGCGTCAGCATCCGCGTCATCAGCCATCCGGTGCGCGGCATCAGCAGCTCTGCGCCTTTGCCGATGAACCATCCTGCGAGACCGACGTGATCGGGGTGGTGATGGGTGACGATAAGGCGCGAAACGGGTTTGCCTTGCAGCGGCCCAGCGAGCAGCGCATCCCAGATTTCTTTGATCCGGTCAGACGAAAATCCGGTGTCGATCACGGTCCAGCTATCGCCGTCGTCAAAGGCAAAGACGTTCACGTGATCCAACGCCATGGGCAGCGGCAACCGCATCCACAACACACCATCCGCGATTTGGATCGCCTCGCCTTCGGCTGGGGGCGTGTCCCACGGGTAGGTGATCAGCGGTGCGGTCATCGGTGGTCCAATCTGGTGGGCGTTTAGGCCGCGAAATCGTCCGGCGTGATCGCCATCAGGTCTGCACTGCCCTCGCGCGTATGCGCCAAAAGACTGGCGTGTTCAGGCAGTAACCGATTGATATAGAAGCGTGCAAGCCGTTCGCGGGCCGCATCACCGGACACTGCAGCTTGAAGGTGCGCATGACCGCCAAGAACACGCGCAAAGGCCCGCAGGTATGGGACGGCGCCTGCGAAACGGTCAGTTAGATCGTCTTGCGACACAAGCCATTCCGTTGTTTCGCGCAGGTTCTCGATGGCTTGCCAGACGGATTCGGCGAGGTTCGGGAATTTCTTTTTCGTGGCGTCCGTGGTTTCTTGGATTTCTTCGAGCAGGGCAAAAGCCGCCTCGCCGCCGTCCATCAGTTTGCGGGCAACAAGGTCCATCGCTTGGATGCCATTTGTGCCTTCGTAGATTGCGGTGACGCGCACATCGCGAGCGTATTGGGCCGCACCTGTTTCCTCGATAAAGCCCATGCCGCCGTGGACCTGAATACCCATGTTGGCGACGTCGATGCCGGTATCGGTGCCGAATGCCTTGCAGATCGGCGTCAGAAAGGCAGCGCGCGCTTTCCATTTCGGCTCGTTCGTGGCGGTAGTCATGTCGATGGCCACCGCGTTCATCAGCGCGATTGCGCGGGCTGCGAACACGTCGGCTTTCATTGTCGCCAGCATCCGGCGCACGTCGGCATGTTCGATGATCGAGCCAGTGCCGCCTGCTTTGCCCTGCTTGCGGTCTTGGGCGTAGGCGATTGCGTGTTGCAGCGCACCCTCAGCGGCACCAAGTCCCTGAACACCGACACCTAGGCGGGCGTTGTTCATCATGGTGAACATAGCTGCGATTCCGCCGTGTTCTGCGCCAATTAGCCAGCCTGTCGCACCGGAATATTCCATTACCGCGGTGGGCGATCCGTGCAGACCCATTTTGTGTTCTAGCGACACAACCTTCAGGTCATTGCGCTTGCCCGGATTGCCATCCGCGTCAGGGATCAATTTTGGCACCATGAACAGGCTGATACCTTTGGTGCCTGCGACACCATCGGGCAAACGCGCAAGCACGAGGTGACAGACGTTTTCGGTAAAGTCGTTGTCGCCCCAAGAGATGTAAATCTTTTGGCCGGAAATCGCGTAGGTGCCGTCGCCATTTGGTTCTGCCTTTGATCGCAGCGCACCGACGTCAGAGCCTGCTTGCGGTTCGGTCAGGTTCATCGTGCCGCACCATTCGCCGGAAATGAGTTTTGGCAGATACAGTGCTTTGATCTCGTCAGAGGCGTGATGCTCTAATGCTTCGATCTGGCCTTGGGACATCAACGGGTTCAGTTGCAGCGACAGGCAGGCGCTGGACATCATGTCGTTCACGGCAGTTGTCAGCGTCATCGGCAGGCCCATGCCGCCGAAATCAGGGTCTGCGGAAATGCCGATCCAGCCGCCCTCGGCAATCGCTTTGTAGCCCTCAGCGTACCCAGGCGATGTGCGCACGACGCCGTTTTCCAAAACTGCGGGATGCAGATCACCGGGCCGTTGCAGTGGTGCCAGCACGTTTTCGCACATTTTCGCGGCCTCGGTCAGGATCGCGTCAACCGTGTCGCCCGTTGCGTCGGCGAATAGCTCGGTTCCTGCGACCGCCCCAAAACCTGCGATGTTATCCATCAGAAAACGGATATCTTGGACCGGAGCGCGATATGACATGGGGGCCTCCTAAGGGCGGGTGCGGCTTGGCAAAAACTTGCGCCGCGCCTATGGGTAAATGATGAGCCCAAACTGTGTCATGTCCGGCACCCCATCAACTGAAACGCCACGTCATGAATGAAACCAAGACACTTCGCCTGAATGCTGACGCTGCGGGGATCGCCCAAGCGGTGGATATTTGGCAGCACGGCGGTCTGGTCGCATTGCCGACTGAGACGGTTTACGGGCTGGCGGCAGATGCGCGTGATGATACGGCTGTTGCGCGGATTTACGAGGCAAAGGGGCGTCCGTCGTTTAACCCGTTGATCGTGCATGTGCCTGATATGGCTGCGGCAATGACGTATTGCGATTTCAACGATGACGCGCGGATGCTGGCCCAAGCGTTCTGGCCCGGAGCATTGACACTGGTGCTGCCGATCAAGCCGGACGCAGGCGTGAGCAAGCTGGTGACAGCGGGTTTATCGACATTGGCCATTCGGGTGCCGGATCATGCATTGGCACGAGATGCGTTGACGGCGTTCGGCGGACCCATTGCAGCACCGTCCGCGAACCCGTCGGGGCGGATTAGCCCCACGACGGCGGATCACGTGATGGCCGGCCTTGAAGGGCGGATTGATGCAGTGATTGATGGCGGAGCGTGTCCTGTCGGCGTTGAATCAACGATTGTGAGCTGCGTGGGCGAACCTGTGTTATTACGCGCTGGCGGTGTACCAGCAGAGGCATTGGCCGCGTGTTTAGGGCGTCCGCTGTTGCAATCTGACGATCCCAATACGCCGCAGTCACCGGGACAGTTGGCCTCGCATTATGCGCCGGTTGGGGCGGTGCGTTTGAATGCGACTGACGTGCGTGAGGGCGAAACCTTGCTCGGTTTCGGTAATGTCGCTGCGGACTTGAATCTGTCGAAAAGCGGTGATTTGGTCGAAGCGGCAGCGCGTTTGTTTGATTGCTTGCATCAGTTGGATCAGATGGGCGCGGCCCGCATAGCAGTTTCGCCTATTCCAAATACAGGTCTGGGTGCCGCTATCAATGATCGTTTGCAACGGGCTGCTGCACCGCGCGATTGATCGCGATTTTTCTAGAAAAATCGTATGAATTTTCGCGAAAATTCGGGTCTTTAGCCGGCGTTTTGGCGTTCGATATAGCTGCGCAGTTCTTCTGCTTCGCGCCGTGCTTCGCGTAGACCATCCATTGCGGCCCGCAGTTCTGCTTCGGTTTGTGCGTGCTGGTTTGTCATTTCTGCTTCGCGTTGTTGCAGATACGTGATCGCCTGATCGCGGGTTTCTTCGGCGTCGTGCAGGGATTGCGCCATTTTATCAAGCTCGCCGATTTCGGCTTTTGTCACACGTGTAAACCGGTTGATCAGCCAACTTGCGAACCATCCAAGGGCGAAGGCCACAAAGAGAATAATCGCGGTGGCAATGATAAATTCGGTTCTATTCACGTCGGATCCGTTCTTATTCAGTATCGTCAGCCGGAACTTCGGCTTCTTCTAATGCGGTGGGTTCTTCGGGAGCTGTTTCAGGCACAATCAAGTGGAATTCAATACGCCGGTTCGCTTCGCGACCGTCTGCAGTGTCGTTGTCGGCAATTGGATCTGCCTCGCCGTAGCCTTTTGCCTCAAAGCTGGACACGGGCACGCGGCGTGACCGCAATGCGTTGAGAACGGCGCTGGCACGATCTTGAGACAGTTGTTCGTTCATTTCTTCGCGGCCTTGGCTATCGGTGTAACCAGCGATTTCGATCCGCAGATCGGGGCAGCGTTTCAGAATGTCGGCAATATCATCCACGACGTCTGTGGTGTCTGATGTGATCGACGACGCGCCCGGATCAAAGGTGATCTTGCGATCTGTCGTGGCCTCGGTGATTTTGGCGACGCATTCTTCGGGGGTTGGCAGGCCAGCAATCGGGTCGAGTTCTTTGACATATTCGACGTCGATATCAAATTCAGCAGTTTGGCCCAGCTTATCGATCAGCAAGCGTGAAATGTCGGCTTGTGCTGTCTCTGATCCGGTTTTGCCACGCACTACAACAGAGGTAGGATCGACGACGACTGAACCGTTCGACAGTTGCGACATAGCCTCGATCCCGGCCAAGACGCGGATGACCCAGCCTGATGGCAACTCATCAACGACCCGTGTGCCCATGGTGACATTTGCTTTGCCGAATTTAGCGGCAGCGTAATTGGCGGCGGTGGTGTTTGTCAGGTCGTCCGGCACGCGCCCGCGTAGTTGCACGGCACCTTCGGGGCTGCGGGTGATGGTGAATTGCGGTGGTCCGGCAGAGGCGTCTGTTGGTGCGCGTGGCAGGTCAGACGCCAGTGCGTAGACGTCTGGCAGTGCGTTTTCCAACTGGCCCACGACACGGTCAAAGGTGCCTTGCGCCGTGCCTTGCGGTGCCACAAGCGCGATGTCGGTGTCAGAGATCGTGACCGTTCCGCCGCCGAGCTCTTTTACAGCGCCGATCGACAGAGACACGGCGTTGCCCCATGTGCGCGATGGCACGCCGAGCGCTTCGATGCAGCCAGCATTACCTGCAAAACCAGCGTCGCGGGCGGCGGCCATAATGGTGTTCAGCGCCTCGCGGCTATCCACGGCGCAGGCGTCGAAACGCGCGCCGTCTTCGTCGATGGCAAAGCGTGTAGTAAACGGCGAAATGACCGGACGCGGCGCAGTCAGATCGACCGTGATCCGCACATTGCTTGGTTTATTGCGCGACAGGTTGCTTTCCAGCTCGGCTTTTTCCAACTCGGAATCTGTGATCGCGTTCACGATGACGCGGGCCGAAGACACTGAAATCTTAGAGCGCGGCAAATCCGACAAGGCCCGCATCGCGTAGTTCAATGCAGCTTGCCAAGTTTCGGGGACCGGGTAATCGGCAACCTCTAGCAGATCGGTGACGTTTTGGCCGTCGGCAATGCGAGCGATCCGCTCGGCCAGTGCTTCGCGATCTGTATTGGCGGGGATCAGCCCAATCAGGGAAACGCCGCTGTCGTTACGCAAAATCTCGATGGCAAATTCGGGCGGTGCGATCGATTGCGAATCAACCACATCCATGTTGTCGATGACGCGGCTGGCATCCACGATGCTGCCTGCGGCGGACATGGCGCGGAAGCGGTGCGCCTCTGATGGGGCTTGTCCTTCGAGGACGACTTGCAGGCCGTCGCTGAGGACCGATGCCCAGTCATGGCCTTGATCTATTAGGACTTCGCGCACACCGACGACTGACCGTTCTTCGATGAAGGTAACGGCTGTTCGTGCTGAGACGACGCAGACTCCAGCGGCGGCGGCAAAGACGACAAGTCGGGTGAACAAAGCTGACAAACGCATTATTTTTGTAGTTTTCTCGTTATTGTCTGGTCTGCATAGGCTCCAAATGCCCGAGGTTCAATCAAAGGAAAAACGCGACGGCGAAAAATAGCACTGGGATAAGGCCAGCATTCCGGTTGGAACGGAACAGCATCAGCAACCTGTCGTTGTTTTCTGGATCGAACCGCCCAAGCTGCCAGACCAAGTGCCAGCCCATCGCCCAAGGCCCGCCAAGAGCCACGACAAGCGACAGGATTGAACGGTCAAGCGAGGCCATGACAACGGCCAGCCCCAGCAATAGAACGGTCCCGATAAGGAAATACCGCAGCCATGTGCTGGACTTGTCGCCAAAGAGGCGTGCCGTGGATTTGACGCCGATTAGCGCGTCGTCTTCGGTGTCTTGGTGTGCGTAGATGGTGTCGTAGAACAAAGTCCACGCGATACCCGCGACGTATAGAACGACCGCTGGCCATGCGAGACTGCCTGTTTGTGCGGTCCATGCCAGCAATGCACCCCAGTTAAAAGCGAGGCCAAGGAACACTTGCGGCCACCACGTAAACCGTTTTGCAAATGGGTAGATCGCGACGGGAATGATCGACAGGAAGCCAAGCAAGACGGCCATGTTTGGAAACGTCAGCAGAATGGCAAGCGAGACGAGCGATTGGATCAACATCCACGCAAGGGCGGCACGGACGCCGACTTGGCCTGATGGAATCGGGCGGGACCGCGTGCGGGCGACTTTGGCGTCGATATCGCGGTCGGTGATGTCGTTCCACGTACAGCCTGCGCCGCGCATGAGAAACGCACCGATGCCGCAGCCGACGATGATCCAGATCGAAAAGGCGTTGAACGAGTTGGTCGCGAGGCAGGCGAGTGCGACAGCCCAGAGGCACGGAATATAAAGCAACCACGTGCCGATTGGTCGATCTGCACGGCTTAACCGTAGATATCCGCGCGTGGCGGCGGGCGCCCAATGATCAACCCAATTGCCAGCGCTGTCTGCCACGGTTCCTAATTCTGCGTCGCCCTCTGGCGTCTTGTCGTTCTCGGTCATAAAGTCCGCCCATGGCATCAAAAGTTCGTCTTTATGTAGAGCACCCGCTAGGGGAAGGGCAATTGGTCTCGCTGTCGCGGGAGCAAGCCCATTATTTGTTTGGCGTCATGCGGATGACCGCTGGCACCGTTTTGTCGCTGATTAATGGTCGCGACGGCGAATGGGACGCCGAGGTGATCGAGGCCGGTAAACGCGGTGGGGTGCTGGGCTGTCAGGCGCAGACAAAACCGATGCAGATGCCGCCTGATCTGTGGTTACTGTTCGCGCCCATCCGCAAAGAACGCATGTCGTTTATTGTGGAAAAAGCCACCGAACTGGGCGCCGCCAAGATCATGCCGGTGCAAACGAGCTATACAAATAACGGCGACCGTGTGCGGTTGGAGAAATTGCAGGCGCAGGTTGTCGAGGCGACAGAGCAATGCGGCGGCACCTTTGTGCCAGAGGTCACAGCACCTACGAAGCTCAAGCAGGTATTAGCGAATTGGGACGTGACGCGGACGTTATATTTCTGCGACGAGGCGATGATTGGTGAAGCGGCAGGGTTCAATGGGCCTGCACCGACGAATGGTGCTGCGATCCTGATTGGACCCGAAGGTGGGTTTTCACCTGACGAGCGCGAGATGCTGAAAAACCTGCCTTATGCGCAAATTATTAGCCTTGGGCCGCGTATTTTGCGGGCTGAAACAGCGGCCGTGGCTGCATTGACGCTCTGGCAGGCAGCCCTTGGCGATTGGAAATGATCCGCGTTGAAAGCGGCGACCGCGACGCTTTGATCGCATTTATGTCCGCCAACGCGCCGTTTTTGATGTTTCCACTGACGAATATGATCCGCTACGGTTTGGATGGTAAACACCCACGCGCGATGAAGGCTTGGGTCGCGAAAGACGGGGCTGAGATCACCGATGTGCTGACGATCAGTGCTGAAGGGATCGTGTTTCCGTGGTGTCCGAGCGGGGATTGGGCTGCTGTCGCTGACGTCCTAAAGGGGCGTCAAATCAAAGGATTTATTGGCGAAAAAGATCAAGTGACCGCGTTGCGCCGTGTCACTGGGCTGACCCGTCAAGCGGCGCTTGATGTGATTGAGCCGTCGTTCGCCCTGATGATTGCCGATCTGATGATGCCAAATATTCACGGCTTTACGCTGCATCCGCTAACTGCTGCACCGTTTGATTTGTTGGTTCATTGGCGAGCGAATTATCAGGTTGAGACGCTGGCGACGCCTGTGGATCAGGCACAAAGTCGGGCTGCGCGAGAAATTAAAGCCTATATCCAAGCCAATTCGCATCGTGTTTTGGTTCATGACGGAACACCTGTCGCGATGACCGGATTTAATGCGCAAATGCCTGATATTGTCCAAATCGGCGGTGTTTATACGCCGCCAGAATGGCGATCACGTGGATTTGCGCGGGTGGCACTTGCGATGCACCTGATGGAAACATCACTTGATGGTGTGACCAAGGCCGTGCTGTCGGCTGCGAATGATGCAGCGGCGCGGGCCTATGCTGCGTTAGGATTTGAACGCACGGGCAGTTTTGCTGTCGCACTTTACGAAGAAACGCAGGTGGCGCATGGCTGATTTTTTCCGACCCGAAGCAAAGGCGCTGATCTGGCGATTTCGCGATGTTTGGGGTGCGCTACTGGTACTGGGTTTGGGGATATATTGGGCTGCGACGGGCTATGGCTTTGTCGTTTGGCTGGGGTTTTTCATTGCAGGCTTGGGCGTTGTTCTACTCGTCGCTGGTATCCAGCGCGGTCGCTTTCGCCAAGGGAATGATGGGCCGGGCGTCGTGCAGATTACCGAACGCAGGCTTGCATATTTCGGCCCGCTTAGCGGCGGTGTAATGGATATCAATGACCTGTCGCGGCTTAGTTTCGACCCCACCGGCCATCCCGCGCCCTATTGGATACTGACCGGACCAGAGGCCCGCGATATCGCTATTCCAACCACCGCTGCTGGTGCTGAGGCGCTGTTTGATGCATTTTCCAGCCTGCCCGGCATCAAGACCGAAGCCATCCTTGGCGTTCTGTCCGATCCGCCCGATCATCAGGTTGTGATCTGGTCGCGTCCAGTTCATCTCTTGCATTAGTACGCATCTGCGTTCACCAAAGACGTTCAGATACACTCAGTTGAGAAAGACCAACAGATGTCCATTCCCCAAACCGGCGGCGGCCAGATCGAAGATCATTCTCAACTAGCAGAAATGCTATCCAAGGGCTGTAAACCCAAAGAAGACTGGCGCATCGGCACCGAACATGAGAAATTTGGCTATTGCCAAGATAGCCTGATGCCGCTGCCCTATGAGGGTGATCGGTCAATCAAGGCTGTACTGAACGGTTTGAAAACACGCTACAATTGGGCGCCCGTCGAAGAGGGTGGCAATATCATCGGCCTGACCAAAGACGGCGCGAACGTCTCGCTAGAGCCGGGTGGTCAGTTGGAATTGTCCGGTGCGCCTTTGGAAACGATCCACCAGACCTGCGACGAAGTGAACGTCCACCTCGAAGAGGTGAAATCCGTCGCCGACGAGATTGGCGTGAAATTTATCGGTCTGGGTGCCGCCCCCGAATGGACGCACGAGCAGATGCCCCTGATGCCAAAGGGCCGTTATAAGCTGATGAACGCTTATATGGAAAAGGTCGGCACGCATGGCACGCAGATGATGCGGCGGACCTGTACGGTTCAGGTGAACCTTGATTTCGGGTCCGAGGCCGACATGGTGCAAAAGCTGCGCACGTCGCTTGCATTGCAGCCTGTGGCGACAGCGTTGTTTGCCAATTCGCCGTTCTTTGAGGGCAAAGTAAACGGGCATAAATCATGGCGTGGCCGGATTTGGCGCAGCCTCGATGACAGCCGCACGGGCATGCTGCCGTGGGTGTTTGAGGACGGTATGGGCTTTGAGCGCTGGGTCGATTGGGTGCTCGATGTGCCGATGTATTTTGTCTACCGCGACGGGAAATATATCGACGCGCTGGGCATGTCGTTCCGCGATTTCCTGAAGGGCGAACTGCCTGCATTGCCGGGTGAAAAGCCGTTGCTGTCCGATTGGGCGGACCACCTGACAACGGTGTTCCCCGAAGCGCGGATTAAGCAATTCATCGAGATGCGCGGCGCAGACGGCGGCCCTTGGCGGCGGCTATGTGCGCTGCCTGCGTTCTGGGTTGGCATGATGTACGACCAGACGGCGTTGGATGCGGCATGGGACCTGTGCAAAGACTGGACCGCAGAGCAGCGCGAAGCGTTGCGCGTTGCGGCGTCTGTGGATGGTCTGCAAGCAAAGGTCGACGGCATCAACATGCACGATCTGGCACGTGAAGTTGTCGCGATTTCACATGCTGGTCTCAAAGCACGGGCGAAACCCGGTGCGGGCGGCATGGTCGCGGACGAGACGCATTTCCTAAACGCACTGCACGAAACCATTGAAACTGGCAAAACACCTGCGGATGAATTGCTGGACCACTACAATGGCGACTGGAACGGCGATCTGAAGCGGATCTATAGCGACTATTCTTATTAAGTAAGGGTTAAGACAAACGTTGATCATTTGCATCCAGTCCGGTTTCACCAGACATATTCACCCGCCAATTTAGGCGGCATTGGATGTTATACTGTGCATTCGGCGCAGCGCATGGCCAACGTTTGTCTACGATCACATTCGCTGATTCTGCTTAATGCACAGTTAACGACAACGCGATCCGCCACATTTCGTTGCTTTATGATGGGAACAGAGGGCTAGCCATGTCGTTTCTACTGAACCCGCGTTGGGTGATGCTCATTTTGCTGGCGTTACCCGTCACGGGCATGACCGCGATACACCCGCAGGCTGGCAGTGCATTTGTGATGGGCGCGTGGGCTGGCGTTTTGATCGCAGGCCCGCCGATATATCTCGCGGCGTTGATTTTGCGGATACAAAGCCTTGCTGACACGCTGCGCCCGCTGACGAATATACCGATCCTGATCGCGTTCACGATTGTGCTGCTTTACCTTGCGGACGTCGATTTCGGCCCGCTTGGGGTGCTTGGTGGGGTTGGGATCGCTGCGTGGTGGATCAGAAAGAAAGTGTCATTCGGTCTTCTTTGAGCCGATTTTCGTTTCGGTGCCGTTCCGCAAGCGTGTGATGTTGTCCGCGTGGCGAATGTAGACCAGAACGGCCAGCACGAGCAGTAGAACGACAAGCTCTCCTTGACCAAGAAAGATCGCGAAGGCTGGTGCAAAGCCTGTGGCGAGCAGTGCGGCGAGTGATGAGAACCGGAAAACAGCCGCGATCAGTAGCCATGTCAGGCAACATACAAGGCCGATTGGCCATGCCAACGCCCACATCATGCCGAGGTGTGTCGCGACCCCTTTGCCGCCTTTGAAGCCAAGCCAGACTGGGAAACAATGCCCCAAAAACGCCGCGAGTGCTGCGATTTGCACCGCATCTTCGCCCGCGAAAGCCCGTGCAAGTAGAACCGCGACGGCACCTTTGCCTGCATCAAAGAGCAATGTCAGCGCGGCTGCTTTTTTGTTGCCTGTCCGCAAAACATTGGTCGCGCCGATGTTGCCGGACCCGATGTCGCGCAGGTTTCCGAGCCCCAGCATTTTGGCTACGACGATCCCGTAGGGCACGGACCCTAGCAGGTAGCCAATCGCAGCCCACAGCAGCAGACCGCCCATTCCAGTTGTGATTTCTGGCATCATTTGTCTTCTCCTGCCACGCGATTGCCCGCGACCCACGTACCTAGGACGCGTCCTTGCATCCGTGCGCCGTCAAAAGGTGTGTTCTTTGATTTTGACTGAAGCGTTTCGCGGTTTAACACAAATGGCGCATCAGCGTCGAATAGGACCAGATCGGCTGGCGCGCCTTTGCGTAGGCGTCCCGTTTTCAGTCCCAACAACCGCGACGGGTTCAGTGATAAGGCGCGGAACAAGCGTGGCAGGTCGATCTGGCCTTCGTGATACAGGCGTAATGCTGCTGGCAAAAGCGTCTCTAGTCCCACGGCACCGCTCGCGGCCTCTTCGTAAGGCAAGCGTTTGCTTTCTTCGTCCTGTGGTGTGTGCATGGAACAAATGATGTCGATTAGGCCATCCGCGACGGCTTGGACAACGGCGATGCGGTCTTCTTCGGATCGCAGCGGTGGTTTGAGTTTGAAAAACGTCCTGTAGTCCGCCACGTCGAGTTCATTCAATGTCAGGTGGTGAATACCTATACCCGCCGTCACATTCAGACCGTTGCGTTTCGCGCGTTCCAAGGCGGGCAAGGCGCGTGCAGTGGTGATTTGGTCGGCGTGGTATTTCGCGCCAGTCATTTCAATCAAGCTGATATCGCGATCAAGCCCCATGCGTTCAGCCATGGGCGTCACGCCGGGCAGGCCGCGCAGGGACGCAAATTTGCCGGATGTGACCGCTGCACCATCCGACAAACCGGGGTCTTGGACGTGGGCAATCACCAGCGCGTCGAGCGATTTTGCGTAGGTCAGCGCGCGTGAGAATACCTTGGTATTGGCGACAACGCGGTCGCAATCTGTAAAGGCCACGGCACCTGCGTCGGTCAAAAGCCCGATCTCGGTCATCTCGCGACCTTCGCGGCCTTTGGTCAACGCGGCCATCGGCAATACGCGCACAGGGGCATCTAGGGCGGCACGACGTGCCACAAATTCCAGAATTTCGGGCGTATCAATAGCGGGCAGCGTATCGGGGCGGGTGACGATCGTCGTCACACCACCAGCCGCAGCAGCCCGTCCAGCAGTGCGAAAACTTTCCTTGTGCCGCTCGCCCGGTTCGGACACTTTCACGCCGATATCAACGATGCCGGGGGCCAGACATTTGCCGCCGCAGTCCACAATGGCAGGTCCGGTGATGTCGGGATGTGTTTCCTCAAACACGCGGCTGATCTTGCCGTCCTCAACCAGAATAGCGCCGGACGTATCGCTTAGGGCGACTGGATCGATCAAACGTGCGTTGGTGAACAAGGTTTTAGTCATTGCAGGTCTTTCTGATAAGCGCAGCCGCTGCGAATAGGCGTGTCATATCTCGGTGTCTCCGGCAAGTTTACGCATTTGGATAAAGACGTCGCGGGCATCGGTGATGCGTTCAAAGCCGATATCTGTTCTTTTACGTCCGCTGGTGCGGGATGAGAAAAAGATCGAAGGCGGGGTGCCGTTGCGGTAGATTAGATCGTCTAACGCGGGGATATCGTAGCTTGCCCGTTTTGTCCCTACCGGTTTGGCGATCAACATACGTTGGTTCGTCAGGCGGTAGCGCGTGTAATACCGGATCAAGCTATCAATCACGGGCATTGCCATGACGATCGCCACGCCCGCGATGATCCCCGGTGCGAGGATTCCCCAATAGCTGCCAGTATTGGCCCGATCAATCACGGTCGCAAGCCCAAGGCAGGCCAGTACAAGAGTCACGGCGAAAATGCCGGTGGCCATGGTCGTGATACCGAACCGCAGTTTGGCGTCGGGGCGGCCCTGCCAAAGGATTGTTTCGTCAGCCTTAAGAGCGGGAAAGTCCGACATCAGCCGCCGATCCAGATCATCAGCCAAACGAATATGCCCATCAGGAGTAGAACCACCGTGGCGACCATGCCGCCGATGCGGGCGTCGGATTTGGGTGCTTTGGTCGGCGGGGTCAGCGTGCCTTGGCTGCTGTCTGATGCGAGCGGGGTCAGTGCAGGTGGTGCGGCCACTTGTTCAGCAAATGTGGCGACCAATTTGGCGTCACCGTTGGTACGTAGCGTTGCACCTTGGTCGCCAAATGCGCCGGACCTGATGATCGCAAAGCTGCCTTTGAGGCCGTTCAGCATATCCATTTGTGGTGCGATTTCAGCCTCAGTGATACCGTAACCCAGCATCAAAAATTGCGCGAGACCAAGGTCGTGCAGCGCGGTCTCGTGGACAATCTGCACGTCTTTTTCTGTGACAATTTTTGCGCCTAGGGCCTGTCCGAGCCGATCATAGTCGTCTTGCTGGTCGATCTCAGAATCTAGCTGGTAGGCCAGTTGGAAGACACGGACTTTGCCGTATTCGTGAGGCGCGATTGTGTCGGTCATACCATCACGCCCTCTAGCGCTGCACCGCGCCGCGCCCGTAGGTTTCGCGCGAGCAAGTCCATTGCGGCCATGCGGACGGCCACACCCATCTCGACCTGCGTTTGGATCACGGATCGGTTGATGTCGTCGGCAATCGTGCCGTCGATTTCAACGCCACGGTTCATCGGGCCGGGATGCATAACAATCGCGTCGGGTTTGGCGTGCGCGAGCTTTGCCGCGTCCAACCCGTAGCGGTGGTAATATTCGCGCTCTGACGGGATGAAACCACCGTCCATGCGTTCTTTTTGAAGGCGTAGCATCATCACGACGTCAACGTCTTTGAGGCCTTCTTCCATGTCGTGAAAAACCTCGCAGCCGAATTCGGCCACGCCAGATGGCATCAATGTCGGTGGGGCGATCAGGCGGATGCGGTTTTCCATCTTGCCAAGCAGCATGATGTTGGACCGCGCAACGCGGGAATGCGCAACGTCACCACAGATCGCCACGGACAGACGGTGAATGCGTCCCTTAGCGCGGCGGATCGTGAGCGCATCCAGCAACGCTTGGGTCGGGTGTTCGTGCTTGCCGTCGCCAGCGTTCAGAACCGCGCCGTTGACCTTTTGGGCCAGCAGATCAACCGCACCGGAATGTGGATGACGCACGACCAGCAAATCGGGGTGCATCGCGTTCAGCGTCAACGCGGTATCAATCAGCGTCTCGCCCTTTTTCAGCGAGGACGCTTGCATCGCCATGTTCATCACGTCTGCGCCGAGCCGCTTGCCCGCCAACTCGAAGCTGGCCTGCGTTCGCGTGGAATTCTCGAAGAACATGTTGATTTGCGTCATGCCCGCCAGCACATCGCGGTGCCGTACAGAGTTGGGATCATTGGCGTATTGATCGGCCAAATCCAGAAGCGTGGTGATTTCCGTGGGGTGGAGCGGCTCAATCCCCAAAAGATGCTGGGCGCGAAACGACATGGGCGGCTCCTTTTGCGTTGTTTGGGCCGTTATAGGAAGCAGGCTGGGATCACGCAACGGGGTCTGCGCAATCAACGCTACCGTATGCCGTATTTGCGCGGTATGTTTCGCGCATGGATTCTGTAAGTACAACATATTGGGACGACCGCGCGTTGCTGGAATGGCAGCTTGAGTTGGGCGCCGACGAGGCAATCGACGAAACGCCGGTGAACCGCTACAATCTGGAGCCCGCCAAGCCGAAAGCCGTGCCGAATCCGAATGCTGGCCCAGAACGGCCCGCGCCGATTGTTGTCAAAGAGTTGGATACAGTCGCACTGGCAAAATCCGCGGCGGCGGGTGTGTCGGATTTGGATGCGTTGCGGGCGGCTCTGGACGGGTTTGATCATTGTCATTTGAAGCGCGGTGCGCGCAAAATGGTGTTCGCTGCGGGCAATCCTGCAGCGCGTGTGATGGTCGTGGGCGAAGCCCCGTCGCGCGAAGAAGACGTAGCGGGGCGACCATTTGCAGGCGTGCAGGGTGATTTGCTGGCGAAAATGATGGCGGCGATTGGCTTGGCGGCTGATGCCGATGACCCTGCAAAGGCTGTTTATATGGCCACCGCGATGCCGTGGCGCGTGCCCGGAGATGGCCTGCCTAATCGCAAAGATATGGCGATGATGCGTCCGTTTCTGGAGCGGCATATCGCGCTTGCGAACCCTGATGTGGTGATCTTGATGGGCAACACGGCCTGCCAGATGCTGCTGGATAAAACCGGGATCAGCCGTTTGCGCGGCAAATGGACCGAAGTCGTAGGCCGCCCTGCGATGCCGATGGCCCATCCGATGTCATTGCTGAAAACGCCACTCGCGAAACGAGATGCTTGGGCTGATTTGCTTGATGTGCAAGCCAAACTAAGGACGATATCCTCATGACCGACCGCGCTTTTGTGCCAATCCGTATCGCCGTGCTGACCGTGAGCGATACGCGCACCACCGCCGATGATAAATCCGGAAATACCCTTGTCGCGCGGATCGAAGATGCTGGGCATTTGGTCGCGGATCGGATGATTTTACCTGATGAACGCGCTCAGATCGCGGATCAGTTGCGCAAATGGTGTGCGGATGATGCGGTTGATGTTGTGATCTCGACGGGTGGTACGGGTCTAACGGGGCGTGATGTGACTGTCGAAGCCCACCGCGATGTGTATGAGAAAGAAATCGACGCCTTTGGCACGGTTTTCACGATTGTTTCGATGCAGAAGATTGGCACCTCTGCAGTGCAAAGCCGCGCAACGGGTGGTGTGGCGAACGGCACTTATCTGTTTGCGCTGCCGGGTAGTCCGGGGGCGTGCAAAGACGCTTGGGATGAAATTCTCGTCAAGCAGCTCGATTATCGGCACATGCCCTGCAATTTCGTTGAGATCATGCCGCGTTTAGACGAACATCAGCGGCGCAAATAACGCCTTAGCCGCCCACGCATCCACGCACGTCTACGGCGTAGTCGCTGCCTAACACGGTGATACGGACGGCGGATCGGTCCAAAGCAAAGCTACTCGATGTCGCGTGGATCATATCGACGGTTGCTTGCAGGGTATCGCCAGAGCGTGTGATGTCGGCTTGGGACACCCAGACTTCTGGATTTCCGGCTTCGATCACGACTGATTCTACGGTGCCTGCTGATGGCATAGTCAGCGTTGCCGTCACCGTCAGGCCGGAATCCGCTGGTGATACGCGGCAGATCGCAGAGCGCACGCCAGCCTCTGTCGCATTCCGAGGTTGGTTCAGTAATGACGCTGTGATCGCGCCATCACGTTGGCCGTCCGTTGGTAACATCGCCAGAAACGGCAGCGACACAGGCACACAGATGTCTTCGCAAACGCCAAGCGTGACTTCGCCGGACATCTGGATTGGGGCGGACGGGTCTGCTTGGGTCAGTTCAATCGGCAAAACGAGCGTGTCGTGGTAGCCGATCGACTGCATGTCCCCTTGGTCAAAAACCTGCGGGACAGGCCAATGGTACTGGGCTGCGGTGATATTTTGCGAACCAGTCCATGAAAACTCTGGCGGGATGCCAGCATCGCCGGGCGCACGCCAATAGGTTTTCCAACCGGGGCGCAAAGTGACGCGCAGTCCGGCCATATGGGTGCCTGACGCAGTCTGCCAACCGGGGATCACGTCGATCCGTGCGACGTCATCAAACGGCCCCGCAATCGCGGGGGACGCAGTGGCAACGAGCAGACATGTTGTCTTCAGAATCGACTTGAGTGTTTTCATACCCCCTACATAGTCAGGAACGACTGAAATTGAACTCACGTCTTGGCGAGCCAGATTTGTGTGACTTGCGTGATGCAGTCTGGCTTGCGACAATAGCTGGATGGAAATGACCCCAACGAATCTTACCGGAAAGTTGCTGATCGCGATGCCCGTCATGGGCGATGATCGTTTTGCACGCAGTGTCGTGTATATCTGCGCCCACTCTGACGATGGCGTGATGGGATTGATCGTTAACAAACCATCGCCGGAAATCAGGTTTCTGAACTTGCTCGAACAGCTCGATATTCCGATGGGGCCAAATGCACGCAAAATACGCGTTCACATTGGCGGCCCAGTGGAGCGTGCGCGGGGTTTTGTCCTGCATTCCGCTGATTACACGTCAGAAGGCGGGACGATGCAGGTTGATAACAACTTTGCGATGACCGCCACAATGGACGTGATCGAAGAGATCGCCCAAGGGGCCGGTCCGGCAAGCGCTATGATGGCGCTAGGCTATGCGGGGTGGGGTCCAGGGCAGCTTGAAAGCGAAATCGCCCGCAACGGGTGGCTGACCTGTGAGGCGGACGATGAAATCGTGTTTGGTCGTGCGAATGACTTTAAATGGACCGCCGCACTGAAAAATATCGGCGTCGATCCATTGTTGCTGTCGGAAACATCCGGTCGCGCTTAGTCTTTCTTTTTCGTCAGCGACTTCAGCAGGACAAATACACCCAAAACCAACGTGAAAGCGTCGATTGCGCCCGGACCAGTCATGCCGGGTGCGCCTTGTGGCAGGAATGGTTTGGCTTGCTGGATAGTGGCCTGCGTGTTTGCGGGCGCCGGGGTGCCGATGATGCCCGTTTCGCTATGTTTCGCTGTTTTGGACCAGTTTTTAAGCGCCGCACCAATACCTTTGAGCGCACGTGTCTCGGCATTGTCGCCGCCGTGGAACTGGGCTGACAATTCTTCTAGCGCGTCGATCACTTTGTCCAAAGCATTCGAGATCAGTTTGACATTCTCTTCGCCGCTTTTCAGGCGTTGGCCCGCGTCATGGTCCTTGCGTCCACCGGGATTGTGGCGGTGGATCATGTGATTAAAGTTGCTTTGCGATTTCATGTCGCGTTGCACCAACTTGATGGATTGTTCCCAACCATCAATTTTTGCGGCGAGCTGTTTGTGCGCCAATTTGCGTGAATCAAGCGCACCGGGCAGGATTTTGATCGTCTCGCTTCTGATTGTTAGGGCAAGCTGTTCGAGGCGGATCACTTTGGCCTGATGTGACATAAAAAGTCCTTCGTTAAATACTGGTGTTCAGACGAGCGTAACATGCAGGTGATGACAGTAAAGCGACAATCTTAAATGCGTCACTCTGCGTCGCGGATCGCCGTCAGGATCGCAACTGCGCTGTCGCTGTTCCAGTGGGCATCACCCTGCAGGCGGGCCATTTCGCGACCTTCGCGGTCCAGAATAATCGTGACGGGTAGGCCCATGACGCCCATGTCACGCGCCAATGCCGATTTGGGATCGGCGTGCAGCGGCAGGTTATCAACTTCGATTTCGGCAAAGAACCGTTCCATCGCAGGGCGCGGATTACGGCCTGTGGCGATTGTCACAACGGAAAAGTCATCGTCGCCCAATTGATCTTGCAGGTCCGACAGTTGCGGCATTTCGGCCCGACACGGCGCACACCATGTTGCCCAGAAATTAACAAGCGTGATCTGACCTTCATAATCGGCCAGCGTCATTTCCGCCCCATCTTCGCTAGTGAAAGCCACGTCAGACGCCGCTTGCGGATCGGAATGGAAGTTCAGCTTGCGCATATCGCCTTCCCGCAAGGCCTCAAACGCGCTGACGTCGGCCAGAGCAGTATTTGCAAGCAGGGTCAGAGCCGTATAAAGCAAGGCAGATTTCAATTTCAGCACGGGGCTTCCTTTCTCATGACAAAATCCGCGAATACGATGTGGGGTGGCCGTTTTGCCGCTGGACCGGACGCCATTATGGAAGCGATCAACGCTTCTATTGGGTTCGATCAACGCCTAGCTGCCCAAGACATTGCTGGTTCGCGTGCCCATGCCGCCATGTTGGCCGCCACAGGCATCATTACGGATAACGACGCCGAAGCGATCCGTGAAGGCCTGCTCACGGTGTTGTCAGAGATTGAAACCGGAAAGTTCCCGTTTTCGACCGCGCTGGAAGACATTCACATGAATGTCGAGGCGCGTCTGAAGGATTTGATCGGCGAACCGGCAGGTCGTTTGCACACAGGTCGGTCGCGTAACGATCAGGTCGCCGTCGATTTCCGCCTTTGGGTGCGGGATCAATGTGATGCGGCAGATGCGGCACTAGAGGCGTTGATGCAATCGTTGTTGGGGCAGGCCGAGGCTGGTGCTGATTGGGTTATGCCCGGATTTACGCATTTGCAGGTCGCGCAGCCTGTGACGTGGGGCCATCATATGCTGGCTTATGTCGAGATGTTCGCGCGTGATCGGTCGCGTTTCGCTGATGCACGCAAGCGGATGAACACGTCGCCTTTGGGTGCTGCGGCACTTGCGGGCACCTCGTTCCCGATTGATCGCGACATGACCGCCAAGGCGCTTGGGTTTGATCGCCCGATGTCGAATTCCTTGGATGCTGTTGCTGACCGCGACTTCGCGCTAGAATTTATGGCCGCCGCATCCATCACCGCGATGCACTTGAGCCGTCTGGCCGAGGAATTGGTGATCTGGTCGTCTGCCCAGTTCCGTTTCGTGAAAATGTCCGACAAATGGTCCACCGGATCGTCGATCATGCCGCAAAAACGCAACCCAGACGCGGCAGAGCTGATTCGTGCCAAAATTGGCCGGATTTTCGGGGCGAACGTTGCCTTGATGACGGTGATGAAGGGGCTTCCGCTGACCTATTCCAAGGACATGCAGGAAGACAAAGAGCAAGTGTTCGACGCCGCTGACCACTTGCTTTTGGCTCTGGCTGCAATGGCAGGCATGGTCGCTGATATGGAAGCCAACGTGCCGTCGCTAGAGGCCGCCGCCGCCACTGGGTTCTCAACTGCGACTGACCTTGCCGACTGGCTCGTGCGCGAATTGGGCCTGCCGTTCCGCGATGCGCACCACGTCACCGGATCGCTCGTTGCGATGGCAGAGGCGAAATCTTGCGACCTGCCGGAATTGTCCCTAGCTGACATGCAATCCGTTCACCAAGATATCACGCAAGCGGTGTTTGATGTTTTGGGTGTGAAGAATTCCGTTGCATCGCGCACCAGCTTTGGTGGGACGTCACCTGCAAATGTGCGGGCGCAGACGGCGGCTTGGAAAGATGCTTTGAAATGAAAACCATGGTGCTGATCTTGATCGCTGCGGGGCTTGCTGGTTGCGGCGCGAATGGTGCGCCTGTGCGGCCCACGGCCAGTTCGAGCATCTCGATCGGCACTAATGGCGTCTCAGCAGGCACAAGCGTGGGCGTGGGCAACGGCATTCTGTCGGTCGATGTCGATCAAAGCATGTGGTCGCAGTAGCGCCCTAGAGGTAACCTAGCGCCTTCATTATTTTGCCATGTGTTTTGGTCAGCGCGTCGATTTGTGCCTTGCTCAGATTGTCGCGCCAACCGCCCGCCGTACCAGACCGGAAAAACTGCGGCTGATGCGCGGTATTTTCGGAAAAGGCTTCGGTCTGTTCCTGCTTTTGTAGCTCGTCAAATTTGGAATGCGCGATAGCGCGGTCTAGTTTGTCCGCATCAACCGCGACGCCCATGTGTTTGAGAACACTGCCGAATACTTTCTTTGGCGCGTCGTGCATGTCTTCGTAACGAATGACGCTGACCTTGAATGCTTTACTCGCCGCCCAGCTTTGCACATGGGACGACCAGTCAGACGTGAATTGCAGCGCCGCGCCTTTGGAGCCGCCGACAACGGCACGCGGTTCTGCCATGCGTGCGATTGTCTCGTCGATGCTCAATCCGTAATGGCTGGCGAACGACAGCGCCACGTCGCCCGGATGGCGTGCGACGTAGATCGCGCCGCGTGTGTATGCGCTAGGGATCAAGGCCACGTTGTTGATCGTGCTGTTGTAGTTGTGCGTTTTAATCAGCGCGACCTTGGGGCCTGTGGTCACGATGTTCAGCAGGCTCTTTTCGCGCAAGGCGATGGTTTTCTGAGCGTCGGCAAGGTCATATGGGCCGCCGTTCGCGCGTGTGTAATGGGCCGCTTCGCTGTCAGAGTAGCCAAGTTTGCGAACCGCGTTGATCGCGAGCG
This sequence comes from Yoonia ponticola, assembly GCF_014199395.1. Lineage (GTDB taxonomy): Bacteria > Pseudomonadota > Alphaproteobacteria > Rhodobacterales > Rhodobacteraceae > Yoonia > Yoonia ponticola. Next base: position 31,356 of record NZ_JACIJM010000007.1, on the reverse strand, counting down.
GCGCGTCGCCACCTAACAGATAGTTCGCCAGAACGATCCGCAACCAAGTGTTGCCGGACTTTGGGTAGGATGCCAGCCAAAACAGGGACTTGGTGGATGATTGAGCCATTCTGGGAACCTCGGTGGTGATTGATCTGTGCGACTTGCGTTGCCTTCACTTAGTCGTTTGAGGGGCAAATGCCTACAGTGCAGGTGAAAATTTGGTTGCTGTTGCAATAGGCGCTTGGGCCTCTGCCGAAATCTGTTAGGAAAGCGCGACATAATTCCAAGAGGCACAGCATGGACCATTTTTTGTATCGCGACGGGCAGTTGTATGCGGAAGACGTGCCTGTGGCCGAAATCGCAGCGGCTGTTGGCACACCGTTTTACGTGTATTCCACGGCGACCCTGACGCGGCATTTCCAACTCTTTGACGATGCGCTGGACGGCACCGATCATCTGGTGTGTTTCGCGATGAAATCACTGTCTAATCAGGCGGTTATCAAGGTTTTGGCGGATGCCGGGGCTGGTATGGATGTCGTGTCCGGTGGTGAGTATTACCGCGCAAAGGCTGCAGGTGTTTCCGGCGACAAGATCGTGTTTTCCGGCGTCGGCAAAACCGTCGATGAAATGCGCATGGCATTGGAAGGCGGTATCCGTCAGTTCAACGTGGAGAGCGAACCAGAGATGGTCGTGCTGGACCGCGTGGCGCAATCGCTGGGCGTGGTTGCCCCGATAACCGTGCGCGTGAACCCAGATGTAGATGCAAAAACACATGCTAAGATCGCGACAGGCAAGTCCGAGAACAAGTTCGGCATCCCGATTTCGCGGGCACGTGAAGTCTACGCGATGGCTGCGAAAATGCCCGGTCTCAAGGTGATCGGCATCGACGTTCATATCGGCTCGCAACTGACTGATCTTGCCCCGTTCGAGGCGGCCTACCTCAAGGTTGCCGAATTGACCGAACAGCTACGCTCTGACGGTCACGAGATCACGCGGCTTGATCTCGGTGGCGGGCTTGGCATTCCGTATGCCCGCTCCAACGAGGCACCACCGCTGCCGTCTGATTATGGCGCGTTGATTAAACGCACCGTCGGCCATCTGGGCTGCGAGATAGAGATCGAACCGGGCCGTTTGATTTCCGGCAATGCGGGTCTGCTCGTGTCCAAAGTTATCTACATCAAAGAAGGCGAAGACCGTCAGTTTATGATTATCGACGGTGCGATGAACGACCTCATCCGACCTGCAATGTATGACGCCTACCATGATATCGACCCGATCATCGAATCTGTGCCGGGTGCGGAGCCTGCGAAATATGACATCGTCGGCCCGATCTGTGAAAGCGGTGACACCTTTGCAAAGGCCCGTGTGATGACCGAAGTCAAAGCCGACGATCTGATCGCGTTCCGCTCTGCGGGTGCTTACGGCGCGGTGATGGCGTCGGAATATAACTCGCGCCCGTTGATCCCCGAAGTTCTGGTGAATGGCGATCAATTTGCGGTTATTCGCGCACGCCCTACCTATGAAGAGATGATTGGACGCGATACGCTTCCAACATGGCTCTGATCCGGTAAGGTGGGTCTATAGAAAAGGACATAGGCCCTGACACAACGACCCACATCCCCTGACAAAATGCGCCACCTCGCGTTTCCGATTGCTGCGACTCGTGCGGGCATGATCGCGGAAAACGTGACGCGGGCATTCTGGCCGTTCTGGTCGGTGCTGTTCGTGGTGATCGCGCCGTTGATGTTCGGCTGGCAGGACTTGGTTTCACGCGAAACGCTACTGGGTTTTGGCGCAGTGGCTGCTGTTGCCCTGATCGGGGCATTGGTTTGGGGTGCGCGTCGCTTTAAAATGCCCGCGCGTGCCGCCGCTGTTGCTCGCGTGGACGCGGCATTGCCCGGGCGTCCGATTGCGGCCATCGCCGACACTCAAGCGATTGGCGCAGGCGACCCCGCCTCCGAAGCTGTGTGGAAAGCGCATGTCGCCCGCATGGAAGACCGCACGAAACAGGCGGCTTTTGTCGAACCTGATCTGCGGATTGCGGATCGCGACCCGTTTGGTCTGCGTTTTATCGCGCTGTTATTTTTCGTTGTGGCATTGCTATTCGGCTCGCTTTTGCGGGTCGGCACTGTGATCGACCCGAACGGTGGATCAACGCTAGTCGCGGGTCCGGTTTGGGAAGGATGGGTCGAACCGCCTGCCTACACGGGCAAGCCGTCAATCTATCTGAACGACATTCCTGCAGGCGTATTGCGCGTGCCTGAAGGGGCGCAAATCACGATCCGCATGTATGGCGAAGTCGGTGCGCTGACCGTGGTCGAAGATGTGTCTGGCACGGTTGCTGATCCCGAGGTCAAACCGGAAACCCAGCAGACATTCATCGCAGCAAAAGACGGCACACTCGTGATTGAAGGCGACAACGGGATCGCGTGGAACCTGCTTGTCGTTGCTGACCTGCCGCCGCTGGTCGAACTCACCGGACCGGTTGAGGCTGACGCGATGGGCGAGATGTCACAGCCGTTTTTAGGGCTGGATGATTACGGCGTTGTGTCTGGCACGGCGACGATTGCGCTTGATCTGGATGCCGTTGATCGCCGCTACGGGCTGGCTGCTGCACCCGATGCGATTGAACCGCTCGTGCTGGATTTGCCGATGCCGTTCACGGGCGACCGGACGGATTTCGAAGAATTTCTGGTTGATGACTTGTCAGAACACCCGCTCGCGAACTTGCCTGTGACCATGCAGCTTGAGGTCGTTGATGCATCTGGGCAGGTGGCAAATTCCCCCGCAGAGCCGATGATCTTGCCGGGTCGTCGTTTCTTTCAGCCCTTTGCAAAAGCCATCATTGAACAGCGCCGCGATTTGATGTGGTCGCGCAGTAACGTGTCGCGGATCGCGGACGTGATGAAGGCGATTTCGCATCGTCCTGAGGGGTTGTTTGCAAACGAGACCACCTACTTGCGGATGCGGGCGATTATCCGCAGGCTTGATGGGTTCGTGGATGACGGGATCACGGACGAGGGTCAGGCCGAAATCGTGACCGCGCTCTGGGATCTTGCCGTGCAACTCGAAGATGGCACGCTGGCTGATGCCCGCGAACGGATGCGGCGCGCGCAAGAGCGTTTGTCAGAGGCGATGCGCAGCGGTGCGAGCGAAGCTGAGATTGCAGAACTGATGCAAGAATTGCGCGAAGCGACCGACGACTACATGCGTCTGCTCGCCGAAGAACAAGGTCCACAAGAGGGCGACGGCACCGATCAAGCGGACAGCGGCGAAGAATCTCGTGAGGTCAGTCAAAGCGAAATCGACGCGATGATGGACCGCATTCAAGAGCTGATGGAAGAAGGCCGCATGGCCGAAGCCGCGCAATTGATGGAAGAATTGAACCAACTGCTTGAGAACCTGCAATTTACGGAAAACGGTCAAGGCGGGGATGGCCCGCCGTCACCCGGTCAGCAAGCGATGGAAGACCTCGAAGACACGCTGCGCGAGCAAGAAGACCTGTCCGACGATGCGTTCCGCGAACTGCAAGAGCGGTCAAACCCTGAACGCCAGCAGGACCAGAACGGCGAGCAACAAGGTCAGCAAGGCCAAGAGCCGGGTCAGCAGCAAGACCAAGGCCAGCAAGGTGGCGAACCGGGCGGCCAGCAACAAGGCCAGCAGGGGCAATCCGAAAACCAACAAGGTGAAGACGGCCAGCAAGGCGAAGGTCAAGGTGTCGGCGAGGATAGCCAAGGCGGCGGTCAGGACGATCAAGGCACTGGTGGCGAAGGCAGCGGCGCAGAAGACGGGCGGTCCCTGTCCGAACGTCAACAAGCGCTGCGTGACGAATTGCAACGCCAACGCGGCGGCTTGCCAGACCTTGAGGGTGAAGAAGGCGAAATCGCCGGAAACGCGCTTGATCGTGCTGAACGCGCCATGGAAGGTGCCGAACAGGCACTGGGCGACGGTAATCTGGCCGAAGCCATTGATCGCCAAGCCGAAGCATTAGACGCATTGCGCAACGGGATGCGTGCGCTGAACCGTGCATTGGCTGAAAACCAGTCGCAAGAACCGGGCGAAGGCGAACAGAACGGCGGTGCCATACCACGTTCAGAGCAATCGCAGCGTGATCCTTTGGGGCGTCAGTTGGGGTCTGAAGGCGGGCAATTCGGAACGGATGAAGGCATGTTGCAAGAGGGCGATGTGTATCGCCGCGCCGAAGAATTGCTAGACGAACTGCGCCGTCGCAGCGCAGACCAAGAACGCCCAGAAATCGAACGCGATTACCTGCGCCGCTTGCTGGATCGGTTCTAAGCGCAGCTTAATCAGTCGCGATTGCGGCCAGCATGGTTTGCATACTGTCGTCCAGCCAAATGCGCGCGCCGTCAACGACGTCCACATAGCTTTGCATGACACCAGCAAGCGCAGGGATAGCGGCGGCGATCCCGTCCGCTTGGGTATAAAGCAGCACCAACACCAGAATAATCAGCAAGACGGTGACAAAGCCGCGCCGGAAACCTTTGCGATTGGCCTCGTTCGCTGCAGCAGGTCCGGCGGTGCCATCTTCGATACGTTCCGCATCTGATCGCAAGCTTGAATTGATTTCTTCGATGTCAGGCAGCAGTTCGCGGCGCGATGCTTGGGCAGCAGCGGCCACGGTCGCGGCGGTGCTCGCTGCAGCGGCTGCGGGCGGCACAGAGTCCAGCCTCGGTTCTGCGGGTCGTTGCATCGTGGGGAACGGTGCTGGATCGGTCAAACCAAGGTCGGATTGGCTTTCCATCGGGGAAGGCGTTTCTGATTTGCGTTGAGCTACTTCTAATGCGGCTTCTTCGCGCAGAATATCTGCAACCGATGGATCAACGGGTTTGCGATTTTTAGGCGGCTGCGGGGGAGGGGCTAGGTCCTCGTCCTCGACGATATCGCGGAAGGCGTCCTTGATCGACCCGCTGAACCGATCCGCATCCGGTGTTTGCGGTGGTGTTGGTGCCACAGACGGGGCCGCAGTCGGTGCAGGCGCGGACGGCGGCGGCGGAGTAGGCGTGCGCTGTGCTGGTGGCATGTCATTCGCAGAGGCGCCCGGCGTTTCAAACCACGTATGTTGGCAATTTGAACATTGGACATCCCGCCCCCCGCTAGGGATGGCATCATCAGCTACCGCATATTGGGCGCCACAATTTGGGCAAATTAGCCGCATTATTGTTTTCCTTCTGCCGATAAAAGGCAGCTAGACTCGTGAATGGTCCCTAACAATTATCAATCACAACGGAAAAGGCCAATGATTTGCACCCCTCTTTGGCGCGAATTGATTGAAACCTGTTGCAGTTTTGGGCAATAACGTTCCAACTGGGAAAAGGAAACGCCGTGTGATTGCACTAGATAATGTGGCCTACCACTATGGCGGGGCTGAACTTTTCTCTCAACTGACCCTCAGCCTTGAGCCAGGATCGTTCCATTTTTTGACGGGTCCGTCGGGTGCCGGCAAAACGACATTGCTCAAGCTGTGCTACGGTGCGTTGCAGGCAACAAGCGGCGAAGTCCGCGTCTTTGACACACCTGCCACTGCACTAGACCGTGACCAGATCGCGATGATCCGACGCCGGATCGGTGTTGTTCATCAGAACTGCGAGTTTTTGGATCACCTGTCGATTGCAGAAAACATCGCGCTGCCGCTGACGGTATCGGGGCGTTTGGATTTGATGGAAAACTTGACCGATTTGCTGGGATGGGTCGGTTTGGCGAAACAAATGGATCAACTGCCGCCCGAATTATCTGGTGGTGAACGCCAACGCGCCGCCCTTGCGCGCGCTGTGATTATGTCGCCTGATGTGATTATCGCGGACGAGCCGACTGGCAACGTTGATTGGGAAATGTCGCAGCGATTGCTGACGTTACTGGTAGAGTTGAACCGCATGGGGAAAACCGTGCTTATCGCGACGCATGACCTGAACCTGATCCGTACTGCAAAATCACAGGTCGCCGCCCGTGTGCTGCGCCTCAAAGGCGGTCAGTTATTACAAGCAGGGGCAGAGCTATGAATATCCGTGTTCTGCTTGATCTGCTTGTCGGTGACGCACAAGCGGATCGCACCGTGCCGCCCACGGGTTTCACCGCGCGGTTAACCGTGTTCACTGCAGGTGCCATGGCGTTTCTGGCGGTATTTGCGCTGGCTTTATCACTCGCCACAGGGCGTTTGGCTGACAGATGGTCTGCGGAACTCGCCCGTACGTCGACCCTGCGGATCTCGGCCCCAGCCGATCAGGCGGATGCACAATTACGTGCGGCTGTGAACGTGTTGGAGACCACCCCTGGTATCGCGTCTGCCCGTGCGTTGACCAACGAAGAACAACAAGCGTTGTTAGAGCCTTGGTTCGGGCCCGGTTTGCCGTTGGATACGCTGCCGATCCCGCAGCTGATTGAGATTATCGAGCAAGACGACGGTTACGACGCAATCGGCCTACGGGCGCGATTGCAGGCCGAGGTGCCGGGTGCTGTTCTGGACGATCATACTCGCTGGCGGGAACCACTGATTGATGCTGCGGGTCGATTGCGCACCCTTGGCTGGGTGTCGATTCTGCTGATTGGTGCGTCGATGGTCGCGTTGATCACGCTTGCCGCACAAGCTGCATTGGCTGCAAACGCGCAGGTCATCCGTGTGATGCGCTTGGTCGGTGCCAAAGACATCTACATCGCCCGCGCCTTTGTGCGCAGGTTTACGTTGCGCGGATTAACGGGTGCCGCGATTGGAACGTTCTTTGGGATGATCGCGGTTTTGTTGTTGCCGAGCGCCGATGTCGCTGGCGGCTTTTTGACGGGGCTTGGCTTTCAAGGGTTTCAATGGCTCTACCCGCTGGTTATCCCCCTGATTGGTGGTGTGTCCGCCTTTTTTGCGACGCGCACAGCCGCGTTGCGTATGCTGAAGGAACAATCATGAGATATGCCATCCAATGGGTTCGATCCCTGTTCTTTAACGCCAGCATGTATATCGCGATGGGCGTCATCGGCATTGTGTTCGCACCGTTCGTTTTGTTTTCGTCGCGGGCGGCGGTTTTTGCCTGCCACCTGTATTGCGACTACGTGATCTGGTCAGCGCGTTGGATGATCGGCCTCAAGGTCGAATTTCGCGGCACCCCACCCACAAAGGAATCCATGGTCGCGTCAAAGCACCAGTCGTTCTTGGACGTCTTGGCGCTGTATGGCTCTGTGCCGCGCGGTAAATTCATCATGAAGCGTATCTTGATGTACGCGCCAGTCTTGGGGTGGTTCGGTCTGCGCGTCGGATGTATCCCTGTGGATCGCGGCAAACGTGGTGCTGCGATTGTCAAAATGCTGGCTGACGTCAAAGCGGGTGCAGCCCAGCCCGGTCAGTTGATTATTTACCCGCAAGGGACGCGGGTCACGCCCGGCGTGAAGGCAAAGTACAAGACGGGCACAGGTGCGCTTTACCGTCAGCTTGGGCAACCTTGCGTGCCTGTTGCGTTGAATATCGGCCTGTTTTGGCCAAAGCGCGGTGTTTATCGCAAGCCCGGCACAGCGGTCGTTGAATTCCTCGAAGAAATTCCGCCGGGCCTGACCCAGAACGAATTCATGGCCCTGCTGGAAAGCCGGATCGAAGAAGCGTCGGATCGCTTGAACGCCGAAGCTGGATTTGTGCCGCGTGACTAAGCCGCATCAGATCAGCGATATCGCAGCGCTTGAGGCGCTATATGGAACACCCGGTAAGGCGTCGATCCTGAAGGTTACGGATCATTTAACCCCATCTTATGCTGCGTGGATTGCGCGGTCGCGGCTTTGTATTCTCAGCACAGTCGGACCTGACGGCACCGATGGCTCACCGCGGGGCGATGATGGTCCGGTGGTCCGTATTCAGGACGTCAAAACGCTGCTAATGCCCGATTGGCGCGGCAATAACCGGATGGATAGCCTGCGAAATATCGTCAGCGATGGACGTGTGAGCTTGATGTTTATGGTGCCGGGATCGACCAATGTGGTACGTGTGAACGGGACAGCGATTGTGTCGGTTGATCCCGAGACGCTCGCGCTGTTTTCCGACAAAGGCCACGCGCCACGGTCCGTCATCGTGGTGTCTATTGTCGAAGTTTACAGCCAATGCGCCCGTGCATTGATGCGCGCAAAAACGTGGACGTCGGGCGATGAAAGCGGCGGTTTGCCATCTGTCGGGCAGATATTGACAGAGATCGAATTGGGCTTTGACGGCGCGACTTACGACGCCGAATGGGACGCGCGTGCCGACAAAACGATGTGGTAGTTAATGTGTTTTGCGGAGCGCAATGTTGGACGACGGGCCAAGCCCGCGCCACAGGCTCATGCCAATCACCGCGACACTGATCACGAGCCAAATACCGCCCCACATGATGGTCGCGCCACCAAATTCTTCGGCTAGCATACGGGCGTCGGAACGCAGGTCCGACCGTGCAATCGTGTCGCTAAAGATGTCGTAAGGCACGTAGACCATGCTGGTCAGGCCGATCACACGCAAGATCAGGTCGTTGACGTCATGGGGCAGAAAACGCGCGGTGACGAGCATCAGCGCGCCCGTGCCAACACAAAAAATGATCGCAAAACCATCACGGATATACAGTGCAGTAACCACGAGCATCAGAACGCCAAAGATGCCCATAATCGCCCGATCCGCATGGGTTCGTGTCGCAGCAATCAGCAGAACAAGTCCGATCAGCAGCGACCCAAGATAGCCAGCAGTGAGCGTGAGAAACCGATTACCGCCAATCGACCAGACGGCCCCGCCTTGATCCGCTGATAACGTCAGACTGACCACTTCACCGCCAGTCAGGACGGTCATCGCGGCGTGGGACAGTTCGTGCAGAAACACGATCAGGATTTTCAGCGGAATGGTGACAGGCGTTTGCCACAGCGCGAACACAAGCCCGATCAACGCGATCAGTTGCCAATGCCCGCGCAGGACTTGCATGACTTAAGCTGCCAGACCTTTGGACCCGAGTTTGAGGTATTTCTGACGGCGGCTCGCGCGTGCTTCTTTGCCGGACAGCTTACCCAGATCATCAACCATAGTGATCAGCGCGTCCCGCACAGATTCGATAGCGTCCACAGGAGCACGATGTGCGCCGCCTTTGGGTTCCTTGATGATCAGATCACAAACGCCCATTTCTTTTAGGTTTTGGGCAGTGAGGCGCAGCGCTTCGGCAGCTTCGTTCGCTTTGCCAGCGTCTTTCCACAGGATCGATGCGCAGCCTTCTGGGCTGATCACCGAGTAGATCGAATGTTCCAGCATCGCGATCCGGTTTGCCGTCGCAAAAGCCACAGCACCACCAGAGCCGCCTTCGCCGATCACAACCGAAATCAGCGGCACGGTGATGTCGAGACATTTTTCCGTGGACCGCGCAATGGCTTCGGATTGACCGCGTTCTTCGGCGCCTTTGCCGGGATACGCGCCGGGAGTATCGACCAGCGTGATCACTGGCAGGCCAAAACGGTCAGCTAAATCCATCAGACGGATTGCTTTGCGATACCCTTCGGGGCGGGCCATTCCGAAATTACGTTCAATGCGGGATTTTGTGTCGTTGCCTTTTTCATGGCCGATCACCATGACAGGGCGGCCATCAAGACGGGCAATGCCGCCCATAACAGCGTGATCATCCGCAAAATTCCGATCACCCGCGAGCGGCGTGTATTCGGTGAAAATCGCGTTGATATAATCTTGGCAATGCGGCCGCTCTGGGTGACGCGCAACTTGGCATTTGCGCCAAGGGGTCAGGCCAGCATAGAGCTGCTCTAGCAGATCGTTTGCTTTCTGATCCAGCTGTGCTGCTTCTTTTTCAACACCGGCCTCTGGATTGTCACGGGCCATAGCGCGCAATTCGTTCGCTTTGCCTTCGATCTCTGCCAGTGGTTTTTCAAACTCAAGGTATTGGGTCATGACGCGCCTTATGTATCAACACGTCAGATATAGGGTGTGATGAGGGTAAGTTGCAATGGTGTGAGCGTGGGATGACAAGAAGACGTGCGGCAGGGCCGACACCCCTCCTGCCATCCCGTATCGCTTACCCAGCGATCAACTCAGATTGGGCCACGATGACTTCGGCTTGTTTAATCGATGCGATATCAACAAGGCGACCTTTGTAGACGGTCGCGCCCTCGCCGCGTGCGGTTGCGTCTTTCATCGCGGCTAGGATTTCGCGGGCTTCGGCGACGGCCTCTTCTGATGGGGTGAAAACCTCGTTCGACAGAGCGATTTGTTTCGGGTGGATCGCCCATTTCCCAACCATGCCAAGCGTCGCTGACCGTTTGGCCTGTGCGCGGAAACCTTCGTCGTCAGAGAAATCACCAAACGGGCCGTCGACTGGCAAGATGCCATGTGTCCGGCACGCAGCCACAATAGCGGCCTGCGCCCAGTGCCACGGGTCCGAGAAATGACGATTTTCGCCGTGCTGCATGTAGTAGTTTTCTTGCGTGCCGCCGATGCCTGTGGTCTGCATCCCCATCGACGCGGCAAAGTCGGCAGCGCCCAACGACATAGCTTGCAGGCGCGGGGACGAGGCTGCGATTTCTTCAACATGGGCGATGCCCGCAGCGGATTCGATGATGACCTCTAGCGACACGGGTTTGGTCCGACCTTTGGCGCGTTCAATTGCGGTAATCAACGCATCGACGGCATAAACGTCAGCGGCGCATCCGACTTTGGGGATCATAATCTGGTCGATGCGGTCGCCTGCTTGTTCCAGCAGGTCCACAACGTCGCGATACCAGTAAGGCGTATCAAGCGAATTGATCCGCACCGACAGGTATTTTGTGTTCCAATCGATGGTATTGATTGCTTCGATGATATTCGCACGCGCGGCGTCTTTGTCGGAGGGCGACACCGAATCTTCGAGGTCGAGATTGATCACGTCAGCGTCCGAGGCTGCCATTTTCGGAAACAGCTTTGTGTTCGAGCCGGGACCGAAAAGCTGGCAACGGTTTGGGCGTGCAGGTGGGGCGGGTTGCAGGCGGAATGACATTTGCGATCCTTCGAGTATCAAAGTTACGTAATTCGTTACTCAAGAGGTAGAATGTTGCGCGATGGATGGCAAGTATCATTTCGCAAGCGCAGCATTAGCGTCGCGTGTCGCGCGATTTTTCTAAAAAATCGTCCAAATTTTCAAAAATTTGGTGTGGCGAGGCGGAGGGCGATCCCTCCGCCAGTTCTTTTAGATACCAGCGTCGACAATCGCTTTGGCAAGGATCGGCACGGTCTTTGCGTTCAAGCCCGCAATGTTCATGCGGCTATCGCCAACCATGTAAATCCCGTGATCAGCCCGTAGCTTTTCGACCATCTCAGGCGTTGTCCCAAGACGAGAGAACATGCCGCGGTGATCCGCGAGAAAGCTAAAGCGATCCGAATTTGTCAAACGCTTCAGCTCGTCGGCAAGCTGCTGGCGCAGGGCTAACATGCCGTTGCGAGTTTCTTCCAATTCAGCTTCCCAATCAGCCCGCAGTTCGGGATCAGTCAGAATTGTGGTTACAACACGCGCACCATGGTCTGGCGGGAACGAATAGTTCTGGCGGTTCAAAAACGCGAGCGTTTGCTGTGTCAGTGGTTGGCCTTCAGCAGTGGCGGAAATCGCCATCAGGATGCCAGTGCGCTCGCGGTAGATGCCAAAGTTCTTGGAACAAGAGGCGGCAATCAACACTTCATCAAACGAAGAAGCAATCGCGCGGGTCGCCTGCGCATCGTCGTCCAGCCCGTCGCCAAACCCTTGGTAGGCAATATCTACCAGCGGGATCGCACCGCGTGATTTCAGCAGGGCGATGACTTCGCTCAATTGCTCGGCTGTCAGGTTCGCGCCTGTCGGATTGTGGCAGCAGCCGTGGATCAGCACCACGTCGCCCGCAGGCACAGTGCCGAGATCTTCGATAAGGCCCGCAAAATCGACACCGCGTGTCTCGCTGTCGAAATAGCGGTATTCGAACATCTTCATGCCGAGGTATTTGATAATCGACGGGTGGTTCGGCCATGTCGGGTTCGACAGCCAAACAGTTGCGTCCGGTGCAGCCATTTTGATCAGTTCTAGCGCCTGACGAATAGCGCCTGTGCCGCCGGGTGTGGCGACTGCAGCGATACGGTCACGGGCAACCGCGCCGTCCAGAACAAGGTCGATCATCGCGTCGGAAAACGCAGGGTCGCCAGCAAGACCAGTGTAGGACTTGGACGATTGGTCTGCCAAAATCCGGCGCTCTGCCTCTTTGACGGCCCGCATCACAGGCGTATTGCCGGATGCGTCTTTGTAGACGCCAACGCCAAGGTCAACTTTGGTGTCACGCGGGTCGGCCTTGTAGGCGGCCATCAGCGCGAGAATTTTATCGGCGGGTTGTGCAATCAGGTTTTCAAGCATTTGAATTATCCGGTTTGTATCGGGAGATCGGCGTACATGCCCCATTCGGACCATGAGCCGTCGTATAAAGAATGATCGGTTTTGCCGATCCGTTCGAGAGCCAGCGCCAAGACGGCCGCTGTCACACCTGATCCGCATGTGGTGATCACAGGCTTGGTCAGGTCAGTGCCTGCCGTAGTAAAGACGGCACGGATGCCGTCAGGTTCTTTCATTGTGCCGTCAGCATTGAGCAGCGTTGTAAATGGAACGTTGTACGCGCCGGGGATGTGGCCTTTGCGCATACCGGCGCGCGGCTCGTCGGCTTCGCCACGGAAACGGTCAGCGGCGCGGGCGTCGATGATGGTGTAATCGCCCAGCTTGGCAGCGCGCGCGACTTGGGTCACATCTTTGACGAGGTCATTGCGCGGCACAACGGTCATATGACGGTCGCGAATTGTCGGCTTATCTTTGGTAATCGGATGCCCGCCGGCCAGCCATTTCGGCAAACCACCATCCAGCACGGCGATATTTTTCTGGCCCATCAGGCGGAACAGCCACCAGACACGGGCGGCGGAAAATAGACCAAGCGAATCGTAGACCACAACTTGATGCCCGTCGCCGACACCCATCGCCCGCATACGGGACATGAATTTCTCGACGGGCGGTGCCATGTGCGGCAGCTCTGATCGCTGGTCGGATATTTCGTCGATGTCAAAGAACCGCGCACCGGGGATGTGACCCGCGTCATATTCGGCTTTTGCGTCGCGTTCCATTGTCGGCAGGAACCATGTCGCGTCGAAAATACGCAGGTCCGAGTCCTTTAAATGGGTCGCCAGCCAATCAGCGCTGACGAGAGTTTGTGGGTCGTCGGTCATGGCGTCCGCCTCTGCAAAGATCGAGGCTGTGACTATCGCGGTGCGTCAACTCTGACAAGCAAACATTGACCATAAACGAAAAAGGACGCCCCAGTTCGGGCGCCCTTTGATGCGTATGGGGTGGGTTTTAGCCAGCCATCTTGTTTTTGATCATGCCAACAACTGCAGTCAGGATCGCACCGCCAGCACCGCCGCCGACAAGAGAGCCGACAATATCGCCAAGACCGCCGCCGGGGGCAGCCGCTTCGCCAGCGACCGCAGCGCCGCCAGTCAACATGCCGATGATCTGACCGCTACCAAGGCCACCGATCAATCCAACGATTGAATTCAATGTCGTGCCCATAGAGGCAGATTTCACGCCAGCGCCAGCAGCATTGCCGCCAACGACACCTGCGATAAGTTGTGCAATAAGTGTTTCCATAGTCCCCGTCCTTTTTTGATAAGCGTATCGCTTATTTTATGACGCAGACGTTAACACATTTGCGACACGTCTAAGGATGGGAGATTGCGGGGGTTATTCCCCGTGCCGCAACAGACGTTGCTTTTGACGGCCCCAATCGCGCTTTGCTTCGGTGGCGCGTTTGTCGTGGTTTTTCTTACCTTTGGCCGTCGCAATCTTGAGTTTTACCATGCCCTTGTCGTTGAAATACATCACCAGCGGCACAAGGGTCATGCCCTCGCGGTTGGTGGCGTTCGCCATCTTGATCAACTCGCGATTGCGAACCAACAGCTTGCGTTTGCGGCGTGGCTCATGCGGGAACATCGCCGCGTCATATGGCGCGATGTAAGCGTTCGTCAGCCACAATTCGCCATCGTCCACAGATGCGTAGCTTTCAGCGATATTCGACTGGCCAATGCGCAACGATTTCACTTCGGACCCTTGCAGGATGATGCCCACTTCGAGATCTTCCTCGATGGCATAGTCGTACCGGGCACGCCGATTTTCGGCGATGACTTTGTAATTGGTCTTTTCTTTAGGTTTCTTTGCCATGGTCGCATTGAGATAGGCGATGGGTCGTTGATCTACAAGACCGGACTGGGCAGAGTGTGGAATGTCTTTGGTTATAAGACGTATAAAAAAGTGAGACCGCTTTGACTGTTCCCGTCATTCCTAATGATCGCGCCCGACATATTTTTCTGTCGAAACATGGTTTGGTTGATGCGCCAACGGGAACAGGCAAGGGGGCGGACCTGCAAGCTGCGGTGGACGATCTGGGCTTTGTCCAACTCGATTCAGTAAATACCTTTGCCCGTGCGCATGATTTGATCCTGTGGTCGCGACGTCAACAGTATCGACCTGCGCATTTATCGAATCTGCTGACTGTGGATCGGGGCGTCTTTGAACACTGGACCCACGATGCCTCTGCGATTTCCATGGCGCACTTCCCGCATTGGCGGTTAAAATTTGCCCGTGACGCCGTGTGGTTGGAAAGCCGATGGAAAGAATGGCGGCGCGACGACTTCACCAAAAAGATCGACGAGGTGCTGCGCCATATCTCGGATCACGGGTCTTGCACATCTGGTGACGTCGGCACTGACGAGGACCGTGGCAAGGGCGGTTGGTGGGACTGGCATCCATCGAAAACTGCGTTGGAATACTTATGGCGGTCGGGGCAGGTCTCGGTTGTCAGGCGCGAGAACTTTACCAAGATTTACGACCTCACCGAACGGGTGATCCCTGCGGATGCGTTAAATGCGCGGATCGCATCGGATGAGACCGTCGATTGGGCCTGCGGGTTTGCGATGGATAAATTGGGCTTCGCGACATCAGGCGAAATCGCCGCGTTCTTTGCGCTGGTCACGCCGGCTGAGGCACGTGAATGGTGCAAAAACGCTTTTGCGGACGACACGATCATCGAGGTCGACGTCGCGGGCGTTGATGGCAAGCTGCGCCGCAGTTTTGCGCGACCAGACATGCTGGACCTAACATTACCAAAACTATCGACGCGGGTGCGGATCATGTCGCCCTTTGATCCAGCCTTGCGGGATCGTAAGCGGGCAGAGCGGTTGTTCGGCTTCCACTACCGTATCGAAATTTTCGTACCCGCTGCGAAACGCCAATACGGCTATTACGTTTTCCCAGTGATGGAAGGCGACCAGTTGATCGGACGTATCGACATGAAACGCCAAGGCACGACCTTGGGCGTGACCGCATTCTGGCCGGAACAATCAGTGCGTATGGGGGCAGGCCGGATCAAACGTCTGCAAGGCGAAATTGCCCGTGCTGCGCGGTTCGGCGGATGTGATGATGTGAGATATGAAAACGGTTGGCAAAGGACATAGTCCTGCCAACCGCATCAATAGCTAGTCTGGCTGCACCCTAGGGGAGGAGATGCAGCCAATTTAGCAAGGTCTTAGCGACGATCGAGATCTTTGATCAGCACTTCGGATCCACCAACGTTCAGAACAGCAAGGATGTCGCTGTTTGCGCCGAGGCCAAGGTCAACTTTAACGTTTGATGTCACGCCAGTGCGAACTGCTTTGGAGCCCAAAAGCGCACCGCGCTCGCCGTTTGCGTAGTCATAGATTTCTACTGTGCCTGGGCCTTCAGCCAAAACGAAGTCAAGCTGCAGTTGGTCTGTTTGCTCGAATGTTTCGCCGAATGGGAACGCATTGTAAGCAGATGCGGAAGTTGCAGTTGCCAGAACAGTTGCGGCTACGACTGCGAGTGTTTTGAAGTTTGTCATTTTATTAGTCCTTAGGGAGGGCGACTGGGAGAAGGTCGCATGTGTTATTCTGCGGCAATGATTTGCCATGGGAGGAGGTAGAAAAGGGTCGGGGCGGCTGCGCTAGGGGAGGATGCAGCCACCCGTCTAGAATTTAGCGACGGTCAAGGTCTTTGATCAGCACTTCGTTGCCGCCAACGTTCAGAACAGCCAAGATATCGCTGTTTGCGCCGAGGCCAAGATTAACTTTAACGTTTGATGTCACGCCGGAACGAACGTCTTTAGAACCCAGCAATGCGCCACGTTGGCCGTTTGCGTAGTCGTATACTTCTACTGTGCCAGCGCCTTCGGCACGAACGAAGTCAAGCTGCAGTTGGTCTGTTTGCTCGAATGTTTCGCCGAATGGGAAGGCGTTGTATGCGGATGCGGAAGTTGCTGTTGCCAGAACGGTTGCTGCTACAACTGCGAATGTTTTCAGGTTTGTCATGTCTAATTTCCTATTTAATGCGACGCGGTGGTCATTTGTTATTTTGTGATCAGCGACAGTGATTTGCCGTGTTCGATGAGTTGTAGATGGGTCAGAAATTCGCCGTGGAAAAGGGTTTTGCGATCACGAAAAAGAGACGGATATTGATCAAAAAAGACCCTTGAAATTTATCTGGGACACCACACGCGAGAGAACAGTGCAGGGCTGCACACGGGCTTGGCAATTCTGAACAGAACCGCCGTTTTGGGGCTGATTTTGGATCACTTTAGACTTGGGCCGATCACGAAAAAAATCCCCGCTCCAGAGTGTGAAGCGGGGATATTTCATGTGGGTCGCTGTCGCGTGATCGTATGTTTCGCAATTGCTTCAGCGGCTCGCGCTGGCGTGTGCGAATGTTGCGGTTTAGTCGAACAAACCTGCGAATCTCATGGCTGATTTGACCTTTGCTTTGGTCTCATCGGTCAGATCAACCAGTGGCAAGCGCACTTCGTCGCTGCAAAGCCCTAACAAAGACATGGCATACTTCGCCCCAACAAGGCCGGGCTCGATGAAAATGGCATCATGCAGCGGCATAAGGCGGTCTAGCAGTGTCAACGCCTTGGGGTAATCACCCGCAAGCGTCGCATTCTGGAATTCAGCGCATAGGGCAGGGGCCACATTGGCCGTCACAGAGATGCAGCCAACCCCGCCGTGGGCATTAAACCCGAGAGCAGTCGCGTCTTCGCCCGAGACTTGGACAAAATCTGTGCCGCAGGACATCCGCGTGCGTGGAACGCGGGCCAGATCGCCAGTCGCGTCTTTGACGCCCACAATCATCGGGTGCTTTGCCAACTCGCCCATTGTCGCGGGTGAAATGTCCACAACCGACCGACCTGGAATATTGTACAAGATAATCGGCAAGCCGCAGTCAGCCGCCGCAGTGAAATGCGCGATCAGGCCCGCTTGGGTCGGCTTGTTATAGTAGGGGCTGACAACAAGAGCCGCATCAGCGCCCGCAGCTTTGGCCGCATTCACAAGGCGGACAGTCTCAATAGTGTTGTTTGATCCGGCACCTGCGACAACCGGAATACGGCCAGCAGCGGTTTCCACCACGATTTTGACCACTTCGTCATGCTCGGAATGGGTCAACGTCGGGCTTTCGCCAGTTGTCCCAACAGGCACCAAACCATGGCTGCCTTGTTCGACGTGCCAGTTGACGAGCTTCTTAAGCGCATCACGATCCACCTGGCCGTTCGTAAACGGCGTGACGAGCGCGGGAAGAGACCCTGTGATCATGACGCATTTCCTTATGTGCGAGAGGCAGATTCGCCCCATTAAAGTCGCGCGAAACCTAGACAGCTTTCCGCCGATGAACAAGTTCGGCATTGTGTATTAACCGAGGACACTTACTTTGATGATACACATCCCATAGGGTCCATGTTTATGCGCTTCCTGATTTCCACATTTGTTGTTGCCTTCGGGCTGACGCCTGCGTTTGCGCAGGAGGCTGATCCAGCGCTCGTTGATGCGATTCAGCTGGCCGACAACGGTGATTTTGACGCAGCATTTGCGAACGTTGATAACGACGTATCGCGTGATCTACTGACATGGATGAAGTTGCGCGAAGGTGAAGGCGACTTTGACGCCTACGCCCGTTTTATGGCGGACCACCAGACATGGCCCGGATCGCAAACGCTGCAGGTCAGAGCCGAGCGCGCATTGGAAAAAGGTGCAGACCCCGACGCGGTGATTGCTTGGTTTGGTGATACACCGCCCGAAACTGGCGTCGGTGCCGTGCGTTTAGCAGAAGCGTTGATTGCAAAAGGCAAACCTGACGCTGCGAACGACGTCATCGTCGCTGCTTGGCTGAACCTGCGGTTATTGTCTGTCGACCGGACCGCAATTCTGGACGGTTTTGCTGATGTGGTCGCCCCGCATCACGCGAAACGCGCTGACAATCTGCTATGGCGGTGGCTCACCGACGAGGCCGCGTTGATGTTGCCCTTGTTGGACGACGATCAAGCCGCATTGGTGTCCGCTCGCATCGCCTACATTCGTGAACGCGGTATTCCCGAAGCTGTCGAAGCGGTGCCCGCCGCATTGCTGCGCAATCCCGGGCTTGCCTATGATCGGTACAACTGGCTGGCTGGCGATGGCGAGCGGACCGAAGCGATTGCGATTTTGCGCGGGCGGTCCACATCTGCCGAGGCGCTGGGCGATCCGTTTCGCTGGGCAAGTTGGCGCAGAGTGCTGGCGCGGTGGGAAATGCGCGAAGGCCGGATCGACAGCGCGTATGATCTCGCTTCGAAACACTTTTTGACCGAGGGCAGCTCCTTTGCCGATCTGGAATGGCTGTCGGGCTACATCGCCTTGCGCTATCTTGAAAACCCGACGCTGGCCTTGGCACATTTTGAAACGATGACCGCCGCCGTGGATTCGCCGATATCAATCGGCCGTGCCGGATACTGGCGCGGGCGGGCGTATCAGGCACTGGGTGACGCAAACGCAGCGGCGCTTGCCTTTGCCGAAGCGGCTGAACACCAAACGGGTTTCTACGGTTTGCTCGCGGCAGAACAGCTTGGCATGACGCTGGACCCCGCATTGACCGGACGTGCGGATGCGCGTGATTGGCAAGACGCGGACGTGATGGAAAATCCGCTGGTGATCGCGGGGTTGGCGCTGCTAGAGGCAGGCGAACGCGGGCTGGCCACACAGTTCTTCGCAGAGTTGGGTCGTCAGATGGATGCGGTTGATACCGGACGCTTGGCCGCACTGATGGAAGAATTGGATCATTCATACTACGCGGTTTTGCTGGGCAAAGCCGCCGCCGCCCGTGGCATCATCGTCCCATCCGCGTATTTCCCCATGCACGGCGTGGCGTCGATGGAACTGCCCGTGGAAAACGCGCTGTCCTTGTCGATTGCGCGCCGCGAAAGCGAATTTAACGCAGGTGCTGGCAGCCCTGTCGGGGCACTTGGCCTGATGCAATTGATGCCCGCCACCGCAGAAGAGGTCGCAGGTTTTCTGGGCTTGCCGTACTCCAAATCGCGTTTGACGTCGGACTGGAATTATAACGCACAGCTTGGATCGAAATATTTGGCCATGCTGCAAGAGCAGTTTGGCGATTCTCCGGTACAGATTGCCGCAGGCTATAACGCAGGCCCCAGCAGACCAAGGAATTGGATGGATGATCGCGGCGATCCGCGTATTGGCGAAGCCGATGTGGTCGATTGGATTGAACACATTCCGTTTCGCGAAACCCGCAACTACGTCATGCGCGTGACTGAATCCATTCCGGTTTACCGTGCGCGGCTGACTGGGCAGACAGGACCGATTGAATTCACCGCTTTGCTGATCGGGGACAAACCTTTGATCCGCCCGCAAACGCGCCCCACCGCACCTGTGTCCGTTGTGTCCACATCCACTGCGCCCGCGATTGCAGCACCCGCGACTATTCCAGCGCCAAACGCTGCGCCTAGCATCCGTCCGATTTCACGGCCCGGCAACTAGGACTTTGCAACCTGCCTTGCCCGCCAAACGGTGAACAAACCGGACGCAATCACAAGCCCCGCGCCAAGTGCAACGTGAAGTTCTAGCGCTTCGCCGAACACTAACAGGCCAATTGCGGTTGCGAACACGAGTTGCAGGTAGGCAAAAGGCTGCACCGCGCTGGCCTCTGCGGCTTCGTAGCATTTAATCAACAGGAAATGCCCCGCCGCACCCGTCACACATAAGGTCGCCATCCACGCCCAATCGCGTGCGATCATCGGCTCCCACGACGTGGCCCCGATAACCGTCAACAAAACCGCGCCAACAGTACCCGTCCAGAAAAAGCTGGTCGCGGCGCTATCTTTACGGGCAGCGTAGCGCGTCAATAATGAATAAAGCGCAAACATCAGTGCGGCGATCAGTGGGATAATCGCGGCAGGGGCAAAAACGGTAATGCCCGGCTGCAAGATGATCAGCACACCGACAAAGCCTACGCCAATCGCGGCCCATCTGCGCCAGCCGACCGCTTCACCCAAGATCGGGCCGGATAGGGCTGCGACCAACAACGGATAGCTTGCGAAAATCGCGTGGCTCTCGATCAGGCCCAAAAGAACAAAGCCCGCGACCATGACGCAGATTTCTGCGCTCAACAAAAGACCACGGCAAATTTGGACAAAAGGTTGCTGCGTCGTGGCCGCAGCACGGATCGATCCGGCTTGACGTCGTGCAATCGCGATGACGAAGGCCGCGAAGAACCAATACCGGATCATCACAATCATGAGCACATTGTATTCGCCAGCAAGATGACGGGAAATCCCGTCTTGAATGGCAAAGATAAATGTCGTGCCGATCATTAAAACGATGCCAAGGCGCGTATTGTTGGACTGCATCAGCTTGCCTTCACAGCGCGGGTCATATGGCGCTTGCGGCCAAATCCAGTGGCGCGGGTTACGGTAAATCCTGCGGTTTCCAGCGATCTGCGGACATGACCTGCGGCGGTATAGGTCGCCAGTGTGCCGCCTTGTGTCGTGTGATCGCCCACGGCTTGCATCACATCAGGTTCCCACATTTCGGGGTTCTTGGCCGGGGAAAACCCATCAAGGAACCACGCATCCGCACGTGATTGCCACGCGGGTAGCGTTTGGCGGACGTCGCCAGTAATGACCTCAAGCGTTATGCCATCAGCGTAAATCGTCGGGGCCAGCATCGCGGCGTTCCATATATCCAACAACGGATCAGTCAAATCGCCCAGTTCGGGAAACGCAGCAAGCGCTGTGCGGGCGGTATCCGCATCCAACGGAAATGCCTCAAAACTGGTGAAGTGCCACGTGCCAACGCGCCCAGCGGTAATCCAGGTCTGCACCGTTGTTAGAAAATTCAGCCCCGTTCCGAAACCCAGTTCGCCGATATGCAAATGATCGCCAAACCGTGCAGGCAGGTCGTTCCCGTCTAAGAACACATGCCGCGTTTCCGCGAGGCCGTTATCCAGCGAATAATACGGATCATCAAACTGCGTGGAAATTGGGACATCGCCCAAATCCGTTTTGCGCCATGTCAGGTCTGTTGTCTGGTCGCGCATTGGGTTTTGCCTTACGTGTCGCGGAAACCTTGAGGTTAAGTTATCTTTGCGGGGATAGGAGCAAAATGGCAATCGCAGATGTGACGATCATGGGGGCGGGCGTGTTTGGCCTGTCGGTGGGCTACGCCTGTGCGCAGCGCGGTGCGGTCGTGCAGGTGATTGACCCGAACGGCGTCGCCGCAGGGGCGAGCGGTGGTCTGGTCGGTGCATTGGCCCCGCATGTGCCGGAGAACTGGAACAGCAAAAAGGCGTTCCAGTTTGAAAGCCTGATGATGGCGGACGGGTTCTGGTCAGGCGTGTCTAAATTGACAGGACGCGATGTGGGCTATGCGCGGTCAGGGCGATTGCAACCTTTGGCCGATGATGCCGCAGTTGCGCTGGCACGGCAGCGGGCCGTTACGGCGGCAGAGTTGTGGCAAGGGAAAGCGACGTGGGATGTGATCTCGGCAGAGGGGCTTGGTCCATGGGCACCACCGTCGCCATCGGGGTTTGTTGTGCGGGATACGCTGACAGGTCTGATCCATCCGCGCCGCGCGACACAGGCTTTGGCCGAAGCGGTTTTGCGGCTTGGTGGACGGATTGAAGCGACGGGTACACCGCAGGGCAAAGTTGTCTGGGCGACGGGCTGGCGCGGGCTACAAGACATGACGGCACGACATAGTCGGCAGGTCGGGATTGGCGTGAAAGGGCAGGCACTGCTGCTCGACTACGCAGCGCCTGATGCACCGCAATTATTCGCCGACGCGCTACATATCGTACCGCATTGCGATGGAACCGTGGCGATTGGATCAACTTCAGAACGCGAATTTGACGATCCTGCGCATGTGGACCACCAGCTTGACGATATCCACGCCCGCGCGATTGCGGCGTTTCCTGTTTTGGCAGATGCACCGATCAATGAGCGCTGGGCAGGTGTGCGCCCAAGAAGCCGGAGCCGCGCGCCGATGTTAGGGCATCATCCGTTCGAGACAGGTGCATTTGTCGCAAATGGCGGTTTCAAAATCGGCTTTGGCATGGCGCCATTGGTGGGCGAGGTCATGGCAGATTTGGTGTTGAATGGTGTGGACCGGATTCCAGACGCATTTCAGGCGGATCAAAACCTGTAAGCCTTGCGGGGCCGCCTGCGGCGCGCGGGGGCGCGGAACGCAGGTGTATGTGGGTGCGGTCGTTGTTGAATGAGTTGTTTTGGCGAAATGAAGGGCGGACGTGGCGCGTTTGATTAGGCGGCTGCGATTTGGCCGCTGCTGCAAAGGCGTCCGTCTTCGCCACGTACCCAAAAATGGCCGTCGCTTGCGCAGAGTGTCGCCGCTTCGCCAGCGATCAGGGGTGATGCGCCGCGATAGCTGAAGTCGGTGAGGCCGCCGTACAATGTTGTTGCGAGTTGCATCATGAGGTGGGCCAACAGCGGGCCGTGGACGACGAGGCCTGCGTAACCTTCTACATCTCGAGCGTAATCGGCGTCGTAATGGATACGGTGACCGTTGAACGTCAGGGCTGAGTAGCGGAATAATTGGGTGGATGTGAAGTTGAGCGGTTCCGAGTGGGCTGCGACTGTCGGAGCTGGTTTTGGCGCGGCTGTCGGGGCGTCGGCGGGGCGGTAGACAAGCTCTTGCCATTCAGTGACTGCCAGCGCGTGGCGTTGTTTGATGTCATGGCGCACGCGCACGAATGCGAGTTGTCCGGATTGCCCGTCTTTGCGTGTCACGCCTTCAACGGTGCTGATTTTCTCTGCCTTGATGCCCGCCTTGAGCGGTTGGTGTTGCACGATCCGCCCTGCGGCCCACATGCGCTTTGGCAGCCCTAGGTCAGGGATGAAGCTACCAGTTGCAGGATGGCCATCTGCGCCGAGTACATCGGGTGTTTTTGCATCCCAAAAGTAGATGTGATGCGCAAATGGCGGTAGCGCGTCGCCGCTTTGGATTGTCGGCTCTTGACCCAAGGTGGCTTGTAAGGCCTGCGCCCGTGTTGGGTCAAGAATGTCTATGGTCGACTGGGTTTGGTATGGTTTGGAATGCATGATGCGGACCTACTCTGAATACCGGAGCGGCGCAAATGCGAGGCCCCAGATGGAGCCTCGATTATGCAGTCAGTTTAGAGAGTGGCCTTCAACCGCTGCATTAGATCTGCCAATGCGGCTTTGTTGATATCGTTGGTGAGGGTGCCAGTTGCGTCAAAATGTTCGTAATTTGCGCCAACAAGCACTTCTGAGCCGAGGATAATCGTGGGCCCGAATGGCACCAGTGTCGCGATCAAATTGGTTTGCGCCCGTTCACCGCCGGACCTGCCTGCGGTCGCGGACATGATCGCAACTGGTTTGCCTGCCCATGGTGCACCTTTCGTCCGGCTGACCCAATCGAGCGCGTTTTTCAAGACGCCGGAGATGCCTTTGTTATACTCTGGCGAGGAAATCACCACCGCGTCGGCCTGTGCGATCTGGTCTGCCAATGTCTGCACGGCCGCCGGAATGCCGTCGGTTTCCTCAATGTCGCCGTCGTAGAGCGGAAACCGTAAATCGGCCTCAACAAATGTGTCGGCGCCAAAGAGGGCGGCAGCATTGCGGATCAGCATCGTGTTGGTTGACTGGGCGCGCAACGCGCCGGAAATACCGAGCAAAGTGGTCATAACGTATCCTTAACATAACTGCTGGCCCTATACATAAAGGGTCTAGGTGCGTTGCCAACTATTAACGCTGTGCAGTGACGCGACCTCATTGAGCGCAAATGTGTAGGTGGTCTGCGAGGTCGCGCCTAGCGATCGCTTTGCACCCAAAGGCTGGATTGATCGGGCAGGAACGCCTCAATCGCGGCGGTGGCGATCACGGCAGTATCATCCGTTTCAGGGTTGCGGACATTATGCCCGCCTTTGGTGGCCGTCACTGTCGCGCGGCCTCTTGGTAACATCTCGGCTAGCGCTGCGGTGTCCAGTTTGTCCGGTTCTTGCACACCAACGGTGACTTGGACGCGCATGTCGTCAGTCCCAAGCCCAGTGCTCGCGAAAATCGGAAGGGTTGAGTGGCGAAAAGCGTCTTCAATCGCGCGGCGCGCTGCCTTTTGATAATCCATTCCGTGCAGGTCGTTGCCCATTCCCATTTCGATAATAATACGCTGATCCATTATGCCCGCTCCATCATGAATGATACGTTAATAGCGGCGTTCGCGATGACGGTCGGCTTGCCATCGGGACGTGGTATGTCGAGGCCGCCGTGGTGCACTGTCACGCTGGGTTGGCCGTATGGAAATATGTCGAGCAGGGCAACTATGTCGACGCGATCCGGTTCCTGCACCGCGATTTCAACGTCGATGATCATCGCTTCTTTCGGGAAACCATAGAGTTCCGCCATATTGATCGAATTGTGCCACAGCGCGTCTTGCAGCGCCCGCTTTGCAGCTTGCGTATAGTCTTGACGGCGCAACGAGGTGCCCATGCCAAATTCGGTCAGAACGCGGTGTTTCGGCATGGTAAACTCCTGATTAACTTTGTGTGAATTGACGGTGTTTCGCATCCCACTGCAAGCCAGTTTTCACGGCCAAGCGTTTGCAACTATCGTCAAGACCCAAGCCGTTGGCCCAGCGGCCCCATGACCTGACCGGAATGGCGTGGATGTCGCCAAACCCATCAGCCAGCACACATTCGCGCGGCCCTTTGGTGCCTGCATAATCGCGATGGCCGAACACAAAATTGCGGGCGGTCATGTCGCTGGCCCTGATATCATAGCGGTAAAGCCGCGAGATCGTGTCGTTGAGTAGGGCTAGGTCTGGGGCAGTCAGCGTGTCGCGCATCGCATATAACGTCTGACCAAGCCCGTCGTCCTGAACGTTTTCAGTCACGCACCCCAACCCCAGATCGGTAAAGGTGAACCCGAACATATGTGTGATCGGTGGCACGTCTGACACCGTAATCCGCAGCATCATCCGTAAGTATTCGGTATATTCCTTGCGGGCCCAACGAGTGCGAATGCGCGGGAAATGCCGTTCAGTGAAGGTCGCCAAACGGGCGCGACCCTTCGTGTCAGGGATCGTTTTCAACACCTTTACCAACTTGTTCGGATCATGCGGATGCACATAAATCACCCGCTGCGACCCTTCGGCAAGCGCCGTCAGATGGCCAAGTTTGAGAACGGGCCGCGCGACATCAAAGCTATTTGGCATGAATCCTCAACTATTTGTAAACGACATCGTGTGAAGCTGGGTAAGTGGTTTGACGAGCCAGAGCAAGCAAAGGCACGACGCCTCGCATGTGCCGCGTAATGGTGACCCCGATTGGATTCGAACCAATAACCTGCCCCTTAGGAGGGAACCGTTCATAGCGTTATTCCTTCTTTGATTTCTGTTGCTTGGGTGTTTGTACAGGGTGTTCCTGTACATGGTTTGTACGAAAACGTGCCCTGACATCGGCCTCATCCGTCTCTGCATGGGCATAAATGCGCATTGGCAAATTAGGGTCAGCCCAGCGACCAGCCTTGGCTGCTGTAACAGGATCAACGCCTTGGCGAACCACCAGTTCAGTGAAGAAGCCGTGCCGCCCAGCCGGGTGCGCAGACAGGTATTGAATGCCCGCCCGCTTGCAGATTGTCTTCCAACGGGTGTTGTAACCTGTGGAGCTGCCATAGCCGAACACACGCGGTTTCATGAACTTGCCAGTCTTGCGGTTCTTGGGTCGCTTCGCTGGCAATGCCAGCAGCTCGTCCATCATCTCAGGCGAAACAGTGATCCAGCTCTCCGGATGCCCCTTCTGTGCTTTCACCCTGACCTTGTTTTCAACAGGCTTCAGATCATCAGGTTCCAATGATACGGCTTGATCAATCCGCGCCGCAGTCTCGAACATGAACCGAACCAACGCTGCATTGTAAGGATCAGCGGCGTCACAAAACGCCTCGATCCACTCCTTGTTTGATGGGGTGCGTTCCACCCTACTAAGCTTCCCACGCCGCCTGTCTTGGGCAATCCGTTCGAACTTGTCGTAGGGTTTCACCCGGATTAACGGCGTACCCTCCAGCTCGTGCGCATTATTGATCACCGCACTGGCAGGCGTCACAATCTCGCGCCACCACGTGTCAGTAGACGCCTTCGGCTTCAGCTTTGGCCCTAACCCTTTCAGCAGAGCACCGGAGATCGCTCGCAGCGGGGTATTGCCAATTTCTTCGACAATCGGGATCAGTTGCTTCGCAGCCTTCGGGGAGGCGTTGTAGAGCATTATCGCATCTGAGAAGGTTTTGCTTGCTTCGTCGCCGAGCAGATACTGACGTATTTGGTTTTCCGTTTCCCGAGCTACCCAGTCCTCTGCGCCTGCTCTTGTAGTCGAGTGAGTGCTTTCTCGGTATGTACTGGTGATCGGCCGCCCGTTGTAGTCGATCTTGCCATAGACGTAGTAGAAGCGCCCCCTCTCTTTGATTGTGAGCGGCATGCCTGACCTCCTTCAAATATGGTGTCGATCTGCGCAGGTGTGATCAGCATGGTTCGCCCTAGCCGATAGAACGCGCCCGTCTCATTCGCCCGTTCTCGCAATGTGCGTTCGGAAATTTCAATCCCTTGCTCTGCCATGATCTCAACCCATTGTGCTGGCGTCTTGCCAAGGCCTAGGATTTGCGAGCTGTCTGTTTTGTCGATCTCTGCCATTTCATCACCCTATCCGTTTGGGTTGAATTTTCTGTACGCATGGAATCGCTTGTTCCGCACCTTCTGACGTGGTCATATGCAAATGAATGTAGTTTTACGTCATTTTGTGCAGTTTTGCTCAATATGACAGTATCGTCAATAGGAAACCTTGCATGCCGCAGGACGCTAAATCTGTCTTCACGTCCATGGGTGCGCGCCTTGCGATTGCGCGCAATGAAGTCGGCCTGACGCAAACCGCTATGGCGGATGCGATTGGGGTCTCTCATCGCGCATATCACAGCTATGAAAAGGGCCAGCGCGGCTTGCCGATTGAAGCTCTGGTCGCGATGGCTGATCGGTTCGACGTGGACGCAGCTTGGATCCTATTGGGAACCAAAGCGGTCCGAGCAGGTCATGATTTCGAGGCGCTCAAGAAAATCGAGACCTCACTCGATCAGCATCTCAACGAAGAAATAATCAAAATTAGAAGTGAAAAACGCGGTGCGATTGTCGCCCGCTGGTATCAATCACATGTCGAAGGACGTGAAGTTACAGACGATGACGTTCACACTTGGATTGAGCTAGTTCGAGAATGAAAATTGAAAAAACAATGAGTGGAAACCGAATGCAACGACCGTCAAAAAAATGGAAGTCCCACCAGCTTGCAGTGCTCGAGTCCGTTGAACACTGGCTACAGAAACGCCTGACGAATTGTTCTATAGTTCATGCAGGAGCTTTGGGATTTTTTGCACAATACTGGTTATCCCAGTATCTTGGTAGCCCCTTTACTATGGCAACTGGACACGATTTTTTGGTCGTTTCGTCGATTGTTCTTCTAGTCTTTACGGGGCTGGTTGGCTTGGTTTTCGCGTATTTCATATTTGAGCTGCGGAATAGAATGAAGCGATAAGGCCAATCTACTAGATCCAAAACTTGCGAAAATCTCGTACGCTTTCGGCCCAAACCGGACCTTGACGAATAGTAGCCACGCCGCAGTGCGGCTTCGCCGAAGCGGACATTGCCAACGATGCGTAGCAGTTTTTTAGGTTTGATGGCAACTATGCGGACACGACACACTTTCAGATGGGCGGCCAGCGTATCCTTTGGTGCCTGACATGGCGGGCTCCGAATAGTTTAATTCCACCTATCAATCATTTGGATCTTGGATAGATTGGTAGGTTAATGGTCTTAGCAGCGGGTGTCTTGAAGTGGACAAATCAATTCAGTTATTCCTTCATTCCAGCGAAGAAACTGGTAATTTGCACAATGCATATCAACGTGCCTTGAGTTCAGCTACGGAACTTTTGATTGTTAGCGCATACCTCACGAACTGGGATAGCGGCACCGCGCTTAATGCGGGCTGTGAGCGGTTCAGGATGGTTGTTGGGAAAGATTTCGGAATCACGCGAAAGTCAGCTTGCAACGCAGTTCTCAATTGGGCTCCTGCACAGCACAAGGTACATTTTCGGGTCGCTGATCAAATTAGTGGATTTCACCCCAAAGCGGTGTTCTGGCGCGAGGCGGACGGGCAAGCTTACGCCATAATTGGATCATCCAATCTTTCACTCGCTGCATTCGAAAGTAACTATGAGGTGAACGTGATTCTACCAATCAGCGCGGACGATTTAAATCGAGCGCGACATTGGGTAGATCAAATTGCCGCACGCTCCGTTCCGATATCGCCCGATTGGCTTAACTCCTACCGAGAGAGTAAACCTCCCAAAGGGAGCGGCACCAAATCTAGGAAAAAGGAGCAAAACGCTGAGGTGCTCCCAATCCGGCTACCACGGCCCAAGGGTGCAGCCGCCGTTGTCAGGAAGCGCCGGAAGCAACTTGAACAGTATAAAAAAAATCGAGACGGCCTAATTAAACTGTTTCGCCAGTGCGGCGCGGGCAAAATAAGCTCTTCCACTTTCTATGCGAGACTTCCAAGCTATTGGGGTGGGGAAGTCGGTGGTCGCTTGCAAGGTAAGGGCTGGGAGCGGCAAGGAAAGAGTGCCAATTTCCAGCAGCTTGCTGAAAGCTATATAAAGATCGTTGATGCAAAAGCTGGTGCAAGGGACGACACTGTCGTCGCTGAGTTTGATCACCTAAGACAACTAAAGAACCCAGCGAGAAAAGCGTTCCTATCAGAAATGCTATGCTTAGAGTTCCCAAAACTCTACCCCGTTTTAAATAGGCCAGTTCAAAACTACCTTTCAGATGAGAAGTTCAGCGGTTCGCCTGGGATGTCGGAAGGGGCTAGATACCTCGATCTTGCGCTAAAGCTCCGTCTCTCACTTGATCAGAATCCAAAGCATCCGGCTAATAACATCGCGGAATTAGACACAGTGATTTGGCTAGCATATCACCTTGATTGATCGGATTGGCCGCATGGCTATAGCCATGGTTTGGCCCGGCCCATTGCCGCCGTTCGGCTGGCTTGCTTAATGCTGCAGGGCTACACGCCAAACCAGCCATTCGTTTTGAAGATGTAGTGGCCCGTCAGTCCATACTTTTGCCGCACTGCCGAAATACTGATCTACTCGAACTCACACATCGTGGACTTTTCTGACGTCCGACATTTCCAAACCAACATCCCTGCAAGGAATATGAATCAGATGCAGTTTATCCTTAAAATTGGCCCCCGCCATTGCGCAAATGGGCTTTTCCGGCCTGACAAGGACGGTAAGAATTGGATCGGAGTGGACTTCGAAGTTCCAAAGCCCAAAGCGATCCTGGGCGCGGTAACGCGCGAGACGATTGAACCCGGTGATCGGGCATGGATTTGGACGCATCATGACAAGCGTAAAGATGGCGAGTTAAGGGGACGCGGTCTTGTCGGCGAGGCAACCATTAGCACTGTCGATACGGACCGGACAGGTAGCGCAACGGTCCAATTTTCAGATGTAAATATTCGCCGCCGCAATCTTCTTCGCGAGGTCGTTGAACCACACCAAGAGACCAGTCAGGTTGTGACTAACCTGTTTACGAATACGACCTCTCGTTCCATTGCTCTTTCAGAAGAACAGGCGGAAGAATTCGCTGGCGTCATTGCCATTATCGACCGGCCACTGACGGCCGAACGTTGGACTGACGATGAACTACTCGCCTGTATGTTGGCGTATCTTGATATGCTCGGAAAGCAACAAGCCGGGGAAAACATAGTTAAGGCTGAATATCGCCGCGCATTAATTTCTGGCCCGCTTAACAATCGAACGGACGGTTCGATCGAATTCCGTATGCAAAACCTATCAGCATTCTTCGAGACAAAGGATATGCCGACAGTTAAAGGCTACCTCCCTGCAAAAAATGTCGGACGCAATGTTATGGAGGTGTTAGGTCGTCTACACGAAGAGGTTGGAAGCCTAGACTCCTCACTTTTCTCACCGACGGATGACGCGGTAAGTCTACAGGCAAAAAGTGCAAAACTATCCCGCTTTGCGAACATCTTGACGCCTTTAGGAAATCAAAATCCAAATCGTTCGCAAGTAACACAGAACCAGTTTGTACGAGACCCTGCTATTGTCGCCGCTGCGTTAAATTTTGCCAATGGAAAATGCGAGAAATGTGGTTCTGAGGCGCCGTTCGTTAGGGCGGATGGCACGCCCTTCCTTGAAGTTCACCATGTTCGTTTTCTTGCGGAAGGTGGACCAGACACGGTGGATAACGCTGTAGGGCTATGCCCGAACTGCCACAAGGCGTGCCATTATTCAAAAGAGCGGGACGCGATCCGTTCAGGACTGGTCAGTAGTATCCCGAGATTGATTGATCATGAAAATCAGATGAACAAAAGCGAGGTTTAGTTCAGAACTTTCACGGCTATTTGCATTCGCAGCGAATGTCCAGAATCCGCCCTTCCCTGCCATAGTGACAGAGACTACATAGATGGATATGAAAGTAAGCCAGCACCGACAGGGGGGGGTGATGCAGACAATTGAAATGTTCGGAACAGAATTGAGGACTACGATTGAAGACCTGAACGGTGAACCCGAACTCCAAAGAATCGGACTAGTCTTCTTCTATGAGGGTGGTTCTATTTGGATCAAGGAGGGGCCGCGTCCGGGTGCCAATCTCGCCAATCGAACGGGAGTAGGAGAGGCCATCTCGAGGCACCTATCCGCAGGCGGAATCCATATTGCATGGCCTGTGGCGAGAGATGACAGTCAATGGCTCAGAATCACGCCGAGCGGAGTTGAGGAGGTTGATGAGCCCTACTAACGCTTCGCACTGCAGTCATTCGTGCGCCGCGCGGCGAAGGTCGGCTCTCCGCCGCTTGTGTCGAATGTCAGTCACGGCCCTAAGCATGCGTAATTGGGCTACCCTCTGTTCTGAGGTCGAGCTCCCGATAAGATCACAGGATGACTGTGAACAAGGGAAAAAGAAGATGGAATATT
>NZ_JACIJM010000006.1 GCF_014199395.1 Yoonia ponticola | reverse complement strand
GCACACGAACAACGGCATGCTGTCACCGGTTGACTATGAAATGAAACAGCAGAAAATGAACAAGGCAGGCGTCTAGGAAGTTAGGGGCACCTCAGATCGTTACCGTAAAGAGTTATCATTTTTTTGGCGAGAAACCGACGTTCAACTTCGGAGTGAGCGAACTGCAGATGAGCGGGGTAGTTATCTCCAGAGCTGGTTACTGGCTTTGTCCGCCGTGAAGGCAGAGGCTGAGGAAACTGGTTGGGCAACATCACTTTCCCACGACGAAGCGGTCAGAGCCGCTCGGATTGCCTGTATCGAACTCAATGGCTTTGGTGGGTACATGGCCTCCTTGGATTTAGTGCATCCTCAAGCGGTTGCCGATGTGGTTGCATCCGAGGCATTTGCACAGCTTCGGCAGCTTAGCGATGTTGGTCAGGCTGAAATGTTCCGTGATGTTCTGTATCACGGAACAAAAGCCATGAAGGCCGCTGTGGCGACAAAGGTCGCACCACATATCTCGGAGTTTTTTTCGGCTAAGCAGGAAGGCGCAAAAAATGCTTTGGAGTACGCAATTCGCATCATTGCAGAGGATGGAACCTCAGATTCTTGCGCATTGGCCATAGCCTCGCTCCAACAACAACTTGAACAGGACACAAGCCTATCTTTTGGCTTTGTACTCTCACTTCTCGCAAAACTCGAACCCGAAGCCGGGTGCCAACGCTTGTTGCTTGAAACCGAGGACTTGAGCACCGCAGAAAGCCGTGTAAATGCGATCAATGCGTTTGCCCTAGTGTTTGGTGACAGGCACTCTCAACGGGTGCCCGATTTAGCCACTATTCCAGAAGATCGCCGCGTTCCCCTCATCAAATCTCTGGTTCTACGTGCTTATCAAGCCGTTCGGCGAGACGAGGATGTAGAGCACGAGGGTACATACGCGCCAGACCTGCGTGACAACGCGCAAGACGCCCGATCTTTCTTACTTGATTCATTATTAAATACAAAACGACCTGAAACACTAGCTGCAATACACGAACTAGCCGCACAGCCTGAATTCGCCCACATGCCGGATCGCTTACATCAAATGGCTTATGAAATCGCGGCGGACATGAGCGATATGAGTGCGCATCCATTGGCCGCGTTCCAAACTTTGGACCGAGGCGGCGCGTTCGTACCCTTTGACCACAGGTCTCTTCTGACAGCCATGATGACGAGGTTGGACTCGTTTGAGGATGACGTCTTACATGCCGAAGATACACCTGTCGAAGCACTGCGTAAGTTGGATCAAGAAACTGATTTACGCCGCTTCATCACAAATTGGCTAAGGGGTCGAGATCGCGGCATATTCGATTTCCCTCAGGAAGCTGTGGTTATCGAAGAAAAAAGACCGGACATTCGTTTCGTCCCGAAGGCAATGAAAGCATATGGGACAGTAGAGCTAAAGCGTGAAACCTGGACCATTCGAGAATTAGAAAAGGCACTCACGACCCAACTCGTCGGCCAATATCTTCGGCACGAAAGGTGCCGTGCCGGTTGCTTGCTAATTTGCATGGCCAAGAAAAGGCGCTGGGTTCACCCCGTTACCCATGCGCATATGGATTTGCAGGAAGTCGTGAGCCACTTGAACACAATAGCGAGTGAGATTATGGCTTCACATCCAGAACTTCATATTGTCGTGAAAGGCATCGATTATTCCTAGCTATTGGATCGTTTGCCGCTTCGCGCTTCTTCAGCCTGCGGGTGCAACGGCGAAATCCCAGCTAATACTGTAAACCGGACATTCGTTCAGTCCGCAGCGAAAGTCCGCTTCTCTAATTGGGTGTCTGGGTCAAGCTCGTTTTCCTTCTATTTTGTCGATGAGATCGTATATCCATCCGGGTCACGCTTCTCTTCGCAGTCTGGTTTGGCGTTCGAAGTGCGCCGCTGCATACAGGTGTCGGATTGGAAGTGGAGAGCTCCACTTTCCGGCGCGCTTCAAGTTGCGCAGCAGACATTTTTGGCTTCGTCCACGAACCTCGTCCGGATTGGACGATCCCGTCAGGATAGATGGTAGGCTACTTGCTCATGCCGTGCCTCCAACTTGTTCCTGACGGAATTCAGCCGTCGATCCACATACGATGGAGCAGAACGGCGAGCTTGTGGGCGACAGCAACAACAGCGCGTCGACGACCTTTGGTGCGCATCAATCGCATAACCCATGATTTGATCTGCGCCCCTGCCATCGTTCGCATAAGTAATGCGTTGGCAGCGGCGTAAAGAGTTGCGCGAACATCTCTATCCCCAGCCTTTGATATTTTGCCGGGATTGTCATGCTCTCCAAACTGAAAGCGCATTCGAGCCCGCAGCTGCCGGCATTCACGCGACCAACAGCGTCCATCTAACCGGGTAAGCTTATTGAAGACCAGCTCGCCTATTCAAAGATACAAACGCAAATTCGTGAGAGGACGCGTTAAGTTGGCTACTATGTGGCTAATAATTCAAAGAGACTGAAGTTACTAAATCATTTTGAACCATAAGTACCTGATTTAAAATGTTAAATGGTGCCCCCACACGGACTCGAACTCATCATAAAGCGCTTATTTTTCTATGTTGTGCTAGAGGATACTTAAATAAGTGTGTAGTGATTGTGTAGTACTTCTCACATAAAAATAATGGGGCCAAAAATAGCTGTCAGCATACTTTAATTTTGAAATCAGCAGATACGAAACTGCCAGCAGGCCTAAGATGACAGATCAGCTGATTGTGCACTCAAAAATCCTGTTTTGACATCGTTCTTTGATCTGTTCTGTTTCTCGAAGCTGTCACCAATGATAGGCATAGTCAGCGTCTGGGCTAACATTTTGAAACGTCCATAATGGTGGGCTACCCCCTAGTCAAATTCGGCCTGATCCAGCATTAAACTTTGAAGAGACCGTATTAGATCAACTTCAAATGGCATGAAGTCCAGTTTAGAAACGGTCATTTTTGAAACTAGGCTCAACGCCTTATCTAGGCTCTCAGGCTGACCAATAAACTCCTCCAAACGAGCAGCAGTTTGTAACGGAATCCCATATTCGTCCAAAGCGAAAAGGTTCGTTGGAATAAAGAGGTGTTTCAGTTGTTCGCAATATTTAGAATAGTCTCCACACTCTACTTTGTGCCGTGTGAGAACTTCAGCTTGGATTACCTCAATAACCTTTATTTCTTTAGGAAGCCTATGGCAAACGACGTTTCTGATGAACCGAAGTGCACGTTCAATTACATCACTGACTTCTTCGTCGTGCCCCTTATTGGCGATACATGTGCGTACGTACGCGCTAAGCGTCTTGTCAGACCTAAGTTCGTTGAGATGCCAAGCTAACTGTCTTCCGGAAAAGATCCCATAATATCGAAGCGTACTTTCAGACAGATAGTCAAATATAAGCACCGCCAATGCCTCGAGTTGCTTTTGCTTTGGCACTCCTTTCCAGTTGAGAATATCTTCATATAAAAACAGATCCTCGCTAATAACTCCAGCGATCCAGTTTTGAACCTCAGGTGAAACATGGCGGTTTTCTCGAATAGTTTCCATCGACAAGATACTATCCGATTGAACTTGATAAATCTTTTCTTTGGACTTAGAGGACAATCTTTCCTCTGGCAGGTCGAGAAGAAGGCTCAGTGGCGTCCCATCTGGTTGATCTTCAACTACTATATCAACTGAATACTCTTTTTCTGCTGGCGCTTCTTCCAGCACGTATACATTTCCCACAAAATATTCATTCATTCGGCCAGCGCGACCTGAAATATTTTTGTAAGTAAAATGATCCACCAAATTGTTGCTTTGTCTTCTGTCGTATATGACCACGTTTTTGGCTACTGTGTTAACACCTTCGATAATTGTTGAAGTGCAGACAAGAAACTGAATTTTCCGATCATTAAAAAGTTGGATAAAATACTGCTGCAAAGACCGAGGAACACCTCCGTGATGCACACCTATACCTTTTTTGATAGCTTGATGCACAACCCACTCTTCGTGATACTCTTTTGCTATCCAATTTGCTGCATCTTTTGTATCAGGAGCGTCCGAGAGCGAGAGCTCTTCTATCAAGTAGTTTGCAACCTCAGCTGCCTTATTAGGAGATTGACAGTATATTATTGTCGGATCAGCAAAGTTCGCACACAAGGCAACTAATTTTTCTTTTCGAGCAGAACCATTTGTAGCTAAATTGAAATTTTTTATGTCCACTGCAACGGTTGCGAAATCTGTCTGAATAAAGCAATAATCGTAACTCGCAATTCCGTTGATGGATTGTATGTTTGGCCCTAGCAAATAAAATTGAGCGCCCGTCCTTGCTAGACGAGAAAACGCTAAATTAAGGTCAACAGCGCGATCTCTGTCTTTTTTTCCTGAGGGAAGATTTAATTTATAAAACTCATCTAAGACAAAAAACTCTACATCATCCAAATCATCGCGTTCCAAGACCCGCTCTTGTGTGAGAACATAGAGGTTACATAAATCAGGTTGTGCATATTGAGTGGGATGAGTGATAACTTTGCAAACGTCACCAAATTTACGCAAAAAGCGACGCCTAGTTTCATCAATTAATGCAATTGTAGGAACTATTATTACGGCCTTTCTCGGCTTTTTTTGCGATACGAAGGCATCAACGATTAGGCTTTTCCCAACACTTGTCGGCGCGCTAAACACGACGTTTGCCCCAGTTAACAGCAAGTTAAGAACCTTCGACTGCTCACTATGCAAGGTGACAACCTGGTCTGCTATTAGAGAGCTGTGCATTTCAAATGCCAATCTATCCTCAAAGTCACCTTTAGGTAGAAATTTTGCCGAGTACGGATGTAGGCCAGTAACGCGAATAAGGTTTTTCAAAAGCTGTTGCCCCATCTCGCTAAAGACTTCGAGGTTCGCTAGTGAACGAATTACTAAATCTCGACCTTGAGAGTGAGTTGACACATTATTAGTCAGGGAAGTAATAAACTTAAGAATTTCAAATTCATCATTTTGAATCTCCTCAACGCTGGAAAGGGCTTCCTTTATTTCGAAGTAATTCATATTCATTTACTTTTAAGTATGTTTTCAAATTGATTTAGTAGTGTTGTGGTGCACTCGATAGGAATGGCGATTACATGAACATTTATCGAATATTCATCCACCTTCGAAGGCAATTTTGATTTAAGCCTTTCATAGCACTCTGTGACTTCAAGAGCGAGTGTGTCTTTATAATCCTTTGAGAATCCACCCTTTAGCACTGCGCTGTCGTACCCAACTAAAATGGGAATACAGATATTTTCCAACAAGCGGTCGAATGACGCACCTCTATCAAAGGCATGTTCAAGGTCTGTCGGCAAAAGGTGCTGAGGCTCACGGAGAGAGATAATAATATCTTTTTCCTTCAGTAAAATCTCTGGTTGCAGCAAACTGCTCAGATCCTGAATTACAAAATTGCAGATCTCCTCAAACTCACACGCAGCAATTACCGAGGAACGTCCAAGCCAAAGTTCATCATGCGTCTTCCGCCGAACTACGTGCGCGTTTCCGAAGTGCCTTATTCCATCGGTGCTGCCTGAAAATATCTTACAAGCGATTGGCTCGCTGTCAAAGAAGTTGCGTATAATCGAATGAAGTAGTGTCTCCGACATAATCGTGAGAAAGTCCAATTCGCTATCGTCGCTTATCCGCTTCAATGCAAATTTGAACTTCTCATTCCAACTATTTTGGTCAGTGCTGACTATTTCGCTTGCTTTTAGACTTACCTCTGGCACCCAATTAGTAAGGTAGTCAGCCAACTTTCGTGATCTCCATGTGCTCAGTTCAAATTCAGCGTCATACGATGATAGAGATCTTTTTATATCATCTTCAGACAGCTCAGTAAGAGTTGTAAAAAAGTTTGGTGTAATTGCTCTGTAGGGGTTGAAATTTTCAGATCTCTTTGCAATCACACCGGCGGTTTCTGCTTTGAACCAATTATCCGCAGAAACTCTGCTGATTATTTTTTTGCTTGGTGATGTTTTGCGAGAAGCTGAAGCGGCTTCATCAACCCATTTTAATACCTTAGAATACAGGTCTTTGAGCTGGGCGTGATCTGGCACCGCTCCATAGCGGTCACATATTTCATTTAATGATAGTAAATTTTTTGCTTCTACCGAGAGTTTATCTCCAGTTACTTCCCAAAATGTATTTTTTGCCCAAAACTCTAGGTCGTTGCCATTTGCAGATCTTGTCGTTTTCCGCGCTTTTAGGATTGCAGAGGCCAACTCGTTAACACCACTGATATCTGTACGCTCAGAGAATGGGATCGTAAGTGGTAGTAACGGCTTACTAACGGCCCTCAGAGTAATGAGCCTAAACCTTGCTTTTGCAGGGTATTTGTCGCAAAGCAAAGAAGCTTCAGCAACCGACGACGCTGTGTTTTTGTTCGAGCGACTGGTTATTTCTGTCTTTGACCACTTCTTACTATCGTGTTCAGTGGATTTAACTTGAATATACTCATGTAGAACGTCGTCCTGATCCTGCCACACCAAAAGAATATCATCTGCTGTTTCGCACTCCATTCTGACGCACAGTGAATTTGCAAGCATTTTAATAAACTGTTTAGCTGCCAAATGGTCTTGATATTTGAAACCCTGCCTTGCAGCCACGCCACCAGCATCAGACACACTTGGAGCGGTAGAACTAATTTCTTTAAATTGTGTCATCGTATTCACTCACCTAACCGTAACTAATTGATGCAAAAACTAAAAAATTAAGTACAAAATATAACTCACGCTAAAGCTTTAAAAATCGCATACTTTAGCAAGCATATTGCTTGGGCACTCTTGCTGTCGAGTACAAAACGACAACTTATGAGTGTTTTTAGTCTTTTACACCGATTTCCCAATCGCATGTAACGCAGATCTGTGACACTTTCGCGCTATATACTGTTCACACGTTTATGCTTTAATCATGTCCGCACGTGAATAGATGTGTTAGCCTATTACCTATATCAAATGTAGGTTTACGTATTCAACCGAACCCTACGTACACCACTCGCAACTTTAATCGACGTGATCCAAGTGAGTTAAGCGGATAAAGGCAAAATCACTCCACTGCACCTACATACCCCACTTAATTAATGCCGCGTCTGCTTGATCGGGCTTGTCCCTGATGCGTAGAATGGTTTGTCGTGTCAGTCCCGTAACCTTCGACAGGCTTGATGCACCTTCTCCCAATCCAAGCTGATCAATGACAAAATTGTACGTCTCGCGATCATAGCTCGGCTTCTTACCGCGATACCTCTTCCGGTCATCTCTAGCGGCCTCAATTCCGGCCCTCTGAGCCTCTTTCGTAGCCTCTGCCTGTGCTTGTGCCGTAGCCGCCATGAACGCAATCAGAGCGTCCCTCACAGCCGCTTGCATGGGGTCTTTGGTTGCCCCATCGAAGGTCATGTTGTTGATCACAGTCTTGATGATGACCCCCCTCCGCATGAAGTTTCGGATGGTGTCGGTGACGTCTTCATAGTTGCGGCCTAAGCGGTCCACCCAGCGCACCACGAGGACATCTCCAGCCCTCAGGATGTCGAACAGCCTCTTGCCCTCAGCCCGCTCTGAGAGGCGCGTGTGGATGCCTGAGACGCCGTGGTCACTGACTACCCTGTCGATTGTGAACCCTGCAGCCTCTGCTTGGTCTTTCTGGTGGGTGATGTTTTGGTCTTTGGTTGATACACGGGCATAGAGAACGGTTTGGGACATGGTGACCTTTGGGTGTACGTTAGGTTGGTGTCCCTTAGTAAGGGTGTCCGTTGATGTACGTCAAGCCTTGCGTACACAAAATAGCTGATCACTCAAGGTGACCACAAAGGTATACCCTTGCGGACACACTTGTTGGTTTCTAGCTCAATAGCCAAACACATTTTTGACTGTGCGCCTCGATTGCCAAACCAAGCGCTCAACGGCGGTGGCATTGCTCCGTCCCCGCCAAAGTAGAGGCGAGGACAGTTTTCTTATGCGGCAAGTACTTTTGTCTCAGGCTGCAATCGCTGCATCAACTCGGCAGTGCTGTCGCATTCGAGCCAGAGCTTAAACAAATTCCGCATCCGCTCGCTTGGAATATACAGCATAATAGGTTCACCATTACGGATCGCGGTTCTCCAGATCACCTGAACCATTTCTGAAATGGCAAAAGCGTCATCATTCATCACAACACCGTTTGCGGCGAAGTAGTTTCGAAGAACAGGCAAGCAGAAGATATTGGCAAGGTACGCCATTGACCTCTTATGAGCATAGTCATTGGTGGACTTTGTGTTAAGCGATATCCAACAAGATTTGCCAGCATAACCCGCTCCTTTCAACTTCGCCCTATGATCCTTGAAGGTAGTCCATGCATTTTCCCCCGCGCACGTCTTTGCGTGGTTTTTGAAGAAAGTAACGGTGCTTCCCCTTAATTTGGCAAGTGTTTTAGAACTTTGACGTTTGAACCACGATGATGACAACGGTTGCTCTCGGCCATTCGGGGTTCCGATGCGGTTTCCCGGGCCTTCATAGATAGTGATGAGGTTTCTTATTTCAGCCTTCTTCAAAGCCTCGCTATGTTCATCCCAGCGGGTCAAGCTGTACCCCTGCTCTCGATCACCTGAGACTGCCATGAGGCTCACGGGAACCCCTTTCGCTTCAAGGTAAGAACTCATTGCCGAACCGTGATATAGGTATGTCAGCACAAAAACCTCATCAAAGCAGCCCAAAAATTCTGTGGGGAACTGCCAGAGCAACACTCCCCTTTTACCGCGCCTATCAGCATAGACTGCCAAGTTCCCGTTATCACAAAGATGCTTAACGGAAGAAAACTTGCCAACGTAGTTGCCGTGATCTTTATGGTTCCAGCGAAGTCGACCAGAGCCATCGTTCTCAACGTACAGCTTACCTGACCCAAAAAGGTCTCTTTGGTCGTGTGCTGTCAGTTCTTTGAAATGGTCGCAGCACGTAAGAACCTCGTCAATAACAAGCGTATAATTGGCGTCATTGATTAGCTTACAAACTTCTGGTGTGAGCATCCTGAAAAGTTCATGGGTCGTTGCAATGTTCTGACCATCCTCAATCAACCGTTGTAACCCGTAAAACTTGCGACCGTGGATTGGTTTGGGGTCTTTAAAGCGTAGGTCGGGACATGCTGTCTGAACGCGTTCAACCTCACTGAGCAGCGGGGTGACGTAAATGAAACGTCGCTCTGGCGCATCAAACGTCTCCTGTACGCCAGTCTTGTTCATGAAGTTGATGATGTAGGATGTCTTACCTGCACCCATAATGGTGTCGATGACAGTGACTTTGGTCATGCCAGTTCTTTCATGTTGAAGCAGAGGTGCCTGTTAGGGGCTGTTCTGCTGAATTTTGAAGGGGAAAGTTGTCGCGTTTTACGGATTGAGAAACACGACAAAAGAATGACAATCTTACAGAAAATCATTTAATTTCAGATGATTAACCAGCACAGCCAGCGAATATCCTTAAAGGAAAAGAGTAAGATTGTGGAGAGAACAACCGATATGAATTGCGGTTATTACCAAGAGCATATCCGTCAATTCCGTGTGCTTGTTTCCAGGCTGATTGGTGGATTGCGGGTCATCTCTCTATAGAGTGGGGGTAATACCCCTCCCCTCTGCAATTTGATGTTAATTCAGCTGGTGATGACTGAGCATGAGGCCATTTTCAGCGAGCTATTGTGCAAGGTGGGTAAGGGGGGGGATTGGTCCCGTGCCATATATTATATTCTGGTCAGACATTTTTTCTCCAAAAATAATCCTAGCAAAATATTCTGACTTCGAGCGCCACTCCCCTCCACTGTAAAAGCAAGTACGCGGATGCCGGTTCCCGCCCAACCTCAAGACCAACTTACTTTTGTCAACCTAGAAGACTGCGAAACCTCTTGGTCAAAGTCAGAACTAGGGTCAGAATTTTATGTCCGGATAATCCCATACACCAGCATCCTTAAGCGATTGCTCCACCTTTGCCGCCAGTAAATCCAGAAATGTATCGCTGCCATAGCCACCCGACACCTTTTGCACGGTATGTCCTAGCAACATTTCTGCCCAACCATGGCCTGCACTTCTAGTCATCCAATCTTTCATGGAGTGCCGTAACGAATATGGCACCTTGCGTCCCAAGACCCACACATTCGCCGCCTTCATTTTCTTGATTTGGGATGCAGAAAGCGCGGCTCGCCCTTTAGCACTAGCATAGCGCGGAAAAACAAATCGCTCCTGCGCAACCCTACCTGCATCTCTGCGCTGCATCATTTCTAGCGCCTTGCCAACGATGGGAACCTCGCGAACGGAATACTTGCCCTTCACGCGACGGGTCTCAGTATGACGCAAAACCAGATATGGAACTTGTCCGTTAAGCCGCACATCGTCCCAAGTCAGACCGCTTAATTCAGTTGGCCTAGCTCCAGTGAACATCTGTAGGAGCCAAGTATCCCTAAGGTCTTCGTTTCCCCTTTCAAAATGCACTGCGCAAGCTGCAAGATCAGGGATGCTTAACGCGTCACGGCGGTCACGGTCAGCGGGCCCACCCACGTCACGTACCTCCAATCCATTAAAGTAGTTTTCAACCTCAGGCTTTAACCTCTTGTCCTTGATGAAACGATTCAGCACAGCCTTGATGGTCGTGATCCGCCGCTTTACTGTCGCGGGTGAATTTCCAGCAGCAAGCATTCGCTCCCGAAATGCTTCTGCGACGTCTAAGGTGATTTCATCCAAACGCGGATCAGCTGTACCGGAGACCTCGGAAAGAAGCTTTTGCACGAGGCCAACTTGCTTCCTCAGATCGCGTTCATTGAAGGTCGTTATCTTTTGGGAGAGATAGTGCTCGACAGCCTCTGAAAGCGTTGCCTGAGGCTTTTTCACGCCACGAAATTGAGCAACCGCCATGCGTAGAACTGGATTGTCCCGCCGCAGT
Source organism: Yoonia ponticola (assembly GCF_014199395.1). Classification (GTDB taxonomy): domain Bacteria; phylum Pseudomonadota; class Alphaproteobacteria; order Rhodobacterales; family Rhodobacteraceae; genus Yoonia; species Yoonia ponticola. The sequence continues at coordinate 216,548 of NZ_JACIJM010000006.1, read as the reverse complement.
GGTCCATTCATTTGCGACTCAGGCTGCGACGCTGCCACCTCGAGAATCGCGTCGGTCCACTTTTTGAACTTGGCATCGTAATCAATCGGGATAGGCGGGACCTCGGTAGCACTGCCATCAATCAGCCCTGCTTGCTTCAGGTCGTTGAGCGTCGCCTCGTAAACAAGTGTCTCGCGCGGAACGGCACCAGCAGCCCTGAGCACCGCTTCAGCCCGTTCATGTGCGGCAGGATACCTTGCAATAGCCACAGCCTCATCCTTGGTCTTCAAGGATTCCCATATTTCACCCTTGCCTACAGCAAACTTGAGGGCTTGAGGAACTCTCCTACGGTACTTCCAAATACCAGACTTTTTGTCTCTGATAAGGTTCGACACTTGTATGCTCAGCTTCATACGCTTCACTCTCGATGTGTAGCGCTTGTGTAGTGATTTCAAGGCCATAGCCTTAAAAACAAAACAAAATCAATGAGTAAATGGTGCCCCACACGGACCCACAAAGGACCCTCAATGATTTGATAAGTAACAATTAAAAATACTATAAATACAAGCGTACCCCCAATCGTACCCCCAGATAGGTTTTTAAAGCGATCCAATCCCCTCATCGAACGTTGAAACCAGCTTCAGCAAACGCGCTCCAATTCTCTCCACTATCGACTTCCGCTCGAGAATTTTAGGCTTCTCCGCAAGCGCTTCGACGATAGCTCCTTGAAGCGGTTTCTTACCTGAGAAGTGATATTGCTCTATCATCGCCTTAAACGCAGCGGGATCAAGTCCCTCCGTCTTGCAAACATCTGCAATGGCCTTGGTCTTTTCTGCATCCCAAAACCCATTAAACGCATCATTGACGGATTGCCCCGCTGGGATGGAAGCCATGTGTTGATCAATGAACTGCTCGATCAGCTCCCGCTTACTGCGCAGATGCCGTTCCGATCCAAGTAGATCGTAGACCATTTTCTTTTTCGCTTGTGACGCATCACGAATTTTAGGATCAAGGCTGTCCTGACCAATTAGCGCTTCGGACAGAAGGCTAAGGATATATTTGACGTTGACTTCATCTCGCTGGATCAGCTCAAGCTCGAAGTCGACCTCGTCGATAATCGACGCACCCTCATCTGGTTTATCAGACTTAACCTTGTCGTGAATATCGAGATACTTTCCTTTGTAGTCCTCAAACTCCTGCACACCCAAATCCAAATTGCTCGGGTCGTGTTCGGTAAAACTCGTCAGCACGTTTCGCAACCGGATCAAGTCACGGAAGGCTTGAACAAACGCAAGCTGATCATCTTCGGATTTCAGGTCGTTTACGCTGTCAGGATCGGGCGCGATGGCCCGCAGCGCCTCCACAGCCTCATTAAACTGATCAAGATAATCGCCGTAGGGTGCCATCAAGATCGTCTCGATAGCTTCTTTGTTCGAAAACAATGTGATGGCCTGATCGGTGTTTGGCTTTAGATTGCGGAAACACACGATGTTGCCCTGCGATTTCACTTGACCCAAAATGCGGTTAGTCCGTGAAAATGCTTGGATCAAACCGTGGTATTTCAGGTTTTTATCAACATAAAGCGTGTTCAGCTTCTTCGCATCAAACCCAGTCAGGAACATGTTTACGACTAACAAGATGTCCAACCGATCTTTGTCAAAGGCGTCTTTCCGGTCCCGATCCTTCAGGCGCTTGCTCAGGTGGTTGTAATACGTGTAGAAACCCTTGCCATCTTTGACGGTTTCTTTGGTCTGATACATCGCGTTGTAGTCGGCAACAAAGGCCGCCAGACGGTCCCGCTTGTGAACATCAACCGCGACATCTGCCATGTTTAAATCCGGATCACCGATCAAACCATCCGCATCTGGATCGGCCTCATTCGGACCATAGGTAAAGATCGTGGCAACACGCAGGTGATGTTCACCCGCCTCTTTCTTGCGTTGGAACGCTTCGTAATACGCAATCAGGGCATCCACTGAACTGACACACAACATCGCGCTGAACTGCTTGTTGTGGGTCTTGCTGTCGTGGTTCTGGATGATCCAATCGACGACACCATCAATCCGCTCGGGGCTATTAAAGAACTCTTGGACATTGATACCAGCAACATCTTCGTCAATCAGACTGCCATCTTTGCGCTTCAGCTTGCCCCAATATTCAACCGAGAACCGCAGCACGTTTTCATCCGCAATCGCATCGGTGATCACATACTTATGCAGGCATTTCTCGAACAACGTCTTTGTCGTCCGCTTGCCCACGGCATTCACAGCAAAGATCGGAGTGCCCGTAAAACCGAACATCTGCGCCTTGCTAAAGAAATCAACAATCCTCTTGTGCGTATCCCCAAACTGCGACCGGTGGCATTCATCAAAGATGAACACCACGCGCTGATCTTTCACGTCCCCTAGCCCGCCCTCATAGCGGGCGCGACTGATCGCGGTGTTCAGCTTTTGGATCGTCGTAACGATCAACTTCGTGTCGCCGCCCAACTGCCCCACCAGCGCCTTGGTGTTGTCCGTACCATCAACAGAACCATCCGAGAAAAAGTTGAACTCTTTCGTCGTCTGATAATCCAGATCGGCGCGATCCACCACGAACACAACCTTATCCACCTTCGGGTTCTCGATCAGCACTTGCGCGGCCTTAAACGACGTCAGCGTCTTCCCCGATCCGGTCGTGTGCCAGATATAGCCGTTCTTGCGGCCCTCTTTCACACGCTTATCAATCGCCTCAACCGCGTAGTATTGGTAGGGACGCAACACCATCAGAATCTTGTCGCTTTCGTGCAAGACGATATATTTGCTGATCATCTTGCTGAGGTGACATTTCTCAAGAAACACATCGGCAAAAGCATCCAACTGCGTCACCAGCGTGTTATCTTCTTCGGCCCAAAAGAACGTCTGCTTAAAGTCCTGATTGCGGTTGTTGGCGTAATATTTGGTGTTCACGCCGTTGCTGATCACAAACAACTGGACGTAGTTGAACAAGCCACTCTCGGACCAATAACTGTGTCGCTGATAGCGGTTGATCTGGTTGAACGCCTCTTTCAGCTCAATCCCGCGCCGTTTCAACTCAATCTGAACCAGCGGCAAGCCGTTAATCAGCAAAGTCACGTCAAAGCGGGTTTTGTGGTGGCCGGTCACAGTAACTTGGGTCGTGACCTGATATTCGTTTTGACACCATTCCTGGGTATTCAAAAACCGCAGGTAAAGCGGTGTGCCATCGTCGCGGGTCAGCTGCATCCGCCCACGCAGCGTCTTGGCGCGTTCGAACACATTACCTTTATCGAGATGGTTCAGCACCTTGGCGAATTCAGCATCCGACAGCGTGACCCCGTTGTGTTTACCCAATTGGCTGCGCAAATTTGCGTGCATCGCCGCCATGTCGGGCAGCGTGACAGGCGCGTAGCCAAGCCCACTCGTCAAGCGTTTCACCAAATCGCCTTCAAGCTGGGCTTCCGATTGATAGCTCATTCGTCAGCATCCTGATCGTCAGCTTTGGTCGTCTGCGCACTGCGGGCCATCATCACCACACAGCCCACCGCCGACGCCGCACTAAGCGCCATCAACACCGCGTAATTGTCACGCAGCCCCCCGATAGGTGCGGAGCGTGATCCGGCATCCGTCACATACCCCAATGTGCCCACTGTGCCCGCAACGTCACCAACCGCCGCAAAAAGAGCGAAGACGGGCAAAAGGAAAAACGCCGCAATTGAAAGCAGTAAACCAATGAGGAAGAGCCAAAATTGCATAGTTACACAAACATCTGCTGAAGCAGTCCCTTTTTGAAGGTTTCCATTTGCGTGAGTTGATCAGCGACGGCGGTGATTTTAGCGTCCACGGCAGAGAGAGCATCTGCGATCTTTTGTTGTTCGTCTGGGTGGGGGTACGGCACGTGCAATTTGAAGAACTCCAGCTTATTAACATTCAAGAGTCCATCCATTCTAGCTCCACTTGAAATCAAACGGCGTAACCCCCTATCGAGAAAGTGATTATCGAACAATTTGGCGTAGAACTTTCTTACAGTTTCAAATTCACGGGCGCGGAAGCTAATAAAAACGCTGGGAACTCCGATAGTTAGTCCTGTTTCATTCGGGTAAATGCAACCGTACTTATAGCTTTTCGAATTTCCTTTGTTATATGAGAAATCCCCTTCACCAAGAGCTGTGTATTTTTCGTTTTGCTGTCCAGAGATATCTTTTCCAAATTTTTCTTCTTGTGACACCCACCCTTTACCAGCGGATATACTGTAAGTTTTTAGATCTCGCTGTCCTACTTTGTCAGTTACCTCAGAAAACACCTCCCCCAACCGCTTCTCTTCCCAATCAGGAAAGGCAGAGCCGTCGTCTTTGGTAAAGCGAAGCGTCTGACTGAAAAGGGCCTGCATCAGCCCGCGCTTATACCGCTCCAACCCCGCCCGCCGATCCCGCAGCGCCGCAATCTTGGCATCCACCACCCCCAAAAACGCCGCGATTTTCTTTTGTTCGGGGAGTGAGGGCAATGATATGGCAGTGCTTGCAATCTGGTCTTTGTATAAGTGAACAACCGAGTTGCCCTGCGCCATTCGGGCAAGATGTTTTTTCCCTTGGCCGCTCAAATGCGTAGCAACAAAAAAGCGGTCTTCGAATGTTTCAACAATATTCAGATCGCCACCAATCGCAACGCCGCCAAATGGCAAAACGGTTGCGGTCGCAATATCATTAGCAGTTTCACCTGATGCAGGAATTAAAATTTCACCGCCTTCGCTCATGACCAGTTCGTCAATCGGCACATTCGTAAAGGAAACGACGCCTTGGATCATCCGACCATAAGTTGTGTAAAGCTCGCCGTACCGAACACATGGCAGCGCTCCATTCTCTACGATGTCTGCTTTTGATATGCCTTTGCCCTTCTTGAAGCGCGCAATATCTCCAATGCGTTTTTCTTCCCACTCCCCCGAAAACTCAGGAAACCGCAGCGCAGGCACGTTCATAACGGGGCCTCGATCCCAAGTTGTGCGCAGAACGCCGCAATCTGTGCGTCCAGTTCGGCCATGCCTGCCGCATTGGCTTTCAGCTCTGCCGCGACTTCGGCCAGATCAATCGGCTCTTCCGGCTCGAACGTATCCACATAACGGGGAATATTCAGGTTATAGTCGTTTTCGGCCACTTCGGACAGTGCAGCGCGGTGCGAGAACCGCTCCTCAACCGCCCTGCCCCGATACGTGTCAACGATCTTGGCGATGTCTTCGGTCCGCAGATAATTTTGGTTTTTGGCTTTCTCGAAACAGGTCGAGGCATCGACAAACAGAATATCCTCGGGGTGTTCGCGGCATTTCTTGAACACAAGGATACAAGTCGGGATAGACGTGCCGTAAAAGATATTCGCAGGCAGTCCAATCACCGCATCCAACCAGTTGCGTTCCTTGATGATGTATTCGCGGATATGCCCCTCGGCAGCGCCACGAAACAACACGCCATGCGGTAGGATCACCGCCATCGTGCCGTTGTCGTCCAATTGGTGCAGCATGTGCTGAACAAAAGCAAAATCGGCCTTGGACGCAGGCGCGAGCCGCCCGTATTGGCTATAACGGTCATCATTCAGCAACAGCGGGTTAGACGACCACTTTGCAGAGAACGGCGGGTTAGCAACGACAGCCTCGAACCGTTTGTCTTCGTGCTGCGGGTGTTCCAGCGTGTCTTCTTGTTTCAGATCGAAGTTGCGGTAGTGGACCCCGTGCAAAATCATGTTCATCCGCGCAAGGTTATAGGTCGTGCGGTTCATTTCTTGGCCGTTGAAGTCACCAACCTCAACCTCTTTGGCGACGCGCAACAGGAGCGATCCAGAGCCACAGGTGGGGTCATAGACGTTCTTGATCCGCGTTTTGCCAGTCGTGACCAGACGCGCCAGAATAGTGGACACCTCTTGCGGTGTATAGAATTCGCCCGCCTTTTTACCCGCGCCACTGGCGAACTGCCCGATCAGGTATTCATAGGCGTCGCCCAGAACGTCGCTATCGGACTTCTCAAGCTCAAAGTCGATTTCATCAAGGTGGGTCAGCACCTTTGCAATCAGCGTATTCTTTGCCTCTTCGGTGCGGCCCAGTTTGTTCGATGTCAGGTCCATATCCGAGAACAGATCGTCGAAATCATCCTCGGATTCAGCGCCCATGGTCGAGCGTTCAATGTTGTTCAAAATTCGCGCAAGGTCTTCAATAATGAAATTCCCCGCGATGCTGCCCCGCTTTGCGATGGCGCTGAACAGCTCGGATGGCTTAAGAAAATAACCCAATTCGTCAATCGCCGCTTCTGCCACGGCTTCAAGGATAGCAGCCCCATCTTCGCTGTTTTCTTGAACCTCGGCAAAATCAATCCCGTCAGCTGTCAGGATCGAATTTGCATAGATATAAAGGCGTTCGGACAGGTACTTATAGAAGATGAACCCCAAGATGTAGTCGCGGAATTCGTCGGCATTCATCTTGCCACGTAAGGTATTGGCAATATCCCAGAGCTTCTGTTCGAGTTTCTTCTTTTGCTCTTCAGTCATGTGGGTCTTCCATAAGTTGCACTGTGCCTTGATGACCCATTCGTTTGAAATTCGAAAGTGCTAACCACCCTGTATCAACTCTCCCTGCCGTTCAACCGACACCGGACAATATGCGCTGATTGTTGTCACGACGCTGGTATGGCCGATGTTTTGCGAAAACGCTTTGAACGCCTCTCGTGTCGGATAGGCTGTGTCTGCCCATTTCACCAAGGTCTTGCGAAATGCATGAGGTGTAAACGGTGGAAGATCAGCACGCACAAACGCTTCTTTGATCACAGCGCGGACCGTATTGGCGTTCTTGTAGACCTCGCGCTTCAACCCCACGACTTTGAACTCACCACCCACAGGTTCGATCTTCGCAGGCGGAAACAACGGATCATCCGGCCCGAACAATGCCACATCACTCAGGTGTTTCATCCATTCTTTGAAGAAGGCCAAATATTCTGCATCCACTGGCAAAAAGTAAGTTGTGATAGTTTTCGAATTCTTGGTCCGCACATCCCGCGCATCCTGATACACATAACCGTCGATCATGTTGATATGCTTGATCCGCAAAGATGCAATCGCCCCATCACGTGCCCCAGTCAGCATCAGGAACGCAAACAGCGCTTTGTTGCGACGGTCGATCTCCGTTACCTCGGGCATATATTGGAACGCATGTCGTGCCATCTGCATAGAAGGATAAGGCGTTTCGCGGGCGGCACTGGCAACACGCGCACCTTTGGCGTCCATATTGAAGTAATCGGCATCGGAATGACGGATACGGCTTTTGTAGCCCGACTGATCAGCCAACCAGAAAACAAACCCCTTGTTCGCGGCGAGGATGGTGCGGATCGTGGACTTCGAAAGCGGCTTGCCAGTTTGCTTGCTGATCTCGCTGTTCAGACGGTCCTGAAACTTGATCGCTTGCTCGATGTGGAAGCGTTTGAAGTTGCCGTAGCTGGTACTGGCCTCGAACCGTAAAATGCCCTCAGCGGCCTTCTGAACCGTGCTGGCATCCTTACGTTTGGCGACCTTGAGATATTGCAAGTAACGGCGCTTGATACGTTCGTTCTCTTCGTTGAGTTTGCGCATGGCATAGCGCTCCTTTGTAAGTGTTAATTTAAGCGGGGAATGGTGGTGTCTAATAGGCATCGCTGCCACCGCCCTACTTGAAGCGGAAGGTTGCCGCGAAATGGGGTGACTTAGCCTTAGAAATGATCCGGCTGGCAACACCACCACAGGTCTCGCACAGGCCCTCAAGGCGGTCAGTCTTGTCGGTGTTGGGGAGGACCGCGACGGCCATGCGAAGCGGCTTACGGCCTTCGCGACATGACAGACAAAAGAGCTGATCAGGACCGAGGCTTGTCTTTGCACCTTTTGATTTCGCGCGGATGTAGTCGCGCAAATCCTGACCCGAAATCAGCAACGGCTTTTTCGACGCCATTATCGGCAAACCGTCTTTGATCCAGTTGCGAATGGTCGCCTCAGACTTGCCCAGTGCAAATGCAGCCTCACCAACCTCGTAGGTCAGCGAGACCTTCACAGCCATCGGGTTTGCACGCTTACCCATTGGCTCCGCCCTCGAATAATGCGCGGACGTCTTCGGCCTTCCAAACTGTTGTGCGAGGGCCGAGCTTTTGAGGTTGAGGAAAGCGGCCCTCCTTAACGCCCTGCCACCATGTCGATTTCGATACGGGGATTGGGCCAGCAGGCGCGAGTATTTGGGACAGGCGGACGAAGCCTGTCGTTGGAAAAGATGCGTTGTCCATCGTGATGTTCCTGAGCGTGATTTCGTTCAGTTACATCCTGAGTGATCCTATTAATTTGAGGGGGAAAGCCCAACTTTCCCGAAGGAACGCTAAACTTTCCCGCTAAACATCGTCAGCCCAATATTTAGGGTCGACCAACGTTGCCGCTTCTTTCAACCACTTACGAATGGTCTTCGCATCCATCGAGGCACCAATCTGTTCAATATCACTGCGGATGTTAGACACTGCTGGGCTTCGCTCAGCCAAAGGATTGTAGCTATACTGTTCGCAGGCCATTGCAGCGACTAGCTTCAGGAGTGAATCACGTTCCTGCGTTGTGAAAGCTTCTGCAACTGCTGCCGCTTCTTTGGCATGCGGCATGGGCGAACCACTTCGTTTGACCAGCACCTCCTTGAAGTCAGAGTGGACCTCAAGGGAAATACTATTGAACCAGTCCAGAAGCCAATCAGGGCGAACCGAGTAGAAGCCGACAGGGCTACGCCGGAAGCTTCTGCGAAACAGTTCTCTCCTTTTGACCAGAAACTCTACCGATGGCAGCAAGCTTCCCCGTCTCACCATTTGGTCTAGGCTTTTTTCTGTAATCACTTCGGGATCGTTACCAACCGAAAGCATCAAGGCCTCATGAAGCGTATAGTGAGCCATTTGCCCCCAATACTCGATATCCGCCGCGAGATCTGGATGCCCTAGACCAAGGCGCAGCGCATTGGGCACATTTCGATGCAACTGCAATATCTCTTTCAACAAGAAACCTTGCCATTCCTCGGCACTCACTTTTTCAAAGTCATCGCGTTGCCCCGCCACATGCACAATGTCGCGATTAGACATGGAATCAAGTTTTGACCGAACCAATGCACGAAGCCGGTCACGTTCCGCTTCAATCCTGTCAAACACATCGAGATCAGTCGGGCCTATTGAATGCAGTAAGGTTGGCTTCTTCCAACTCGCGAGCTGGCCTAACTTTCGCCTCAACAGCTCCTCAATCATTCCCCTACGGACATCGGCAAAAAGCTTCTCTTCTTCAGTCACATCAAAACTCATTGGCTAGAATCGTTCGCAATTAACCTGACTGCTGTGCCTCCAAGAAACCAGCCCACCAATCGGCGAGTCGCACACGCTCATCCCAATGCTCCCCACGAGCATATGCCCGTCGTACCTCATTCTTCTCTACATGCGCCAACGCTCGCTCAATCGCATCAGGGTTCCATATGCCGCTTTCATTTGCCAAGGTTGAGAACGACGCCCTGAAACCATGTGCCGTCATTTCGTCTCCCGCATAACCCATCCTGCGCAAAGCCGCGTTCAAGGTGTTTTCTGACATCGGGCGCGTCCATGTGCGCAGTGACGGGAAGAGATAGTCGCCGCGATTGTTCATCAGCTTCAGTTCTTTGAGCAAAGCAATCGCTTGTTCCGGCAATGGCACATTATGGTCGCGGCGCATTTTCATCTTCGCGGCGGGGATCGACCAGACACGCGCCTCAAGATCAAACTCAGACCAAACCGCATTCCTGATCTCGCCCGGCCTTTGTGCGAGGATTGCCAACAGCTTCAAACCAATCCGCGTAGTCGCCTGCCCCTCAAACCCGTCGATTTCCACCATCAAGCGCCTCAAAGCCTTTGGCTCAACGATAGCGGCACGGTGAACCCGGGTCGGTCGGATCAGCGCGTCACGCAGCGCATAGGTCGGATCAGTCTCAGCAATGCCGCTGGCCACGGCATAACGAAACACGGAACCGATACGGGCACGCAGGCGATGCGCTGTCTCATAGTTGCCCTTCGCCTCGACCTTGCGCAGCGTCTTGAGGATCATCGGTGCGGTGATCTCGGTGATCGGTTTGCGGCCAAAATCTTGGTTCGCAAGTTTGAGGTGATATTCGGTCTTCGATAGCGTCGCCGCCGATTTTCCCTCTTTGCGCTGCTTAGCCAGAAACGTCTCGCCGATCTTGGCAAAAGTCTGCCCCTTGGCTTCTAAGCGAATCCGTTTGTCTTCTTGCTTGGCTTCATTGGGATCAATCCCATCCGCCAGTTGCGCTTTCGCCATATCACGCGCCTGACGCGCCTTAGCCAACGTCACAGCCGGATAATCGCCAATCACGAGCAACTTCTCTTTGCCGTCGATTCTATACTTGAACCGCCAAGACTTCGCCCCGCTCACCTTCACGAGTACAAACAGGCCTTCAAAGTCGCTGACTTTGTAAGCTTTATCGCTAGATTTCAGATTCCGAATCTTTATATCGCTGAGTGGCATGGTGGGGGTACGCACTTTTTCCAGATTTCATCGTACCCCCAAATATACCCCTTTTCTGGGGGTACGCTGCTGGATGTTATAAAACAGCATCGGACAAACGATATCGATAAACCCCTTATAGATAAGGGCTAATCGGATGTCATTGGATAAAACTGGATGATGAAATGGTGCCCCCACACGGACTCGAACCGCGGACCTACTGATTACAAATCAGTTGCTCTACCAGCTGAGCTATAGGGGCACTGCGGCTGCTTTTAGAAAAGGATTCTCACCTCTGCAACCCCTCTTTATGCGCTTTCGCAAGAAAAATGACGGCGAGCAGTCCAACGCAGGTAATCATCAACGCCGCAGGTGCCGCTTCGCTGATGTTTTCGAGCGATGCCTTGGCATGCACCCGTGTCGCTAAAGTATCGTAACTAAAGGGTCTTAAGAGCAAAGTGGCCGGTAATTCCTTTACCGCGTCGACGAAAACCAGCAGCATCGCAGAGCCCACAGAGGCCCGCATCAGAGGCAAATAAATTCTCTTTAAAACGCCACCTGCCCCCTGCCCAAGCGACCTTGCGGCCATCGGAAGGCTTGGTGACACCCGTCCGAACGCCGCATCGGCCGTCCCTTGGGCGATTGCAAAGAATCGCACGACGTATGCGATCACCAAAACGCCTGCCGTTCCCGTCACCAGCAGGCCCGGATCGTAGCCTGTCAGCGCCAAGACACCATCGGCAAATCGGTTGTCCAACGCAGCCAGCGGCACCAAGATGCCCAAGCCCAGAACCGCGCCTGGTGCGGCGTAGCCAATCGCCGTCACAGGCATCAACAAGCGCGGTAGGCGGCGCTTTGATAACCGTACACCATAAACCATGAACAAACCGCCAACGACCGTCAGGAACGCCGCCAGCCCCGCTACGGTGATCGTGTGGAACAGGGCCTTGCGCAGGCCCGGTGCGACCCATTGGTCGGCGTCCATCGCGTGGCTGACCAAGACCCCTACCGGTAAAAAGAATCCCACCAGAACGGGAATCAGACAGATGACAAACGCAATCGCGCCCTGCCCTGCTTTCAGCTGCGTCAAGGACACCGGACGCTGACCACGGGCTGAAGCGAAAAATTTACTGCGGCGGCGGCTGAATTTCTCAAGCACCACCAAAAACACGATCATCCCCAGAACGCAGGTCGCCAATTGTGCAGCCCCGCCGAGGTTACCGCCTTGCAACCATACGGTAAAAATTCCGGTCGTCAGCGTTTGCACTGCGAAATAATCCACAGTGCCAAAATCGTTGACAGTTTCCATCATGACCACAGCCACGCCAGCCGCAATCGCAGGCCGCGCCAATGGCAGCCCTACGCGAAAGAAACGCCCCCACGGACCGACGCCCAAGGCGCGTGCGACCTCGAACCCTGCCCCCGACTGTTCGCGAAATGCAGCGCGGGCCAGTAGATAAACGTAAGGATATAGCGACGCGGACAAGACCACGACGGCGGATGACCGCGTACGGATTGCGGGAAAAATGTAATCGGCAGAGGTCTCCCATCCCATGAGGCCGCGCAACATAGTCTGCACGGGTCCCGCATATTCCAAAAAATCAACCAGCGCATAAGCGCCAACATATGCCGGCACCGCCAATGGCATCAGCAACGCCCATTGCACCCACTTGCGGCCCGGAAACCGATACATCACCACAAGCCACGCAGTTGTTGTCCCGACAATGGCAGTTAACATGCCGACGCTTAACATTAAGATAACAGTATTGCGTAAGTATCGGGGAAACGTCGTGGCCATCAAATGTGGCCAAATATTATCGGTCGGGGTCAACGCGAACCACAAAACCGCTGCAATCGGCAGCACAACAAGGGTTGCAATCACGATGGCACCAATGGACCAGCGATCAATTTTGGGGCGACTTGCCTGCGACGGCAATAACTGACGGATTTGATCGGACATAAAATTCCGATAGCCGAAAGCAGTTTAACTGTCCAGAAATTGGACTATGATAAAAAGACGCATAACGAGTAGGTTAGGATCGTATGGAAATCGTTTATCACATCGGCGCAAATTGCACGGACGAAGACCGACTGCTCAAATCATTGCTACGCAATGCGGGCGTTTTGTCCGAAGACGGGGTCAAAGTACCAGGCCCAAGCAACTACAGACGCCTTATTCGCGAAACAATTCAAGGACTTGATGGCGCAACACCTGCTGATGATACGCGATCTATTTTGCTGGATGCGATTTTGGACGACGAGCCGACGGAGCGGCTTGTTTTGTCGAACTCCAACTTCATCTGCATTCCGAACCGAATTTTCGACAAAGGCGTGTTCTATGCGCTGGTCGAGCCGAAACTGCGCGGGCTTTTACAACTTTTCCCAGGTGACGATGTTGAACTGTGCCTCTCGCTGCGCAATCCGGCGACGTTCATCCCCGAAACCTTTGCCAAGTCGAAATTCGACGATCTCGGCAGCTTTATGCGGGGCATGTACCCTGCCGAAGTGCGCTGGTCTGACGTTATCAAACGCATTCAGCACGTGGCGCCGAACTGCAAACTGACGGTTTGGTGTAACGAAGATACGCCGCTGATTTGGGGGCGCTTGATGCGCGAAATCGCGGGTGTGCCTGATACCGTGCCGCTGGTCGGGACCTATGATTTGCTGACGACGATCATGGAAAAAGAAGGCATGCAGCGGATGAAAGGCTACCTCAAAAATAATCCGCCACCCACGCCGCAGCATGAACTTAAAATCATCATGGCGTTCTTGAACAAATACGCCATGGATGATGCGCTGGACGAAGATATCGATCTGCCGGACTTCACCCAAGAATTGGTTGAGCAGTTGACCGATAACTACGATGCTGACGTTGATCTGATCCGCGCCATGCCCGGCGTGAATTTCATCATGCCTTAACAATTTGATTTACGGTCATATTCTCTGACGAACGTCGGGATATGACCGCTAAAATCACATGCCCAAAGCGGCCATATACATTTCCATCACGGCCTCTTCTTCGGCCAAATCATTTGCGTCACGCTTGCGGATCGCGATCAATTTGCGGATCACTTTGGTGTCGTAGCCGCGCCCTTTGGCTTCGGCCATGATCTCTTTTTGACCATCGGCGATGTCTTTTTTCTCAGCCTCAAGGCGCTCGTACCGTTCAATGAACTGGCGCAACTCTTGGCCGGCAACTGTGCTCGCGGTGTCGGAAATAACGTCGCTCATGGTGGTCTCCTTTGGGCGTCTTTTTCCCTTCAGTAGCGAGCCTCGCGCATGGCTGCAACCCTTGCATACACGCCTTTCCGACGTTAGGCCTGCGGCGATCAACAAAGGGGATTGTGATGGAATGGATGGTATGGACCGGAGCTGCAATCTCCATGATTGGGCTTGTTGGCATCGTATATAGTATCGTGGCGGTATCTTCCGCGCGCAAAGCCGGACTAGACGACGACGCCTTACGGCTCAAACTCACCGCGATCTTCCCGATTAACATCGGATCACTGCTGTTTTCGATCTTAGGCCTGATGATGGTCGTCTTTGGTGTCGTGTTAAGTTAATCATCGCCGCTTGCGACTAGACGTTTCACATTCAGGCTTCTAAAAGACACCCATGGAAATTCGTCAAATCACACCGACCTACGCCGTCAGCCCGCAAATCGCGCCTGATGATTGCCAAGCCATCGCCGATGCTGGATTTGTTGCGATTATTTGCAACCGACCCGACAGCGAAATCACCCCCGATTGCCATGCAGAGGCCGTGGCCGCCGCCGCCAAAGCCGCCGGTTTGGGCTTTACAAAACTTCCGTTAACCCATCAGACGATGAACGCCGAAAACGTCGCAGCACACCGCGCGGCTATTGATACCGCAGACGGGCCGGTTCTGGCCTATTGCGCATCCGGCACACGGTCGTCGATTGCATGGTCCCTTGGCCAAGCTGGTGATATGCCGAGCGATGACATCATCAAAGCGACGTCAAATGCCGGATATGATCTACGCGGCCTGCACCCGCAGCTTGAAATGCTGGCTCAACAAAGGTCTTGATCTAAGCATTTTCTGGCGCTTCTTGTCGTTCATCCTCCTGTTTGGTTGTATCCAACGTCATGTCGGCATGCGAGCCACCGGTTGGCAAGCTTGCCGAGACGATCTCATTTTGCGACCCGCCTGTTTCCATACGCGCACCTTCGATATCAAATCCTTGACCCTTCATAGATCTCTCGTCGACGTCCTCACTGTCTTGCGGATAAGCTATCTCGGACATCTGCAAATGCGGTGCTGCCTCAATGCGCACAGCACGCATACCACCAGATTGCCCCAATCGCGCGGTTGCAACTTTGCGTCCGTCGCCCGCCAGTAATTTCACCGATGACACCGTGCAGCCGGGTAGTGGCACAACCTGCCCCACCGCCAATGATTCCGCCTGATGCAGTTGCAGTTTAAAGCTGTGCAAAACTGCGTTTAACCGCGCAGGAGATCCATCAATAACGCGGCGAAACTGATCATCCCAATCGACCGTTTCCTCTGGTTCTACTGCCTTCGCGACGACCTCTTCGCGGCATGGCAAGGCCACCGTGAACTCCCCTGTGCGGTCGCCGTTACCCAAATTCAGTGCCAACCGGATCAACCGATACCTGCCATCGTCTAAAATTAGTCCTGCGGCGCGTGCCGATGCGATTTTGTCACCTACCGCGACGCCCGCCCCCCACGCATCTAGTGCCGTGCGTTCTGCCGTTTCTTGTAAATGTGCCAAAAACGCTGCGATTATCGGCTGTGCCATTCTTGCGTCCGTGCCGGTCGGGGTCCGATCTTCCGGTGCGTCGCCTAGTATCTGACCAACGGTCTGCACTTCAACCAAGGCCGCGCGCATGTCTAAATCAAGTGCTGCGAGGCCCGCAATCCGCCCATCGCACATCAACGCGATCAACATCAACGCGGGGTCAAACGCCTCGATCAAAGCATCTAAATCCAACACTTCCTCACGTAATGAACTCACGCTTAACGCGAAACCATGCGTTTTGTCCGCGGCCCGCGTTATCGCAAGCCGGATCGCCCGCGAGGACGTAATGGGTACATCTTCAGGCGCCGGCGGCGGCGGTGACGCCATTCGGCGCAGGACGTCATGTGCTACCTGTCTTGTCATAAACCCCGAACCAGACTCGTCGAATCGTATACAGCACCCAACGATGCCAATGCATTTCACCTAAAATACACCGGAATATATTACTGAATCGCTAACAGCGGCGCGTCTTTTACCACCGCGCTATTTTCAGGCAACGTTACCCGAAACGCCGCCCCGTTTTGCAGCGGATCGTAACTAATTTCGCCGCCCAAACGCCCCAAAATCTCGCGGCAAATCGCAAGACCTAGCCCCGCGCCACCAGCCTGCCCTTCATCTTCAAAACGTGCGAATTTTTCGAATATCATCGACTGATTTTCGACACTAATCCCGCTGCCGTTATCGACAAAATCGATCACATTTCGCCCGTTCAATTGACGTACATTGATCCGCAAAGTCGGGTCATCGAGCGTGCAATATTTTTGCGCGTTGGCGATGACATTTACAAAAACCTGCACCAAACGGTCCAAATCTGTGGTTAACGCAATGTCCTCGCGATCGCGATTTCGCAAAATTCGTAAACCGCCGTTTTGCCCCCCCGCCGCGTCAATCGCACGGTCCAGTAAATCGTCCAGCTGCCCAGTGTGCACATGCAGCGTCACTTGGCCGTTTTCGAGCACCGACAGGTCCAATAAGTCGTCGAGCAACCGCGTCAAACGCAGCGCTTCGTCATGAATAATTCCGGCGTATTTCACGTGCTCTTTGGGCGATAGATCTGCTTCTCGCAAGATTTCTGAAAAGGACCGAATGGAAGTCATTGGCGTGCGTAATTCATGAGAAATCTGGCTTAAAAACGCGTCCTTCTGAATTGAAATCGCAGTCAATTTCGTGTTTGCTTCGCGCAAAGCACGCGCCGTGCGATCTTGCTCTGCTGACTTGGCTTCCAACTCGTTTGAGTACTCTAAAATCTGCGCGGCTTCATCCGCCACGGCGATCAGATCTTCGACCGAAATTGCCGCCCCTTGGGTCAATTGCCCGACCATCGCATGCGCGGTTGCGGCCCCGACGGACCCCGCCAATTCGCGCTCTAACCGTAGGACGAAATCGGGCGTGACGTCTGGCAAATAGCCCTCTTTGCCTTGCTCAGCAGCCGCTTTTTGGAACAAGGCCTGCGCCTCGGTTCCCCCCAAAATGCGCTGCGCCATGATTAACAGATCGTCCGCTCGGGCTTCGCTGTTCGTCCAAGTTGTCGTGTCTGGCGACATCTCGAAAACATTCACAAATTGCACGCCTTGAAACCGTTCAAGCGGCAATGGAAAGCTGAAGACCGAGCCCACAAAAAACACGAGCGCGTTTAGCAATAACGACCATAATAAGCCATGCACCAACTGGTCCATGCCTTCTAAGCCGAACAGCGCGTTTGGACGTAACCACCATAAGCCGAATGGGCCGTTAGTCAGCACATCTTGGGATAGCAGTGCGTCCGCGCCAAAACTGGGTATATAGAGGGTCCAGATCCATACTGCGAACCCTGTGACAAGACCCAATCCCGCGCCAACTCGCGTCGCCCCACGCCAGAAAATAGCACCTAGTAAGGCAGGTAATACTTGGACCGCGCCGCTGAACGACACCAAGCCAATAGCGGCCAGCGCCGCCCCGCCTGCCGAGATGCGGAAATATAGATAACCAAGTGCTAAAATGCCCGCGATCGACAAGCGTCGGGCCAACACGTTGACGTAGCGAATGTCGCCCGAAACCAATGCACCCTGCGGTCGCACTTTCAACCAAAGCGGTACAATAATGTGGTTTGAAACCATCGTTGCCAACGCGATTGTCGACACGATCACCATCGACGTAGCAGACGAAAAACCGCCAAGAAATGCTAGCATCGCAAGTCCGTTTTCGCCCTGTGACATGGGCAGCGTCAGCACAAATAAATCGGGATTTGATCCTTCGGGCATCAGCTGCAAACCGACGACGGCGATTGGCAAAACGAACAGTGACATCAGCATCAAATAGACCGGGAATGCCCAGCTCGCCATGTGCAGATTCCGTTCGTCTGGATTTTCGACGACCAAGACCTGAAACATGCGCGGCAGGCAGATAAACGCTGCTGCAGACAGGAAAATAATAGCAACCCAACGCCCGCCTTGGGGTTCAAAATGGGCAATTTTCGACGCATCTATCTGCGCCAATACGGCGGACGGCCCGCCCGCAAGCCCCCAGATCACGAACACACCGACGGCGACCAGCGCCACGAGCTTGACCACGGCTTCGACCGCGATAGCGATCACAATCCCGCTGTGTCGTTCATTCGCATCCACGCTTCTCGTGCCGAATAATACGGTGAAAATAGCAAGGCCGACGGCGACCCAAAGAGCCGATGTATTCAGGTCAGCTTGTTCCCATGGCCCGCCACTTGTGGTTGCAAAAACCGAGAACGATTGCGTCACGGATTTCAACTGTAACGCGATATAGGGCGTCGCTGCAGTCACCGCCATGACGGTGACAATCATACCCAACCAGCCGGATTTACCGAAGCGGCTAGAGATCAAATCGGCGATTGAGGTGATCCGTTGCGCCCGTGCAATGCGGACCAAGCGACGCAAAATCCACCACCACCCGACCATAACCAGCGTCGGCCCAAGGTAAATTGTCACGTATTCCAATCCCGATCGCGCAGCGTAACCGACCGCGCCGTAGAACGTCCATGCCGTGCAATAGATCGATAGGGATAGCGTGTAGATGACGGGCCCGCTGAGCCATTCGGCCAAGGTCGTTTGCGCTTTTTTCTCGGCCCAGAATGCGACACCGAAAAGAAATGCCACATAGGTAAGTGATACAAAAATCAGTAGGTTAAACGACATTCACCGACCGCCTAGGCTGTGCTGGACGTGTCCACCAAACTGTCGTCAGCTTGGCGGATCAGGCGGCGATTGATCAGGGCGGATGAAGCGATTAAAATCATCCATACAGCAAAAATGTACAGCCCGACCGTCGAGCTTGCCGGTAAAATGCCCGCCATTGTCGGCATGATCCACGCCAGAAATCCGACGAATGGCAGTACGCGCATGACATCGCGCAAGCGCCGTTGCCGATAGGATGCGCGGGCCAGATAGACCGGCATTTTGCTCGTCGGACTGGCCTGTAGCGCGTTTCGCATCTAGCTGGTTTCTTCCATCAACTTGCGCACGTAATCTTTGACGTCTTGATTTGAAAATGGCTTTGTCATGAAGTGGTTAGCGCCTAAACGTAGGGCGAGATCGCGGTCTTTGGCTTGCCCTCGCGCGGTCAGCATCATCACGGGTAATCTGGCAAAATCGGGCTCGGCTCGAATGTCACGCAGGATGTCGAAACCGCTGCGACCGGGCAACATCACGTCTAGAATAATCAGGTCTGGCGGCGTCGCCCGCACTTTGTCCATCGCGGTGGTCCCATCTTCGTGGGTATGCACGGTCCACCCGTCGCGGGACAAAATAAAGCTGATCGCCTCAATGATATTCGGTTCGTCCTCGATCAATAGGACACGTCTGCCCATAAATTATTTCCCCCCAAATAATATTATAGCAATTTAATTTCGCTGAGTATTGCGACATTGCATGGCTCTGTCAAAGACGGAAATGTCGAATATCACGGCCTTTCGTTGCAAAATCTCGACAAAAACAACCCACGATTGTTTCGCACGCGAAACATCTTATGTGCAATGCGGGTTTTCGAAAGATTAACAAAACGAAGCGTTTAGCGGATTTAGTTAAGAAAACGTGTTGATGGCTGACGGTTCCCTGCGTGCCGGACATTGCGCACGCGGACAGACGCGGCACGACACTCCTGCCTTGATAGGCTCAACGGGTTCTGGAGCTGGGTCAGAGACAACCAGCATCGTGGTTTCTAACACTGGCGCATTGCTGAAATCTGCGGCCGTTTTGGGCACCGCGATGGCGTAGCACATAAAGCGCGCGCCAGCCTGTCCCGGCAAAACGACTTCGGCTTTGACGGGGCGCATGGGCTGCGACAGGGCGGTGAAGAGCGGCCAAAGCGGGCAACCAGCGGTATAGCGCGACGGCGTGAAACCGGGAATGGTTTTAAGATAGGTTAACGCCCCTGTCGGGTCCGCAATAGCCAAGCCCATGGGGGCTAGATCGACGTTCGGCGGTAAGCTGGCCAAGCGGCGCAATACGGCGGGTAAATCGGCATGAAATTGCGCCGCGAGGACCGCAGGATCGCCCTGAGCGCCAATCGCAGCGGGGCTGAATGTCGCCTTGGGCATCAGGCGCACATCGGCGGCGAAACGTGCCATGTGTGCCAAGAGTAGTGCGCGGCCTTCGCGTGACAAATGGGGGGCGTCATATTGGTTTAGCAAGGTTTCGGGGTTGGCGGTTGGGTGCACCTCTATCCAGTCTAACAATTTGGTTTCACGCGTCAAAAACGCTTCGACCTCTTCAAATCCAACGAGGTAGTCGCGCGATGTGGTATCCTGCGCGGGCGGATCGAGATAGGCGACAAGCGCTTCGCTTTCCACGGCAAGGCGACGGCTATCGTCGTGGATGTTAACGTGAAAACGCCGCTGCCAATCCGCGTCAATCGTGTCGTCGCTGGCCAGAATGCCCGCCGTGGCGCGGATCGATGTCACGGCGGTAATCACGTTGTGCAGCGCGCCTGCCAAGGCTGGATCGTGGGTCATGCGGTCGCGCAGCACGCGCACCTCTGCCTCTAGCGCATCAACGCGAGATTCCTGCGCCGCTATTAACCCTGCCCAGCCCGGAAATCGGGTGGCGAGGTCTTCGGCGCGGTTGGTGTCAATCGGGTGCGCGCTACGTGCCGCAGCCGCCCGCATACCGTCGACAATGGCAGGTTCCGCCCCTTGCGACAGGCTAGCCGGATCGACGTCCAAAGCGCGGGCCAAGGATTGCAGCAACTTCCCGCCGATTCTGCGTTTGTTGTGCTCGATCAGGTTCAAATAACTGGCGGAAATTCCTGCGGCGGCAGCCACATCAGCCTGCCTGATGCCCTGATCCAGACGCCTTTCGCGGATTCGAGAACCTGTCATTGCATGTGTCGCCACGCGAATTCTCCAGTTAAAATCAGACGTTTTCTGCACCCTGTCGATAATCAATTTACAAGATTTACAAAATATATGTCCATTACTTTACAAAAAAGTGACCGTTTTTCAATGCCCTGTTGGTAACTTCACAACAGCCCCGCAAGATGCGTGCAGCATGTAAAATGCGAGCTGCAAGGGTGAGGAGGCCCGAACAGCGAAATTAAAAGGGAGGATTTTAATGTCCAATTCTAACTTCTCGCGTCGTGGCGTGTTGAAGACAGGCGCTATTGCGAGTGCCGGTCTTGCCGTTCCGACGTATCTACGCGCGGATGGCCACACTGGTTTCACCAACGCCCCTGCTGACGGCGGTCCTGTCAAATTCGGGTTTAACGTGCCGCAAACGGGTCCATATGCCGAAGAAGGTCTTGACGAATTACGCGCCCAAGAACTGGCCGTTGAGCATCTGAACGGTATCGGTGACGGTGGTTTACTGAACACATTTTCTGAGAAAAACCTCGATGGGACCGGTATTTTAGGTCACAAAGTCGAGTTCGTCACAGGCGACACGCAAACTAAATCTGACGTGGCCCGTGCATCCGCACAATCCATGATCCAGAAAGACGGCTGCATCATGATTAACGGCGGCTCGTCGTCGGGCGTTGCTGTTGCGGTTCAAGGTCTGTGCCAAGACGCTGGCGTGATCTTTATGGCCGGCTTGACGCACTCGAACGACACAACTGGTAAAGACAAAAAAGCCAATGGTTTCCGTCACTTCTTTAACGGGTACATGTCTGGTGCGGCACTTGGTCCGGTTCTGGAAGCAGAATATGGCAACGAGCGGAATGCGTACCACCTGACCGCAGATTACACATGGGGTTGGACACAGCAGGAATCGATCCAAGCATCTACTGAAGCTTTGGGTTGGACCACAAACCAGAACGTTTTGACCCCTGTGGGCGCTGGTGATTTCTCGTCTTATATCGCCCCCGTTCTGAACTCTGGCGCGGATACGTTGATCCTGAACCACTACGGTGGGGACATGGTTAACTCTTTGACGCAGGCTGTTCAGTTTGGCCTGAAGGACAAACAGGTTAACGGCAAAGATTTCACGATCATCGTGCCGCTGTATTCTGAATTGATGGCCGCAGGTGCGGGTTCCAACATTCAGGGCGTGTTCGGGTCGATGAACTGGAATTGGCAGTTGCAAGATGAAGGCACCAAAGCCTTCGTGAAATCCTTTGGCGAAAAGTTCGGCTTCCCTCCATCAGGTGCGGCGCACACATGTTACGTGCAAACGCTGCTCTATGCGGATGCGGTCACGCGGGCTGGCACGTTTAACCCGTGCGGCGTTGCCGAAGCGTTGGAAGACTTTGATTTCGACGGCATGGGCAACGGTCCAACAACGTATCGCGGCGCGGACCACCAGTGCTTTAAGGACGTGTTGGTCATGAAGGGTACAGATAACCCGACCAACCAGTTCGATACGCTGGAAATCGTAGAAGTCACGCCACGTGCGCAGGTTGAATATGAGCCAGACCACCCGATGTTCGCGGGCGGCGATTTGGGCGAATGTAACCCAGGCGCATAAGCCAATCACGACATCCAAGACCGGCATCCGTGCCGGTCTTACCCACCTCGGGGGAACGGGGCGTAAACGGCCATCACATAAGATGCGCCGTATCAGTAACGACTGGTAAAAAGGCGGGTCGATGGACGATATTATCCTACAAATTCTCAACGGTTTAGACAAAGGCTCTGCTTACGCATTGATTGCCTTGGGTCTGACGTTAATCTTTGGGACGCTAGGTGTGGTGAATTTCGCCCACGGCGCCCTGTTTCTCATCGGAGCGTTCTGCTCTGTTTCTGTGTCACGTCTATTATCGATTAGTTTCGAAATGGTTGACGAGACCCAATTAGATTTCTTGGGCAATCCGCTAAAGGTCGAAACGCCTTATGTGCATGCCTGGTTCGGCCCCGAAATGGGCGCGTCTCTGATCGATTGGGCTGTCCCAATTGCGATCCTATTCGCGATTCCGGTCATGATCCTCGTGGGGTTTGTGATGGAACGCGGGCTGATTAAGCACTTCTACCACCGCCCACATGCGGACCAGATCCTTGTGACTTTCGGGCTGGCGATTGTGATCGGCGAGATCGTGAAAGCCAACTTTGGCGCGAACCCGATCCCGACCCCTGCCCCTGCCGCTTTTGCTGGTGCGATGGACTTTGGTGTGATGCTCGGGTTTGAACCGAACGCGATTATCTACCCCATCTGGCGTCTGGTTTACTTCTTGTTTTCAATGGTCATTATCGCCGCTGTGTTTGTGTTTTTGCAGTTCACCACGTTCGGCATGGTTGTCCGTGCGGGCATGGCCGACCGCGAAACTGTGGGCCTGTTAGGCATCGATATCGACAAGCGTTTCACCTTTATGTTCGGGCTTGCGGCGGCTGTGGCGGGACTGGCGGGTGTGATGTACACGCCGATCCTTAGCCCGAATTACAACATCGGTATGGACTTTTTGGTGCTGTCGTTTGTGGTCGTTGTTGTTGGCGGCATGGGGTCGCTGCCCGGTGCGGTGCTTGCCGGATTTATGTTGGGAATTTTGCAGTCGTTTGCGTCGATGAACGAAGTCAAATCCATCCTGCCCGGCATTGACCAAATCATCATCTATCTTGTTGCAATCATCATCTTGCTGACCCGGCCTCGCGGCTTAATGGGACGCAAGGGCGTGATGGAGGAATAATCATGCTTGGTATGAACGGAAAAGATACGACACTCTTTATTGTGGTCTGCTTGATGGTGCTGCTAGCGCCGATCCTGCTGAACCCCTTCCCCACTGGTAGCGCCTTTGCGCAGTTTAATGCAGGTTATCCCGCCTTGTTGCAGCGGTTTGTGATTTTCGGGATTTTGGTGATTGGTTTTAACATTTTGTTTGGATTGACCGGATATCTGTCATTTGGGCACGCCGCTTTCTTGGGTGTCGGATCATTTGCAGCCGTGTGGATGTTCAAATTACTGTCTTACAACATCGTCCCTGCGATTGTGTTGTCTGTCATCGTGGCCGGATTGTTTTCGGTCGTGATTGGCTATGTGTCGCTGCGCAGGTCTGGGATCTACTTTTCGATCCTGACGCTGGCCTTTGCGCAGATGATGTATTCGATCGCCTATTCGGACCTTGTGGGCAAAGTCATCGGCACCCCGATCACCAACGGTGAGACGGGTTTGCAGGTCTATAATGACGATCCGCAGATTCTGCTGGGGGATGGGCCAAAGACGCCGCATCTGTTCGGGCTGGAAATGAACAGTTCGTTTACGTGGGATGTTGGCGGGTGGAGCTTTGTTTTCCAGAACGGTTATTACCTCGCCGGTATCTTGATGATCGCGTCGTTTTATCTGGCGATCCGTATCTTTCGGTCACCGTTTGGCCTGATCCTGCGGTCGATCAAATCGAACCAGAACCGGTTGAATTACACAGGTATTTCGACGCGGCCCTATATGCTAACCGCCTTTGTCATATCTGGCATGTATGCCGGATTGGCTGGTGGTTTGCTGGCTGCGATGGACCCGCTGACGGGTGCGGAACGGATGTTCTGGACCGCCTCTGGTGAGATCGTGATCATGTCGATTTTGGGTGGTGTTGGCACGCTGATCGGCCCGATTTTGGGCGCTGGCGTGATCAAATACATGGAAAACATCGTCTCGACGATCAACGACAATGTTGTGCATGGCTGGGTTGCTTTCATGCCGGATGGGCTCGAAAACTTTTTCGTGGCAATCATCCATCCGTTTATCGGGAAAGGCTGGCACCTGACGTTGGGACTTGTGTTTATGGCTGTTGTGATCTTCCTGCCGGGTGGTTTGGTCGAGCTTGGCCAACGGATCGGCGCTAAATTCCGCCGCAAAAAAGCGCCCGAGAGCGCAGCGACATCAGCTGAAAAAGGAACGGTCTAATGGGTATCCTTGAAGTAAAAGGCGTCAACAAACGCTTTGGCGGGTTGCAGGCCTTGGGCGACGTGAACCTGAGCATTGCCGAGAACACGGTACACGCGATTATTGGGCCGAACGGGGCTGGTAAATCGACGCTGTTAAACGTGCTGGTCGGCAAATTGGTTCCCGATAGCGGATCGGTCATGTTTGACGGGCAATCTGTGTTGGGGCGGCAACCCTATGAGATCAATCAGATGGGGATAAGCCGCGTCTTTCAAACACCTGAAATATTTGCAGATTTAACGGTTTTTGAAAACGTAATGATCCCGTGTTTTGCCAAACGTGACGGGGCGTTTCGATTACATGCTATTGGTAGCACGCGGCACGAAACCGATATTCACGAGACCGCCGAGGCGATTTTGATGGATGTGAATATGCTGGAAAAACGGCATATGGTGGCGTCGTCGCTGTCGCGTGGTGATAAACGGCGGTTGGAAATGGCGATGTGTCTGGTGCAAGAACCGCGACTTTTGTTGCTGGACGAACCGACGGCTGGCATGGCCCGCGCGGACACCAACAACACGATTGATTTGCTCAAGGAAATCAAAGCCAAACGCGACATCACCATGGCGATTATCGAACACGATATGCACGTTGTGTTCAGCCTTGCCGAGCGGATCACCGTTCTGGCGCAGGGGACACCGCTGGTCGAAGAAACGCCTGAAAATATCAAAGGTCATCCCAAAGTGCGTGAAGCGTACTTAGGTGAAGCCCAAGTTTAAAACCTCGATTTTTCCAGAAAAATCGGGACGTGGAGACACTTTATGAACCAACCATTTAATAAAAACGCGAATAACGCGGCGACCCACCCTGCTTTTCTAAGCGTGTGGGAAATCGAGGCGTATTACGGCGAAAGCTACATCGTGCAGAACGTGAGTTTTAACATTCACGAGGGCGAGATTCTTGCGCTTTTGGGGCGGAACGGCGCTGGTAAAACGTCAACGCTGCGCGCGATTGCACGGCTGGATGATCCGGCGTTAAAGCACGGGGAAATCTGGCTCGACCGTCAACCTTTGCACCAGATGAAGGCGCATCAGGCGTCGGCGGCTGGCATTGCGCTTGTGCCCGAAGATCGGCGCATCATTGCGGGCCTGACGGTTGAGGAAAACCTGCAACTTGCACAGATCGCACCGCCGATTGGGTGGTCGCTCGAGCGGATTTACGAGCTGTTCCCACGCTTGGGGGAACGCAAGAAACAAGAGGGTGTGACGCTATCTGGTGGCGAACAGCAAATGCTCGCGATTGCACGCGCCCTTGCACGCGATATTAAGGTTCTTCTGTTGGACGAACCTTACGAAGGTCTGGCACCGGTTATCGTCCAAGAGATTGCCAAGACGTTAAATATAATTCGCGATCAAGGCATTACCACGGTGATTGTTGAGCAAAACGCGGTCGCTGCGTTAAAGCTGGCGGATCGGGCGGTGATTCTGGACACCGGAACGGTGGTCTACGACGGGTCCGCGCAAGAGGTTTTAGAGGACGAAGCGTTGCGGTCGCAGTACCTCGCGATCTAAAAATATTTGGACAATTGTCTATGTCTGGCCGTTGTTCACACTTTGCTAAGGAAATTGTCGGAAACTAGACCAATGTAGTTTTAACATTGAGGTCAGAAATGGAAGTTTCCTTAGCGCAACGCCCCGCACCACAATACCAAAGTGAAGCAGTGATCAGCACCGCGATTGCGACTGTCGCGGCCGCCCCCGCCACGCAGATCGCAAAAACGACTGAAATCACCCCGCGCACTGCGCAGGTCGATCGGTCGCAATTGTTAAGCGTGGATTTACCAGAAAAGCCCACACCAACGATTGAACAGACGTTGAAACCGTATGGCGTGATAATGTTACCCTATCGTGAAGAGGATGAGGCGACGACACGTAAGTTTTAGACTGTCAATTCCGACGCTTCGTCACTTTCCATGATGCTCTGGCTTTTCACTGCGCCGCCGTTACCCTATAAGCGGTCCGATCAGCCTTGCCATAGACGCAAGGCAACGAAACCAGTGGGCAACGGGCCGAGGACGACATGAGCAAAACAACCTCTCACGATAGCGACGTCAGCTTTATTCAGGCGTTAGCTGAATTGCTACGCGCAAACGACCTGACCGAACTGCGGGTAAAACGCGACTACGCGGAAAACGACAGCCTTGATGTACGGGTTGGACGCTACACGCAACCAGCACCACAACAGGTGATTTCGGCAGCGCCGGCACCTGTCGCAGCGGCACCCGTTGCAGCAGCAGCGCCCGCCGCAACCAGCGGTGACGATCCGGCAAGCCACCCAGGTGCGGTGACGTCGCCGATGGTCGGCACTGTCTATATGGCCGCAGAACCAGGTGCTGCAGCATTTGCGACTGTCGGAAAACAGATTTCCGAAGGCGAAACATTGTTAATCATCGAAGCGATGAAAACGATGAACCACATTCCTGCCCCACGGTCCGGCACGATCAAACGGATCCTCGTCGAAGATGGTGCCCCCGTTGAGTTCGGTGCGCCGCTTGTGATTATCGAATAAGGGGCGAATAATGTTCGATAAAATCCTCATTGCCAACCGCGGCGAAATCGCTTTGCGGGTGGTTCGCGCCTGTCGCGAAATGGGCGTGAAATCGGTCGCCGTGCATTCAACCGCCGATTCCGACGCGATGCATGTGCGCATGGCTGACGAGGCGATTTGCATCGGGCCGCCATCCAGCGCCCAGTCGTATTTGTCGTTTCCGGCGTTGATTTCCGCATGTGAAATCACGGGCGCACAAGCGATTCACCCCGGCTATGGCTTCTTGTCCGAGAACGCCGCATTCGTGCAGGCGTTGCAGGACCACGATATCGCGTTTATCGGCCCGACAGCCGAACATATCCGCGTTATGGGCGACAAAATCACAGCCAAAGACACGATGAAAGCGCTCGGCGTGCCCTGCGTTCCCGGCTCTGACGGCGGTGTTCCGACTTTGGAAGACGCGCAGCGAATCGGCGCTGAAGTAGGCTATCCGGTCATCATCAAAGCAACGGCAGGCGGCGGTGGACGCGGCATGAAAGTAGCGAAAACGGCTGCTGACATGGAACAAGCGTTCCATTCCGCCCGCGCGGAAGGCAAAGCCGCGTTTGGCAACGACGAAGTCTACATCGAGAAATACCTGACCACGCCGCGCCACATCGAAATCCAAGTTTTCGGTGACGGCAAAGGCAACGCGGTGCATTTGGGCGAACGTGATTGTTCTTTGCAACGGCGCCACCAAAAGGTTTTCGAAGAAGCCCCCGGCCCCTGCATCACGCCTGAATTACGTGCCCGCATTGGTAAAGTTTGCGCGGATGCCGTCGCAAAAATTAACTATATTGGCGCGGGGACGATCGAATTTCTGTTCGAAAACGACGAGTTCTACTTCATCGAAATGAACACGCGTTTGCAGGTTGAACACCCCGTCACGGAGAGCATTTTTGGCGTCGATCTGGTGCGCGAACAACTGCGCGTGGCGTCCGGTCTGCCTATGTCGTTCACGCAGGACGATTTGGTGATCAACGGGCATTCGATTGAAGTGCGGATCAACGCTGAAAAGCTACCGAATTTCTCGCCCTGCCCCGGTACGATTACGCAATATCACGCGCCCGGTGGGCTTGGTGTTCGGATGGATTCCGCGCTGTATGACGGTTATAAAATCCCGCCATATTACGACAGCTTGATCGGTAAATTGATCGTCCATGGTCGTGACCGACCAGAAGCGCTGGCCCGTTTGGCCCGCGCGTTGGGAGAATTGATTGTCGATGGTGTGGACACGACGATCCCGTTGTTTCACGCGCTGTTGGCCGAAAAAGACGTGTTAGACGGCAATTATACGATCCATTGGCTGGAACAATGGCTCGAAGAAAACCTTGCCTAAGTCATCATAATGACTGATGAAATCGAATTAACGCCAGACCTATTACTGCAAGGCTATCGGGCTGGCGTTTTTCCTATGTCGGAAACGCGCGACAGTGACGACGTGTTCTGGGTTGATCCCAAGTTTCGCGGCGTGCTTCCGTTAGATGGTTTTCACATCTCGCGATCCCTGCGGAAACGGCTGATTAAGGCTGAATACCGGATCAGCTTTAATACGTGTTTTCAGGACGTTGTGCGCGGTTGCGCTGATCGTGACGAGACGTGGATCAACGACACTATCTTTGATCTATATGCGGGCCTGTTTGACCAAGGAGACGCCGCCTGCTGCGAGGTTTGGCGCGATCAAACGCTCGTTGGTGGCGTGTATGGCGTGACGATTGGCGGCGCGTTTTTCGGTGAAAGCATGTTCAGCACGGCGACTGATGCATCAAAAGTTGCGCTGGCGTATTTGACGGATCGGTTGCGGTTGGGTGGATTTACCCTGTTTGATACGCAGTTCATCACGGATCATTTGGCATCACTTGGCGGGATAGAGATCAAGCGTGCGGCCTATCATGCCCTATTGCGCGATGCGTTAAAGGTTAATGCGACATTCCCTGCGGACGCCGCCATTCCCGCCGCTCAGGACCTGATACAGCGCAATACCCAGACGTCGTAGCGCGGATGTTCCATCGCGTTGAGCGCGGGTGCCGACGCTATGAGCCACCCTTCAAATGCGGGTTCGACTTGGTCGCGGTAGGTCACGAGCAGGTTCGCATAAGCGTCGCCTGACGGGTTGTCGCGCGGGTAGCGGCATTCGGTGAGCGTGACGCTGAGGTGTCCGATCTGTGTGGATTCGCCGGTTGATAGGGATACGTCGGTGACGGTCCCGTTCAGTTTGTCCAGCACACGCAATTCGCCGCCTTGGGCTGTTTGCGCTTGTTGGGCGCTTGCGACGCAGGGAAATAGCGCGAGTGCTGCGACAAAAACGAGGTGTTTCATTGTGAATCACTGTCTCCGGTGACGAATTTCAACAATAGCGAAATGAGGCTGATCGCGCCTTGGGTGTCTTCGATTTCTTCGCCCGGTGCGAAGTTATCCAGCGACCCGCCGGGCACGATTTCTACGAAACTACCGCCAAGCACACCTTCTGACGCGATGGCTACGGCACTGTCATTCGGGATTGCGACGCCGCCAGCAAAGGACAAGGTCACGTCGGCCCGAAAAGTGTCAGGGTTCAAGGTCAGATCGCTGATTTGGCCGATTTTCACGCCAGCTAGCCGGATGTCCGTACCAGATGTGATGCCTTCGACAGAGCGGAAACTGGCTGTTAAATCATAGCCTTGCGCATTTGATCCAAAGCCCGCAGCCTGTGCCGCATAGATGCCAAAGCCAAGGGCTGCCGCTAAAACCACGGCACCGACAAGCGTTTCTGTGCGGTTCTCGCGCATGATGAATTCCACTGGTGCGCCCGATTATTCGGGGCTCCATGCCTCGTAATCGCTGCGGGATTTTGGCGTTGCTGCACGCAAAGAACCCGCGGGCGCGTAGGCGTCAACGGTGCCTGTCAGGTTGACCTGATGCGGCTGCTCCCACGGTTTGTGGATCAATGGTTTGTCTGTTGGCGGCTCGTCCCATGTCCGGTGCAGCCAGCCGTGCCAGTCAGGGTCGATGCGCGATGCTTCGATGGCACCGTTGAAGATGACCCAGCGACGGCTGTCGTCTGCGTTGCGGTAAAAAATGTTACCTTGGCCGTCTTCGCCAACTTTTTTGCCGTTCCGCCACGTCCAAAACTGCGTGCCGAAGGACTGACCGTCCCACCACGTGAAAATCCGTTTGATTGTGTAGCCGATGCCCATTGCGCGTCTCCAATTCGTCAGTCTTGTCATGCCCCAAATGCGGCGCAACGTCTAGTCCGTCCAATGTGGTCTGGCGGGTGTGAGCCGAAAAATCTTTGTCGCACGCTTTCGAGAACGGGCAAAGACTATGCGGCGGGGGCCAATGCCATGACTTCAATTTCGATTTTGTATTTTGGGTCGATCAGGCCGCAGCTGACCATTGTGGCCGCCGGTGGGTTGTCACCAAAGGTTTCGCGTAGCAACAGCCAGCATGGTGCAAAGTCTTCGGGATCAGGCAACATGTAGGTCACGCGTATCACATCAGCGAATGAAACGCCCGCTTTTTCAAGCGCTTGTCCGATGACGTCCAGCGCACCTGCACATTGTGCAACGACGTCTGTGGGGACATCCGCGCCCGGATATGTGCAGCCGGACACGTGGACAAAACCACCCGCAACAACAGCGCGGCAATATCCGATTTTATCTTCGAATATGCCGCCTGAAGCTATGCGTTTCATCGATTAGCTCGCAGTTGCGGATTCTTTTTTCGATGATTTTGCGTCGTCGTGGATCATCAATGGTGAGGCGTCGGGGCCAACGGCCTCTTCGTTCACGACTACTTCAGTCACTGTGTCCATGCCTGGCAGGTCAAACATCGTGTCGAGCAAGATGTCTTCCATGATGGACCGCAGCCCACGCGCACCTGTTTTCCGTTCGATCGCACGTTTCGCAATTGCGGTCAGCGCGTCATCGGTGAACGTCAGCTTGGTGTTTTCAAGCTCAAACAGACGTTGGTACTGCTTGACCAGCGCGTTTTTCGGTTTGGTCAGGATGATGATCAGCGCATCCTCGTCCAGATCAGTCAGCGTTGCGATCACAGGCAAACGACCGACAAATTCAGGGATCAGGCCGAATTTCAGCAGATCTTCTGGTTCGAGATCGGTAAACACCTCGCCCACACCGCGTTCATCAACGTCTTTTACTTCCGCGCCAAAGCCCATCGAGGACCCTTTACCACGTTGTGAGATAATCTTGTCGAGACCCGCGAATGCGCCACCACAGATGAACAGGATGTTAGTCGTGTCCACTTGCAGGAATTCCTGCTGCGGATGCTTACGCCCACCTTGCGGCGGCACAGAAGCCACGGTGCCTTCCATGATTTTCAGCAACGCCTGCTGCACGCCCTCGCCCGACACGTCGCGCGTGATGGACGGGTTATCAGATTTACGTGTGATTTTATCTACTTCGTCGATGTAAACGATACCGCGCTGCGCACGTTCGACGTTATATTCGGACGCCTGCAACAGTTTGAGAATGATGTTTTCGACGTCTTCGCCGACATAACCTGCTTCGGTCAGTGTCGTCGCATCCGCCATGGTGAATGGCACGTCCAGAATACGGGCAAGTGTCTGCGCGAGCAGTGTTTTACCGCAACCGGTTGGTCCGATCAGCATGATGTTGGATTTCGACAATTCGATGTCGGATTTATCTGCATGGTTCAGACGTTTGTAGTGGTTATGCACCGCCACAGACAGCACGCGTTTGGCGTGCATTTGGCCGATCACATAGTCATCCAGAACGCCACAAATCTCGGAGGGCGTCGGCACGCCTTCACCGGCTTTCAGGCCAGCGGATTTGGTTTCTTCACGGATAATGTCCATGCATAGCTCAACGCATTCATCACAAATGAAGACGGTTGGGCCCGCGATCAGTTTGCGTACTTCGTGTTGGCTCTTGCCACAGAAGCTACAATAGAGGGTGTTTTTGCTGTCGCTGTTGGACGAATTCGCCATGATCTTCCCCTTGGCCAATTGGCCATACTGCTGCCGTGAACTGCGTGTTTTGCCAAGTCTAAGGCAGCACGCACCGGTCCACAATGTCAAAATGCCCATCGCACGGTGGCGTTAACGACGCGTTAACAATCCACCGTGCGACGGTAGATTATGCCGCGCTGTCGTCGTCTTTGGCACGGTTTGCAACGATTTCGTCGATCAAACCCCAGTCTTTCGCCTCTTCCGGCGACATGAAGTTGTCACGCTCAAGCGCTGCTTCGACTTTTTTCAAAGTCTGGCCAGTGTGTGTGACGTAGATCTGGTTCAAGCGATCTTTCAGCTTTTGGGTCTCTTGCGCGTGGATCATGATGTCAGTTGCCTGACCCTGATAGCCACCCGATGGTTGGTGCACCATAACGCGGCTGTTCGGCAGCGAGAACCGCATGCCTTTTTCGCCAGCAGTCAACAGCAACGACCCCATAGACGCCGCCTGCCCGATGACAAGCGTCGAAACCTTTGGTTTGATGTACTGCATGGTGTCGTAGATCGACAGGCCAGACGTCACAACGCCACCTGGGCTGTTGATATACATCGAGATTTCTTTTTTCGGGTTCTCAGCTTCGAGGTGCAAAAGCTGCGCCACAACCAGTTGTGACATGCCGTCATGCACGGGGCCGCTCAAAAAGATGATCCGCTCTTTCAACAAACGCGAGAAAATATCGTAAGCGCGTTCGCCGCGCGCCGTCTGTTCGACGACCATAGGCACGAGGTTCATATAGGTTTCTACTGGATCTTGCATCGGCTGTGCCTCACTTCCGGGATGGTTACGTCACCATCATTACTTCAAAATTCCTGACAGAGTCTTAGTGGTGCCAGACAGGGGCTTCAAGGGCAGGTCTTTGATGTGACCCGATTTGATGCAAAGCGTGATGACGATGGGCGTCGATCTGAATGGCCTCATTTGCGCCCGACTACTTGTAATGTGGTTTAAGCGCTTATCTAAAGCAGATTAAATACGTGCAAACGAGGGTTCCCCATGTCGACAACGCTGAAAATCAACGAGACTTCTTATGATGTCGATTTGCCGGAGAATGTGCCGCTGTTGTGGGTGTTACGCGATGAAGTCGGCCTGACCGGGACCAAATTCGGCTGCGGTGTCGCGGCGTGCGGGGCTTGCACGGTGCATATCGACGGCGAAGCGGTGCGGTCTTGTCAGATTGCGTTGGGCGACGTGTGGGGCGATGTGACCACGATTGAAGGTCTTGGAAAGCCGGGCGATATGGCGATTATCCAACAGGCATGGGTCGATAACCAAGTCGCACAATGTGGTTACTGCCAATCGGGCCAGATCATGCAGGCCGCTGATTTGCTCAGCAATAATCCGGCCCCTACTGACCAAGATATTGACGATGCGATGCAAGGCAACCTGTGCCGCTGTGGCACCTACCCCCGTATTCGGGCCGCTATTCACGACGCTGCTGATAAGATGAAAAAGGTATAAGTCATGGCAAGCATTGGTAAAATCGCCCGTCGCACGTTCCTGATTGGCTCTGCTGCCCTTGTTGGTGGCGTGGCCTTTGGTGTTTATAAAGTGAAACAAGACGCCCCCAATCCGCTGGTCACAGCGAACGGCGAAAGCACGCTCAACCCGTTCATCTTGATTAACGCTGACGGTGTCACGATCATCACGCCCCGCGCTGAAATGGGTCAGGGGATTCAAACGACGCTGGCCGCATTGGTCGCCGAAGAAATGGATCTGAATTGGGACGATGTGCGCGTGATGCACGGTCCACCTGCGCAGGCGTATTATAACAGTGCGCTTCTGGGTGTTGCCCTGCCCTACCATATTTACGCCGATTCTGAATTCATGACAGGCGTGCGCGATAACCTTGGTCAGGTTGGCAAATTGCTGAACCTACAAGTCACCGGCGGCTCGTCGTCATCGCGTGATGGGTACACACGCATGCGCGAAGCGGGTGCGACTGCGCGTGAGACGCTCAAACTCGCGGCGGCGAAACGTTGGGATGTTGATGTCAGCACGTTGACGACGGAAAACGGACATGTGATCGCCGCAGATGGTGAAAAACTGTCTTATATTGATTTGGCCGCTGATGCCGCACAGATTGATCCGCCCAGCGTTGACCTGCGCGCAAAGTCTGAATGGACCAAACTAGGCACCCCGATGCCGCGCACCGACATGGTTGCGAAATCCACAGGCACCGCGACCTATGCGACCGACGTGCCACTGGAAGGCGCGAAATTCGCGACGGTCCGGTTTAACCCTGCCCGCAGCGGTATGGTGTCGTTTGACGCATCCGCCGCGTTAGAGATGGACGGCGTGGATAACGTGCTTGACCTCGGTGACGGGATCGCAGTTGTGGCGTCGAATACTTGGCTGGCGTTTCAAGCCGCCGAGATGGTCGAGATCGCGTGGGAAGCAGCGAGCTACCCCGCGACATCTGACGCAATGCGCGATGCGATCACCGCGTCACTCTCGTCTGAACCCAATAGCACGACCCGCGATGACGGCGATGTGGATGCCGCAATCGACGGCACAGAAATCACCGCAGGCTATAGCGTGCCATGGCTGGCCCACGCCACGATGGAGCCGATGACCACGACAGCCCTCTATGCAAATGACGCGTTAACCATCTGGTCGGGCGCTCAAGCGCCGATCTTGATGCAGGAAAAATGCGCGGCTGTTGTCGGTCTGACGCCGGAGCAAGTCACGGTGAACACCATGTATATGGGCGGCGGTTTTGGCAGACGCACTGAATCGGATGCCGCCGTGCAAGCCGCCCAAATCGCAAAGCAATACCCCGACACCCCGATAAAACTGACGTGGACCCGCGAAGAAGACATGCGCCACGACTTTTACCGCCCCGCAGCGGCGGCGTCTTTTCGTGGCGTGGTCAAAGATGGCGAAGCGGTTCTCCTGCACGGCAAAATCGCAGCCCCGTCGGTCACGCATCAATCCACATTCCGCATGGTCGGCCAAGTCCCCCCCGGCCCTGATCGCGCGCATGTTGAAGGGGCGGCAGACCAACCTTACGGAATCGAAAACTTTCGCCTGACCGGACATTTGACTGATCTGGACGTGCCGATCGGCTTCTGGCGGTCCGTGAGCGCGTCATTCAACGGGTTCTTTTTCGATACCTTCATTGACGAAATGGCAAATGCTGCGGGTGCTGACCCGTTGAAATTCCGCCTGAATTTGGCGGCGAAAGAACATGCAGCCTCGGCCGCTGTGATCGCCAAAGTCGGTGAAATGGCGAACTGGACCGGACAAACGCCGGACGGTGTCGGGCGCGGTATCGGGTTCACCTATTCATTCGGCACGCCTGTCGCGGAAATCGTCGAAGTAGTGGACGAAGACGGCGCTATCCGGATTAACAAATGCTGGATCGCTTGCGATGTCGGCACGGCGTTAGACCCAAGCATCATCGAGGCGCAGATGATTTCTGGCGCGATTTACGGCATGTCAGCGGCGGCACAGGGCGAGATCAGTTTTGTGGATGGGGCGGCGGATCAGTGGAATTTCCCTGACTACGACGCGCTGCGGATGCACAACACGCCTGACTTCGAAGTCGCGATTTTGGAAACGGGTCACGCGATTGGCGGCGCGGGCGAACCGGGCACGCCACCATCAATGCCAGCCTTGGGCAACGCCTTGTTCGACCTGACCGGCACACGTGCCACATCCCTGCCCCTGATCAAGACTTTTAACCTGATCTTGTAACGTCGCGACCCGTCGTCTTCACCGACGACCTGACAAAGCGCGTAAATAAGAAATTTGACACAAAGTTGTCTAAGTCTTTCTTATTTACGCCGCTGTTCACACTCAGTTTTGCCATGCGTTGTGGTTACTAAACTTCAACGAAGTCGAAATCCGAATTATTATCGGGTCCGGCACAAGGACAATTGTCCGATTTTATGCGGCTGGAGTGTTTCAATGTTAGACAGTGTTTATAAAGGGTTAGGTGGTACTTTTTGGGGTGCGACCGTTTTGTCTGTTAGCGCACAACACGTCCGCCGCGACGCAGTTAATCTCGACGAACCAGTTTCCGATGCGTCAGCCGACCGCACCTTAGTTTCCCCACATTTGAATAGCCAATTTTTGAAAAACAACGTCGTTGATTTCGTCAGCGCACGCCGCGATCTCACAAAGGGAGCGTTCTAGGATTACCGCATAGCCATTTTCAGCCCCCCGCCGGCATAGCGCCAATGCATTCAGACCTAGAGATTAAACCATGACAAATATTACAATCCCACGAAGCTCTACCACCCAAACGTTAACAGGCGACAACGGCGTCCAAACTCAAGCGACGTTTACCGCAAATTCATTGGGGGCCTCATCATGGGGCCGCGATGGCGTGGGCCTTAAAGGTAGCGACTTTGATCCGTTCGGCGAATCCGCGCTTGAAGTTGAATTTTCCAACTCCGTCGAAGATGTGGCGTTTACCCTATTCGACATCGACCAAGCCTCTGGCAATTGGGACGACCAAATTCGCGTCGAAGCGTTTGATCCGGCGGGCAATCCAATTGCGATTACATATACGACCACAAGCCGCGGCCATGTCGTAGAAAGCAATGGATCGAATGGTGTTCTTGTTATCGAGGCAAGCAACAACAATACTAACGGCGATAACCAGTCCTCTATTTTTGTAAAGATTGCGGGTCCTGTCGGCTCGTTCAAAATCTATTACGAAGACGGATCGAATACGACAAACAACAACGGCATCATCGGCATTGATAACATGTCCTTCGGCGATGTGATCGCGCGTGACGGCACGGTTTCCGGCACCAATGGCGGTGATCTGATCGATAGCGATTACGAAGGCGATCCGAATGGCGACTACGTTGACAACGATGACGCATTCCTGACCGGCGACAGTGCCAACGATGACTTGATCGAAGCAAACGGTGGCTCTGACACTGTCTATGCCGGCGACGGACATGACGAAGTATACGGTGGCAATGGCCGCGACACGTTGTTCGGCGGCACAGGCAATGACACTTTGTACGGTGATGCAGGTGTTGATACGCTTTACGGCGACGCGGGCGACGACACCGTTTACGGTGGTGCGGGCGCTGATACTATTTTTGCAGGCCAAGGCGATGACGCGCTTTATGGCGGCGATGACAAAGACACATTCTTTGTTGGCGATTCTGATGGCACCGATCGCATTTCCGGCGGCGAAGGCGGCACTGACTTTGATACGGTGGACTTCGCGGGCGTGTCTGGCAGTAGCGGCGTCACTGTCACGTATTCTGGCGACGAGGCTGCGACTTACCAAGTCGGTTCAACCGGATCGAACGGCAAATTCAACGAGATCGAGGCCATCGTCGGCACCGCAAATGCGGACAAGATCGACGCAACGCTCGATACCGCTGGCGTGTCTGTGAACACAGGCGCGGGCAATGACGTGATCATCGGCGGCAGCGGCGATGACACCATCGATGCGGGTACTGGCAATGACACCATAGGTCTGAACAACAACTTTGGCGACGACACCATCAACGGTGGCGCGGACACAGGCAACGCAGACGTTGACGTGCTGGACGCATCGCAGATGACGCAGGACGTGACGTTGAACCTGTCCACACCGGAATCCGGTACGATTTCCAACGGCACCGACACCGCGACCTTTAGCGAGATCGAAGAGTTCGTTCTGGGTGCGGGCGCGGATAGCGTCACGGGCTCTAGCGGCGACGATATCGTTGACTTGGGCACTGGTGCCGATACGATCAACGCGGGCGCTGGTAACGACCAGATCGACCTTGGTAGCAACAGCGCGGGCAATCCTGACGGCTTTGACGACGTTGTTGTCCTGCAGGACGACTTTGGCGACGACATCGTCAAAAACTTTGACGCGCCGACGCTGAACTCTGACGGCACGTACACAAGCGGCGACACGCTGGACGTGACTGACTTATACGACGCGCCAGAAGGCGACGCGACACGCACGCCCGTGAACACAAACGACGTGGTTGTGTCCGCCGATGGTAACGGTAACGCGGTTCTGACGTTCCCGAATGGCGAAAGCATCACGCTGGACGGGATTTCCGCATCCGCCGCGAACGATCCGTTCTACCTGCAAGCCCTCGGCATCCCCCTGCCCGATGGCACGGTGTCCGGCACCGCAGGCGACGACCTGATCAACGGCGCTTACACTGGCGACCCAGACGGCGATATCGTTGACAACGACGACGCTATTTTAGCTGGTGACACTGGCAATGACGACTTGATCGAAGCGCACGGCGGCAATGATAATATCTTTGCAGCAGACGGGGACGATGTTGTCTACGGCGGCACAGGCAATGACACCATCAACGGTGGCAGCGGCGACGACACGCTTTATGGCGAAGCAGGCGACGACGTCTTCACAATCGGCCAAGCTGACGGCACCGACACAATCATCGGCGGCGAAGACACGGGCAATGGCGACACTGACACCGTTGACTTCAGTTCGGCTGTGCTTGGCGGTGGTGTCTCGGCAACTGGCGTCAACGTGACGTTCACAGGCGACGAAGCGGCAACGTATCAGGTTGGCACTGCCGGCTCTGACGGCACGTTCAGCGAAATCGAAGCCGTGGTCGGCACTGATAAAGCGGACGCGATTGACCTGTCCGGCGATTCTGCTGGCATCACCGTGAATTCAGGCGCTGGCAAAGACGTGATCACTAGCGGCGCTGGCGACGACGTGATCAACGCGGGTCAAGACGACGATACAATCATCCTGAACGACGGTTTCGGAAACGACACCATCGACGCGGGCGAAGATACTGGCGGCGCCGATACGGACATCCTCGACGGCTCTGGTCTGACCGATGATGTGACTGTGGTGTTCTCGGGCGACGAGGCTGGCACCATCGCACAAGGTGCGGACACCCTGTCGTTCACAGGCGTCGAAGAAATCATCACAGGCGCTGGTGACGACGTGATCTTTGGCGGCGTAGGTGACGATTCTGTGTCGACGGGCGCTGGCAACGACTTCATCTTTGGCAACGACG
Source organism: Yoonia ponticola (assembly GCF_014199395.1). GTDB lineage: Bacteria > Pseudomonadota > Alphaproteobacteria > Rhodobacterales > Rhodobacteraceae > Yoonia > Yoonia ponticola. The sequence continues at coordinate 177,515 of NZ_JACIJM010000006.1, read as the reverse complement.
GTGCTGATACGATTGACGCAGGTGCGGGCAATGACACCATCTATTTCGCTGAAGGCGATAGTGTGGACGGCGGCGCGGGCGACGATATCTTTTCGTTCATCGACCTTGGCGAGACGACAAATGGTGTAATCACCATCGTCGGCGGCGACGACGATGAAACGCCCGTGAACGGTGCTGCTGGTACTGGCGGCGACATTCTCCGCATGGGCGATCAGGCTGATCTGTCCTCACTGGTCAAAGTGTCCGACGGCATCAACGCCAGCGGCAACGAAACGTTTTCTGGCTCGGTGACACTGGACGACGGCACAATCCTGAACTTTTCGGGTATCGAGCAGGTCATCTGTTTCACCCCGGGCACCAACATCGCCACACCGCAAGGGTCACGCCCGATCGAGACCCTTGGCATTGGCGACATGGTTCTGACGCGCGACCACGGCATGCAGCCGATCCGCTGGATTCAGGAACGCACCGTACCTGCGACCGACCGCTTTGCGCCAGTGCGCTTGCGTCCGGGTGTTGTGACGGGTCTGGAACGCGATCTGTTGGTATCCCCACAGCACCGCATGCTGTTCCAAGGCTACCGTGCGGAACTGTTGTTCGGCGAAAGCGAAGTCCTGATGCCAGCGATCCACCTGATCGATGACAAAATGGTCACACGTGAAGAAGGCGGCATGGTCACATACATTCACATGATGTTCGACGAACACGAAGTGATCTATGCGGAAGGTGCGGCATCGGAAAGTTTCCACCCGGGCGAGTTAGGTCTCAACGGTGTGACAGACGTTGCCCGCGAAGAGTTGTTCACGTTGTTCCCAGCATTGCGCAGCGCACCAAACGGCTATGGCCGCACGGCGCGCCGTTCGCTGAAGAAACATGAATCGCAGATGCTGCGGACGAAATAAACGTCCCTGCATTCGCAAATCAAAGGCCGCCCTTCTGCTCGGGGGCGGCCTTTTTTATGGATGCAGATGATTTAGGCGGATGGGCTGGAAACTTTCATCAACACGATGCCCGCGATGATCAACAGGGCCGCAAGAATACGCAGCGGCGATGCGGATTCGCCCAGCAGTACGACGCCAACGACGAACGCTCCAACAGCCCCGATACCCGTCCAGATCGTGTAGGCCGTGCCCAACGGCAACGACCGCATCGCAAGCGACAGTAATACAAAACTGGCAGCCATCGTGATCATCGTGATGGTACTCGGCACCAGCAACGTGAAGCCTGCGGATTTCTTCATGAAGTACGCCCAGACGATTTCCAAAAATCCGGCGATAACGAGTTGGATCCAAGCCATGGCTTAGACCTCCTTAGCTCACGTCCGGGTCGTCCCGGAATAAAAAGGAAAGCGCAGGTCGTCCCGCAAACCCCAAGTAACGTGGGCGCAGGTGATGATCAAGACGGGGAATTGGGGCAAACCATTTGGTGTCAGATCCAAGCGTGCATCAGCTGTTGGTGTTAGGGACCGCCAACTGATGCACACCTGTCCGAAGTTTCAGCGCATACACGCTAAAAATTACTCAACAGGTTACGCGCTCCCCCAACAATTCACTCAATAACATACACATAGGAAGGGAGCGCTGATACTATTTGAACACTATGACTAAAGTCTAACTAGGGGGAAAAATGATTTTTTCGCAGCACCTGCTCGCAACTCTAGGCTGATTTCAAAAGAAATTCCTGACGACCCGCAACCCAAGCGCGACATGCGTCGCCAAAAGCCGAAAACAGGGGTCGCGAAACAGGATCATCAGACGCCCGCCATTCAGGATGCCACTGCACAGAATAGGTAAATCCGGGCGCGTCTTTGACAAAAATCGCCTCTGGCGTGCCGTCTGGAGCGTAGCCATCAACCACAATGCGATCACCTGCCCGCTTGATTCCCTGCCCGTGCAGCGAATTGGTCATGACTTTTTGCGCGCCCATCAATTTGTGGAACGGACCGTTCTCGCCAAATGTGATTTCGTGGCGCAGCGCGAACTTTTCCTCGATGGTCCCGTCAGGGGGCATCCGGTGGTTATCACGGCCCGGCAAATCGCGGATTTCGGGATAAAGCGAGCCACCAAAAGCGACGTTCACTTCTTGGAAACCACGACAGATCCCCATAATCGGCTGGCCCGCATCAACGCAAGCGCGGATCAGCGGCAACACAAGACGGTCGCGCTGGCGATCAAATGTACCGTGAGCGGCGGTTTCGACTTCGCCGTATTCTTCGGGATGCACGTTTGGGCGGCCCCCTGTGAACACAAAGCCCGCACAGCACGCTTGCAGCTCTTGGACCTCGAACAAGTCAGGGTTCGCGGGGACAATCATCGGGATGCCACCAGCGGCTTCGCAGACTGCTTGGAGGTTTAAGTCGCCCGCTGCTTGCACGTGGTAATCTTCGTTAATGGTATGTGCGTTGGCAATGATGCCGATAACGGGGCGAGACATGATAGGCTTTCAAGTAATTTCGGGGTCGCGCCAAGTATAGCGTGGCCACGATCCTTGAAAACCCTCACGGATACACAGTGCCGATGTCAAAATCGCACAACTGCAAAAGATAGGCGTTAAGATCATTGATTAAGCAGGCCACGAACTGGGCCTTTACAGTGTCGCGATCAACTCGCGTTTTAACCCGTATCTTGAGCATCATGTTGGACGCTCTCGGTGCCCCCCGCCCACTATAAACGGACGAGGGTAATGTTATGCGTTATCCGTCGCCTTTAAGCCCAGCTGCCGCGATCCCAGCCAGTGCGGCTTCGAGATCGTTGTCGCTGGTGTCGCCCGTCACGCCAACAGCGCCGATCACGGCTCCATCGTTGTCACGCACAATCACGCCACCTGGCACTGGCACAACTTGGCCGCCAAACGCGCCGTTCACCGCGTTCATAAAATACGCTTGCTGCTCGGCACGCGCCATTTGCGCAGTGCCGGTCATACCCAGCATCACGCAGCCATAGGCCTTGCCGTGGGCAATCGCGAAACGTCCCGGTGCGGCACCATCTTCGCGTTCAAACGCTTTGACATGACCACCCGCATCAAGCACCACAACGGACAAAGGCTTGAGCCCCATTTCCTGTCCTTTGGCGATGGTCGATGCGATGATCGTGCGGGCGTTATCAATAGTAATTTCAGCCACTTGCGGCCTCCTCTTTATGTATCACATTAAGATTGTGCTTTGAATTCCTGACGGCGGCGGTGCAGGACAGGTTCGGTGTAGCCGGATGGCTGCACGCGGCCTTGGAACACCAGATCACAGGCAGCTTGGAAGGCCACTGTGTCAAAGTTCGGCGCCATAGGAATGTAGGTCGCATCACTGGCGTTTTGGCGGTCAACAACAGCGGCCATTTTCTGCATGCCTGCCATCACCTGCTCTTGGGTGATTACGTCGTGATGCAGCCAATTTGCCAAAGCTTGCGACGAAATCCGGCACGTCGCGCGGTCTTCCATCAGGCCTACATCGTTGATGTCAGGCACCTTGGAACAGCCGACGCCCGCATCAATCCAGCGCACAACGTAACCAAGGATCCCTTGGGCGTTGTTCTCGATTTCGCGGGTAATTTCGTCTTCGGACCAATTCGCGCCACGTGCTACAGGGATCGTCAGAAGATCGTCCAGCGTACCACGCGGGCCGCCAGCCTTTAGCTCGCGTTGCTTCGCCAAAACGTCGATTTTGTGGTAATGCGTCGCGTGCAATGTCGCGGCAGTCGGCGACGGCACCCACGCGCAGTTTGCACCGGACAGCGGATGACCGACCTTAGCTTCGAGCATTTCAGCCATGCGATCCGGCATCGCCCACATGCCCTTACCGATCTGCGCCTTGCCCTGAAGCCCGCACGCAAGACCGATATCAACGTTACGATCTTCGTAAGACGTGATCCAAGCCGATGATTTCATTTCACCTTTTGGCACCATTGCGCCAGCTTCCATGGATGTGTGAATTTCATCACCCGTCCGGTCAAGGAAGCCTGTGTTGATGAAAGCGACCCGCGATTTTGCAGCGCGGATACATTCCTTGAGGTTCGCGGACGTGCGGCGCTCCTCGTCCATGATGCCGAGCTTTACGGTGTTCTGTGGCAGGCTTAGCGCTTTTTCGACGGCTGTGAAAATCTCGTCTGCGAAGGCGACTTCTTCTGGGCCGTGCATTTTAGGTTTCACGACGTAAACAGAGCCAGTGACGGTGTTGCCGCCTTGACGTTTCAGGTCGTGGATCGCGATCATTGTGGTGATCATCGCGTCCATCAGCCCCTCGCCCGCTTCGTTGCCGTCGCGGTCCAGAATTGCCGGATTTGTCATCAGGTGGCCAACGTTCCGGATCAACATCAGCGCGCGGCCTTTGTAACGGATTTCATGGCCTTTTGTGCCCGTGAAACCGATATCGTCGTTCAACACGCGCTCGAAGGTTTCACCGCCCTTGGTCACAGTTTCGGACAGCGTGCCGTTCATCAGCCCCAGCCAGTTAGTATAGGCGATAACCTTGTCTTCGCCATCAACGGCGGCGACGGAATCTTCGCAGTCCATAATCACCGAGATCGCGCTTTCCAGCATGATATCCGCGATGCCAGCCTTGTCGGTTTTACCGATGTCGGAAGTCGGATCGATAATGACACCTATCAGCAAGCCATTTGCCCGCAAGAAGACGTCAGTCAGGCCAGCCTCGTCAGCATTGCCGCCAACGAACTGCTTTGGATCTTTCAACGCAGGCACCAAAACGCCGTCTTCAACAGACAGGTCCGTGATGTCAGCCCAAGACCCGTCGGTCAGCGGCGCGACGTCGTCCAAATGTTTACGGCCCCAAGCAATCGCTTTAGCGCCGTGTTCCGCGTCGTAGCCACCCTTTGGCGCCGTGCTGCCCAGCGCATCGGTGCCGTAAAGCGCATCGTACAGGCTACCCCAACGGGCATTTGCCGCGTTCAGAGCGAACCGCGCATTCATGATCGGCACAACAAGTTGCGGGCCGGGAATCGCGGCAATTTCAGGGTCAACGTCTTTGGTTTCAATCGCGAAAGCAGGCCCTTCAGGAACCAGATATCCGATATCCGTTAAGAAAGCCTTATAAGCGACAGGATCATGATCTTGACCACGATTTGCGACGTGCCAACCGTCAATTTGCTCTTGCAGCGCTTCACGCTTTTCCAACAGCGCACGGTTTTTCGGCCCGAGGTCATGGATCAATTCAGACAGGCCCGCCCAAAACACATCCGGCGCAATGCCTGTATCAGGCAACGCTTTTTGTTCAATGAAATCAGCGAGTACAGGGTCTACCTGCAATCCATCACGGTCAATATAAGCAGTCATGTGTGGTCCCTTCTTTGTATGCGGCGCGACGCCGTAGCAATACGTTAGGACACGGGTACGGCAAAAGTTTCCTATAGGCAACAAGAGCGGTCAAATCTATTGACCAATGTTGAGGGCAGCAATTCCCGCCCTGCACTTTCGCCGTACCACCGTTTTATGACAGTTATTATTGCTCGACCGGCGCGACGATACCTTCGAGACCGGTCTCGATCTCGGGGCCGTCATCCACTTCGACTTCGGTTCCGGTACGACTGTCGATCTGCGTTTCAGCGCCTTCTGGTGTGTCGGCGTTATACACGGTCCAGATAACGAAGGCCGCCAAAAGCACCCCAACGAACACCAGTACACCCGCCATTCCGGCCAGTGGTCCCTTGTGCTTTTTGGCTTGCTTCTCGATATTGGTTTCAGGTGCAGACATGGGATTTCCTTTCGTTTTCAACACGACGATTGGTTAATCAACGTTTGGCACCGCCATTGGTTCAATAAAAGGCTACGTGATGACACATTCCGCCCCGCAAACGATCTATCTCGCGGATTACACGCCTCCTGCGTATCTGATCGACGATGTGCATCTCACGTTCCACCTGCACCCGACCGAGACGCGCGTCATCAGCCGGATTGCGTTTCGACCGAACCCTGATGCGCAGGACAAGACGTTCTTTTTACACGGCGCTGAATTGACATTGATCGCGGCGAAAATCGACGGGACCAGCGTGACGCCGACCCTCACGGACGATGGCTTGACCTGCCCCGTCCCTGACGCGCCGTTTATTTGGGAAGCCGAAGTGGTGATTTCGCCGCAAACCAACACCGCACTCGAAGGGTTATACATGTCCGGCGGCATGTTCTGCACCCAATGCGAGGCCGAAGGGTTTCGCAAGATCACTTATTACCCCGACCGCCCCGACGTGATGGCCGTCTTCACCGTGCGTGTTGAGGGCGACTACCCCGTGCTATTGTCCAACGGTAATCCGCAAGCATCAGGCGACGGCTGGGCGGAATGGCACGACCCATGGCCAAAGCCCGCGTATTTGTTCGCGCTAGTCGCCGGAAATCTGGTCGCGCACCCCGGTTCGTTTACCACAATGTCAGGCCGCCAAGTGGACCTGAACATCTATGTCCGCCCCGGTCCTACGAGACGAAATGCGCCTTTGGCATGGGCGCGTTGCAGCGGTCTATGACGTGGGACGAACAGACCTACGGGCGCGAATACGACTTGGACATTTTCAACATCGTCGCTGTCGATGACTTTAATATGGGCGCGATGGAGAACAAAGGCTTGAACATTTTCAACTCAAGCTGCGTTTTGGCGTCACCCGAGACATCGACCGATGCGGACTTTGAACGCATCGAGGCGATCATTGCCCACGAGTATTTTCATAACTGGACAGGCAACCGGATTACCTGCCGTGATTGGTTCCAGCTATGCCTGAAAGAAGGGCTGACCGTTTACCGTGATCAGCAGTTCACATCCGACATGCGATCTGCCCCCGTCAAACGGATCGACGACGCGATTACCCTGCGCGCCGCGCAATTCCGCGAAGACGCTGGCCCCTTGGCCCATCCGCCGCGTCCGTCAAGTTTTTCCGAGATTAACAATTTCTACACCTCTACGGTATATGAAAAAGGAGCCGAGATCATCGGCATGCTGCACACCCTCGCGGGTGATGCGGTATATAAGGCAGCGCTAGATCTGTATTTCGACCGCCATGATGGGGATGCGGCCACGATCGAGAATTTCCGTGCGTGTTTTGAGGCTGTGATGGACACGGACCTGACCCAGTTCGCCCGCTGGTGGACTGATCCAGGTACGCCACATGTGACTGTAACAGAGGATTGGAACGACAATGGTACGCTGACGATACACCTCGCCCAAACGATCCGCGCTGCTGGCCGTGATGATTGGCCTGCGCGTGTGATCCCGCTGCGCTATGCTTTGATTGGTCGTGATGGCTGTAAGGTGCAGGCGGAACAACTGTTCGTGCTTGATGCCTCCGGCGCGTCGATCACCGTCACGGGATTGGCTGATCGCCCAATCCTGTCGATCAACCGCGGCTTTACTGCGCCAATCATCCTGACCCAGCCCTTATCCAATGCGGATCGGGCGATTTTGCTGGGACACGACAGTGACCCGTTTAACCGCTGGGACGCGGGCCGCGTTTTGGTGTCGGAATTATTGTGCCGCATGGTGACGGACGGCACCCCACCGGACACAGCATATCTGGACGCGATGTTAACAGCGGTGCGCGACAACACACTGGACCCCGCCTTTCGCGCGTTTTTGCTGTCGTTCCCGTCGCAAGGCGAAACGGCGCAATCGCTACACAGCGCAGGTCATGTGCCTGATCCCGATGCGATCCACTTGGCGCATCAGACGTTGAAACATGCGCTGGCGCTGCATTTGCAAGATCACCTTGCCAGTCTTTATGCCGCAATGTCCGTGTCTGGGCCGTATTCGCCGGACGCAATATCCGCAGGAAAACGCAGCCTCGCGAATGCGATTTTGGGACTACTGACGCGCGTTGATGCGGGTAAACAAGCGACAGCTTTGTTTGAAACTGCGGACAACATGACCCAACAAATAGGCGCTCTGTCTGCCCTGCTTTGGAATGGTCACGGTGAAAAGGCATCAGCGGATTTCGCAGCGCAATGGCGCGATGATCGCTTGGTGATGGACAAATGGTTCGGCCTTCAAGTGGCGTTGAGCGCGCCAGAAAACACAGTCGCGATTGTGAAAAAGCTAAGCCAACATCCCGATTTCAACCTCAAGAACCCGAACCGTTTCAGGGCCGTGTTCGGCGCATTCTCGCGCCATGCCGCAGGCTTCCACCGCGCGGACGGCAGCGGCTATGAATTGCTAGCGGATTGGCTGATCAAGCTGGACCCGATCAACCCGCAAACAACCGCGCGTGTTGTGACGGCATTCGACAGCTTCCGCCGCTACGACACGGACCGCCAAGCCAAAATGCGGGCCGCGTTGGATCGGATCGCTGCGACGCCGAACTTGTCACGCGATACGATGGAAATGGTGACGCGCATCTTGGCCAGCGGATAATCGCCATCAAATCGCGTGATGTCATTTAAACGTTACGGTTGCATCACATCTATAATGACATGAGACACCGTATTGATCCGCTGATTCATGAACGCGCGCCATGGTTAACCAACCAGACGGCCCTGACGCGCGTTGCGCAACGCACCCTCGACCACGCTTTGAGCTACGAAAAGACGGTGGCACTGGCCGAAACGATGCAGCATGCGACCTCGCGCGAGATCATGACGGCAATGGGCCGACGCCTTGCACAGCATGTCGAGGTCGCAGGCCTAGGGCACCTGCCAACCGACGATCCCGCCTTGATCGTCGCAAACCACCCGACAGGGATCGCGGACGGAATTATCCTGAACCACGTGATAGCGCAGCGGCGTCCGGACGCCTACTTCTTTGCAGACAAAGACATTCTACGGATTTTGCCGCAGATGTCAGATATGATTTGCCCCGTGGAATGGCGGCCTGAAAAGCGCAGCCGAGAGTCGGCGCGCGAGACCATGCAATTTGTGCGCAAAGCGACGGACGAGGGCCGCTTGGGCGTCATTTTCCCCTCTGGTAGATTGGCGAAACGTCGTGGCTTGCGGTTGTGGGAACGGCCTTGGATGGCGTCCGCCGCAATGCTTGCCCGTAAATTCGATCTACCGGTAATTCCGGTTAATATCCGTGCGCGGAACTCTGCCCTGTTTTATCTTTTCGATAAGATTCACCCGACGCTACGCGACATCACACTGTTCCACGAGACCCTGAACAAAGATCGACAGCCGTTTCAAATCACCGTCGGACCTCATATTGCAGGGCGCGATCTGCCGAAGTCAGCAGAAGACGGGATCGTGATTTTGCGCGAGGCGACGCTGTTACTAGGTGAAACGCAAAGGCCCGAGATTGATATGCGGGCGGTATCACGGCCACTTTTGCCACGGCTGGGATAACATCACCGTCGCGTGCAGTGAGAGTGCGGGAGCCTCCGGCGGGGATTTGGAAGAAGTCAAAGAAGCCCGAGTGTTGCGATTCAATCTGCCGTTGGGACCGTCATTGTTGACACCGTGGCCAGCAAATTTGTTTCGGGACGGGATTGCGGGCGGATGTTAACCGTTGGCTGGCAATAGCTTTGGCGGTTGATCCATGCGATCATTTCTGACGTTTTGGCACGGTTCGACATCGGCCCCCAATCGGCTGCGATCCCACGCCACCGTCCGTCGCGCAATGCGATTGCATTATCGCGGGCGACTGTCACGTTCATGATCCGGGCGGCACAGGACAGGTTGTCTTCGGGGTCTTTAAGTGCTTCGCCAGTCCGCGCAAAACAGCCGTAGCGCCGCGCCGTGTCTGGGTAAATTTGCAGCAAACCGTACCACCGATCACCGCCGCCGACCGCACGCGGATTATAGGTGCTTTCGTGTTTGGCGAGTGCGGACATGACGCCAACCCAGAACGCCTGTCTTTTTGCGGGGCCGTTGTCTTCGTAGGCGGGACACCACTTGTCGATGTCACGCGGCACAAGCGAATCGAGGCCTTCGCCATGACCGCTCACGGCTGTCATCGCCGCACGTGTCCATAGATCGGATCCTGCTTTGTGGTCCCAACGGGTGTTTGGTAAAAATCGCGAACGCGCCACGGGACGCACAGACGGATCACCCGATTCCACTAGAGCCGGATACCGGATCATGTAGTCGGGGCGCTCGCGGACACGAAACCCGGCGAGGCGCATAGTCGCGGCCTCTGCCTGCATTGTGGCTACATCGTCGCGGGAAGTCGGCCTGACAGGCGTTTCGGCCACCGCAGCGGCCCCCACACATATCGCCAGAATTCCCCCCAGAATTGTCGTGGCTTTCATCATGCGCCAAAATTTGCCCCGCCAAGCCGTATCTTGGCAAGTGCCTTTTACAAAGCTACGCGAATGTGCGCCCGCTCTTGTCCCTGACTGCCCCCTGACTTAGAACGCGCATAGACCCTGACGGAGAGACCCCATGTTGGACCTGACTTATACGACCCCTGCCCCCAAAGTGATCGCTGGTGCGAAACATGACTGGGAACTTGTCATCGGGTTAGAGGTCCACGCGCAGGTCGCGACCAAGGCCAAGCTGTTTTCAGGCGCCTCGACCTTGTTCGGTGCAGAGCCAAACAGCAACGTGGCGTTTGTGGATGCGGGCATGCCCGGCATGCTACCGGTCATTAACGAAGAATGCGTCGCACAGGCGGTCCGCACGGGTCTGGGGCTGAAGGCCGAGATCAATTTGTTCTCTGCATTTGACCGCAAAAACTATTTCTACCCTGACTTGCCGCAGGGTTATCAGATCTCGCAACTTTACCACCCGATTGTCGGCGAAGGCGAGGTGCTGGTCGAGCTTGGCAATGGTGTTGCCCGTAACGTGCGGATCGAGCGTATTCACCTTGAACAAGACGCTGGGAAGTCCGTCCATGACATGGACCCGAACATGTCCTTTGTGGACCTGAACCGCACTGGTGTGGCGCTGATGGAAATCGTATCGCGCCCCGATATTCGTGGCCCCGAAGAGGCCGCCGCCTATGTGTCTAAGCTGCGTCAAATCCTGCGCTACCTCGGCACATGCGACGGCAACATGCAAAACGGCAACCTGCGGGCTGACGTGAACGTGTCGATCTGTCGCCCGGGTCAATACGAGAAGTATCAGGAAACACAGGACTTTTCCCATCTCGGCACCCGTTGCGAGATCAAGAACATGAACTCGATGCGGTTCATCCAAGCTGCGATTGACGTCGAAGCGCGGCGTCAGATTGCGCTGGTCGAGGACGGCAAAGAGGTTGTTCAGGAAACACGTCTGTACGATCCGGACAAGAACGAAACGCGGTCGATGCGGTCGAAGGAAGAAGCGCATGATTACCGTTACTTCCCTGATCCAGACTTGCTGCCGTTGGTGATTGAACAGGATTGGGTGGATGATCTAGCCTCGAAATTGCCAGAACTGCCAGACGCCAAGAAGACCCGTTTCATGGCTGACTTTGGCCTGTCCGAATATGACGCCTCTGTGCTGACTGCTGACGTCGATAATGCCGCGTTCTTTGAGGCTGTGGCCGAAGGCCGCGACGGTAAATTGGCCGCGAACTGGGTTATTAACGAATTGTTCGGACGTCTTAAGAAAGACGACAAAGACGTGACTGATAGCCCGATTTCAGCGGCGCGTTTGGGCCAGATCGTCGGCTTGATCAAATCCGACAAAATCAGCGGCAAGATTGCCAAGGATGTCTTTGAAATCGCCTACACCTCAGACCGCGATCCCGAGGAAATTGTCGCGACCGAAGGCATGGAGCAGGTCACCGACACAGGTGCCATCGAGGCCGCGGTGGACGAGATCATCGCCGCCAACCCCGCGCAGGTCGAAAAGGCCAAGGTGAACCCGAAACTGATCGGTTTCTTCGTGGGACAGGTTATGAAAGCGACGGGCGGCAAGGCGAATCCGGCGGCAGTGAACAAGCTGGTTGCCGCGAAATTGGGGCTGTGACGGGCCTCGTGCCCGCCAGCCGGCCCGCAATATATACTTGACTTCATATGCACCCAGATATATATCGAAAGCATAAGGACAGACTCGTCATCGCCCCACCGGGTTTTGAAACTGAGTTAATAGATAGTATCCGGCGGCTCTCTGACACCTGTAAAGAGAACGTTCTGATGCTGGAAGAGGAGTTGGGTTTCAATGACCCCTACCTTAGCGAACGGTGCGGTCTTGTGGCCGACAGATATGAAGTTTTCGCGATTACGATCCCGTCCTGTCGGGGTTTCGCGCTGGTGGTGTCCAGCGACCTGAAATCTGCCACCCCGCCCCCTGTGATGCTGCATGGGGCGATTACGACCACCGGTAAATGCAACAATGCGATGCGCCTCACGATCCGTCACCGCAAGCTTGTTAATCCAACTCGGGAGACATGACATGACCGTCCTCAAAGACATTCTTCTCGCAGAAAACCCTGATCTGGCAACGTCTTACAGCCGGAACGACACCAAACGTGAACTCGCGTTATTGTTCCGGTCACTGCGCAAACAGGCCGGATTAACCCAGATCGAACTGGCTGCGCGGTCGGGATTATCGCAATCCCACATCTCGAAAATGGAAGCGGCAACAGGCGCATTGCCAGAGGTCGAATCCTGGTCACGGTACTTTCATGCTTGCGGCAAACGGGTGAAAATCACCCCTTACGACGCAGCAGATCGGCCTGACGACGAACTTTGCGTCTTGATTTGAACGAGACCGCCGACACCTTTTTCACACTCGCGCGATGCCTGAATATCGCATCGACCCTCGGAATCGCCATTCTGGCAGTCCCGACGTTTTCAATGAATCTGCGCAAGAAAACCCTGTCGCGGATCGAAGGCATCACGCAGCGCCAATCGCACGACGGTCGGCAAAGCGCGCTGAGCGATATTGCCAAAGAACTGCGGCAAAATGCTGAAACCCGCGTCTCGAACTGGCGTCTGATTGACGACATTTGCCTGCGCATTGGCTATTTTCTGCTGCTTGGCTCGGCGATTATCCGTATATTTACCTAAAACGCGATCTTCCGTCACGGCATCTGGGGCACGATGGCGCCGATGCCCTGCGGTCCCCTTGGCGGTTCGCATCGCCACTGCTATAGGGCCACAAACACATCAGAGGTCGGTTAATGTCATATGAATACGCTGTGGTGCCTGCACCAAAAAAAGGGATCAAGGCGAAGGGGGTGAAAACCGCCGAAGACCGTTTTGCCCATGCGCTGCAAAGCATCATGAACGAATATGGCGCTGACGGCTGGGAATATGTTCGCACCGACACACTGCCTTCAGAGGAACGCACCGGATTTACCGGACGCACAACCGTGTTCCAGAACATGATGGTGTTCCGCAAACAGGTCGTGACAACATCGCCTGTCGCCGCGCCAGAGCATACAACCGCCGCCCCAGTCATGGAAACGCCGATTGCACCGACGCCCGTCGCACCAATGCCTGTGGCCGCACACGCCCCCGCTGTTGCACCCGTCGCACCACCGCCTGCAGCACCAATGCCAAAGCCCGATCACATGATGCGGGTGAACACACCCTCACCACATGGCCGGACAGAGCCTACATTAAAGTAGACTGATTAACGAAACGTTATCGCCAGTGCGTGTAGACGCCCGATGATGTCGGGCCCTAATGCTGCGTGCACTGCGCGGTGCCGCGCTAGCCGTGATTTGTCTGCTAAATCAGGGGCATCCAGCACGATCTTCCAGTGGCTTTCACCGGACCCGTCATCGCCGGAATGCCCTGCGTGCAGGTGGCTTTCGTTGATTACCTGAAAATCAACTGGTTTGAGTTTCGTTTTGATCGCCTCAACTATTTCGACTTCAAGCCCCATTATTTTACCTTCAACCTCTTCTATCTTGAACTCAAAGGTCTATTGTCTGCACCTCGAGTCGACAAGGAGTCCTGTGACGTGAAAAAAGACGATCCCTTTGGTTTTGATATGTCCGTCTCCAGCGCGAAGAAGAAAAATCCGCGCGGCCGACGGGGCATGTCAGGCGCATCAGAGACCTCGCAACGCGTGTGCGAGCATGATGGCTGCCAAGAAGAAGCAAAATTCCGTGCGCCGAAATCGCCGGATACGATGGATGATTATTTGTGGTTCTGTCAGGCACACGTGCGTGAATACAACCTCAAGTGGAATTTCTTTGACGGTACATCAGAAGCCGAACTGATGGCGCAGCAAGCCAAAGACAAGGTCTGGGAACGTCCGACAAAGCCGTTCAAACGGTCCGAGGAAGAACGGGCTTGGGCGCGCTTGGGCGTTGATGATCCGCATCAGGTCTTGGGCCAGAATGCCACCCAGAACCCCGGCCGTAACGCCAAGGCCGGCAATACGCGCCGCTTGCCCCCGACCGAACGTCGTGCAATCGAGATTCTTGAGGCGAAGGATACGATGTCCAAGCCGCAGATTCGCAAGCAATACAAAGTGTTGATCAAGGTTCTGCACCCCGACATGAACGGTGGGGACCGCAGCCAAGAAGAACAATTGTCCGAAGTTGTGTGGGCCTGGGATCAGATCAAGGCCAGCAAACACTTCCGCGAAAAAGACTAATCAATGGGGCCGCGTTATGCGGCCCTTTTTTGTAGGAAATGCGTTTTGCGTGAAACCGTTGCGGATCAATATGCGGCGGAACTGCCCGTCGCAAAAATGCTGTCACGCTCGATGCGCCATTGCTTCAGCAAAACATGCGAGCACAGCAGCATTCCCAGCCAGATAAACCCCAAAATCGGGTCCTGAACGATAATCAGCACCAGCTGGAACGGGGCAAACATCGTGCCGTAGAATGGCAAAATCAGCGTGCCCCCGATCACCGATCCAACGCCAGTTGCGACCAGCGTGCCGCACAGCGCCGACAACCAACCGCCAACGCCTGCATGACCAAACCAGCGCTCGCAACTGGTCCAAAGCCCAGCAGCGCCGCCGATACATCCTGAAAACAACGTCCAATAAGTGATCACCATTGATGTGCCGCCCGTCCGGTTAGACAGGCTAAGGACCGCCACGCATGCGAGCATGGCCCCCAAAACAGAGGTGCCAAGCATCGCGCATATGAAACTGCGTTCCCCACGACTAATCTGGGGGAATATGGACTGACGGGCCAATCGGATCCTCCAAGGCTGTCACTGCCTCAGACCCCACAAATGCGACTTAATCGTGGCAAAACTATGCGCTAAACCAGCACCCATCGCATTTATCGAGAATGGTCAGCATTTTTTACTGGATCAAAGTCGGGACCGTTCCCCTTGCAGCCGTGCGCGGAATGTTGCATCCAAACACGGATAAAAGCGCGATTTTGGAAAGCAGAAGTCTATGGCCGACGACAACTTGGATATCCCAGCAAAACCAACCGAAGATATTTCTGTTCGCGAGGTGTTTGGCATTGATTCTGACATGAAGGTCAAAGGCTTTGCCGAGAAGACTGACCGCGTGCCTGAAATCGACAGCACTTACAAATTCGATCCTGACACGACTTTGGCGATTCTCGCGGGTTTCGGCTACAACCGCCGCGTGATGATCCAAGGGTATCACGGTACAGGTAAATCAACGCACATCGAACAGGTTGCGGCCCGTCTGAACTGGCCTGCCGTGCGTGTTAACCTTGATAGCCACATCAGCCGGATCGACCTGATCGGCAAAGACGCGATCAAACTGCGCGACGGCGTTCAGGTCACTGAATTCCACGAAGGCATCCTGCCATGGGCGCTGCGCAATCCGGTTGCGATTGTGTTTGATGAATATGACGCGGGCCGCGCTGACGTGATGTTTGTGATCCAACGTGTGTTGGAAACTGACGGCAAACTGACGCTGATGGATCAGAACAAAATCATCACACCGCACCCGTCGTTCCGCCTGTTCGCGACAGCCAACACTGTTGGTTTGGGCGACACCACTGGCCTGTACCACGGCACCCAGCAGATTAACCAAGCGCAGATGGACCGCTGGTCGCTCGTCGCGACCCTGAACTATCTGTCGCACGACGCCGAAACAGCAATCGTTCTGTCCAAATCGCCGCACTTTAACACCGCTGCTGGTCGCAAGACGATTTCCCAGATGGTGACTGTTGCGGATCTGACGCGGACTGCCTTCATGAACGGCGATCTGTCCACGGTGATGTCGCCACGGACCGTGCTGGCATGGGCCGAAAACGCACGGATTTTCCAAGACGTGGGCTATGCCTTCCGCCTGTCATTCCTCAACAAATGCGACGAGCTGGAACGCCAAACAGTCGCTGAATTCTACCAGCGCTGCTTTGACGAAGAACTGCCTGAATCAGCGGCAAGCCTGTCACTGGGCTAAGTTTCCGAAGTTTATCGATCAAAGGCGAGGCACCAGCCTCGCCTTTTTTCATTCGCCCTTCTATTTCCATAAAATTGTCCCTTTTTGCCGATAGGCTGTCCGCAACAAAAGCAGACGATCTAATGAGGCACATAAAATGAAAATGATTATCGGCGCTGAATTACCCGACGGTTACGCACCCGGTCATAACGATTTGGCCGCGACATCAGCCAGCCTGATGGCCCACGCATTACTGCCCCTCTTCACCGAAAACATGCCCGAAGACGCTGCAAAAGCGAACGTCGAAGGCATCGTCACCGAGCTTGCGTATCTGTTTGATGACGGCGCGATTGAGATGGGCGGCAAAACCTACCGCCCCCGTTTGGCGTTTGTGGACGAAGCGGGCAACACCCTGCCCGGCGTCGCTGAATTAACCACGATGCACGATCTCGCATCCGAGCCATTTAATCTGGCTCCAGAGGCGAAAATCACCTTTGAAGAACCCGACTTCGACGAATGACCCCATAGCATCCGGCGACTATTTCCGATATCCTTAGGTTAACCTAAATTCGGACGAGCCGCTGCCATGAGTAAACCAAACGACAACCCTGCTGATCCGTTCAAAAAGGCGCTCGCTGAGGCTACAAAAGTCATCGCTGGCGACGCTGAATTGTCTGTGACCTATTCGGTTGATCCGGCGGGCCAAACGGCTGAAACGATCCGATTGCCGCAGGTTTCGCGCCGTATGACACGCGACGAAGTCTTGCTGGCGCGTGGCACCGCCGACGCATTTGCGTTGCGCCACAAATTCCACAATCCGAAAACATCCGCGCGCTACATGCCGCAAGGCCAGATGGCGCGTGACCTCTATGAGGCGATGGAAACCTCACGGATCGAAGCCGTCGGCGCACAACACATGCCTGGCACGGCTGGTAACATCGACGCGAAAATCGCCAATGAAGCCATGCGCAAAGGCTACGATCAGGTCAAAGACAGTGCAAACGCGCCGCTTGCGGTCGCGGCTGGCTACTTGATCCGTCACCTCGCCACTGGCCGCGATCTGCCCGAAGGGGCGGACAACGTGATGAACCACTGGCGCGGCTTTATCGAGGAACAGGCGGGCGGCACGCTTGAGCACCTGACCGATATGCTTGAAGATCAGCAGGCCTTTGCAAAATTCGCGCGGCAGATGATTGCCGATTTGGGCTATGCCGATCAGCTTGGCGAAGATCCCGACAGCCTTGACGATGATCAAGACGATGAGGCTGAAGAGGGCAGCGACGACAATCAGGACGAGCCAGACAGCACCGGCGACGATGAAAGCGAAGGCGAAGAGGCCGAAGCATCGCCAGAGCAGACCCAAGACGACCAGCAAGACGCATCGCAAGCCGAAGTCTCGATGGATGATCAGGCTGATCCTGAAATGGGCGAAGAAACCGAAATGCCCGACGGGGAGGCACCGCTTGATCCACCGCCGCCGCAGTCTGTGTCCGCCGCCGACCCCGATTATCGCGTGTATTCCGACGCCGACGACGAAGAAATCCGTGCCGAAGATTTGGCCGAACCGATCGAGTTGGAACGTCTGCGGGCCTATCTGGATCAGCAGCTTGATCCGCTGAAAGGCGCTGTGTCGCGGCTGGCGAACAAATTGCAACGCCGCCTGCAAGCGCAGCAAAACCGGTCTTGGGAATTCGACCTTGAAGAAGGCACATTGGATGCGGGCCGCCTTGCGCGTGTCGTGGCCAACCCGACCACGCCCTTGTCGTTCAAGCAGGAAAAAGACACCGAATTCCGCGATACCTGCGTGACCCTGCTGCTAGATAATTCTGGATCGATGCGCGGGCGTCCGATCTCAATCGCCGCGATTTGTGCGGATGTGATGGCACGGACATTGGAACGCTGTCAGGTTAAAGTCGAGATTTTAGGTTTTACAACAAAAGCTTGGAAGGGCGGACTCGCCCGTGAAAAATGGCTAAACGACGGACGTCCTGCCACGCCGGGTCGTCTGAATGACCTGCGCCACATTATCTACAAAGGGGCCGATGCGCCATGGCGGCGCGCGCGGCCAAACCTTGGGCTGATGATGAAAGAAGGGCTGCTGAAAGAGAATATCGACGGCGAGGCGCTCGAATGGGCCTACCGCCGGATGCAAGCACGGCACGAGCAGCGCAAAATCTTGATGGTGATCTCAGACGGTGCACCTGTGGACGACAGTACCTTGTCGGTGAACCCAGCGAATTACCTTGAAAAGCACCTGCGCGACGTGATCGCGATGGTCGAAAAACGCAAAGAAGTTGAACTGATCGCCGTCGGGATCGGCCATGACGTGACGCGCTATTATGAACGCGCGGTCACGATCACGGACGTGGAACAACTGGCTGGTGCGATGACAGAACAGCTTGCCAGCCTCTTCGACAGCGACCCGCGCAAACGCGCCCGTGTGATGGGTATGCGCAAATCCGGGTGACGAATTTTCGCGAAAATTCATACGATTTTTCTAGAAAAATCGGTGTTGGGGGCCAGCCCCCAATCCCCCGGGATATAAAAGAAGTCAAAGAAGCTAAGGACTTGCAAAATGTTTCAGACGTTTGACGTATCATCGACACCTGAACAGGGCCCTGCGCGGCTCAGCGCATTGCGCCCTGAGTTGAAGGATATCGGAGTGGACGGATTTCTGGTGCCGCGTGCCGATGTGCATCAGGGCGAATATGTGGCCCCACGTGATGCGCGGCTGGAATGGTTAACAGGGTTTTCCGGCTCGGCTGGCTTTTGTGCGGTTTTGCCGGATGTTGCGGGCATGTTCATTGACGGGCGGTATCGGCTTCAGGTGCGTAGCCAAGTTGCCGATGTGTTTACGCCCGTGCATTGGCCAGAGGTGCAACTGGGTGACTGGTTGCGTGAAAATGCCGCGGCCAAGGCTGTGATCGGGTTTGATCCTTGGTTGCATACCGTCGCTGACATCGACGCCCATCGCGAGGCCCTGTCAGACACACAGATCACGCTGGCCCCTATCGCCAATGCCGTTGACCAGATCTGGACCGATCAGCCCCCTGCCCCGATGGCCCCGTTTACGGCGCATCCCCTGCAACTATCAGGCGAAGAACATGCGCGCAAACGTGCGCGCCTCGCCAAGGATTTGAAAGCTGATGCGTGTATCCTGACCCTGCCTGACAGCATCGCATGGCTGTTGAACATCCGTGGTACGGACATTAAACGTAATCCGGTGCCGCACGCTTTTGCAATCTTGGAAAAGTCTGGTCGCGTCGCATTGTTTGCCCGCGCTGGTAAGGCCGATGCGATTGCAGAGCATCTTGGCGCTGACGTACAGGTGCATGGCTGGGATGCGTTTGACGGCTATGTCGCGGCGTTGAAAGGATCGGTTCAGATTGATCCGAAATCATGCCCTTACGCCATTAAACCACTGATCACGAATGCAAAGCTGATTGAGGCTGCCGATCCGTGTTCCTTGCCCAAGGCGTGTAAAAACCCTGTTGAAATCCAAGGCTCGCGTGACGCCCATATCCGCGATGCTGTCGCGATGGTGCGGTTTTTGGCGTGGGTCGATGCAGAGGCCCCTAGCGGCAATCTGACTGAAATCGACGTGGTCAAATCGCTAGAAGGCTTTCGCCGCGACACCAACGCCCTGCGCGATATCTCGTTCGAGACAATTTCCGGCGCGGGTCCAAATGGCGCGATTGTGCATTACCGTGTGAGCGAAGACAGCAACCGTGAGGTGAAGACCGGCGAGCTGTTGTTGGTTGATTCGGGTGGTCAGTATCAAGACGGCACCACCGACATCACCCGCACCATGATCGTGGGTGAACCAAGCGACGAGCACCGCGTCTGCTACACCCGCGTGTTGCGCGGGATGATCGCCGTGTCGATGGCGCGGTTCCCCAAAGGCGTTGCAGGATCGCATCTGGACGCGCTGGCGCGTACCCCACTTTGGCAAGCTGGGCAGGATTACGACCACGGCACCGGCCACGGTGTTGGCAGTTATTTGAGTGTGCATGAAGGTCCGCAAGGCATTTCCCGCCGCGCAACCACACCGCTTGAGGCGGGTATGATCCTATCGAACGAGCCGGGTTATTATCGCGAAGGCGCATTCGGGATTCGCATCGAGAACCTGATTGTTGTGAAACAGGCCAGCCCGCTGCCCGGCGCGGATGCCCGCGATATGCTGGATTTCGAGACCTTAACACACGTCCCGCTTGATCGCCGCCTCATCATTGCGGATGAACTATCGGACGCCGAACGAGACTGGATTGATCAATACCATGCTGATACATTGCGCCTGCTGGCGGACCGTATCGACAGTACGACCAAAGACTGGCTGATCGCGGCCTGCGCCCCATTATAAGCAGACTGCAATCGACTATTGGCGCCCGTTTGGGGCACCTTATGATTGTTTTGAAAGGACTATGTCATGGCACCACAAATCACCGTTTCCCCCGCCGAGGGGACTTGGGTTGTTCGCGTGGCGGGCGCCGTATTGGGCGAAACCACGCAAGCCTTGGCTGTGAAAGAAGGCGACAATCCAGAGGTGATCTATTTCCCACGCTCTGACATTGCGATGGCTTTTCTGGAACCAACCGACACGACGACGACCTGTCCGCACAAAGGCACTGCGACTTATTTCTCGATCGAAGCGAAAAGCGGCACGTTGACCGACGCGGTTTGGACCTACGAGACACCCAATGATGTGGCCAAAGACATCGCAGGATATCTGGCGTTCTACGGCGAAAAAGTAGCGATTGAGCAAGTTTAGCTGAATTGGGATCTTGCAGATCCCAAGCCTTCGGCGAGGATTTGAAGAAAGTCAAAGAAGCAAGGCGCCGCGTGGAACTCTTACGAGTGTTCTTCGGCCGCTGTTGCCGCAAGCGCCTTGTTCATCGCCTTGAGCGCATCCACCTGAAATAATGCCCCCCACAATTCTGGCGGGGCATCTTCGTCTGCGATTGTGACCACAGGGATGAAGACCTGATTGCCCGCTTCAAAGATTGGCATCGCCTGTTCGAGCGTCGCATTGCCGTCGATGTAGATACCGTCGCGGATCAATTCCCAGCAGTTCTCAATATCTGCGCTGCCCGGTGTGTCGGCTTTGCGCATCACACTCGCCACGCGGAAAGTGGCGAGCAAATACGTCTGCGGGCCTGCGGCAAGGTGGACATTCCGGCGTTCCAATTGCGTCAGGAAGAACGACCGATCGACCATTTTCGAGGCAATCGCCGTAGACATTGACACGGCGACCATCACGGCCAAACCGGTTTGCCAGTCGCCTGTTAGCTCAAACACAATCAACGATGTAGAGATCGGTGCGCCAAGCACAGCGGCCGCGACCGCCCCCATGCCCGCGAGCGCGTAGAGCGATCCTTCCCCAGACACGTCAGGGAAAATGCTGGTGGCGATGATCCCAAACGCGAGGCCAGCCAAGGCCCCCACCATCAAAGCAGGCGAAAAGACACCGCCGCCCATGCGCCCACCCATCGTAATTGCAACCGCCACCACCTTGACCACAGCGATCATCACCGCCGCTGTGAAGGTCAGGTTACCGGATAGCGCTTCGGTCGTTGTCTCGTAGCCTACGCCGATGATTTGCGGGAATTTAACAGCTAAGAGGCCGAGCAAAACGCCAGCGATGGCGGGGCGTAAATATCCAGGTAATCCGGTTTGTTTTTGTAAATGATTGGCAAGGTCTTCGGTCCAGAAAATCGCCCGCATCAGGACGACGGCGATCACACCGCACAACAGGCCCAGCAGCAGGAACGCTGGCAATTCAACATAGAAATTCAGCGCATTTTGGGTCGGTAAGACAAATTCGGTCACATCGCCAAAGGCCATGCGGTTAATCACCGTTCCCGCGACAGAGGCAATCACGATCGGTGCGAAAGCATGCACAGCAAAGTGGCGCAGCACGATTTCAAGCGCAAATAATGCCCCCGCAATTGGCGTGTTAAAGCTGGCCGAAACCGCCGCCGCAACAGCACAGCCCAGCAGGTCGCGGCCTGTTATCCCGTCCGCCCGAATGACGCGGCAAACCATGGTTGATAGCACTGAGGCCAAATGCACAACCGGCCCCTCACGCCCCGTCGACCCGCCCGAAGACAAGGTCACAAAGCTGGCCGCAGTTGACGCCAAACCGCGCCGGACCTGCACGCGACCTTCTTTCAATGCGGCCCCTTCGATCACGTCTGCCACTGATCGCGCGCGATTATCTTCGGTGAAGAAATGCAAAATCAGGCCCACCAACAACCCGCCAAATGTCGGGATCAATACGATGTGATACCAGCTTAACCGTGTCGCGAGCGTGTGTAATCGGCTGACGTCTTCGGCCTGATACAACGCCGATTGCAACCAATCGACGCCCAACCGGAACCCAAGTGCGGCGAACCCCGCCGCGATACCGATGAAAAGGGCGATGAACCAGAACTGAACCTGCGACGGGCCTTTTTGCTTGATCGTCAGCAAACCACGCGATGTCATGCCGCACCCTTTGGTCCAGCTTTCGGACAGAAACTGTGAGACGGGCGAAGCCATGGTCGGGACTTTCAAGGCCAAAGTGTCAGCGTTGCCAAGACCCTAGGCGATTAGGCCCAACTGTCCAAGTGCGGGCAGCTATACGGTCGGCGACATCAATGCTTCGGCGGCGGCGCGTGCCGCATCGGTCACAGTATCGCCCGACAACATGCGTGCGATCTCGTCGATGCGGTCGTCGTTCAGCAACGGGACCACGGTTGATGTGGTCTCGTTTTTGGTCTGGCGTTTTTCAACGCGCCAATGATGCTGACCGAGGGCCGCAACCTGCGGCGAATGCGTGACCACGAGCACCTGACCGTCGCGGGCTAATTCCGACAGACGTCTGCCCACCGCATCAGCCGTCGCACCGCCAACCCCACGGTCGATTTCGTCGAAAATGATCGTCAGGCCACCGGCCCCCGCTTGGGTCAAACACACCTTTAGCGCGAGCAAGAACCGCGATAATTCGCCGCCCGAGGCAATTTTATTGAGCGGTCCAGCAGGCGCGCCGGGGTTTGTAGCAACCGTGAATGCAACACTATCGCGGCCCTCGGGGCCCGCGTCGACTGGCGTCACCATGGTCACAAAAACCGCGCGTTCCATTTTCAGCGGAGCGAGTTCAGCCGCCATCGCCTTGTCCAACACCTTGGCTGCTTTGGTCCGTTTCGTGGTTAACCGATCTGCTGCGGCGTTATATGCGGCCTGTGCCGTCATCAAATCGGCTTCGCACGTGGCAAGGTCTTTTGCCCCACCGTCGAGCACAGCAAGCCGTGTGCGCAAGTCGTCCGCAAATGGTCCCAGATCATCCGCCAAGACATTGTGTTTGCGTGCCAATCCACGGATCGCGAACAGCCGTTCCTCGGCGTCTTCAAGCTCTGACGGATTAAATGTCAGCGCATCAAGACAGCTTGCCACGCCTTGTTGCGCCTGATCCAAAGCCAATGCTGCGCGTTCCAATGCCAACAGTGGCTCGTCCAAACGTCCGTCTGCTTTGTCGGCCGCATTGATCAACCAACGGTTCGCATCATTGACCATGCCTTCAGCACCGGACAAACCAATCGCATCACCAGCCTTGGCAATATCAGCCCGAATTTTCTCGGCAGCTTGCATCGTGCGGCGCTGGGTATCCAGCGTCGCCTCTTCGCCAGCCTGCGGATCAAGCGCGTCGAGTTCAGCAACCGCATGGCGCAAATATTCTTCTTCGGCCTTGGCTTCTGCAATTTTGGCGTGTGTTTCATCCAGTCGCTTCTGGGCCTCTGACAACGCCTTCCACGACGACCGCGCCTTTGCGATATCAGCGTCCAAATCAGCGTATTCGTCCAACATCAACCGATGTCCACGCGGGTTTAACAGGCCGCGATCATCATGTTGACCATGCAATTCCACGAGCGTTTCTGAAAGCTTGCGCAGCACTTCACCGCTCACGCGACGGTCATTAATCCATGCAGTTTTGCGACCGTCACGGGTGTTGATCCGGCGCAAAATAACTTCGCCGTCTTCGACCTCGATCCCAGCATCAGCAAGCACCGCGCGGCCCGCGTGATCGATGGGCAGATCAAATGCGGCGGTGACTTCACCTTGCTCGGCCCCTGCTCGCACGAGTTCGGCACGTCCTCGCCAGCCAAGAACAAAACCCAATGAATCCAAAAGGATAGACTTGCCCGCACCGGTTTCACCCGTCAGCACATTCAACCCCGGCTGAAACGAAAGCTCCAACCGGTCAATGATTAACATGTCGCGTATGTCTAAGCCGCGCAGCATCTAAACGCGCCTTTCCAAAGCTGTCAGAGCCATTCGCCCAGCAACACCTGACGGTAAATCGAGGACAACCAGTTGTCCCCCTCCGAGCGCATTTCCAGCCCCTGTCCGGTCAGCAGCGCGTAGCTGTCCTGATACCATTCCGTGGACTGATAATTGTGGCCCAAAATCGCGCCAGCGGTCTGTGCTTCGGCAGTCAAACCAAGCGACAGGTAGCTTTCCACCAAACGGTGCAAAGCCTCTGCGGTGTGTGGCGTCGTTTGGAAATCCTCGACCACGATACGGAAACGGTTAACCGCAGCCGCATAGTTGTTGCGTTTCAGATAATAACGGCCAATTTCCATTTCCTTGGCAGCCAAGTGGCTGAACGCAAGGTCAAATTTAGGAATCGCAGCGCTTGCGTATTCAGTACCTGGATACTTTTCAATCACGATGCGCAGGGCCTGCAACGCTTGAAACGTTAACCCTTGGTCGCGGCCAATATCGTCGATTTGGTCGTAGTAAGACAGCGCGAGCAAGTAGTGTGCGTAGGCGGCATCTTCTTCCACAGGGTAGAAATCGATGTAGCGCTGCGCGCTGGCACGACTGTTCGGATAGTCTTCGTTTTTGTGATACGAAAACGCCTGCATAATCAACGCACGTTGGGCAAAACCCGAATACGGATACAAGCGTTCGATCTCACCAAAGGTGATCGCGGCCTCGTCGGCCTTGCCCTGCTCCAACTCCATTTCGCCCATTGCGAAAATCTGTTGGGCGGACAGTGTTTCAAGATCAACTGGCGGCTCTGTGGCGAACACGCCGCAGCTTGCCAAAAGATACAGCGCCAGCACGGGCCCCAAACGGCGGGCCACACGGCCGGATTGACTGGAAATGCCTGACATAGATGTCCTCGTGCAACGCAAATTCTGCTCAGGGGGTTATGCCCCATTTGTAGAAGGGTCTAGCAGAAAAGTTTGGGGTGCAAAATGCCTTTTCCAAGCATGGTGATCACTTCCGCGCATAAGACACGTGTTTAAGGTGATTTCGGGGCCAGCACCCACGCCCCCGTAATCCAAAAAGACCAAAGAAACTAGGCAACAGCGTCCAGATCAGCGGGGGAAACCCCAACACCGGGCAAACGGGCGGCGATGCTGTGATCCACATCGACCCAGCGCCATGCTTTCGGCTGTGCAAAAAGCGCACGCAGCAGCTTATTCGTCAGCGCATGGCCAGCTTTGTGACCTGTGTAGCGGCCCAAAATCGGCGCGCCGGCAGTATAAAGATCGCCCAATGCGTCAAGCATTTTATGGCGCACGGCCTCGTCGGAATGGCGCAAACCACCGGGGCTAAGAACCTTGTCCCCATCAACGACAACCGCGTTTTCCATGGTTCCACCAAGCGCCAAGCCGTTGGCCCGCATCGTGTCCACGTCCACCGCGCGGCAGAATGTGCGGCTATCGCAGAGTTCACGCACGAATGCACCATTTGCCATGTTCAATGTTTTTTGTTGCGTACCAATCGCAGCATCCGCAAAATCAATGTCGAATGCGATTTGCAGTGACGTCGCAGGCGAAAGCGTTGCCGTGGCGTCGCCTTCGGTGACTGTCACGGTGTCCAAAATCTTGATCGCACGCATGGGTGCGTCGAGTTGCGCCAAACCAGCAGACACAAATTCACGCACGAATGCAGCAGATGATCCGTCCATGATCGGAATTTCTGGGCCATCAAGTTCGATATAGGCGTTGTGAATACCGCAGCCTGAAAGCGCGGCCATCACATGTTCAATCGTCGAAAGTGTGACGCCAGCGGCATTGCGCAGGCGGGTGTTCAACGGCGAGACTTCAACCGTGTCCCAGCGTGCGGGCAAACGCCCTGCTTCGCCCAAGATGTCCATGCGGCGGAAAACGATACCGCTGCCGGGCAATGCCGGACGCACGACCATGGTTGCAGGCTGTCCTGCGTGCAGGCCAACCCCTTTGAAGGTCACAGATGATTTCAACGTTGCTTGCACCGGGCCTCTACCACGATTGTTTCTTATTGTGATGTTAACTTAATGCCAGTGGGCCTACGGCTCAATTCACCAATTGCGACGGACTGAAACATGTTCACGCTGCGATGCAGCAATCAGCAGTAAAATCCGACAAACACCTGTCCCAAAACGAAAAAAGCCACCCGAAGGTGGCTTTCATTCGTGATCGTGACGGGGCGTCATAACGCCCACGTCACAGATTTATGACAGTTTCAGTTCGCTTGGCGACGCAGGAACGCTGGAATTTCGATGCGTTCTTGGTCTGGATCAACGTCTGCTTCATCGTGAATCGCAGTCACTTCTGGTGCGCGACGTGCAGATTGTTGTGGCTCTGCGCCGGACCCAGTCATGCGGTTGATCAAAGAATTGATCCCGAAGCCGCGTTTTTCTTCTGCTGCATCTGCGGACACTGGTGCTGGACCAGCGGCTGCAGGACGCGCCACTTGACCACCTGGCGCGCGGCCAACAGCGGCTTGCAAACGTGCCATCGCTTCTGGTGTTGGTGTGCCAGCGGCGCGTGGTGCGACGAATTCTTCTGGCGCTTCCAAAGTTGGCTCTGGCGCAGGCTGGTAAGCAGGCGGCGGCAGATCGTCCGTCACTTCATCACGGCGCGGTGCGAATGTTGGCTCTGCAGCGCGTGCAGGCTGTTCAAACATCGTGCGCTGTTCTGGCGCGGCCACTGGTGCTGCTGCAACCGCAGCGACTGGTGCTGCAACTGGCGCAGGTGCGGCAGCTGCTTCTTCAACCGCAGGTGTTTGCGTCAACGGCTGTGACATGGAACGCCGTGGGACGGGCGCTTCCATGTGACGCGCAACGGCGTCGATGCCTGTGGCCACAACGGACACGCGCATTTTGCCTTCCATGGCTGTGTCCAGCGTGGACCCAACAATGATGTTTGCTTCTGGATCGACTTTTTCGCGAATTTTGTTCGCCGCTTCGTCGAGTTCGAACAATGTCAGGTCGTAAGACCCTGTGATGTTGATCAAAACGCCCTTCGCACCTTCGAGAGAAATCTCGTCGAGCAGTGGGTTTGCGATGGCTTTTTCAGCGGCTTCAACAGCGCGGTTTTCACCCTCTGCTTCGCCTGTGCCCATCATCGCCTTGCCCATTTCGTCCATTACGGCGCGAACGTCAGCAAAGTCGAGGTTGATCAGGCCCGGACGGACCATCAGGTCGGTCACGCCTTTCACACCTTGGTACAGAACGTCGTCTGCAAGTGCGAATGCTTCGGTAAATGTGGTGTTTTCATTGGCCAGACGGAACAGGTTCTGGTTCGGGATGATGATCAGCGTGTCGACAACTTTTTGCAAAGCTTCGATGCCGTCATCGGCTTGTTTCATGCGCTTGGCGCCTTCGAACTGGAACGGCTTTGTCACAACGCCAACAGTCAGAACACCCATTTCGCGGGCAGCCTGTGCAATGATCGGCGCGGCACCAGTACCAGTGCCCCCGCCCATACCGGCCGTGATGAAACACATGTGCGCACCAGCAAGGTGATCCACGATCTGTTCGATGCTTTCTTCAGCGGCGGCAGCACCAACAGTCGCGCGTGCACCAGCACCCAGACCTTCGGTGACTTTAATGCCCATCTGGATTTTCGCAGGCGACTTAGACTGCTGCAAAGCTTGCGCATCAGTGTTGGCCACAACGAATTCAACACCCTCAAGCTGTTGCTCGATCATGTTGTTGACGGCGTTACCGCCTGCCCCACCTACACCAAATACGGTGATGCGTGGCTTCAATTCGTCTTGTCCGGGAATCGAGAGATTCAATGTCATGTGTCCTGTCCGCCTGTGTTTGCTGGGCCCGTCCCACCGGGCAGTCGTCAAATAATTACGCCGATCTTAGACCTCAGAAGCTCTGAGGTCACGGAAAAAACGCGCAATGGCCACAAAATATGGCCGATTTTAGCAGCATTTAACCCCGATCTAGCGTAACCGGCGAAATCTTGCGTACTACCAGTTGTCTTTGAACCACTTTACGGCCCGCCTGAACGACCTTGACGCATTACGATCTGCGGGGATTTCAAAGTCCCACCATTCGTCTTGTGGATTCGCCGCGAACAAAGTCATGCCCACAGCCGCTGCAAATGCCGGACCCGTTGCTGCCTGAGGCAAGCCCTGCACACGTAGCGGACGCCCAAGGCGCACCTGCTGGCCAAGTATCTTGGTGGCCAATCCATCTAGCCCTGGAATTTGGCTGGCGCCGCCTGTCAACACGATCTTTTGTGACGGCAGATGCTCAAATCCGGCCGCATCCAAACGCGCCCGCACCTCTTCCAGAATTTCTTCGACACGTGGACGCATGATGCCAATCAACTCGGCACGCGATACAGTCCGGCGGTCGTGTTCCCAATCGCCGGTGTTACCGCCGATCTCGATCATTTCGCGGTCATCCATGCCGGTGGCCATGACGCCGCCGTAAAATGTCTTGATCCGCTCTGCCGTTGCCAATGGAACCTGCAGGCCCATCGAAATATCAGACGTGATGTGGTCGCCGCCCATACGGACAGCGTCGGTGTAGATCATGTGTTTGCGCATGAAGACCGAAATCCCCGTCGCACCGCCCCCCATATCAATGCAGGCCGCACCAAGTTCTTGTTCATCCTCGACCAGCGACGACATTCCCGACACATAAGCAGAGGACGCAAGGCCCGCCAATTCCAGATCGCAGCGTTTGATACAGAAGAAAATATTCTGCACAGCCACCGCATCTACGGTCAACATATGCATGTCAGTGGTTAACATATTACCAACAAGACCACGCGGATCGGCCATTCCTGACCGATTATCCAAAGCAAAGTTCACAGGCTGCGCGTGCAGCACTTCGCGATCTTCGCCGTAATCAGGCACATCACAAGACGCCATGACCTGTGCGATGTCTTGTTCCGTGACCATGCCGCCTTCGAGATCAAGCGCACCATCAAGGCCGTATGACCGTGGCCGCGCACCGGACAGACAGGCAATCACGTGATCCACACGGACCTGCGCCATCTTTTGCGCCGCATTGACCGCCGTGCGAATGGCACGTTCGGTTTCTTGCATCGCGTCAACTTCACCAAAGCGCACACCGCGCGAACGGGTGGTCGCCGCACCAATCACGCGGAACGACGATTGCCCGGCCATCGACCCGACACCTTCGGCGTCCAGCGGTTTTGCCTCGTCAAAGCGCAGCACGAGGCATGCAATCTTGGATGTGCCCACGTCCAAAATCGCCACCACACCGCGTTGCATCGCCGCTTTGCGCATGTTGCGCATCGCGCGTTGGCTCTCATATAAGTCCCGCATTCGTTAGTTCCCTGTGTCGCTTACTCTGCGGTAAGCATTTGCTGCCTCGGCTGTCATTCTTAGAACAGCTCTTTTTGGATTACGCATATCGACCACCGCCACGTCCCGGTCGAGCATGTCTTGCGCGTCGTTTAATACAATCATCCGATCAAGTGCCGTGATCGGATTGTCAGCTGGCAACAACAGACGTTGCCCCCGATCCAATACCAAATCCCAACGCCGATCACCCATCCGCACAAGGCCCCGCACCCGTTCACGAAGCGGCTCAGCCGTCTGGAACAGGGTTAATGCCTCGTCGATATTCTCAAATGCGCCATCACCCGCAATCAACGGCAAATCGCGGCGCTCTGCGCGTTCCTCGATAATGCCCGCGATAATCCCGTCGGCATCAATCAAGCGCAGCGTATTGCGGTCCCGCCAGACAGCGACTGCAATGCGCGGCGTCACGTCAACGTCCAGCATGCCGTTCTCGCCAACACGGACACGAGCGGATTTAATCGCGTACAGTTGTTCAACCGTCTCGCGCAGCTCTTCCATATCCAGATCAAACGACGACACAGGAAACTCGACAGGAAGAATGCCAGCAATGTCAGCGGTCGTCTGTGGGTCAGCGCCGATGATGTTGAACTCGGTCATGATAAATTCGGGGCGCTGCTGCAGGCTTGCCTTAACAGACGCATATTTTTCGCCAATCAGCGCGCGGTTGTTATCGCTCGACAGCCACAAGGACGCGATGATCGCGATCACAGCAACGGGCGATCCAACACGCACGGCGGTACGCACACCCGGCGTCAACATCCAGCGTTGGTAGCGGTAATGCCATTTTGACGGTGCAGGATCACGCGGCGCACGCAGGTTTTTCGACTGCGCGGCGGCTTTGCGTTCTAACGGGTGTCTGCGGATTAACGATCGCATGATGCATCCTCGACTAACCAGCGGCACAGATCAGGGAACGAGACGCCCATCTTGTCGGCTTGCTCTGGGGCCAGCGATGTCGGCGTCATCCCCGGTTGGGTGTTTGTTTCGAGCAAGATCAGCCCGTCCAACCCGCGGCTTTCGTCCCAGCGGAAATCAGTGCGCGACAGACCGCGACACCCCAGAACCTGATGGGCGCGCAAGGCGTACGCCATACAGGCATCAAAAATCTCTTGCGGCAACTCTGCGGGGATCACGTGGCGCGACCCGCCTGCTTCGTACTTTGCGGCGTAATCGTACCAGCCGTCCGTCACGATATCTGTGACGGTCAAGGCGCGGTCGCCCATCACTGCCGTGGTTAATTCGCGGCCCGGTGCATAGGTCTCTACCATCACCAGATCAGGCATGTCGTCCGCCAGTTTGGGCGGGCTATTCGCCATTTCGTCTACTATATATATGCCAACTGACGAGCCTTCGTTAAAAGGCTTCACCACATACGGTGGCTTCAAGACATGTGCTGCCTCAACATCAGCGCGTTTTGCGATGACGGAATGCATGAACGGCAAGTCATTTGCGGCGTAAATTTCTTTGGTGCGTTGCTTGTCCATCGTAATAGCCGACGCCAACACACCCGAGTGCGTGTAAGGAATGCGTAACCATTCCAGCATACCCTGAATACAGCCGTCTTCACCCCACCGACCGTGCAAGGCATTGAAAACCGCATCCGGCGCTATATCTTGTAGTTGAACGGCCAAAGCGGCGCTGGTGACTTCACCTGCGTCTACTTCAATCACGTCACATCCCGATACCCGCAAAGCTGCTGCACATTCACGACCGGTAGAGAGCGATACATCACGCTCTGCCGATGGTCCGCCCATCAAAACAACAACTTTCGGGTTTGCCCTGCTCGACATACCCACCGCCTTATTCGCGGGACTTTGCGCCCCGTCGTTCGCCATTTGGTCCGTTGTTGGACCTTATCTTACGTGTCTGAAACCTTGGGGTTGCCGACCCGCTTGATTTCCCATTGTAACGTGATGCCTGAGTCGGCGTAAACCTTTTTTCGCACCTGTTCGCCCAATTCTTCGAGGTCCGCCGCCGTAGCCCCCCCCGCATTGGTCAAAAAGTTGGAATGCATCACGTTCATCACGGCCCCGCCGACGGTCGCACCACGCATGCCAGCGTCGTCGATAACCTTCCACGCTTTCAATTCGTGGCTGTCATCGGCCTGCCCCGTTGATGAAAAACCAGCGGGATTGCGGAACGTGGACCCAGCCGTGCGGTCCTTTGTGGGTTGGGTTTCGTCGCGTTTGGCGAGCTGATCCGCCATGCGTTGTTCCAGCAGGTCCGCGTCGCCCTTGGGGGCGTTCAACGTGGCACTGACGATGACGGCACCTTCGGCCAATGTGCTTTGCCGATATTGTAAATCCAGATCAGCCGCAGCAATCGTGCCGCGCGACCCATCACGGTAAACAACATCCACACTTTGCAAAACATCCGCGACATAGGTGCCATAACAGCCCGCGTTCATCCGAACAGCACCGCCAATGGTGCCGGGGATGGTGCGCAGGAACGTCAGATCTAGCCCCTCCGCCGCCGCTTTACGCGCCACATGGGCGTCCAATGCAGCCGCACCCGCGACAACCTGTTCGCCAATCTCGATGCCGTTAAACCCGCGCCCCATGCGGATCACAACGCCGCGAATACCGCCGTCACGCACGATCAGGTTCGACCCGACGCCCATCACAAACACAGGTACGCTTGGGTCAAGTGCAGCCAAAAACGCAGCCAGATCATCCACATCCGCAGGCTGGAACAGCACGTCGGCTGGTCCACCAACCCGCATCCACGTCAAACTATCCAAGGCACGGTCCTTGGTCAGGGTGCCGCGAACGTCTGGCAGATCAAACATGGTTATTTTCCTTGAAACTTCTTCACGCGCTGCCGCTCTATCATCCAGCCCAGCAATGCGCCAACCGCACATCCAATCGTCGCGGGCAAAAACACCAATGACGCGGCGGCAATCGCTTTGATCGGGTCCACGCCCATCAAACGGGTCGATGCTTGGACCGACAACGCCAAACACGCGCCCAATATCGCAAACAAAGTTAACGTCCAGCCGACTTTTCCGGCCTTCATCCACACAGCGGCGGTTATGCATGGGATCAAACCCGCTGCAGACATCACCACAAGCACCAGAAAATTAGCCACTATTTAGTCCTTTACCATGGTCGAGCGCACCCAACGGGACAAGTATATCACAGGCCAGCGCAACACGGACATGCCAGCGGCAAGAAACACCAACGCGACCCAAGGGCCATGCTGCGCCGTCACCCAGCCCAGCAATGGAACGCCAATCGCGATCAACACATATGCGCGACGCCAGTGGTTATCTTTTGACGGCATCAAAGCCATCACATTTGCAGCGACCAACCACAGCAACGCACACGTCAAAGACCAAGTCATTTCGGCACCTCCGGGGTTTCGCCGCGCAAGCGACGGTAAATATAAATTAACGGATTACGGAACATCGATACAAACCCAAACAACCCCACGACAGCAATCAACCAACCATAAGCGTAGCCGAGCCAGACAATAATCACGGGTGCCGCGATCAACAGCAGAATGCCCGGAAAATACTGCCGTCTCATCGGTAAAAACGCGACGATCGCAGAGGCAATCACCCAAATGCAGGCGGCAAACGCGGCCATATTCATGATCTTTCGACCTTTATTCTCGTGACATGTGGCCGCGTAAATCCAGCCAACCCAAATCCGATTTTCACGGTGTCAAACCAACCGATGCCCGCACCGGACATCACGCACCCTTTAGCCGTGCGGGCAGCGCGTTCGCCCAAGCTGAAATCGTACCAGCCCCGAGGCAGACAACCATATCGCCCGGTCGCGCTTGTTCTTTGACCAGACGCATCAGGTCGTCTTCGCTTTCCACAGCGCGCACGTGGCGGTGGCCGTGGGCGATCAGACCTTGCACCAGATCGTCGCGGCCTGCACCGGGAATAGGATCTTCGCCAGCGGCAAAAATATCAGCAATACCAACTACATCGGCGTCGTTGAAACAGGCACAGAATTCGGCAAAGTGATGGTGAAGCCGTGAAAAGCGGTGCGGCTGATGCACGGCGATCACGCGGCCCTCTGTGGCTTGGCGTGCGGCTTTCAGCACGGCGGCGATTTCAACGGGATGGTGGCCGTAGTCGTCGATGATCGTCACACCGTCCACTTCGCCAACCTTGGTAAAGCGGCGGTTCACCCCGCCGAAGCCTTTAAGTGCTGATTTAATCGCGTCCGCTGACATGCCCAAATGCCGCGCCACGGCGACAGCGGACAAGGCGTTCGACACGTTATGATCGCCCGGCATCGGCAATTCGCAGCCTTCGATCACGATATCTTCGGCCTGCAACGCGATGTCGAAATGCGCGACGCCCGCTTTGTAGGTCAGATTTATCGCCCGCACGTCCGCTTGGGCGTTGAACCCGAATGTCGTCACGCGGCGGTCACGGATTTTGCCGACAAGCGACTGGACCTCGGGATGATCCGTGCAGCAAACAGCAAGCCCGTAAAACGGAATATTTGATGTAAAATCGATGAAGCCTTGGCGCAGGTTTTCAATCGTGCCCCAGTGATCCATGTGCTCTGGATCAATGTTCGTCACAATCGCAATCGTGGCTGGTAAGCGGTTGAAAGTCCCGTCAGATTCGTCGGCTTCGACCACCATCCACTCGCCCTGCCCCATACGGGCATTCGAGTCGTAAGCGTGAATAATCCCGCCGTTAATCACCGTCGGATCAATCCCGCCTTCGTCCAGCAACGCGGCAACCATCGTGGTGGTCGTCGTCTTGCCGTGGGTGCCTGCGACGGCGATATTCGACTTGAGCCGCATCAACTCGGCCAGCATTTCAGCACGGCGCACAACGGGCAGCCCTTGGGCGCGGGCAGTATCCAGTTCCGGATTGCCCGTTTTGATCGCACTTGAGATCACAATGACCTCAGCGCCTTCCAGATTTTCAGCAGCTTGGCCGACAAAAACCTTGGCTCCCAGCGTGACCAGACGGTCGGTAATTTTCGACGCCTTCAGGTCCGATCCTTGCACGGTATAGCCGTGTTCCAGCAGGACTTCTGCGATCCCCGACATACCAATACCGCCAATCCCAACAAAGTGGATCGGACCGATATCAAGAGGCAGTTTTGTCGCAGATTTCATCGTCTTAGGCTTTCTCATAACTTAGGTTTCTGACCCATTGGCCAGCGTTTCAACAAGAGCTTGTAGGCGGTCGGTCGCATCAGGCACGGCGCATCGCACCGCCGCATGTGACATCCGCATCGCCCCGTCTGTATCGCTTAATATCGCGGCGATCTGGGCCGACAATGCGTCCACCTCAAACACCGTTTCTTCCATCATCACGGCAGCGCCCGCTTCGACCAATTCGCGGGCATTTGCGGCCTGTTCGTTGCGGATCGCAGACGCAAGCGGCACCCAAATCG
Organism: Yoonia ponticola; assembly: GCF_014199395.1. Taxonomy (GTDB): domain Bacteria; phylum Pseudomonadota; class Alphaproteobacteria; order Rhodobacterales; family Rhodobacteraceae; genus Yoonia; species Yoonia ponticola. The sequence goes on along the minus strand of NZ_JACIJM010000006.1, from coordinate 142,413 downwards.
CAGGGCGGCCGATCACGCTGACGTCTGCAACCGTGGACGCGCCAGAGCGGGCAATCACCAGTTGCGCATCCGCGAGACGTTCCGGCACATCCGTGAAAAACGTCTGCACATCGGCCTTGATGCCTTCAGCCGCGTAAAAATCAGCGACGCGGTCTAAATCCTCTTCGCGGGCTTGTTGCGCCACACGGATATTCTTGCGCATCGCCATTGGCAGGTTCGCAATCGCAGGCGGCACCACGTCCGACAGGATGCGCGCGCCTTGCGACCCACCCATCACGACAATCGACATCGGGTAATCGCCGGGCGGGATATAAGGGGCAGCCGCACGGTCTAAAATCGCGGCACGCACGGGGTTTCCGGTATGAATACCCTCAACACCCGCAGGCAATTCGGTCGGCCACGTGCCGCACGCAATCTTGTCCACACGCTTTGCAAAGAGCTGGTTCACACGCCCCAAAACACCATTTTGTTCGTGGATCATCCGCGGCACCCGCAACACCCAAGCAGCCGTCATTGCAGGGATCGCGGGGTAGCCGCCAAAGCCCACAACCACGACGGGCCGATCCTTAATCATGCGGCCAATTGCGGAAACTGCGCCGACAATGATCCGGAACGGCACCGCCAGTTTCGCGCCAATACCGCCCCGCGCAAACGTCGCAGAGCCGACAACAGACACATCAACCGCGTCAGGAAAACCAGCCGTATACCGTGCGCCACGGGCGTCCGTGGACAAGCGCACACGCCAGCCATTCGCCAACATAGCTTCGGCCAAAGCTTGGGCAGGGAACATATGTCCGCCCGTCCCGCCTGCCGCGATAATCAGTAATGGTGCCGCCATTAACCTTGCCTCCGGCCCAACATATCAGCCAATTCGCCCTGCGGACGTGACCGCGTAAATGCAAGCAACATGCCCACAGCAATGCCCCCCGCAATCAAGGAAGAGCCGCCGTAAGATACAAACGGCAACGTCATGCCCTTAGCAGGCAACAGACGCACGGCCACACCCATGTTAATCATCGCCTGCACGCCAAAGGCACACGCCAAACCGGTCCCAGCAAGACGAATAAACGGATCACGTTCTTTCATCAAACGGGTCAACGACCGGACAACGATTGTCGCATAAAGTGCTAGGATCACAGCGACGCAAATCAGCCCGTATTCCTCGGCGGCCACAGCAATAATAAAGTCGGTATGCGCATCGGGCAGCGACCATTTCACCTGACCTTCGCCCACACCTACGCCAAAGAAACCACCTTCACGGATAGCATTCGTGGCATAGCCAAGCTGGGTTGTCGGGTCCACGTCAGGCGACAGAAAACCATCAATCCGACGGGCAAAGTGCTCTGAATTTGCATACGCAAATGTGCCCGCAGCAACGACAATTCCGGCGAGGCCCAGCAGCAAAAACATCGGCGCGCCGCCGACAAAATACATGACACCCCATGAGAACAAAACCAGACACGCTTGGCCAAAGTCAGGCTGCAACGCGAGGAATGTGCAGATAATCACAGTCAATCCGAACGAATACATCTTGCCCGGTGGGCCACCAACCGCCTGTCCTGCGGCCAGCATCCATGCGGCAACAACGACAAAGCCGGGCTTCAAAAATTCGGACGGCTGCACGGATGCGAACCCCAAGGAATACCAGCGCACAGCACCTTTACCAAAGTCGGTTCCCAGCACGGGCAGCAACGCCAAGGCCACAAAGGACAGCGCGAAACCAACAACGGCCCAGCGACGTACCAGTTGCGGCGGCATCATCGAGACGCCCACCATCACAAACATCGCCATGCCGCCAAAGACTGCCTGACGCGACACATAATGGAACGGATCAAGCCCGTTTTTGGCTGCCAAAGGCGGCGAAGACGCCAGCCCTAGCATCAATCCAATCCCGAACAGGATCAAAATACACGACATCGTCCACCGATCGATCGTGCGCCACCAACGTGGAAGAATAGGGTCTCCGGTGCGAACCGGGACCGTGCCATAGACCATTTCCGTCATGGATCACCGCTCTTACTGCCTCTGCGCCCGCTTTTGCGGGTCTATATTTTGCGACCATAACCCGATCAGACACATCATGCCACTAAAAATAACGCCCTTTTTGGCCACGCCCCCCAACTTCATTTCGCCAAAACAACTCATACGCCCGCTGCCTCTTGAACTGCCGCCCGTTTCAGGCCACCCACTGATGATGCATATCCAAACACTTATCCTTGGCGCAGGTGCCGCTGGCATGATGGCTGCCGCTCATTCCGGTCCCGGCGTTGTCATTATCGACCACGCTAAAGCTGCTGGCGAAAAAATTCGTATTTCCGGCGGTGGGCGCTGTAATTTCACCAATATCGGCACCACACCCGCACAATTTATCAGCCAGAACCGACATTTCGCGAAATCCGCGCTCAAGCGGTACACGCAGTGGGATTTCATCAATCTGGTATCGGATTACAAAATCGCATGGCACGAGAAAACGCTGGGCCAATTGTTTTGCGACGATACCGCCAAAGACGTCGTCGCCATGCTGCGCGCCGAAATGGACAAGGCTGGCGCACAGCTGATGCTGAACACATCCATCAGTGATATCGCACATGATGGCACACATTTCATCGCGACCCTGACCCGCGACGGCACAGAGACCGCCGTGACCGCGACGAACCTAATTGTGGCGACTGGCGGCAAATCCATCCCGAAAATGGGGGCAACTGGCCTCGCCTATCAAATCGCTGCGCAATTCGACGTCGATGTGATCACGCCGCGCCCCGGTCTGGTGCCGCTGACCTTTAGCGACGACAGGTTCAAACTGCTGGCGGGCGTCGCAACCCCTTCAAATGTCACGACAAACGATACAACATTTTCAGAGGCGCTGCTGTTCACCCACCGTGGATTGTCCGGCCCTGCGATCCTGCAAGCCTCTAGTTACTGGACCGAAGGCGATGCGATCACCGTCAACCTGATCCCCACCGCTGACCTTTACGACAAACTGCGCAGCGCCCGCACGACATCCCCGAAAAAGGCGCTGACGACTATCATGTCACAGCACCTGCCCGCGCGTTTGATCGACTATATCAAAGACGAATTCGCGCTGCACGGCAACATCGCCGACCACAGCGATGTACGCCTGCAAGCCATTTGTGCCGACCTCGCGTCGTGGGATCTGCTGCCCTCCGGTTCCGAAGGGTATCGCACCGCCGAAGTCACGCTTGGCGGCGTCAATACAGACGCGCTTTCCTCCAAAACCATGGGCGTAAAATCCGTGCCCGGTCTTTATTTCATCGGCGAGGCGGTCGACGTCACGGGCTGGCTCGGCGGTTACAATTTCCAATGGGCATGGTCATCCGGCTGGGCAGCGGGGCAAGCAATCAAGGCCGCGCATAAATGAGCCACGCCGCGTCGGACCTGATCACACGCGCATGGCACACAGCGCTGGTTCATTCCGGCGTCCGCAGTGTTGCAAATCGTCTACGCCACGGCCCCGACGCGCCACGGCCCAACACGCGCATCACATTTACACCCTCGGAGTTAACGAACCGTTACCACCGCGCGAAAAACGACAACATGCGGATCGGACACTGGCAAACCGGCCAAATCCTAGACGGCGATTGGGACCTTGCGACCCGCCCGTTCCGATCATCCTTAAAATTTCAATCTTGTTTGAAGCATTTTCACGACGGCACCCCTTGGGACCAAACCCGAGCCATGACCTACGGGTTTGAAAAAATCGCATCACAGGGTAAATACGACGCCTGCCGGACCAAAGCGGATCTCGTCGCCCGCTACGCCCGCCTCGACGATCTGTGGGACAAAACCAAATCGGCAGGCGCCCTGCCCGCGCCGCTGTCCGAAACGGCAAACGCCCGCACAGGTATCCTCGTGCACATCGACCGCAACGGCGCACCGCTATTCGGCAACCAAGGGTTTCACCGCCTAGCCATCGCACAACTCGCCGACATCCCGCAAATCACCTGCGTCATCGGCGTGGTCCATCCGCAAGCCGTCTCAAGCGGCAGCTTCACAACCCTATTAAACCGCTAAAGCGGTCTTGACCTGCGCGGTGAAATCATCGCCACGCTGCTCGAAGTTATCGTATTGATCAAACGACGCGGCAGCAGGCGCCAACAGCACAACTTCACCGGGCAACGCATCCGCGACGGCCGCTGCAACTGCGGCCTGCATCGTTGTGCAAATTGCGGCATCAACACCTGGCAAATCACGCGCAAATGCATCCGCCTCGCGGCCGATAACATAGGCGCGAACCACATGATCCAACGACGCATGCAATCCGGCCAAGCCGCCTTCTTTTTGCAAGCCCCCGCAAATCCAACGCACCTTCGGGAACGCGGCTAACGCTTTGGCAGCGCTATCAACATTGGTCGCTTTACTATCGTTCACATAGGTCACGCCGCCGACCTGTGCGATCACTTGGCTGCGATGCGGCAACCCCGGATAAGTCCGCATCGCGGCCTCGATCCCCTTTGGACTTAACCCCAATGTCCGGCAAGCGGCGTAGGCCGCGCAGGCATTCTGATGGTTATGCGCGCCCGGTAATCCTGCAACCTCACGTAGATCGACAGAGGCCACCTGACGGCCCTTGCGATACTCTGACAAGAACCCTTTTTTCGCGAAAACGGTCCAACCGCCTTGGTCCAATTTCTGACCAGACGACACGCGGATCACCCGATCATCAGCCAAATGGTCCGCCAATTGGTTCGCCAAATAGCGCCCTTCGTCCTCGTCCACGCCGATCACCGCACGGTCCGGTCCACCTTCTGCGAACAGTCGACGTTTGGCAGCAAAATACCCGCCCGGCCCCGCATGACGGTCCAGATGGTCAGGGCTAAGGTTGGTTAATACCGCGATATCCGGCGTCAACGCACGCGCCAAATCGGTCTGGTATGACGACAATTCCAGCACGACAATGTCACCATCGGACGGCGGATCAATGTCCAAAACGCCCCGCCCGATATTCCCGGCAAGCTGCGCAGACCGCCCGTTTTCGACCAAAATATGGTGAACCAAAGCAGACGTCGTCGATTTTCCGTTCGATCCGGTAATCGCGATCACGCGCGGCGCAGTGTCAAAACCGTCCCACTCAGAGGTCGCGAATGACCGAAAAAACAAGCCGATATCATTGTCCACAGGCACGCCAGCGTCCCATGCGGCGGAAATCACGGGGTGTGGTTTCGGGTACAAATGCGGAATGCCGGGGCTGACGATCAAGGCCGAGACACCGTCAAACGCGACCGATTTAGTCAAGTCAACGACATCGAAACCTTCGTCATGGGCGGCGTCACGTGCTGGCTGGCCGTCATCCCAAACGATCGGTTCTGCGCCACCGGCGCGCAACGCCAATGCGGCGGTTTTTCCGGATCGACCAAGGCCCAAAACAGCGACCTTTTGGCCGCGAAACCCTTGTACTGGAATCATGTTGCACCCCTAAATCTTGTTGTCTGAACGTCGTGCCACCAAACGGCCACGAGGTGCAAGGGCGGTGCACGGGTTGTGCACGGGTTGTGCACGCCTTGTGCACGGCTTGTGACTTTCGAAAATGGGTAAAATTCCGCCCAAAGGTTAACGCGGCTTATCCCGCGTTAACGCTTTTGCAGTCTTTAGCGGACCTTCAACGTCGCAAGACCAATCATCGCGAGGATCAATGAAATGATCCAGAACCGGATCACAATTGTTGATTCTGCCCAGCCTTTTTTCTCGTAGTGGTGGTGGATCGGTGCCATCAGGAACACGCGCTTGCCTGTCGCCTTAAAGTAGAACACCTGAATGATCACCGACAGCGCCTCGACGACAAACAAGCCGCCGACAATCGCCAAAACGATCTCGTGTTTCGTCGCCACAGCAATCGCGCCCAATGCGCCACCAAGCGCCAGCGATCCGGTGTCGCCCATGAACACGGCAGCAGGTGGCGCGTTGTACCAAAGGAAGCCCAAACCGCCGCCAATAAGCCCCGCCGCAAAGATCAAAATCTCGCCAGAGTCAGGCACATAATGCAACCCTAAGCTTTCCGAGAAATCGACGCGACCGACGAAATAGGCGATAATACCGAACGTACCAGCCGCGATCATAACCGGCATAATCGCCAAGCCGTCCAGCCCGTCTGTCAGGTTCACAGCGTTTGCTGCACCCACGATCACGATCACCGAGAATGGCACAAACATGAACGACAGGTTGAACAAAACGTCTTTGAAAATCGGAACCGCGAGTTGATTTGTCAGATCCGCAGGATGGAAATACGCGGCCCAAAGCCCTGCCATTGCTGCAATAATAAAGCCAAGCCCTAACCGCACACGACCAGAAACGCCTGCAGTGTTCTGCTTGGACACTTTGGCGTAATCGTCTGCGAAACCAATCGCCGCATAGGACAACGTCACGAACAGGACCATCCAGACGTAGGGGTTATCCAACCGCGCCCAGAGCAACGTGGACGTGGTAAGCGCGCCCACGATCAGCAGTCCGCCCATCGTCGGTGTGCCCGCTTTGGCAAAATGTCCTTCAGGCCCGTCTTCGCGGATAGGTTGTCCTTTGCCTTGCCGTCTGCGCAGCACGTTGATCAGTGGCAAACCAAACAGGAAACCAAAGGTCAGCGCCGTCAGAAACGCACCGCCAGCGCGGAAAGTGATGTAGCGAAACAGGTTGAAAAAGTCGCCACCATCGGACAGCGCCGTTAGCCAATATAACATGTACACAAGTCCTTTGTGACCGGTTTCCTAGAGAGCATGCCGATGCCCCAGTTTGCGTATCGCGTCAACGACTAGGCTGACCTTGCTGCCTTTTGAGCCCTTCACAAGCACCACATCGCCTGCGTCAATCATCTTGTTTGCAAGGGCCGCAAGCTCTTCGGCGGTCTCGCGCCACATGCCGCGTTGATTGTCGGGCAGCGCGTCCCAAAGGTGTTTCATGCGCGGACCAGCGCAGTGCACGACGTCTACTTTTTGCAGATGTTCATTGCGGCTGAGATCACGGTGCGTGGCCACCTCGTCAGCTCCCAATTCCAGCATATCCCCCAGCACCGCGACGCGCCGCCCCTTGCCAATTCGTCCAATATCATCAATGGGTTGCACGGCGGATAACACCTCTAACGAGGCGGCCATGGACGTCGGATTTGCATTAAATGCATCGTCGATCAAATCGATTGTGCCGTCGTCAATGCCGCCATCAATCACAAGCACTTCGCGTGTTCCGCGCCCCGCTGGCGGCAACCACTGGAAGATATCAAGCGCTGCACGCACGGGGTCAGCGCCCAACGCCTGAACAGCTGCCAACACGCCCACGGCATTCATCGCAAAATGGCGTCCCGGAACGGCGAGCTTGAATAGGTAGTCTTCGCCCGCGCCGTGCGTTTGGATGACAGTCGCGTCAGGCGTGATGCGCACGTCTTTGATTTTCCAGTCATTTCCGTCGGCGTGTCCAAACCAGATCGGCGTGGTATCGCCCAAGTGGTCGCGCAAGACAGAGGCGGTATCTATGTCGCCGTTCAGCACCGCAATGCCGCCAGTTTCCAAGCCGTCCATGATCGACGCTTTTTCGGCTGTGATGCCGGCAAGGTCGTTGAATGCTTCGAGATGCGCGGGTGCGACGGTCGTGATCATTGCGACGTGCGGTTTGGCGAGTTTGGCGAGCGGTGCAATTTCGCCAGGATTGCTCATCCCGATCTCAATGATCGCATATTCGGTGTCAGCAGGCATCCGTGCCAAGGTTAACGGCACGCCCCAATGGTTGTTGTAAGATGCGATGGACGCATGGGTTTTTCCCTGCATTTCCAACACGCTACGCATCATTTCTTTGGTTGATGTTTTCCCGACAGAGCCGGTGATGCCAATCACACGAGCGTTGGTTCTGGCACGCGCAGCGGCGCCGAGCTGTTCCAAGGCGACCAGAACATCTGGCACGATCAATAGCGGCGCGTCTTCTGGCAAACCCTCAGGTCTGCGCGACACAAGCGCCGCGGCGGCGCCTTTTTCCAGCGCCATTGCCACGAAATCATGCCCGTCGCGCACATCGGTCAGCGCCACAAAAAGGTCGCCAACTTGGATCGTGCGGGTGTCAATTGAGACGCCCGTGACCACCCAATCGCAGGTGGTTTTACCGTTAGTGGCAGCGACCGCGTCGGCAGAGGTCCATAAGGTCATATCCGGCCCTCAAGTGCGGCGACAGCGACGCTGGCTTGTTCGACATCATCAAACGGCAGCACGGTGTCGCCGACGGTTTGGCCGCTTTCGTGGCCTTTACCTGCGATTAATAATGCGTCCCCCGGTGCAAGCGAATCAACGCCGCGCAGGATGGCTTCGGCGCGGTCGCCAATTTCGGTGACGGACGGTGTTCCGATGCCGTTCAACGCACCGGCCATGACAGCGGCGCGGATGCTTCCGGGGTCTTCGGAACGGGGGTTGTCGTCGGTCACGATTACAACGTCAGCGTGTTGCGCGGCGGCGTCCCCCATGAGCGGACGTTTGGACGTGTCGCGGTCGCCGCCTGCCCCCACGATCACCACGATCCGACCCATCACATGCGGGCGCATCGCCTTGAGCGCGGTTGCTACGGCGTCGGGTGTATGGGCGTAATCGACGAAGACCGCAGCACCATTATCGCGGGTCGCGGCGAGTTCCATCCGGCCACGTACCGTGGTTAATTCTTGTAGAGCGTCGATGACGTCATGGGGCTCTGACCCCGACGCGATGCACAGTCCAGCGGCCAGCAAAACGTTCTCGGCTTGGAAGCCGCCGATCAGATCGAGGCGGGTTTGGTAGCGTGTGCCCTGCCACTTGAACAACACGTCTTGTCCAACGGAATCAAAGCGTTGTCCGGTCAGTTGCAGTTGTGCGTCTGCGTGACGTCCGACGCCGATCACCTCTTGGCCGCGCGACAGGCAGATGCTCGCCACTTCTTCGCCACGCGGATCATCAAGGTTAACAACAGCCACGCCATCTTCGCCGAGAACCCGTGTGAACAGACCCATTTTGGCGTCGAAATAAGCTTCGAATGTTTCGTGATAATCTAGGTGGTCTTGCGTGAAATTGGTAAAGCCCGCAGCCGACAACATCACCCCGTCCAAGCGACGTTGATCCAGCCCATGCGACGATGCTTCCATCGCGGTGTGGGTGATTCCCTGACGCGTCGCTTCGGCCAAAACGCGGTGCAATGTGATCGGTTCAGGGGTCGTGTGGTGCAGCGGGTAGTTCCACGCGCCCTCAACCCCAGTCGTGCCAAGGTTCACGGCAGCGCAGCCCATGATTTCCCAGATTTGGCGACAGAATGTGGACACGGACGTCTTGCCATTGGTGCCCGTCACAGCCACCACATTCGCAGGATGCGGTCCGAACCAAAGCGACGCGGTTTGAGCCAGCGTTTGGCGCGGATCTTGAGCGACGATCAAAGCGACATCGGATTTTGATAGCGCGTCGGCGGCGATTGCAGCGCCCTGCTGATCGGTCAAAATGGCAGTTGCACCGTCAGCGATTGCCTTTGCGATAAAGGTCCCGCCGTGGATTTTTGCACCGGGCAATGCCGCGAATAATACGCCTTGCGACACATCGCGACTATCGACGCAAAGCCCAGTGATATTGGCCTCGCGCCCGCCCGCGGCACGCAGCCCCAAACGTGATAGCGATGACACCTGATCTTGTTGACTGCCCATAACTGAACCCCAGTTCTAATTTGAGGTCAGTGTTACACCAACGGGTTCAAGGGTTTCAATCTCTGGCCGCAGACCAAGCAGCGGTGCGACGCGACGGATCATTTCAGCGGCGACAGGTACGGCGGTCCAACCTGCAGTGCGGCGCGGTTTATCGCTGGAGTTCTCAGAAGGTTCGTCCAGCGTGACGATCAGCACATATTGCGGGTTATCGGCGGGAAAGACGCTGGCGAAAGTCGAAATCACCTTGTCGTCGTAATAACCGCCGCCGTTTTCACGTGGTTTATCAGCGGTGCCGGTTTTACCGCCGACATTATACCCGTCCACTTCACCGAAAGACGCGGTGCCGCGTTCGACCACTGCGCGCAACATTTCACGTGATGACCGCGAGACCCGTTCACTGACGATTCGTTCGCCGCTTTGTGGCTGGTGTTGACGAAGAAGCGTAGGTTCGACGCGCGTGCCACCGTTCAACAACGATGCATAGCCAGCCGCAAGGTGCAGCGGTGACGTCGATATGCCGTGCCCGTAAGAGATTGTCATTGTTGAGATTTCCGACCACTGGCGCGGCAAAAGCGGCGCGCCAGATGGCGCTTCGATCATCTCGACGGGCGTGGCTTCGAGGAAACCAAGCTGCCCGAGAAAGTCGCGTTGACGCGCCCCACCGATCTGCATGGCGATCCGCGCCGTGCCGATGTTCGAGGATTTGACGATGATGTCAGTCGCGGACAATGTATCGCCGTAATTGCTGAAATCGCGGATACGGAAACGGCCCCATGTCAGCGGCCCTTTGGTGTCGATCATGGTGTCGGCGTTCAGCAAGCCGAGCTCCATCGCCTGTGCGATTGCGAAGATTTTGAAGGTCGAGCCCAGCTCATAGACCCCCTGCACCGCACGGTTGAACAGCGGGCTGTCGGACTGGTCGCCTGTCAGCAAAACTTGGGGGCGATTGTTCGGATCGAAGTCTGGCAAGGACGCCATCGCGATGATTTCGCCAGTGTGTACGTCCATCAAAACGGACGCCGCACCTTTGGCATTCATCAGCGCCATGCCGCCGGATAATACTTCTTCGGTCGCGGCTTGCACGGTCAGATCGAGGGACAATTCGAGCGGTGCGCCTTCGCTGGCCGGATCACGCAGGAAATTGTCGAACTGACGCTCAACGCCAGCCACGCCGATCACCTCGGCGCTGGCCACCCCTTCGCGGCCATAAGATGCGCCACCAAGGATGTGTGACGCGATGGGGCCGTTTGGATAAAGCCGCATTTCACGCGGACCGAACAGCAAACCCGGCGAGCCGATGTCGTGAACCTTTTGCATTTGCTCGGGGCTTAACTGCCTGCGAATCCATAGGAATTTCCGCGTACCAGTGAAGTCTTCGAGCAGTTCATTTGCATCGAGTTCTGGGAAAATCCCCGCAAGTTGCGTCGCCGCATTTGTCGGATCAACCATTTCTTGCGGGTGCGCATAGAGGCTGAATGTATCAAGGTTCGTCGCCATGATCCGCCCGTTACGGTCCACGATATCCGACCGTTGACCGATGATCGGGTTGCCATTTGCAACTGCGCGCGGCTCTTCTGCGACGGTGCCTGCAAGCGCCCCCATGCGCATTCCAATGGTTAAGAAAGCGACGAAAAACGCAGCGCCAAGCACGAGAAGGCGACCTTCGGCACGCATACGTGCTTGGTCCGCCATTTCTTCGTGACGCAGACGAATGTTCTCTTTTTCGATTGCCTTGGTGTCTTCGCCACGATCACGGGCTTGAAGGATACGGGCAAGCGGGCGCAGCGGTGTGCGGATCATAATGGATCCTCGTCGGTTGTTTCAGGCACATAATTATTGACGTCGATCGGGTTGGTGATCGGCAGGATTTCGGGGATCGGATAGATGATGTGATCGACCTGCCCAAAGGCGTCGGGCATCAGCGGCAACAGGCCAAGACGTTCGTAGTTCAATTCAGCCAGATCACGCAGACGGTCAGGACGGTTCAGGTAGGCCCATTCGGCCTGCAGCATGCGCAGACGTTCGTGAGCAGCGCCGATTTGGCGGTGTTGTTTGCGCACATCAGAGATTGCGTCACGGGTTTTGTAGTTCTCTTGGTAGGACCAGAAACCCAGTCCCATCACCATGATAGCCCCTAAAAACAACATCAGGCCGCGCATCACCGCTTCCCCTTTTTCTTTTTCATTGGCATCCCGAGGTCAGCCGGATCGACGTCCACTGCTGGCGCGTCGGTGCGGATCGCCACGCGCAATTTCGCGGAGCGTGAGCGAGGATTTTCGGACAATTCTTGCTCGTCAGGACCGATGGCTTTGCGTTTCTCGACGCGGAAAGCCGCGGCCACTTCTTCGGCTGCAGGGGCGTAGCGGTTGGCGTTTGCCATGCCGCCGCCGCGTGCTTGCAGGAACCGTTTAACCATGCGGTCTTCTACGGAATGGAAGGTCACAACGGCCAGTTGTCCGCCCGGTTTCAGCGCACGTTCGGCGGCCATAAGACCCTGTGCGAGTTCGCCGTATTCGTTGTTCACGGCGATGCGTAGTGCTTGGAACGTCCGTGTGGCGGGATGCGATTGGCCGGGTTTTGAGCGCGGCAAGCAGCCTGCAACGATTGTTGCCAGCTCTAACGTCGTGGTTAATGGACGCGCTGCAACAATCGCCTTGGCGATGCGGCGCGATGCCCGTTCTTCACCGTAAAGATAGATGATGCTGGCGATTTCTTCTTCGTCGTAGTCGTTGCAGATGTCCGCCGCAGATAGTCCGTCTTGCGACATCCGCATGTCTAGCGGTCCTTCGCGCATGAAGGAAAAGCCGCGCTCTGCCAAATCAAGCTGCATGGACGAGACGCCCAAATCCAAAACGATGCCGTCCAAATCCGACGCATATTCGTCAAGACGGGAAAACACGCCCTCGACCAACTCAATCCGGTCGCCGAAATCTTTGGTCCAAGGTGCTGCCATTTCAAACGCCAATGGATCACGGTCCACGCCGATCACTTTATCTGCGCCCGCCGCCAGCAATTCGCGTGTGTAGCCCCCTGCCCCAAACGTGCCATCCAGCCATACACCCTGAACGGGTGCGACCGCTGCAATCAGCGGCCGGATCAGGACTGGAATATGTGGGTCATTTTGGTCTGCGGCAGCTGACATAATATACTATCCGTCCAACAGGCTGAGCGGATCAAAGTCATCGCCCTGCTCTTCAAGCCAATCGGCCATGTTATCGCCGACTTCCTCGGTAAAGGTTTCGGCCTTCCAAATCTCGAAGTGATCGCCAAGGCCGCTGAAATACAGCTCGCCGTCTTTCAGGCCCAGTTTCTGGCGCTGTTTGATCGGCATCACTGTGCGGCCATCTTTATCAACGTCCAGCTTGATCGACTGACCGATAATCAGGCGCGACAGACGCTTTTTCGCATCAGAACCACGTGGCAATGCGTTGATTTGATCGACGACCTTATCGAACTCTTCAACGGTATAGCCGTGCAGTTCGTTTTTCAGGTGATCGCCATAAAGCAGGTACATGCGGGGGGACTGACCAGAGTTCCATTCAGGATCGCCAGCCTCAAGCACACGACGAAAATCAGCCGGGATCGACATGCGTCCCTTGCTGTCCACCTTTTGGGTGTGTTCGCCTGTAAAACTCAAGACCACTGTCCTCTGGCCCTCTCTGATGCCCCCGGAAAATCTGTTAGATGTGAAAATGGCGACTTGAGCTGCTGCCACTGCTCAAGTCGCCAATTTCTGCCCTTATCGGGCTCGTCCAGCTGCGCGCGCCACCTGGGGGGATGTCTGCTCGCTCGCGCGCCGGATCTCTTCGTTGCGGTAAACCGGAGGCCTGTATGAAACCTGCTTTTGCCGGTGGGGTTCTTTTTCGCCCCTTGTTGTCATGTTCTCGTCGTTACCGTGTAACTCTTGTGACTTAAGTTCCCCGTCCGATCAATACCTTTTTGGGAATTCATGGAACCACATTGTGTTTCAGAGAGTCACGCAGAACTATATATGGTATGCCTCTCGTCACGGCTGATCACGGGCTTGTTAGTTAATAAACAATAAATTCAGTCTGAAAGTTATCCACAGTGGCACATATTGTGGGGCACAAAAATCCCACATTTTTTGTTTTTCTTTCTTATCGCTTTCGCACGTTCGCCAATTTGTATCAGTTTTGTTCTGTTTTTGATGTGTATTCCGATTCTCCAGGGCACGGTTCAGTTTGATTCCATAAATTCCCAGACGCCCCATGAATTCCCAGAATCACAAAACCCCCGCCTTTGGGCGAGGGTTCTGTCGGGTGTGTGGCAATATGGTGACGTTTAAGCCATGCCACCGTCGATAAAGCGTCGCGCGAGCTGTCGGTAGGCATCGGCCATCGGGCTGTCCCCCGCCGCAATCGGCGTGCCCGCATCGCCAGCAAGGCGCGTGTCGAGATCAATCGGCAAGCTGCCCAGCATTGGCACGCCGATCTTCTCTGCCTCAGCCGCGACACCGCCATGACCAAAGATCTGCGTCTCGTACCCGCAGCTTGGGCAATGGAAGGTCGACATATTCTCGATCAGGCCCAGCACTGGCGTTTTCAGCGACTTGAACATGTCGAGCGCCTTGCGCGCATCAATCAAGGCGACGTCCTGCGGTGTGCTGACAACAACCGCACCCGTCAGTTCAGTTTTCTGACAGAGCGTCAGCTGCACATCGCCCGTCCCCGGCGGCAGATCGACGATCAACACATCAAGCTCGCCCCATTCGACTTGCCCCAGCATTTGCTGCAACGCCCCCATCAACATAGGGCCACGCCAAACCACGGCCTTATCAGGGTCAACCATCAGACCAATCGACATCATTGTGACGCCGTGCGCTTTGAGTGGTATAATAGTCTTGCCATCGGGCGAACCGGGGCGTTGGTTCACGCCCATCATGCGCGGCTGGCTAGGCCCGTAGATATCCGCATCCAGCAGACCAACGCGCCGCCCTTCCTTTGCAAGTGCAACAGCGAGGTTGGACGAGACGGTTGATTTCCCGACGCCACCCTTGCCAGACCCAACTGCAATAATCCGATCAACACCTGCGACACGGGCTGGACCGGCTTGCGGGGTCGGGTGACGCCCCACCTTTAATGCGGGCGGTTCACCTTTTGGTGCGGCGGGCGTCGCAGGACCGTGCGCCGTCAAAACGACAGACACACTATCTACACCACTCAGATGCGACACAACGGTTTGCGCCGCGGTACGCACACTACCCATGCGGCTGGCCTCTTCCGGTGTCGGGGCTTCGATCACGAAACGCACCGTACCGCCGTCAATCGTAAGCGCGCGCACCATGTCACGCGCCACGATTGATTCACCGCCCGGCAAGGTAATCTGCTCTAGTGCGCCCAAAACTTGGTCACGTGTCACTGACATTGGTCTGCCTCTTTTTTCAATTTGCACAATCTGCATGCGTTTTTTACCTAATAATGGCAAATCGCAAGTCAACCGGAGCGGCCTTAGGGACAATTGTAACAGGATCAAGACAATAGGTCAGCTTTGCTTATGCAATTTCTGCATAGCAGCAATGATTCATTGGGCATTGTGCAACTGCAGCAAAACCATAATTGTAGGACACAACAGAACACGGCGCCTCCCGCCGATATACGCAAACGAAAGACGAAGACGATGGCATTTATTACAGCAAACCACACCGCAACAAACTCTTTCGCAGAACGCGCGTCCGCGCTGTTCGCACAGGTTAGCGGCATCATTGCACAGCGCAAGTTGTACAACACAACATTCAACGAATTGCAGTCACTTTCAAATCGTGACCTTGCAGACCTTGGAATTCACCGTTCAATGATTAAATCAATCGCACTGGACGCAGTAAAGAAATAATAGAATTCGGATCATTTAACTCCTCCCAGAATGAATGATCCGATCGACCTGGTCATCTTCCTCCCAGAAACGACCAGGTTATCAGAAGGACCGGCGACATCCACCTCCTCCCGGGTGTCGCCGGACACCTCTACAAGAGTTTCGGTCTCGTCACCTCCTCCCGACGAGCCGAGAAAGAGCGATCAGACCCACCTCCTCCCGGGTTGAAATCGCTCTCGTCGCCCGCGCCACACCTCCTCCCGTGGTAGTGGGCACATATAGAGAACCGCAGTGCCCACCTCCTCCCGGGCGCTGCGGTTTTTTTATGTGCGAAGCCTCGTCAACGCCGCGCATATCTGCGTAACCTGCGCGCATGACCCAAGATATCCTGTTCGCGCTGGTCGCATTTTCATTTGTAAGTTCCGTCACCCCCGGCCCGAACAACCTGATGCTGATGGCATCTGGTGCGAATTTCGGATTACGTCGCACGATTCCGCATATGTTAGGCATTTCTTTAGGCCATGCGTTTATGGTGACGCTGGTTGGCGTTATTTTACTGCGGATATTCGAGACATATCCGGTCTTGAACACGATTCTAACTGTGCTCAGCGTGGTCTATATGCTGTGGCTGGCATGGAAAATTGCAAACGCAGTGCCGCCCGATGCGAAGAAAGTGACCGGTACGCCATTTACGTTTTTACAGGCGGCCGCGTTTCAATGGGTTAACCCCAAGGCGTGGTTCATGGCGATCACCGCAATCACCAACTATGCGCCGCAGGATAACGGCGTTTTAATTGGCGCGTTAACGGTTGCTGCGGTTTTTGCCGTGGTAAATTTGCCGTCGGTATCAATCTGGGCATGGCTCGGCGTACAAGTGCGCCGCGTCCTCAGCACACCGCGCAGCTTGCGAATCTTTAACATCACGATGGCCGCACTTCTTATATTGTCGCTCTATCCCGTATTGACCCATTAAAACGGCATATCATCCGCCTGCTCTGCATTCACCACAAACCGCGCGACAACATGTTTCGATCCGGCCTTGTCAAATTCGATCTCAAGCTTGTCGCCTTCGATCCCCATCACCTCGCCGTAACCGAATTTCTGATGGAACACGCGGTCGCCCGTCGTGAACGTGCTGATGGCGTCGAGATCAATCGTGATATTTTTCGCAGCGGCAGGTGTCGCGATGCCGCGTTGCTGGCTACGCGTTTGCAAACGACGCCAACCGGGGGAATTATAAACGTCGGCATTCGCCGCTTTGCCATGCAAATCCGATCCCATCTCGGCCTGAACCGCAGGTGACGCGCTTGCCGCCATGCCAGCCGCACCAAATCCACCGCCATATAGACCGGGAGGGGTTAACACTTCGACATGATCTTCGGGCAATTCGTCAATGAAACGCGACGGCATCGCGGACTGCCATTGGCCATAAACGCGACGGTTCGCGGCAAAGGAAATCGTGCAAATCCGCTCTGCGCGTGTGATGCCGACGTACGCCAAACGACGCTCTTCCTCGAGGCCTTTGACACCACTTTCGTCCATCGACCGCTGCGATGGGAACAATCCGTCTTCCCAACCGGGCAAGAAAACAGCGGGGAATTCCAAACCCTTAGCCGCGTGAAGCGTCATAATGCTGACCTTCTCGCCCTGCTCTTCGGTCTCGTTATCCATAATTAGGCTGACGTGTTCGAGAAACCCTTGCAGGTTCTCAAAATTCTCAAGTGCCTTGACCAGTTCTTTGAGGTTTTCCAACCGCCCCGGAGCCTCGGGCGTTTTGTCGTTTTGCCAAAATCCAGTGTAGCCGGATTCGTCGAGAATCATCTCGGCAAGCTCAACATGCGTGTCGGATTCATTCATGACTTGAGAGTGCCAGCGATCCAACCCATCAACGAGAATAGTCAGCTCTTTCAGCCCCTTACCGCCAAGGCGTTTTTCCTGACAACAAATCCGCGCGCCTTCCAACAGCGATACACCATTATCACGCGCGGCCATTTGGATCGTTTGCACAGCCTTATCACCCAGCCCGCGCTTGGGGGTATTCACGATCCGCTCGAACGCCAGATCATCGTCTTGCGACACGGCAAGACGGAAATATCCCATCGCATCACGGATTTCGAGACGTTCATAGAATCGCGGCCCGCCGATGACGCGATACGGCAGACCAATGGTTAAGAACCGGTCCTCGAAGGCCCGCATTTGATGCGATGCACGGACCAAAATCGCCATATGATCAGGGCTAATTTTGTCGAGGCCACGGGTGCCGCGCTGCAACGCTTCGATCTCTTCACCGATCCAACGCGCCTCTTCTTCGCCGTCCCAATGGCCGATCAACCGAACCTTTTCGCCGTCTTCTTCAGCGGTCCAAAGCTCCTTGCCAAGCCGCCCTTTGTTCCCAGAAATCACGCCGGATGCGGCCGCCAGAATATGCGGCGTCGAGCGGTAATTTTGCTCAAGCCGGACCACGACAGCCCCCGGAAAATCCTTTTCAAACCGCAGGATATTGCCGACCTCAGCACCGCGCCAGCCATAGATCGATTGGTCGTCATCGCCAACACAACAGATGTTTTTGTGCTTACCCGCGAGCAGCCGTAGCCACAAATATTGGGCGACGTTGGTATCTTGATATTCGTCCACAAGGATGTAGCGGAACCAACGTTGATACTGATCTAGAATATCCTGATTTTGCTGAAAAATCACGACCATATGCAGCAGAATGTCGCCAAAATCGACGGCATTCAGGTCCTTCAACCGCTGCTGGTAT
The DNA here is from genome assembly GCF_014199395.1 of Yoonia ponticola. GTDB lineage: Bacteria > Pseudomonadota > Alphaproteobacteria > Rhodobacterales > Rhodobacteraceae > Yoonia > Yoonia ponticola. The sequence goes on along the minus strand of NZ_JACIJM010000006.1, from coordinate 124,180 downwards.
GCCGCGTATAGCGCGACACCTTTGTGGTCGAACACACCGCTATCGCTGACCGGAATATTGTCAGGCGTCAGCGCCTTGTTTTTCCAGTTATCAATGATCCCTGACAGCATCCGCGGCGGCCAGCGTTTTTCGTCGATGTCATCGGCACGGATCAATTGTTTCAGCAGTCGGATTTGGTCGTCGGTGTCCAAAATCGTAAAGTTCGACTTTAACCCGACAAGTTCTGCATGACGCCGCAGCAACTTGGCACAGACCGAATGAAACGTCCCTAACCAAGGCATGCCCTCGACTGCCTCGCCCATCATCGCGCCCACGCGGTTCTTCATCTCGCGCGCGGCTTTATTGGTGAATGTCACCGCCAAAATTTCGTGCGGACGCGCCGTGCCCGTGGCCAACAAATGCCCGATCCGCGTGGTTAACGCCTTGGTTTTTCCCGTGCCCGCACCTGCAAGCATCAAGACAGGACCTTCCAATGCCTCGACAGCCTCGCGCTGCGCAGGGTTCAACCCATCCAAATAGGGCGCAGACCGCCCCACCATGGCACGCTGGGACAATGGAACACTTGCGGCCTCAAAGGCGTCTTCATCAGAAAAATCACTCATGCGCTCCAATACCCCGAATTCAAACGCGAGAAAACCCTTATGTTCATGTTATGTTTCGCGCCATGCGTGTTTCGCGTGTCCTAATTTCATTTCGCCAAAACAACTCATTGCAACGCCTGCAAAATCCAGCCCCAAGGTTTGGTCGGCAAATCTGGCCAACACAGCACTCAAACATTGACGGAATTTCGAAATCGGTTGATCTAGACGTAAAATTTTCGCGAAAATTTTTACCGTCCGCCGCAACAAAAGGAAACCAAATGTCCCGTTTCGCCACATATCCCAGCCTTCACGGCAAACCTGTTCTTGTCACCGGCGGTGCGAGCGGCATTGGTGCGAGCATGGTTGCAGCCTTCGCGGAACAAGGTGCAAAGGTTGCGTTTTTGGATCGTGATGCACAGGCCAGCGCTGCGGTCGCCGCGGAAACAGGTGCTGCATATGCCTTGTGCGATTTGCGCGATATTGAAGCGACACAGGCTGCGATTAAGGAACTTGCAGCCAAGACCGGCGATTTTCTGGTGCTTGTAAATAACGCGGCCCGCGACGATCGCCATGATTGGAAAGACGTCACGCCTGACTATTGGGACGACCGTATGGACACCAATCTGCGCCATATGTTCTTTGCCATGCGAGCCGTGGCCCCCGCGATGATTGCTGCAGGTGGCGGGTCGATTATTAACCTTGGTTCAAACAGCTGGTGGGAGGCCGTTGGGAATTTTCCCGCCTATGCCACTGCGAAAGCTGCTGTTCACGGCCTGACACGCACCATGGCCCGTGACCTTGGACGCGACAGGATTCGTGTGAACACCGTTGTCCCCGGTTGGGTCATGACGGACCGCCAGAAAGAGCTGTGGACCACGCCCGAAGCCTTGGAAAAGCAGAAGCTTTCCCAATGTTTACCCGATCTGATTGATCCCGTTTATATCGCGCGGATGGTGTTGTTTTTGGCGTCAGACGACGCCGCGATGTGTACCGCGAACAACTATATGGTCGAAGCCGGCTCGATCTAGCGGATCGTCGATTTGCCCCCTGTTTGGCGGGTCCGGAAAATCGCCGCATCGCGGCGTTAGCGCAATCAACTTACGTATACGAACTTTACAATGGCGGTTTTGTAACTAACAGTTGCCGCAACTGCGAAAGGGACGAACATGGCTAATTTCAAGAAAATTCTCATTGCGAACCGCGGGGAAATCGCGATTCGAATCATGCGTGCTGCGAATGAGATGGGAAAAAAGACGGTTGCCGTGTACGCCGAAGAAGACAAGTTGGGCCTGCACCGCTTTAAGGCGGACGAAGCTTACCGCATCGGCGAGGGCCTTGGTCCTGTTGCTGCTTACCTTTCGATCGAAGAAATTATCCGCGTCGCCAAGATGTCTGGCGCTGATGCGATCCACCCGGGCTATGGGCTATTGTCTGAGAACCCCGATTTTGTTGACGCTTGCACCGAAAATGGCATCACATTCATCGGCCCAAAGGCTGAAACGATGCGCATGTTGGGCGACAAAGCCTCTGCCAGAAATGTCGCTGTTGAGGCGGGCGTTCCCGTTATTCCGGCCACCGATGTGCTGGGCGACGACATGGCGTTGGTGAAAAAGCAAGCCGCCGAGGTTGGCTATCCGTTGATGCTCAAAGCCTCATGGGGCGGCGGTGGTCGCGGGATGCGGGCGATTAACAACGAAGAAGAGCTTGAAGAAAAAGTGCTGGAAGGTCGCCGCGAAGCTGAGGCTGCGTTCGGCAACGGCGCTGGCTTCCTTGAAAAGATGATTGTGCGCGCGCGGCATGTTGAGGTCCAGATTTTGGGCGACAGCCATGGTGCGATTTACCACCTTTGGGAGCGTGATTGTTCTGTCCAACGCCGCAACCAAAAAGTCGTGGAACGCGCCCCTGCCCCTTATTTGTCTGGCACGCAGCGCGAACAGATTTGCAACTTGGGCAAGAAAATTTGCCAGTTCGTGAATTACGAATGCGCTGGCACCGTCGAATTCCTGATGGATATGGACAGCGGCGAGTTCTATTTTATCGAAGTGAACCCGCGCGTTCAGGTTGAGCATACTGTCACCGAAGAAGTCACAGGCATTGATATTGTCCGCGCTCAGGTGCTGATCGCTGAAGGCAAATCGCTGGTCGAGGCCACGGGCTGTGCGTCGCAATATGACGTTCACCTTGATGGCCACGCGTTGCAGTGTCGCGTCACGACTGAAGACCCGCAGAACAACTTTATCCCTGATTACGGTCGGATTCAGATGTACCGCACGGCCACTGGTCCGGGTATCCGGCTGGATGGTGGCACCGCATATTCTGGCGCTGTGATCACGCGCTATTACGACAGCCTGCTGACCAAAGTGACCGCGCGCGCACCGACGCCTGAAATGGCGATTGCGCGGATGGATCGTGCTTTGCGGGAATTCCGTATTCGCGGTGTGTCGACCAACATTGCCTTTGTCGAAAACCTGCTGAAGCATCCGACGTTCCTGAACAATGAATACCACACGAAATTCATCGACCAGACGCCAGAGCTGTTCAACTTCTCAAAGCGCCGTGACCGTGCGACGAAAATCCTGACGTATATCGCGGATATTACGGTGAACGGGCATCCTGAAACCGCGGGACGTCCGCGTCCTGCGGCCGATGTGAAACCGCCGAAACCGCCCGTGAAACGCACCAGCGAAGTCATCCCCGGCACGCGTAACATTCTCGAAGAATTCGGACCAGAAGCGGTCGCAAACTGGATGCATGATCAGCCGCAGTTGCTGATCACAGACACCACAATGCGCGACGGCCACCAGTCTTTGCTGGCCACGCGGATGCGGTCGCTGGATATGATTAACGCGGCCCCTGCTTATGCTGCCAAGATGAACCAACTGTTCTCGGTTGAATGCTGGGGCGGTGCGACGTTTGATGTGGCGTATCGGTTCCTGCAGGAATGTCCGTGGCAGCGTCTGCGCGATATCCGTGCGGTGATGCCGAACATCATGACACAGATGCTTTTGCGGGCGTCTAATGGCGTGGGTTACACCAACTACCCTGACAACGTGGTGCAGGAATTTGTCCGTCAGGCCGCCGTGTCCGGTGTTGATGTGTTCCGTGTATTTGACAGCCTGAACTGGGTTGAGAACATGCGCGTCGCGATGGACGCGGTGGGCGAATCCGGCAAAGTGATCGAAGGCACGATCTGCTACACTGGCGATCTGCTGGACCCTGCCCGCGCGAAATATGACCTGAAGTATTATGTCGGCATGGCCAAGGAACTAGAGGCCGCTGGTGCCCATGTTCTGGGTCTGAAAGACATGGCTGGGTTGTTGAAACCCGGCGCTGGTCGGGTGCTGGTGAAGGCGCTGAAAGAAGAGGTCGGCCTGCCGATCCACTTCCACACGCATGACACGTCGGGCGCTGCGATTGCGACGGTTCTGGCCGTTTCTGAGGCGGGTGTTGACGTTGTAGACGCCGCGATGGACAGTTTCTCTGGCAACACGTCGCAGCCGACGCTTGGCTCTATTGTTGAGGCGCTGAAAGGCACCGACCGCGATACTGGTTTGGACGTCACCGCGATCCGCGAGATTTCCAACTACTTTGAACAGGTCCGCGAACATTACCTTGCGTTCGAATCCGGTCTGCAGGCCCCTGCATCCGAAGTCTATCTGCACGAAATGCCCGGTGGTCAGTTTACCAACCTGAAATCGCAAGCGCGGTCATTGGGTCTAGAGGAACGCTGGCACGAGGTTGCGCAGACTTATGCGGACGTGAACCAGATGTTTGGCGATATCGTAAAGGTGACGCCGTCGTCCAAAGTTGTGGGCGACATGGCGCTGATGATGGTGTCCCAGAACCTGACTCGTGCGGATGTCGAAGACCCCAAGACCGATGTGGTGTTCCCTGATTCCGTTGTGGACATGATGAAAGGCTCGCTTGGACAACCCCCAGGTGGCTGGCCTGCTGCGATCCAGAAAAAGGTTCTCAAAGGCGAAAAACCGTCCACCGATCGCCCCGGCCAGCATTTGCCAGCCGTTGATCTGGATGCGACCCGCAAAGAGCTGACTGATCTGCTGGACGGTCGTAAAATCGATGACGAAGACCTGAATGGCTACTTGATGTACCCGAAGGTGTTCCTTGATTACATGGGCCGTCACCGGACTTACGGGCCTGTGCGAACCTTGCCGACCAAGACGTTCTTTTACGGCATGGAGCCGGGTGAAGAAATTTCGGCTGAAATCGATCCGGGCAAGACGTTGGAAATTCGGATGCAGGCTGTGTCTGACATGAACGAAGACGGCGAAGTGAAGGTGTTCTTTGAACTGAACGGTCAACCACGGACAATTCGCGTGCTGAACCGTTTGGCCGCCGCTGACAAAGTGACACGCCCGAAAGCCGAAATCGGCAATCCGGATCACATCGGCGCGCCAATGCCGGGTGTTGTGGCCTCGGTTGCCATGTCTGTCGGTCAAAGGGTCAAAGCGGGCGATCTGCTGCTGACCATCGAGGCGATGAAAATGGAAACCGGCATCCACGCCGACCGCGACGCCACGATCAAGGCGGTGCATGTCGGCATCGGTGCGCAAATCGACGCCAAAGACTTGCTGATCGAATTGTCCTAACGCAATCGGGCGGCGGGATCAGTCTCGCCGCCCTTGCCCACCCTGACTGTTGTAGCGATAGCCCTAGCGGTGCCGCCATTCCGTCTGTAGCCTGAGGTTTCATATCACAGGATACACACCATGCTTCCCATCACCTCTCTTTATGTCGGCCTACTGGCGCTCGTTTTTCTGGCGCTATCGTTCCGCGTTATCGCTTTTCGTCGCGCTAATAGCGTGTCGCTGGGCGATGCAGATAGCAAAGACATGCGCCAGCGCGTGCGTGGGCAAGCCAACTTTGCCGAATACACCCCAATTGGTCTGATCATTCTGGCCTGTGTCGAGTTGCAAGGCGCGCCTGCTAGCGCGGTTCATGTGCTTGGGCTGATGTTGCTCGTCGGGCGTTTGCTGCATGCGATTGCGTTCTGGGTACATCCGATGATCTTTAAATTCCGGTTCTGGGGCATGATTTTGACTTTGATCATGCAGGCCGTTGGCGCGATGGGTCTGATTGTGCACAGCATCCTATGAGCAAACGTCTGGCCCTCGTTGCAATTCTTGTCCCTGAGTACGACGCAGGCATTGCATTTTTTGTGGATACGCTTGGGTTTGACCTACTGCAGGACGAACCGATCAGCGCCGAAAAACGCTGGGTGCGGGTTGGCCATGCCGGCAGCGGGACCGAGTTTCTACTCGCGCGTGCTGTCGGTGCGCAACGCGAGGCTATCGGAAACCAAGGCGGTGGCCGCGTTTGGCTGTTTTTGGAAACCGATGATTTTGCACGCGATTACGCGGATATGGCCGCCAAGGGCGTGTTTTTTGAACATGCCCCACGCGACGAGCCTTATGGCACGGTGGTCGTATTCCAAGACCCATTTGGTAACCGTTGGGACCTGATCCAATTCACACATACGGATCGAACCCACGTCTAAAACGGCGGTCCGATCCTTAAATGTAAAAAAATTCAAAAACCTGCAATTTTGGTCTTGCGGCCATCATCAACTCACTCTAAATCCCCCCTTACTAACGGGATGCGGGCGTAGCTCAGGGGTAGAGCATAACCTTGCCAAGGTTAGGGTCGAGAGTTCGAATCTCTTCGCCCGCTCCAGTTAGTCTAACGAATTCAATTCGTTACGACAGGGTCGCCTTCGGGCGGCCTTTCGTCGTTTTCGGGTACAGCCTGTTCGCCACATCCGCGCACAATCGTCGCCGACCACCTTGGCCCCTGCCCCGCACGTCCCTATAAGCGTCCATGCAATGCCTACGGAGGTTCCCATGCGGACTGCTACAATCACGCGCAAAACGGCTGAAACGGACATCACTGTCACCCTGAACCTTGATGGGACTGGGATTTATGACAATCAAACTGGCGTCGGTTTCTTCGACCACATGCTGGACCAGCTGTCGCGCCATGCGTTGATTGATATGACTGTGCGGGCATCGGGTGATTTGCACATCGACGACCACCACACCGTCGAAGATGTGGGAATCGCGATTGGCCAAGCCTTGACCCAAGCCATGGGCGACAAAAAGGGGATCGTCCGTTATGGTTCGTGCCACCTTGCGATGGATGACGCGCAGGTGCGTTGTGCGTTGGACCTGTCCGCGCGACCTTACCTGATTTGCAATCTTGATCTGCCTTTCGGCAAAATCGGCACGTTTGACACCGAACTCGTCCGCGAGTTTTTCCAAGCGATCAGCACCCACGGCGGCATCACGCTGCACATCGACAAACTGCACGGCTTTAACGCGCACCACATCGCAGAAGCTGCGTTCAAGGCTGTCGCCCGTGCGTTGCGTGACGCGTTGGAAACCGATCCGCGCAAGTCGGATGCGATTCCATCGACCAAAGGCGCGCTGTAAGCGTAATCGCGAAGGTGAAATGATATGACGACCGTCTTAATCGACTATGACAGCGGCAATTTGCACTCTGCCCAAAAAGCATTCGAGCGCATGGCAACCGAAGTCGGCAGCGGCGCGATACATGTGACCGCTGATCCCGACGTCGTGGCCAAAGCTGACCGCATCGTGCTGCCCGGTGACGGTGCGTTCCCGCATTGCCGCACCGAATTGCTTAGCCGCACGGGCCTTGGCGAGGCCATCACCGAGGCCGTCATGACCCGCGCCGTGCCGTTCATGGGGATTTGCGTCGGTATGCAGATGCTGGCGACCACGGGGCACGAATACGAGCCCACCGCTGGTTTCGGCTGGATCGCGGGTGACATTCGCAAGATCACACCTGCTGACCCAAAACTGAAAATCCCGCATATGGGCTGGAATGATCTGGTGATCGACAACCCGCATCCGGTGTTTGCTGGCATTGAAACCGGCGAACACGCTTATTTCGTGCATTCTTATGCGATGACCGTGACCAATCCGGCTGAGCGTCTGGCCCATGTCGATTACGCGGGCGATATCACCGCCATCATCGGGCGCGACAATATCATCGGGATGCAATTCCACCCCGAGAAAAGCCAAGCCGCAGGCCTGCGGATGATTGCGAACTTCCTAGGCTGGACACCGTAGCGGCGGCCTACCGCCTGCGCGATTTCGCAGACTACCGCAGCCCATGTGAATGGGGTAGCTTTCCGCAAATTCCAATGGAAAGCGTCCCATGTTGAACCGCCTGATCTGCCTCGCACTCGCTTTTTCTGTCGCCAGTTGCGGGTGGGTTCCGATCCGGTCCCCCGAGGTCGCCGCCGAATCGCAAGGTACGCGCACAGATATCGGGCTGCATCCGGGTGAAACGCGGCACATGCGGCAGTTGGTGCGGAAATATGCGGCCTGTCACGCCATTCCAGAAAGCCTGCTGCACCGCGTGATCCAACGCGAGAGCGATTATCGGGCTGGTGCGCGCAACGGTCCTTACTGGGGCTTGATGCAGGTTTTGCCGCAGACTGCACGGACCATGGGGCATCGCGGCACGCCGGATAGCCTTCTCGATGCGGAAACCAATTTGCTTTATGCTGGACGTTATTTGCGCGGGGCTTGGTTGCTGTCGGACGGTGACGAGGCCACAGCCGTCAGCTGGTACGCACGCGGCTATTACTACGAGGCCAAGCGTCAGAACCTTCTGGTAGAAACCGGATTACGCCCCGGTGGCGTGCGAAGCTGCGCAGCTGAAGCGCAACTTCGCTAAGGTTTAGCGGATTCGCGACCATGTCTGCGAACGGCTGGTCAGACCCGTACAGATCCCGACGCACCCGCGCACAACCAACGAACTATTCCCGTTCATGGTCATGTCAGCCTTGTAGGTCTTGTCCGTGTCAGGTGCCCAGATCGTGCCGCCGGAATAAGCGCCACCACCCTGTGGGGCCATGTTCTGGATGATCGTACGACCAACAATGGACGTGTTGTCGTTGCCCACGACTTCTGTGATCTCGCCACAAACATTCGCGCCGCACGGCCCAAGGCGCACATGGATATACCCGCCCGTCTCGCCCGGCTGTGATTTCCATTCGCCGTAAACCGCCTCTTGGGCTGTCGCGGTGGTTGCCATCGCCATTGCAGCCACGGCTGCGAGTAGTATTTTCTTCATTTCATCTTCCTCCCGTAAGTGATGCTCCAGCTTGAGCGCCAGCCGCGTTCCAAATCAACACTGACGTTGGGTCCACTGCGCATTGCAATCCACGCCGCCCAATGTAGAAAGCGGCCAAGCAACCGGAGTAGCGCCATGATCCTGTACCCAGCCATTGACCTCAAAGACGGAAACGCCGTGCGGCTTGTGCATGGGGACATGGAGCAGACGACAGTTTTCAACGACGATCCGGCAGCGCAAGCGCTGAGCTTTGTCGCGGCAGGTTGCGAATGGCTGCACTTGGTTGACCTGAACGGGGCGTTTGCGGGTGAGCCGGTGAATGCGGCCCCCGTTGAGGCAATTTTGAAAGCCTGCAAAGTGCCCACGCAGCTTGGCGGCGGTATCCGCGACATGGCGACCATCGAACGCTGGCTTGACCGCGGTCTGACCCGCGTGATCCTTGGCACTGTGGCAGTAGAAAACCCCGATCTGGTGCGCCAAGCTGCCAAAGCGTTCCCGAACCAAGTCGCCGTTGGCCTTGATGCCCGCAATGGGCGCGTCGCCACGCGCGGCTGGGCCGAAGAAACCGATGTGATGGTGACTGACCTTGCCAAATCATTTGAGGACGCAGGCATCGCCGCGATCATTTACACCGACATCCTGCGCGATGGTGCGATGAAAGGGCCGAACATCGACGCGACCGCCGCCCTCGCCCGCGCCGTCGATATTCCGGTGATCGCATCCGGCGGCGTATCATCACTTGCCGATCTCAAAGCGCTGAAAGACACAAACGTGATCTCAGGCGCAATTTCAGGCCGCGCGCTTTATGACGGGGCCATCGACCTGCAAGAAGCGATGCACCTGCTCAACACATGAAAAGACGGCGGCGTTTCCCACACCGCCGCCCCTTCATTTCGCCAAAACAACTCAATCAACGTATTATTCAGCCACTGCCTTGCCCGTTAATGCGGCCAAAGCCCCTGTCATCTTCTGCGCAAATTCCGCGTCCAACGGGACATCAAGCCCGCCAAACAACGTCTCGACAGTCTCATAGGCAACAACCGTGCCGTCATCGCCTGCGTAGACGAGAACCCGCAGCGGCAGTTGCAGCCCTGCGTGGATATCAGCCTGCATCGCTGGCGTGCCCAGCATCGGGTTGCCAAAGATCAGCAGTTCGGCGTCCGCCAGTTCCATGTCCACAGATGCGGCCCCTGCTGCGTGGTCCACACGGGCGAATATCGTAGCCCCTGCGCCTTCAACAGCCGCCTGCAATGCGTCCATCGTCGCAGGCACCGAATGCGGTGACGCCTGTGTGATTGTTTCGGCCATAAGTGGGGCCGCTGCGAATGTCGCGGTCGCCGCAAGGGCGGTCATCATGCGTTTCATCGTTTTCTCCTCATTAGTTCCCCCAAGACATGACACACCATCTTTCCAAGCGCTAGTTTTCGGCCTAAACCTCACGGCATGTTGAAAACACGGATCATCCCCTGCCTAGATGTCGCCGAAGGGCGTGTCGTCAAAGGCGTGAATTTTGTAGATCTCATCGACGCGGGCGATCCCGTGGATGCGGCGATTGCATATAACGCGGCTGGTGCGGACGAGCTTTGCTTTCTGGACATTATGGCCACCGAAGAGAATCGCGGCACGATGTTCGATCTTGCGACGCGCACAGCCGAGCAATGTTTTATGCCGCTCACGATTGGTGGCGGTGTGCGTACGCATCACGATGTGCGTAACCTGCTGCTTGCTGGTGCCGACAAGGTCAGCTTTAACTCCGCGGCCGTAGCCAACCCCGACGTTGTGGCCGAAGCAGCCCTGCGATTCGGCAGCCAATGCATCGTTGTCGCCATCGACGCTAAAACCGTCGCACCGGGCCGTTGGGAAATCTTCACCCACGGTGGTCGGCGCGCCACTGGCATTGATGCCGTCGAATTTGCCCGCACCGTGGTCGAAAAAGGGGCCGGAGAAATCCTGCTCACCTCAATGGACCGCGACGGCACCAAATCAGGCTTTAACCTGCCCCTGACCCGCGCGGTCAGCGACGCGGTCAACGTGCCTGTCATCGCATCCGGCGGCGTCGGCACTCTGGATCATCTGGTCGAAGGCGTCACCGAAGGCGGTGCGTCCGCCGTGCTTGCCGCCTCGATCTTCCACTTCGGCACCTATTCCATCGGCGAGGCCAAGGCCCACATGGAACACGCCGGCATCCCGATGAGAACCGCATGAGCATCCACGACCTCGCCGCAACCATCGCCGCCCGCAAAGCCGCCGATCCTGACAGCAGTTGGACCGCAAAACTGCTCGCGAAAGGCCCTGAAAAATGCGCTGAAAAATTCGGTGAAGAGGCCATTGAGGCGATCATCGAGGCCGTCAAAGGCGACCGCGCAAAGCTCACATCAGAAGCAGCCGACGCGATCTACCACCTACTCGTGATGTGCGCCGCCCGAGACGTGACGCTCGCGGATATCGAATCCGAACTTGCATCGCGCACCAAACAATCCGGCATCGCAGAAAAAGCATCACGCTAACAACGCCCCTGTTTCTTTGACTTCTTCTAAATCCCGGGGGTCAGGGGGCAGCGCCCCCTCATAATTTCGCAGACATTATTCCAGTGTTGAACCCGCCCATCCGCAATTCACCGAACAACCGCTGATATTCGACCTTCGGACACCGATTCTGTATGACATCGACGCCACGTGCCTCGGCTATTTTGGCTGCCTCGGCATGTTCCACGCCAATCTGCATCCAGATTGTCTGTAATTCAGGCCAGCGCGCCAGTGCAGCGTCTACGATTGCCGGAACCGCGTCGGGTTTACGGAAAATATCAACCATATCAACGGTATCGGGAATGCTATTCAGATCCGCATAAACCGTTTCGCCGAATAACTCCTGCCCTGCCAGCCCCGGATTGACCGGAATCACACGATAGCCCTTCAGCCGCAGATACCGTGCGACGTAATAGCTGGGTCGCACTTCGTTTGCCGAAATGCCCACAATTGCGATGGTCTTAGTGCGGCGCAGGATTGTGCGTAAGAAATCGTCTGGATAGGTCATGCCCTACCCTACGCTGCGATTTCTCAAGAAAAAAGCGCTCAGGTCAAACCCGAGCGCAAGTTTGGAACGAGGGACAGAAGACAGACAGGCAGGTTCCAAGTGCGTGTCTCTGTAACGAATCTGGGGGTCACATTCGCCTATGCAAGAGTTGATCATGAAAATGTGAACACCGCCTTAACGGTAGGCGTCAGTCAAAGATGTCTTCGACGACGTCCCAGACCTCTGACCAGATCTTGCGCCCTAGGCTTTTGGATTTACGGCGCTTTCCCGGTTTAACGCGGTGTTTACCTTGCTCGTATTTCGCAACGTGCTTTGACTTTGGCCGATGCGACACCGCCTTTTTGGGCGACGCCGCGACAGGTTGTGACGGTAGGATTTTCAACGCATGAAGCGGCGCGCCACAGCTGCTGCAACTTAGCTCGTGCCGGTCCTTGCCGCGCAAAACCAGCGCCGCTCTTGTCCCGCAATAACAGCAAGTTGCAACTTTTGTGATCGTCATCGCGCCGCCCCTGAATGTTTATCCCTTAGATGCATATAGGGCGACGGCTGCCGCATTTGAGACGTTAAGCGACCCAAATCCACCTGCAAAGTCGATTTTGACCAATGCGTCGCAGGTCTCTAGCGTCTTTTCACGCAAGCCCGGCCCTTCGGCGCCCATAACGAGCGCGATTGCGCGGTCACGTTTACCTTCGACAGCTTGCGCAATTGTCTGCTCGGCCGTCTCGTCCAATCCGAGCACGAGGTAGCCCATGTCCTTGAGCGCGACCATCGTGTCCGCCAGATTGCGTACCCGCACATAAGGCTGGCGTTCCAGCGCACCACTGGCAGTCTTGGCCAGAGCGCCCGTTTCAGGGGCCGCATGACGGTTCATGGCCACGACGGCACGTGCACCAAAGACTTCGGCAGACCGCAGAATCGCACCCACATTATGGGGGTCGGTGACACGGTCGAGCAAAACAATACGCGGTGGGCCCGAAGATGCGTTATTTTGGCCATCACCTACGGCGATTTCTTCGATTGAACCCCAATCCAACGGCTTCACTTCGAGCGCAGCACCTTGGTGAACCGATTGCGGATCAAGGGGGGCCGCGAATTTGCGTGGATCAGAGATTTCAGGCTCGATATCAGCGCCAGCAATCGCTTCGGCCAATTTGTCCATCGCGTTACGCGTCACAACGAGCCGCAATTTTTCGCGTTTCGGGTTTTCCAACGCATCACGCACCGCATGTAGGCCAAAAAGCCAAACGGTTTCATTCGCCGCCACCCTTTTGGCTTGTTCTTTTGCGACGACCCACTTTGGCTTTTTCATCTGTTTTCCTGACGCTTTGAGACCCCGCTGCCTACCGCGTTCCAAACAAACTGTGAAGGGGTGCAAAAGAGTGGCGTTTTGCGGTTGACGGCATGATGAGGCATAGGTAATCAGCCGCCTAGTGGGCGACAGGCCGCAAGGTGTGGCAGGGGACTGTAACTCCCTCGAGGCGACTCACGCCTGGTTCGATTCCAGGGTCGCCCACCATTCACGCAGAGTGATTGCATCTAAAGATGCCCTTAAGAAAATCAGTTTTTCATCAATTAAGGGTCTCTTTAGATGCGCCTGCTGCGCTTCTTTGATTCGCAGTTTTTAGCTACCGATTGGTTTTGATCGCTGCAGTTTGAGAATCATTTTATTGATGCTGTTGAAAAGCTGATGTCGCGATGACGGCTTTTCGTATCGTCGTGCGAATCTGATCACGCAAACCAACTGAACCCCTATTTTTACCAATAAAATCAGTAGCACAGCGCCTGAATGCCGCTGCTATCCGTCAAAAGTAGGGGGAATGGTACCACCTCCTGGTCTCGAACCAGGGACCTCCTGATCCACAATCAGGCGCTCTAACCAACTGAGCTAAGGCGGCACTGGGGGGGATTTAACGCGGGTCCGCGACGATTGCAAGGGGTCTAGTCTTGCCAAAATGCATCTCATCAGGCTACGTCAGAAAAACGCAAATGGAGGGTCCCCAATGGGTATCAACGACGAAAGCAATATCGAAGCAAATCTGCAAATCGGGCCGACCGATCAGGGCATGGTTCGTTTGTTCATCGAAGGCACAGGCATTGAAATTCCTATGGATTTTGACCCTTCAGAGGCCGATGACATCGCCGAAGAGATCAAAGCAGCGGCAATGGCTGCACGTGTGATCAGCAAAAAATAGCGACCTAACCGCGTAACGTTCCGGTCAAACCGGGACGTGGATCGCGGGCAGCTTGCGCCCGGATCGCGGCATGGCGTGCGAATTTTTGCAGCATGACTTTGCGGCGCGGCGCTGTCAGCCTAGATTCGGGGCCAGTGCGAATGATTTCTGCGCCATAAGCGTCCGCGATAATCAAACCGCTGTCATCGGGCAGCAATTCTGACGGAAAGTCGATGTCGACCGCCCAGAAGAACCGGTCGCACCACGGCAAGTACCCTTCCCACTTTTGATCCGATAGAAAATCTGCCCGAGATGATTTGCATTCGATAATCCATATTTCACCTTTCGGGCCCAAAGCCATGACATCCACCCGCAAACCACGGGTTGGCACCAGCTCTTCCACACTGACAAAATCATGACTGCGCAGATGCCTGCACACGCCGCGGGCCAGCAGTTGCCCGGGCATCATCGGCGGAGGTGTTGTCTCATCATACATCACCCAAAGATGAACATTAGGTGAACAAAGATCAAGGCCCGCAAGAGCGCGCTACCCCTACTCGCGCTTAAGCTGAGCGTGACAAATAATATTTGCCTCAGACATGACTTTTGCTCATGGTCCGCATATGGATATCACCCTGCTCAAAACATTTCTCGAAGTCGCGGCCACCGGATCATTCGTCTCGGCGTCTGACCGTCTATATGTCACGCAATCGGCGGTATCCTTGCGTATTCAACGTTTGGAAGATTCGCTCGGCAAACCTATGTTCACCCGCTCAAAATCTGGTGCGGAATTAACGCCAGCGGGGCGCGAATTTGAACGGTATGCCCTTGCGATGATTCGTGTTTGGGAAGAAGCCCGCCAACAAGTCGCCATTCCCGAAGGTTTTAGCCGCAGTATTTCGGTCGGAGCACAATATTCGCTTTGGCCGCGCTTGGGGTTTCGCTGGATTGATCAGATGCAGACCGCGATGCCGGACCTGAATATTCGAGCCGAATTGGGGATGCCGGACCGACTTACGCGCTTTTTGATCGAGGGAATCACACAAGTGTGTCTTCTTTACACACCCCATCTCCGTCCCGGATTAACGGCGGACATGGTGCTAGAGGAAGAATTAGTGCTTATTGCGTCGTGGAAAAACGCGACCTCGTGCGACCTGAAGGGGCGTTATGTGTTCGTTGACTGGGGCCCGGAATTTGTCGGGGCCCATGCGATTGCACTGCCAGATCTGACAAATCCGGGTTTGACGTTTTCATTGGGTGCGATGGTCGCAGAATACGTAATTAACCGTAAATCCGCCGCATATTTGCCTGCTCGCTATGTGAAAAAGTACCTTGATAGCGGGCATTTGCATCTTGTCGCCGACGCCCCACGCTTCCCCTATCCAGTCTGGGCGGTTTGGCGTAATGACATGGATGCAGAGGTGCGCGATATGGCGCTGGCGAAACTAAAGCTGGTTTCTTCCCACGCCGAAGCAGATGGTGATGCTGTGCTGGGTCAACTTGCATTACTTAACGGTGATGCAACCACTGACATTCTAGGGGAAAAAAGCGAGGTGGACATCATCCGCCTATAGGTGAGCAAAAATCAGCTTAACCTCAATTATTTTGAATTTCACAAATACTTCATAGTTCAATATCCCCTCTCTCAGCAGAGATGCACCCGTACCTAGGACAGGACGGTTCATTCTATTGGGAAAGGATTAATCCCCATGAAAACGAATATCTTTATTGTGGCTGCCGCCGCTGCATTGATCGCTAACGCAGGTTTTGCACAAACTTCCGCTTTCAATAACCAAGACCGCACATCCGACGCGTTGGACGATCTTGACGAAGCAATCGAAGACGCAGCTGAGCGTGAAACCTTCACATTCGGCACCGAAGGCCGTGAAGTTGGCGCATATGGCTCGCTCTCATTGCGCGGCACATCCACATCCGAAGATGGCGTAACATCTTCTGATCTGGGCATTGGCTTGCGTTACGGCACATTCGACGGCGTGAACGGCATCGATGCGACTGCTAGCTTCATCTACGGCGAAGACGACGGCACAGAAACAGAAAACCAACTGTTGGCTGGCGTTGACTACCGTCGTAACTTTAGCGATGCATTCTTTGGTTTCGCCAAAGCTGATCTCGCATTCGACCGTTTGGCTGAAACAGATGGCGAAACAACACAAGACATCTTCGTTGGTGCTGGTGTTGGTTACCGTATCCTGAACAGCAACGCATCCCAGTGGTCCATTCAAGTTGGCCCAGGCTACCGTATTGCTGACGTTGTTGGTCAAGACCGTGTTGAAGAAGCAGCTGCGGCCGTTTCCTCTAACTACTTCCGTAGCCTGACAGACACGAGCTACATCACAAACGACACAGACGTGATCTACTCTGAGTTCTCAACAACAGTGTCCAACGAATTGGCATTGAACGTTGCTCTAAACAACGAACTGGTTCTGCGTACAAGCCTCGCAACAGCATTCGACGATGCAATCGACGAAGATTTCAGCGATGCGAAGAACACACTCGGCGTTTCCGTCGTGTACAACTTCAACTAATCCTGTCCAAGGAAAGCTCGGATCTTTGGACGATCGATCCGAGCTTAAAGGCGGTAGCAGGTGCTGCCGCCTTTTTGGTTTTCTATGTATCGAGCAGCGTTAACACCGCGGTCGCCAATACACGTCCCCGTCGTACATCGACGATTTCTTTCCTGTTTCGCGCAGCGCCCCCTTGTCGTGACCGGCTGTGCGCCCTATCTCAAGCAGTGGCGAGCTTCTGCTCTTCTCGTGTTTTGGGCGGTTACATTCCAGTGGCCTTAAGCAAATCCGAGGGAGCTGGCTCTGTCTGAGCCCTGGTTCAGTTATCTGGCGCCCACCTGTACATACAGGTCCTCGGGAATAAACCCCCTACGGTTGCTGCGGTTCTCGCCACCTTTGCCCCGCGCTAATTCGTCGAAGACGACGCGCCGAGCATGAACATCACCCCAAGAATGCCAGCACCGACTAGGATATGGTCGCAAGCCAGTTTAACCTCGTAGCCATAAAGGCTTTCCGTGGGTCCGGAGTTCTGACTGTTGTGACAATACCCCTGCCCGCGTTGGGTCTGGGTGATCCGCATCGGGGCCACCAACGGAGCCTGTAGCGCGGGTGCAGGCACGCGAATGATCGGGACAACGGTGGGCTCAGACAACGCGCCTGATGACACCCCGTCCGCAAAGGTAGGGCCTGCGATGATCGTTAGAAATAGGGCAACGATAGCTTTGAGCATGGATTTTCCTCGTCTCACATTGTTGCCTGTGTTTAGCGAACAAAGATGAGGGCAAGGTTAATCCACGCAGAAATTTTCAGGACATTGGAAACTACGTCTGGCCGAACTTAGAAAAGTTCTGGCCGCGCTTCGCGTGCCATGTGGTCCAGCACCGCGTTTACGAATTTTGCTTCTTTGCTTTCTGGTGCAAAGGCTTCGGCGACTTGCACGAACTCGACGATCACAACCTTTGGCGGCGTGTCTTTCAAGTTCAATTCAGCACCAGCCGCCCGAAACAACGCCCGCAATGTCGGGTCAATCCGCCCAATCGGCCATTTGGCGACCAACGCACGGTCGGTCATTTGGTCAATTGCCGCTTGGTTATCAACGGCATACTCCATCAGCGCGTGAAATGTATCCACATCGCCTTCTTGCATTTCATCGTCGCCGAAAACCTCGCCAAAACGGTGGTTTTTGAATTCGCCAATCACCTGATCTACAGTCTGACCCGATGCTTCCATCTGGAACAATGCCTGCACCGCATAAAGCCGTGCTGCGGATTTCATCTTGCGCCGTTGATTGTTCGAAATGGTCATGCCGTGGTTTTGCCTTGCTGCGCGAGAAGTATGTCGCTGGTGAACCCGATACCCTTATCAGGACGGCCCCACTTACGGCTGAGTGCGATCAGGTGCAAGGCCGCGTGCGCCGCACCGCCGCCTTTGTTTTGATCAGCAGGGTCAGCGCGCACTTGCGCCTGCTCGTAATTTTCAACCGTCAGGATACCGTTGCCGATGCACACGCCTTGCAGACCCAACAATTGGATCGCCCGCGAGCTATCGTTGCAAACGGTGTCGTAATGCGTCGTCTCGCCACGGATCACACAGCCAAGCGCCACGTATCCGTCAAAGTTACTCATCCGTTCAGCAATGCTAATCGCGGTTGGAATTTCCAATGCACCGGGCACGTTTACGATGTCCCACGTAGCCCCTGCTTTTTCGATCTCGGCCTTCGCACCTGCGATCTGGTGGTCAGACAAGTCCTTATAATAAGGCGACGCGACGATCAGCAGTTTCACCGGTTTATCGAATTCCGGTAGCGGCATGATGTAGTGTGATGGACCGGCCATTAACCAAGCTCCGAAATTTTACGTGTGCCAACAATTTCAAGGCCGTAAGCCTCTAGTCCAACGATTTTTGGCGTCGGCGAATTGGTCAGCAATTCAATTTTATTCAACCCGAGCGAGCTAAGGATTTGCGCCCCCAACCCGTACTGGCGCAATGTTTTGGGCGACACTTCGTCGGCGACTTCGAGCTTCATCGCGGTGTCACGTAGCAACACAACCACACCGCGTCCTTCAGTGGCAACAGCGGACATGGCATGGTTAAATTCAGCGGCGCGGCCTTTAGGGCCAGTCCCGATGACGTCCAACATAGGGTCCATCGCGTGCATCCGCACCAACACTGGCGCATCACCCGAAAGATCCCCTTTGGTCAGAACGATATGCTCGTCACCGTGGGTCTGATCGGAATAAACTTTCATGTCCCAATCGCCGCCGAACTCGGAGGTAATCACTTCTTCGGACCGCACCCGCACAAGGTTATCGTGGCGGCGGCGATAAGCGATCAAGTCCGAAATTGTCCCGATTTTCAGCCCATGTAGCTGTGCAAAAGCGACCAGATCAGGCAGACGCGCCATTTCGCCGTCGTCTTTCATGATCTCACAAATCACGCCTGACGGGTTCAGCCCTGCAAGCCGTGCAATATCGACAGCGGCCTCGGTATGACCCGCACGGACCAAAACGCCACCATCACGCGCACGTAGCGGGAACACGTGGCCCGGCGTGGCGATATCGGCAGCACCTTTGCTCGCGTCAATCGCGACGGCCACGGTGTGGGCGCGGTCAGCGGCGGAAATGCCGGTCGTCACGCCCTCGCGGGCTTCAATCGACACGGTGAACGCAGTTTCGTGGCGCGACGAATTCTGTGCGGCCATCAGCGGCAGATCAAGCGCGTCCAAGCGGTCGCTCGTCAGCGTCAAACAGATCAGGCCACGGCCATGCGTCGCCATAAAGTTCACCGCATCCGGCGTCGCCATTTGCGCTGGAATCACCAGATCGCCTTCGTTTTCGCGATCTTCATGATCGACGAGGACAAACATCTTACCGTTGCGGGCGTCATCAATGATGTCCTCAATCGGAGAAATCGCGTCGGACCAATCTTTTTCAATCGGTCCCGGTTGTTCAAAATTCAAGGTCATCAGGCTTCCCGCTTTGTTAGGTGTCAGATAGCCCAGCGCCCCCAATTTGAAAAGGGCACAGCCACGTCACAGTATTTTAGAACAACGCGCCTTGCGCATCGCCTTTCAATTTCACGCGACCATCTGCGAATTCGACCTCAATTTCACGTGCGTTTTGGGCTGCTTGAGTGTCTGTCACGACGGCCCCGTCGCCGCGAACAACAGCATAGCCGCGTTTGAGCGTTTCCCTATATCCCAACGTTTCGTGCAAACGGTCGATTGCACCCAATCTGGATTTTCGTTCAGATTGCTGACGACTTGCACGATCCGACAGGCGACGCAGCAAGTTGATCAATTGCTCGGATTTGCGTGTCACATCACCTTGGACCAAGCGCGGTTGCAGACCCTTTGCGACTTGTCCAAATGCCTGAGATTGCTGCGTAAGTCCGCGCTGCAACGCAGGACCAAGCCGCCCCGCTAGGTCGTTCAACCGTCGCCGATCAGAGGCCACCGCACGCGCCAAAGTTGCAGGGCGCAAAGCACCGCTGACATCCGATAGGGCGACTCGTTTCTTCGCCGCAGCCGCATTTAATGCGCCGGGCAGACGTTCGCCGAGATAATCCAAGCGTTGACGCGGGCCTTCGACCAAAGTTTCTACTTTCGGCAAAGCACGCCCCAAATCGCGCACCCGTTGCTGGCGTTGCGTGATACCCGTGGACAGCGCTCGCGATAGACGTGCGCCCTGCTGATCGGTCCACGCGAGCAAATCTAGCCGCACAGGCACCGCTAATTCAGCCGCAGCCGTGGGCGTCGGTGCCCGCATATCGGACACAAAATCGATCAGCGTGGTATCGGTCTCATGTCCCACTGCAGAGATCAGCGGAATGTCAGATGCGGCAGCGGCACGCGCGACAACTTCTTCGTTAAAGCCCCACAGATCCTCAATCGATCCACCACCCCGCGCAACGATCAATAGATCGGGCCTTGGCAGCGCCCCACCGGGCGTCATAGCGTTGAAACCGTTGATCGCGGCGGCGACTTCATTTGCACTTTTCTGACCTTGGACCGCAACGGGCCAAACCAGCACCTTGCGCGGGAACCGATCCCGCAAGCGGTGCAAGATATCGCGAATAACCGCGCCAGATGGGGAGGTTACGACGCCAATCACCTCGGGCAGATAGGGTAGTTTTTTCTTACGCTCCGGTGCAAACAGCCCTTCTGCCGCAAGCGCCTTCTTGCGCTTTTCCAACATCGCCATCAATGCACCGGCACCCGCAGGTGCAATGTCTTCAATCACCATCTGGTACTTTGACTGACCGGGGAACGTGGTTAACTTGCCTGTCGCAATGACCTCCATCCCCTCTTCGGGTTGCTGCGCCAATGCCACAGCGCGGCCTTTCCAGATGATGCCAGCCAAAACGGATTTATCGTCTTTCAAATCCAGATACAGGTGCCCAGATCGAGGCCGCGACACACGTCCGACTTCGCCCCGCACACGCACATGCGAAAACCCGCCTTCGATGGTTTTCTTCACCGCACCCGATATTTCAGATACCGTAAATTCGGGCGCATTGTTGCCCGCACCGTCTTGCGGGCTTTCATCGTCGAATAAGTCCATGTGATCCGCCCTTGCTGCATTCTCTTGCGGACTTTAGAACGCCCATCAACAAAGGCCAACGGGGACACGTGATGAATATTTTGATTTTGGGCAGCGGTGGGCGCGAACACGCGCTTGCATGGGCCATTCAACAGAACCCAAAATGTGATCGGCTGATCGTGGCCCCTGGTAACGCGGGTATCGCGCAGATGTGCGAATGTGCGGCGATTGAAATCATGGACGGCGACGCGGTGGCGGGATTTGCTGCTGATCACGCAGTTGATTTTGTGATCATCGGCCCCGAAGCGCCGCTTGCCGTGGGCGTCGCTGATCGCCTGCGCGACGCGGGGTTTCTAGTGTTCGGTCCATCGCAAGCAGCGGCAAAACTCGAAGCATCCAAAGCGTTCACCAAAGAGATTTGCGACGCGGCGAACGCCCCAACCGCAGGTTATGCGCATTTCACCGATGGCGATGCGGCCCTCGACTATGTGCGCGAACAAGGCGCACCGATTGTGGTTAAGGCGGATGGTCTCGCAGCAGGCAAAGGCGTCACAGTCGCCATGACATTGCCCGAAGCCGAAGCCGCGATCCTTGATATGTTCGACGACAACGCAGGCGCAGAAGTCGTGATCGAAGAATTCATGGACGGCGAAGAAGCGTCGTTCTTCGTGCTTTGCGACGGCACCTCGATCTTGCCCGTCGGCACCGCCCAAGACCACAAACGGGTCGGCGAAGGCGACACAGGACCGAACACTGGCGGCATGGGTGCTTATTCCCCTGCCCCCGTGATGACCGACGCCGTGACGCAAAAGGCGCTCGACGAGATCATCAAGCCAACAATGGACGAAATGGCGAAACGCGGCACACCGTTTGAAGGTGTGCTTTTTGTCGGCCTAATGATCAAAGACGGCCAACCGCGCCTCGTGGAATACAACGTGCGCTTTGGCGATCCAGAATGCCAATGCCTGATGATGCGGCTCGGCGGTCAAATCCTTGACCTGCTGCAAGCCTGCGCCGAACACCGCCTCGCGGACATCAACGCGATCTGGGCGGATGATCATGCGTTAACGGTTGTCATGGCGGCAAACGGCTACCCTGGATCATACGAAAAAGGCAGCGTCATCAGCGGGCTAGACGGCCTGACCGAGGACAGCCAACATATGACGTTCCACGCTGGCACAACCGAAAAAGACGGTAAAATCACGGCAACCGGCGGTCGCGTCCTTGCTGTAACGGCCCGCGCTGACACCCTCAAAGAGGCCCACGCCAAAGCCTACGAGATGACCAAAAAAATCGACTGGCCCGGCGGCTTTTACCGGACGGACATCGGATGGCGTGCCCTTTAGGCTTCTTGGACTTTCTTCAAATCCCGGGGGCTTGGGGGCTGGCCCCCAATCCGACATCACAAAAAAGGGCGACGCCAAAGCATCGCCCTTTTCCTTAGAAAGGTAATCCGACTTAGGCTGCGCGGCCAACCAGTACGGATGTGACCTCTTCAACAGCTGCTGATTCTTCGCTGCCTGCGACGACAGCGATTTCGCGGCTCAGGCGTTCCAAGGCTGCTTCATACAGCTGACGCTCTGAATAGCTTTGCTCGCGCTGGTCGTCTTGGCGGTGCAAGTCGCGCACAACTTCTGCGATTGCGATCAAATCGCCAGAGTTAATCTTTTGCTCATATTCCTGCGCACGGCGGGACCACATGGCTTTTTTCACTTTAGCTTTGCCGCGCAATGTCTTCATGGCGTGGGATACAACGTCAGGTGTCGCAAGCGCGCGCATGCCGACATCAATTGCTTTGTTCGTTGGAACACGCAGCTTCATCTTGTCCTTTTCGAACACGATGACAAACATCTCGAGATCGAAACCAGCGACCTCTTCTTTCTCAACGGCGATGATTTTGCCAACACCGTGGGCCGGATAAACAACAAATTCGTTCGGGCTGAAGTCCAGTTTCTTCTTGCTCATGATAGTCCTTTCATGGCGGTTATTCTGACGAAAACGGCAAAAAACCGGCGGAACCCTTGGGTGCCGTCGGGGGATAATTCGCGTTTAAAGGTGTCAGATCGTAGCGTTCATTGTGGATGTGTATATCACAAAAAACGCCCCGATAAAAGCGGGGCGTTTGGTAAGGTAAATAGGTCGCGAAATCGGCTTAGCCGCCCTCGCCTGGGGCTTCCGAGAACAGGTCCATCTTGCCCTCTTTGCCGTCCATTTCTTCCGCATTCGGAAGCTGGTCTTTTTTCGTGATGATGACCGGCCACATTTCGGAATACTTGCGGTTGAATTCAACCCACTTTTCCATGTCAGGCTCTGTGTCCGGACGGATCGCGTCTGCGGGGCATTCTGGTTCGCACACGCCACAGTCGATGCATTCGTCCGGGTGGATCACGAGCATATTTTCGCCTTCGTAGAAGCAGTCCACAGGACAGACTTCGACGCAGTCGGTGTATTTACAGGCGATGCAATTGTCGTTGACGATATAGGTCATAGCAGGGTCATCCGTTTATCTCTTGCCCCACCTAGGACAGAGCGTGCAGTCAATCAAGGTCGAAAGACCGTTTCATGTCGCGTTGAGCTTTCATGTTCCGGCGATCGCGCTTCGTCGGTCTACCTTTCCCGTCAAAGCTAGGGTTCGGGGAATGTATGTTCTTGACGGGTTCGGGTGACAGGTCTTCGTACAATGCCTGCGCCTCTGGGGCGGGGCCACGGCGGGTGCCACAAGCGACGATCCGCACCACCTTTGTGTCGGTTTCTTTCACAAATGTCAGTGTGTTACCGGGCCCTACGCTGCGGGCGGGTTTACTGACGGGTGTGCCATCAACGCGGACCTTGCCCGCACTGACAACCCCGGCAGCAAGCGAGCGCGATTTGAAAAACCGCGCTTGCCAAAGCCATTTATCAAGCCGGATGGTATCCTTAACTTGATCGATCACTTGTTCTTGAGAGCTGCCAATGCCGCGAAGGGATTATCGGGATCAATCGCCTTTTCTTTACGCGGTTTTGCTTGGAAACTTTGTGGCTTGTTGCTGTCACGCCCAGCGCCCGGCTTGCCGCGTGGCTTGCCTTTGCCGCGCGGTTTGTCGTTGCTGCGTGGCTTTTCGTCGCGGCCTTGCTGCGGACGGCCACCTTGGCGTGCGTTGTTGGCACGACCACCCCAAGTGAAGGTGTAGAACGCCTCCATCTCAGGTGCGGCTTCTGGTGTTTCAACCGTGCCTTCAGCAGGTGTTTCTTCAACAACTGGTGCCGCTTCGGCTTCTGCGTCTTCAGCCTTTGGTGCATCGGTCACAGGCTTTGTCGCCTTCACTTTTGCACGTTCGCCTTTTTCAGCTTTGTAGCCGAGACCCGTCATCAAATCTGCGAACTGCTCTAGCGTCATGCCCGTGATCGACAGCATATCTGCGGTGCCTTCAAAGCCACCACGACTGTCTTGATCGCGCAGCATGTCAGCAAGCCGTTCGAGCATATCAATGCGAATCGCCCGCTCGCCCGCAGCGCGGTAGCCGGCCATCGCGTAATAGCCCGGCACAGCGGCCTTGTCGGACGGCACAGTGACCAAACCCGGTGGAGGTGATTCTGGGAATTCGGCCAAGTCTTTTGCCAGCGACCAAAGCACCAAGCGCAGACGTGTCGGCGCAGGTTTCAGCAACAACGGCATGAAGATCGTGAATTGACCAAAACGAATACCGTGCTTGCGCAGCGCGCCACGGGCGTCCTGATCCAGATCTTTGACTTCTGCGGCAACTTCACCGCGCGGCACAATGCCGAACCCTTCGGCCAGACGGAATGCAAAGCCTTTGGCGATGCCTTCCAACGTCTCGTCGTTTTTGAGACCCAACAGCGGTTCAAACGCTGCGGCGATCTTGCGGTCGATGAAATGCTGCAAGCGGCGTTCAACCTTAGCGGCCACGTCCTGCCCTGCCTCATCGTCAACAAAAACAGCAACGCCAGGTTTCAGGATGTCGGACCCTGCCACCAGTTTACCTACAGCTTGATCGCCCCACATCAGGCCGCCCTGCTCTGTAAAATCAATCTCTGTGTCAGGGGCGTTGTAGAATTTATCGGCCCGCAAACTAAAGTGCGGGACCAAGGCCGCCACACTTGCCTGACGCAGCGTTTTCGCCTCGTCGGGACTGCCAGCCTTATCCATGCGGAACCGGAATCCTTCCAGTTTCCCCACAAATTCGCCTTCTACTGTTACTTCACCGTTTTCATTAACCTCGGCCACAAGGCTCTCCTTCTGCTTCAACCGCCGCAGCAAAATGCTGGTGCGCCGGTCGACAAATCTTTGTGTCAGCGCCCCATGGAGCGCATCTGATAATCGGTCTTCTACAGCGCGAGTCACCTCACGCCAATGTGTTTCGTCACGCACCCACCCTTTGCGTTGGGCAACGTAGGTCCATGTGCGAATGAACGCGAGGCGCTTAGACAACGTATCTATGTCACCATCATGACGGTCAATCCGCGCAATCTGCAACGCCAGCCAGCTTTCGTCAACATGCCCGGACTGGTGTAAATCGCTGTAAATACGGGTTAAAAGTGCCGCATGTTCCCCGCGACTGATGCCCCGAAAGTCAGGGATGCGGCACACGTCCCACAATAGGCGCACAGACGGTCCATCTTTGGCACGCGCCGCAATCAGCGGATCATCGCCAAGCGCCTTAAGTGCGGCCAAATCATCACTTTCGCGCACGCGCGTCAGCCATTGATCGTCAGTTCTGGTTTCCAAAGTCTGAATTAACCGTTTCACAGACCCGAATTGCAGCGCACTGCTGCGCCATTGCAGCTTTTTCACAGGCTGGAATTGATGTGACATGATGGCCTCAGCCACGCCGTCATCCAATTCATGCGCCTCACCCGTCACCCCAAACGTGCCATTCGCAGTATGCCGTCCAGCGCGTCCCGCGATCTGCGCGAGTTCTTCGGGATAAAGATAGCGCATCTTTTGGCCGTCGAATTTCGCCAGCGCCGAAAAGGCCACGTGGTTAATATCGAGGTTCAATCCCATCCCGATAGCGTCTGTCGCCACCAGATAATCGACATCGCCGTTCTGGTACATTTCGACCTGCGCGTTACGGGTCCGCGGGGAAAGTGCGCCCATAACCACAGCAGCGCCACCTTTGGTCCGGCGCAGCAGTTCGGCAATCGCATATACATTTTCAACCGAAAAGCCGACAATTGCGGCTCTTGCAGGCATCCGACTTAGCTTTTTCGAACCTGAGTAGGTCAGCTGCGACATTCGCTCGCGGTACATAAACTGCACCCCTGGCACCATCGCGGCGATAGCAGAGCGCATGGTTTCCGCGCCTAAAAACAGCGTCTCGCGTAGGCCCCGCGCATGGAGCAACCGGTCGGTAAAGACATGTCCGCGCTCTGCATCACCGCACAGTTGAATTTCGTCAATCGCGAGAAAATCGCAGCCCATGCCCTCGGGCATCGCCTCGACGGTGCAGACCCAATATTGCGTGCGCGGCGGCACGATCCGTTCCTCGCCCGTGACTAATGCTACAACGCTCGGCCCTTTGACGGCCACAATCCGGTCGTACACTTCACGCGCGAGCAGCCGTAAAGGCAGGCCTATGACGCCCGTGCGATGCGACAACATCTGCTGGATCGCGTAATGGGTTTTGCCGGTATTCGTTGGGCCGAGAACGGCCGTAATCCGGGAATTTTGCATGATAATTTCCCCGGCAGGGACCGCGCGATTAGATCGCTTGGCCCTCAATTTCTAAGGCAAGACGCGCCAGCGCATCGGTTGCTTCTGGTTCAAGCGGATAGATTTCAAGCACAGCTTGATATGCGGCAATCGCGTCAGATCGGCGACCGAGTTCTTCCATCAGAATGCCCACACCAAACATCGCCCTGAATTGACGCGGGTTCAAAACCAGCGTTTGCCGCAAATCGTCCAATGCAGGGCCGATCAGACCCGTGCGAAAGTATGCAGTCGCGCGCAAATGATAAGCTTCGGCAAATTCGGGGGCATGGTCGACAAGTGCTGTTAGGTGTTCAATCGCAGCGCGGTCATCGCCATCTTCAAGCGCATCACCACCCCGACGCAGCAGTAGATCCATCGCAGCGGACCCGCTTTGTTCGAATCGGGCAATCATGCGATCCGCCACGCGCATATGATTGTCCTCGTCCGCCTCCTTCAGCTCTTGAAAAAGTCCGTCTAAAACGGTCTCTTGCGCGAAACTTGGCGTCGTTAACGTAAACGTCACGAAAAATGCCGTAACGATACGTTTGAGAAGATGTGTCAGCGTGGTCATAGTCTTAATGTAACGTGTCAGGCGGCTTTCGCCAGAGGCATAAGAGATTCAAAAAGGATAATGCGATGAGCAATGTTGTGAACGAGGCCGTGGCCCAGCTGAATACGAAACTAGATGGCGGTTTTGACGCTGGCACAGCCAAGTTCGTCATCGAGGGCGAAGGGTCGATTATCATCGACAGCGACGGCGCCCGTGCAGGCGACGACGACGCCGATGTGACGCTGTCAGCGTCGACCGAAACGTTCAAAGAAATCCTCGACGGTGAACAGAACCCAACGACTGCTTTCATGACCGGAAAACTGACCGTTGATGGTGATATGGGCATGGCGATGAAACTGGCTGGCGTCCTGTAAGTCATGGAAATTGCACCGTTCTATGACGATGTCGCCTACGGTCCTGCGGGTGGTGCGGCCCATTGGGTTACCACCTCTGATGGGCTGAAACTGCGTGTTGCCCATTGGACTGGCGACGCCGTCAAAGGCACGGTGCTAATGTTTCCGGGCCGCACCGAATACGTTGAAAAATACGGCGATGCGGCCCGCGAATTTTTGGCGGCAAACTATGCCACTGTTGCGATCGACTGGCGTGGTCAGGGACTTGCCGACCGGATGGCGGATGATCGCCGTATGGGACATGTTGTTCAATTTACCGATTATCAAAAAGACGTGTCAGCAGTTTTGGCGCATGTCAAAGCCTTGGGATTACCTGCGCCCTACTACATGATCGGTCACTCGATGGGCGGCTGCATCGGATTGCGCGCCCTGAACGACGGACTGCCCGTCAAAGCGGCCGCATTTTCCGCACCGATGTGGGGCATTGCACTGTCACCTGTCGTGCGCCCTAGTGCATGGGTCCTGTCATCCGTCGCAGGCGCTATTGGAAAAGATACCATTTTCGCCCCTGGCCAACCGCCGGTGTCCTATGTGCTGCGTGAAAAATTCGATCTCAACACGTTAACCCGCGACCGCACCATGTGGGACCGCATGGTCAACCAGTTAACCAAATACCCTGATTTAGGCCTCGGCGGGCCGTCGATCCGGTGGCTCGGCGAATCGCTGCGCGAAATGCTGCACTTGGCCTCACTTCCCTCGCCCAAAACGCCAACAGTCACGTTCCTTGGCACAGCTGAGGACATCGTCGACGTGCAGCGCGTCAAAGACCGCATGGCGAAGTGGCCAAACGGCACCCTGCACATGATCGAAAACGGCGAACACGAGGTCATGCTCGAAATTCCGGAAACGCGGGCTTTTGTCTACAAAACCATGATCGCCCATTTCGACGCACATCCTTAACGGGACATCACGTTTTTAGGCGTGATTACTCGCAAAAACCTGTCCAGCCTTTCATCATCTGTCACCAACGCCTATGTACGGTGAGACATTTGAGAAGAGGTTTTAAGATGCGTAGTCACCCGCAAGTCCACGACGCCAATCCCACAGGCGGCCACAACAAATTTGGCGACCTGCCAGAATGGGATCTCACTGACCTCTACCCTAGCCCCGATGGTCCCGAGATCAGCAAGGATATGGATTGGCTCGACACGGCCTGTGCCGATTTTGCCAATGATTACGAGGGTAAGCTGGACACGCTGAACGCCGACGACCTGCTAAACGCCGTTCAACGTTACGAGCAAATCGACATCATCGCCGGACGCATCATGTCCTACGCGGGCCTGCGCTATTACCAGATCACAACGGACAGCGATCGCGCCAAATTCATGGCGGATATGCAAGACAAAATCACAGCGTTTACCACGCCGCTCGTCTTTTATGGCTTGGAATTCAACCGTCTAGACGATGACCACCTTGACGGATTACTCGCCGCTAATACTGATCTCGCGCGTTACAAGCCTGTGTTCGACCGGATGCGTGCGATGAAGCCGCACCAATTGTCTGACGAACTTGAAAAATTCCTGCACGACCAATCCACCGTTGGTGCGGCGGCGTGGAATCGGTTGTTTGACGAAACGATGGCCGGACTCGAATTCGAGGTTAACGGCGAAACGCTGAACCTTGAGGCGACGCTAAACCTGCTCACCGAGCAGGACCGCAGCAAACGCGAGGCCGCGACCCATGCGCTGGCCGATGTTTTCCAAGAGAACATCAAGACGTTCGCGCGGGTCCACAATACGCTCGCCAAGGAAAAAGAAATCGAAGACCGCTGGCGGAAAATGCCATCCCCACAAGCGGGTCGTCACTTGGCGAACCATGTTGAGGCCGAGGTCGTCGAGGCCCTACGCGACGCCGTTGTCGCCGCCTACCCGCGCCTGTCGCACCGGTATTATGCGTTGAAAGCCAAATGGTTAGGCCTTGAACGGATGGAAACGTGGGACCGCAACGCTCCGCTGCCAATGGAAAGCGAACGCTCAATCGGCTGGGACGAAGCGCAGCAAACAGTCATGGACGCTTACGCAGATTTCGCGCCTGAAATGGCCGAGTTGGCAAGGCCGTTTTTCACCGACGGCTGGATCGACGCGCCCGTGAAACCCGGCAAAGCCCCCGGCGCATTTGCGCACCCCACCGTCACGACCGTCCACCCCTACGTGATGCTGAACTACCTTGGCAAACCACGCGATGTGATGACTTTGGCGCATGAATTGGGCCACGGCGTTCACCAAGTTTTGGCTGCTGGGCAAGGCGAACTCTTGTCATCCACGCCACTGACGCTCGCTGAAACGGCGTCGGTCTTTGGCGAGATGCTGACGTTCCGCAAATTGCTCGAAGGTGCGAAAACCAAGCAGGAACGCAAGGTTCTGCTCGCGGGTAAAGTCGAAGACATGATCAACACGGTCGTGCGACAAATCGCGTTCTACGATTTCGAATGCAAACTGCACGCCGCACGCGCCCAAGGTGAACTGACACCAGATGACATCAACGCGCTCTGGATGTCCGTCCAAGCACAATCGCTTGGCGAAGTCTTTGATTTCACACCCGGTTACGAGACTTTCTGGGCCTACATCCCGCACTTTGTGCATTCACCGTTCTACGTCTACGCCTATGCGTTCGGCGACGGCTTGGTTAACGCATTGTATGCGGTTTACGAAGAAGGCGATCCCGACTTCAAAGACAAATACTTCGATATGCTCAAAGCGGGCGGATCAAAGCATCACAAAGAACTGCTTGCGCCCTTCGGCCTCGACGCATCGGACCCTAAATTCTGGGACAAGGGTCTGTCGATGATCGAAGGTTTCATCGACGAACTTGAAGCGATGGAAGACTAACGCACTTAGGGCGGCGTCTAATCGCGCCGCCCTCGCCTTCATTTCGCCAAAACAACTCACTGCGCAGCGGCGTAAATCATATCCAACATCTCTTGCGTGCCGCGGCTCCACTCTAGCGGCACCGGATAAGACGTCTCACCACGCACAGCAGCGCAGAAACTTTCAACTTGCCGGACATATTGGCTTTCTTCTGGCCAGCGTTGCACCATCCGCGCCGCGCCGTTTTGATCGAGAACGAGCTCGGCAACATCAGCCTTATTTGCATTGAACGGGCAAGTCAGTCGCAGCACACCAGTTGTCCCGTGAAACGTCATCTGTTGATAATTCATCATCCGCATCGACACGACGGTCGAGAAACTACAGGTTTCAAAATCAGCCGCGACCTGCGCAAACACGTCCACACCGTGCTCGTATCGCAAATTCGACAATGTGATCGACTGCGGTTCCTGGCCGGATACCAGACGCGCAGCGCCAATCGGATACACACCAATGTCAGGTAGGGCGCCGCCGCCTTTCGCCGGATCGTGGCGGATATTGCTCAAATCTTCTGCATTATTATAGCTAAAAGTCCCGTCGATATGGACCAAATCGCCAATCGCACCGGATGCAACCAACTCTTTCGCGCGAGCGTATTGCGCGTGATGCGGGATCATAAAGGCTTCGGCTGCGACCAATCCTGACCGATCTCGCGCGGCGATCAGATCATCAAAATCGCTTGCTTTCAACGCGATAGGTTTTTCGCAAAGCACATGTTTACCCGTCTCAAGCGCCTTGATCGTCCATGGCACGTGTAAATGGTTGGGTAGTGGGATATAAATCGCGTCGATCTTCGGGTCCGCAAGCATCGCATCGTAATCGGTATAGACTGCGATATCCGGCGCGTAGGCCTGAAATCCAGCAGCTTTATCTGCGCTTGATGTTGCTAACGCTGCAAAATTTGCGCCTTTAGCCGCGTGAATAGCTGGTGCCATGTTGTCGCGCGCAAAGCTAGATGCGCCCAAGACGCCCCATTGAACTGTCATATATTTCTCCCAATTGGGAGAATGTTAGCGGCAACATCGCGACGTTGAAACCGCGAAACGCAAAAGCCGCCGCAGTTTCCCGCAGCGGCCTAACTTTTCAAGATGCCCGACGCTTACGCGGTCTCAAGCATCCCTTTTTCTTTCGCAAGTTTGTGCATTTCGGTCTGCAATTTCTCGAACGCACGGACTTCGATTTGGCGAATCCGTTCGCGGGACACGTCATATTTCCCGCTCAAGTCTTCCAACGTGATCGTTTCCTCGGCCAAACGGCGTTGCATCAGAATGTCCTTTTCGCGATCATTCAAAACGCCCATCGCTTCGGCCAGAATTTCGCGACGTGCACCCAGCTCGTCACTTTCTTCATAGTCCGAGGCGGTGTTCGCGCTTTCGTCCTCGAGCCAGTCCTGCCATTGCATCGTCCCTTCGCCTTCGGAACCGACGGTCGCATTCAACGACGCGTCGCCACCCGACATGCGGCGGTTCATGGACACAACTTCGGTTTCGGTCACACCAAGGTCATTGGCGATCCGTGCGACGTTTTCAGGGCGCAGATCGCCCTCTTCCAAGGCACCGATCCGGTTTTTGGCTTTGCGCAGGTTAAAGAACAGTTTCTTTTGAGCAGAAGTTGTCCCGAGCTTCACAAGCGACCATGACCGCAAGATATATTCCTGAATAGATGCCCTGATCCACCACATCGCATAGGTCGCCAAACGGAACCCTTTTTCCGGATCGAATCGTTTCACAGCCTGCATCAGGCCAACATTGGCTTCGGAAATCACCTCAGCTTGCGGCAGGCCGTAACCACGGTATCCCATCGCGATCTTCGCGGCCAAGCGCAGGTGCGACGTGACCATTTGGTGTGCGGCGTCAGTGTCTTCGTGATCAACCCAACGCTTGGCGAGCATATATTCCTGCTCCGGCTCAAGCATAGGAAACTTGCGGATTTCTTGCATATAACGGTTCAACCCCTGCTCTGGGGATGGCGCTGGCAGATTTGCGTAACTACTCATCTTCTGTACTCCCTACCCTTAACGGGCTCCCCGATGTTTACGGGGTTAACATGGATATGGGGGCATTAGATGGCCCTTTCAAGTGACCTACCCTCATTTGCTTACCAATATATGAATACCAAGACGCCCCGCGTGAAGAGGCAAATCCGTGCGCTCACGCACATGGGATTGATTGTTTCAGACCTGCCCGCCAAGAGCGCGCAAAAGTCCGGTCATATCGTCGGGCATCGGGGCCTCGAACTCCATCTCTTCTTTTGTCACCGGATGAACGAATCCCAGCGTGGCCGCATGAAGCGCCTGCCTGCGGAACCTTGCAACAGCATCAACACCCGCCTGCCCGACCGCTTTGGGTGACAGTTTGCGCCGCCCACCATACACTGGATCACCGATCAGCGAATGACCACAATGCGCCATATGCACGCGAATTTGGTGTGTGCGGCCTGTTTCAAGCCAACATTCCAACAGAGCCGCAACCGCAGGTGTTCCCAGCGATTGCACGATCCGCGCGCGTGTCACCGCATGGCGGCCCACATCAAACGACACCGCTTGGCGTTGGCGATCTGTCTTGTGACGGCCCAGAAATGTTTGCACCCGCAAGATGTTACTCGCCTCAAACGACGCGCCCTTGATCCCGCGCAGACGCGGATCATTCGACGAGGGCTCGCCATAGCAAATCGCCAGATAGCGCCGCTCGACCGAGTGGTCGGCAAATTGTTTCGCCAAGCCGTGGTGCGCACGATCCGATTTTGCGGCGACCAACAGGCCAGAGGTTTCCTTGTCGATCCGATGCACAATACCGGGCCGTTTCATGCCGCCCACACCGCTAAGCGTCTCGCCGCAATGATGGATCAGCGCATTCACAAGCGTCCCACCCGGTGTGCCCGGTGCCGGATGCACAACCATGCCGACGGGTTTATTCACGACAATCAGATCGTCATCCTCGTAGACCACATCCAGCGGGATATCTTCGGCGCCAATATGGCTTTCCTCTGCAACCTCAACGGCCACCGTAATTTCCGCATCCTCTGCCACGCGAAACCGCGGATCGACGACAACAACGCCGTCGACCTTTACCGCCCCATCCGCAATCAACTTTGCCAAGCGGGACCGCGACAGCGACGCGCCCTCTGGCACATCGCGGGCCAACGCCTTATCAAGACGCGGCGGCGGATTGTCCGCAATGGAGAACTGTACGATGGTCGCAGACATGGATGACATTCCCGAGGCGCTTCCGCCACATCTGACCTACCTGAAACGGTTGGTCACGGTGCTGACGGTTGTGATGATTGCGGGCTTCATACTGATGATCACCACGCTTGTCATCCGCTTGAATCGCGACCCGCTGCCATTGCCCGAACGGATCACCCTACCCGAAGGGACCAGCGCCTATTCTTTTACCCAAGGCCAAGACTGGTTTGGCGTGGTGACAACCGACAATCAAATCCTCGTCTATGACCGCGCCACCAACGCGCTGATCCAGAAGATTGATGTCACCGTCCCCTAGTTTCTTTGACTTCTTCAAAATCCCCGCCGGAGGCTCCCGCAGTTTCAATCTTGCACGACGGCAGCGGTCCACTCGTTCAGAAACTGCTGCCGCATCAACGGGTCCATAAACACCAACAACCCCGGATCTAGTCTGATTGGCCGCAGATGTGGCCCCGCCGCCAGCGCCGCCTCATTAATCCGCGGCATCCCGGTCTCATTCTCGACCAGTTGCTGGCCTTCTGCGGACAATAGGAAATCCAAGAACGTAGCACCCAAATCCGCCCGTTCTGCCGTGCGCGGGATCAGGGCCGTGCGCAATAGTACATGCGTGAAATCCAACGCTTCGATCATCACCGCGTCCCCGCCGCTCAGGCGTTGCGATGCGTAAGACCCTAACACGTTGTATGCCAAAGCTAATTCACCGGACTGCACCTCTGAAATCATGCTTCCACTTGTGGTGAATAATTTCGGATTTAGTCCGCCCACAACCTCGGCCAAGCGCCAACTTGTGTCCGATTGCCGCGCATCTTGCGTCGCAAACAGGTAGCCAGCGCCGGATATCATCGGATCGTAAGTCCCGATACGCCCGACAAAGCGGGCAGGATCATCGCGCAACACATCGATCAATTCGGCGCGGGTGCGTGGTGGTTTGCCGTCGAACGCGGCCTTTGAGGCAATGATCACAACCGGTTCCTGTGAAAACGCAAACAGCTGATCGCGCCACCGCGCCCAATCTGGCAGCGCTGCAGTTTCGGTCGATGCATGCGGAACGGCGAAACCGTCATTTGCCAATTTCAGTTGCAAATCCATCGCCGAAGAAATCGCGAGATCAAACGCCGCATCCTCTTGAAGCGCTGCAAAAACCTGCTGGCTTGTGGCGACAGTGTACCGCAGCGTGACGCCCGGATTGGACGCCTGAAACGCTGCGATCAAAGGGGCGAAAACTTCGGTGTCGGTGGTTGAAAGGATCGACAATTCCGCCTCGCCGCCTTCAAAAACAGCTTCTTCTTCAATTTCGTATGCGCCAGCAATGGAGGCCCAAAGAGTTAAGCCAGCGGCAATAATAATATGGCGCATGTGCCACCTCCCTGTCGTTCTTTGATGTCAAAGCTGCCGCCAATCGCACGCGTCACGTCACGTACAATCGTCAGCCCAAGACCTGATCCAACCACATCACCCACGTTTTCGCCGCGTTTAAATCGCGCCACTAATTGCACGCTATTGCCATCGCCGATTCCACGTCCGCGATCGAGAACCTGCAACTTTGCGAATGTCCCATCGGTCGAAAGTTGAACATCGACGATACTGTCTGCGTAGGAATATTTCACAGCGTTATCAATCAGGTTACGCAATGCGCTTTCGATCAAGAGCCGATCAAACTGTAGTGCAATCACCTCGTCCGGCGCGTCGACACGCAGTGCAATATCGCGCATATCGGCAGTTGGCGAAAAGCTGTCCACGACGTCCAAAACCAACGGCCCAAGCGCCACCAATTCGTCGGCCCGTTGATCGGCGCGGTACACAACAGTCGCGTGATCCAGCAACTGCCCCGCAGACCGCGCGCTATCGTCCACCGCCCGAATGATATTGCGCAGCGTCGCCCGTAGCGCGTCATCGTCGGTCTGGCGCATCGCGATTTCGGCCTGCACGCGGACCGTGGCAAGCGGCGTCCGGACATGATGTGCGGCTTCGGTGATAAAGGTTTCCGTGCGGGTCAACGCGCCGCGCAGTCGTGCGATAAATCCGTTCAACGCTTGCATCAATGGCGCGAGCTCTGTCGGTACGGCCCTGTCCACGGGGCGCAAATCTTGCGGTCCGCGTCGCCCCATGGCCTCTGCCAGACGGTTCAGCGGTGTCAGGACTGAACGCGCGGTAAATATGGATAAAATTGCTGCAAACGCAAAGAACCCAAGCCCCAAGGTCGCCGCTTGGTTCGCCATTTGCCGCGAGATTGCGTCTTGGGCGGTGCGGGTTTGGGCTACCAAAACCGTCACGATCTGCGACCTGCCGTCGACCAGTACAGACCGCGACACGGCCCCAGTCCGCACGACGTCGCCGTCATATTGTTGCGAGAAAAACGTGGGCTTCAAACCGCTCAACGGCGCATCTGGCAGAGGTAAATCCGCGTAGCCAGTCACCGTCTCGGCGCCGACCAAGATGCGATAAAATACGCGGTCTTGGCCTGTCGCCCCCAACATCGAAAACGCCGCGTAAGGGATGTCGATGGTTAATCCATCCTCGCCGCCGCGCAATTCTTCGGCGATAGCGACGGTTGCAGCACCCAAAATGGCGTCCTGCGTTGTTTCTACCGCCGTATTCGCGACTGTTCTGACCGACACAAACAGCAATCCGGCCAAGACGGCGGCCACCACCAACAGAATCACAACAAGTCGCCTGCGAATCGATCCGGCAGGACTAAAGACGGTCATCATGTTTCGGTTAACCGATATCCGACACCGCGCACGGTCTCGATTTTAGCCCGCGATCCTTCCAGTTTTTTGCGCAAACGACCAACGTAAACCTCGATCGCGTTGTCGGTCACCGCCTCTGCCGCTGATAGCAATCTGTCGCACAACTGACCTTTAGAAAAGATGCGATCTGGGGCTGCGACGAGCACCTCAAACAGGCGTAATTCCCGGTTGCGCAACTCTCTGACTTGCCCATCGATTGTGACGGTGGCTGCAAGTGGATCGAACGTTAGGTCCGCGTAGGTTAACGCGGTTTGTGCAGCACCACCACGACGCCGCAAAACTGCGCGAACTCTGGCCTCTAACTCTGTAAAATCAAACGGTTTTGTCACATAGTCATCCGCACCCGTATCCAGCAATGCAACCCTGTCTGCCACCGCTGATCGAGCAGTCATCACGATCACCGGCGTGTCGCGTTTTGCCCGCCTATGTGACGCCAAAAAATCGCGGCCATCGCCGTCGGGCAGCATGATATCCAGCAAGATCAAATCATAGCTCGCAGTCGCCAAATGATCCTCTGCATCGCCCAACGACACGGCCCAATCCACGGCATGACCGTCCAGCGACAACCGCGTTTGCACGGATTGCCCCAAATCATGGTTATCTTCGACCAGCAGAAATCGCATTACACCGCCTATTTTCATAAAATGCACATTTTATGTGCGCCTGTCAGGTTGCTGTCAGGTTGGGACCAAAATGTCGGCCCACGCAAGGGGGGAGCTTGACGTGACGATACGATTACGCCCTCTCTTGTCGTGTGAATACTGGGAGGAATATCACATGAAAAAGACGCTTCTTGGCGCAATCGCCACCAGCGCGCTCTTCGCCTTTTCTGGCACGGCTGCCTATGCGACCGAATGCATCGCGCCCGCAAACCCTGGTGGTGGCTGGGATTTTACATGCCGTCAGATCAGCAAAATTCTGTTTGATATCGGTGAGGTAGACGCGCCTGTTCAAGTCACAAACATGGCTGGCGCTGGCGGGGGACTTGCGTTTTCAACAGTTGTGAACGAGCGCAGTGACGACAACGATCTGATTATTGCGGCGTCGTCTGCGACGACGACCCGCCTTGCGCAGAACGCTTATGGCGGCGCGACTGCTGAT
Source organism: Yoonia ponticola (assembly GCF_014199395.1). Lineage (GTDB taxonomy): Bacteria > Pseudomonadota > Alphaproteobacteria > Rhodobacterales > Rhodobacteraceae > Yoonia > Yoonia ponticola. The sequence goes on along the minus strand of NZ_JACIJM010000006.1, from coordinate 86,633 downwards.
CAAGTCCGATTCGTTGGTGCAATTGCGGCTGACCCCGGCGTGATCGTTGTGGCTGCTGACAGCCCTTACGAGACACTGAACGATCTTGTTGACGCGATCAAAGCCGATCCCGGTTCGGTCGCATTCGCAGGTGGTTCTGCGGTTGGTGGCTTTGATCACCTCAAGCCGTTGCAAGTTCTCAAAGCCGCTGGTTTTGACGAAATCACAGCTGTGAAATACATCGGTGTTGACGGTGGCGCGGATGCGATCACCCAAACAGTTGGTGGCTTTACCCAAGCCATGACTGGCGACATGTCCGAGATCGTAGGCTTTCTGGATGCTGGTGAAATCCGCATTCTGGCGACGCTAACCGAAGAACGTGTGCCGGGCTTTGATATCCCGACTGCTATCGAGCAAGGCATTGATGTTGTTGCTGTAAACTGGCGCGGTCTCTACGTTCCAAAAGACATCTCTGACGAGGAATTCGAAGCATGGGGAGCAAAACTTCAGGCGGTTGCGGATTCCGCTGAGTGGCAGCAAGTCATGGCTGACAACGGCCTCGCGCCGTTCACCAAAGTCGGTGGCGATTTTCAATCTTGGGTCGATGATGTTGTCGCCCAGACAGAAGAGCTGTCGCGCGAAATTGGTGTGATCCAGTAAAATGAGCCATTTGTCAGACCGCATTTTTGGTCTGGCCGTGATTCTGGTGGCGCTCGTGTATATCGCGAGCGCCATGCAGATTCAGGTCAGTTTCCTGTCCGATCCCGTAGGGTCCAAAGCATTCCCGATTGGCGTCGCATCTGTCGCGATTATCTGCGCGGTTGTGATGATCCTGCGTCCCGATGAAGAACCCGAATGGCCCGAATTATGGACCGTTTTTTCGATCATTATCTCTATTGTTCTGCTCATCGGATATTCCTACGCACTCAAGCCGCTTGGCTTTATCATTCCGACTGCGATTGTGGCCAGTGCGCTGTCGTATCAGATTACCCCCAAACCAAAGTTCGCAGTCCTTTCGGGACTTGGCTTGAGCCTCGGTTTGTTCGTTTTGTTCAAGTTTATCCTTGATCTTGGCCTTATTGGCTTCCCGAAGGGATGGTTTGTATAATGGATATCCTCGCAAATTTATCACTTGGGTTCGGCATCGCGCTGTCGCCCTACACCCTTATGCTCGCTGTTATCGGCTGTTTCATCGGTACGATCGTCGGCGCCCTGCCCGGTCTTGGGCCGTCGAATGGCGTGGCGATTATGATCCCGCTGACGTTCTCTTTGGGCCTTGATGCGGTTGCGGCTTTGGTGCTGCTGACCTCAATCTATTATGGCGCAATGTACGGCGGTCGGATTTCGTCGATCTTGTTGAACATTCCGGGTGACGAACCTGCTTTGATGACCACGCTCGACGGCTACCCGATGGCCAAAGCAGGCCGCGCAGGCGATGCGCTGGTGATCTCTGGCTTTGCGTCGTTCATCGGTGCATTCCTCGCGACAATCGGCTTGATGGTTCTGGCACCGCTGTTGTCCCGCGTCGCATACCAATTCGGCCCAGCCGAATATTTCGCGCTCTACCTGCTCGCCTTTTCCACGCTCGGCGGCATTTCGTCCAATAACCAAGCCAAAGCGGCGCTTGCGTCTTGCATCGGCCTGATGATTGCGATGATCGGTCTTGATCCGAACTCTGGCCTACCGCGCATGACAGGCGGGAATTTGCACCTATATGACGGCGTCGATTTCCTTGTCGCCATCGTCGGTCTGTTCGCCGTATCCGAGATCTTCTTTTTCATTGAAAGCCACGGCAAGTCATCCGCTGTGGGCATCAAAGTCGACAAAGTCACCGTCCCATGGGCCGAGATTTGGTCAACGCGCTGGACCATGTTACGGTCCTCAGCACTTGGCTTTTTCGCAGGTGTATTGCCGGGCGCGGGCGCATCGCTGGGCAGCTTCATGACCTATATGATGGAGAAATCCATCGCGGGTGAAAAAGGCGGGTTCGGCACAGGGGTCGCCAAAGGCGTCGCCGCACCAGAGGCGGGCAACAATGCAGCCGCTGGCGGTGCGCTGGTTCCTATGCTCACGTTAGGCGTGCCGGGATCAGGGACAACCGCCGTGTTGTTGGCCGTTCTCGTGACGTTAAACATCACCCCCGGGCCGATGCTGTTTACCGAACGACCAGAAGTCGTCTGGGGCCTGATCGCGTCCTTGCTCATCGCCAACTTTGTGTTGCTGGCAATGAACGTCCCGATGGTCAAAATCTTCGTCAAAATCCTCAGCGTGCCGCCTGCCCTGCTCTTGCCCGGCGTCACAATGGTTAGCTTTGTTGGCATTTATTCGTTAACAGGCAGTTACTTTGACTTACTTCTTGTCGTCGCATTCGGCGTGCTAGGTTATGTTCTGCGCAAGCTCGACATTCCCACGGTACCCGTCATCCTCGGCATCCTTTTGGGCCACCAAATGGAGAAACAGCTGCGTGACGCCATGGTCTTATCGGACGGCGAATGGCAGTACTTGTTCTCATCCGGCATCTCAACCGGTCTCATCATCGCATCCATCTTAGGGTTCCTCGCACCGATCTTCTTGCGTCGTATCCTCACAAAACCACAGGCTGTCAGTGACTAAAATTCTCATACCATCCGGCGCATTGGGCCTTGGCTACGACGCCGAAGCCCTCGCACGCGGCGTCGCCCTGAAACCGGACCTGATCGCCATTGACGGCGGTTCCACCGACTCGGGTCCGTCCTATTTAGGGCGCGGCGTGTCAAAATACGCCCGCGAATCCACAAAATCAGAATGGGCGGGCATGATGCGCGCCGCCCATGAGGCTGGCTGCCCATTGGTTATCGGCACAGCAGGCACCTGCGGCACCGACAGCATGGTCGATTGGCTGCTCGACATCACACGCGAGGTGCTGGCCGAAGACAATCGCACCGCGAAAATCGCGACGCTGAAATCTAGCCAAGACCCTTCTGTTATCGCCCAAACTCAGATCAGCCCATTGTCCGGCGCGCCCAGCGTATCGGCTGAAACGATCAAGTCCTGCGAGAACATTGTAGCACTAGCCGGTGCCGAACAAATCGCTGCCGCATTGGCGACCGGGGCCGACATCGTCATCGCAGGACGCACGACCGACACGGCCATTATCGCAGCGGTTCCCTTGCGAAACGGCGACCATACTGGTGGCGCGTGGCACGGGGCCAAAATTGGGGAGTGTGGTGCGCTTTGTGCAACTAATCCGCAGTCCGGTGTCATCATGATCGACTTTGATGCGGATGGTTTCACGATCACGCCGCTGGCTGACGGGGCTTATGCCACGCCGCATACCGTGTCCGCGCATATGCTTTACGAGAACTCGGATCCATTCATTTTGTATGAACCCGGCGGATATTTAGACGTAACAGCAGCGACTTACGTGGCGCTTGATGATCGCTCTGTGCGGGTCACAGGATCGATTTGGCACCAATCAGACAGCTACACAGTGAAGCTTGAAGGCGCGCGTATCGCGGGTTTCCAAACCATCAGCATCGTCACCATCCGTGACGCGCACTATGTTCGAAATGTGCAAGCATGGTGCGACGACATCATCGCCAAACACGCGGCCAAAGTGCAGGATCGGATCGGCGATATCGATTTTACATGCGAGTTGCGGGTCATCGGGCAGGACAGCACATTGGGTGCTCTTGAGACGCGCCAATCCACGCTGATCGAAGTCGGTGTCATGGCGATTATCACAGCCGATACGCAGAAAAACGCGAACACAATCGCTAAGCTGTTGAACCCTTATCTACTGCATCACCCGCTGACCAAGGGCGAAGAACAGCCTACTTTTGCCTTCCCGTTTTCGCCTGCTGAAATCGATCGCGGTGCCGCTTATGCGTTCACGTTGCATCACACAATGACGTTGGATGATCCGATGCAAGCCTTCCGCCTAGAGGTCCACACATGAGCACCGTCGCAGACATTGTCGTCAAGGTTCGCAGTAAAAACGCTGGGCCATTTTGGTTAACTATCGATATCTTTTGCGGCAACGCCGAGGCATTCCAGCAGGTCACGCAAAGCCTGTCGACGGATCGTGTTGCAGCGGCGCTGCACGCGGATGTTGCAGCGGTCAAACGCTTTGATATCGACACGTTGAACGTGGTGAAATTCAGCCTACCCCGGCCAGTGATCCAAGGCGATATCGCAGACCGAGACATGCACGGCGCGGGCTGGGCGCCACTGGTCGCCGAGCTGTCATTGAACTAAAAATGGGGCGCCAATGTCGGGCGCCCCAATTCCATTAGGCCGTTGCACCCTTAGCGGCGATCCGATTTTGCACGATCTTTGCAGTAGCAATCCCAGCTAGCAATGCGCCAACGAAAACAAATACTTCCGTGCGACCTGTCCCAAGTGCAGGCAGGGCACCGCCGGGGCAAAACCCTGCAATCCCCCAACCAATACCAAACACTGCGGCCCCGCCTAGTAGCTTTGCATCCAAATCACGTCGCGTTGGCAGGTGGAACACATTGCCTAAAAGCGGAGCCTGCTTTTTCAACACATATTTGTAGCCAAAGAACGTAACAATCAACGCGCCGCCCATCACGAACGCAAGGCTTGGGTCCCAAATGCCTGCAAAGTCGAAAAAATTGGTGACTTTCGCAGGGTTCGCCATGCCCGAGATCGAAATCCCGACGCCAAAGACCAAACCGATCAGATAACTTCCGATAAGACGCATAACTTATCCCCCGATCACGTGACGGATGACGAAAACGGTGATCGCCGTGGTCACCATGAACGTCGCCGTCGCCGCGATTGACCGAGACGACAACCGCGCCATACCGCAGACGCCGTGACCAGACGTGCAACCGCCACCGAACGTCACGCCTATCCCCACGATAAACCCGCCGACAGCCAACATCGGCATCGCCACAGGGACCTCGACAGCAGGCATTTGACCAGTAATCGCGAGCACCACAATCGGCCCCGACATCATGCCTAACAGCACCGCCGCACGCCATACCCAGTCGGCCCAACCCGACGGACTAATGAAGCCAGCGAGAATACCCGTGGCCCCCATAATCCGCCCCATAAAGCCCATCAGCATCACAGCGGCAGCGCCGATCAGCAGCCCACCTGCGAGCGATTGCAGCGGGGTAAACGTCGTCTCAATTAACATGCACGGCCTCTATATTTAGTTAATGCGTGGCGAAGATAGTGATTACGATGCGCTGCACTTACCTCCGCCTTTCGTCACAAATGACCTAATCGCCGCCGATCCACGGTGACTATGTCACCAAAATTGGATCGATTGTGCAATTCACCCAACGGATTTCGATGTTTTACGGACAACATGCAGCCGGTAAGCGAACGCCAATATGAAAATGGCAGTCAGGATTAACACAATCGTAGCAGCTGGTGCGCTATCGAGGTAAAAACTAGCATACGTCCCACTAAACATGGCGAACAGGCAGACCGCGACCGACACGACCAACATCCGACCGAAACTACGCACGACCAAAAACGCAATCGCGCCCGGTGTGATCAGCAATGCAACGGCAAGGATTAAACCTGTCGCTGACAGCGTCGCAACAATCGACAACGACAAAGCAACCAACAAACCGTAGTGCAAGAAGTTAACAGCGAGGCCGCTCGCCTTGGCCTGCGCAGGGTCAAACGCGTGTAATTCAAGGTCTTTCCATTTTGCGATCAGGAACAAGCAGACCCCGATAGCAATCGTCCCTGCGGTCCACAAATCGGCAGTTCCGATCCCCAACATGTTGCCAAACAGGATATGATCCAGATGCTCGTTCGTCGTGATCGACGTGTATAAAATGATCCCAAAACCGAACATCCCGGAAAAAACGACGCCCATCACGGTGTCCTGTTTCACACGGCTATTTTCGGCCAGAAATCCGGTTAACAACGCGCAGGACATGCCTGCCACGAATGCGCCAACGATCAACGGCAATCCCGCAATCCACGCGAGAACCACCCCCGGTAACACTGCATGACTGACCGCGTCGCCCATCAGTGCCCAGCCTTTCATGACGAGAAAACACGACAATAGCGCGGTCGGTGGGGCGATCAATAACGTGATCCAAAACGCGTTATGCATAAACGGAAACTGAAACGGCAGCAGCCAATATTCCATCAGACAGGCCCTCTTTTCAGTGCGGCTGCGGCCTTTCTACGGCCTGCTAACATCCCGTGTTTCGGTGCAAAAATGAACGCAACGAGAAAAATCACCGTCTGCAAGCACACGATCACGCCGCCCGTCGCACCGTCGAGGAAAAAGCTGATATACGCGCCGACAAAGCTGGTTAACGTCCCAATCGCCACCGACACCATGATCAAACGCGGGAACCGGTCGCAGAGCAAATAGGCGGTCGCGCCCGGGGTAACGACCATCGCAATCACCAAGAACGCGCCCACGGTCATCATCGCGGCGACAATCGCGGCGGACAACAGAATGAAGAACATCGCTTTCAATAAATCGGGTCGCAACCCGATGGATCGCGCATGGTTTTCGTCAAAAAACGTGACCATGAGGTCTTTCCACTTCAGCAGCAGAATTGCCAAACAGACGAAACCTATTACCGCTAATTGCAGCGTATCACCCGGCGTAATCGCCAAAATATTACCCATGATAATTGTCTGAATATTAACAGCGACAGGGTTCAGCGAGATCATAAAAAGGCCAAGCCCAAAGAACGACGTAAAGATAATCCCGATAATCACGTCGATTTTCAGGCCCGATCTGCCCGATAAAAACAGCATCGCGGCGGCCGCCAAACCGCCCGAAATGAAGGCGCCCAAAGCAAACGGCAAGCCCAACATATATGCGCCAGCGACCCCCGGCACGACAGAATGGCTAAGCGCATCACCGATCAGCGACCAGCCTTTCAGCATCAAATAAGAAGACAAAAATGCACATACGCCGCCGACTAAGGCAGAAACCCACATAGCGTTAAACATATAACCGTAGGTGAATGGCTGCATCAAAACGTCAATCATGTGCCGCCGCTACCCGATGGACGTTCGCCATAATGCACGAATGGTCGCTCATCATCGGTGATGATGCTCACCTCGCGCCGATCGTCATCGTCATGTAAGTCAGAGCCGCCTAGCGTGAAGTGTCGCAGCACCCCGCCAAAGGCCATTTCAAGGTTCCCACGTGTAAAAATCTTCTCGGTCGGGCCATGCGCGAGCACCGTCCCTTTAACCAAGATCGTGCGGTCGCAAAATTCCGGCACTGACCCAAGGTTGTGCGTCGAGACTAACATCACCCGCCCCTCTTCGCGTAGTTCACGCAAAAGCGCGACGATCTGGTCCTCGGTTTTCACATCAACGCCCGTGAAAGGCTCGTCGAGCAGAATAACTTGGCCGTCTTGCGCCAATGACCGCGCAAGGAAAACGCGTTTACGCTGTCCACCGGACAACTCGCCAATCTGACGATGGCGGAAATCCAACATATTGACGCGACGCAATGCTTCATCGACGGCCGCACGATCCTTTGCTTTGGGTATACGCAGGAAACCCATGTGACCATAACGGCCCATCATCACCACGTCTTCGACCAGCACCGGGAACGCCCAATCGACTTCTTCGGACTGCGGGACATAGGCGATCAGATTTTCGCGCAGCGCTTCTTTGACCGTCATGCCGAGCAGTTTGATCTCGCCCTTGGCCGCTGGCACAAATCCCATAATCGCCTTGAATAACGTAGACTTACCAGCGCCATTTACCCCTACCAATGCGGTGATCGTTCCACGCGGAATTTCAAAACTCGCGTTGTGCAATGCGGTGTGACCATTGCGATAGGTCACCGTCACGTCGCGGGCAAAAATGCCGCTAGCCGGATCATTCTGCATAAGCGGTTAACCCTGTTACGATTGTCTCGGACGTCACGCGCAGCAGGTCTAGATAGGTTGGCACTGGCCCACCTTCAGCGCTGAGGCTATCTACATATAGTACCCCGCCGAACGTCGATCCTGTCTCGCGTGCCACCTGTTCTGCGGGCGACGTGTTCACCGTACTTTCGCAAAACACGACGGGAATATCGTTCTCGCGCACACCATCAATCACACTGCGCACCTGTTGCGGCGTGCCGATCGCGTCCGCGTTCATCGGCCATAGGTACAGTTCTTTCATCCCAAAGTCGCGCGCCAGATAGCTGAACGCACCTTCGCAGGTCACGAGCCAGCGATCATCTTCGGGTATCTGCGCAATTTCTTCGCGCAGCGGGGCGATTGTTGCCTCAAGTTCTGCGCGGTAATTTTCAGCGTTCGCGGCATAGATCGACGCATTGTCAGGATCGTATTCCGTCAAAGCGGCTTCAATATTCGCGATGTAGATCAATGCATTATCTAGCCCCATCCACGCATGTGGATTTGCTTTACCCTCGTAGGACCCTGCCGAAATCGAAATCGGATCAATCCCATCGGTCAATGTTACCGACGGTTTTTCGCCTAGGTTCGCGAGAAATTGTTCGAACCACAATTCAAGGTTCAACCCGTTCCACATGATAAGGTCAGCGTCGATTGCACGCACCAAATCTTGCGGCGTTGGCTCGTAGCCGTGAATTTCTGCGCCCGGTTTTGTGATCGACACAACGTCCGCCGCGTCGCCCGCGACGTTCTGCGCCATGTCGGCCAGAACGGTAAATGTAGTGACGACTTTTAATCGGTCCGCATGCGCCCCTGTCCCAATCGTCGCGGCTAGGGTTAGTCCAGTCAGAAATCTCATCGACACTTTGTTCGCCTTATATCCGAGTTTGGTTGCGGCAGATCTATCGCAAATGAGAAGCATTCGCAACTAGCGGATTGAAAATTAGTTTTCCACGCGTCACATGTCCGCAGCACGGGCCTGTTAACCATGCTAAAAACACTCGTCACACACTAAAGAAAAGGTAACTCGTTCGCTTAAGGGATCAATATCTCGGATCGATTAAATTGCGCAAAATCCGTGGTGCCGTCGTCGAAAACAACTTCGACATACACAGTTTCAACCGAATCAAGCGGCAATGTCGCGTAAATCGGATAGTTAATCACATCCGTCAGGCTGTTCGGTTGGGCCGTTTCGTCGTGACACGGCTCCATCCCGACAACTGTCTCGGCGGGCGCACCATTCACACCGTAAGAGATATCCCAAAGCCCACAGCGCCACGCCAGCAAATGCGAGAAATACAACAGGTCTTGCCCTTCGTAGGCGCGCACCGCGACCCAGTTGCCTTTAGTCATGCCAAGGATCGGTTTGACCTCAACCGCCGTTGTAAACTTGCCCGTCGGGATCTGCGGTTCAGGATCGCCCATCACGGCAAGGTCGCCGGACCCCTCCACAACCGGAGGTAGCAACGCTGATCCAAGGTCCTCGACCGGCGCATGCGGCTCGATCCCAATCGCAAGCCCGATCACGTAGGGCAACAGAAGATCAAACATCAAACCACCTCGTTCGTTTTTTTGACCCCATCAACGGGGTGTTGTCGCTGCATTTTCTGCGCTAAGAAGATGCGTAGTTGCAGCAGTGTAGGTTTATTATGGCGCAGACATCCGCATCAAACCAGCCATTCAATATTATGGTTGTAGGGCAATCAGGCCGGTTAGAATACGAGGCCCTGCTATTTGTAGCGTCGCTTCGGGCGATGACCCCTAATTTCCCCGGCAAAGTGATCGTCGTCGAACCTCTGCCCGGTGATAAATGGGACCATGATCCGCGGATCAGCGCGGGTGTTCGTGCGATGCTTGAAGACCTCGGTGCAGAGGTGCGCGGCTTTGAAAACCATCATTTCGGCCAGTCTTACCCCTACGGTAACAAGATCGAAGGGCTGCAGGCGATGCCCGCAGGCGAACCGTTTGTTTTCTTCGATACAGACACGCTGATCACAGGTGATTTGACCGCTGTGCCGTTCGATTTTGACCGTCCGGCAGCGTCGATGAAACGCGAAGGCACATGGCCACAAGAAGAATTATACTGGGACGGCTACACCGCGATTTGGAAGTCTCTTTACGATAAATTTGGGTTAGAATTCGAAAGCACGCTCGATTTGTCGCAACCCGACGAATACTGGCAGCGCTACATGTATTTTAACGCGGGCTGGTTCTTTGGCGCGGACGCAAAAGCGTTTGGTGATCGGTTCCTCGAATATGCACTTGCCGTGCGTGATGACGGACCAAAAGAGATTGAAGTTCAATCACTTGATCCATGGCTCGATCAAGTTGTGCTGCCGCTTGTCATTCATTCATTTGGCGGCGGGCGACCCGGTCCAGAGCTTGCAGGGCTCGACGGCGACACCACCTGCCATTACCGCCTTTTGCCGCTGTTTTACGCCCGCGAAAGCGACCATGCTGTCGAAGTCATGGAAGCCGTCGCAGCCCCAAACAAAATCAAAAAACTGCTTAAACAATATGAGCCCTACAAGCGGATGGTCTACCAGCAACGCGGCCACAAAGTGCGGGCAATGTTCGACAGAGACAACCTGCCCCGCAAGGAACAACAGATCCGCAACAAGATCAAATCGGCGGGTTTTTGGGTACGCTAACCGCAATAGATCTATATTTACACCCGTATATTATTGACTAAATTTAATACGGGTATTAATGGTCATTTTAAGGAGACTTGGAATGACCACTTATACTGCATTTGAAAACCACACGCTTGTCGCCCAAGGTGACATGAACGCGATGATCAGCGCACAACGCGAGGCGTTACCGCGCGGCGTGAACCTTTTGATCTACGACGATTCCACTGGAAAAGTGCGCGACGTTGACTTGCGCGATGCGCCGCCACCCAGCCGTGGCAGGCCAAAAATGGGGGTCAAAGCGCGCGAAATCACCCTCTTGCCCCGCCATTGGGACTGGTTGAGCGGGCAAAAAGGCGGCTCGTCTGCCGTTTTGCGCAGACTTGTTGACGCAGAAATCAGCAAGGCAGCGGGCGCGCGTCACGACAATGAACGCCAGACCACGACCTATGCTTTTATGTCCTCAATCGGCGGGGATTTACCCGATTTCGAAGAGGCGTCGCGCAGGCTTTTCGCCAACGACTGGATGGGGTTTGCGACGATCATCGCACCTTGGCCCGCCGACGTGCGCAACTATGCGTTGCACCTAGCTCGCGAACAAACCTGACGCCTCGGCAAAGCCTTTGACCTCAATCGGGTTGCCCGATGGGTCGCGGAAAAACATCGTCCATTGCTCTCCTGGCTCGCCTTTGTAACGGACCGAGGGGGCAATGATGAAGTCGGTTTGGCGCTCTTCAAGACGTCCCGCCAACACGTTCCAGTCGTCCAGTGGCAGCACGATACCAAAGTGCGGCATCGGCACCATATGCTCGCCCACTTTACCAGTCGGCGCATTTGCGAACGGCTCGCCCAGATGTAGCGACAACTGGTGCCCGAAGAAATCGAAGTCCACCCAAGTGTCCGTCGAACGCCCTTCGGTCGCCCCCAATGCGCCAGAATAGAATTCCCGCGCCTCGTCTAGATCTAGAACATGAAAAGCGAGGTGAAACGGATGGGGCATAATTTAGTCCTTCTTTACTGCGTGCCGTTGCGAAACCATACATTTCGCGTTTAGGTGAGCGCAACATTGATATAGGGGGAGAATTCCATGACTGACAGTCCAACTTACGGCTTTGACACACTTCAAATCCACGCAGGCGCACGGCCCGATCCGGCCACTGGTGCGCGCCAAGTGCCGATTTACCAAACAACGGCTTATGTTTTCCGTGACGCCGATCACGCAGCGGCGCTCTTTAACCTGCAAGAAGTCGGATACATCTACTCACGCCTAACGAACCCGACGATCGCAGCATTACAAGAACGCATCGCGACACTTGAAGGCGGCGCAGGCGGCGTATGCTGTTCATCGGGTCACGCGGCGCAATTGATGGCGCTGTTCCCGCTAATGGGTCCGGGCTTGAATATCGTGGCGTCATCGCGTCTTTACGGCGGGACGATCACCCAATTCAGCCAGACGATCAAACGTTTCGGCTGGTCCGCGACATTCGTCGACATGGACGATCACGAAGCGGTTGCTGCGGCCATCGACGACAACACCCGTGCGATTTTCTGCGAAACGATCGCGAACCCCGGCGGCCATATCACGGACATCCGCGCGATTGCCGACGTGGCTGACGCGGCGGGCATTCCGTTGATCGTGGACAACACCACCGCCACGCCATACCTCTGCCGCCCGATCGAACTTGGTGCGACCTTGGTTGTGCATTCCACCACAAAATACCTGACGGGCAACGGCACCGTCATGGGTGGCTGCGTTGTTGATTCTGGTAAATTCGACTGGACCGCAAACGACAAATTCCCATCGTTGTCCCAGCCAGAGCCAGCCTACCACGGCCTGACTTTCGCGGAAACTTTTGGCCCGCTGGCCTTCACGTTCCACGGCATTGCGATTGGTCTGCGTGACCTTGGCATGACGATGAACCCACAGGCGGCGCATTACACGCTTTGCGGTATCGAAACGCTGTCTCTGCGCATGGAACGGCATGTCGAAAACGCGATGAAAATCTCGGCTTGGTTGGAAAATGATCCACGCGTCGATTACGTGACTTACGCGGGTCTTCCGTCTTCGCCGTATCAGCACCTCGTTGAAAAAGTTTGCCCACGTGGCGCCGGTGCATTGTTCACAATCGCAGTCAAAGGCGGCTACGATTCCTGCGTTAAGCTTGTGGATTCATTGGAAATCTTCAGCCACGTCGCCAACTTGGGCGATGCACGGTCTTTGATTATTCACTCGGCATCGACGACCCACCGCCAGTTGTCACCAGAGCAACAAGAAGCGGCAGGTGCCGGTCCAAATATCGTGCGTTTGTCCATCGGGATCGAAGACGCAAACGACCTGATCGCCGACTTGGATCAGGCACTGGCCAAAGCCACCGCCTAACCCTTTTGCCAGCCCTGCTATGCGTGGGGCTGGCTATTCGATTTCGGTGATGATGCTCACGCGCGCCGACACCGACAGGCTTCCGCCCTCAACAGGTAGGCTGCGGCCCATCGCTGCCATATCGAACATCTGTTGTGGCCGATCCACTGAGCCTGCTGTCTCGGAAATGGTTAAAATATCCCCAGCCTTCACCTGTGCTGCCTCGGTATACAGCGCAGTTTTCGCAATCGCATCCTGCACAGCGGCAATGCGTGCCTGCTCTAACGCCTCTGAAGGGTCGGCGATATCAAACTCGAAACCTCTGATTTGATTGGCCCCGCGCGTGACCAAAACGTCGACGATATCGCCCGCTTGATCCAGATCGCGCACTACAACAGTCAAAGATGATGCCGCCGTGTAGCCGATCACAACCTGCTCTGCGTTCAGGTTTTCGCGGTTTTGCCCGTAGCGTTCGCCCAACGTCAGTTGCGACGTCTGGATATCAATCGGTGCGATCCCGTTTTCGCCCAGAACGTCAGCAACTTGATTTAATGTATCACTCATAATCCGAAACGCATCGGCGGCCTCGGTTTCGTGGACCGTCACGCCAGCCGTAATGCGTAAAATGTCCGGTTTCACCGCGACAGACCCCTCGCCGGTCATCGTGATCGTGCGAGTTTCATCGGCATTTGCCTGACCAGACAAACCGACCGCAAACACCAGTGCAGCAACAGTTAAAATAATATGACGCATCGCATTTCCTATCTCATTCAAGGTTAACTCTACACCTTTGACGTATGTGATAGGGTATTCCTTGGTCGTCGCTAGGCCCTGCCCTTGGATTTGGCGGATTTTCGCGTTAGGGGACGGACGTGGGAAAAAGGACCTTCCCGCTTGTGTGGCCAACCTGATAAGATTTTCATATGACGCCAAATTTCGCTCTTTCGCTTTCGTTCGATGGAATACGCCTGCTGCATCGGGTGAAAGAGGGTTGGGCCCTTGCTGGAGAGGTGTTCTTGGACACCCCTGATCTGGGTGCCGCCATGAAATCCCTGCGCGACACCGCGAATAAACTGGAACCGGACGGCCTGCGGACAAAATTGCTGCTGCCAAACGACCAAATCAAATACATCGAAATCGATTCGACGCGCACCTCGCTTGACGATATTCACGCTGCGATTGATGGCGCGACGGCCGTGCCGCTGGGTGATCTTGTCATCGATTTTGAACGCACGGGTGGACGTACACAGATCGCCGCTGTTGCCCGCCAAACCCTTGAAGAATCAGAAAGTTTTGCCAAGGAACACGGCTTTGCGCCGATGACCTTCGTCGCCGTGGCAGAGCCGCTGACGTTCAGCACCGAAGTGTTCTTTGGCCCGACAAAGCACGCCCGCACAGTCCTCGGCGCGGACGTCGAAATCACGCGAGACGACAGCCCAGCCGTGGTCACGCCCGTACATGTGTTGCCCGGTTTCTTGACCGCGTCAGCCCCCGACCCAACGCCCGTTATGGACGACATTCAGGTCGAAGAATCGGACGTTGACGCACCAGAAACAGCGGACGACGCAGCGGATGAGCCGGAAACCGTAAAAGACGAGACCGATGATGTGGAGGTCACTGAGACTGCAGCAGAGGACGAGCCCGAATTGGTTTTCCGACGGGATCGCATCCCTACGCCACCTGCCGACAGCGACGCAGACGCCAAGCCTGACGCGCCCGTTGAGAAACCAGAGCAAAGCAAGTCAGCGCCGACCGAAGACGAGCCTGTTTTCGCCAGCCGCAGTCGCGGCGTCGAAATCACGAGCGTCCGCAGGGTGCCCGATCCGGACCCGTCCGACACAGAGGAACCAGGCGTCACAGAACCCGCCGACGACAGCCCTATCGGGTTTTTCACACGCATCGCATCGACTGAACCCGACGCCACCACGCCTCCAAAACCGCTGACGACCACGCCGCCCGAACAGGCCGCTGCGCCAGCAATTGTGCCCGTGAAGACGTCGCCAGTGGATGACAAACCAGAGCGCGCAAACCCGCTCGCTCCGCTTTTCGCGTGGTACAAACAACGCAAAGCACAGCCAAAACCCGAGGTCTCAAAGGCCGATTTGGCGATCATTGGCGCAAATGGTAAAAAGTCCGCGTCAGCCGTCGGCGGCAAACCAAAGCACCTCGGCTTAATCATGACGGCGGTGCTTTTGGCCGTCATGTTGATCGCGGCACTCTGGGCCAGCAGCCGCACCGAAGGCGGCATCGCGGGTCTTTTCCGCACACAAGCCGTGGCCGACGCCACGCTTGTCGACCCCGTCGATATTAGCGCCCCGATCATCGTCGACGCGGCCGCAGCTGACACTGACACGACGTCCATCACCGCCGATCCCCCCGGCACGGTCCTTAGCCCCGCCGACGCCGCGCGTATTTATGCAGCGACCGGCGTTTGGCAACGTGCGCCGCGTTTGCCTGATGGTACGGACGCCGAAAACCTCGACGGCCTGATTAGCATCGCGACCTTGCCCGCGATCCCGACCAATCCGCAGCCCGAAGGCCCCGATTTGATCGTCGCGGCCCCTGACCGCACGATCCTCGCGCCGCCGAATCCGATATCCCCGAACCGCCCTGTTCAACGTGACGCGCGCGGCTTTATCCTTGCGCCGCCGAACGGTACGATTTTGCCGACGGGTGTGTGGATTTACGGGCGCAAGCCTGCGATCACACCGCCGACACGTCCCACAGACGAAGTTGTCCCCGCTGCAGCAGTCCCTGCCGAAGATGCGGAAACACCTGTTGAGGATGACGCGGCTGAGACCACAGATGAGACGATTGACGTCCTTGAAACCCCAGAAACCACACCCGCCGATGCGACTGACGTCGATGCAGCTGCACCGGTTGAGACCACCGAAGACGACACAATCGTCATCGCTGGTGCGCCGTCGTTGACGCCACCCTTACGGCCCGGTTCCGCGGCACCCGATAGCACGGTTGCGGACGGCGACCTGCTCGGCAACAATCCGGAACTTGCATCTTTTCGCCCGTCGACCCGCCCAGATGGGCTCGTTCCAGCCCCGCCGCCTGAACCCTTCGCGGATCCGGACCTTGCCGGCCTGCGCCCATCCGTGCGCCCAGCCGATCTAGATACTCCAACCGAAGAAGAAGTCGCCGAAGACGAGCCCGAAGTTGAAGAGGTCGTGCCACTCACGCCCGATATCAGCTCGATTGTGGCGTCCATCGCCGCCGCCGCACCGCCGAGCCAGATCGTGGCCCCAACGCGCAGCGCCATTGTCGCATCCCCTCGCCCTGGTTCGCGCCCGCGCAACTTTAGCCAAGTTGTAAGCTCTGCACAGACGCTCGCCGCACGGCAGCAATCACGTAATGCCGCAGCATCAACCGCTGCCGCAGCAGTGCCCGCAACCCCAGCCGCCCCCGTAGCGACAGCCCCCGCGCGCGCATCTGGGCCAACCGCCGCAAGCGTCGCCCAAGCGGCCACATTGTCCAACGCGATCAACCTGCGCAACATGAACCTCGTCGGCGTTTACGGACGTCCCGGCAATCGCCGCGCCTTGATCCGTCTCAGCAACGGTCGCTTCGTTAAGGTCGGCGTCGGCAGCAGTTTGGACGGCGGACAAGTCACCGCAATCGGCGATAGCGCATTGAATTTCGTCAAACGCGGCCAGACATATGCGCTGCAAATGCCATCAGGTTAACCAAGACCGTCATACCCTTAATGCTCGCAAACGATGACAGAACGCAGTTATTCCGTCATAAAACGTGAACGCACGTCAGGTACAAAAGACCTGACGCACTGGCAAAAACCGGGCGATCCCGTTACCTGCTGACCCAAGTCATTGTATCTAATCAACCGTTTGCAAGACGCCAACCGCGTCGTACCGCAAGCCGCCAATAGTAAAGTACCCCATGGAAAGTTTCCTGTTTCAAGCGACAATTTATCTCGGTGCAGCCGTTATCGCAGTGCCATTTGCAGCGCGGATGGGGCTTGGATCTGTGCTTGGTTATCTCGCCGCTGGGATCGTGATTGGTCCGTTAACCGGCTTAGTCGGAACTGAAACACAAGACCTCCAGCATTTCGCCGAATTCGGTGTGGTTATGATGCTGTTCCTTATTGGGCTGGAACTGGAACCCCGTGCGCTATGGAATATGCGCGACAGGCTGATCGGGCTCGGCGGATTGCAGATCACCGTGACCACGCTGCTTGTGATGGGCGGTGCTATGGCGATGGGCATTGTATGGAACGAGGCCTTTGCGATTGGGATGATATTTGCATTAAGTTCAACCGCTATCGTGCTGCAAACGTTATCAGAAAAAGGGTTGATGCAGACCAACGGCGGTCGCTCGACCTTCTCTGTTTTGCTGACCCAAGATATCGCGGTTATCCCGATGCTCGCCCTGCTCCCGCTACTCGCAATCACCGCCACTGCTAGCGTCGCGCCTGATGGTTCCTTAGTTCGTTTGGTTGATCAGGAAGAGGCACATCAAACCATGAGCCTCGTTCACGGGCTGCCCGGTTGGGGCGTCACGCTGGTCACGCTCGGCGCGGTTGCGGCTGTTATTCTGACGGGTATCTTCCTGACGCGCCCAATTTTCCGCTACATCCAGCACGCCAAATTGCGCGAAATGTACACCGCGCTCGCCCTGCTGATGGTGGTCTCAATCGCCGTTCTGATGAGCCTCGTCGGCCTATCGCCTGCCCTCGGCACGTTCCTTGCGGGCGTCGTTTTGGCGAACTCTGAATTCCGCCACGAACTCGAAAGCGATCTTGAGCCGTTCAAGGGCTTGCTACTCGGCCTGTTCTTTATCACCGTCGGTGCGGGCATCGATTTTGGCCTGTTCTTCCGCGAACCCGGCTACATTCTGGCGCTTACGCTCGGCGTGATGTTGATCAAAGGCGGCGTTCTCTATGGCCTGTCAATTCTGTTTAAAATCAAAGGTAAAGACCGCTGGCTTTTTGCGCTTGGCCTCGCACAAGCGGGTGAATTTGGCTTCATATTGATTTCTTTTTCCGAACAACAAGGCGTGCTTGAATCCGCCCTGTCTAGCGAGTTGCTCTTGATTGTTGCCCTGTCCATGCTGATCACGCCGCTGCTGTTCATCATTTACGAAGCGCTAAGTCGCCGCATCAAAGACGGTCACGACATCGCGGACGACGACGTGGATGAACAAGGCACCGTGATCATCGCGGGCATCGGACGCTTTGGTCAGATCGTGAACCGTCTCGTACAAACCGCCGGTTTTTCCACGGTTGTGATCGACAATGATCTCGGTGCGGTTCAGATGATGCGGTCCTTTGGTTTCAAAGGATATTTTGGCGACCCGACGCGCCCTGACCTGCTGAAAGCAGCCGGTTTAGACGACGCCCGCGTGTTGGTCGTGGCCATTGATGACAAGAAAATGGCGACCACTGTCGTCGCCTACGCCCGCAAAACACGGCCCGATTTGCACATCATTGCGCGTGCCCGTGATCGGGTCCATGTTTATGAGTTGAACGCAGCGGGCGCCAACGACGTCGTGCGCGAGATGTTCGATTCATCCCTGCGTGCAGGCCGTTATGCGCTTGAAAACCTTGGTCTTTCTGAATTCGAAGCCAACGAAGCCGAGACAATGTTCTACGAACACGACCGCGCAGCGATCCGCGAATTGTCAGACTACTGGAAGCCCGGCGTCGCCATGCGCGACAACCCCGAATACGTGGCGCGGGCCAAAGCGTTGAACAACGAATTGGAAACCGCGTTGGCGACGAAACAGCAAAGCAGCGAAGAAGCCAGCGACGCGCAAAAGCGCCGCGGCAATCCGTCGTCTTAAGCGCCCGCGACACCTGCCTCAGCAAAGGTCGCCATGCCTGAATGGCACGCAACAGCGCCTTGCAATACACCAATTGCAAGGGCCGCGCCCGACCCTTCGCCCAAGCGCAAGCCTAGTTGTAGCAGCGGTTCTTTCTCGATTGCATCCAGCAACTTGCGGTGCGCCCCTTCGGCGCTCAGATGACCTGCGACGGTATGATCCAGCGCGCCGGAAACCGTTTTAGCCAATGTCGCAGCCGCTGCAGTACAGATGAAACCATCCAATATCACCGGAATACGATAAGTCCGCGCAGCCGCAATAGCGCCCGCAATCGCAGCCAATTCGCGCCCGCCTAAACAGCGCAATGCTTCCAACGGATCGCTCACGTCGTGCAGCGCCAATCCACGTGCCACGACGTCCGTTTTCCGCGCTAATCCTGCATCATCAACGCCTGTTCCGCGTCCGGTCCATTCGGTAGCAGTACCGCCCATAATCGCTGCAGCAACAGCCGCTGCAGACGTCGTATTCCCGATCCCCATTTCGCCAGTCACCAGCAAATCTGCGTTCGGATCAACGGCATCCCAACCAGTACGTAAGGCCGAAACGACTTCGGCCTCGGTCATCGCAGGTGCGACGGTAAAATCTGCAGTCGGATTGTCCAGTTCCAACGCATGCACGTCCATCTTTGCACCATAAAGCTTTGACAATTGATTAATCGCAGCCCCGCCATGTTCAAAATTCGCAACCATCTGCGCAGTCACCTCGGGTGGAAAGGCAGACACGCCTTGCGCACAAACGCCGTGACTTCCCGCGAAAACAATCACTTGCGGTGCCTTAATGGTCGGGCGATCCGTCCCCCGCCAGCCCGCATACCAAATCGCTAAATCTTCGAGCCTGCCCAACGCGCCCGGCGGTTTTGTCAGTTGCCCGTTGCGATCTGTGGCCCCCGCAATCGCCGTTGGATCAGCCGACGGTGCTGATTCTAATACGGTGCGGAATTCGGCTAAGGTGGTGAACGTTGCTGACATACGGCCCTCGTTGCATCATGGTTTGCATCTGTCTAACGATCACACGACAATTGGAAAGATCACAAAAGGACATCACGTGGCCAAACGCGACATGATCATTATGCACTGGCACGATATTCCTGCCGCTGCGGGTCTTTTGACCCGTGTTCCGGTGCAGGTGAACACCGATCTTGCGACACAGCGCGGGCCGCTCGCGGCGTGGGCCTATCCGCTTGTCGGATTGAAAATTGCACTTGCGCAGATGCTCGTCGGGCTAGTGATGATGTGGTTCGGGATTACGCCGCAGATCACTGCGGGCCTGATGCTCGCGACAAGCGTGATCCTCACTGGTGCGATGCACGAAGACGGGCTGGCCGATAGCGCCGATGGTCTGTGGGGCGGCTGGGATAAAGCCAAACGGCTTGCGATCATGAAGGACAGCCACACCGGCGCTTACGGAGTCTTAGCCATTGTTTTATCAATGATAATTCGGTGGGCGGCGATCACGGCAATCTTGCAAACCGGCCACTGGATTGCGGCCATCATCGCAACGGCCATGCTTAGCCGCGCCGCGATGGTCGCGCTGATGACGGGGTTGCCAAACGCACGGGATGCGGGGTTAAGCCAGTCCGTCGGTCGCCCAAAACCGATCACCGCTTGGCTTGCGATTGGCACCGCCACGCTGGGCAGCGCCATCGCCGTTGGTTTGACCGCCAGTAGCCTGCTGATCGTTGCGGCTGTCACGACCAGCCTGTGGGCTGGCGTCGCACATCGCAAAATAGGGGGGCAGACCGGCGATATCCTTGGGGCATCGCAGCAGCTTACGGAAATCGCGCTGTTAATCACGCTTTCCGCTGTGCTTTCACCGCTTTAAATTTGTTTTTCTGGCATCTGCACGCGCAGACCGTCCAAAGCATCCGTCACCTTGATCTGACAAGTCAGGCGCGATGTCTCTGCATTGGGTTCAAACGCAAAATCCAGCATGTCCTCTTCCATCGCGTCTTTCGCGGGGACTTTTTCGACCCAAGCAGGATCCACGTAAACATGACACGTCGAACACGCGCAGGCGCCGCCACAATCAGCTTCGATCCCTGGAATGCCGTTATCACGCGCACCTTCCATCACAGTCAGACCGTTCGCCACATCCACAACATGCTCTTTGCCGCCGTGCTCAACATAAGTAATTTTCGCCATTCGTTCCTCAATCAGCAAAGTCAGTTCGGGGGTATGTCTAGGTCAGCTTGCAGCCTAGGGCCAGTCACAAATGTTCCGTACCGATAGTCCAGTGCGGCATGACGGCCAAGTTTTGCGCGGGCGTGCATTTGGGCGTTTGGGAATGGCGCAAGCCGCGCTACATTAACCGAAACAACGTGCAGAGCAGTAAATGACACTTCGATTTTTAACGACCATCCCCCTGCTGACGCTTGCCTTGGCCTGCACACCCGTCGACGATCCCGTGGTTGCGCCCGTTTTGATCACAAAGGGCGAGATTGAAACGACTGCGGATGGGCAATGTTTCGCCCGCACCGCGCCAGCCACCCGCACACGCATAATCGAGGAGCAAGTCCTCGTGACCCATGCGATCACCGACGCGGACGGCACTATCACGTCGCCGCCGATCTTTCGCAATCAAACGCGCCCTGTGACTGATGCTGTCGGCCAAGGAACACGTTTTCAAACGCTCTGCCCGCCAGAATACACGCCAGACCGGATCGCGACACTGCAACGCGCACTCAAGGCGCGGCTGGCTTACAACGGCCCGATCACCAGTGTGCTGGATGCTGAGACCCGCGATGCGATCCAAGCGTTTCAAACACCCCAAGGCTATGACAGTCCATTGATCCAACGTGGTATTGCGGAAACGTTGGGCATCGTTTCACTGGACCGCGACACCCTTTAACGCAAAAAGGCGACCCGTTTCATCGGGCCGCCTTTTTAGTATTCAAAGTGGATCGTTTATTCTGCCAACGACAGCGCCACAAACCGTGGATCGCCACCGCGACGCACCAATAATAGCAGCGACTTGCGGCCAGCATCGCGTGCTTCGGTGATCCGGTCTTCAAGATCAGCTACGCTCACGACTTTCTGTTGGCCAGCTTCAGTGATCAAATCACCTTCGACCAAACCTTTTGACGCGGCTTCGCTTTCCACATCGATGCCGACAATCACGAGACCCGTCTCGGACGTGATCGAATACTGCTCGGTCAGGTCCGGTGTAATCTCTGACAATGTCAGGCCAAGCATGCTTTGCTCTTCAGCGGCTTGCGGTTCCTGCACATCTTCATCGGCAGGGAATGCTACAGCTTCGGACGTTTCGCGACGACCCAATACAACGATCAGGTCCTCATTATCGCCATTGCGCAGCACGGTCACAGGGACCTCTTTGCCGACAGGGGAATTGCCAACGATACGCACCAACTCGCGGGTGTTCTCGATATCGATGCCATCAAACACAGTGATCACGTCGCCAGAAACCATGCCCGCATTTTCAGCAGGACCAGCAGGCACGTCCGTCACCAGTGCACCACGAGCGTCAGCCAAACCGTCGATGGCATCAACCATGTCAGGGGTCACGTCCTGAATGCGGACACCCAACCAACCGCGGCGGGTCTCGCCGAATTCCTGCAACTGCCCAACCACGTTTTTCACAACGTCAGAGGACATCGCAAAGCCGATCCCAATCGAACCACCGTTCGGTGACAAGATTGCGGTATTCACGCCGATCACTTCGCCAGCCATGTTGAACAACGGACCGCCAGAGTTACCGCGGTTAATCGCGGCGTCAGTCTGGATGTAATCGTCATAGGTTCCCTGCAGCGCACGATTTCGTGCAGACACGATCCCCGCCGAAACAGAGAAACCTTGGCCCAGCGGGTTGCCCATCGCCATAACCCAGTCGCCGACGCGCGAGCCTTCGGCGTTGCTGTCACCGAATTCGACAAACTCTAGATCGCTGTCATATTCGACCTTCAACACCGCGATATCGGTGTTCGGATCAGTCCCAACCAAAGTAGCCTCCAGCAGCTCCTTAGGTTGACCATCACCGGGGAAGAATTCGATTTCGATCTCATCGGCACCTTCAATCACGTGGTTGTTGGTCACGATATAACCGTCAGGAGAGATCACAAAACCGGACCCCAGCGCTGATGAACGGCGTGCTTCGCCGCGATCATTATTCTCAAGATCGTTGAAAAAGTCCTCGAACGGCGACCCTTCCGGGACGATGCCCTGCGGACCTGTGCGGCCTGCGACAACCGTGGATGTCGTGATATTCACCACCGACGGGCTCACAGTTTCGGCTAGATCGGCAAATGTCGCGGGGCGTTCTTGGGCGAACAGCGGTGTTGCTTGAGCCACCGCCAATGCACCTGCTAGAGTTAACGCCGTCATCAATCCTTTGACCATATTGCGGGCCGCGGATTGCTCCTGCGAGAGTGCAATTGCTTTAGATGTCACGAGTTTCTCCCTCTCATCCATGACGTCAGGAACGATAGAACATTCCTTTTCACTAACACTCTATGTAGGGCAGCAAAGACACAACACAATTCACAAATGTTTAGCCTCACAGGAGTGTGATTTTTCCACATTTCCGCGTGATGTGGAAACGATCCACGCCCTGCCCGATCATTATCATTCATCGATTGGATTCGCGGTAGAAAAATGCGGCTAATCTGATATATGAGACGTAGCAGACCGCCGGGTCCACGGCGCTGTTTACCTGAAAGCCTGTCTATGACGCTGACGTCGTTCGCTGCCTTCGAGCAGCCAATGAAATGGGTGGCCTTTGTCCTTGGATTTTGCAGTACAATTTGCGTGATTCAAGGCTGGCACCTAGGAGCCATGCTATTCAGCCTGCCCTTTTGTCTTATTTGGATTTACTGCGGCTGGCTGCGCACAGAACCTCAACTCAAATGGATTAACGTGATGTTCACGGTACTCTATCTCTATGGAATTGGACGATATTTTCTCGTCTTATAACGCCACAAACGAAAAATGGCCGGCGTATGTGCCGGCCATTCCCCAGAAATATCTTGCGTGCAAACCTTAGTTCGCAGACGCGCCTTCGTCAGACTTCAGGTAGTTAAAGAACTCATTGTCAGGCGACAAAACCATCGTTGAATTCTCAGATGTCAGCGCACGCGAATAAGCTGTCATTGACCGGTAGAATTCAAAGAATTCCGGATCAGAACCAAAGCTTTCGGCAAAGATCGCGTTGCGTTCGGCATCTGCTTCACCGCGTGTGATTTCGGACTGACGCGTCGCATCAGATACCAATTCCACAACTGTCCTGTCAGCACCCGCACGCACCCGCTGGGCTGCCTCGTTACCACGTGCGATCTCGTCAGCCGCTTCGCGTTCGCGCTCTGCTTTCATCCGCTCGTAAGTCGCGGCGAGGTTTTCTGGCGGCAAATCTGTCCGCTTCAACCGCACGTCGACCACTTGCAAACCTAGCGCATTGGCTTCTGCAATCGCTTGATTACGAATACGCAGCATCAGGGCAGCACGATCAACGGACAGAATGTCGTTGGACGATACAGACCCCAAAACTTCACGTGTTTCGGCACGCAAAATCGAATCAAGACGCCGCGCCGCGGCCTCTTCGCCGCCGTCACCGACAGCTTGGCGGAACCGTTCCACATCTGCGATCCGGTAACGGGCAAACGCATCAACAATCAAACGACGATCATCAGACGGCGTGACTTCTAGCGGTTCAAAATCACGGCTGAGGATACGGTCATCGTAGCGCACAACCTCTTGAATCAACGGTAATTTAAAGCTGAGACCGGGATCTTCTTTCACCCGAACGATCTGACCAAATTGCAGAACAAGCGCCTTTTGGCGTTCATCTACGATGAATACCGACGACAATAGCCCAACGACAACAACCGCAACGGCTGGCAAAAGAAATGCTGACTTATTCATCAGTTGGACCCTCCATCGGTGGTCGTGTTGCGGCGCAATTCATTCAAGGACAGATACGGGACAACACCTTGGCCGTTGCCATTAGCACCCGCACCCTCGTCGAGCAGAATAATGTCAACGCCACCAAGGACTTGCTCCATGGTTTCCAGATACAGACGCTTGCGCGTCACCTCTGGGGCCTTTTCATATTCGGCCAAAACGGCAGTGAAACGTGACGCCTCACCCTGCGCTTCGTTCACAACTTGTGACCGATAGGCTTCGGATTGTTCGATCAACTGTGCAGCTTCACCACGTGCGCCCGCAACCACTTGGTTTGCATAGGCATCCGCAATGTTTTGTAGCCGGTCACGTTCCTGCTCGGCATCCTGTACCGACCGGAATGACGCAATAACTTCAACAGGCGGGTCGGCCTTATCAAAGTTAACACGCACGATGTTCACACCAGAATCGTAGCTATCCATTGTCGATTGAATCGCATCGCGCAGACGGTCAGCAATTGCACCACGGTCCCTGTTCAGGATCGGAGCCAGATCGGACTGCGAAATAATTTCGCGCATCGCCGATTCAGAAACCGCTTCGATAGTCTGAGGCGGGTTTGCGAGGTTAAACAGATACTTCTGCGGATCAGTGATGTTCCAAACAACTTGGAAATCGATGTCCACGATGTTTTCGTCACCAGTCAACATCAGCCCTGCTTCGGACCCAGTGCGGTTCACACCGATATCAATGTTACGCTCGGATGTAACAGCAAGGATTTCCTTGGTCACAATCGGCCAAGGCGCAAAGTTCAGACCAGGACCGCCTGTTGATGAATACTTACCAAGCATCAGTTCAACAGATTGCTCCTCGGGTTTGACGGTGTACGCGGACGCCGCAACCCATGCGACAGCCGCGACCAAGACACCCAGTCCAACCATACCGCGTGTGATCTGCGGTCCACCGCTGCCACCGCCAGTCCCGTTGTTCCGACCGCCATTACCGCCGCCGCCCATCAAGACGCGCAACTGTTCGCGACCTTTGTTCATCAACTCGTCAATCTCAGGGATTTGCGGCCCATCATTGCCGGGACGTCGCCCACCATTATTGCTGCCGCGCTTGTCATCGCCGCCGTCATTTGAGCCGTTATTTCCACCGCCGCCCCAAGGGCCACCGTTATTCCCTGCCATTGTGCTTCCCATTCTGCCGCCCGCATCATCCGGGCTGTCGTATTATATGTGTAGACCGAACCTCCGAAATCAAGTCGTGCGGACAGGTTCTTTCATCGTCACGAGTTCTTCGGACATTGTAGGGTGAACTGCAACAGTGCGGTCGAATTCTTCTTTGGTTGCACCCATTTTCACGGCGATTCCGACCATTTGGATCATTTCGCCCGCCCCATCTGCGACAATATGCACACCAAGCACTTTGCGCGTGGCTTTTGATACGACCAATTTCATCATCACACGATCATCGCGACCGGCAAAGGAATGGTTCATCGGTTTGAACGTCGTCGCATAAACTTCGATGGCTTCTTGCTTGGCGGCGTCTTCTTCGGACAGGCCAATCGTGCCAAATTCCGGCTGCGTGAACACCGCAGACGGGATCAAGTCGTGGTCCACAGGCGTTGGATTGCCTTTGATTACAGTTTCGACAAACGCCATGCCTTCGCGGATCGCCACAGGCGTCAGTTGCACCCGATCGGTCACATCGCCCACAGCATAAATCGACGGCACAGCAGTCGCACTATATTCGTCCACGACGATCTGCCCGCTTTTGCCCAGCGCAACGCCGACGTCTTCTAGGCCCATGCCGTCTGTATTCGGACGACGTCCCGTCGCATACATCACTTGATCAAACGTATGCACTGCACCGTCCTTGAACGTCACAGCAAACGCTTCCCCCACTTTATCAATCTTGGCGACATCCGTGTTCAGCTGCAAATTCACGCCTTTTTCAACCATACCGGACGCAATCAATTCACGCGCCTCGTTGTCAAAGCCGCGCAAAATCTGCTCGCCACGGTAGGCTTGGGTCACATGGACGCCCAACCCATTCAGAATACCGGCAAATTCGGACGCAATATAACCGCCGCCAACAATCAAAATCTTGTTCGGCATCTCGTCCAGCAAGAAGATATCGTTCGACGTGATCGCATGCTCTGACCCTTCAAAGTCAGGCACAACCGGACGGCCACCAACAGCGACCAAGATCGTCTTGGCGGTGATTTCTTTACCATCATTCAGCACAACAGTGTGGGCGTCTTTCACAACGGCACGGCTATCGAAAATCGTCACATCGTTGTTGTCCAACAACTTGCGGTAGATGCCTTCAAGGCGCTCTAACTCAGCGTGCAATTTCGTCCGAAAACCCATCCAGCCAAACGTCGGCTTCACACCGACATCCCAGCCGTATTCTTTTGCATCAACAAATGCCGCAGAAAACTGGGACGCAAAGACCATCAATTTCTTTGGAACACAGCCACGGATCACACAGGTGCCACCCATGCGGAACTCTTCGGCCAGAGCGACTTTTGCACCGTTCTGGGCCGCAACCCGACCAGCACGCACACCACCAGAGCCGCCGCCGATGACAAACAAGTCAAAATCAAAAGCCATCTTCAAGTCCTCACATATATTCATAATTCAGCGATAAACTAAGTGTGTCGCAGCCAGACTACAACGCCTCGTCCGTGTAACCTTTGTCACGTTCGCGCGTGTGAGGTCGCGCCGACAGTGCAGCATACACGTTAACAACAGGTTTAGCGCATCCCGCTAAACCCATTGCGTTCATGATTAATCAGCGAAAATATTGTCGCGCTCAACGAAATCAAAGCGCGTTTCCTCGATTGATCCATCGTTAATATCCGTCACCTCGACCCGACCATCGCCGTAGCCCACAACAATCGCGTCGCAAATATCAATGAACAAACCGTTCTCAACAACGCCCGGTATCTGATTCACAATCATGGACAATTGCCGTGGATCGCCGATCCTGTGCAGGTGCAGATCAAGGATATAGTTGCCCTCATCCGTCGCAAATGGCGCGTCCCCATTCATCCGCAAACTCGCCGTGCGACCCAGCACGTCTAACCCGATCAAAGTTTCCTCGACCAGTGCTTTGGTCGTCTGCCAACCGAACGAGATCAGCTCTAACGGTAGTGGAAATGCGCCCAGCGTTTCGACCCGCTTGGATGCGTCTGCGATGACAATCATGCGCTCTGACGCCGTCGCCACGATCTTTTCGTGCAGCAACGAACCGCCGCCGCCTTTGATCAAGTTCAACTTGCCGTTGAATTCATCCGCGCCGTCAATCGACAGGTCTAATGTCTTGGCCTCGTCCAAAGACATCACAGGAATGCCGACATCTCGGGCCAATTGCGCGGTGCGGCGGGACGTCGGCACGCCCGTCATCGCCAACCCTTCAACGCGCACCCGTTCACCCAAACATTGGACCAACCACGCAGCGGTCGAACCGGACCCAAGCCCTACCTTCATACCACTTGTCACGAATTGCGCCGCACGTTTAGCGGCCACAAATTTGGCTTTGTCGATGGGCGAAAGATCAGACGACATTGGGGCGGCTCCGGTGAGAATGTGTTTGATCGGTGTATAGGCTGCCAAAAGCATTGAGGAAACGTTAAAATTCAAAACACAACACCGACAACCGAGGCCGAATAGACCCGCCATTGGGTCGTTTTCGGCGGTTTCATTCCGCGACAGGCTCGCTATCATCCCCGAATGACGCCAGACCTGACCCTGCACTACGCCCCTGATAATGCATCGCTTTGCGTTCGGCTTTTGCTTGCGGAAATGGATGTGCCATGCCGTGCGGTCTTGGTTAACCGCGCCAAGCAGGCGCAAAAGTCCGACGCTTACCTACGCATCAATCCCAACGGGTTGATCCCAACGCTGGAAACCCCGAACGGCCCGATTTACGAGACCGCGGCGATCCTGCTCTGGCTTGCGGATCGTAGCCCTGGCCGCGTGTTTCCCGCCCCGCACGATGCCCAGCGCGGCACCGCGTTATCGCAACTGATGTGGCTCTCGAATACGCTGCATCCCGCCTTGCGGATGTTATTCTATCCTGAGAAATACATGCCAACCGATCCTGACGGCTTACGCAGACAAACGCGGCAGCGATTAACCACGCTTTTCGCCCAGTTGAATGATCGTTGGGACACGGTCCAATGCCCCGTTCTGGCCTGTTACCTAGCCCCCATGCTACGTTGGTCAGCACTTTACGGCGGCGACGCAGCGTGGTTCGATTTGTCCAAGTTTCCAGTCCTCATGGCCTTCGCCAAATCCTTTGAGACGCAACGCAAAGTACATGACGTTTGCGCTCTAGAAGGTCTTGGCCCAACAGTTTTTTCCGATCCACACCTCCCCAATCCTCCAATAGGCAGCGCCACCTAATGTTTTTATCTGTATTCGATATGTTCAAAGTCGGGCTCGGCCCGTCATCCTCTCACACTATCGGCCCGATGGTCGCAGCGGCGCGTTTCCTAGACCACCTGCGCGCCCAGCCTTTCGCGATTGCCGGCGTCAAAGCATCGCTGCACGGCTCGCTCGCCTTTACCGGTGTTGGCCACGCCACAGACCGCGCTGTGATCCTTGGGCTGGCAGGGTTCCGTGCGGATGATTACGACAAAGACAAAGCCGATGCAGCCTACACCCTGATCCAATCCGAACACATCGTCAGACCCGACGGCCTGCCCGCGCTGCGCTTTGATCCGACCGCTGATCTCTTGTTCGACTACGGCCCGCCGTTGTCCGGTCACACCAACGGGCTGAAACTGCACGGCACCGACAGCCAAGGCGACGTGATCATCAGCCAGACCTACTACTCCATCGGCGGCGGCTTTGTATTGACCGATACCGAATTGGCGGATGGCAAAGATTCCGACACAGGCGCGCCCGTCCCCTTCCCGTTCACGACAGCCAACGACATGCTTAAAATGGCGGAAAAATCCGGCAAATCCATCGCGGATATGAAGCGTACAAACGAACTCAGCCGCATGGGTTACAGCGATCTGGACCGCGGCCTCACCCGCATTTGGGAGGTCATGTCAGCCTGCATTGATCGCGGCCTCGTCACCGACGGCATCCTTCCCGGCGGCTTGAACGTCAAACGCCGCGCCAAGAGCATTCACGATGCCCTACAGGCTGAACGCGGCATGAACCTGTCCGCACCGCACACGATCAACGACTGGATGTCGACCTACGCGATGGCCGTGAACGAGGAAAACGCGGCAGGCGGTCAAGTCGTGACGGCGCCCACAAACGGCGCTGCGGGCGTGGTGCCTGCGACGATCCGCTACTACCTCGACCACGTGCCGGGTGCGACAATCAAAAAGGTCCCCGACTTCCTGCTAACGGCTGCCGCGATTGGCGGATTGATCAAGTTCAACGCCTCAATCTCAGGGGCCGAATGCGGTTGCCAAGCAGAGGTCGGATCAGCCGCCGCCATGGCCGCTGCAGGTCTAAGCGCTGCCCTTGGCGGCACCCCCGCCCAAGTCGAAAACGCCGCCGAAATCGCACTTGAACACCACCTTGGCATGACCTGCGATCCGGTCAGAGGCTTGGTGCAAGTCCCCTGCATCGAACGCAACGGCTTAGGTGCAATCAAAGCTGTCTCAGCAGCATCACTTTCCCTACGCGGCGATGGCACCCACCTCGTGCCACTCGACGCCGCGATCGAAACCATGCGACAAACAGGCGTCGACATGAGCGAAAAATACAAAGAAACAGCGCTCGGTGGCCTCGCCGTCAACGTACCCAATTGCTAACAAACCTCAGATGAAAAACGCACCTCTTTCGCTTCTTTGACTTCTTCAAAATCCCCGCCGGAGGCTCCCGCACTTTCATCACAAACCATCGCCTATTGCCGCCCTCAAACATCGCAACCCAGATCCTAAAATGACCCAAGATCGCCCCTTTTTCGGTATTCTTCTTATGCTCGGCTTTTGCATTCTCGCCCCGCTTGGCGATGCGATGGCAAAACTGCTGGGCGATACCGTGGCCCTGATGGGCTTGATATGCGTCCGGTTCGGCATCCAAGCGGCGATGCTCACGCCGCTTGTGTTGCTGTCCGGCGGCACATTGCGCACGCCCGCAGGCACCTTTCCGAAAATCTTGCTACGGACCTGCTTGCACATCTCGGGCGTCGCGCTGATGTTCACAAGTCTGTGGTATCTACCGTTAGCCGACGCGTTAGCGATTGCCTTTGTGATGCCGTTCATCATGCTGATCCTTGGGCATTTCGTCCTGCACGAAGCAATCGGCCCACACCGGATTTACGCCTGCGCCGTTGGCTTTCTCGGCACGCTCCTCGTGATCCAACCGAACTTCGTCGCCGTCGGCTGGCCCGCGCTACTCCCGCTTGGCGTCGCTATCGTCTTTGCCCTGTTTATGCTCGTCACCCGCCAGATCGCCAAGTCCATCGACGCGGTGCACCTGCAAGCGGTCAGCGGGCTTCAAGCGCTGGTGATCGTGGTCCCCCTTATGGTCATCTTTCCCAATGCCCCCGGATTTAATGTGCAATGGCCTGACACCGCAGACATCTGGATGCTCGCGGCCCTTGGCGTGCTCGGCACGATTGCGCACCTTATGATGACAGGCAGCCTACGCTTTGCGCCCGCCTCTACGCTCGCGCCGATGCAATATCTCGAAATTCCATTCGGCACCGCGATTGGCTGGCTGATCTTCAAAGACCTGCCAAACGGGCTTGCCGCACTTGGAATTTGCATCACCGTCGGGGCGGGCCTTTACATTATTCTACGCGAACAACGTCTATCGCGGCAGCCAGTTGATCCAGTGGCAACGTCACAATCGCAGCCCCTGTAATCGTCACCGTCACGCGATCTTGCTCGGTCATATTGGACGAGCTGACACGACCTATCGGACTTAGCGCCATCTCGTCCATATCCCACACCAATCCCGCCGTGCTGGCCACCACATCGTGCAGCGGCAGTATCGCAAAAGGTGTGCCCTGGGGCAGGTCAATCTGCCATGGCGTGTTTGGCGCGCGGAAACAGCATTCGGTATCAGACAACAATATCAACGGCATCCCTGCGGATCGCGCCAACGCATTTAACGCCGCGAAAGAATGGTCCAATCGCCCGCCCAAGAATCCTGCGCCAATGATCACAGGCGCAGAAATGCGGTTCAAAGTCTTCTCAAGGTCCGTCGTGTCCTGTTCTGTCACATGATGCAATTGTGGCGAAAACGCTGATCTAGCGTCGTCTGAAAGACTGTCGAAATCACCGATCACAGCCGCCGGACTGATCCCCGCACCTAGTAAATGATCCGCACCACTATCAGCCGCAACAAAGGTTTGGGTCAGTGTTTGCAGTATGTTAAGGTGTTGTGGGCTAAGCTGTGCACCACCGATCAATGCGATCGGGTCGGTGACGTCAACGATCAACTCTGTCATGGGGGTTTTGCCTTATTTGGATGAACCTGCCATATTTCAGACACGAAATAATACTGGAATAACCGCGGTGTTGTTCCGGATTGGGAACCAATTGGTGGTAAACAGACTGTCAAAGCGAATGGCAGAAAGCGAGCATAAATCATGGCTGGATCAACAAAGATTCTTACCGTCTCATATGGGACCTTCTCGTGTACCCTCGAAGGGTTCGACGATTCTTTTCACTCCATGAAGGCAATTGCGGAATATTTCCGCGATTTGGCTCATGAAGACCGGTATTTTGGTGCGGAACCACCTGCGCCAGACGCAGAAATGCTCGCCAAGATTGCGGAACGCGAGATTTCGCGCCGTGTCGAGGCCAAGATGGACGGCAAAGGCATCCGCCTGCGTGCAACCATGGCAGAAGACGACGCCGCTGAAAAACCAGCCGCAGAAAACTCTGTCGCGATGCCCCCCAAGGCCGAAGCACCAAAAAACAGCGATTCGCCGTCCTCACTGATGCCAGCCGCACCATTGATGGCATCCCGCGAAACACCGGAAGCAGACGACGACGCGACGTCTGTAGTCGATGAAATCACGACCCCAGTGACCCCACAACATCCCGACGCGGAAAGTGTTGCAGCCAAATTGCAGCGCATCCGTGCAGTTGTTGGCAAACCAGCCGCACCAGTCGAAGAAACCTACGAGGACGCAACCGCAACAGACGATGTGGCTGCGACCTCTGAGCCTGAGGTCAGCGTCACCGCCGAAGACATTATGGCCGACACCACTGACGAGACAAGCGCAGCAGCCGAACTGGTAAACGAGCCAGAAATCGACGCGCCAGAGATTGAAGCTGTTGAAGCTGAAATCGAGCCCGAGGCCGAGGCCGAAGCGGTCAACCCAACAGACACAAATGAAGTCGCAGCAGAAGCTGACGAAGATGTCTCGTCTGACCTCAACGACATCGACGAACCAGAAGAGGCCACAAAGGCCGAGCCTGTTCAACCGGCGAAACCAATTGTCCGCGCCCGCATCGTGCGTCTGCGCAAGGACAAACCAGCAGAAGTCGTCGCAGCAGAACCATCAGAGACAGACGACTCTGGTGTCGCAAAACGTGTGGCCGCAGCCTTGAAGTCTGTAACGTCAAAAGTTGCACCAACCGTCGAAGATACCGCAGAAGCACCAGTTGAAGATGTTGTTGCAGAAGACACCATCACAGACGTAACCGTGGCAGACGTCGTCGCAGAAGACATCATCGCAGACGTTGCTGAAGAACCAGCAGCCGACATCGAAGTCGTCGAAGACGAAGTTGCAAAGCAGACCTCGACACACGACGACATTCGCGCAGCCATTGCCGCAGCAATTCCTGCTGGCAACCTGTCCGACGACGACGAAGACGACCTGCTGCGTGAACTCGCAGCCGTCGCCGAAGACGTTGTTTCCATCGAAGATGACGAACCAGAAGTCGCGGAAATCATCGTCGAAGACGTGGCCGAAGCACCGATTGAGATGCCAGACGTCGCCCAAGCGCCTGTAGAGATGCCAGAAGTTGTCGAAGCACCAGCGCGCGCTGGACGCGAAATGTTGCCAGCAACAGATGACGCGGCCATGTCACGCATCATGACGCAAACCGACGAAGCGCTCAGCGAGCCAACAGGCAGCCGTCGCCGCAACGCGATTGCCCAACTCAAAGCTGCAGTTGCAGCAACCGAAGCAGCCCGTCAGCTTGGCGATCAATCCGGTGGTGACGCGATGAAGCAGGAACCATTCCGCGAAGATTTGGATCAGGTTGTGCGCCCTCGCCGCGCAGTTGCACCAGACGACCAAAACATCCGGTCCGAACGTCCACGCGCAGCACCGCTCAAATTGGTCGCATCCCAGCGCGTTGACGAAGATGACGCAGCAACAGGCCCAGACGTGCAACCACGCCGCGTCGCAGCCCAAGCCGTTGAAATGCCAGAGGTTGGCGGTTTCGCTCAATTCGCAGCACAAATGGGTGCCACTGAATTGCCTGACCTGCTCGAAGCAGCCGCAGCCTACACATCATTCGTAGAAGGCGTCGAAGACTTCTCTCGTCCGCAAATCATGAAAAAAGTGCAGCTGACCACAGACGAAGAATTCAGCCGTGAGGACGGTCTGCGCTCTTTCGGGACGCTTTTGCGTCAGGGCCGCATCAGTAAAGTCCGCAATGGCCGGTTCCAAGTGTCTGAACAGACACGCTTCCGTCCAGACGCACGGTCGGCATAAGCCACCGCAATAAACAAAAGGTCCGCAGGAAACTGCGGCCCTTTTTGCATTTGATCTCAAATCGTTACGATAGATTTCCAGCGTAAAACCGTGCCGTCAAAGCGATTTTATCTCAGGCGTCGGGGTCAGCTTGGCCAATCCCCTTGAAAATCGCCTTCAACGGAAACGCCCAAAGCACGCCTAGCCCCACATAAACCGCCAGTTCGACCCACAACGATGGTCGCCCCAGCATGTTCATGATCGTCACCGCCATCACGATATAGAGCGGTATGCCGAGCACCAGTACAACCAGCGCCCAACGTTTGCGGGCTTTATAACTTAACGCCATGTCGCACCTTTAGTCAGCAAATGGATCCGTCACGAGGATCGTGTCTTCGCGCTCGGGGGATGTCGACAACATCGCAACCGGACAGCCGATCAGCTCTTCCACGCGGCGCACATATTTGATCGCAGCGGCTGGCAAATCGGCCCAGCTACGCGCACCTTCGGTTGTCTCTGACCAGCCCGGCATTTCTTCGTAAACCGGAACGCAACGCGCCTGTTGATCGGCTGCAGTTGGCAAATAATCCAACACAACACCGTCCAGATCGTAGCCGGTACAGATCTTGAGCGTCTCAAAACCGTCCAAAACATCGAGCTTTGTCAATGCAATACCGGTCACACCTGATGTGATACAGGTCTGGCGCACCAAGGCCGCATCGAACCAACCGCAACGACGTTTCCGGCCTGTTGTGGTGCCGAATTCGTGGCCACGTTCACCCAGCATCTGACCGTCAGCATCGTCCAACTCTGTTGGGAACGGACCTTCGCCAACGCGTGTTGTGTAGGCTTTGACAATGCCCAGAACGAAATCAATCGCACCCGGTCCCATGCCTGTACCCGCAGCCGCTTGGCCCGCAATCACGTTGGAAGACGTTACAAACGGGTATGTGCCAAAATCAATGTCCAGCAACGCGCCCTGCGCCCCTTCGAACAAAATCCGCTTACCGGCTTTGCGTTTTTCGTTCAGCACTTTCCAAACCGGTGCCGCGTATTCCAGCACAGATGGCGCAATCGCGCGAAGATCAGCCAGCAACGCATCGCGGTCGATTGGCGTCAGGCCAAGCCCGTTGCGCAGCGCATTATGGTGGACCAAAGCACGATCAACACGCAATTCGAGCGTCGCATCGTCGGCCAGATCAGCCACACGGATCACGCGACGACCAACTTTATCTTCGTAGCACGGCCCGATACCGCGCCCTGTTGTTCCGATTTTCGCAACAGAATTCTGACCTTCACGCGCCCGATCCAACTCACCGTGGAATGGCAGGATCAGCGGCGTATTTTCCGCGATCATCAGCGTTTCGGGCGTGATTTCAACGCCTTGCGCACGAATTGTTTCGATCTCTTTGACCAAGTGCCATGGATCAAGAACAACACCGTTGCCGATCACTGACAGTTTGCCGCCGCGCACAACACCAGACGGCAGCGCGTGTAATTTATAAACTTCACCGCTGACGACCAATGTGTGGCCCGCGTTATGTCCGCCTTGAAAGCGCGCGACCACGTCTGCCCGTTCGGACAACCAGTCTACGATCTTGCCTTTGCCTTCATCGCCCCATTGAGCGCCCACGACGACTACGTTTGCCATGTTATCTGTCCTTTAGGAATCCCGTTTCCCCTATACCCATGCCGATGGGGCGGCGAAACCGCAAAGTTCTAGACACCACCGCACAGGTCTGGTCAATGTGACGCTAAATGAGTGGGTAAGGGACGAATTTCATGGGTTTTCTGTTGCGTTGGGGCTTTGCCTTTGTACTGCTGGCCGCGACATATAACCCTACCCAATGGAATTTCGTGCGCTGGGGCATGGCGAATTATGAGACCCAACTGCCGCTGGCGATCCTTGCGAGCCTCGTCTTGCTGATCGGTTATATCATCTACGTGCGCGCGTCATTGCGCTCGATTGGCGTCTTTGGGATGCTGCTGATCTTGGCCGTCGCAGGCACGCTGATCTGGGTGCTGTTCGACTTTGGCTGGCTCAATCTCGCTGATCCGACCTTCAACACATGGCTCGCGCTTTTTGTGTTATCGTTGGTTTTGGCCATCGGGCTGTCGTGGTCAATCGTGCGTCGCAAACTGTCCGGACAGGCCGATGTGGACGATATAGACACCTGACCACGCAATCCGCCCTTGCGAGACGCGCCCCAAACCCCTAAATACCCCCAAACCACTCTGATCGTAGGCACTATACCACTATGGAAAACGTCATCCTCGTTATTCACCTGATTTTGGCGTTATCCCTGATTGGGGCGGTGCTGATGCAACGCTCTGAGGGCGGTATGGGTAGCATGGGCGGCGGCGGTGGTGGCGGCGGAAGCGCCGGTAGCCGTGCGCCCGCGACAGTCATGGGCAAGTTTACTTGGATTCTTGCAGCCGCGTTTATCGCCACATCCATCACATTGACCATCGTAGCCGCACAGCAATCCGCTGGTGCATCGGTTGTGGACCGTCTGATTGACGTGCCAGTCGCAACTGACGGTGCCGCAACACCTGATCTGGGCGAAAGCCTGTTGCCACCATCGTCATCTAGCGAAGCACCGCTGGTTCCGTCAGGCAACTAACTACCAGATTTTGTTACATAACGCGCTGGCCCGGGATTATCTTGGGTCAGATGCGGCATTACAGCAGTGCTGGGGGTTGCGGGCGCGGGCCGAATCCGAGTATTCTTAAATCCCGTGATGATGCGATTTTTGACGGTCGCTATTCCTAGAAAATACTCACGGGGGACAGCCCAAGCATGGCGCGTTATATCTTTATTACTGGTGGTGTTGTGTCGTCGTTGGGCAAGGGCCTTGCGTCCGCAGCCCTAGGCGCATTGCTACAGGCACGCGGCTTTTCGGTCCGTCTGCGCAAACTTGATCCTTACCTGAACGTCGATCCCGGTACGATGTCGCCGTTTGAACATGGCGAAGTGTTCGTGACCGATGATGGGGCTGAGACCGATCTCGACCTTGGTCACTACGAACGCTTTACGGGCGTTCATGCCCGCAATACCGATTCTGTGTCCTCTGGCCGGATCTATTCCACCGTGTTGGAAAAAGAGCGGCGCGGCGATTACCTTGGCAAAACGATCCAAGTGGTCCCGCATGTCACAAACGAAATCAAAGACTTCCTGCACATCGGCGACGACGAAGTTGACTTTATGCTGTGCGAAATCGGCGGCACTGTGGGCGACATCGAAGGACTGCCGTTCTTTGAGGCGATCCGCCAGTTTTCCCACGACAAACCACGCGGTCAGTGCATCTTTATGCACCTGACATTGCTGCCGTATTTGGCAGCATCCGGCGAGTTGAAAACAAAACCGACGCAGCACTCTGTCAAAGAACTGCAATCCATCGGTATCGCACCTGACGTGCTTGTTTGCCGGTCAGAGCACCCGATCCCTGATCGCGAGCTTGAGAAGATCGCGCTGTTCTGTAACGTCCGTAAAAACTGTGTCGTACCTGCCTACGACCTGAAATCCATCTACGAGGCGCCATTAGCCTACCACGAGCAGGGTCTCGATCAGGCCGTGCTGGACGCCTTCGATATCTCGCCCGCCCCGATGCCGAAACTCGACGTGTGGCATGACGTCTACGACCGGATTCACAACCCCGAGGGTAACGTGAAAATCGCGATCGTCGGCAAATATACGCAACTCGAAGACGCTTATAAATCCATCGCAGAGGCGCTAACGCACGGCGGCATGGCCAACCGTGTCAAAGTCAAAATCGAATGGGTCGACGCCGAAGTTTTCGACAAAGGCGACGCGGCCCCCTACCTCCAAGGCTTCCATGCGATTCTCGTGCCAGGCGGTTTTGGCGAACGCGGCACCGAAGGCAAAATCAAAGCGGCGCAATATGCCCGCGAGAACAAAGTACCCTACCTTGGCATCTGTCTTGGCATGCAAATGGCCGTTGTTGAGGCCGCGCGTAACGTGGCTGGCATGAAAGACGCAGGGTCCGAGGAATTCGATCACGAAGCGGGCAAAAAACGCTTCGAGCCCGTCGTTTACCACCTCAAGGAATGGGTTCAGGGCAACCATGCCGTGACCCGCAGCACAGGCGACGACAAAGGCGGCACCATGCGTCTCGGCGCTTATGACGCGACGCTGGTCGATGGGTCTAAAGTTGCCGAAGTTTACGGCACCACGCACATCGAAGAACGCCACCGTCACCGTTACGAGGTGGACACAAAATACCGTGAAAAGCTCGAAGAATGCGGCCTGACGTTCTCTGGCATGTCACCTGATGGCAAGCTGCCAGAAATCGTCGAATGGAAAGATCACCCGTGGTTTATCGGTGTGCAATTCCACCCGGAACTGAAATCCAAACCATTCGCGCCGCATCCGCTGTTCGAAGGGTTCGTCAAGGCGGCCGTTGAAAACAGCCGCCTTGTCTAAACGATGACTTAAAACGAAATTGCCCGGGTCACGATCAGGCTCATCGATACCTGATCCTCTGACCCGTTTTGCACAATCGGGCTATCGGCCGCGTCATTCGTGAACTGGTCGTAGCGCACCGTGCCCAGCACCCCCCAATCATCGCTAAAATCGTAACCTGCGCTGGCCTGAAAACCGCGCGACAGCAGCCCGCCGTCCGCTTCGTAGCCGACACGTGTATCGCTGAAATACGTCGCCGCGTAATCGTCATCACCCGCAAACAAACGCGGTCCAGCGCGGAATTCCCACTCTGTCGACGGCTTGTAAATCACGTCCGTTCCGATCTCTGCGACATAGCTTTCGTGGCCGACAACGCCGTAGCGGACTTCGGCAAAGACGTAGTTACCCAGCGTCGTGGAAACCCCATCCGGCAACGCGGTAAATGTCAGACCTGCGCCGACTTCGACGGCCGCATCAACGTCAGTCAATCCAGCCAGTTCCGCATGGTCATCAGCAGAGCGTTCGCTAATCGCACGAAATGCGCCTTTGAACCCGAAACCGTTTGGATCACCGCCACCAATCGTCAGCCCACCCAGTACCAATCGGTCCAGCGCAAACGATCCAGTCGCGCCGCTTTCAACGTCGTCATCACCGAAATACCCCGGCGTGGACTGCACACCTAAACCCAAATCAAAGCTCAGCACTTCGGCACTCACGCTCGCCCCGCTGGCGAAAACACATAGTCCAGCTATCAAAACACACTTCATTACATTTCCTTTCGGCCTGTAGGCCCGATTAACCTTGGCGCGACACGCCCTGTCCCATAGGACATAGCGCAACCCAAGGAGACGCCAATGCTGTCATACCAACACGCTTATCACGCTGGCAATATGGCCGATGTGCACAAACACGCATTGTTGGCGTGGATGCTGGAATACATGACGCGCAAGGACAAGCCGTTAACCTATATGGAAAGCCACGCAGGCCGCGGGCTGTATGATACGACCGACGAAATGGCCACAAAAACAGGCGAAGCGGCGCAGGGTATCGCGATTGCGCGCAAATGGTTCCACGCCAATCATCCTTACGCGCAGGCCTTGGACAAAGTAACCGCCGAACACGGTCGCAACGCGTACCCCGGCTCGCCGATGGTGGCCGCACACGTGCTGCGCCCGTCCGATCCGTTGTTCCTCAGCGAATTGCACCCGCAGGAATTCGGCCACCTGCAGCAGAACATGAAACCGCACTCTGCGATCTGTCAGCAACGCGACGGCTGGGAAATGGCCTTGTCGCAATGCCCGCCCGATCCACGGCGCGGTCTGTTGCTGATTGATCCGTCGTTCGAGATCAAAACTGACTACGAAACCATTCCCGACACGATCCGCAAGTTGAACCGCAAATGGCCCGTTGGCGTGATCGCTCTTTGGTATCCGATCCTGACGGATGGACCGCATGTCCCGATGGTTAATGACCTGAAACGCAACCACCCCGACGCGTTCAGCCACGAAGTCAGCTTCCCCCCCGCCCGCATCGGACACCGCATGGTGGGGTCAGGTATGTTCGTGATTAACCCACCTTTCGGCCTTGAAGACGAAGGAAAATGGCTTTCTACGCGCTTCGCAAACCTTGAGTAACACTTTGTAAATATTAACAAAATATCACCGCACGCTGTACATAATACGTTTCGCGTGCGAAACATCCGACTTTTCATTCCAACCTTGCGGCCCTATATCCAGATCATGTTTGCAGATTTTCTCAAAGGCCTGTTGGCCACAGACCCCGCCCCGCTTCCTGATGTTGACGCTCGCTTGGCTTTGGGTGCGCTCCTTGTACGGCTCGCCCGCGCCGATGGGGATTATCAAGACGTCGAAGTGCAGCGCATCGACCGGATTTTGTCGAAACGCTACGGGTTGTCTGACGCGGAAACAACGGCATTGCGTAGCGATTGCGAAACCTTGGAAACAGAGGCCCCCGACACCGTGCGCTTTACCCGCGCGATCAAAGACTCGGTCGCCTACGAGGATCGCCGCGCTGTAATTTCCGCCATGTGGGAAATCGTGCTGGCCGA
Source organism: Yoonia ponticola (assembly GCF_014199395.1). Classification (GTDB taxonomy): domain Bacteria; phylum Pseudomonadota; class Alphaproteobacteria; order Rhodobacterales; family Rhodobacteraceae; genus Yoonia; species Yoonia ponticola. Next base: position 45,986 of record NZ_JACIJM010000006.1, on the reverse strand, counting down.
CGGGGAACGCGACGCCGAGGAAAACAGCCTGATGCGGATGGTCGCCCCGATGCTTGGCGTCACCGACCAAGATAGCAACGCCGCACGCATCGCTGTGACCGCGTCGGAATAAATCACAGGTTGCACCGCAAAGTCACGCATTGCCGAATCCCAAAAAATGCGGCCTATTGATCTGCAAAGCAAAGAAGGCCACGTATCCGTGACAACCGAAAACGTAATTGAAATCCGTGATTTGCATAAATCCTACGGCTCACTCGAAGTGATCAAAGGCGTCGATATCGCGGCCCCTGCTGGGCATGTGGTGTCGCTGATCGGTTCTTCCGGCTCTGGCAAATCAACCTTGCTGCGCTGCGCAAACCTGCTTGAGGATAGCCAATCCGGCGAGGTCCTGTTCTGCGGCGAACCCGTCACATGGAAAGGCGAAGGGCACAACCGCCGCCCCGCCGACCAGAAACAAATCATCCGCATCCGGACAAATCTGTCGATGGTGTTTCAGCAGTTCAATCTCTGGGCGCATATGACGATCCTGCAAAACGTGATGGAAGCCCCCGTCACCGTGCTGGGCCGCAGCAAAGCCGAAGTCGAGCAAAAAGCCCGCGAATACCTGACCAAAGTCGGGATCGGCGACAAATGCGATGTCTATCCAGCGCAGCTATCCGGTGGCCAACAACAACGCGCTGCCATCGCGCGCGCGCTTTGCATGGAACCAAAAGCGCTGCTATTTGACGAACCGACCTCTGCTCTTGATCCCGAACTTGAACAAGAAGTGGTCAAAGTGATCAAAGACTTAGCAGCCGAAGGCCGGACCATGCTGATCGTGACCCACGACATGCGCATGGCCGCCGACGTCAGTGACCATGTCGTGTTTTTGCACCAAGGTCGCATCGAAGAACAAGGCGACCCAGAAACGCTTTTCAAGAATCCGCAAACGGAACGGTTGCAGGGATTTCTCTCTGCGACCCAACACTAAAATCAACTCATCAATTGGGAGAAATCTGATGAAAAATCTGATCCTGACAACAGCGATTGCATCGCTCGTCTCGACAATGGCAATGGCCCAAGACGTCACGCGTCTCGGCACCGAAGGCGCCTACCCTCCGTGGAACTTCATCAATGACGCAGGCGAAGTAGACGGCTTTGAACGCGAAGTTGGCGACGAGCTGTGCGCACGCGCCGAACTGACCTGCGAATGGGTCACAAACGAGTGGGACAGCATTATCCCGAACCTCGTTTCCGGCAACTACGACGTCATCATCGCAGGCATGTCGATCACGGAAGAACGCGAAGAAGTCATCGATTTCTCCGAAAACTATTCCCAGCCTGATCCGTCATCTTTCCTTGGCGCATCCGCTGACATCGACCTCGCATCCGCTGTGATTGCCGCACAAACTGGCACAATCCAAGCAGCACATGTCGCTGAAATGGGTGCCACATTGTTGGAATTCGCAACACCAGAAGAAACTGTCGCAGCCGTCAAAAATGGCGAAGCTGACGCGGTTCTGGCCGACGCATCCTTCTTGCAGCCAGTCGCAGATTCCGAAGCTGACCTCAGCATCATCGGTGAAGTGCTTCTGGGTGGCGGCGTGGCCGCTGGTGTCCGCAAAAGCGATACAGACCTGCGCGACACGCTGACTGCAGCCGTGCAATCCATGAAAGCGGACGGTTCGCTGAACGCTTTGATCGAAAAGTGGGAAATCGGCGCCACTTTCGAATAAGCTAATTCTTGCGCCTCGGTCCCGCATCGGGGCGCAACGCCAGTCTTCATTTCGCCAAAACAACTCATTCCAACCGCACGTCTGGGCTACCCCATTTTTGACTATTGCACCGATCCCGCCTCGCTAGAGGGCCTCACATGGTTGTCCTGCTACCTGACCACAGGCAAGCACATGAACATGTATTGGGCGTTTGGAACCGTGTTAACCTTGCTCGCCATTACGGCCCCTATCGCGCTGGCATTCGGCTTTGGTGGTGCGACTGCGGCGCGTAGCAATCTGGCCCCGCTGCGCTGGATCGGCAAAGCCTACATGGCGATTGTGCGCGGCATCCCCGACATCGTGTTTTTCTTGTTCTTTGTCATCGCCTTAGATCAGGCGATTGAATACGTCCGGCACAAGATCAAATGCCCCGACTGGGACCAACCGATCCGCCAAGGCAGCGATTTTGTCGTCTGTCAGGCCGCCAAACTACCGCTTGGCAATGACCCGCAATGGATGCACGAAGTATACGGGTTTTCCCTCGCCGTGTTAACCTTTGCCATCGTTTTTGGCGCGTTCGCGGCGAACGTTTTATTCGGTGCGATGCGCGCCGTACCTCATGCCCAGATCGAAACTGCCGAAGCTTACGGGATGACACACCGTCAATCCTTCTGGCGCATCGTTGTGCCGCAGATGTGGGTTTACGCCCTGCCCGGCCTGTCGAACTTGTGGATGGTCCTGATCAAAGCGACCCCGCTTTTGTTCCTGCTTGGCGTCGAAGATATCGTCTATTGGGCCCGCGAAATGGGTGGCTCGAAAACACCGAACTTTACCGATTACCCGCACGCAGATTGGCGCATGTGGTACTTTGGCGCGTTGCTGGTTTTCTATCTGTGCTTCACCAAAGTATCCGAAGTCGTCCTAGACCGGATCATGGTTAAATTGACGCGCGGCCAAGCCACCGCCGCTGGTGAAGCCCAACGCAAGGCCGCCGTATGACCTGTTATGAAACCATCGCCACCTACGCGTTCCGGTCAATTGGTTACGGCGAACGCCTGTTACCACGCAGCGATTTTACGCTTTGTCAGCAATTCACGCTGATCGGCTCTGGCATGATCTGGAACATCTATTTCGGCGTTTTGGCGCTGCTGATCGGGTTCTGCATCGCGACGCTGGTGGCCATGGGCAAGGCAAATCCTAGCCCCTACGCCCGCAAGCCTGCCGAATGGTTCATCTTTGTTTTCCGTGGTTCACCGCTGTTTATTCAATTCTTTTTCGCCTACTTTTTGTTCCTGTCGCTCAAAGGCGTTTACCCTATTTTCAGCCCTCTCACCTCGGCCACATTCGGCGCGTTGGTGGTCCTTGTGCTGAATACTTCGGCCTATACCGCCGAGATTTTCTACGGTGCGTTACAGTCGATCCCTAAAGGCGACACCGAAGCCGCCGACGCCTATGGCATGACAGGTTGGCCGCGTTTTAAGCGTGTGATTTGGCCGACGATGCTGCGCCTCGCGTGGCCCGCCTACACCAATGAGGCGATCTTTCTTTTCCACGCCACGACGCTTGTGTTCTTCGCGGGTTTCCCAGCGTTTCAACAGCGCGGCGACGCCCTGTATTACGCCAGCTATTTTGCTGACAAGACATTCAACCCGTTCATTCCCTATCCGATTTTGGCGGGGTATTTCATTTTGATGACGCTCTGTGTGATTGGAATTTTCGGCCTGATTAACGCCCGTTTGAATCGCCATTTACCATCTGCGAACCGCAAGCGGTTGCGCATTCGACCACAGATTATTCGCTAAACTTACGACCAAAATATCGGCCGCTGTTTCCCACTGGCTTAGACATCCGAAGTCCAGTAAAACAAGGTCATAACCACCCAATTTGGGCCAAGGACCAGAACACAAAATGAGTTGGCTTCACGATCACCCCGAAGTTAGAAACGTCCGCTGCGGTGCCGCAGATCTAAACGGTCAAGCCCGCGGCAAGCGCGTCCCGCGCCGCTTTGCCGAAAAGTTGGAAACCGAAGGCACGCGCTTTCCGCTATCCGTGATGAACCTCGATATTTGGGGCGAAGATATCGACGATAGCCCAATGGTGTTCGAGACCGGCGATCCTGATGGATTGCTGCTGCCAACAGAGCGCGGCTATGTGCCGATTCCTTGGTTGTCCGCCCCTTCTGCGCTGATCCCTGTCTGGATGCATTCTGAAGATGGCACACCCTATGCGGGTGATCCGCGTCATGCCTTGGCCAATGTCGTCGCCCGCTACAAGGCGCTAGGATTGACCCCAGTTGCCGCGACCGAGATGGAATTTTACCTGATCGACGACAGTGGTCGCGAGATCAGGCAACCACGTTCGCCGCAATCTGGGAAACGTCGTCCCGGTGCGGAAATCCTTAGCTTGCGGGCTTTGGATGCTTTTGACGCATTCTTTAACGATCTTTATGACGCTTGCGAATTGATGGATATCCCCGCCGAGGCCGCGATTTCCGAAGCGGGCACTGGCCAATTCGAGGTTAACCTCGAACATGTCCCAGACGCGCTCAAGGCCGCTGACGATGCATGGCTGTTCAAGATGCTAGTCCGTGGATTAGCGCGGAACCACGGCATGGCCGCCAGTTTTATGGCGAAACCTTACGAAGATTACGCAGGCAACGGGCTACATACGCATTTCTCGATCATCGATGATGCGGGCAATAACATGATGGCCAACGACACGTTTGAAGGCACAGAACTGCTGCACAACGCCATCGCTGGTTGTTTGAAGGGTATCCCCGATTTGGCGCTGATTTTCGCGCCTCACGGCAATTCCTACGAACGTCTTGTGCCAAATTCGCATGCGCCGACTGGCATTTGCTGGGCCTACGAAAACCGCACCGCGTCGATCCGCGTGCCCGGTGGTAGCCTGAAAGCACGGCGCGTTGAACACCGTGTCGCGGGTGGCGATGTTAACCCTTATTTGTTCCTCGCCGCCGTTCTTGGCTCTGCCCTGATCGGGATCGAAGACAAGCTGAAACCGGGACCGCCAATCACCGGGAACGCCTATGACCAAGACCTGCCGCAGGTCCCCGGTACATGGGCCGAGGCGATCGAAGCCTTCGACAAAAGCGCGATTGCACGCCGGATTTTTGATCCGATGTTGGTTGATAATTTCGTGCTGACCAAACGGCAAGAAATGCTAAACTTTAACGAATTGACCCCTGAAGAGCAGCTCGATCTTTACCTCGATACCGTTTGACCTGAATGGGTGCGGCCTCTTGCCGTGCCCATTTTCGCCGACTACGATATGCGCAACACAACCCACAGGCACACCATGAAAATCGGCATCCTACAGGCGGGACATTCCCCTAAGGAAATCTTAGGGGAGGCAGGCAATTACGCAGATTTATTCGTCACCCTGCTGCAAGGGCAAGACTTTGAATTTGCTAAATATAGTGTCGTCGACATGCAGTTCCCAAGCGGGCCTGACGCGGCGGACGGTTGGTTAATCACCGGCTCGAAACACGGCGCTTACGAGGACCATGCGTTCATCGCGCCGCTCGAAGATTTGGTCCGCGATATCTACGCCGCGGACCTACCGTTGGTCGGGATTTGCTTTGGCCATCAGATCATCGCGCAAGCCTTGGGCGGTAAGGTTGAAAAGTTCAAAAACGGCTGGGCCGTGGGCCGTCAAACCTATGACTGGCAAGGCGAAACCGTGCACTTGAACGCCTGGCACCAAGATCAAGTGGTGACGTTACCCGAAGGTGCGACCGTCGTAGGCCGCAATGATTTTTGCGAAAATGCTGCGCTGATCTACGGTAAAAAAGCATTCACCGTGCAAGCACATCCAGAATTTGACGGCGCATTTATTACAGGCCTCGCGACGCATCGCGGCCCCGGCAATGTGCCTGACACATTGCTGGACGCGGCGCGTGCGTCGGTCAACGCACCGGTTCATTCTGACGTGCTGGCGCGCCAAATCGGCACATTTTTTAAAGAAAGGTCCATCGCATGAGCTGGATTGACGCGCTTCCTGACGCCGCAAAAACCTATCTTGAACAGAACCGACTGGACGAGGTCGAATGTGTCATTGGTGACCTGCCCGGCATCGCACGCGGCAAGGCTGTGCCGGCGGCAAAATGGGAAAAGCAAGAATATTTTCACCTGCCCGAATCGATATTTTTCCAAACGATTACAGGTGATTGGGGCGAGGCTGCTGGCCCTACAGGTTTTACAGAGCCAGACATGTTCCTGCGCCCAGATTTGAGTACAGCGACAGCTGCGCCGTGGACAACAGATGGCACGTTGCAGGTCATTCACGACGCGTATCGCACCAACGGCGAACCCATTGGTTTCTCGCCGCGCAACGTTTTGAAACACGTCCTTGCTAAATACAAAGAACAAGGTTGGACGCCTGTTGTCGCACCCGAGATGGAGTTCTTTTTGGTCGCGCGGAACACTGATCCCGCGATGAAAATTGAGCCTATGATGGGACGGACGGGTCGTCCCGTCGCTGGGCGGCAAGCCTATTCGATGACCGCCGTCGACGACTTTGGTCCGGTGATCGACGACATTTACGAATACGCTGAAATTCAAGGTTTCGAGATCGACGGCATTACCCAAGAGGGCGGTGCTGGTCAGCTAGAAATTAACCTTTTGCACGGCGATCCGGTGAAGCTGGCCGACGAGGTTTTCTTCTTTAAACGGCTGATAAAGGAAGCCGCACTAAAGCACGATTGTTTCGCCACATTCATGGCCAAACCGATCGAAGGTGAACCGGGCAGTGCCATGCATATTCATCATTCGGTGTTAGACGAAAATGGTAAAAACATCTTTACCGCCGACGACGGCAGCGAGACGCCCGAATTCATGCATTTTATCGGTGGTCTTCAACAGAACCTGCCGAATGTCATCGCCGTGATGGCCCCCTACGTGAATAGTTATCGGCGTTATGTCCGGGATCATGCCGCGCCAATTAACCTTGAATGGGGACGCGATAACCGCACGACCGGCATTCGTGTACCACTGTCGGACCCTGCTGCGCGACGCGTTGAAAACCGTCTGGCAGGTATGGATTGCAACCCTTACTTGTGCATCGCAGCATCGTTGGCTTGCGGGTATTTAGGGATGATGAACGCCACCAAGCCGGGCGAGATTTACGCGGGCGACGCATATGATGGCGAAGATGACATTCCTCAAGGGCTGTATGCCGCGTTGGACCTGTTCGACGAAGCAACTGACATTCACGACATCATGGGGCATGACTTTTCTCGTGTGTATTCCATTGTTAAGCGCACGGAATATAACGAATTTCTGCAGGTTATCAGCCCTTGGGAACGCGAGCATTTGTTGCTGAACGTATGACAAGCCCACTGACGCGCAACGACCGTCAGGGGGAATTTCCGGCGTCTTGGTATGCCGCGACGGTTGATCCGCCGCCATTGCGACCTAATTTGCGTGGCGAGCAATCGGCTGATGTTTGCATCATTGGCGCGGGATATACTGGGCTGACTGCTGCGCGGGTGTTGGCCGCCAAAGGTCTATCTGTGATTGTGCTAGAAGCGCATCGCGCGGGCTTTGGTGCGTCGGGGCGGAACGGCGGCCAAGTCGCATCGGGTTATAACGCGCCGCAACGGCTGTTAACCAAGAAGTTGGGTGCCGGTGTTGCCCGCGACCTTTGGAATTTGACGCAAGAGGCGAAAACGGATGTCGCCGATAATTGCGCCGCATTTTCGCCTGACGCACAGTATAAATCGGGCATTGCGCACGGCTGTTATTCGGCAAAAGAACGCGCTGCACATCATGACGACGCGCGCTTTTTGCAGGACACTTACGGCTACGATCAGATCAAAACCTACGGTCGCGATGACTTTGCCGATGTGGTCGCGTCGCCCCTGTATGACGGCGGCACGATTGACTGGGGCGGTGCGCATATTCACCCGCTGCGCTATGCGCTGAGGCTGGCCAAAGCGGCGGAAAATGCGGGCGCTGTGATCTATGAAAACAGCGCCGTGCACCACATCGACAAGGGTGCAAAAGTAACGCTGCGCACCAGCAAAGGACAGATCAAAGCGGACCATCTGATCATAGCGACAAACGGATATATCGCGGGGTTAGAACGCAAGGTCGCCGCGACGATCATGCCAATTAATAGTTTTATCTGTGCAACCGCCCCTTTGAATGAAGATCAAAATAACATACTCAAAAAAGATATAGCTGTCGAAGATAGCAAATATTTCGTCAATTACTACCGTATGTCCGAGGATAACCGTCTGCTGTTTGGCGGTCGTGCGAGTGCAAGCATTGCGTTTCCAGATGATATTGGCGCGATGCTGCGCCCGCGATTTACTGCTCTGTTTCCGACACTGGAAAACGTCAAAATCGACTATGCGTGGGGCGGTACGTTGGGGGTGACGATGACCGGCTTGCCGGCGGTGCAACGCATCGACAAAAACACCCTGTCAGCGGGCGGATTTACGGGGCATGGCGTGGCACTGTCGGGGCTTTGCGGCAAGGTCATGGCAGAGGCGATCGCGGGCCAAGCCGCGCGTTTCGACACGTTATCCGCCCTGCCCGCCCCCGCATTTCCTGGCGGTCCAGCATTGGGTCGGCCATTACTGCAGTTGTTTCTGACTTGGAACATTTTGCGCGAAAAATTCGGATTGTAGATCACAGTCATAGAAATGACATGGCTGACATGTTAGCAATTTCCGAAATATACATTCGGAAAAGGTGAAATCATGACAGTCCTGCCAAATCTGACCCAAGCTGAACCGATCCCCGCCGCCGCGATGGCCGAGGTCACGCGCATTCTCGAGACGGGCGATTTATTTCGCTATACTTCCGAGCAATCTCCGGTGGCATTATTGGAAGCAGAGTTCGCGGCAAAGTTGGGCAGCACCTACGCGTTGGCGGTGTCGTCATGTTCGGCGGCGCTGTTTTTGTCGCTCAAGGCGCTTGGCCTGCCGCGTGACGCGCGTGTTTTGATCCCCGCGTTTACCTTTGCCGCCGTGCCATCGTCTGTTGTCCATGCGGATTGCGTGCCTGTGTTGTGCGAATGTGGCGATAACTACCGAATAAATATAGATGATTTCGCAGCCAAACTACCCAGCGTTGATGCTGTGATCATCAGCCATATGCGCGGTCATACGTCTGATATGGACGCGATTATGGCGCTGTGTGATGCCGCTGGCACGCCTGTGATCGAGGACGCGGCGCATAGTCTGGGGACAACGTGGCATGGACGGAATATCGGGACGATTGGCAAGATCGGCTGTTTCAGTTTTCAATCCTATAAGATGTTGAACGCCGGTGAAGGCGGAATCATGGTTACTGATGACGCCGAATTGGTCGCGAAAGCGATTATTATGTCGGGCGCGTATGAACATAATTGGCGCAAGCACCCTGTTTTGCACACGCCGTTTGAAACCTGGCAGAACCAGTTGCCGTTGTATAATTTACGCCTGAATACGTTGTCCGCTGCTTTGATCCGCCCGCAATTAGCTGCGCTGGATCAACGGGTTAGGGATGGACGACGTAATCACGATCATGTGGCGGGCTTGCTGAATGGCCATCCGCATTTGCAAGTGCCTGCTCCATTGGACGCAGAAGTCCGCGCGCCGGATTCCATCCAGTTTAATATGGTTAACATGACCGAAGCGCAGGTGGAGGCGTTTCAGGCGAGCACGAAGGTTGCGGGTCTGAATGTTCAGATTTTTGGCCGCTCAGCGGATAATGCACGGGCGTTTTGGAACTGGAATTTCTTAGGTGAAACACCTGATTTGCCGATGACCCGCGCGATGCTGATGATCGCTTGCGATGTGCGTTTGCCTGCGCGGTTAACCTTAATGGAATGCGACGCGGTGGCAGAGGTGTTGATTGCTGCCGTGACCCATGCCACGGCCAAAGCGGCGGCGTAAGGCCGCGATTTTTCGTGAAAAATCGAACTGCGGCGCGGGTGTTCAGGCCCGCCCGTAGGTTTCCGCGATCGCGATTTGCACGGCGTCTTTGGGGCTACGTTCGGCCCATGTCACCAATTGGATCGCTGGGTAAAACCGTTCGCAACTGGCGATGGCCGCACCGATCATGGTGTCTACCTGTTCCGCTGACGGCGCCTGATCGCCAGCCAAAACAAGGCCGTAGCGGTAAACCATCATCTGTTCATCGCCCCACCAAGAGAACGATCCGGCCCAGCACATATCGTTAATCGTGTTTAACGCTTCGTAAAGCGCAGGCACCCGCTTGGCTGGCGGCTCCATCTCGTAGGTGCAGATCAGACGCAGCGTTTCGTCTTCTGCGTTCCACGCCACGGTGATCGCGTAGGTCCGCCACTGCGCGTCGACCGACATTGCAATCTGGTCGTCGTGGATGCGGTCAAACTGCCAATCATGGTGTTCGGCGACATATTCGACCAAATCAATCGGATGCAGATCATCCGTTTCAAGGTAGTGCTCTGAAAGTGCCATGTGTCGCGCCTCGCCTGTCTGGCAGCGGGACGTGGCAGCGACCCAACCGCTATGTGACTGCTCTAGGATCAGTATTATTGTTATCTGACCCTACGACATATGGTGCTTTACAAGTCCTTACCTGTAAAGTCGTTTCTTGGGGATAAGTAGAAATGCGCCGCAGAAAACTGTGGAGAACTCTGTATTTTTCAAAAGGTTAACGCGCCGCGACACCGATCTCGTCAAAGAAACCGTCCCGAAACGCCAAAAGCGCCTGATGTCGCGTTTGCGCCATATCTCTTCCCGCTTGGGTCTGGAAACCCTCTGCGAGCGTCAGTAGTTTGGTCTCGAAATGGTCGATTGCAAAGCTTTTGTCGTCCAACGCACGATGCTGCGCCTGCGGATCAGCCGGATCGTACAGGCCCGAGCCCATGCGCCCCGCCACATAAAAACACCGCGCCACACCAACCAACCCAATCGCATCGAGCCTGTCCGCATCTTGCAAGATTTGCGCTTCAAGCGTTGTTGGCGTCACATTCGCGGAAAAGCTATGTGCTGTGATCGCATGAGCAACGGCGGCGATGTCATCAGCCGTCCAGCCCAGCGTGGTTAAAACGCCTTGAGCCTTGTCCGCCGCCAATCGCGATCCTTGTGATCTGTCGTCCGCATCTTTTTCAAGGGAAATGCAATCGTGCAAGATGACGGCAGCACAGAGAACGCGCCCATTGCCGCCCTCAACCGCATGAATTTTCTGCGCATTTGCCCAGACCCGCGCGATATGTGCCATGTCATGCGACCCGTCATCTGCCTTGTCACAGGCATGCGGCAACAGGTCTTGCGCCATGTCGGCATAGGGGGCGAAAATATCAGCTTGGGTCATCATACACACTTTCGTTTTGTCAAAGTGTTTACCGATAAGCGGCTTGCCTTTGCCACCCCCGCCCATCACATTTATCGCAACATTGATACGGAGCCTCTGATGAACCTCGACCTGCTGAAAACCCTATGTGAAACCCCCGGCGTGCCTGGCAATGAGCACCGTGTGCGTGATCTGATCACAGCCGAAATTGATGGGCTGTTTGACGAGGTGAAAACTGACGCGATGGGGTCGCTGCTGTGCAAACGCAGCGGGGCTGGCGAAAATCCGACCAAGATTATGCTGCTCTGTCACATGGACGAAATCGGCTTTCTTGTCAGTCACATCAGCAAAGACGGCTATCTGTATTTGAACCCCGTCGGGGGCTTTGATCCGCGCAATTTGTTCTCGCGCCGTGTGCGTGTGTGCACCGATGATGGCGATTACCTTGGCGTGATGAACCCCGGTGGCAAGCCTGTGCATATTGCCTCGCCTGAGGATCGTAAGAAAGTGCCGGAATTGGGTGACTTCTTTGTGGATCTGGGCATGGGCAAAAAGGCGCATGATGTGATCAAGGTCGGCGATTTTGTCGTCATGGAAGAGCCGTTCATCGAGATCGGCGACAAGATCGTGTCAAAGGCGCTGGATAACCGCATTGCCTGCTGGCTGGGGATCGAGGCGATGCGTGCGCTTGGTGACAAGGGGCGCGGTGCCGAGCTGCATGTTGTGTTCACTTGTCAGGAAGAAGTCGGATTGCGCGGCGGGAAAACCGCAGCCTTTGCAGTGCAGCCTGACATCGGCATTGGCGTGGATACGACGCTGGCCTGTGACACGCCGGGCATTCCTGAAAAGGACGCGACCACGACGCAGGGCCAAGGGTTTGGGCTGCACGTGCGCGACAGTTCGTTCATCGCGGATCGCGGTCTGGTCAAGGACATCGAGGCGCTGGCGATCGCCAAGGGCATTCCGTTCCAACGCACGATGCTTGCGGCTGGTGGCCAAGACGGTGCCGCCGCACAGCAAGCCGCCGCCGGTGCGCGGGCTGTCGGGATTGTTGTGGGCACACGTTATATCCACACGGTGACCGAGATGATCGAAAAGGGCGATCTACAGGCCGCGCTGGATATTCTCGTCGCGTATTTGTCGGAGTTTTAATGGCTCATTCCGGAGGCGAATTTTCTAGAAAATTCGGGAGGGGGCCAGCCCCCTCGCCCCCGGGATATAGAAAAAGTCAAAGAAGCAGGGAGACCCTACTTCGCCTCAAGTGCCGCGATGCGTGCTGCGAGGGCTTCGTTTTCTTCGCGGGCTTTTTGCGCCATGGCGCGCACTGCGTCGAATTCTTCGCGGGTCACAAAGTCGCGATCAGCGAGCCAGCGGTCCATCATGGAACTGACCGCATTTCCCGCCTCGTCTTTGGCCCCTTGTGCCACGCCCATGGCGTTTGTCATCAATTGGGACAGGTCATCGAGGATTTTGTTCTTGGATTGCATGGCTCAGGCTCCGCTATTTGTTACCCTTTATATGGGGGGCCGATCAATGTTGCGCAAGGTTGACTTTGTCGCGGTCCGATAGGACATAAACGCATGAATAATCCGATCCCATTCCCCCCGATTTCGCCCGAGATTTTTTCGGTCACTCTTTTTGGTTTTGAGCTGGCCCTGCGCTGGTATGCGATGGGCTATATCGTCGGCATTGCCATTGGCTGGCAGGTCGTTGCGGCCGCCCTGCGCCGCCCGCATTTGTGGCGCGGTGGCGTGGCCCCGATGGCCCACAAGCAGCTCGAAGATTTGCTGACCTATGTTGTTGTGGGTGTCATTGGCGGCGGTCGATTGGGCTATGTGCTGTTTTACAATCCGGCCCGTTTTCTCGCGAACCCGATTGAGATACCGATGATTTGGACGGGCGGCATGTCGTTTCATGGCGGCTTTATCGGCGTGATTATTGGCGTCTGGCTGTTCAGCTATCGCAATAATATTCCTTATTCGTCGCTGGCGGACATCATTGCTGTGGCTGCCACCCCTGCGATTTTGCTGGTGCGTATTGCAAATTTCATCAACGCAGAACTCTGGGGCCGTCCGACTGATTTGCCGTGGGCTGTCGCCTTTCCGGGTGAGGCTGCGCAAAGCTGTGCGACTACGACGGAATTATGCGGGCGTCATCCGTCGCAACTGTATGAAGCGGGTCTAGAGGGCCTTGTTCTTGGTGCGATCCTGATGACGCTTGTGTTTGGCTATGGTGCGCTAAAGCGGCCTTGGATGATCACTGGGCTGTTCTTTGCCGGATATGGCATTGCGCGGTTTATCATTGAATTTGTCCGCCAGCCGGATGCCCAGTTTGTGACGGCTGGCAATCCGCTGGGCCTTGCGTTTCATATTGATGGATGGGGTGTGACGATGGGTCAGACCCTATCGTTGCCGATGATTATCATCGGGTTAACCGTCGTTGTTATTGCCGCTCGTCGCACATGACCGCCCTTGGTGATCTTCTCAAGTCGCGGATTGCCAAGACTGGTCCAATCGCCCTGTCCGACTATATGGCCGAGTGCTTATTGCATCCGCAGCATGGGTATTACGCGACCCGCGACCCGTTCGGCACGACTGGTGATTTCATCACCGCGCCTGAGATTTCTCAGATGTTTGGCGAGTTGTTGGGTCTGTGTTTGGCCCAAGCGTGGATCGATCAAGGGCAGCCTGCCGCCTTTAAGTTAGCCGAGATTGGGCCCGGTCGCGGGACACTGATGGCTGATCTGTTGCGCGCGACCAAAGCTGTGCCGGGGTTTCATGCCGCGATGCAGGTGCATTTTATCGAGGCGTCGCCGCTTTTGCGTGCCAAACAAGCCGAAGCGGTGCCGGACGCCACGTGGCACGACGAGGTCAGCAGCCTGCCCGACGCGCCCTTGTATATAGTGGCGAACGAATTTTTCGACGCGCTGCCAATCCGCCAGTTCACACGCGATGCGGCTGGGTGGCGCGAACATATGATCGGGTTGCAGGACGATAAGCTGACGCTTGGACTGTCGGCCCCTGCCCCGATCGACGCGTTAGAGCATCGTTTGGACGACACAAAATCGGGTGATATTGTCGAAGTCTGTCCGGCATTGTCTGGTATCACTGCCCAAATCGGCCAGCGGATTGGTGAACATGGCGGTGCGGCGCTCATTATTGATTACGGCGACTGGCGTAGTCTTGGCGATACGTTTCAGGCGCTGACGGGGCATGCGGTGGCTGATCCGCTTGCCGCCCCCGGACTGGCCGATTTGACCGCGCATGTTGATTTCGAAGCGATTTCCACTGCCGCCGCCCCCGCAGCCTTTACCCGCCTGACCACCCAAGGGATGTTTCTGGAACGGCTCGGGATTGCCAATCGCGCCCAAATGCTTGCTCAAAAACTCAGCGGTGACGCGTTGGATCAGCACATTGCCGCGCACCGACGCTTGACCCACCCCGCAGAAATGGGTGAACTATTCAAAGTTATCGGGCTGCATCCAAAAGACAGCCCGCCACTGCCGGGGTTTATTCATGACGCTTGAGATCATCACCGACGACCTGCTGGACGGGGTCCCACACGGGTTTTTCACCCGCAAAGGTGGCGCGTCGGCGGGGGTCTATGCGGGGTTGAACTGCGGCTTTGGCAGCTCTGACCAGCACGAGATCGTCGCCCATAATCGGACGCGCGTGGCGACCGCGATGGGGGTCGCACCGGACCACTTGATGGGCGTGCATCAGATCCATTCAGCAGACGTCGTGACCGTGACCGAAGCAACGCCAGACAAACCCAAAGCAGATGCGTTGGTGACAAATGTTCCGGGCCTCGCGTTGTCGATCCTGACGGCAGACTGCCAGCCAGTGCTGTTCGCTGATCCCGTGGCCAAGGTTGTGGGCGCCGCACACGCGGGCTGGACTGGTGCGTTGAATGGCGTGCTAGAGGCGACGATCAGCGCGATGGAAGCGATTGGTGCGGACCGCGCGAACATCAACGCGGTGATCGGGCCGTCGATCAGCCAAGCGGCCTACGAGGTCGGACCAGAGTTTTTCGACACGTTCCTCGCCGAAGACCCGCTGTACGCCCGTTTCTTTGCCCAAGGTGCGGGCGATAAGATGCAATTCGACCTGCCCGCTTTTGGTTTGATGCGTCTGCGGGGGCATGGGATCGGTGCAGCTGCGTGGACGCGGCACTGCACATATGCAGATGAAGCCCGATTCTATAGCTATCGCCGGACCTGTCACCGCAAAGAAGCCGATTATGGTCGTCTGATTGCGGCAATCAGCTGCCCGACTTAGGCAACATTGGGGCGATATCGCGCCCGGTTCATGCCGCATTTTGCGAAACAATCCGTTGAATTTACCGCCGATTGTCCGCTGATTGGAAATTTCACCCTTATATTTAAGATACTTCACGTCTTGGGACTTAATTAACCAAGTCCCGTTAGTCTGATCTCATTGGATGCAAAAGTTTTTGAAAAACCGTCAAATTCTTGCCTGCATCCTAGGACAAACTGTTCTCAGAAGAGCAACAATCAAACGTTGCACGAAACACAGGTCGAACCGGAGATATGACAATGGCAAAAGCACGCTGGATCGCAGAAACAAAAACCGCAGCAAACGACTGTGAAACAAATATGCCGTGGGCACGCGGATTGCGCCGTCAAGCAATGATCGCACGTCGCCTCGAAACTGACACACGTCAGAACAAGATTACCCTGCCGCCGATGCCGGCATTCCTGTCCATGGACATTTCGGCCTAACGGCCCGCATTCCCTCTCCCTCCCCCCGACTTCCCAAGGGTCGGTCTGTCAACCGCGTAGTCCCAAGCTGCGCGGTTGATTCGTGTTTTGGACACGATTCCCCATCCAATGGCGTCTTAAGTTTGGTCAAATATGGCAAACTTGTGCACACTTCAGCGACAATCCTGCATTGCAGTTAATGATTAACGGCTGGTTCATCACCAAATAAGAAAAATTTTGACAGTGGTCGCCATAATTTGCCACATTCAGGACAACGAAATTACAACTCTCCTCAGATGTTGTCGGTGGGGCCGACAGATGTGTGAAGAACCTGAAAGGGTGAACACATGCGTAAGACCCACCAAGCCGTCGCAGGCCTCGCGGCGGATACTTATACCTCTCTGGCCCATTCGGGTCAGATCGCTAGTCAAGATGGGCGACTGCCCCGTGTGAAGCCTCTCATGCGGAAATATGAAGTCGCCCATCTGACACCTTCTTATGACATTGAAGAATTCACGCGGCTCGCTCCGGCGACGTCTGTGTTCGAAGATTGCTTTGCGGCGATCGGGCGCGGCGCGATTGTGCAGACTGAAAAAGGCCCATCTGCGGTCGAAGACCTATATCCGGGTGATCGGGTCAAGACATCAAGCAACGGATTCCAAACGCTAAAATGGCGTGGCAGCATGACAATTGTGCCCGGTGCGCGTAACAAACGGCCCGAGATGGGCACGATGACGCGGCTCACGTCCGACGCGCTAGGCTATGGGCGTCCCGGACTTGATCTGGTGCTCGGCCCGTCAGCCCGCATCCTGCACAAAGCCCCAGGCGTCAAAACCTTGACCGGAAGCGATTCCGCCTTTGTCCCTGCCCGCGACTATATCGACGGGTCGAGCATCATCGAGCTGCGCCCGATTGCACCTGTGCATTGCTATCAACTTGGGTTCGACAATCACGAGCAGATCAACGTGAACGGTATCGAGATCGAGACGTTGCACCCCGGCCTGCCGCATATCGTACAAATGCGGTCAGACATGCAGTTGTTGTTTATGTCACTGTTTCCGCACAAAAATAATCTAGCAGATTTCGAAGACCTGCTACGTCCGCGCCTCAATCTGCGTGATCTTGATTTGTTTGCGGTGGCTTAAGCTTCTTGCGCCAACCGTGCTTCTAACACGTCAAACGGCACGCCCGGTTCGTCTTTTGCGCCGCGAATGACCAACGAGGTTTTGACCGACGCCACGTTGGGCGCGCTGGTCAATTCTTCGGTCAGAAAACGCTGGAACGAGCGTAAATCTGGTGCGACGCATTTCAGGACAAAATCGACTTCGCCATTCAGCATGTGGCATTCGCGGACCAGCGGCCAGCTTTGGCATTTGTCTTCGAACGCGGACAGGTCAACTTCGGCTTGGCTGACCAGTCCGACCATCGCGAACACTTGGACTTCAAAGCCCAACTCGCGCGGATCGACGTCTGCGTGATAACCACGAATAAAGCCTGATTCTTCTAGGGTGCGCACGCGGCGCAGGCATGGCGGCGCGGAAATACCGACGCGTTTCGCCAGTTCCACATTGGTCATGCGACCGTCCGCCTGAAGTTCAGCCAGAATCATCCGATCGATATCGTCTAGTTTTTGACCCGGCATTCCAAACCCCTTTGAAGTATTTCTGATTCCTACGTCAGACGGCGGAATTGCGCAACATTGTTTCACCGCCTTAAAATAAAATGTCGTGCTCTATCAGGCAACGACACGATCCATCCGCTATAAAGTTGTGCAGTCGCGGCCTTTTATCGCGCCGCCCGCACGCCTATATCGTATCAACGAATCCTTGAAAGGTTGCCCCATGTCCGAGACCCGCCACACCAAAGTTCTGATCATCGGCTCCGGCCCGTCCGGCTACACTGCGGGCGTTTACGCCGCGCGCGCCATGCTCGAACCCATCCTCGTGCAGGGGATCGAACCCGGTGGCCAGTTAACCACGACGACTGAGGTCGAAAACTGGCCGGGCGACACCCAAGTCCAAGGCCCGGACCTGATGGTCCGCATGGAAGCGCATGCTCGCGAAATGGGCTGTGAAATTGTTGGCGACATCATCACGTCGCTTGATTTGTCGAAACGACCGTTCACCGCAACTGCTGACAGCGGCGCGGTTTTTACCGCTGACGCCGTGATTTTGTGTACCGGTGCGCGGGCAAAATGGCTCGGCCTTCCGTCTGAAGAAAAGTTCAAAGGTTTCGGCGTTTCCGCCTGTGCGACCTGCGACGGTTTCTTCTATCGCGGTCAAGAGATTGTGGTTGTTGGCGGCGGCAATACTGCCGTTGAAGAGGCGCTGTTCTTAACCAATTTTGCGTCCAAAGTGACGCTGATCCATCGCCGTGACGAACTACGTGCTGAGAAAATCTTGATCAACCGATTGATGAAGAACCCGAAGATCGAGACGCTTTGGTTCCATGAAATTGACGAAGTCACCGGCACCGAGAGCCCGCTAGGCGTTGAAGCTGTGCGCGTGCGGCATACGAAAACTGGCGAAATCACCGAAATACCAGCCAAAGGCGTGTTCATTGCGATCGGTCACGCGCCTGCGTCCGAATTGGTAAAAGACCAGTTGGAACTGCACAGCGGCGGCTATGTGGCTGTCGAAGCAGGATCAACGCGCACTGCTATTCCAGGTGTGTTTGCGGCGGGCGATCTGACGGATCACATCTACCGTCAGGCCGTGACATCCGCAGGAATGGGTTGCATGGCGGCGCTGGATGCGGAAAAATTCATTGCTGAGATGGACGACGCTTAAACCTACCGCGATCTGACCACCTTAAGTGATGGGTCTTACCAAATCATGAACATGCAGCGGGCCAACGTTGGTCTGGCCCCTGCCCCGCCCTTAGGGCGACGATTTCAGCTAAATCCTCAAAACCGCCACATTGTCGTTGCACATGAACAACACCTTAACCTTTCGCAAGGATAAGTGATCTGTTGAGATGTTTGTTCTATCGTGAACATACTTTTTGTGACATACGTTCATTCGTGAACAAATATTGAGTCGTTAGTATGCCGTTGCCGCCACACATCCGAACTGATGAAGACGAGGATCACCTCTTTCGTCTTTTGCGTCAGCTTGATGTCGCGCCCGAGGCATCACAACGCGCACTTGCCTCAGCATTAGATATATCGCTGGGACGGCTCAATGCGCAACTGCGCGCCGCGACCGACGCGGGTTTCATCAAAATCACCGAACGCGACAACACCGACAAACGCAAGCGCGTTGCCTACGCGATCACCACCCGTGGCGCGTCCGAAAAGAACCGCCTCACCGACACGTTTTTGAAACGAAAATTCGCTGAATACGACAAAATCCACGCCGAACTGACAGGCACCACATCCGGATTTAATCCTCTGAAAAATAGGACAAACTTTATGGCCGATACTCTCGCACCGATCCCCGAGCTTTATGTCTCTTACGATTCAGCGCAAAAGCTGAAAATGGAAGCTGCTGACCTCACGTCGCACGACCTGACAGCGCGTCAAATTTGCGACCTCGAACTGCTGATGAACGGCGGCTTTAACCCTTTGAAAGGGTTTATGTCCGAAGCTGATTATGACGGTGTTGTCGACAACATGCGTCTCGAATCCGGTGCATTGTGGCCGATGCCAATCACGCTCGACGTGTCCGAAAAAGAGGCCGATACGATTGAGGTCGGCCAAGACATCGCGCTGCGCGACCAAGAGGGCGTGATCCTCGCGACCATGACCGTCACCGACAAATGGACGCCGAACAAAGCCCTAGAGGCCGAAAAAGTGTTTGGTGCCGACGATAGTGCGCACCCTTCGGTGAATTACCTGCATAATCAGGCGGGTAACGTTTACCTTGGCGGTCCGGTCACTGGGATCCAGCAGCCAGTTCACTATGATTTCCGCGCTCGTCGCGATACGCCTAACGAATTGCGCGCCTATTTCCGCAAGATGGGTTGGCGTAAAGTGGTTGCGTTCCAAACACGTAACCCGCTGCACCGCGCCCACCAAGAACTGACGTTCCGCGCCGCAAAAGAAGCCCAAGCAAACCTGTTGATTCACCCTGTTGTTGGCCTGACAAAGCCGGGCGATATCGACCACTTTACACGCGTGCGTTGCTACGAAGCGGTTTTGGATCAATACCCTGCGTCTACAACCGCTATGTCGCTGCTGAACCTTGCGATGCGTATGGCTGGTCCACGCGAGGCGGTTTGGCACGGTCTGATCCGCAAGAACCACGGCTGCACCCACTTTATCGTTGGTCGCGACCACGCGGGCCCCGGCAAAAATTCTGCCGGTGACGATTTCTACGGTCCATACGACGCCCAAGACCTGTTCCGCGAGCATCAGGAAGAAATGGGCATCGAAATGGTCGACTTTAAGCACATGGTTTATGTGCAAGACCGCGCCCAATACGAACCTGCGGATGAGATTGCCGACAAGGATAACGTCACAGTCCTTAATATTTCCGGTACAGAATTGCGCCGTCGTTTGGCCGAAGGCCTCGAAATTCCGGAATGGTTCTCGTTCCCATCTGTCGTTGAAGAATTGCGCAAATCACGTCCTCCACGGGCGCAGCAAGGCTTTACCGTGTTCTTCACTGGCTTCTCTGGCTCAGGAAAATCCACTATTGCCAATGCCTTGATGGTCAAACTGATGGAAATGGGCGGGCGTCCGGTCACATTGCTTGACGGTGATATCGTGCGGAAGAACCTGTCGTCTGAATTGGGTTTCTCGAAAGAGCATCGCGATCTGAACATCCGTCGCATCGGCTATGTTGCGTCCGAGATCACTAAAAACGGTGGTATCGCGATCTGTGCGCCAATTGCGCCATATGCAACAACCCGTCGGGCTGTTCGCGAAGATATCGAACAATTCGGTGCCTTCATTGAGGTCCACGTCGCAACCTCTATCGAGGAATGTGAACGTCGGGATCGCAAAGGTCTGTACAAGCTCGCTCGTGAAGGCAAAATCAAAGAATTCACAGGGATTTCAGACCCCTACGACGTTCCAACTGATCCAGAGCTTTCCTTGGAAACCGAAAGCGTCGAAGTCGATAACTGTGCGCATCAGGTAATCCTGAAGTTGGAATCAATGGGCCTGATCAAAGGATAATGCGCCTTTGACGACCCAAAAAAGCCCCGGCGTCTGAAGACGTCGGGGCTTTTTCTTTGTCCAATTAGCTAAATATTAGTGCAAAGTCACAGGCACCAAATCATTTGCTTGGGCCAGATGAATCGCGATTTGACGGTTGGCGGCGACAGCTAGTTGCGCGCCATCTGCATCGTGAATCGCAAAAACAGGGCCTTGGTTATGGTCATCCAGATCAATACCGTCGGGCACGTCATCCGCCGCAACCTCTTTGAGGTAAACGATGTGTTTGTCGCGTTTTGCGAACATATACTTGTCGTTCATGGCGTTATCCCTTCCGAATTGAAATATTTTTGACGATCTGCTCAGGCGCGGAGCGTGTTAAATCGACGTGCAGCAAGCCATTTTCCATCACGGCCTCACCTACATCAACGCCGTCCGCGAGAACAAAGTTCCGCTGGAACTGCCGCGCGGCGATCCCACGATGCAAAAAGATGCGGTTTTCTTGATCTTCGGACTGCCGTCCACGGATCACCAGTGCATTATCTTCGACCGTAATCGCCAAATCATCGTCACCGAATCCGGCAACGGCCAGTGTTATCCGGTAGGAACAATCCGACGTTTGTTCAATGTTATAAGGGGGATAGCCTTCATTTCCGCTTTTCGCGGTGCGTTCGACCAGCCGTTCAAGCTGCTCAAATCCCAACAGGAACGGGTGCGTTCCCAAAGTTAATTTTGTCATACGACACGTCCTTACGTTTCAAGCGACCGTCTGTTGCGGGTCCCGATAACGGCAACCCATTGTATAAAATATGGTATCTCGGGGCGGCGCTTGCAAGTCCGTTGATAATAAAGGAAATGCTAGGTGTTTCGGTCATCACGCCTTATAAAAACCTGTGGGCGCTGCACCACTCGGCCGCGCGACAAAGGAAAACGCATGAATAGCTCTGCTAAGATGGACGAAGCCGATGTTCTGCGCGTGAAACTCGCAGTTCTCAAGCAAGAACACCGCGATCTCGACGACGCCATCCATGCGCTTCACGAACGTGGTGCGCCAGACATGTTAACGCTTCAGCGTCTCAAACGACAAAAATTGTCGCTAAAAGATGCGATTGCCGAACTTGATGACCGTTTGATCCCCGATATCATCGCATAAGCGCATTGCACGCGTGGCGAGCGCGGCTATATTGCCGCTTCCACAGGCAGCGAGACGCACATGACTGAAATTTCCGTCGGCATTATTATGGGTAGCCAATCTGATTGGCCCACGATGAAAGAGGCGGCGGATATTCTCGACGCGCTTGGCATTCCCTATGAAAAGAAAATCGTATCTGCGCACCGCACGCCTGATCGGCTGTGGGATTATGGTAAAGGCGCGGTAGATCGTGGTTTACAGGTGATTATCGCAGGTGCCGGTGGTGCTGCGCATTTGCCCGGCATGATGGCGTCAAAAACGCGCGTGCCCGTGATCGGCGTGCCTGTGCAAACCAAAGCGTTATCTGGCGTTGATAGCCTATATTCGATTCTGCAAATGCCACGCGGCTTTCCCGTTGCGACCATGGCGATTGGTGCCGCAGGTGCGTGTAACGCGGGGCTGATGGCGGCAGGCATTCTTGCGCTGCAAGACCCTGAATTAGCTGAAAAACTTAATAAATGGCGCAGCGATTTAAGCGCCTCGATCGCGGATGAACCAACTGATGTCTAATCCTCTGCCCGTCGGCGCGACCATCGGAATTCTTGGCGGCGGACAATTGGGCCGTATGTTAAGCATCGCGGCATCCCGTTTGGGCCTGAAAACCCACATCTTCGAACCGGGCGCAAACCCACCCGCGATGGACGTCGCGCATACGGTGACGACGGCGGGCTACGACGACCAAGACGCCCTTACTGCGTTCGCCAACGCCGTTGATGTGATCACCTACGAGTTTGAAAACATTCCAACATCTGCGCTGGACCTTCTTGAAACGCTCAAGCCGCTGCACCCTGGCAGACAAGCTTTGGCGACCAGCCAAGACCGTCTGGTTGAAAAGACATTTCTGCGAGATCTCGGGCTGCAAACTGCGCCTTTTGCGAATGTTGAAAATGCTGACGACCTTGCTGAAGCGATCAAAACCATCGGCACGCCTGCGATCCTAAAGACCCGCACCATGGGTTACGATGGCAAAGGTCAGGCTCGGATTATGACGCCAGATCAAGCAGATAGTGCGCTGGCCGATATGGCTGGTGCCGCTGCGATCCTTGAAGGATTTGTCGACTTCAAGATCGAGATTTCGATCATCGCCGCCCGAAATCCAGACGGCGCTGTGGCCTGTTACGATCCCGGCGAAAATGTCCACGTTGATGGCATTCTCAGCACGACAACTGTGCCTGCGACATTGACGCCCAGTCAGCGCACAGACGCGGTTCTGCTGGCTGCGCGAATATTGAATGCGCTCGACTATGTTGGCGTGATGGGCGTCGAATTATTCGTGACGCCACAAGGACTTATCGTGAATGAGATTGCGCCTCGTGTGCATAATTCAGGACATTGGACGCAAAATGGCTGCGTGATTGACCAGTTTGAACAGCATATTCGGGCGGTTGCAGGCTGGCCTTTGGGTGATGGGTCGCGGCATAGCAACGTTGTGATGGAAAACTTGATTGGTGACGATATGGACCGCGTGCCAGAGGCCGCCAAAACCAATGCGGCGATCCATCTTTATGGTAAAGCTGACGTAAAAGCGGGCCGTAAGATGGGACATATTAACCGAATTACGGGTAATGCGTAGTCTTCAAGGCTAGGCGTCAAATTTTCCAGAAAATTTGTACGATTTTTCGTGAAAAATCGCGCTATTCGAGCCCGAACACTACTTCGCCAAAGCTAAGCTCGCGATCAAAACGTCCAGTGCTTAGGAAAGCTTGCACCTGAGCAATCACCAGCGGATTGTTCATCATAAACGTGTGCGTCACCGGCAGAACAATATGGTCGTCCATCTCTTCCAAACGGGTACTTTCGACTGAAACCTTGCCATCGTCCGGGCCGTCAATCAGCGCGGAATAGACTGGGTTCAGCGATTGATCGCCCGCAATAATTCCGATCTCATAGCGAACAGTGTCCAGTTGGTTCGGTACAGATGTCGCCTCGGTCCCCAACTGAAGTCCAGCAGGGCCATGGATCCATTCAAACGGCGCAAAATCTCCGAAAACATCAACCAATTCAGAGCCTTGGTTCGGCGGCGCGAGCATGACAACGCGCCCCATATTTTCGGGTCTATTCTCGGTTAACCACGCGCGAGCCAAGATGCCGCCCATCGAATGCGTCACAAAATTCACCCGACGGCTACCGCAGGCAGCAACATCGTCACGCACTTGATTGTGAACCAAGTCCTCGATCGGGTCTTCAGTGGAAGGATACCCGCGATTGATAACTTGGTATCCCGCAGATTCGAGCACAGCCGCCATCGGCGCCAGCGACACCTCGCTGCGTGCCAAACCATGTAACAGGACAACGCATTCCTGCGCCGAACGTGGGGCCGCGTGTACGAGCCCTTGGGCAATCGGTGCGCAACCGATCAAAACTATCGCGGAAAACAATGCTACTCTCATTCGCATGATTTAGCATTCACTTTGCGCTTTGGTAGTCCAAATCGATAACGCCCTTGCGTCATAAGCGACAAAACGCCAAATCTAACGTATGTCAAAGCCACCTCGTCTTGCTGTTCGTGCCGTGCTTATGCACGAGAATCGTCTACTTTTAGTTAATGCGTGGCGAGGTCGCGATGATCTTTGGTGCGCGCCCGGCGGCGGCGTTGATGCACACGCGAGCTTGCCGGATAATCTTCACCGTGAACTCATGGAAGAAACCGGCCTGCGCGTCCACATCGGTGACGTCTGTTTGGTCAATGAGTTCAATGATGTGGACCGCGACTATCATCAGGTTGATGTGTATTTCCACTGCACGCTTGCCAGCGGGACGTTAACCGACAACTGGCAAGATCCAGAAGGTATCGTGGACAATCGCAAATGGGTGACACGCGCTGAAATGGCGGCGATGCAGGTCAAGCCCGATAGCCTTGCCGCCGTTGCATGGCAGGATGCGGATGCACCTAATTACGATCCCTTAGAACCGATAATTCGTTAACGCGACGGTTTTAACGAAATCGCGATGCCGCCCAGCACTAATATACCCGCGATCAGCAGACGTTGCGTCACGGGTTCTGCCAGCAAAAACACCCCTGCCGCCACTGCGATCACTGGCACGGATAGTTGCGCTACGGCCGCCGTGACCGTCGCCAATTGCGGTAGGCAACGATACCAGAGCGCGTAACCTAAACCGGACGTTAATGCCCCCGCCGTGACGGCAACGAGAACGCCTGACATGGTTAACGACCCCATATCCACGATGGCCAATAATCCGACAACCAACGGAAAACACAGTACAAAGTTGCCAGCGGATGCGGCCAATGCGTCCGGTTCACCGCGTCCAAGCAACGTATAGGCTGCCCATGCGACGCCTGCCAATGCCATCACCATGGCCCCTGCGAATGGGACAGCAGCACCGCCGCCGGGCCAGAGCAACACCACAAGTCCAATCATCGCGACGCCAGCGCCCAGCCAGCGGATTGGTGCAATGCGCTGCCCTTCGATGACGGCCCAGCCGAACATTACGACTTGTAGGACGCCGAATAAGATTAACGCGCCAAGCCCCGCGCCTAGTGTCAGATACGACCACGAAAATCCGATCATGTAGATCGCCAATGCGACCGCCCCTGCCCCGCGTTTGCGGTTCCACAGCGCCATGCCGCCTGTCCCGCGCAGCACCACTAGAATGGTTAACGTCACCGCCCCTGCTAAGGTGCGGATCACGGCGAAACCCATCGGGTCCATGCCGTAGGTCGCGACGCCCACGCGGTTCAGGATTGAATTTGCTGCAAAGGCGACCATCGTTAGGGTCACGAGGATAAATAACTTCATGCCGCTTATCTGTCGAAATCGTGACAAGAGAACAAGCGCAAGACGCCTAGCGCCGTTACACAATCGCGCTACACTCCGCACACGCAGAACGCGAAGCGCAACTCAAGGGAGCACCACAGATGAACCGGATGACGGCAAAGGACTTTGACCAAGGCCTGTTAGACTTGTACGACTTTTACGCACATGGGAAAATCACTAAGCGTGAATTCCTAGATAAAGCAGGACGTTACGCTGTTGGCGGCGTCACGGCGATGGCTCTTTTGAACATGCTCAGCCCGAATTACGCGATGGCAGAGCAAGTGTCGTTCAACGACGAAGACATCGTGGCCGACTATATCACTTACCCGTCACCCAACGGCACTGGCGACGTGCGCGGTTATCTTGTGCGTCCTGCTGGCGTCGAAGGGCCGTTGCCTGCCGTGCTGGTCATCCACGAGAATCGCGGCTTGAATCCGTATATCGAAGACGTCGCGCGGCGCGTGGCCAAGGCTGGCTTTATGGCGCTGGCACCTGACGGTCTGACCTCTGTTGGCGGTTATCCGGGCAATGATGCGGACGGGCGCGATCTGCAACAAACGGTCGACGGCACCGCGTTGATGAACGACTTTTTCGCGGGCTTTGAGCACCTGCTGGAACGTGAAGACAGCACTGGCAAAGTCGGTGCTGTGGGTTTCTGTTACGGCGGTGGCGTGGTGAATGCGCTGGCCGTGGCCTACCCTGAGATGGGGGCCGGCGTGCCGTATTATGGTCGCCAAGCATCGGTCGGGGATGTGCCGAAAATCCAAGCCCCGCTGCTGATGCAATACGGTGAATTGGACGAGCGCATTAACGAAGGTTGGCCCGCATTCAAAGAGGCCTTGGACGCCAACGACAAGACCTACGAGGCGTATATCTATGAGGGCGCGAACCACGGTTTCCACAATGATAGCACCCCGCGTTACGACGCTGAAAAAGCGGAATTGTCATGGGAACGGACCATCGGCTGGTTCAATACGCACCTGACCTAAACCACCGCAGATAAACGAAAAAGGGCGCCCCAATCGGAGCGCCCTTCTTTTTAATTGAGCGGTGTGGGGTCTCGCGACTTTTATTCAAAAACCGCGATCACCCGCATCACTTCCGACAAAGTCGAAAGTGATTACATCATGCCGCCCATGCCGCCCATGCCGCCCATGTCCGGCATACCGCCGCCGGCGCCTTCTTTGGATGGCTTATCAGCAACCATTGCTTCGGTTGTGATCAGCAGGCCAGCAACGGATGCTGCGTCTTGCAGAGCTGTGCGCACAACTTTGGCTGGATCGATCACGCCAAATTTGAACATGTCGCCATATTCTTCAGTTTGTGCGTTGAAGCCAAAGTTTTTGTCCGAAGACTCGCGGATTTTGCCAGCAACAACAGAACCGTCAACGCCAGAGTTTTCAGCGATCTGACGCAGAGGAGCTTCAAGCGCCTTGCGGATGATCGAAATCCCAACGTCTTGGTCAGAGTTCGCACCCTTCAGACCGTCAAGAGCTTTGCCGCCTTGGATCAGTGCAACACCACCGCCAACAACAACGCCTTCTTGAACAGCAGCGCGTGTCGCGTTCAATGCATCGTCAACGCGATCTTTACGCTCTTTGACTTCCACTTCGGACATGCCGCCAACGCGGATAACAGCAACACCGCCAGCCAATTTGGCAACGCGTTCTTGCAGTTTTTCACGGTCGTAGTCGGATGTTGTTTCTTCGATCTGGCCACGGATCTGTGTGACGCGTGCTTCGATCTCAGCTTTTTCGCCGCCACCGTCAACGATAGTAGTCTCGTCTTTGGTGATGTTGATTTTCTTCGCGGAACCCAGCATGTCGATTGTGACATTTTCCAGCTTCATACCAAGATCTTCAGAGATCACTTGGCCGCCAGTCAGGATTGCGATGTCTTGCAACATGGCTTTACGGCGATCGCCGAAACCAGGAGCCTTAACAGCCGCAACTTTCAGGCCGCCACGCAGACGGTTTACAACGAGAGTTGCAAGCGCTTCGCCTTCGATATCTTCAGCGATGATCAGCAATGGCTTGCCAGACTGGATCACTGCTTCGAGCAATGGAACCATTGGCTGCAAAGAAGAAAGTTTCTTTTCGTGCAGCAAGATGATCGCATCTTCCAGCTCGACTGTCATTTTTTCTTGGTTTGTTGTGAAGTAAGGGGACAGGTAACCGCGGTCAAACTGCATGCCTTCAACAACATCAGTCTCAGTTTCGAGACCTTTGTTTTCTTCAACGGTGATCACGCCTTCGTTGCCAACACGCTGCATTGCGTCAGCGATTTGACGGCCGATTTCTGCTTCGCCGTTTGCAGAGATTGTACCAACCTGTGCAACTTCGTCAGAATCGTTCACCGGACGTGCTGCCGCTTTGATCGCGTCAACAACAGTTGTTGTCGCCAGATCGATGCCGCGCTTCAGGTCCATTGGGTTCATGCCAGCCGCAACGGACTTCATGCCTTCGCGAACGATAGCTTGAGCCAAAACAGTCGCAGTTGTTGTACCGTCGCCAGCTTCGTCGTTGGTGCGCGATGCAACTTCTTTAACCATCTGCGCGCCCATGTTCTCGAACTTATCTTCAAGTTCGATCTCTTTGGCAACAGATACACCATCTTTTGTGATGCGCGGTGCGCCAAAAGATTTGTCCAGAACAACGTTACGACCCTTTGGGCCAAGCGTTACTTTTACAGCGTCAGCAAGAATGTTGACACCTTTCAGCATGCGACCGCGAGCGTCGGTGCCGAATTTTACGTCTTTAGCAGCCATTGATGAGCTCCTTAAATTTTGTTTCGTTCAAAGCGGTGATGCCCGAAGGCACCCATCCAAATCAGGTAATGATACCGAGGATGTCGCTTTCTTTCATGATCAACAGGTCTTCGCCGTCGACTTTAACTTCTGTGCCGGACCATTTGCCGAACAGAACTTTGTCGCCTGCTTTGACGTCCATTGCGATCAGCTCACCGCTGTCTTTACGTGCGCCCGTACCCGCAGATACGATTTCGCCTTCAGAAGGCTTTTCTTTCGCAGCGTCTGGAATGATCAGGCCGCCTTTAGTTTTTTCGTCGCCTTCGATACGACGAACCAACACGCGGTCATGCAGTGGTGTAAATGCCATCTCCGAACTCTCCTTGTTCGCGTTAAAACTGGTGTTATCACTCATGCTCGACGAGTGCTAACGATGCATAGGTAGGCAGGGCACTACTGTGTGTCAACACACCGAATTGGATTTTTTGAAGGACGGTAAATTCCCTTTGGAACCCTAGGCCAGACAGGTTACATTTTCGTAAAATTGGTTCCCCAAAAGGACGCTTATGTTTCGCGCAGCCCTCACCGTATTTGTTAGCCTCACCGCCCTGCCCGCCTTTGCCCTATGTTCTGGCGAAAGCTATCTGAACCAATTGGCAGAGGCGCAACGCATTGAAATCGCTGGCGCCGTTGCGGCGACCCCGAACAACACGGGCCTGATCTGGACCGCGACCAAAGGCGACACGACGTTAACCATCGTTGGCACAATGCACGTCTATGACGCGCGCCTCGACGCGATACGCGCCCGCATGACACCCGCAATCACAAACGCCGATTTGATGATGGTCGAAGCCACCGGCGCAGAAGAAGCCGCGATGCAAGAGGCGTTTATCAACAATCCGGACCTCTATTTGATCAATGATGGCCCCACCCTGCCCGAATTGTTAACGCCAGAAACCTGGGCCAAGGTCGAACAAGCCGCCACTGATCGCGGCCTGCCGTCATTCTTTGTCGCGAAATTTCAACCGTGGTATTTGTCTCTGATGCTCGCCGCACCTGCTTGCGCTATGGCTGAAATTGCTAGCGGAAAACGCGGGTTAGATCACATGTTGATCGCAGATGCAGAAGCGTCGGGCGTCCCCCTGCAAGCCCTCGAAAGCTGGGAAACGCTGATCAACATTATGACAGAAGGGACGCAGCAAGAACAAATCGAGCTACTGCAACTTGGCCTGATCGACGCGGCTGATCAGCAATCCCTGTTCGTCGCCATGTTAGATGCCTACTTCTCTGAACAAGTCGCCCGCGTTTGGGAAGTAAGCCAAATCGCCTCCCGCGAATTGACGGGCATGTCAGAGGAAGACGCCGCCGCGCAGATGTTGGAAACTCAAGAGTTGTTGTTGGACCAACGCAACCTGAATTGGTTGCCGGTCATCACGGACGCCGCGACAACCCACGACAATATCGTCATCGCCGTGGGCGCGGCGCATTTGCCGGGTGAATTGGGCGTGATTGAACTGCTAAAATCCGAAGGATGGGCACTGGAACGGCAGGTCACGCGACCATGAGGCAAAGCCTGCGCGACAAAGCCATTGCCATTTGTAACGACAAAATCGCCAAGAAAGGCGAGACTGTCGGTCTGTCATTCTACGCCTTTTTCGCGAACAAGAACAATGACCCAGAGCTATTGATGGAGGCCGCCGAATGGTGGATCAAAACCCATAAACTGGACCACTTTGTAAAAGCCGTGAAAATCCGCGACATGATCCAAGCCGGGCTTTAAGCGTCAAGATCACCATAATCCGCCAACCCCTTGCTGCCCACCTCGGTTAACGCATAGACGCCACGACTGACCTTTTCGAACCAGCCGTAATGGTCGTTGCGCATGATCGTGGTGGCCTGCGGCACCTCGGCCCATTCCTTGACCTTTGCGCCTGCGCTTGGGCCGTGCACCGCAAGGAAACGCGCACATCTTAACGCATCCTGACGATAGCCGGTTACAAGCCCGTGCCGCGTTGATCCGCCTTCATTTGGGTCGCCTTTTAAGCGGTCAAACGCCCGCAGCAATTGGGTTTTCTTCTTCTTGGATTTGCGCGGCATGTAAGGGGCCGGATCGGCATGAACCTCGACATGCCCGTCGCGTGGGCGCACTGTCATCACCCCTAAACCGATACGTCTTGCCAGTTTCACATTGTCCTTTAACGCCCGCTGAAACGGTTTACCCGCCTTTAAAGGCACAGCCACATAGACCAGATCAGTGACGGTCAATCGCGCGATACCCTGATGGAAAAGGCTTAACGAAAACCCCAGCTTTAGCTCAACAATCACCGGATCTTCGTCAGCGCGGGTCGCAACAATATCAGCCGCCCCGACTTCGCCCTTCACGGCATAACCTTGGCGGGTCAAATATGCCTTCACCGGCGCGTATAAATCCGCCTCTCGGCTAAACTGGTCCTGCTTCGCCATCCGCAACTGCGCCTTTTCACAACAATCCGTTATGTTTCCCACATGACAGCGGGGAAAGTCTATATAATGAAAGGCATGTTGTGAGACGGATTTGAGAGCCAAGATCGCGCGCCACGCAGCCAGACGCCTACACGACAGACACATACCCGCCAGCCATTTTGCCCACGTGACAAAGGCCCGCTGCCTGCTATAAGGCGGCCAAACACCAATTAATATAGGTCTTTGACACATGACAACGCTCGTTTTCGGCCACAAAGCGCCAGACACTGATTCCCTCGGCTCTGCCCTTATCTGGGAGTGGTTCATGAACCACACAGGCACCGACGCCAAAGCCGTGTTGCTTGGCACGCCCAACACCGAAGCCGCGTTTGTCGCCAAACGTTGGGGTTTTGCCCAACCAGAGATCATCAGCGACGTCGCCGACGGCCAAGATTGCGTGATCGTAGACACGAACAACCCTTCGGAATTGCCAAGCAATATCAACGGCGCAAACGTCACCGCGATCATCGACCACCACAAGTTGGTGGGCGGCTTGGAAACAGCGGGCCCAATCGATATCACGATCCGGCCGCTGGCCTGCACCGCGACGATCATGCACGACCTGATGGCTGGCCACGAAGCCCACATGCCAGAAGCCGTCAAAGGCCTGATGCTATCTTGCATCCTCTCTGACACCTTGGAATTCCGGTCCCCAACGACCACGCCTGTCGACAAAGCACTGGCCGAAAAACTGGCCGCTGATCTGGGCGTGGACCTATCGGCCTACGCATCGGACATGTTCGAAGCAAAATCAGACGTATCAGAATTCTCTGACGCTGAACTGCTGCGCATGGACAGCAAAGAATACGCCGTTGGCGACACAAAATTCCGCGTCTCCGTGTTGGAAACCACCGCGCCCAAGATTATTCTGGACCGCAAAGAAAGCATCATGGCGTCCATGACAGACGTCGCAAAAGAAGACGGCGTTGATCAAGTGCTGCTCTTCGTTGTGGACATCTTGAATGAAGAAGCCACGATGATGATCCCGAACGCGTTGTCCAAAACAGTGGCGCAGGCGTCATTCGGCGCGACCGTCACAGGCGACACCGTTGTTCTGCCAGGCGTAATGAGCCGCAAAAAGCAGATCATTCCAAATCTAAAAACCTCCTAAATTACGGTTTAGACTGAAATTATGAAGGGGTGCTTAACTGTGCCCCTTCTTTTTTGCCGAAATTTCAGTGTACGCTCTGTGCACGCCTAGTGTACGTCAATCACACACGGCTTTTGCCTTAACGTCCTATTCACAAAGGTTAAACATGACCCAGATTATCACCACTTTTTCCGAGATTTCTGATCGCTATGACGCCGCCTTTGTGGACCTGTGGGGCTGCATGCATAACGGCATCGACGCACATCCGGCAGCGGTCAAAGCCATGCAAGATTACCGCGCCCGCGGCGGCATTGTGATCCTCGTCACGAACTCCCCGCGCCCATGGGATTCGGTTGCGCACCAGATACTAGATTTCGGCATTCCAGAGGATGCGTGGGACGCGATTGCGACGTCCGGCGACTCTGCCAGATCAGCGATGTTCCAAGGTATTGTCGGCTCCAAAGTCTGGTTCATGGGCGAGACGCCGCGCGACGATGATTTCTTCAAGCCCTTGTCTCTCCTCGAAAATCCGATTGAGATCACAAAGGTTCCGCTCGAAGAGGCCGAAGGCATTGTGTGCTGCGGCCCGTTCGACACGATGGCCGATCCCGACGTGAACCGCCCACAATTTTTATATGCAAAGCAAAAGGGTCTGAAACTGCTCTGCGCCAACCCCGATATCATCGTGGACCGTGGTGAAATTCGGGAATGGTGCGCTGGTGCGCTCGCCGAACTATACACCGATATGGGCGGCGAAAGCCTGTACTTCGGCAAGCCACATCCACCAATTTACGATCTCGCGAAACGACGACTCGCGGCGTTAGGAAAATCTGCGGCTGATTGTGATATCATCTGCATCGGTGACGGGATTCGCACCGACGTCCTTGGCGGCCAGCAAGAAGACCTCGATACACTGTTCATCACTGGCGGCTTAGCAGCGGCAGAAACCAAAACAGACCCGCAACCGGACCCACAAGCCTTGGCCGATTATCTGGAATCCGAAAAGACAACGGCGACCTACAGCATCGGACACCTACGCTAAAAGTAACGGTTGATTTTTCTGCACTCGCGAAGTAATAAAATTACAAACGACACCCATGTGTCGGTCTTTTATTACCTCAAGGACGCAAAATGTTGGACAATGCACCGCGCGGAACAATCTGTATCGAAGACATCGAAATCGGCATGGTCCGGTCGCTGCGCAAGCAAGTGACCGACCGTGACATCGAGATGTTTGCAGAAATTTCGACCGACCGGAACCCTGTCCACCTTGACGATGACTACGCCCACGACACCATTTTTGGTGGTCGCATTGCGCATGGGATGCTGACCGCGGGCCTGATTTCAGCGGTTATTGGCGAACAGCTACCCGGTCACGGCACAGTTTACCTTGGGCAAAGCCTTAAATTCTTGGCTCCTGTACGTCCCGACGACATGGTTCTGGCAGAGGTTGAGGTGGTCGAAATCGACCATTCAAAACGGCGTGTTAAAATGGAAACCCGTTGCATCGTGAATGGCAAAAAGGTCTTGGTCGGCGAGGCAACTGTGCTGGCACCGTCGCGCAAATTCGACTGAACCTTGCGCCCCGTTTCACAGCGGGGTACGCACGGCCATGCGCATTATTCGTGACACATTATTCATCGATCCAGACGACCGCGGCGCTGCTGCGGCGATAGGAAATTTCGACGGCGTCCATCTCGGGCACCAGTCGGTTATTGACCTGACGCGCGAGGCCGCAAAAGCCGTGAATGCGCCGCTAGGAGTAATGACATTCGAGCCGCATCCGCGCAGCTATTTCTCTAAGGATGACAACCCCTTCCGCCTCATGAACGCGGATGCAAAGGCGCATTGTCTGGACGCGCTTGGGGTTGATAAGCTCTACGAAGTGCCGTTCAATGCTGCCCTCGCCGCCCTCAGTCCGCGCGAATTTACGCAGCAGATTATCGTCGATCGGCTTGGCCTGAAACACATCGTTGTCGGCAGTGATTTCTGCTTTGGCAGCGGTCGCCTCGGCACCATTACAGACCTTCAGACGTTCGGCGCTGAGATGGGGTTTGGCGTTACCATTGCGCCGATGAAATCAATCGGCACCGAGGCGGTATCATCCACAGCGATCCGCACTGCGCTGACCGATGGACGCCCGCGCGATGCCGCCGCGATGCTGGGTCATTGGCACGAGATCGAAGGTGTTGTGATACGTGGCGAACAGCGCGGTCGCGAGCTTGGGTATCCAACAGCGAACATGTCGATCAGCGGGTTGCACCAGCCCAAATTCGGGGTTTACGCCGTTAAAGCCGACGTTCTGAATGGACCGCACAAAGGCAGCTATCATGGCGCTGCGTCAATTGGTGTCCGCCCGATGTTTGGCGAAAACATCCCGAATTGCGAAACGTTTCTCTTTGATTTCAAAGGGGATTTATACGGTTCAACGATTTCCCTCGCATTGATCGACTATCTGCGGCCAGAGTTGAAATTCGATGGACTTGATGCCCTTATCACTCAAATGGACGCGGATTGTGTGACCGCGCGCGAGATATTAACCAATGTCTGATATTCCTCGCGAAGGTCTTGCTGACCGGTTTTGGGAAACCAAAAAACTGTCAAAAATGAACAAAGCAGAATGGGAAGCCGTCTGCGATGGATGTGGTAAATGCTGTCTTAACAAACTCGAAGACGAAGACACCGGTGAAGTCGCATTAACCCGCGTTGCCTGCCGCCTGCTCGACAACGAAACTTGTCTGTGTAGTCAATATCCCATCCGTCACCAGTTTGTGCCTGAATGCATCGTTTTGACACCTAAGACATTAGAAGATAACCTTTATTGGCTGCCTAGCACCTGCGGTTATCGCCTGCTTTACGAGGGGCGCAAACTTTACGATTGGCATCCCTTGATCGCCGGAAACAACACCGCGATCCACGAGGCTGGCGTGACCATGCAGGGGCGCACAATTCCCGAATTTGAAATTCACGAAGACGATTGGGAAGACTACATCATAGAGGAACCGACCTGATGTTCTTTGCATCCGACAACTCCGGGCCGACCCATCCAAAGGTGTTAGAGGCGTTGGTTAACGCGAACAACGGATACCGATCAGGTTACGGCGCGGATGCAGAAATGGACATCGTAACGGCGCAAATCCGCGAGCTATTCGAAGCCCCAGATGCCGCCGTTTTTCTGGTCGGGACGGGTACAGCAGCGAACGCTATCCTACTGGCGACGCTTACAAATCCATGGGACACGATATTCTGCTCGCCCATGGCACACATTCACGAAGACGAATGTAACGCGCCAGAATTCTACACAAATGCGAAGCTGACATTGGTGCCTGCTGAAAACGCGAAAATGACGCCAGAGGCATTGCGCATCTCAATGCAGAACGAAGGAAATCGCGGCGTGCACGGCCCACAACACGGTCCCGTTTCGATCAGCCAAGTCACCGAAATGGGCACTGTTCACACCTTGGACGAACTCCGCGCATTAACCAAGATCGCCCGCGAATTCGGAAGCAAGGTCCATATGGACGGTGCGCGATTTGCCAACGCGCTTGCCACGCTCAATTGCACTCCTGCCGAGATGACATGGAAATCCGGCATCGACGCGGTCAGCTTTGGCGGTACGAAAAACGGTCTCATGGGCGTCGAAGCCTGCGTGATTTTTGATCCTGAAAAGGCATGGGAATTTCAGCTACGGCGCAAACGCGGCGGTCATCTCTTTTCTAAACACCGGTATTTGTCCGCACAAATGCAGGCTTATCTGACTGATAACCTTTGGCTTTCCATGGCGACCGAAGCGAATGCGCGATGTGCACAACTCGCTCAGGGACTTGTGACAAACATTGCTGTTACTTTCGTCGAAAAACCCGAAGCCAACATTATTTTCGCACGCTTCCCGCGTCACCTTCACCAACGTTTGCTGAATGCTGGCGCGAACTACTACGTCATTGATGGTGATCCACAGGCTGGCGATTTAGACGCGATATTAACCGCAAGGCTTGTGACAGACTGGTCTGCAACCGCTGAGGATGTCGAGAATTTTCTCAACATCATCAACGGTTAACCTCAACTTCATTTCGCCAGAACAACTCCGGGGGTGCGGGGGCTGGCCCCCGCCGCGCTTACCTTAAATCTTGCCCGCGAGATGCGCATCAAGATCGGCCAAGCGGTCTTCACCCCAAAAGCGTTCGCCATCATCTGTAACAAAGAATGGCGCGCCAAAGACGCCCGCATTGATACCCTCTTCGAGGTTTGCGCCGAAGGTTTCAGCGCTTGTCAGCATGTTTTTGTCGGCCAGATCCGCGTCAAAACCGGCCTCGACTAAACAAGCACGGATCACCTCGTCTTGCGCGATATCTTTGTCGTCGGCCCAGCATGCTTTGGTGATGTTCGCGACCAATTTGGCCACATCGCCGCCCGCTGTTTGTGCTGCAATAATCGCAAATGACGCAGGCGCACCGTTTGTCGGCCAGAACGCTGGCTTCAAATTCATCGGCTGTCCGGTCATCGCAGCCCTGCGCCGCATATCTTGCAGCCGATACTCTTGACGGTTCGGATGCCGATCTTTGGGGGGGACGCCCCCTGTCCGGCCAAATAACTGCATAATATCCAACGGCTTGTACGTCAGGGTTGCACCATGCGCCTTTGCGATCTGCTCGGGGCGTGTGCCGCACAGGTAGGTAAAGGGCGAAATCGTGGCAAAGTAGTAATCTATATGGGCCATTTTGGTCTCCGGACGCGCATGATGTTTGCGAGACCGTAACGGCGTGCTAAGCGGTGTCAACGCCACGATTCTGTTACTTTCAACAGACCTTCTGCCAAAGGACCGCGCCAGATGACGCCCACCGAACCCAAACTGATCTCAGGAAATGCCAATACGCCGTTGGCCGAACGTGTCGCACGACGGATGTCGATGCATCGCGGACGCAAAGTGGGTCTCGTTGACGCCCGTGTCGAGCGGTTCAATGATGGCGAAATTTTCGTCGAAGTGTTCGAAAACGTCCGCGGTGAGGATATGTTCATTATCCAGCCGACGTCGAATCCTGCAAACGATAACCTTATGGAATTGTTGATTATTGCGGATGCTTTACGCAGATCGTCTGCCGCGCGCATTACCGCTGTCATCCCGTATTTTGGTTACGCCCGTCAGGATCGCCGGTCCAAAGCGCGGACGCCAATCACGGCGAAACTGGTCGCGAATATGATCGTCGAAGCTGGCGTTGAACGCATTCTCACGCTTGATCTTCATGCGACACAGATCCAGGGATTTTTCGATATTCCAGTCGATAACCTTTATGCGTCGCCGATTTTCGCGCTTGATGTGAAGCACAACTTTAAGAACCAGATGGACGAGATCATGGTTGTGTCCCCTGACGTCGGTGGCGTGGCGCGTGCCCGTGATCTGGCCCAGCGGATCGGCGCACCGTTGTCTATCGTTGATAAACGGCGTGGCAAGCCTGGCGAAGTTGCAGAAATGACTGTGATTGGTGACGTTAAAGACCGCACTTGTCTGATCGTCGACGATATCGTCGATACCGCAGGTACACTGTGTAAAGCTGCCGAGGTGCTGCTTGAGCATGGCGCAAAAGAGGTTCACGCCTATATTACGCACGGCGTTTTGTCCGGTCCCGCCATCGAACGCGTAAATGCATCTGTGATGAAACACCTTGTGATCACCGACACGATTGAAGCGACAAAACCAGTTTTGGCGACCGACAAAATCCGCATCGTACCAACCGCACCAATGTTCGCCCAAGCGATCCTGAACACGTCCAACGGCACCTCGGTGTCGTCGCTGTTCGACCACGAGACGCTCGGCCCGATCTACGAAGGCATGTATTCGAGCTAAATCATAGCTCCCAAGAATCGTCGCTTGGCAGTGATCCAATCGCCTGCCAAGCGACCCGAATACGCGCGATGCGACTATCGCCCCACGTCTTAAAAACAATATCAAAGCCGGTCTCGGTTATGCCGTCCGGCTGTAAATCGGCGCGAATGTAGGCATCATTCGACATGTCGACCATCGACATCTGCAACGAAATAACAGGCATATCTGCGAAACGTTCAGAAAAGGTTACCGTGCGACGTGCAGCGCGTGGGCCCTCGCCTTTCCACATTTCACCGTCGTCTTCAAAGTCCGAAAATAATATTAAGTCGCCGTGATCCACACCAATAGCGTGGCTATCCAATCGTTTCATTCGTGCTCAAATCCCGCTTCAGTAACGTATACACTATGAACGATTAACAAAATGAAAACAAACTTTGGGTAGGTTTTACGCACAGTT
The DNA here is from genome assembly GCF_014199395.1 of Yoonia ponticola. GTDB lineage: Bacteria > Pseudomonadota > Alphaproteobacteria > Rhodobacterales > Rhodobacteraceae > Yoonia > Yoonia ponticola. The sequence continues at coordinate 7,600 of NZ_JACIJM010000006.1, read as the reverse complement.
GGGATCATTATGCGTCATCGGTTTAACCACAGCACTTTGGTTATCCGCGCAACGACCGCAAAAACAGGCCAACGCCCCCAAAAAGCAGCACAAGGATGACCAGTAGGTCGAACGCGCTGAGGCGTGTAAATTGCAGCGTGAGGTTCGAAATCACCCCAGCGATTAGCGCAATGATCGCACCGACTGCGAGTGCCCAACCGATTTTACTGCGCCCATTATAGAACACCATTGCGATGCCGAACATGAACGGAATAAGGATCATACCCGTCGTGACGTCTACGCCACCAAGCCCAAAAGCCCGTGTTCCCATACCAAAATTAGGGCGAATTACGATGTTGCTAAGTAGTAGATACCCGCCCGCCACCATCATCACGAGCCCAATGACGAAGTTAAATTCGCCGCCGTCGCTGCCGCCTGCGCCACGCATGATGTTCTCCGTTTTTTGTTGGTCGAACCGTAGCTGAGCAGTGCAAGATCGACAAGATTACCCATGAAAAAAGGGCCGCCCGCGATGGGCGGCCCTTTGTCGTTGCGTATTAACGTTTAATTCAGGTCGCTTGCGTATTCTGCTGCAAGGTCGGATTCGGCCACTTCAACAGCTGCGATCAACGCGTCGAGGACTTGATCACCCCCGTCTACGTTTTCGCGGAACCAACCTTGAACTGGGGTGGCAGCCTCAGCGAAAGCTGCTTTTTCTTCTGGTGATGGCACATACAAGTCGCCGCCACCTTCAACAAAGGCTTGATAAGCCTCAATCGACTTGCGCTTTGGCGAAGCAAATGTCGCTTGCTGCAATTGGGAGAACCCATCAACAACAACACGGCGCATGTCTTCTGGCATGCCAAGGAAGTTTTCATTGTTCATGTACCACAACGCGCCCATGTAGGCGTGACCGTCGAGTGTGAGGTACTGAAGCCCTGCATCAGGGAACTTCATGCTCATGATATCAGTGATACCGTTTTTGGACCCTTCAACGACACCGGTTTGGAACGATGTAAAAAGCTCGGGCCATGGGATCGGTGTCGGGGAAGCGCCCATCGCACGCACCAGTTCCTGCGGCAGATCAGCGACAACGGTCCGAATTTTCAGGCCTTCCATGTCAGCTGGGCCAGTGACACGGCGTTGGGTGTTGGCAAAGTTGCGCCAGCCACCCGTGTTACCAATGGTCATCAGACGCAATGCGCCGTCAGTGGCCTCAAGCCCCATGTCGCGCATCGTGCGTGTGAAATCGCCAGTCAAAACGGCCTCTGCCACGCGGTCGTCAGACATCAGATAAGGCAGGTCAAGAACTTGAACGAAAGGCATGATACCAGCGGCACCACCTGATGTGGTCACGAACACATCAATCGAACCTTCGGCCACACCTTCGAGGCACTCAGCCCCGCCGGAACAGAGCTGCGTGCCGATAAACAGCTCGACCCCGATACGGCCATTCGACGCGGATTCGACGTAGTTTTTAAAGACAACCAGTCCGTCGTAGTCTTCGTCGTTCTCATTTGAGTTGGCAGTCGCGCGGATAGTGAATTCTTGATGCCCGTCCGCCCACGCTGCAAGTGGCGCAGTTAGAAACGCGGCGGTCGCAGCGACCTTTGATAGAGTTTTCAGCATTTTATTCTCCCTATAGATGCTGTCAGTTTGGTACCGGCACAGGGCTGATACACGCAGAGAAACCGACCTCTGGGCCGCAACCCAAAAAGCCAGAAAGATACGGCACGGTCATCGAAATCGCCGGAATATATGTGATGAGGAAAATCACGAGAACTTCGACCGCAAGAAATGGCAAGATTGCTTTGGCGATGGTTTCAACCTTTTCGCCGGACACTGTCGAAGCCACGAATAACACAAGCCCCATAGGCGGCGTCGCCAACCCGACGGTCAGATTAACTGACATAATGATCGCGAAATGGACGGGGTGAACACCGAGGTCGACAAAAATCGGGCCCAAGATCGGCCCAAGGATAATGATCGCGGGCCCAGCATCGAGGAACATGCCGACAATGAATAACAGGATGTTAATCAGAAACAGCAAGATCAGCGGGTTTTCGGACAGTGACAGGATGTAATCAGACAGGATTTGCGGCGCATAGGATAGGCTGACGACCGTTTTAAAGGCCACAGCCGCCCCTACGAGAAGCAAGACCGCCGAGGTGGAAAGCGCTGACTTTGCAAGGACTTCGATCAGGTCTTTACCGTTCATCGACCGCAAAACAAAGAAGCTGACGATCAGCGCATAGGCGACCGCAACCGCAGAGGCTTCGGTTGGTGTGAATACCCCAACGAGGATCCCGCCAAGAATGATGATCGGCGTTTGCAGCGGCGCGATGGCTTTTTTGCAGACGATACGAAAATCATGGCTCACACGCGCTTTGGTCGCAGTCGCGATGGCATGTGCAATCGGCAGACCGATGAGAAAAATTAACCAGCCGTTCACTTGTTGTGGGATAAACTGAGTGACGAGACCTGAAATCGCGTAGAGCAATCCCGCGATGTTAACACGAATAAGGAAAAAACTGACCCAAGCCTCAAGTGGCGTCATGGTTTGGTCTTTTTGGACGATCCGTTCGGCCTTGGGCAGGTCATAGCGGTCAGCCATCAGACGAACCATGATCATCAATCCGACCCCAACCAAAATGCCGGGAACGATACCGGCAAGGAACAGCGCTGCCACGCTTTCGCCCATGATGTAGGCGTAAATAATCATGATGCCGGACGGCGGAATGATCGGCCCAATAACCGACGACGCAGCCGTGATCGCGGCGGCAAACTTGCGGCTATAGCCGTTTTTTTCCATCGCAGGGATCAGCGTTGATCCCAGCGCCGAGGTATCAGCGACCGCAGACCCAGACAGGCCTGCGAATAAGATTGAGGACAGGATGTTCACGTGAGCGAGACCACCGCGCATATGCCCCATGAATGCTTGGGAAAACTCGACCAGTCGAACAGTGATCCCGCCGCGGTTCATGACCTCGCCAGCAAGCATAAAAAACGGGAGCGCCATTAACGGAAAACTATCCATTCCGTTGTAGAAGTTACGGTACAACCCCGCGACGACATTGCGGGTGTCGCCTTCGAGCATGATTAACGCGAAGGGCGAAACCAGCAATGCAAATACGACCGGCAAGCCGACCATGATGAGAACGAGAAATAAAGGAAGGAACCAAAGCAGCATTATGAAGCTCCTGCAATATCTTCGTCCGCAGTCAGGCGCGACAGACGGTCGCCTTGCCCGGCCAGCATGATAAGTTGGCGAATGATAAGTTCGAAGTTCACCAAGATAAGCAGATTTACCCCGACCCAAAGCGATGCGTATTGAAACCTGTTCTGAAATTTAGCACCACATTTCCCGATCTCGATGCCGAAAGGCCAGCGCAACGACGCTGAACAGCCTTTCCCAGAAATCGTGTCGAGGTGATTATTAAGTCCGCGTTCCCAAGCAATGAACAGAACCCACATCGTCAGACACATTAGGATTAAAGATAACAGACCAGAGAGCGCACGCGGCAATGCGCGTTCAAGCATGTCGATCCCGACAAAACCGCCCATGCGATAGGCCAAAGGCGCCATCAATCCAGCCATCCAAAGCATGCCAAAACGCGCGGCTTCTTCGGTCCAATTGGGCGCGTCATTGAGTATGTAACGAAAGAAAACTTGACCTAGGATTAAACACACCATGATGGCGAGCGCTGCAATCGCGATGACTTTGCCGATAGCAAGCAAAGTCGCGTTGATGCGCTCCAACGGCCACAATAACCCAAACAGGACTGACATACAGCTCCTCCCCCCGCTTTATTAAGAATGACCCTCCCCGGCCATCGCTGAACTTGTTAGCTTACCGTGCCATCGTCGTCGCCACCGTACGCATCTGTCAACCGATTGAATGGCAAAATATGCAACGACAACCAAACGGATACGCGCCAACAATGACGTTTTGGTAACATGGACGACAATGTGACACAATGGTGTATCAATTGTCGAATTGGATGAGAATTCGTGAATGTCACTAGACCGCGTTTACGGCCAGATTAGTCAAAAAGTGTGAGGAACATGAAAACGGTGGACGTAGAGTGAAGTGGTCCTGCAAATTTGGGCAGCGTGCTAAGATGTATCCAACCTTGAAGACAGGATACAGAAATGACGAAGAGACGCAGTTTTTCAGATAAGTTTAAGGCCACGGTAGCGCTTGAGGCGCTTCGTGGAGACAAGACGGCGCAAGAGATTACAAGCACAAAGTGCATCCAACGCAGGTGACGACGTGGAAGCGGCAGGCAATTGATGGCCTGACGGGTGTTTTTTCCGACAAAGTCAGGAAGGCTGAGGATAACGAAGCCGAAGTCAAAGAACTGCACGCGAAGATCGGCAAGGTGGCGGTGGAAAATGATTTTTTGTCACAAGGGCTGATGTATTACCGACAGGGTATTGCGCAGCAATGACCCGAGAGGCGATGAGCCCGTCTGAACGAAAACAATGATCAATCGGGATTGCACGGACATGAGTTTGACCAGGCAGTGTAAGCTGCTGAAGATCAGCCGGTCATCCCTGTATTATGCCCCAGTGGGCGTGAACGCAGAGACGTTGGAACTGATGAATGAGATCGACCGCGTGTTCACAAAATACCCGTTCTTCGGAAGCCGACAGATCACAGCCTACTTGCCCAGAAATGGGTTCCATGCAGGCCGCCACCGCGTGCGGCGGCTGCTGAGTTTGATGGGGTTACAGGCCATCTACAAGAGCCCGAATACCCATAGACCGGCAACACATGCTCTGCATGTGTGAGAGGGGGCAAGAAGCACCCTCAGCACCGCATTTATCCATACCTGCTCCGGAAGCGACCAATCACGCGGCCGAACCATGTTTGGTGCAGTGACATCACCTATATCCCTGTTCGGCGTGGGTTTTTGTATCTGTGAGCTGCTGCTGGTTTCGTGGACGGCAACTTAAGCTTTCATCGCTCTCTCCTCGTATTGCATAGGGCTTAAATATCCTATGGTCGAGTGACGACGTGTCGGATTGTAGAAACGCTCGATGTAATCGAACACATCCGCACGGGCTTGATCACGGGTCCGGTAGACTTTGCGCTTCACACGTTCGATTTTGAGCGATGAGAAGAAGCTTTCCGCTGCAGCGTTGTCCCAGACATTGCCCGACCGGCTCATCGAGCAGGTGACGCCATTGTCCGCCATTAGCCTCTGGAACGGTTCACTGGTATATTGGCTACCCTGATCCGAGTGATGCAGCAGTTCCTTTGGTCGCCCTCTGCGCCAGATCGCCATCATCAGGGCATCAGTAACCATCTGCCCTGTCATGGCATCTTTCATCGACCAGCCGACGATGCGACGCGAGAACAGATCAATGACCACAGCAACGTAAAGCCAACCTTCGGCGGTCCAGATATAAGTGAAGTCGGCGACCCATTTTTGGTTTGGGCCCTCTGCTTTGAACTCACGTTCAAGCACGTTTGGCGCAATACTGGATCGCTCGCCCACATCCTTTGGGAGCTGACGGCGGCGCGGACGCGCCCTGAGGGCATTCATTTGCATCAACCGTTCAATGCCATGCAGACCACATTCAAAGCCCTCAGCAAGGACGTCATGCCAAACGCGGCGCGCGCCATAGGTCCGATCAGATCGCACGAAGCTCGCCCTGATAGCGGCGCCAAGCAGTTCGTCTTGCAACGCACGGGCGCTGCGCGGTCTCGTCAGCCACGCATGGAACCCACTTCGTGACACACCGAGCGCATCACACATCCAACTCACTGGCCAAACCCCTCGGTGCTTCGCAACAAACCCGAACATTACAGATGGTCCCTGGCGAAGGTCCCTCTCACACATGCAAGCATGTGCTGCCGGTCAGCGGGCGGCGGCCTTTTTTAATATGTCACGCTCCGCTTTCAGCTTTGCGACCTCACGTCTCAGGCTGCGAAGCTCTTCGTCATCTGGTTTCAGCTGACCGTTGCCTGGGAAGGCGTTTGGCCCGTTTGATCCAAACTCACGCACCCATCGGCGCAGCACGGTTGCATGCACATCCAGATCTTTGGCCGCTTGTGCGACACTCACTCCGCGAGCCGTCACAAGCTGTGCCGCCTCGCGTTTATATTCTCAGCTGTAAACTCTTCTCGTCATCGCTGATCTCCAATCTCATAAACACCTTATCTCGGTGTCCACGAAACCGGCAGCAGCTCAGACCTCTTAGCCGACCTGACAAGTGATCAGCGGCATTTTTACGAACAGTGGAGGGACCAGTTCAAGGTGCAACACTCAGAACGACCAGATACGCTCTATGAAGCTGCTATCAACTACACCAAGTGGACGCCCAACGATTGGTTGGCTTGTCTAAGAATTACCGAAGATATGACCATACAAAATGCTCAGCATATTTATTATGACAAGCTAGGAGAAAGACCGTGAGAGAAACAAAATCATACCAACTGAAAATTCATAATCAGCTTGCAAACATTGCTTGGATTTCATCACAAGAACTATGGATAACCGAGCATGGTATTTTGACAGTAGCCGGTTTGCGTGATCATTTTGGTCGGGACGCTTTAAAAGAGGCCATGAAAGTTGCGACCACGTGCGATCATCTCCGTTTTGATCACGGGAACCAGAATGTGATAATCATTGACGCTCTGGAACGCAAAGGGCGAAACCTCGCCGCGCATCCGTTTAGATTGCATTGCTTTTTGAAGACTATGTGGCGTTTTGCAAACGAAACCATAGTGAGTACGTTGCCAGTTTATGGCGATGCGCACATGTTCTTTGGCTGGGTAGAGAATATCGGTGGGGACGTTAGTAAGCGCGAAGATAAGCCCTACGAGAGGCCAGGCAACATGTTTAGCAACGCTGTTCGGATAGATCAATAAAACCCAAAGCGGTTCGCAGACTAGATTCCATGCCTATGAAGAGATCGTTTGCCGGTCGTTATACCAAGAAAGCTTCGCTGCAGACGCTAGCAGACCCGTACGCTGGTTTGAAAAAGGGCCATCAATTCCATCGATAGATCTTCGGGCTTCTTGCCTCAAAACTAACCACGAAGAATTCGCGGTATTGCTTTAGCTACAAAGCGTGCGGAAAATACAGCGCCAGAATGGTGAAGGTCATCTCCTTTATCTTCGTTTGCGAGATCAACGACAGTTTTTGCAGCAAAGCAACTCACGTTATCTGCGTGCAGAGCGGCGGCTCGGTAGAGACCATAAACCTCCATATCAAGACCTCCAACTTTTCGATGCTGCTCCTTGATTTCGTCTACCTTGGTATTGGAGGCGATAACTGCAGAACCTGACACTGTGGGCATGATTGCTACTGCTGTTTCCATAGCACCATTCAGCCCAGCTAATCCATCTCTTAGGCTAGCACAACTCGGTTCTTCCGAAATAATTTGACTAAGTATCGTTCTCACATTGTTTTGCAACGGTTCTTGGTAGTGTGACAGTTTAAATTCGTCACCCTTCCATTTACCTGATTGATGCTCCCAAGTTGGGTCGGAAACTAAGAGGCTACCAAGCTCAATGAGGTGCCCCTAACTTCCTAGACGCCTGCCTTGTTCATTTTCTGCTGTTTCATTTCATAGTCAACCGGTGACAGCATGCCGTTGTTCGTGTGCT
>NZ_JACIJM010000005.1 GCF_014199395.1 Yoonia ponticola | reverse complement strand
CCGCTTCGTTCCGTCCGCTGCACCGTGTCTGCTTGTCTGCGTCTCCGGTAAAGGGGCTTCTAAGGATAGTACACTGAGGCCGCAAGTGCTTTTTTGCTAGAAAGTCAAAAAACCTTCATAAACTTGAAAAATCAAATAAAAACAGTCACTTACAATACGCACTTTCTGAGATACCAACGCCCGCAGCCCCACCCGGCACACTCGCAAACCAGCCTGATCCGCTACATATAGACTTATCCACAGACATACCCACAAGTTGCTGCGAATTTCGCCCGAGTATCCGACTCGGCAGGCCCAAAATTCCGACTCGTTTCCGAATCCTGACTGTCGTTTTGCCCCCTGCCCCGCTAAAACGGACATAACAAAGGAGACTATAGACATGATCATCGGTCACATCGGCGCGCGCGGCGGCAGCAAGGGCGTTCCAGGTAAGAACTTTAAGAACCTGCACGGCAAACCGCTGATTGATTGGTCGCTCGACCAGCTCTTTGCATCAAATGACATCGATCATGTTGTCGTCTCTACTGATGATCCCGAAATGTATGAACATGGTCTGAAACGCGGTGGCCTCGATATTGGCCTGCGCCCTGCCCACCTTGCCAATGATACCGCTGGTAAATGGGACGTCTGGCAGCACGCGCTTGAAGAGGTTGAAAAGATCACAGGTCCCGCGTCTACCTTCATTGATCTCGACTGCACCTCGCCCCTGCGCCTGCAAGAAGATCTCGACGGCGCACTCGCACTATATAACAGTCAAAAACCGGATATGGTGATGTCGTGCTGCGAAAGCCGCAAGAACCCCTACTTTAACATCCTCGAACTCGACGACGGCGGCAGCCTGCATGTGTCAAAACCATTGCCCGGCGGCGTTGTTGCGCGACAGCAAGCCCCAAAGGTCTTAGATCATGTCGGGCTCGTCTATATCCTGAACACGGATTACCTGCGCCGTGCCACGTCACTATTCCAAGGTCGGGTCATCCCCTACGAAGTGCCAAACGAGCGCGGTCTTGATGTGGATAGCCCCATCGACTGGGAGATCATCGCGTTCCTGATGGGGCGTCAAATCGCACAAGGCCTAAAGGGGTAGGCCCTACCAGCCTTCCCAAAACGTCTCGCTCGCCTTCATCGCTTGATAATCGGCCATCATCCGGTCCCGATCATATTCTGCGACAATCCAATCACGCAGACCAATCGGGCTGTGTTGGCGACGGGCCAGATAGGTCTCTAGGAAAAAGTCGAGTATTCCGGTCGATGACTTGCGAATATGCAGGTAGCGGAAACTCAACTGCGCCCGCAACGTATCATCATCCGCGTCACTATATAGTAGAAGGTAAAGCGCCGACGCAAGACCAGTGCGATCCGCTCCAGACTTACAATGGATCAAGAATGGTTTTTCCATCGTCTCGAATGCATCAACCAGCATTAACAATCGCTCTTGGCGCGGCGCTTTGCGGGCGCTCAAGCCGATCGACACGATCTTTAGGCCAATCGCGTCACAGGCTTCTTGCTCAAACAGGAAAAACGGCTCCTGCAAGGGCCCGCGTAAATTCAGGATCGTCTTGATCCCCAAATCCGCATAGGCCTGAAACCGCGTAGCAGAGGGCTGGTTTGATCGATACACACCAGTCGCCACTTCCTCAAAGTTATGCCAGCGACGGCGCAGTATATCGTGATCCTGCCAGTCAAGCTGACGACGCGCACGCGCACGACCTTGTGGCGTAACAATCTCATAAGTGCGTTTCGCCATCGTCTTGTCCTCAACTTGCAGCCCGCTGATGCTATATCGCCACGATATAGACAACAACAGGCCCACACCTTCATTTCGCCGTAACAACTCCGGGGGTTCGGGGGCTGGCCCCCGTTAAACGGCGCGTTCGGGGGCTATCCCCGCTGATACCGCGCGTGGGGCCTGCCCCCCAATTGCACCACCCTCGCAAACCGCATAGACCAATCATAACAAAACATCGGAGACGCACCATGGACATCGCAGGCCGCAAAATCGGACCACAGCACCCGCCCCTCGTGATTGCAGAGATCGGGATCAACCACGGCGGCGATCTGGCCGCTGCCAAAGAAATGGTGCGCCTCGCGGCTTTCAGCGGCTGCGAGATGATCAAGCACCAGACCCATATCGTCAGCGACGAGATGACCGAGGAAGCCAAACAAATCTTCCCGCCCAATGCTGATGTGTCGATCTGGGACGTGATGGAACAATGCGCCCTGTCGCTCGAAGACGAAACAGAGCTGAAACGCTACACCGAAGAACTCGGCATGATCTGGATTTCGACGCCGTTTTCACGGGCAGCGGCTGATTTCCTCGAAACACTCGACGTGCCAGCCTACAAAATCGGGTCCGGCGAGGCCGACAACCTGCCCCTGATCCGACACATCGCGGCTAAGGGCAAACCGGTCATTATGTCCACCGGCATGCAAACCATCGAAACCATTCGCGCCTCCGTGCAAATTCTCGAAGACGCGGGCATCGAATACGCGCTGCTGGAATGCACCAACCTCTACCCGTCGCCCCCTGAAATCGTGTCCCTGCAAGGTGTGACCGATCTCAAGGCGGCCTTCCCGAACGCAGTTGTCGGCTTTTCCGACCACTCCATCGGTCCGGACATGGCGCTGGCATCCGTCGCACTTGGTGCCTGCATCTTGGAACGACACTATACAGACAGCCGCTACCGCATCGGCCCCGATATCATCAACTCGATGGACCCCGCGGAATTGCGACACATCATCGACCGTTCCCGTGAAATCCACACAGCCCTGCACAACCCCAAACAACGCACCGACGCCGAAGGCCCCGTCTACGCCTTTGCCCGCGCATCCGTCGTTGCAGACCGTGACCTGCCCGAAGGTCACGTGATCGTCGAATCCGACATCTGGGCACGCCGCCCCGGATCAGGCGAAATCGCAGGGTTCGAGTTTGACAAAGTCGTCGGCAAAACGCTCACCCGCGCTGTGACGCGCAATACGCAACTCGCGTGGAGCATGTTGAAGTAATGAATATCCCCAAGAACCTCATGCATGTTTGGATCGGGCCACGCCCTGCGCCATTAGACTGGATGCAGACGTGGCAGGACCACCATCCCGACTGGGATTACACCCTGATCGACAACGATTACGTCTCGCAACACCAGTTTCAAAACCAAGCGCTGATCGACGAATACCTGCGCCGCGCCGAATACGCAGGGGCCGCCGACTTGATCCGCTACGAGGTCCTGCACGAAAAAGGTGGCTTTATGCCCGGCGCGGATTCCCGCTGCCTGCGCAACACGGACGAGCTGTGGACAGAGGCGCAAGCCTACACCGTCTACGAAAACGAATTCGTCAGAGGGCAACTGGTCTCCCCCATCCTAGCCTGCGAACCGAACAACCCGTTCGTGGACGCGCTGATCAACCGCTTGGGGCAACTCAAGCCTGAGCAGTTAAACAAAGCGTGGCTCACGACTGGCAACTACTTTGTCGCGACCATGATCAAAGAACTATCGCCCAAGGTCCACATCTTCCCATCACATTACTTCATCCCGAACCACTACACAGGTCACGGCTACGACGGTGATGGTCCGATCTATTGCGACCAGCTGTTCGGTGAAACCACCAATGGCTACGCAAAACCCAACTTCGCAGGCAAAATGCAGAAAATCGCCGGACGGCTGCGGTCCTCTCGTATGCGCCGAAAGCTCTGATTCATGGTGCCGCCCGCCACATATTCACTTGTTATCCCAACCTGCAATCGTCTCGCGTTCCTGATCGAGGCGATCCAAAGTGCTGTAAAATCAGCCCCCGCAGGCATGGAAATTATCGTGGTCAATGACGGCGACCCTTTCGATGCAACCCAACTGCCGCAGATCGCGACCCCAATCACGCTACACCAAAACGCGGGCGACGCCGGCGCATCGGGTGCTCGCAACTACGGTGTGGCGCAAGCAAAGGGCGATTGGATCTTCTTCCTCGACGATGATGACCTCATCGCCCCCGGGTACTGGGCGCACTTGGCGGCAACACTCCTTACAACCTTGGACAAAGACGCCTTGGCCTACGGGTTCTGCGCCACAGCAGATTTCCGCGACCGTGGCTTTCAGCCGTCCCAATCCGTCGCCGGAACGTGGCAAAGTCTAGTCGCCCCATGCGACGCCAAAGCACTCAGCGGCCTAGGCAAAGGGTTTTGGGTCTCGCGCACCGCTTACCAGACCGTTGGCGGGCTCGACACTGCCCTGCGCGTCAACGAAGACACAGAATTCTGCATCAACCTGCTCAAGCACGGCGCGCAAGCGTATGAACTTGACCAAGTCGGGGCATACATCTTTGATGGCGCATATAGCGCAAACCAAGGCTCAGTCACCGCATCACAAAGCGCGGACAACCGGCGGCAATACATGGCGCGGATCATCGACAAACACGCCGACTACCTTGCACAAAACCAAAGCCTGTCGCTCTGGCTGCACAAACGCCTATATAAATTCGCAGCGCGATCACAGCCCGACAAACGCCTGCCCACCTCTGCTGCACAGGCATCGTTAACATTCATCGACAAACTGACGCTCAAAGCATCATTCATCGGACACAGGCTCTTAGCAGCACGCCGCCAGAAAACGAAAAGAACGCGCTAGATGCAAAACACGCACACCCTGATTTTAGACGAGAGCCTGTTTCTAGCTCAAGGCAGCGGTCGGCGCGTCTACCGCCATCCTGACCAGTCAGCGACAATCATCAAAATCCAAAAACCGCTCAAGGTGAAACGGTTTAAGACACTTCGCAAACTGATCAACCGCCACAAACGACGGTTCTCATCAATCCTGTTTTCGTGGGTCGAGATTGACGAATTCGCAGCCATGGTCGCACGCACCCAACACGTCCCGCAGTTCTGCTCGCAGTTCCGTGGTTTCGTAGAAACCGACAAAGGCGTCGGATCAATGTTCGACATGATCCTAGGGCCGGACGGAAACATCGCGCCGACCCTCGCGCAATTCGCAGCCCAACATCCCCATAACGAAACAATCACCAACGCCATTGATGCGCTTTGGGACGACATCATGTACTTTCGCGCCCTCGTCTGGGATCCGCACTTCACAAACGTCCTCGTCGCGGGTTCTCTGGACGACGGGTTACGCCTTGTGATTGTTGACGGTCTGGGGGATCGTGCTTTTGTTCCGATCAAGTCTTGGTCCGACCTTGTCCAGAAAAAGCACTGCGAAGCCATGCGTGCCGAGATGCACCAAAAATACGCAGAGGCGTCACAGAAAAGTAAGAGTAATTAACCTTTTTAGGTTTTAACGACGAAACGGTCCCATGTCTGATCCAAAATCCATCCTCTTCGTCACTGGCACCCGCGCTGATTTCGGCAAGCTCGAACCGCTGGCCATCGCAGCGCGTGACGCGGGCCTTAACGTGTCGTTTTTTGTCACCGGAATGCACATGTTATCGCGCTACGGCTTGACCAAAATCGAGGTACACCGCCTGCCCGGCGTCACTGTTTACGAATATCTCAACCAACGGATCGGCGACCCGCAAGACGTTATCTTGGCGAAAACCGTCACAGGCTTTTCCGACTTCGTGCGCGAAACAAAACCCGACCTCGTCGTGATCCACGGCGACCGTGTCGAAGCACTGGCATGCGCCCTCGTCTGCGCCACAAACTACATCCGGTCTGCCCATATCGAAGGCGGTGAAGTCTCTGGAACCATTGACGAAATTTATCGCCACTGTAATTCAAAACTCGCCAGCCACCACTTTGTCAGCTCAGACGATGCGGCGCGTCGTGTCATGGCATTGGGCGAAGACAAATCGGCAATCCACGTCATCGGATCGCCAGAACTCGACTTCCACGCAGGACCGTCTGGCGTCACAATCGAAGACGTCAAAGCCCGCTACGATATCCCGTTCGATGACCTCGGCATCTGCGTTTTCCACCCCGTTACATCCGAAGCTGACACCATGGCAGATCAAGCCCGCGACCTGTTCGGCGCACTCGACGCATCTGGGCGCAATTTCGTCGTCATCGCCCCCAATAACGACCCCGGCAGCGCAGGCATTTTCGACGCCATAAACGCGCTTCCCGCTGACCGTTTCCGCGTGCTGCCGTCCATGCGGTTCGCGCATTTTTCAGAACTGATGAAACACGCCGCCTGCATGGTCGGCAATTCATCCGCTGGCGTCCGCGAAGCGCCGTTCCTTGGCCTTCCATCACTCGACATCGGTTCGCGCCAAACAGACCGGGCCAAAGCCGAATCCGTGCATTTCGCCGACGCTAACGAGGCCGACAAAATCGCCACATTCCTGCGCGACGCATGGGGCAATCGCCACCCACGCGACGAAGGATTCGGCGCAGGATCAGCCGCATCCCGTTTCACTGACATACTAAAATCAAACGTTTTTTGGTCCAGCGGCTTGCAAAAACGGTTCCACGACGGTGGCTAAACTGCCCCTCAGTCTGCGGGCTTACATGGCCCTCACGCATCTCGTGCCATTGCTCGCCAAACGGCACCTGAAAAAGCGTGTCGCACGCGGCAAAGAACACCCAACGCGGTGGACAGAAAAGCTGGGGCAAGCAACAATCACGCGCCCTCGCGGCCCCCTCATTTGGCTACATGCAGTCGGTCTTGGCGAAGTCCTATCCCTACGCGGCCTCATCCACGAAATGGCGGATCAAACTGACGCAAATTTTCTCGTCACGTCCGGTACTTTGGCAGGCGCAAATGCCTTCGCCAAAAACGCCCCGCCGCGCACCATTCACCAATTTCTACCGCTCGACGCGCCGCAATACCGCCAAGCTTTTCTCGACCATTGGCAACCTGATCTCTGCGTCTGGGTCGAACAAGACATCTGGCCCGGCTTTGTGGCCGACCTCGCAAGGCGTGACATTCCGCAGACCCTCATCGCCGCGCGTATGAACGCAAAGAGCCATGCGCGACACGCTCGAACGACACCGCTATTCTCGTTCATCTACAAACAGATGCGCCTCATCACCGCACAAGATGCCAATACGCAAACACACCTGCAAAACCTTGGTGCATCAAACGTAATCATCACAGGATCGCTCAAGTCCAGCGCCCCTCCGCTACAATACGACGCCGCTGAACTAAGCGAATTGCAGACCATTCTAGGCCCGCGTTTCACTTGGACAACCGCACCCGCACATCAAGCAGACGTCGATCTGGCCCTCGCAGCACACGCCCAACTATTAACCACAAAACCCGACGCGCTGCTGATCATCGCGCCCCGTTTCCCCGACCGTGAAAACACCATTTCCGTTCCACACACGGTCCGATCCAAGGGCGAAAAGCCAACCGAAAACGTCTGGCTGGCCGACACATTTGGCGACTTGGGTCTCATCTACAGCCTCGCCGACGCAGCGCTGATCGGCGGCACGAACGACAACACCGAAGGCCACAACCCATGGGAAGCCGTCGCGCTGAACACCGCGATTTTCCATGGTCCGCGCGTCGCGAATTTCCAAACGGACTACGACGCATTGGACAAAAACGGTGCGCTTTGCATCACGTCCCCTGCCGAATTAACCGACGCACTGATCCGCGACCTACAGCCTAACATCGCAGCGGCCAGCGACTTGCGGGCAAAACACGGCAAAGCGATCACCGCCCTTGCCAAAACATTAACAGATGTGATCCGCCAGCATGACTGACTTTCCAACACCACGGCTCCGTCGATTTTTCTGGCTCTACAAAATACTTTGGACGCTCGGCCTGCCTTTTGCCATCGCCTACCTGTTCTGGCGCGGACGCAGAGACCCGCTGTATCGCGGACACCTTGGCGAACGATTTGGGCGCTATCCGTTAACCTTAAAAAATGCCGTTTGGGTACATGCCGTATCCCTCGGCGAATTGCGTTCAGCAGTACCCTTGATCCAACGGCTTTTGGCCGAAGGCGAAACCATCGTCACCACACATTTCACACCAGCAGGTCGACGTGAAGCAGAGCGTGTCTTTGCCAGTGAGATCGCCCAAGGCCGTGTACGCGCCGTCTGGATTCCGCTGGAATTCAAACGGACCTTCCGCAAATTTTTCAAGGCGTTCACACCACGCTACGGGCTCGTGATGGAGATCGAAATCTGGCCCGAGATGATCCGTAGCGCCGCTGAAAACGGTGTCCCGCTATTCGCCTGTAACGCACAATATCCACATAAATCATTCACCCGAGATATCGAAAAATCAAAATGGCGGCTCGATCTACACAAAGGGCTCGCTGGGGCTTTTGTAAAATCCGACCTTCAGCGTGACCGCTTTATTGCCGCCGGTTGTCCTAACATTCATGTCACTGGCGAGCTACGTTTCGATCAACCCATCCCGCAGGATCAGGTCGCGCAGGGCGACATCGCAAAAGCGAAAATCAACCGTCCCACGATCACAATCACCAGCGTCGTAAAGGGCGAGGACGACACCTATATCCAACTGATTAAATCGTCGCCTGAGCGCCTTTTTATCTACGTGCCACGCGCACCAGAACGGTTTGAAGAAACCTACCAAATGCTCACGGATGCCGGCCTCAAGGTTGCGCGGCGTAGCGATATCTTCGACGACAGATTAACCATAAATGACATGCCAAGTGTCGACGTTATTCTGGGCGATAGCATGGGCGAAATGTACTTTTACCTCGCTCTGTGCGACGCCGCGATCATCGGCGGCAGCTTTGTTGAGAAGGGTGCGCACAACATTTCCGAACCACTCGCGTTAGGCAAGCCTGTCATCGTCGGCCCCCATACTTGGACGATTGAGTTTCCAATCGTCGAGGCAATCGCCGCAAACGCAGCCGTTCAAGTCGCTGATAACAAAGCGCTTTTATCGCTCGTTAAATCAGACGACTTCCCGACACAGCTTGCGGCAGAGGCATTTTTCAAAACGCAGGAAGGGGCCGTTAACCGGACCCTTGATGCGATCAAGATTGCGACGCAGCCGCTCGAATAGCGCGAATATTCTCGCCATAAGGCGTAGGATTGCTCACCGAACCGCCACGGAACACAGCAGAGCCCGCGACCAAAACGTCAGCACCGGCCGCAGCCACCAATGGCGCAGTTGTTGGATCAACGCCGCCGTCGATTTCAATATGAATTGGGCGATCACCAATCATCGCACGCAGTTTTGCAATTTTTGCAGTCATATCGATAAACTTTTGCCCGCCAAATCCAGGGTTTACCGTCATCACGCAAACCAGATCAACCATATCCAGCACATCCGCGACAGCCTCTGCCGGCGTACCAGGGTTCAGCGCAACACCCGCTTTACAGCCAAGCGAACGAATATTCTGCAACGTCCGGTGGATATGCGGACCCGCTTCAACATGCGCCGTGATGATGTCAGCCCCCGCCTCTGCGAACCCTTCGAGGTACGTATCGACTGGCGAAATCATCAAATGCACGTCCATGACCGTTTTAATATGTGGCCGCAGCGCCTTGCAGGTTTGCGCCCCAAACGTAATCGCAGGCACGAAATGCCCGTCCATCACATCAACATGAATCCAGTCGGCACCTTGCGCCTCGACAGCCGCACATTCGGCGCCAAAGTTGGCAAAGTCAGATGCGAGAATAGAAGGTGCGATCTTGATGGAACGGTCAAAAGTCATGGCAATATCCGGTCTAAGTCAGGTTTCCACCGCCATAGACCGCCCGGCACCAAATGTCATCGGTTCCGTTTGCGCAAACATCAAGAGGCTTTCCGCTTTCAAATGATCTGCTAGGCTCCTTTTATGACACGCACCATGCGCCAGAAATCGATTCTATTGGACGGGCAATCCGTTCATTTGACCCGAGCAACCGTTTTGCCGCGTCGGCCAAAGACGCTTCATACTCACGACTACGTCGAACTCTTTTGGGTTCAGAATGGTATTATCCGACATCATTCTGAAGATGGCGTTAACACGCTCTCGGAAGGCACGCTTGTTGTTGTGCCAAAAGGCAAAGCCCACGCCCTGCAAGGCAAAGGCGATCACGCGATGGTTGTGATGCTGTGTTTAGCGACGACATTAACCAATAATATCGCAAAGCGTCATACGCCTTGTGCACGCGTTGTGCACGCATTGTGCATTCGCGAATTTGCCCGTGATACCCGCCAAATGGCCGCTTTGAATCAGGCCGCGATGCGCCTCGAACGTAGCTCTTGTGACGCGCTTGCCGCAGAGGCATTTTTGCTGCCATTGCTTGTCGATCTACTGGATGAACCCGACTTCACCGACGCCCCGCCATGGCTATCCAAGGCGTATTCTGACGCGCAAGATCCCGTTATTTTCCGTGAAGGCGCTGCCGGTTTTGTGGCACTGACAGGCAAGGCGCACCCCCATGTGAGCCGGACCATGAAACAGCACAGCGGTCAGACACCTGTTCAATATATCAATGACTTACGCATGAATTACGCCGCCAGAGCCTTGACCGGATCCAGTGACGCGCTACCCGAAATTGCCACGGATATAGGCCTGCAAAACATGTCCCATTTTCACAAATTATTCCGCGCAAAGTTCGGCGTCACCCCCGCCCAATTCCGCGCTGACAAGCAACGTAACGTCGTTCAACCCGAATAGCATTTGACCGAACGGTCAAAACTTGCCAAGACAGACCCTTCATGCAACCTTCGCATGACGCATCGGAGGCACTATGCAGACCCTCACCAAAACATCGACGACAGCCGACCAACTTCCGCAGGTTCACGAACAGCGAAACGACGGAATTCCGCTTGACTTAGAATGGGTTAAGGCAGTCCAAGCCAACACATCCGCGATAGAACGCAGGGCTGCAACATTGCCCGGACGACGGTCCGTCAAAAAGGATTACCAAGCCGCTTGGTTATGCAAAGCCATCAGCGTCATGGACCTGACAACCTTGTCCGGCGATGACACACAAGACCGCGTTAAGCGTTTGTGCGCAAAGGCAAAACAGCCTGTGTCACCTGCGCTTTTGGCGCAGCTTGGCATGGAAGGTCTGACCACAGGCGCCGTCTGCGTTTACCACGATATGGTCGAAACCGCGGTCAAAGCGCTTGACGGTACATCCATCCCCGTCGCCGCCGTTTCCACAGGTTTCCCAGCGGGTCTGTCCCCATTCCATCTGCGTATCCAAGAAATCCGCGAAAGCGTCGATGCGGGTGCTTCTGAAATCGACATCGTGATCAGCCGCCGCCACGTTCTGAACGGCAACTGGCAAGCGCTTTATGACGAAATGGCCGAGATGCGCGAAGCCTGTGGCGACGCCCACATCAAGGCCATCCTCGCCACTGGCGAGTTAGGCACATTGCGCAACGTGGCGCGCGCTAGCCTTGTTTGCATGATGGCAGGTGCTGACTTCATTAAAACATCAACAGGTAAAGAAACCGTCAACGCAACATTGCCCGTGACCTTAACCATGATCCGCGCAATTCGCGCCTATCAGGAACGTACAGGCATCAAAGTCGGCTACAAACCAGCAGGCGGTATATCAAAGGCCAAAGACGCACTGGTCTACCTCGCCATGATCAAAGACGAACTTGGCGACCGTTGGTTGCAGCCTGACCTTTTCCGCTTTGGGGCGTCGTCGCTTTTGGGCGACATTGAACGCCAACTCGAACATCACGTGACCGGCGCGTACTCCGCCCAGCACCGCCACCCGATTGGATAAGCCCATGACCATTAAAGAGATTTTCGAAACTATGGACTACGGCCCTGCCCCTGAATCCTCTACTGAGGCACTGCAATGGCTGTCCGACAAAGGCGGCATCGCGGGCCACTATATCAATGGCAAATGGGGTGCGCTGCGCGACGATTTTGCGTCCAACAACCCGGCAACAGGCGAACGCCTCGCTGGTGTGACCAAAGGCACGACAGACGAAGTGAACGAGGCCGTAAAAGCAGCGCGCAAGGCACAACCCACATGGGCCAAAGACGGTCACAAACGCGCACGGGTGCTCTATGCAATCGCACGGTTGATGCAAAAACACGCACGCCTTTTGGCGGTGGTAGAGGTCTTGGACAACGGCAAACCGATCCGCGAAGCACGCGACATCGACGTGCCGTTGGCGATCCGCCACTTCTATCATCACGCAGGTTTTGCCCAGTTGATGGACGACGAATTGCCAAATCGCGAGGCATTGGGCGTTTGCGGCCAGATCATTCCTTGGAATTTCCCGCTGTTGATGCTCGCATGGAAGATCGCGCCAGCCTTGGCGATGGGAAACACTGTCGTTCTGAAACCTGCGGAATACACGTCCCTGTCGGCGATGGTTTTTGCGGATATCTGCACACAAGCTGGCGTGCCGCCGGGCGTGGTCAACATCGTCACGGGCGACGGCGATACCGGTGCCGCCTTGGTTAACGCGGAGGTCGATAAAATCGCCTTTACGGGGTCCACTGCTGTAGGTCGGATCATCCGCGAACAGACTGCAGGTACTGGAAAGGCGCTATCTCTAGAACTGGGCGGCAAGTCCCCTTACATCGTATTCGACGACGCCGACATCGATTCAGCCGTCGAAGGTTTAGTCGATGCAATCTGGTTCAACCAAGGCCAGGTTTGCTGCGCAGGCTCGCGACTATTGGTACAAGAAACCATCGCAGACACCTTCTACGCAAAGCTAAAAACCCGCATGGCGGGTCTTCGCATCGGCAACCCATTGGATAAATGCATCGACATCGGCGCAATCGTGGACCCCGCGCAACTGGCGCAAATCACCAAGATGGTCAGCGAAAACACCGACGGCGAAACATACCAAACGGCGGCCCCCGATGGGTGCTTCTACCCACCGACCTTAATCACCGGATTGTCCCCCGCATCATCGTTAATGCAAGAGGAAATCTTTGGCCCCGTTTTGGCCGCGACGACATTCCGTACACCTTCCGAAGCAGTAGAAATCGCGAACAACACGCGCTACGGATTGGCCGCTTCGGTTTGGTCAGAGAACATCAATCTCGCCCTCGATATCGCGCCGAAACTGGCCGCAGGAATCGTCTGGATCAACGGTACAAACATGATGGACGCAGCCGCAGGCTTTGGCGGTGTGCGCGAAAGCGGCTTTGGACGCGAAGGCGGCTGGGAAGGCCTCAGCGGCTACACCAAACCGAAAACCAGCACGAAACCCGTCAAACCAATCGCAGCTTTCACAGGCACGGATGCACCGTCCGATCCGCTCGACCGCACCGCGAAACTCTACATCGGCGGCAAACAATCCCGTCCCGATGGCGGCTACTCGCAAGCTGTGTTTGGCCCCAAAGGCGCACGCCTCGGTGATGTATCCACTGCCAACCGCAAAGATCTGCGCAATGCCGTCGAAGCGATGAACGCAGCCAAAGGCTGGTCCAAAACAACCGGCCACCTGCGTGCGCAAATCCTTTATTACATTGCTGAAAACCTGTCGGCACGGGCCGACGAATTTGCGAACCGCATCAAAGCAATGACCGGAAAATCAGGCACATCCGAAGTCGACGCCTCGGTCCAAGCCCTATTCTCAGCTGCAGCATGGGCCGACAAATACGACGGTCAGGTGCACGGCGTCCCTGTCCGCGGCGTCGCACTCGCGATGAAAGAACCAGTCGGCAAAATCGGCGTGCTTTGCAACGACACACCGCTGCTCGGCTTGGTCCAAGCGATGGCGCCCGCAATCGCAATGGGGAACCGCGTGACACTGCTGGCCAGCCAACCCTTCCCCCTCGCGGCGACAGACTTTTACCAAGTTTTGGAAACCTCTGACGTGCCAGCGGGCGTGGTGAATATCCTCACCGGCGACCATTCCGAGATCGCGCCGCATATGGCCAAGCACATGGACATCGACGCCGTTTGGTCATTCTCGCCACTTGATTTTGCAAAACAAATCGAAGCGGGCAGCGCCACAAACATCAAACGGACGTGGATCACGCAGAACCCCACCACCAAAGAGGCCCTGCTGCACGCCACAGAAGTCAAAAACATCTGGGTGCCTTACGGCGAGTAACCAATCGTTTCTTTGACTTTTTCTAAATCCTGGGGGACGACGCGGAACGCGGCGGGGGGCAAAGCCCCCCAACCCATCATGTCGTAGGCGTAAGCCTACATTTGGATCAACGCTGGTTGTCTTTGGACCGCCACGTGTTCATCCAGCGCCGCATGCGACCTTGGCGTTCTGCGACACCAGCTTGCACTTCATCCAACCGATGCCCCGCACTATCAAGCATTGGATCGACCGACCGTTCCCGTAACTGCATCCACATCGCGCGAACGAAAAAGAACCCGATAATCAGCGCAATAAAGAAGAAGATATTGAACCACGGCGTGACCTGATGATCAGGGCCAGTTGCGGGTTTCACATCAACCGCATTCGGGAAGATCGACAGGAACGGAATCCGCCAGCCATAGTTCGTCACGACAGACCAGTTACCACCCTCTGATGTTGCTTCGCGCCGCGCAAGGCTCGCCGCTTCGGCTTGCAGGTTCGAGCTGTCAAATTTGAAATATGGCGGCCAGATCCAGCCCGTATCCTCGTTGCGGTAGACCATTACGCCCGTGGCATCCCGTGCAATCAAACCAAACAGAAACGTCTTTTTCCGGTCCGCATAGATATAGAAAATATCGCGGTTTTCCATCACAGCGCTGCCGCTATCCTGTTGCGCATAAAACCATTTGTTAAACCCACCAAAGTCGGTCCGCTTGGTCTCGACCTGCGTGATTTGAACGACATCGTGTTGCGGTAAGACGTAATGGAAAAATGACCCAAGGATCAGAAACAAAACGACACGAAAGATGATACGGAGACGGCGCATATTGGACCTCAATTCGCGTTAATTACATAAATGATCGCTGCCACAATGGCGGGTGGGATCACAAAGACAAGGGCGATTAGCTTAGGACGAAAGCTGTTATTATACGACTTCACACCGTTTTCAACGAACTCGCGGCGCGTCATATTCGCAATCGGATTTTCGTCGTATTGTTCTTCGAGCTTTTCGCGACGGACAGACCGTGAATACACTGAAATCGAAAGATAAATCACCCCAAGGCCGATAAATCCAAACACAACAAGCCTGACAAATCCCATCGCTTATTTTCCTCCGATGCGGCCCCAAGGGCCAACACGTTCTATCACGTCATGGCGGATTTCATAGCCACCATTGTTTGTCCACGGACCCGTGGGCCGCACAGGGGCAGCAACCGGTTCTTCCATTGTGGCCTCGTGGCCAAAGAGCGCCTCGCGCGTGCCTGCCTTATCCACCTGATATTCGCGCACCAGAAAATCGACGACATAGGACCGTTTTTCGTCCGACCAACCGGCGTATGTTTTGTAAAATGTCTCTTTATGGCAGATGAACAATTGACGAATATCTAGCGGTGACAACTCGGCTAGCAGCATATTCACAAGATCCGCATCGGCGTGATCTTTCGCCCGCAGCGTGTAGAAATAAGCTGGATGATCTGCTGAAATCTTAGGCCACGGACCGCCCTCTTCTGCCCACCGTGCAAGCGCCGCAAGCCCCTGCCATGCTTCTGGCAGCAACGTCGCATAGCGCCGCCCGAGTGCGCGCAGATCGCGACGCGTGGCCCCTGTCAGATCCTCGCCCATCGTTGACGCGACCTCTGCCACCATAAAATCCATCTTTTGATGCAGAATCGCGGCGGCATCGACGCCGCGGGCTTTGACAATCGGTTCGGCCAAATCGTTCAGCTGCAAGAATTTCGCAATCCCGCGCCGTTCCTCGAAGTCAAATTCGAACGCAATCGGCAGGTCTTTTAACGCCGATTTGTCGCCGTGAATAATCGCTGCCGGATGCTCGACCCCGCGAAAGATATAGATGCCGCCAAAATGCGCGGTCCAGAAATTGTCCTGCCCAAACTCAGCAGAGGCAAGCGTCACCGGATTGCGCGTCACGTCGCCCGTTTTCTTGGCCAAGGTGATCATCCGACCGATTAAAACATCATCGAACCACGCATCCGGTTTTGTTTTGAATTCCGAGATCATATCGCGCAGCTTTTTAGCTGTGGCGACCGTGCCTTTGGTCGTGTCCGCCTCAACTGTTACCTTGCGGATGTCGAACAATTTGCGTGGGGTATCAACGTCATAGACAGAGTTCACCAACTCGCCCGCCACAGCATCACGTGTGGTCAGCGCAAAAAGCTCAGCCTCATTATCTTGGATAAATTGTTTGAGTATTCCGCGCGACGTCGAGAATTTGGCATTCAACAAAGGGGCGGTTTTCTGATCGGTCGTCAGTAAAATAAACTGACGGTTTACACCCGCATGATTAAGGTACTGATCGTCGCCCAATTCAGCCCCCACCTCAGGGGAATATCCTGAAATGTCGATGTGAAATTCGGCTAACGCCGTTTCGCGCCGCGTCAAATGCTGCAGCGCACGATTGTACCGCTCGACCAAGATCGGACTATCAACGCGGATAAGGTTGCCAAACATCAGGCCGTTTTCGATTAGTCTATGCATCGGTCATTCCATCATCTCGCAACTTACCATTCCACCGACGTCCATGTGCGCGGCAGACCCGCTATCGACAGCACCATAATCGGTGCCCATATGATCCCTGCTGACACGGATAATCTGAGTAAAAACATCATATTATCGCCAAAGCTTGCTTGGGTGAATAACGACAAAGTTGCACCTTGGGCCAAGTAGAGGAAAACGAACAGGCCGCTGGTGATGACGACCATGATAAGCACTGACAGGATCGATAGCACCAAGAGCGGTTTTACCCCTTCGGGCATCACGGTGGACAGTAATTTGGGCACAAGCCAGCCGACCAGCGCCAAGAAAAGCGCTGGAAAGACGAGGCTTGTGCTCAATACATCTGCCATTAACCCTGCGCTTTCAGGTAGCGCCGCTTTGCTTCTTCTTGGCGTGCGAAATCGCGCACCATGTTTTCGATTGCCACTTCGTCGGATTTGTCAGCGTAACGGAATTCACTGTCAGCGTAGCGGTTGATTTCTTGCAGCACCATGTCGGTCGTGATCGGTTGGCGCAGGTCAGAAATCATCGCTTTTTTGGTGTCGTAGTCTTTGAACAGGAACATTTCTGGATTTTCCATCCATTCGTCGGGCAGTTCAAAGTCCATTGCGCGGACTTTCACCGCGTCGGTGATGTTCTTGATCGCACGTCCGGTAAAGCGTTCGTCCGCCTCTTGGATACCTTTCAGGTAGGTTCCCATTTTGGCGATTGTGTCCAATTCCCCGACTTGGCCGCTGATCCGGTCAAATACGCGCATCAAGCCTTCTTCATGCGGTTTTGCGTGGCCCTCAAAGGACGCCGCGACCGCTTTTTTGATTTCTTGCGCACTGAATACTTCATGGTTGCCCACTGGAATATCGTGGTTTTTACCCATCAGCAGGTACAGAATGTCGATGTAATCGTCCTGCGTCTGCGGCCCGTCCACGAGGAAACGCGCGCCCGCCCGTTGCCGTAGCGCATCATCGACGTTTTCGGGATAATTCGAGAACATACCAAAGGTGCAATTCCCGCGCACCACCGTATTCGCGCCAGCGAAGCTTTCCATCAGTACAGCTGTAATTTCGAGCTGCCCTGCGCTGGACTGCCGATCACCGCGTTTCCCCGCGAGCTGGTCGATGTCGTCAATGGTGCCGAAACCGATGACGCTAGGGTCTAGAATGTTGTTAATAAACGCTTTTGCGTTTTGTCCCGACTTGCCCTGATAGCTGTCGATATTGTCGGTGCTCAGGTTCTGGTAGCGGAACGGATAGCCCGCGACCTGACAGTATTCATTCACCAAACCCGCCATCATCTGGATCAGCGTCGTCTTACCCGTCCCCGGTTTGCCGTCGCCCATAAAGGTAAAGATAAACCCGCCAAGCTCGGCAAACGGGTTCAGGCGACGATCAAAGTCGTAGGCCATTACCATTTTCGCCAGCTTCATCGCTTGATATTTCGCGATGTGGTTGCCGACAACTTCGTTTGGTTTTTTGAACTGCATCGTCAGGGTTGTGCCCTTGGCCTTGGTCGCGGGGCTAAAACCATTAACAGTGAAATCATCGGCCTCGACACGCCACGACGCATCGGTGAACGGCGCGAGACGACCAGCGGTGCTGGCGCGGCCTGCGACCTTGTCCATCAACGCCTCGGCGAAAGCGAGAATTGTCGCCGTCAGCTTTGGCTCGGACGAGGCGTGGGTCGCGATGTCTTCGTCCAATTCCCAAAGGACGCCGTGCAACGCAAGCTGGCCGTTGTCGGTCAAAATCTCTTCGACTTCGCCCACTTCGACTGTTTCCTCAGACGCATGGGATGACAGCAAAAACGCGGTGGCAGAGCCAAAAACATACAGCGTAACAAGCGCTTCGGCGGTCAGTAGTTCCGAAAATTCGGCGCGTTTCGCATCGGCCAATCCGCCTTCAAGGTTCGCTCGTTTCAGGTCCTTCAAGGCAGTGCGTTCGGCGAATTGATCCGCGACGCCCAGCGCAATTGCAATCGCGCGGCGCAGGCTTTGCAGGACTGTGGCTTGCAACGGCGACGTCAAACCATCGCCGCCTTCGACCGCTTCGATACGCGTGGTCAGCTGGATGCCTTCGGCGCGAACCGTGCGGCGTGTCGCCAAACCGGGGGTCGTAGACCGAAACCTGCGGCGCGTGCCCACACCACTAGAGCGTTCAACAGGTGCCTCAGCAGTTGCTGCAGCGACGCGCGGCGCATGGTCGAACCCGTCAATCAGGTCAAGCGCTGCGGCGTAATGGCTGCGAATATCTTCTTCGCGCAGTTCCATCTGATCACTTGTTTGGCTCATGGTCTCATCACTCACTTCATTCAAATTTTGGGTTTGATGCGAAGACTTTTATTAAAAGTCTGTTTCCTGCGAAATCTATTACCGAGACTTCAGATCACACCTCACCGATAACTAATTACGCGCCCACGGTCGCTGACGACGAATTTACGCACATCCCGAAACCCCGGCGGATTGCGTTCTGCAAGCGCTTGATAGGGCCGTTCGGGCATAATCAGGGACCGTTCCATCCGTGTCGCCCCTGTGTCGCTGCCTTGCGCCGCGAAGGGATCGAGCGCGAAAATCTGACGTTCGACGGTGCCGAACCAACCGGATTTCACACGTTCCACGCGTTCCGCGATCAATTCTTCTTCGGTCCAGACCAGCGCCCAATCGTCACCGATGGGGCTGTTCGCTTGCTCTAGCACCTCGCGCAATGGGCCAGATTGACGGGTAAACGCGTTCGAATACATCGGCCCGATATGGAAACGACGCAAGCGCGTCGGGTGCAGATCGTCGAAATCTTCATCAAAGCCCTTGGCAATCGTCAACAGTTTCAGATGCGCTACGGATTGCGCCATCAAATGCGCCTGTGCTTCGGGCCAACGGCGTTCGTCTTTCGGCAAACCGACGCGCCCAGTGTCCTCCACGTCCATCAGGTAAATTGTCGGCAGGTTCACTTGGCTATCATAAACCGCCCAGTGGATTTGGAACGTCCGCCTGTCGCCTTCATTGCCCAGCCAAACCGCTTGCGGATCGTTGCGGGCGTAGAATTGCCGGCCTTTGATCAGTTCTTCGTAATAAAGCCGTTGGGACAGGGCATATTGCAGCTTTGTCGGGATTTCCTGATCGCCCACAATCGCGCGGACCATCTGATCTTTTAGCTCTTCCGACGACGGCATTGTCGCCAAATGCCGTTCGGCCTGAAGCGCGTCATTCGCCATTTCAAGCAGTTCTTGATAGACCGGAAAGCCGCTTTCCACGCGGTCAAAAGTCAGCTGCCCCGCATGGGAAAACCGACCAGAGAAATGGTATTTATGGGCGAGCGACCGGAATGTAATATTCAGCCCGACCAAGTACGTGGCAACCGCTTTGATGTCATTGCGCGACAGCCGCTGCTCGGCCTCCATCGTCGCGGCAACCTTGTTGAGGTACTGCGTGATCCGTTCAAACTTGTCGAAATAGCGCCGCGTGACGCGGGTATCTTCAAGTTTGAAATGGTCGTCTGCGAGGTCGGTGTTCATTTACGTGTCTCGCTGTGGCTGCCAACAGTTCTTATCCAATTCGCGATCCCACGTTCAAAAGCAGTCATTTTATTGCTCCAAGCAGCAGCGACGTCGCGCCCCATAATAGGCAAAAGAACAGCCATTCCCAACAGCGAAACCAATCCTAAGAACGTTTCCAAAGCAAAAACAGCGCCGAAACCAGCAAGAACCACCCCAACGATCAGAAATGGTACCATTGCAGTCGCCTGAACCAAGCTTTCGGCGAAGGGATCGCCTGTAACGGCAACACCCCACCCCAGAACGACAAGGAAAGCTAAAAGCGGCAGCCCTATTATAAGAATGAGAGGCTTACGCACCATACTCATTGCTATCATGCTTTTCGACGATCTTCGCAAAGCGCCGCACGAACCGCTCGTCCGCTTTCGCCTTTTGCTCTAGCACTTCGCGCGCGAATACCATGTGGTCTTCGTGGGCTTCCAGCATGTCGGCCATCCGGTTGTTTGTCGCGGCACCGATGGCGGCCATTGCGGTTTGGGCTTCTTGGTCTGTTTTCACACCGATTTCGTTGATCTGGTGGGCAACGTCTTGTTGTTGCGCGGTTTTCAACGATTTAGACAGCGCATCATACAACACCACGCGCTGTTTGGTGTCTGTCTCAAGCTTGTTAATCAGCACCATCTGCGTCGCCGCTTGGTTTTGCAGCGAGTCGATCCAGGTTTTGCCTTTTTCGATGTAGCGTTCCAGCGTCTGGGATTTCGCGACTAAGACCTGCTCTTGCTGCACCAGTTCGTTGTACTTCGCGTTCTGGCCCGCAAGTTCGCTTTCCAGCTTGGTGCGTGCGGCGGCGTCCTGCTCTACGGAAATCTTGTTCTCAAGCGCGATAATCGCGGGGTCCATCGCCAGAATATCGGCGCGGGCGGTTTCAAGTTCACCAACGGTGACTTCGCGTTCGTCCAGCGTACCCGTCAGGTTATTTTCAACGCTGACTTTTTGCTCGTTCAATTCAGCCAACTGCGTTTGCAGTAATTTGGTGATGACGTCGGATTTGGAAATCAGGTCTTGCAGCTTGTCATCGACCGACGCGGTACGCATCCGTTCCTGACGCATGCTGTCCGCCTTGGCCTTTGAAAAGAAACCGATGAAAGTTTCCATGCCGGTTTTGTTGCGCATCTCGTCAAAGTCTTTGGAAAACGCAGAGGTTACATCGTCCAGACCCATGATGAGTTCGGCGATATTCGCATTCATCAGTTCCGTGTGTGCGTGGACTTCGTCGAGGGATGCATTTTCGATATCAACCGAGATATCAGTGCCAGTCGCCATCTTCTGACGAGCCGTCTCAATCCGGCTGGTCAAAGCTGCGATCTTGGTTTGCGCCTCAGCAACCTGTTCTTGAGACTGTTGAATCTGCGCGTCGAAATCGGCCATATGGAAAAATCCCTGAGTTAATCGTTGTAAGATCAATCTAGGAAATGCACAGCCGTTTTACAAACGCAGATGACGCGCCAGACGCGGTTTTGGGGGAATTCCTTACCCCAAAACCGCATCAAGTCGGCTTAACTATCGGTAAATAGCTCTACGTCGTCCGCATTTGGCGTCGATGTGCCAAAGAGTTCTTCGCGAGAAACGATTTTAGGCGGCAATTCAACACCACGTTCATAGTTTTCCGGATCAACGCGCATAGATTCTTCGCGGCTACGAATGTGTACCTTGGTCGGGATATCGACCTGTTCAAACAGATGAATGATATCTTGGTTGAACATACGGATACAGCCCGCAGAACCAGAATTCCCGATAGACTCGAGGTCGTTGGTGCCGTGAATCCGGTAATATGTGTCGCGGCTACCGCGATACAGGTACAGCGCACGGCTACCCAATGGGCTGCTCAACCCACCCGGCACACCGGACCTGAAGGGTTCATAAACTTCTGGCTCTGTGCGCAGCATATTCTGCGTTGGCGTCCAACCGGGCCATTCACGCTTGAGCTTGATCGTGGCACCGCCATTGATCGAACGGCCTTGCCGTCCAACGCCAACGGGGTAACGCACGGCAGTGCCGTCGCTTTTGACGTTGTAGAGGAACTTTGCATAGGGATCGACGTCGATCGTTCCGCTACTCTGTTCACCCAGATATTCGCCAGTCATGCGGCGGTTAATACCTTGGGTGTAGGTGTCAGGAATGCCAGGAAGGTGGTATTCACCGTCCTGTATCGGGCCGTATCCATCCAGAAAGTTAATCTGGGGAACGAATTCTTCGGGCGGGCTCGAGTCCGGCACACTACGTGCGCACGCGGCCGTCGAGGCCAAGAGCATCGCACTGAATGTGCGACGGTTGAATAGCATAGAATCAGGCATGGCAGCACCTTTTGTAACAATCGGGGAGTGATAGCACAGCGATCAAGTGCCGTGAAATCACCATACGGTGGGGTCAGTTAAGTGGTGTTGCTATGCAACAGTCACGAAGACACTGACATGCGTGGTCAACCACCCCACACCGTGGGAGGGCCTTTTAACAATCAGCAGTAGGCGGTGTTAGCCAACGATATGATGAACCGGACCGTACAGACATTTGGTTACGGTTTCGTTTCCATCTGCGTTAATATCTAAAATATCGTGTTCGCGGCGACCACCTGCCCCCGTCTGCTTAACTGCGATGGCCCGCATTGGTTCCATACTGATCAACAACGCCCTGCGGGAGCGGTACAGTTTTCCATAAAGCGCAATCAATATCGACGTGACACTGCCGCCGAACATCTGCACATTCACATCATGTCTATATTTCGTCGCTTCACACCGTCTTTCCTGCTCAATAATGGCCTGCCCTTTAATTTGGCCAATCTGCTGCCGTTAGGGCGACGCAAATCCACCCCGACACGTGGCGCACCACTGCCGCACGACAAAACGCGGGTGCATTTCTTTGCCGGAAACTTCGATGATATCGCCAGCGCCCGCCACTACTGCTTTCACAGCGAACTGAACACACCCGAGGACTTGACCCGAGAACTGCCCGACGCTTTCATCGATATCGCTCATGTCGAGGTCGTCTTTGGCGGTCATCGCGAGCGGTTAAGCGAATTTCTGAATGGCGACCTGACGGATACCTACCTGCGCAAAATCGACCACAAGAATACGCTGGTGATGATCGCAGAACCTGCCTTCGGCGGCTTTCCCTATGCCCTGAATGACACGTCGGTATTGCACTATCTCGGCGCTGAAGTCGTTGATGTCTAACTCGCCAGCCAGATCAATTTCGCTTT
Source organism: Yoonia ponticola (assembly GCF_014199395.1). Lineage (GTDB taxonomy): Bacteria > Pseudomonadota > Alphaproteobacteria > Rhodobacterales > Rhodobacteraceae > Yoonia > Yoonia ponticola. The sequence continues at coordinate 343,146 of NZ_JACIJM010000005.1, read as the reverse complement.
TATCCTTTACCTAAGCAGTCAGCCCCCCCAGATATACAGCAACACAATGGGGAGACTGTGATGCTTGACCAAAAAACCGACCTTGCCGGACGTTTGTCCCGCCCTGATCTGATCTGCACGAAAGCCTATGTTGGCGGCAAATGGATTGATGCGACGGACGGAAAAACGTTTGATGTGGTGAACCCCGCGCGGGGCGACGTGATCGCGCAAGTCACTGATTTATCACGTGAAGACGTGTCCGATGCGATCACACATGCGCAAGCCGCGCAAAAAGACTGGGCTGCCTTGGCCGCTAAAGAGCGGTCCAAAGTGCTGCGCAAATGGTTCGACCTTTTGATGGAGAACCAAGAAGACCTCGCGCAGATTATGACCGCAGAGCAAGGCAAGCCGCTCGTCGAATCTCGGGGTGAAGTCGCCTATGGCGCGTCGTTCCTTGAATGGTTCGGTGAAGAGGCCAAGCGTGCGTATGGCCAAACGATTCCGGGCCATATGGCTGACAAACGCATCCAAGTGATCAAACAACCAATTGGCGTCGCCGCTGGCATTACGCCGTGGAATTTCCCAAATGCGATGATTGCGCGCAAGGTGGCTCCAGCATTGGCTGCGGGCTGTGCTTTTGTCGTGCGTCCCGCGTCGCAAACACCGCTGTCCGCACTCGCTATGGCGAAACTTGGTGAAGAAGCAGGCGTGCCAGCAGGCCTGTTTGCGGTGGTACCGTCCGAAGATGCGTCAGGCGTCGGCAAAGAGTTCTGCGAAAACCCCATCGTGCGTAAACTGACCTTTACAGGGTCCACGCAAGTCGGGCGCATTTTGCTGAAACAAGCCGCCGATCAGGTGATGAAGTGTTCGATGGAATTGGGTGGCAACGCGCCGTTCATCGTATTTGATGATGCTGATCTCGATGCTGCCGTTGAAGGCGCGATTGCCTGTAAATTCCGCAACAACGGCCAGACGTGCGTCTGTGCGAACCGAATTTACGTCCAAGCAGGCGTTTATGATGCCTTTGCAGAAAAGTTGAAAACCGCTGTCGACGCCTTGAAAGTCGGCGACGGGCTGGAAGACGGCACCACGCTTGGCCCGCTGATCGAACCGAAAGCCGTCGAAAAAGTGCAAGAGCACCTTAAAGACGCGCTATCCAAGGGCGCGACACTGCTGACAGGCGGCAAACCCCACGCATTGGGCGGCATGTTCTTTGAGCCAACAATCGTGACGGGCGCCAATAAAACGATGCAAGTCGCGACAGACGAGACATTCGGTCCCTTCGCACCCCTGTTTAAATTCGACGACGAAGACGATGTGATTGCACAAGCCAACGACACAATCTTTGGCCTCGCGTCTTACTTCTACGCCAAAGACCTCAGCCGCGTGACCAAAGTCGCCGAGGCGCTGGAATACGGCATCGTAGGCGTGAACACGGGGATCATTTCCACCGAAGTTGCGCCTTTCGGCGGCGTCAAGCAATCGGGCCTTGGACGCGAAGGGTCGAGCCACGGGATGGATGACTATATGGAAATGAAATACATCTGCACGTCGGTTTAAAACGACTGATCTTCGCCGCGACGATTACTTTGAATATGGTCGCGGCGAAGATCAAAACAGATCAACCAATCGTGACCCCCGCCCCTGCTAAAACCGTCTAGGGTGTGCAAAAATAAAGTCACGATCGGTCCTATGAAAAAATCTCGTAAATCCACGAAATCCACGAAAAAATCCCAAATATCAGCACCAGAGGTCACGACACGGCGGTCATTTCTCGCGAAAGCGCCGTACATCTTGGGCGGCATCGTCGCGATTGGTGGCATTGGCCTGCTTGGGGTGAACAAAGTACGCGCGGACCTTGCAGAACAAGATCTCAGCATTGTTGGCTCTGGCATGCCCGTCATTGTCCAAGTCCACGACCCAAGCTGTCCGATCTGCGTTGCCCTGCAAAAAGAAACACGGGCCGCGATGGAAACGGTCGAAAATAGCGACCTCGAGTATCGCGTCGCAAGCATCGCGTCGGACGTTGGCAGCGCATTTGCCGACCGTCACAACTCGGCGCATGCGACGCTGTTGTTTTTCGATGCTGATGGCGCGATCACGCAGCGGGTACATGCCCCGTCGGATCGCGACACACTGACCACAGCATTTCACGCGCATATAAGCGCCAATAAATAAAGTCAGATAACCGCCAAGGATTGACCATTCGCATCCGTCCTATAGGCGTGATGCGTATGACAACCAGCGACGAAGACTTGGCCTATGCGGCCGCCAGTGGGGACGGACAAGCCTTTGCCAGCTTGCTCGACCGTCATTACGACCGCTTGTTCGCCTATTGCTTTCGGATGACAGGACAGCGGTCCGAGGCCGAAGATTTGACGCAAGACATTTGCGCGGCGTTACCTGCGAAACTGGCCAGTTATCAGCGGCGCGCAAAGGTCACGACTTGGCTTTACCGCGTCGCGATGAACGCCGCCCACGACAGACGCCGCAAGCAGGCGACCTATGCCAAAGCCAGTGATGGCTGGGGCGACTGGGAAAACGCGCGAACTGCCGTGATCCATGAAACCGCAGAACAAATCGACTGGTTGACCCAAGCAATGGCGCAGCTTGCACCAGACCTGCGCGACACGCTTGCGCTGGTCCTCGACGACATGACGCACGCAGCCGCAGCCGAGGTGATGGGCGTGTCAGAGGGCACAATCAGCTGGCGTATTTCAGAGGCCAAGAAGGCCCTGAAAGCCATAAAAGAAAAGGAGGACGCGCAATGAATGACGATCTAGACGACCTCAAAGCCATGATGACGACGCCCAAGCCGGACGCGCAAAAACGTGCCGCTGATCTGGCTCTTGCGCAAAAAAACTTCGATAATATCCAAGGATCGACGGATCAGCCGCGTCCTACCCCTGCAACCGGCCTGAACGGCCTCTGGACAGGAGTAACGACAATGCTTTCGACGTTTACATCAAAAGGCGGGCTGACCGCGACAACGGCGCTTGTGGCTTGCGGCTTTCTTTTTCTCACGCCTACAGGGCAAGACATGTGGCTAGAAACCAAGGTCACGCCCACAGCCCCTGATGCCGATATAGTCGCTGTTCCAGAGGTCGATATGCCAGCGGACATTGTTGATCCGATTGACCCGATGCCCGAGGCGGCTATGTCAAACGAGGTTCAAAAGCTGGCCGAAGTCACGGCGGACGACGACGCAAACACCCGCCGCGTTTTGGTCCCAATCGCGCCTGAAACTGCCGACGTGGAAATGATGATGGACATGCCGCAAGAGGCACCCGCCCCACCGGTCGTCCTCCGACGTGCGCCAATTCCAAATGCGGCCAACACGGCGAATGGCGTAGCCTTGGGTGCGATTGCACAGAACATGGAAATTGCACCGGCAGAGGTGAACACCGAAAGCTTCGCCAACGCGGACAGCAACCCGCTGAAAGTCACGGCGGAAGAACCAGTTTCGACGTTTTCCATCGACGTGGACACCGCGTCTTATTCCATCGTGCGCAATTCCATCATGCGCGGTCAATTACCGCCCGCCGAGACTGTGCGCATCGAGGAAATGATTAACTATTTTCCTTATGATTACGCAGCACCCGAAGCAGGTGGCGATCCGTTCCAGCCCACAGTCAGCGTGATGCCGACCCCGTGGAACCCCGACACGCAACTGGTTCACATCGCGCTGCAAGGCGAATTGCCCATTGTGGACGAACGCCCAGCCCTGAACCTTGTGTTCCTGATCGACACATCCGGCTCGATGTCTGATGTGTCCAAATTGCCGCTGCTGAAGCAATCGTTCCTGTTAATGCTCGACCAGTTGCGTCCCGAAGATGAAGTCGCAATCGTCGAATATGCGGGATCGGCGGGACAAGTTTTGGCCCCCACACCCGCGTCCGAACGCACCAAAATCCGCAACGCGCTGAACGGACTTGGCGCGGGCGGCAGCACCAATGGGCAAGGCGGTTTGGAACAAGCCTATGCGGTCGCCGAAAGCATGAGCAGCGACGGCGAAGTCAGCCGCGTTTTGCTTGCCACTGATGGTGATTTTAATGTGGGCTTAAGTGATCCGAACGGCTTGGAAAAATTCATTGCCGACAAGCGTGACACAGGCACGTTCCTGTCCGTCTTGGGCTTTGGCCGTGGCAATCTAAACGACCAGACCATGCAAACGCTGGCCCAAAACGGCAACGGCACTGCGGCCTATATCGACACACTCTCCGAGGCGCAGAAAGTGCTTGTAGATCAATTGACTGGCGCATTGTTCCCGATTGCCAGCGACGTGAAAGTTCAGGTCGAATTTGATCCCACTCAAATCGCGGAATACCGCCTGATTGGCTATGAAACACGGGCGCTAAACCGCGAGGACTTTAACAACGACGCGGTTGACGCGGGCGATCTGGGGGCCGGACACACGGTGACAGCATTGTATGAAGTCACCCCCGTTGGCAGCCCTGCCCGCATGACCGATCCGTTGCGCTATGGTGCGGCACAGGCAGCAGTTGAACGCGACGAGCTAGGCTTTCTCAAACTCCGCTACAAAGAGCCCGGCACTGACGTCAGCCAGCTGATCGAGACGCCGATCCTGCGCGATAGTACCGCCAGCACAGAAGCCCAATTTGCCGCATCTATCGCTGGTTTTGGGCAAATCCTGCGCGGTGACAGCTACCTTGGATCATGGTCAATGGGCGACGCGATTGCGCTGGCGACTGAAAGCAAAGGTGCCGATAGTTTTGGCTACCGTGCCGAAGCGATCCAATTGATGCGCCTCGCGGAAAGCCTTGGTCGTAACTAGATCAACCGATTGGCGGCGTCCTTGCGTCGCCAATCATGCCTTCCAATTTAGACTGCTACCGGTCAAACCATCCGGTGTATATTCCCCCGACACCCAACCTTTGTAGCCGTCTTTTTTGATCTGTTTCATGAACGACGTGAAATCGATATCGCCCGCCACATCAGGACTATTCCGGCTTGGCGATTGGGCGAACTGGACGTGTGTCACATAGTTTTTCACATGCGCCCAGATATCCCCGACATTGCCGTGAATTTGAAACGCATGCCAGGTGTCGAACTGGATACCCAGATGCGGCGCACGAACTTCTTTAATGATCTCAAGAGCCTGCACATAATCATTCAGAAAATATCCCGGCACCGCGATGTTCGCCATCGGTTCAATCGTCAGGCTTTGCTCCGGCGCGAAGGCAGTGGCCCAGCGCAGGTTTGCGACAAAAGTCGCCAGCGCGTCCGGTCCAGCAGCCGCCCCCGCCATGATGTGAATGTGTTTTGCGCCCAGCGCTTTTGCATAACGCAACGTCCGGCGGAAATCCTGCTGAAACCGCGCCTCGCGCCCCGGCACCGCAGCAAAGCCGCGTTCACCGCCCGTGTAATTGGGCGGCGGGCAGGTGATCATCGCGAGCGACTGCTCGTTGCGGCCCAACATATCCAGCATGTCCGGCACCGGATGATCGTAGGGAAACAACACTTCAACCGCGCCGAACCCCGCAGACCGCGCTGCGCCGAACCTTTCTAGGAACGGCAGTTCAGGGAACAAGGTCGATAGGTTCGCGCAATATTTTATCATTGGGGTCCATAGATCAGATGCAACTATAAGACGTATTTATGGGTGATATTCGCGTAATTTCAACAACTTTGCGCGATTAAACGAGGTCAGCCGCCGGAATTATCGGAAAAAACACACCGCCAGAACGGACACCAAACCAAGCCACCCCATCGACCATGTCTTCTTCGCCCAGATCAACCAATCGGTAAAACGACTTGCGGTCAATCAGGGCTTCTAGGTTCGCACGGATCAACACATATGGCGACGGCTCGCCCGTCTCTGCATCACGCTCAACGCGAATAGGGTGATCTGGTCCGGCTGTCACTTCGTCATCGACGTTCGTAACAAATCGCAAATCATCGCCCACGCGATCAAAATCAATCGCCACAAAAGGCGCGTCATCAACCGTGATCCCCACCTTTTCGACAGGCGTGACGAGAAAATAATCATCCCCATCGCGGCGCATGATCGTCGCAAACAGCTTAACCAACTCTTTACGGCCAATCGGCGTGCCCAGATAAAACCACGTCCCATCCCGCGCGATCCGCATATCGATGTCACCGCAGAACGGCGGATTCCACAAATGCACGGGCGCTGGCCCTTTTTTTGTGCCTTTTGACGCCGTTCTTGCCGCTGATGCGAGACTTTCCGCCGAAGCGGTCACGTTTTTTTGTGCAGGCATTGGGTCTGGTGTGCTTTTTGCCATTGGGGTTCTTTGGGTTATCTGATGTTATGATCTTATATAGATTGCCTAAGGAAAAGTCATGACCAATGCCACCGACCTCGTTGCAGATATCGAAGCCCTTGGCGGCAAGCTCGCCCTTGCGCGGGCCTCGATTGCCAAACGCTTTATCGGGCAAGAGCGTGTCGTGGACCTAACTTTGACTGCTCTGATCTGCGGTGGTCATGCGGTTTTGATCGGCCTGCCCGGATTGGGGAAAACCCGCCTTGTTGATACATTGTCCACCGTGATGGGCCTGCATGGCAACCGCATTCAGTTCACCCCTGACCTGATGCCCGCCGATATCCTTGGCTCAGAAATTCTCGATCAAGCCGCTGATGGATCGCGTGCGTTCCGGTTCATCGAAGGGCCTGTGTTCTGCCAGCTTTTGATGGCCGACGAAATCAACCGCGCCTCGCCGCGCACCCAATCCGCGCTGTTGCAAGCGATGCAGGAAAAAGAAGTCACAATCGCAGGCGAACACCGCCCGCTTGGCACGCCGTTCCATGTGCTTGCGACGCAAAACCCGATTGAACAAGAAGGCACCTATCCGCTGCCCGAAGCCCAGCTCGACCGCTTTCTCGTACAGATCGACGTCCCCTACCCTGATCGCGATGCCGAACGTGACATTTTGCTGGCCACAACTGGGGTTGCCGAAGAAGACGCAACCGCGATTTTCTCGGCTGCCGAACTGCTAGACGCACAGACCTTGCTGCGCCGGATGCCGGTTGGTGAGAACATCGTCGAGATGATCCTTGATCTGGTTCGCGCTTGCCGCCCTGATGCGGATGCCCCTGATATCGTGCGTCAAAACGTCGGCTGGGGGCCGGGCCCGCGTGCGGCCCAAGCCTTGATGTTGACCGTGCGTGCGCAAGCCTTGCTCGAAGGGCGTCTCGCCCCGTCCGCCGAAGACGTGATGCGCATGGCGATCCCCGTGTTGGAACACCGCATGGCGCTGACTTTCGCGGCCCGTGCGCGTGGTGAAACGATCCAGAACGTGATCAACACAACAGCCAGCCAGATCACAAAGGTAGAGGCGGCGGCGTGACAACACCGCTTTCCCTGCGCTCTGACGCCGAACACCTCGCATCCGCGCTGCCCCCGCTTCTGGCGGAAGCAGAGCATTTGGCCGCGACCGTTCTTTTGGGCGATCACGGACGGCGTAGGGCGGGCACTGGCGACACGTTCTGGCAGTACCGACCCGCTCAGGTAACGGATGAGGCGCGTAGCATCGATTGGCGCAGATCAGCCCGATCCGACACCAATTTCGTGCAAGACAAAGAATGGCAAATCGCGCAATCCATCCTGCTTTGGGTCGATCAAGCAGCAGCCATGTCGTTCACATCCAACCAAAACCTATCCAGCAAAGGCCACCGCGCCCGCACTGTCGCACTTGCCACAGCAATCCTGCTGATCCGTGGCGGTGAACGTGTTGGCCTTACCGGTCTACGCCTGCCACCCAAACGCGGCGAACAGCAGCTTGTGCAAATGGCCGCCGTCCTTGCCGAAAACACCGATCAAGACTACGGCACACCAGAGTCCCAAGGCATGCTGCCCCATTCCCGCGCCCTTTTCATCAGTGATTTTCTAGGCGACCTGCAACCAACCCACGATGCCTTGCACAAAGCAGCAGATCGCGGCGTGCGCGGCGCATTACTGCAAATTCTTGACCCGCAAGAAGAAGCATTCCCCTTCGACGGCCGCACCATTTTCCAATCCATGACCGGTGCGATGCAGCACGAAACCCTCAAGGCAGGCGACCTCAAAGCCCGCTACCTCGACCGCCTTGCCCAGCGCAAAGACGAGCTGCAAACCCTCGCCCGCGTCACCGGATGGCAGTTCCAAACGCACCACACGAACGCGGCCGCAAACACCGCATTGATGTGGATCTACGGCGCATTGGAACGCCACGCATGACCTGCGCGCCCCTTCATTTCGCCAGAACAACTCTGGGGTCTGGGGTGAAACCCCAGCGGCCAACCACAAGGAATCCCCTCTAATGTGGTCCATCGGCCCTCTTGCCTTCACCTCTCCGTGGCTTCTGCTCGGCCTCGCCGCCCTGCCTCTCTTGTGGCTCTTGCTGCGTGCCGTCCCACCTGCGCCGATCAAACGCCGCTTCCCCGGTGTTGCGCTTTTGCTCGGCCTGCAAGACAGCGAAAGCCAATCTGACCGCACGCCGTGGTGGCTTTTGCTTTTGCGCCTGATCGCAGTCGCCGCCATTATCGCGGGCTTTGCAGGACCGGTATTAAACCCGCAAACCCAAGCGACTGGTTCGGGCCCGTTGCTCATCATCGCTGACGGCACATGGGCCGACGCCCGCGACTGGCCCGCCCGCCAAGACCGCATGGACGACCTTTTAGCCGAAGCAGCGCGTCAGGGACGCACCGCCGCCGTGACCACACTAACGGATCTGCCAAGCGATGGTTTGATCTTCCAAGCAGCAGACGTCGTGGCCCAGACATTGCCCAACATCACACCACACGCTTGGGAACCCTTAGCCAAAGAGCTAAGCGATTTCGCGGCGACCTTTGACACCGGATTTGACACCTATTGGCTTTCCGACGGCTTGGCCCGCGACAGCCGCGCTGATTTGTTGGCCGCACTTGAAGCCCAAGGCACAGTCACCGTATTCCAATCGCCTCGCCAAACCTACGGCCTCCGCCCGCCGCGTTTTGAAGACGGTGAAATCATCGTATCAGCCACACGCACGCCAACAGGCCAAGCAGCCAGCCCCGCATTGACCGCAATCGGACTTGATCCGGCAGGTGTGGAACGGCAGTTGGCGACAGTTTCGCTCAATTTCAAAGCAGGCGACGCCGTGGCCGAGACGGCGTTGGTTTTGCCGCCCGAACTGCGCAACCGGATCACACGGTTCGAGATCACGGGCGCACTTTCCGCCGCTGCCGTCAGCCTGACCGACGATACATTGAAACGCCGCGAAGTGGCGCTAATCGCTGGCCGCGACGACCGCGAGGGATTGGAATTGCTGTCCCCGCTGTTCTACCTGCGCGAAGCCTTAGCGCCCACAGCCGACCTGATCGACGGTTCGCTGGATGACATTCTTCTGGCGAACCCGGACGTGATCGTGCTGGCCGACGTGGCAACCTTGGCCGGATCAGAGGCGGACGACGTGCTGGATTGGGTCGCAAACGGCGGCTTGTTGCTGCGTTTCGCAGGGCCACGCCTAGCCGCATCAGAAACAGGCCGCTTGGAACAGGACCCGCTGTTGCCTGTCCGCCTACGTTCTGGCGGTCGCAGCGTGGGTGGTGCGATGTCGTGGGGCGAGCCCAAATCGCTAGCCCCATTCACCGAAGACTCGCCGTTCTTTGGCCTGCCCATCCCCGACGATGTCACCGTCACCGCACAAGTCATGGCCCAACCGGACCCCACGCTTGCTGATCGCGTGATTGCCCAGCTTGCAGACGGCACGCCGCTTGTCACCCGCGCAACCTCCGGCGAAGGTCAGATCGTGCTGGTTCACGTGACTGCCAACGCGGAATGGTCCACGCTGCCCCTGTCCGGCCTGTTTGTGCAAATGCTGGAACGCTTGGCCGTCTCCACCAGCACCCAAGCCCCGACCATCGACGATCTCGCAGGTAGCACATGGCTGCCGAACAAGGTGATGGACGCGACGGGTCGCCTCGAAGACGGCAGCACCCTGCCCGGTGTTGCTGGCGAAATGCTCGTCGATGCCGTCCTCGGTCCCGACATGCAGCCCGGTCTTTATACTGGCGACGACCGTCAAATCGCGGTGAACGTGATGGGTGCCGATAGCACGCTTGGCCCTGCGACATGGCCTGCACGTATCGCAATCGAAGGCATGACCGTCGCCCGCGAAACCGCACTGAAAGGCTGGTTGCTCACACTCGCGATTGGCATGCTGTTCATCGACGTCATAGCGTCGCTTGCCATTGGCGGGCGCCTGCGTGGCCCCCGCGCGGATGTCGCCGCCACCCTCTGCATCGCCCTGCTGCTGATTGGGCAACCTGCCGACGCGCAAGATGATGACTTTGCTCTACGCGCCACATCCGAAGTCGTACTCGGCCACGTTTTGACTGGTGACGACGATTTGGATGCAGTCGCACAGGCTGGTCTTTTGGGCCTCTCGCAAACGCTCTACCGCCGCACGTCAATCGAACCCGCAGCCCCGATGGGCGTGAATATCGAAACGGACGAACTCGCGTTTTTCCCGTTCCTGTACTGGCCCATCACCGCGGATCAGGCCCTGCCATCCCGTGACGCCTATGCCAAACTGAACCGCTACCTGCGCGGTGGTGGCATGATCATGTTCGATACACGCGACGCAGACACCTCCGCGTTTGGCACTGGTTCACCCGAGGGCCGCAAATTGCAGGCAATCGCCCGTTCTCTGGATATCCCGTCTATTGAACCCATCCCCGACGATCACGTCTTGACCCGCACATTCTACCTGCTGCAAGATTTCCCCGGTCGCTATGCATCCCGCGACATCTGGGTCGAAGCAGCACCGCTTGTCTCAGAGCAAGCCGAAGGCGTGCCGTTCCGTAATCTCAACGACGGTGTGACGCCTATCGTGATTGGCGGCAACGACTGGGCGCGGGCATGGGCGGTTGATGACAATGGCAATCGGATGTTCCCTGTCGGGCGCGGCCAAGCAGGCGAACGGCAACGCGAAATTGCCTACCGCTTTGGCGTCAATCTGATCATGCATGTTCTGACAGGAAACTATAAATCGGACCAAGTTCACGTCCCTGCCCTGCTAGATCGCTTGGGGCAATAAAGATGGATCGCACGAAACCTAAACTAAATCGAGGCCAGCCCCAATGACTGCAACTGTCGTGCTTGATCCACTCGTGCCGATGCTGGTCCTGTGGGCCGCCGCCGCACTTGGCGTGCTTGCCGTAGCGCTCGCGATTTGGCGGCGTTTGTCGGGATGGTGGTTGCGCGGGTTGGCCGGTCTGGCTTTGCTCGCGGCGCTCGCGAACCCGTCACTGCAAAGCGAAGACCGCACGCCACTGTCCGACATCGTCGTTCTTGTCGTTGATGAGAGTGCCAGCCAACGCATCGCGGACCGCCCCGAACAAGCCGCCACCGCAATCGCCAACGTCACCCAAGAAGTCGCGCGCCTCGACAATACCGAATTGCGGATCGTATCCGTCGGTGACAGCGAAATCGAAGGCGATAGCGGCACGTTGTTGATGACTGGCCTGTCCGAGGCATTGGCCGAGGAACCGCAAGGACGCATCGCTGGCGTGATCCTTTTGACCGATGGCCGCCTGCATGACGTGGCCCGCGCACCTGCGCTGCCTGCGCCGCTACACACATTGTTAACCGGACAACCCGACGACTGGGACCGCCGTCTTGTGGTGTCCAACGCCCCCGCCTTTGCAATTCTGGGCGAACCTGTGACCCTGACATTGCGCGTCGAAGATCAAGGCATGGCCCCCGCCGACACCGCGTTTGTCCCGCTGACCATCGCCATTGATGGTGCCGAACCGCTGCCGTTTGAGATCCCCATCGGACAGGACGTCGAACTACCGATCAACCTGCCACACGGCGGCATGAACGTGCTGCAATTCGAAATCCCCACGGCGGAAGGCGAACTCACGCCGCGCAATAACAGCGCCGTTGTGCAGATCAACGGCGTCCGCGACCGCCTACGCGTCTTGCTCGTATCAGGCGAACCACACCCCGGCGAACGGACGTGGCGCAACCTGCTGAAATCAGACGCTTCGGTTGATCTGGTCCACTTCACCATTCTGCGTCCCCCCGCAAAACAAGACGGCGTGCCTGTCAACGAATTGTCCTTGATCGCCTTCCCCACACGCGAGTTGTTCCTTGAAAAGATTGACGAATTCGATCTGATCATCTTTGACCGCTACTCGCGACGCGGCATCTTGCCGAACGAATATCTAGATAATGTGCGGCAATATGTGGAAAATGGCGGCGCTGTGCTGGTGTCATCCGGCCCTGAATATGGCTCTGCGGAAAGCATCTATCGCTCGCCGCTTGGGGCCGTTTTGCCCGGCGCACCGACTGCCCGCGTTTTTGAGGAAGGCTACACGCCACAAATCACCGACATCGGCGATCGGCACCCCGTAACCGAAGGGCTCGCCGCGTTGTCCCCGCCTGCTGACGAGGGCGATGGGCCGGGTTGGGGCCGTTGGTTCCGCCAAGTCGACGTAATCACAGCCCCCAATGCGACCACAGTGATGAGCGGCCTCGACGACCGCCCGTTGTTGATGCTGGAACGTGTCGGCTTAGGCCGCGTGTCGCTGATCGCATCGGACCAATCGTGGCTCTGGGATCGCGGATACGAAGGTGGCGGACCGCAGCTCGAACTGCTACGCCGCCTCGCGCATTGGATGATGCAAGAACCCGAACTCGAAGAAGAAGCACTGTGGGCCGATCCAACAGGTCAAACCATGCGGATCATTCGCCGGACTTTGGAATTGGAAACAGGCGACGTAACAGTCACCCACCCCGACGGCACCGAAAACGTGTTAACCTTAACCGAAGTCTCCCCCGGTCGGTTTGAAACCCTGTGGGACGCACCAGAAGTCGGATTGTACCGCCTTTCAGACGGCGTATTGCATGCGGTCATCGCACTCGGCCCCGCAGCGCCGCGCGAATTTGAACAAACCATCGCAACAGGCGACCTGCTAGACCCAATCGTTGACAGTACACGCGGCGGCATCATCCCCGTATCCGACGGCGCAATCGACCTGCGCAACGTCCGCGCTGGCCGCCCTGCAGCAGGTCGCGGCTGGCTCGGCATCACCCCACGTGACGCCTACCAAACGGCAGACATCAGCATCGCGCCACTGCTCCCCGCATGGGCGTTTTTGCTGCTGGCATCACTTCTGATCATCGGTGCGTGGGTGCGCGAAGGACGGCGTTAACCCGCCGCCCCGCTTCTTTGGCTCTCTTCAAATCCCCGCCGGAGGCTTCCGCACGACCAACAAAGTGCTACGCCTAGTCTAAGGTCACAGCCGTCCGCGTTGTAAACCAACCATCCACGTTATCACGCGTGCGAATGTAGACTTCCGTTGTGCCGTCGGGGATCACGATGCCGCCTTGCGAACGCGTAAAAGGCTGTTCATTTTCATGCGGATGCGCGAGCGGGCGCAGGCCTAGCTGATTGCCCTCTGCATCAATGACTTCCCACCCGTCCGCGTAATGATCCCAGCCAGAATCAGGATGCAAAATCGACACGTCAAAACGCCAAGTGTCGCCAGTTTGCGTAGCTGTGACATCCACGACTTCGGGTTCATCGGCCATCGTAGGCCCTGCAGTGAGCATCAGAGCGATTGCATAAGTATACAGTTTTTTCATGGGTACTTCCCTAGCAGAATATCGCGGGGGATGGACGCAAATTCGCGTGACCAAATCAAGACGATCACCGCAAATGTCGCGACAAAGAAGGTCGTAGAGTTGACCAACCACGCCAGCCCGCCCAACGCGAAATACATCGACCGCAATCCGCGGTTAAAGTTAACGGCCGCGCGAATGTTCAACTCGGCCGCTTGCATCGCGCGGCCCATCGCGTCTGGGTGGTTCGCGTCGTTTGGCACGGCGGCCATCATCACCGAACAATAGCCGAAAATCCGGTTCGACCAGACAAATTTCAAAAATCCATTCACCAACATCAACGCGACAAGGGCCAATTTGACCTGCCAAACGACAATCGGCACGTCATCGGTGGTGATTTCAGCGGCAACGCCCCGCAACGGGTCCGTGTTTGCGATCAATGCGAACACACCACCGATAGCAAAAACGCATGTCGACGCAAAGAACGCCGTGCTTTGACGTAGGCTACCCATGATTTGGCTGTCGAAAATGCGCGGGTCGCGAAAGACAAAAACCCGCAACCATTCGCGACGATTTTCGGACATAATTTTCGTCACAGACGGGCGGTTTTTCGGTGGATGTTCGATCACCCAACCCAAGATAAAATACGACAAACCAAGAAAGATGGCAGCGGCGGCGTCCCAGTACGTGAGCAGGGCGAGATGTTCGATCAGTTTCATAAAGTGACACTACGCCGAACCGGTTTTACTTGCCATGCTGTAAAATTGGTTATATTTCCTTACCAATAGCACAGCCATCTGACCGCGATCAGGAGCCACCCCATGCAAATGCCGATCCCCAACGCCGATGTTATCAGCCGCAAATCGCAGATTGTCGCGCGTTTGCGGCAGGTTTTGCCAGCGCATGCCGTGATTGACGATGTTGTCGAAACGCGGGCCTATGAATGCGACGGACTGTCGGCCTATAGGTGTCCGCCATTATGCGCGGTCTTGCCTGCGTCGACCGAAGAAGTCGCAGCCGTGCTAAAGATTTGCCACGACATGAACGTGCCCGTTGTGCCACGTGGATCAGGTACGTCACTTGCCGGTGGCGCAATGCCAACGGCGGACTCGGTGATTTTGGGCGTCGCAAAACTAAACGACGTGCTGGAAACCGACTACAATGACCGGATCATTCGCGTGCAAACCGGACGGACAAACCTGTCGGTGACTGGCGCTGTGGAGGAAGGCGGTTTCTTCTACGCCCCCGACCCGTCGAGCCAGCTTGCCTGTGCGATTGCAGGCAACATCGCGATGAATTCCGGCGGGGCGCATTGCCTGAAATATGGCGTGACGACGAACAACCTGCTGGGCGTCACGATGGTCATGATGGACGGCACTATTCTGGAAATCGGCGGCGCGCATCTGGACGCAGGTGGACTAGATCTGCTGGGTGTGATTTGCGGGTCCGAAGGCCAGCTTGGCGTTGTGACCGAAGCGACTTTGCGCATTTTACACAAACCCGAGGGGGCGCGGCCCGTTTTGATGGGCTTTAACAGCTCGGAAGTAGCAGGCGCCTGCGTGTCCGACATCATCAAAGCAGGCGTTTTGCCAGTCGCGATCGAATTTATGGACCGCCCCTGCATCGAGGTGTGCGAAGCTTTCGCCAAAGCGGGCTACCCGATGTGCGAGGCGCTGTTGATCGTCGAGGTCGAAGGATCAGACGCCGAAATCGACGAACAACTTGCGAAAATCATGACAATCGCCAAGACGCACAACCCCGTCGAATTGCGCGAAGCAAAGACCGCGGACGAGGCGGGTCGCATCTGGCTTGGCAGAAAATCCGCCTTTGGGGCGATGGGACAGGTCAACGATTACATGTGCTTAGACGGCACGATCCCTGTCTCTGCGCTGCCCGAGGTACTGCGCCGCATCCAAGAGCTATCCAAAGAATTCGGCCTCGATGTGGGCAACGTGTTCCATGCGGGCGACGGCAATATGCACCCGCTGATCCTGTATAATGCCAACGAACCCGGTCAGTTAGAACTGTGCGAGGCGATGGGCGCCGAGATTTTGAAGGTCTGCGTCGAGGTGGGTGGTTGTCTAACAGGCGAACACGGCGTGGGCATTGAAAAACGTGATCTGATGCTTGTGCAATTTGATCCCGTTGATCTTGACGCACAAATGGCCATCAAAGATGTGTTTGATCCAAAGTGGCTGCTGAACCCTGCCAAGGTTTTCCCGCTGGCCAGCAGTGAAAGCCGACGGGCGGCCTAGACGAATTTTCGCGAAAATTCGATTTGGGGGCCAGCCCCCAAGCCCCCGGGATTTAAAGAGAGCCAAAGAAGCCATGACACCGAAAAACGAGACCGAAATTTCAGAGGCGATTGTAAGCGCCAAAGGCCCGCTACGCATTCTGGGCGGTGGCACGCGACCAATTGGGAAACCGATTGTCGGCGAGGCATTATCAACGGCAGGCTTATCAGGGATTAGCCTTTACGAGCCCGGCGCGTTGACACTTGTGGCACAAGCAGGAACCCCGCTTGCTGAGATTGAGGCGACCTTGGACGTTGAAAATCAACGGCTTGCGTTTGAACCGATGGACCATCGCGGGTTGCTAGGTACAACAGGGGCCTCCACGATAGGTGGGGTCGTCGCGGCGAATGTTTCCGGCCCGCGCCGGATTGCTGTGGGCGCTTGTCGTGATTTCATGCTCGGCGTGCGGTTCGTCGATGGGGCTGGTCAGATCATCAAAAACGGTGGTCGGGTGATGAAAAATGTCACCGGCTACGATCTGGTCAAGTTGCTCAGCGGATCGTTTGGCACGCTTGGCGTTTTGACCGAGGTCTCGTTAAAAGTGCTGCCAAAACCTGAAACAACCGCCACGTTATGCATCCACGACCAAAGCGTCGCCCAAGCCGTGGCAGCGATGTCAGCCGCCCTTGGGTCACCGTTTGAAATTACGGGTGCGGCGCATGTCACCGACGCGCGCAAGACGCTTTTGCGGATCGAAGGGTTCGCGAAATCAATCGCTTACCGCACCGAACAATTGCAAAATCTGTTGAAAGCGTTTGGTGCAGTTGACGTTGTGACCGAACAAAATCCATGGCCCGACATCGCCAATGTGACAGGGTTTGCAGGCGTCACCGACGACATCTGGCGGATTTCCGTGCGCCCGAGTGCTGCCCCTGCGGCTGTCGCAGCCCTGCCTGCCACCAGCCGAACAATGCTGGACTGGGGCGGCGGATTGATCTGGGCCACCGCGCCGCAAGGCACTGATTTACGGGCAAACCTAGCCGCTTTCAAAGGTCACGCGACACTGATCCGTGGCACAGCCGATGTGCCGACTTTCCATCCAGAACCCGCCCCATTGGCCGCGATCACCGCAGGATTGCGCGCAAAATTTGACCCACGCGGTATCCTTAACAGCGGGATGATGTCCTAATGCAAACAACCTTCACGCCAGAGCAACTGACCGATCCGGGTACAAAACGCGCAAATGAAATCCTGCGGGCTTGTGTGCATTGCGGGTTTTGCACGGCAACTTGTCCGACATATCAAGTGCTTGGCGACGAGCTGGACAGCCCCCGTGGTCGCATTTACCTGATCAAGGACATGCTCGAAAACCAACGTGTGCCGGATGAAAAGACGGTGAAACATATCGACCGCTGTCTGTCGTGTTTGGCTTGCATGACGACCTGCCCGTCTGGCGTCCATTATATGCATCTGGTCGATCACGCCCGCGCCTATATCGAAGAAAACTACAAACGCCCCTTGTCGGAACGTGCTTTGCGGTGGGCGCTGGCGCAGATTTTACCCTATCCGACACGGTTCCGCATCGCACTATTGGGCGCAAAAATCGCACGGCCCATTGGTCGATTCCTGCCTGATCCACGTCTGCGGGCGATGATTGCCATGGCCCCGAAACAAGTCCCGCCTGTCAGTAAAAATGATGATCCTCAGACGTTTACCGCTGAGAAGCCGAAAATGCGCGTCGCCTTGATGACTGGCTGTGCGCAACGGGCACTGAACACCGACATCAACGATGCGACGATCCGACTGCTGACGCGGCACGGCGCCGAAGTTGTAATCCCTGAAGGCCAAGGCTGTTGCGGTGCGCTGACCCATCATATGGGCAAAGAACGCGAAAGCCATGCCACCGCTGCCCGCAATATCAAAGCGTGGACCAAGCAGATGGATGCAGGTGGGTTGGATGCAATCGTGATTAACACCTCCGGCTGCGGCACAACCGTTAAGGATTACGGGCATATGTTCCGCAATGACCCGCTGGCCGCTGATGCCGCACGGGTGTCCGCGATTGCCATGGATGTCTCCGAAGTTTTGATGAAGCTCGACCTACCAAAAGGCGAGCCGAAAAACACCAAAGTCGCCTATCACGCCGCCTGCTCACTACAACATGGCCAGCAAATCAAAACCTTCCCCAAAGACCTGCTGAAAAACGCCGGTTTCACCGTGCTGGAACCCAAAGACAGCCATCTTTGCTGTGGGTCCGCAGGGACTTACAACCTGATGCAGCCGGAAATCTCTGGCCAGCTAAAGACCCGCAAAGTTCAAACGCTAGAGGCCCTGACACCCGACATTATCGCGGCAGGTAACATCGGCTGCATGATGCAGATCGGCAGCGCCACCGATGTGCCGATTGTACATACGGTTGAATTGCTCGATTGGGCCACAGGCGGGCCTCAGCCCCCTGCCCTGCGTGCTGACAAAAACGCTACACCTGCCGTGCCAATCCTGCGATGATGCCTTAATCTCGCCGCACAGATCGCTGACGATGTGGTGAACTTTAGTTGAAGGCCGCATCATGATCCGTAGGATATTCCTCGCAACTGCAATCGCTTTGGCGGCCGTCACGGCGTCCGCGCAAAACGCGACAGAGCTTGTGACGCTGGACTCGCGGCAAGACAGCCAAGGCTGGGAAGCGGTCGGTCGATTGAACATCGACAATAGCGGGTTTTGCACGGCGGCATTGATCCGCGACCGCTTGCTGCTGACGGCGGCGCATTGCGTGTACGATTCGAATAACGAACTCATTTCAGCAGATAAATTGGTCTTTCAAGCAGGCTTGCGCAACGGACGGGCCGCCGCCACGCGCAACATCATACGGATCGTCGCCCACCCCGATTACGTGCCCGATGGCCCCACCGCGCGGGTCGATGGCGTAAGACATGACATCGCCGTTCTAGAGCTGTCACAACCGATCAGATACAGCGGCATTCAACCGTTCCCCATCGCGGCACGCCCGTTTGCGGGCGACGAAGTTGCGATCGTGTCTTACGGTAAAAACCGAGCCGAGGCACCAAGCCTGCAAGAATCCTGCACAATTCTGGGACGCCAAAGCGGGGCGCTTGTCATGGATTGCGACGTCGAATCCGGCTCGTCCGGATCACCAGTATTCCGCATCCAAAACGGGCGCGCCCAGATCGTTTCCGTCGTCTCTGCCGTCGCCGAATCGAGCGGGAACAAGATCTCGCTCGGCACATCGCTGCAAGAACCACTGCAAGTCCTTTTGGCAGAATTCGCAGCACGTGGCCCTGCAAAACCCGGCGGCGAGCAACGTCTCATCCAAATCGGCGAACGCAACGACACGGGCGCAAAATTCATCAGCTCTAACTGACAGCCGCTAACCCGCCCGAGACGGCTTTTTCAGACGCGCACTTGAAACCGGAAATCGGACTTCCCAAATCTATGATACGGGGTCGCCAATATTGGGGCCCTAAACGAAACGCCTGTCCCAATGGGAAGGCATCACATTGTTATCGCTTGATAAAGGATGACCGAAATGCGTCGACTTGATTTAACACCACTCTACCGTGCCACTGTTGGCTTTGACCAAATTGCTGATCTGATGGATCGCGCACTTGCCAATGACGTGAGCCAAAACAGCTACCCCCCTTACAATATTGAAAAGACCGAAGACGACAGCTGGCGGATTTCTATCGCCGTTGCTGGGTTCTCGGATAACGACCTGTCTATCGAAGTGCGCGACCGTGCGTTGATCGTGACCGCGCGCAAAGCGGACGATGAGGCCGAGAAAACCTACCTGCATCGCGGGATTGCCACACGTGCGTTTGAACGCCGCTATACGCTGGCCGACCATGTGCGCGTCACGGGCGCGTCCCACGCGGATGGGATGCTGCATATCGACCTGACACGCGAAGTGCCTGAGGCGCTGAAACCGCGCCGGATCGAGATTAGCAAAGCGCCGAAAAGCGATGCGAACTTAGTCGAGGCCAATTCGGTAAACTAAGACAGATTGCGACGGGCCCTGCCCGCCGCGACACTGGAGGGGGCCAGCCCCCTCCAGACCTCCCCCGGGATTTAGAAGAAGTCAAAGAAGGCGGTGTGTGGCTAGTGTGCTTCCGCCCAATTCTTGCCGCGCCCAGCGTCCACAGCCAGTTTGACGTCCAGCTTCACCGCAGGGTCGCTGGCATTTTCCATGATGTCACGTGCAATGGTGATCAAGTCGTCAGCTGCGGCTTCGTCGACCTCAAAGATTAATTCATCGTGGACCTGTAGCAGCATTTTCGCAGGCAGGTCCGCAATCGCTTCCGGCATCCGCACCATCGCGCGGCGGATCACGTCAGCTGCGGTTCCTTGGATCGGCGCGTTGATCGCACCACGTTTTGCAAAGCCAGCGCCGGGGCCTTTGGCGTTGATTTCCGGCGTGTGGATTTTACGCCCGAACAGCGTTTGGACATAGCCGTGGTCCTTTGCGAATTGCACGGTTTCGTCCATATAAGCGCGAATGCCCGGAAAGCGTTCGAAATAACGGTCGATAAAGCCCTGCGCTTCGCCGCGTGGAATGCGCAAATTCCGTGCAAGGCCAAAGCCGGAGATCCCATAAATCACGCCAAAGTTGATCGCCTTGGCCTGCCTGCGGATGTCCGGCGTCATCTCGTCCATCGGCACATCGAACATTTCAGAGGCCGTCATCGCGTGGATGTCTTGGCCGTCTTTGAACGCTTGTTTCAGCGCATCAATGCCTGCGATATGCGCCAAGATACGCAGCTCGATCTGAGAATAGTCGAGCGAAACCAAAACCTTGCCTTCACCCGCGACAAAGGCTTCGCGAATGCGACGCCCTTCTTCAGAGCGGATCGGGATGTTTTGCAGGTTAGGGTCGGTCGACGCCAAACGTCCAGTGTTTGCGCCAGCGATGGAATAGGACGTGTGCACGCGACCTGTGTCTGCATTGATATGGTCCTGCAACGCATCCGTGTATGTCGATTTCAGTTTCGACAACTGCCGCCAATCCAAAACCAACCCCGGCATTTCATGCTCTGTCGCGAGGTCTTCGAGGATATCAGCGCCCGTAGAATAGGCCCCTGTTTTCCCCTTTTTGCCACCTGGCAGCGACATCTCATCAAACAGGATTTCGCCCAGCTGCTTCGGCGAGCCGACATTAAACGAACGCCCCGCTTTTTCGTGAATGTCAGCCTCTAGCGATGCCATCTTTTGGCTAAACGCATTCGACATCCGCGACAGCGTATCGCGGTCCACTTTGATACCGTTGCGTTCCATCTGCGCCAAAACCGGCACCAATGGCCGCTCTAACGTTTCATAGACCGTGGTCACCCCAACTGTGTGAAGCTTTGGTTTGAACATTTGCCACAGACGCAGCGTGATATCCGCGTCCTCAGCCGCATAAGGCACGGCGTCCGCGACAGGCACGCGGTCGAATGTAATCGCGGATTTCCCTGTACCCAACAATGGCTTAATCGGGATCGGCGTATGGCTTAGGTATTTCTCGGACAGCAAATCCATGCCGTGGTTATGCATGCCGCCGTGCATCGCGTAGGACATCAGCATCGTGTCGTCGATGGGCGCCACAGTGATCCCAAGGTTCGCGAAAATCTTGGTGTCGTATTTCATATTCTGGCCGATTTTGACAATCGACGGGTCCTGCAACATCGGGGTCAGCAGGTTCAGACAATCCTCAAAACCCATTTGCCCGTCGGCCAGATCGTCATTGCCGAACAAGTCATCCGCTTTGCCGCCCTTATGGGTCAGCGGAATGTAACACGCCTCGCCGGGTGTGACGCAGAGCGAAATGCCGACCAATTGCGCACGCATTTCGTTCAGCGACGTGGTTTCCGTGTCCACGGCCACGTACCCTCGCGCATAAATCCGGTCGATCCACGTCTGCAATGCTGTGATATCCGACACGCATTCGTATTTTTCAGCGTCAAAAGGCACCGCATCGGGCGTGTCGATTTCAACAGGGGCAGCGTCTGCGATCACTGGCGCTTCAACGCCCATCCGGTCCGCGATGCGTTTCAAAACCGTGCGGAATTCCATTTCGCCCAAGAACGCGAGCAAGGTTTCTGAATCCGGATCTTTGATTTCCAGCGAATCCAGATCAAACGGTAACTCCATTTCACAATCAAGCTGCACGAGCCGTTTTGACAACTCAATCTGCGCCCGATGATCGATCAAAGTCTGACGGCGTTTGGGCTGTTTGATCTCGCTTGCACGGTCCAACAAGCTTTCTAGATCACCATATTCGTTAATCAACAGAGCCGCCGTTTTGATCCCGATTCCCGGCGCACCCGGCACGTTATCCACGCTATCACCAGCGAGCGCCTGCACATCAACCACACGGTTCGGACCAACACCGAATTTCTCGTGCACGCCTTCATCGTCAATCCGCTTGTTCTTCATCGGGTCAAGCATTTCCACGCCGCCGCCAACCAACTGCATCAAATCCTTATCCGACGAAACAATCGTCACGCGCCCACCCGCATCACGGGCCTGATGGGACAGCGTCGCAATAATATCGTCCGCCTCGAACCCTTCGATCTCTTCGCAAGCAATATTAAACGCCCGTGTCGCCTCGCGGGTTAGCGGCATCTGCGGGCGCAAATCCTCGGGCATCGCATCGCGGTTCGCTTTGTACTGGTCATACATGTCGTTGCGGAATGTGTGGCTACCTTTATCAAAGATAACAGCGACATGGGTGGCCGCATCGGGGCCAGTATTACCCTCAATATAGCGTTGCAACATATTCACAAAACCGGACACCGCCCCAATCGGCAGCCCGTCTGACTTGCGCGTCAGCGGCGGCAGCGCATGGTAGGCACGGAAAATAAACGCCGATCCGTCGATCAAATGCAGATGGCAGCCTTTGCCGAATTGCTGGCTCATGTGAATATCTCCCAAGGTGTTCGCGTTGGTTTTGCCATGTTCTGTCCCAACTCGCCAGCGGGTTTGCGCGTTAACCAAACCACCAGCGCGAAAGCGTCACGGCATAAGGCGTCGGCGTCCATGCACCCATCTTCACGCCAGCACCGCGCAAGACTTCACCAATCCACACGTTGCAAGTCCGCAGGATCGAAAACCGTCCCCTCGCCTCTAGGAAAACATCCGTCGCGGTAAATCCGGCCCCCGCAACGGGCATCACACCAGCAGTCTCATCGCGCATCACGCCTTGCAGAATTTGACCGCGTAGCTGGGCATATTGGGCGTTACTCATCGGAACCGCGTCACCGAACCCCGTCAAATCGGCAGAAATCGCATCAAACCGAAAGACCGCAGAATCACCCGTCACCGCGCGAAAGATGGGACCGATATCTAGGTCCTGATATCCCCCAGTCGCGGTATAAAACGCCTGACTGCCCCACCCGACAACGATCCAATCAGACGTCTCAACGGGCACGCCAAACTCGTTCAGAAACCCGAATGCCTGCCGTGTTTCAGGCGTCGCAGGCAACAAAAGATCATAGTGGATCGGGCCTGCAATGAGTTTAATCGTGACATCATCGCCAACCACAACCGACGCCGTGCGCCCCGGCACAAACGCACCGATAAACGCAGCGGACAGGTAAAGCATAACAATGCAACACAGCCCAGCAATCAGCCGGACCAGCCACCTCACTTTACGATATCTTTAAAATCCTCATGGACGATTTTCGCGTCACAATACCCGCATTCGACAAAACCTTTGTCGTGCGGGATCGACAGCCAAACGCGCGGATGACCCAATGCGGCTTCACCACCGTCACAGGACACACGCCAGTCAGATACGATACGGGTCTCAGGTGCGGGTGTGGTCATAAAGGGCCTGCTTGATTGCTGGTGGGTTGCGACTATCTAAGGGTCTTGATAGCCCAGCGTTACGCCTATGGCCAGAGCCCTCCGCAAGATGAAAGATTCAGCATGACCCAGAACGCCATCGAAATCACAGGGCTCCGCAAAACCTATGCAGCAACGGGTAAATCCGCCGCAAAAGACGCGCTGAAAGGCGTTGATCTGAACATCAAACGCGGGTCGGTCTTTGGATTGCTTGGGCCGAACGGTGCAGGCAAATCAACATTGATTAACATCCTCGCTGGCCTCGTGACAAAAACCGAGGGCACCGTGAAAATCTGGGGCTTTGACCAAGACGAAAACCCGCGCCAATCGCGGGCATCCATCGGGATAATGCCACAAGAACCCCACCTTGATGCGTTCTTCACGCCCCGCGGATCATTGGACGTCCAAGCAGGTCTCTACGGCGTGCCAAAATCCAAACGCAAAACCGACGAAATCCTCGACTTCATCGGCCTGACGGACAAAGCAGACGCCTACGCACGCTCGCTGTCAGGCGGGATGCGCCGCCGCTTACTGATGGGCAAAGCACTGGTGCATACGCCGCATATCCTCGTGCTGGATGAACCAACCGCAGGCGTCGATATTGAATTGCGCAACATGCTCTGGGCCAACGTGCGTAAACTGAACGAGCAAGGCACCACAATCATCCTCACCACACACTACTTGGAAGAAGCGCAAGAAATGTGTGACGAAATCGCGATTATCAACCACGGCGACCTGATCGTGCGCGATACCACCGCGAACCTTCTTGGCCGCCTCGACAGTAAAACCTTGGTCGTGCGCCCCGCGACCGACGCCACACTTCCAGCGCTCCCCGACACGATCACAGGTCAAATCCGCACCGACGGCACCCTCGCGTTCAGCTACCACACGGCGCAAACCAGCGCAGACCAGATCCTCGACATTCTGCGCAACGCCGACATCAAAATCGCTGACATCAGCACCGAACAATCCGATCTCGAAGACGTCTTTCTCGCGCTCACATCTGGGCGCTAATCGCTTCATTTCGCCAAAACAACTCCCGCCGGAGGCACATCTCGCTTCGCACAAACGCAAAAGGGACACGTCACCGTGCCCCCTGCTCAAATCAAAAATGTGCGGTAGCACTCATTCTGGCAACATCCGCCCAAGAGCCTTGCCGCCGATGATGTGCATATGAAAATGCGGCACATCTTGAACGCCGTGTTCGCGCGTATTGGCAACGGCGCGGAACCCCGCATCAACACCAGTCATCGCGCAAACCTCTGAAATCGCGGCCATAAAACCAACTTGTTCTTCGGCAGAGGCATCACGGGCGAAATGATCTAGGCTCATATACGGGCCCTTTGGGATCACTAGCACATGAACGGGTGCTTGCGGATATAGATCATCAAACGCCAATGCATGATCATTCTCAAACACCGTCTTGTTCGGAATTTCCCCGCGCAAAATCTTCGCGAAAATGTTCTGATCGTCGTAGTCAAAGTCCATGGGACACCTCAATCAACAAATAAGTATGGGGTTTCTGCCAGCGCCTTGGCCGTGTCATCGTCAATGCCCAAGAACCGCGCCAACACCGCCGTTTGTTCCGCCACATCGCCACGTTCGCGCAATCGATAAAAATGGGAAAAGTCGGCGTCGCGCAGGCGTTCGCTCTCATAATTCACGTCGTTCCGGATCGTGGGGATCAGCCGCGCAATGGTATCCGCAGGGCTGTGATCCGACGCAAGCCCGACCCGTTTCGCGTGTCCTTCAAGATATTCATCCGAGAATTCACAGTTAATCTCAAGCACACGCACCTTCGCCCGATCACCAACAAAATCTTCGATCAAATCAAAGTTTGTGGGATCAAGACAAATCACCAAACGGTCTTTTTCGTGATGATCAAACAACATCCGGATCAACGCGCGTCTGTGCCGTGCCCTTTTGACCACCGAATTTTCCAATCCACCAAGGTCGGGCATTTCACTGCTTTCCTCGTTAAACAGGAATTCCATAGCCGGAATATCGGTCTTTTCCTTGATCGCAGCCACCAGCCGTTTCGCGACATGCCACTTCTTGCAGGCAATGATCATCAGTTCATGGTCACGGCCCAACGATGCTTCGCGCTCCCAGAATCGTGTTCCAAATCTGCGCCCGACACGGCCGCGACCTGTCAAAAAGCCAAACAGATTACGCCCCTCGTCCGAGATCACAAAATCCCGTCGCCCAGAGACAAACAACTCGCCCAGCCGCTCTTTCAGCTCAAACGCCTCGGGGCTGATTTTACGCGCAAACAACGCATCCTGCCCCAGCAACAGATCATAGTGGTCGTTATAAAACGTCACAGGCATGCCATAATCGGTGAACATCAAAAACGTCAGCGTCCGCGATTTAATCTCGGTGCTTGGCACCAAATGACGCACCAATGTCTGGAAAAATGTCTCGTCAGGAATCCACGTCGTCTTAAAGAAACTCATCACATCGCGGCGCTTGGCGACAATATCAAGCAACGCTTCAATCGTCCGACGACGCAGGCACCACCACTGACTGCCGATCATCATCTGAATGTCAGCAGGAACCTCGCGGGTGATGTTAAACCGACGTTGCAGGTTAAAACTTGTGTAGAACAACCACTTTTGGGTCCGTTCATTGAACCAATGGCGATAGATCAAACGTTCTTCACGAAAACCCGTCTTGATCCAATCGCTCTCAAAATAGTCAAAACTCTCAACATAATCGACATCGTCACCGTCTAGAAAGTCATGCAGATAATCAGCAGACTTCACCGGCATGCAGTCGCCAGACACCATGTAGAAATGCGACGCTTGCGGGAATGCCTCTACCGCTGCTTCAACCGCATTTAACGTGGCTTGCACAAGGCTCCATGCGCCCCAGCCACATTTGATCCGCTTTTTGGCAAAAGTAACCGAGGGATTTGACGCCAAAGCACCCGTGATTTGATCAAACGCTGCTTTCGGCGCGCGCGCATCAAAGTGGATTGCCAGACAATCACCCGCCGCTGTTAACTGGGCCGCCTGCCGAATTATGGCATCCGGGTCCTTGTGACATAACAATATGAACGCAATTTTTGCCATTTAGTGATCTTATATCGCCACAGTAAAGTGTTAGTTAAGACTTCATACATGTAATGGACATTGAAGTTACAGACCTTCTTTGCTTTTTAACGTCCAGAGATTAAGCAGTGTGTAATAAGGCGGTATTTTCGCCGCAAGTGGAGTAGTACTTTTATGGGATTTCCCGGCGTTTGGATGACGGAAAGCGAAAGTGTGGTGTATCGGGTTGTGCCGAAATGCGCCTGCTCGACCATTGGTCAGATTATGTATTACTCCGATCAAGGCAAATTCTTTGAGGGCGACATTCACGATGCCAAAGACGGTATGCACAAATGGGCGCTCGATCATAGCCACGCGCCGATCACCAACAATGTGCAAAACCACAGCAGCTACGCGTTCACCTGCGTACGCAACCCGTATACGCGCATCCTGTCGTCGTTCTTTGACAAAATCTGCGGCATCCAACGCAACGGTAAATACTACCGCGGCAATCTTGTGCCGCTCTTGATCCAGAAATACGGCATTGAAGTCGGCAGCCCTGACGACGGTTTCCAGTTCGACCAGATCCAATCATTCCGCCGCTTCCTGCTGTTTGCGCGTGACACCATCCGCTGGCGGCGCCCGATGGAACCTGACATCCACTGGTCAGCCATGTCCGGCCACGTGTCGACCTTCATCGTGAACGGCGGACAATACGACAAAATCATCTGGACGGAAAAGTTCAACGAGGGCATGCAAGACGTCCTCGACCATATTCAAACGCCAACCCCGGTCGATATCAACGCCATCCCGCGCTTCAACGAAAGCGAAGGACACGGGCCGAAACGAGCGCATCCGGTCGAAGACTACTTTGACGATCTGTCGATGCATTTGGTCTATGAAATCTACAAAAAAGATTTCGAGTTGTTCAAATACGATTTCGCAAATCCGGCCAACAAAATGCCCATTGGCGAAATTGACCTGCACGAAGTTCACGCGAAACTTGGGGACTAAGCGGTACGCGATTGCGCATGCTGCGAGCGGGTTGGGGGGCTAGCCCCCCGTCGCCAAGGCGACTCCCCCCAGGATTTGGAAGAAGTCAAAGAAGCTTAGAGGCGCCGTGCTGCAACGTTATTTAGGTCGCGCCGTCACAGACCGTCTAGATCAGATGTGGATCAAAGCAGCCCAGCTGACTTGAGCATCACACCGATGTTCGCCTTTGGGCGCGGCCCAACGTGGCCGATGACTTCGCTGGCAGCCATCACGCCCATCGCGCCGCAAACGTCCAGGGCCCGCCCAGTGGCCATGCCAAACAAGAAACCAGCCGCGAATTGATCGCCAGCACCAGTCGCATCGACAGGTGTCACGGCCGTCACTGGAATCTCAAATCGCGTGGCCCCTTGCCGCACCACAACTGGATTTCCAGAGCGGGTACACACCACGATGTCACAAACGCTTGCCGCTTTTTCAAGCGCCGCTTCGAGGTCTTCGGTCTCGTATAGTGTCAACCACTCCGCATCGTTGCCGATTGCAAAATCCATATTCTCAGTGATCAGCTGCAAGAAATCATCCCGATGCCGATCCGCGCAAAACGGATCGGACAAGGTGATCCCGGTCCGCCCACCTGCCGTTTTCATCTGTGCGGCAGCTTCAGCAAAAGCCGTTTTGCCCTCGTCTTTGTCGAACAGATACCCTTCGAGGAACAGGATTTTACCCCCCTCAAATACGGTCGCGTCAACGTCAGCGCTGCTGATATCAGCACCAGCCCCAAGGTAGGTATTCATCGACCGTTCACCGTCAGGCGAGACAAAGATCATTGACCGCGACGTGGGCGCATCCGCATCAGGCACGGGTACATTCGGAAATGCAGTGCCCGCGTCAGACATGCCTTGCGCGTAAAACTGCCCCAGCGCGTCGTTCTTCACCTTGCCGATGAACGCCGTGGACAGGCCCAAGGCACCGATGCCTGCAATCGTGTTCGCAACGGACCCGCCCGGTGTTTGCGTGCGATCGGACATCGCGGCATACAGCACTTCGGCCCGATCACGCTCGATCAGTTGCATGATGCCTTTTTCGATCCCCATGTGATCCAGAAATGTATCATCAGCGTGGGCGATCACATCCACAATCGCGTTACCAATCCCGATCACATCATAAGCACTCATAGGTTTTTATCCTCAAACATACAGAGATCGCGGATCAAACAGGCCGCGCATTTAGGTTTTCTGGCCACGCATGTATAGCGCCCGTGCAAGATTAGCCAGTGGTGAGCATGTAGCTGAAAATCCGCCGGAATATGATCTTCAACGGCGCGTTCAACAGCATCCACATCCTTGCCCGGCGCGATGCCCGAACGGTTCCCGACGCGGAAAATATGCGTATCAACGGCCTGTGCAGGTTGGCCCCACCACATGTTCAAAACAACGTTAGCCGTCTTGCGCCCCACACCCGGCAATGATTGCAGCGCGGCGCGTGAATTGGGGACTTCGCCACCGTATTCATCGACCAACATCTGGCTCATCTTCATGACGTTCTTGGCTTTGTTGCGGTACAGACCAATCGTTTTGATATGGTCCGTGACAGCATCCAGCCCGAGGTCGAGCATCTTTTGTGGCGTATCTGCAATCGCAAACAGCCCGCGCGTCGCCTTGTTCACCCCAGCATCTGTGGCTTGCGCCGACAGGGCCACCGCGACCACAAGCGTATAGACATTCACATGTTCCAGCTCGCCTTTCGGTTCTGCCTCAGCCTCGTGAAAGCGCGTGAAAATCTCGCGGATGGTGTGGTAGTCAAGTTGTTTAGCCATAACGCTGGTATGCCGCCCCCCATCACAAACCGCAACAAGCGGGTCGCCTAAGCTGCGTGAAATCCGGTAATGTCACTGCATGACTGAAAACACATATCATTACGCCGTGATGGCCCGCGCGATTGCGCTGATTGATGCGGCAGCGACGCCGTTGACGCTGGACGCTTTGGCGGGGCGTATGCAGATGTCACCCGCGCATTTTCAACGCCTGTTCTCGCAATGGGTTGGTGTGTCGCCGAAACGGTATCAGCAGTATCTGGCACTTGGGCATGCGAAAACCCTTTTGCGGGACCGCTTCACCACGCTTGCGACGGCAGATGCTGTGGGCTTGTCCGGCTCTGGCCGCTTGCACGACATGTTCCTGACATGGGAAGCCATGAGCCCCGGTGAGTTTGCCAAAGGCGGCACAGGCCTGAACATCAACTACGGTTGGTTCGACAGTCCATTCGGACCGACATTGATCATGAGCACCGACAAGGGTATCTGCGGCGCAGCCTTTGCCGACACCACTGGCGATCCGGCCACATTCACCGACCTGCAATCGCGCTGGCCCAACGCCACTTTCGTCGAGAACCCCGCGCATCTTCGGCCTTGGGTCACAGCCGCATTCGACCTCACCGATCAATCAACGCCGCTGCACCTGATCGGCGCCCCGTTCCAGATCAAAGTCTGGGAGGCCTTACTGCAAATTCCCACAGGCACCGTCACCACCTATTCCGAAATCGCGGGCGCTATCGGATCGCCCAAAGCGGTGCGCGCCGTCGGGACTGCCGTGGGTCGCAATCCGGTGTCGTGGCTGATTCCCTGCCACCGCGCATTGCGAAAATCCGGCGAATTAGGTGGCTATCACTGGGGTTTAGACCGCAAACGCGCGATGCTCGCGTGGGAAACCGCCCGTCAAGACGCTGGATAGCCCCATATAAAACAGGCGGAAATCTGCTATCAAGTTGTTCGTTATTGGATAACGCCAGCCTTTACGGCATAGATTAGGTAGCAACTGCACTTCGGTGCGCTCATAACTGGACTGAACACATGACCTTTTCCAAACTTCCTATGATTTTCGCGGCAACGTCCCTGATTGCAGTGACGGCTTGTTCCGGTACAGGCGGCCCTAACGACAACGCAAACACACGCAGCGGCGCAGCTATTGGCGCACTCGGCGGCGCGATCCTTGGTGCAGCGACAGCAGACAGCCGTAGCGAACGTGGTCAACGTGCAGCTGTTGGCGCACTTTTGGGTGCAACTGCAGGCGGCGGCATCGGGTCTTACCTTGATAACCAAGAAGAAGAACTGCGCCAGTCCTTGGGTAGCAACGTTGGCATCGTGAACAACGGTAGTAACCTGACAATCAGCTTGCCGAACAACGTCCTGTTCGCAACTGACAGCGCAACTGTTTCAGGCGCATCCCAAGGCGACCTGTTCGCCGTGGCGCGGTCCTTGAACAACAACCCGGCCTCCACGATCAACGTCATCGGTCACACCGATAACGTCGGTGATGCGGCCTACAACTTTGACCTGTCCCAACGTCGTGCGCAGGCTGTAACATCCGTTCTGATCAACGCTGGCGTTTCTGCGACACGTCTACGCTCCATCGGTCGCGGCGAAGATGCACCAGTTGCATCTAACCTCAATGCCAACGGTCGTGCGCAAAACCGTCGTGTTGAGATCGTCATCACACCTAACTAAACACACCACTACATGTTTCAGATCGGGGCTGCCCATGCGGGCGGCCCCTTTTTGTTTGTGATCGCCTGACAGCGGTCATATAATCTGACCAATATTAAGGAACATCATGCCGTTTGAACCCATCCATCAGGAAAAGCTGTCCAAAGGCGTCGTGCGCCAAGTCGAAGGGCTGATTCTGCGCGGCATCTTGCGCCCGGGCGAACGGTTACCATCAGAGCGCGAATTGTCCGAACGGATGGGCGTGTCGCGTCCGTCCCTGCGCGAAGCATTGGCCGAACTGCAAGATCGCGGTTTGCTGATCTCCAAAGCGGGCGCAGGCGTGTTTGTGGCTGACGTGCTTGGCTCTGCCTTCGCCCCTGCCCTCGTGACGTTGTTCGCGACGCATGACGAGGCGGTGTTTGACTACATCAGTTTCCGCCGCGACATGGAAGGTCTCGCCGCCGAACGCGCCGCTCACCTTGGGTCTGACACAGATTTGGCCGTGATCGACAGCATCTTTCAGAAAATGGAAACGGCGCATCAGAAACGAAATCCAGCAGACGAGGCGCAACTCGACGCGGATTTCCACCTTGCGATCATCGAGGCCAGTCACAACATCATCATGCTGCATATGATGCGGTCGATGTATGATCTGCTGCAAGAAGGCGTGTTCTACAACAGGTCCATCATGTTCAAACAACGCATGACCCGCGACCACCTGCTAGGACAACACCGCGCCATCAACGAGGCGCTTCAAGCCCGCAACCCCGCCGGATCACGCGCTGCCGTGGCCGCGCATATGGACTACGTCGAATCCGCACTCAGCGATCAGCAAAAAGCGGATCGCAACGAGATTTTCGCGAAAAAGCGGTTCGAGCACGAAGCAAAGCGTTAAACGTCGTCACAAAGCCGCAACGCAAACAAAAAACCCGACTGCTTTTCAGCAATCGGGTTTTCCAAATTCAGTAGATCGAAAGCTTAGTGCAGTTTTGCACCCACTTGTGCGATCGCATCGTCGATCAAAGCATCGGTGCTTTTCGCATCGGCTTGCTTGGCGATGATGTCTTTTGCCGCACCAATCGCAACAGTCACAGCTTGGTTGCGAATGTCTTTGATGGCAGCCGCTTGTGCCGCAGCGATTTGCTCTTCAGCACCAGCCAGACGGCGGGCAACAGAGGAAACAATATCTTCTTTAGCAGTTGCAGCAGCTTTCGCAGCTTCGTCCTTGGCAGAGGCGACGATACGGTCAGCCTGCTCTTGGACTTCTTTTTGTTTACGCTCGTAAGAGGCCAACAGCGTCTTGGCTTCTTCACGCAATGCGCGGGCTTCATCCAACTCGGATTTGATCCCAACAGCGCGGGCGTCCAGCATTTCACCGATTTTGCCCGGAACCTTGAGGTAAACCAAGATACCGACGAAAATCAGGAACGAGATCAGCACGATGAAGTCAGTGTTGGCCAGCGATACAAACGGACCGCTTGCAGCCAAAGCTGGTGATGCGATTACGGCCAAAAGGGCAGTCATAAGAAGTTTCATAGCTTACCCTTTCATCCGTGCAGTGACAGCGGCTGTGACGGTTTTCGCGTCAGCCTTGCCACCGAATGCAGCAACGATTTCGCCAGCAGTATCCTTGGCCACGTCGGAAACGCTTTTGACAGCACCGTCGCGGATTTCGGCAATAGCAACTTCGCTTTCAGCAGTCTTCTCCGAAATAACCTTGTCAGCTTTCGCCAACTCAGCATCCAGTTCAGTCTGAATTTCAGCCTTTGCTTCGGCTACAATCTTTGCAGCTTCAGTGCGGGCGTCTGCCAGTGCTTTTTCATATGCAGCTTCAGCCGCTTGGGCTTTCAGCTTCAGATCTTCAGCGGCAGCGATATCGTTTGTGATTGTCCCTGACCGCTCTGCCAATACGGATGCGATCCGTGGCAATGCGACGCGCGACAAGACAAAGAAGATCACAGCAAGTGTGACCAACAGCCAGAAAATTTGGTTCGGAATCCAGTCAGCACAAAGCTGTGGCATCCCAATGGCGCTGCCCGATGGGCCAACACAGGCGCTTGCTGCGTGTTCAACTGTCTCTGTTGCCATTTTGGCCCCCGAAGTCCTGTTAAGTTACCGGCTGGCGCGACGTATCACGCCAGCCAGCCGTAAGGATAGATCGGTTGTCTTAGACAGCAAACATCAGCAGCAATGCTACGAGGAATGCGAAGATCCCAAGAGCTTCTGCGAATGCGAGACCGATGAACAGTGTTGCAGTCTGCGATGCAGCTGCGGATGGGTTGCGCAATGCGCCTGCGAGGTAGTTGCTTGCAACGTTACCAACACCGACAGCTGCGATGCCGGAACCGATTGCTGCGAGGCCAGCGCCGATGTGTGCGAGTTCGCCTTCCATGATATTCTCCTTACGATGGAATTTTGAATGATTGTCGTGGGGTGACGGACCTTAGTGTGCGGGGTGCAACGCATCCTTCAGATACACGCAGGTCAGAATTGTGAAAACATAGGCTTGGATGCCAGCAACGATCACTTCGAGACCGTAGATGGCAACAACGCCTAGGACAGAAAGCGGGCTCACGAGGGTCACAGCAGCAAAGGTTGCGAAAACCTTCAGAACAGCGTGACCGGCAAGGATGTTACCCGCCAAACGAATAGAGTGGCTCACGGGGCGCACAAAGTACGAGATGACTTCGATAACCGCGATGATAGGACGCAAGAACAATGGCGCGTCTTTCATCCAAAACAGACCAAGGAACGATGCGCCGTGCAGGATGAAACCAAGTGCTGTGATCGCAAAGAACACACCAAAACCCAGAATGGCTGTCACACCGATATGGGACGTGGTTGAAAACGACATCGGCAGCAGCGCCAAGTAGTTGGCGAACAAGATGAACACGAAAAGCGTCATGATATAAGGGAAATATTTCACCCCGTCTTTACCAGTCACATCTTCGACCATCTTGTAAACAAAGCTATACATCAGCTCTGCGACAGACTGGACACGGGTTGGAACGATCGCCCGCCCTTTTGAACCCAGAACAAACACCGCGATGATTGTCAGAATGGCAATCGCCATCCAAAGCGTCGCGTTTGTTACAGTGAACATGCCAACAGGGCCGTCACCAAACAATGGCTTAACGATAAACTGATCTAGTGGGTGAAAGGCGAGACCGCCTTCAGATTGTACATCAGTCGCCACGTTGATCATCCTCTTCGTTTGCAGCATCTAGCTGCTTGCGCTGCATTTCTTTAGCGGACCGCAGCATGGTGTTCACACCGGCAGCGAAGCCCAAGAATATAAAAATCACCAGAAATATCGGGAGTGTCCCGAACAGACTATCCAGTCCGTATCCGATGCCGAAACCGATCCCGAGACCGGCTACTAATTCGATCACCATCCGCCAGGCCATCTGGGCTTGCGAGTGGTGTTCCTCAGAGTGGTCCTTGATCTCTGGACCGGACTTCAGCGCATCAATCTTCGCCTCTAGGGCCTTCAATCGGGTCGCGTGATCAGGTTCATTGGACAAGGAACTGCCCCCTCAGATGTTGTCGATGGTCTAGGCTGGGGGCGATTAAGAGTCAACAGGATGTGAACACCCTTGTAATCCTGTAGTTTCAAGGACTTACGCGGCACCTTTTCCGTGCATGTGCCGCCAGACACGTCCGAAAACCACTACTACAACATTCAACCAATCGGTTGATCTTTGCTGGCACAGGCGTTGAATGCAGGTTAAACGGTGGACATGACACAACCGCTCGACATCATCTTTGCAGCCCTCGCCGACCCCACCCGCAGGGCGATCTTGTCGATGCTTCTCGAAGACGACATGGCCGTCACGGACGTGGCAGAGCCATTCGAGACCTCGCTTGCGTCAATATCAAAACACCTCGGCGTGCTCACCGCAGCTGGCCTAATTAGCCAAGAGAAACGTGGACGGGTGAAATGGTGCAAACTCGAACCCGACCAACTGCGCGAAGCCAGCACATGGATGCAGGGCTTTGGGCAAATGGGCGGGTTAGATCTGGACGCATTCGAACGGTTCTTGGCGACAGAGCTATCGCCTCTACTCTCTGAGCAATAACAACAACGCCACAATCGTCAGCCCGATCCCGACAAACACCATCGCGGGCGGCAGACCGTTGCCCAAACCGACCTCCCAAACCATCACCCACGTTGGGGTCAGATAGGTGTAAGCCATGACTTTGGCGCTTGGCAGGCGTAGCGACGCAAATTGCAGCAGCGTGAATGTCAGCGCCGACGCAAAGACCGCGACGTAGATGATCGTCACCCAGACCAATGGCCGCAAGCCGGTCCAGTCCGTCGCGATAATATCCGGCAATCCCAACACCGTCAGGATGATTGCCCCTGCAACCAATGTGCCAAACGTGAACGACAACGCCGTCTCGCCTCGGTTGAGTTTGCGCACCATTGGCGTGTAGATCGCGTGGGATACGCAGCCCGAGAAATAGACCACTTCGCCGCGCCCGATATCGAACCCCAGCATGGCGGACACATCAGCCCTGAAAATCACCCAAACCGCGCCCAACGCGCCAATGCTGAGTGCCAGAACCATGCGCGACGTCGTGACTTGGCGCAGCAGGATATACCCGAACACCGCTGTTAGGATCGGGGTCAGGGTAAATATCGCAGCAGCGCTGACCGACGGGGCCGTTTTCAAGCCCTCGAACATCAAGACAAAGTAGATCGTGAAAACAACCGCTAGAACCAGATACCGCCAAGGCGCGCTAAAGTCGCCGTGCTTGATCGCGCCCGTCCCAAACGCAATCGCGCCGACGATGCCTGACGCGACCCAGAACCGCAGCGCATTTAGCGCCATCGGTGAAATCTCGTTCGCGACCAAGGCGCCTAACGCAAATGATCCTGCAACGAGAACCGAAAACGCAAGCATTGCCAGATGACCCGCAACACCGGGATTGGCTATGCGTCCCATGTTTTAGCGTAGTCTTTGACGAACGACAGGAATGCTTGGACCTTTGTTGTTCTGTGCAGATCGACATGTGTAACTAGCCACAACTTGGACGCCCATTCAGGCTGTGACGGTATTACGGGGGTCAACGTCGGATAACGGCTCAATGTCGCGCTAAGAACAAAGCCAATGCCAGCCCCAGCCAGAATCCCGTCCAGCAACGCCCGCTCGTCCGTGGCCCGATACACGTAATTCGCATCAGGAACCGTCTCGGCCAGCCAACGCGAAAACGGCGCACGATGCGCAGGGTTATCATACCCAACAAAGCGGTGATCCTTAAACGCCGCGATATTCTCTGGCAGCCCGTAGCGTTCTATATAAGTGTCCGACGCAACCAGTTCGACATCCGTATCCATCAAAGGTTGCACGACATTGTCGGGTTGATCCGGCGCCGCACCCGCACGAATGGCGACATGCGCCTCGCCATATTCCAACCGAAACAGCCGCTCGCCCGTCAGAAACCTAATCCGCACATCGGGATGCACCGTCTGGAACGCGGTCAGCATCGGGGCCAGCATCTGCGACACGCTCAATAGCGATGTCACAACAAGCTCCCCGCTCACCGTTTCGCCAAACCCCTTGATCCGGCTCGCAAGCTGCGAAAACTGGTCGTCCGTGGCCTTGGCAACCTGCAACAGATCGACGCCCGCCTCGGTCGCCGCATATCCACGCGCATGACGTTGGAACAATTTCACGCCGAGCCGCTGCTCAAGCGCATCAATATGGCGGATAACAGTCGCATGATGCACGCCCAACACATCCGCCGCCCCACTTACCGTGCCCTTGCGAGCCACCTGATAAGCGGTTCTGATTTCGTCCCAATTGTCCATGATCAACCCTGTGCGTATATCAACAGCATGTGCCTAGAATGGAGAGATAAGTTCGTCAATGCAAGGTCGCACCCCGATACGCAAAGCCCCCAAAACGTGACTAAAATCCACAGCATTCAGACCACGAAAACCGCGTAGAAATCGGCTATATATAATGTACGCAAAAACAGCACGATCACGCGGCAGTCCACCTGCCCCCAGATCACCACGCAGCTGACACTTGACTCAACGCCCCACACCGTCTAATTCGCGTTGCAACTCCGGAAGCAACAGACTTCCGGTCCCCTTTTTTGGGGATCGCCCCCCACCAGCGTGTCACGCCCGTGGGGGCGCTACTGCATTCAGCGTTTCGTTCCAATATTGGGATGACATGCAATTAACTTAAGGGCTTTGGGCCATGTTTGAGAACCTATCAGAACGCCTCGGCGGCGTCTTCGACAAGCTCACCAAACAAGGGGCTTTGTCCGAAGACGACGTAAAAACAGCCCTCCGCGAAGTCCGCATAGCCCTGCTTGAAGCCGACGTTTCCCTGCCCGTCGCCCGCGACTTCGTCAAAGCGGTAGAGGCAAAGGCAACTGGCCAAGCCGTCACCAAATCCATCACACCGGGCCAACAAGTCGTTAAAATCGTCCACGACGAGCTGGAACATGTTCTGGCAGGCGACACCGATCCGGGTGCGCTGAAAATCGACAACCCGCCTGCCCCGATTCTGATGGTTGGTCTGCAAGGCTCTGGTAAAACCACAACCACCGCGAAATTGGCAAAGCGTTTGAAAGAACGCGAAGGCAAGCGCGTGCTGATGGCGTCACTCGACACCAACCGTCCTGCCGCGATGGAACAGCTTGCAATTTTGGGCAAGCAGATCGGCGTGGATACGCTGCCGATCGTCAAAGGCGAAGATCCCGTCGCGATTGCGAAACGCGCAAAGACCCAAGCATCGCTTGGCGGCTACGACGTCTATATGCTTGATACCGCTGGCCGTTTGCACATCGACGCCGAACTGATCGCACAGGCCGCAGCCGTGCGCGATGTGGCACAGCCACGCGAAACGCTGCTCGTCGTTGATGGCCTGACAGGTCAAGACGCGGTGAACGTGGCGCAAGAATTCGACGACAAAATCGGCGTCACTGGCGTTGTCCTGACACGGATGGACGGCGACGGTCGCGGTGGTGCGGCGCTGTCGATGCGCGCGATCACCGGCAAGCCGATCCGCTTTGTCGGTCTTGGCGAAAAACTGGACGCGATTGAAACCTTCGAACCATCCCGCGTCGCTGGCCGTATCCTTGGCATGGGCGACATTGTTGCTCTTGTTGAAAAGGCCCAAGAAACCATCGAGGCCGAACAAGCCGAACGCATGATGAAGCGCTTCCAAAAGGGCGCGTTCAACATGAACGACCTCAAGATGCAGCTTGAGCAGATGATGAAAATGGGCGGCATGGAAGGTATGATGGGCATGATGCCCGGCATGGGCAAAATGAAGGGCCAGATGGACAAAGCTGGCATCGACGACAGCATCCTGAAGCGCCAGATCGCACTGATCGGGTCCATGACCAAAAAAGAACGCGCCAACCCTGCCCTGCTCGCCGCATCCCGTAAAAAGCGGATTGCAAAAGGCGCAGGTCTGGAAGTGTCCGAGTTGAACAAACTCATCAAACAGCACCGTCAAATGGCTGATATGATGAAAAAGATGGGCAAAATGGGCAAAGGCGGCATGCTGAAACAAGCCATGAAAGGCATGTTCGGCAAAGGCGGTATGCCCGGCGCTGGCGCAGACGGTATGCCCGACATGAACGACCCTGCAGCGATGGAAGCAGCGGCCAAAGCCCTGCAAGGCCAGATGCCAAAAGGCATGCCAGGTCTTGGCGGCGGCATGGGCCTGCCCCCCGGTCTGTCCGGTTTCGGGAAAAAGAAATAAGCCGATGGAAATGACTTTACAGACAGAGCGCCTGATCTTGCGCCGTCCCGAACCCGGCGACTACGGTGCGTACCGCGCATTCATGACGTCCGATCGGTCGCACGGCACAAACGGGCCATTCACCGTCGGTGAAGCATGGCGCGCATTTGCGGCCGAACTCGGTCACTGGGAAATGATGGGCTACGGCATGTGGGCCGTCACGATCCGTGGCGACAACGATGCGGTCGCACTCGTTGGTCCTTGGACACCCGAAGATTGGCCAGAAACCGAAATCGGCTACATGGTCCTCGACCCCAAAGTCGAAGGCACAGGAATCGCTTACGAGGCGACCAAAGCGGCCATTGCCCACGCATTCGACGCGCTGAACTGGCGCACGGCCGTGTCCTACATCGCGCCGGAAAATGTGCGCTCCATCGCGTTGGCCCAGAAATTGGGTGCGAAACTCGATATCAATGCACCCGCCCCTGCCGCCTACGGCGCATGCTTGGTCTACCGCCACCCTGATCCAGAAGGGCAGCGCCTATGACACAGCAGCAGCAAACACGACACAGGCTGTGCACGGGTTGTGCACGCATTGTGCACGCAAATCACATGTCGATTTTGGGGGCCTTATGACCGATACAACCACACGCGCCGCCGACGTCCTCAAAGGCCACCGCGAAAGCATCGACCGGCTTGACGCGATCCTTGTCTATACGCTGGGCGAGCGGTTCAAACACACGCAGGCCGTGGGTGTTCTCAAAGCAGAGCACGCCCTGCCCCCCTCCGATCCGGACCGCGAAGAAAAGCAAATCGCGCGTCTGACCAACCTTGCAGAACGGGCCGATCTCGACCCGGAATTCGCCAAGAAATTCCTGAATTTTATTATTCAGGAAGTCATCCAACACCATAAACAACATCAATCCTAATAGACTGAAATCAAAGGACTAACACCATGGCTATGAAAATTCGTCTCGCACGTGGCGGCTCTAAAAAGCGCCCTCACTATTCCATCGTAGCAGCTGACAGCCGCATGCCACGCGACGGTCGTTTCATCGAGAAACTCGGCACATATAACCCAATGCTGCCAAAAGATTCCGAAGATCGCGTGAAAATGGACATCGAGCGCGTGAAATACTGGTTGGGCGAAGGCGCTCAGGTCACTGACCGCGTATCCCGCATGCTCGAAGCTGCTGGTGAACTGCCGAAGAAAGACCGCGCGAACCCTAAAAAGGGTACACCAGGCAAAGCCGCTCAGGCACGTGCTGAAGAAAAAGCACAAAAAGTTGCAGACGCAGCCGAAGCCGCAGCAGCCCCAGCTGAAGAAGCAGCAGCAGAGTAATTACTCACGCTGTCCGGGCGGCGCTACGCTGCCCGGACGCTCTTTTTCCAAAGGCCGATGCGGCCTTTCGCAAAGGAGTTTGATCTGATGACAGACACACGCGTGATCGTAGGATCGCTTGGCGGCTCT
The DNA here is from genome assembly GCF_014199395.1 of Yoonia ponticola. Taxonomy (GTDB): domain Bacteria; phylum Pseudomonadota; class Alphaproteobacteria; order Rhodobacterales; family Rhodobacteraceae; genus Yoonia; species Yoonia ponticola. The sequence goes on along the minus strand of NZ_JACIJM010000005.1, from coordinate 302,840 downwards.
TTTGGCGTCAAAGGCGAGGTTCGCTTGAAATCGTTTTGCGCCGATCCGGCTGCAATCGCTGACTACACCCCGCTTTATACCGAGGATGGGCGTGTCTTTACGCAGGTCGTTCTGACGGGTCAGATGAAAAACGGTTTCTCCGCAAAAATCTCTGGTATCACGACAAAAGAGGACGCAGACGCGATCCGCAACACGGCCCTTTACGCTGAACGCAGCGCGATGCCTCCGATTGAAGACGACGAATATTACTACGCTGACCTGATCGGCCTGACCGTTATTGACACCGGCGGCACCACACTTGGCGTCGTCAAAAACGTCATCGACCATGGTGCGGGCGACCTGTTGGAAATCACGCCACCAACCTCGCCTGAAACGATTTTTCTGCCATTTACCCAAGCTGCAGTGCCGACTGTAGACCTTAAATCCCGCAAAATTGTCGCTGACCCGCCTGATGGGCTTTTCAACACAACCGACTAAGCCCATCTTTGCTTCTTTGACTTTTTCTAAATCCCGGGGGGTACGGGGGGCTGGCCCCCCGTTTGCGCGACGCGGATAGCGGCGCAATACCTCAAAGGTGCACAGGCCACCTTTACCAAAGCCCACGTTCAGGGTCATACTCTCCCAAAATGCGCTTAGGAAAATCGTGGCATGGCCGAGCAGCAACAAATTTTGCTTCACCCTGGATTTCATCGGACTGGCACCAGTTCGATGCAGCATTTCCTATGGCTGAACCGAGACGCGCTTGCGCCCCATTTGGCGATCCGCCTGACCCGTCATTTCAAACCTGTCGCACGGCTTTGCACCCGTTATGCCATGACGCAAAACCCGTTTGATTTGACCGAATTGATTGGCGAACTTGACGCAGGTTTTGCGCAAGAACCCGTACCAACGGGCCGCAACTTACTGATTAGTAGTGAAATGTTTTGCGGTGAAATTCCAGGCCATGGCCCTGTGACGGATTATAGCGCGGCCCCGACCCTGATCAGCTATCTCGCGGGCTACCTGCAAGAACGTTTTCCGGCGGCACAAATCCGCGTCATTATGACGACACGCGACGCGGATGAATGGTTGTTCAGCGCCTATCGCCACGTCTTGCGCCGCAGCCGTATCATCCTGACGCCCGAAGAATTCGCAGAGACCTATCGCGGCGCCACCGATTTTGACGCGATCCTGCAAGACATCGCCGAGGCTATCGCGCCGTTGGATTTACTGTTCCTGCCGTTGGATCATGCGCTGCAAAACCCAGCTGGGCCCGGTGCTGCTTTGGTGGATCAAATGCCGCTGCCTGAAAATGTGCACAACGCTTTGTTGCCTGTTGGGATTGGCGCAAAGGGCGCAGAGCCGCATCTTTGGGGACAATTTCTCGCGATGAACCGCACCGATGCCCCTGACGATCAGCTCGCCGCGCAAAAAGAACAGATGGCCGAAGCGGTCAAGCTGGGCCACTGGCGTAAGGTCTAGCGTTTCGCGCAGCAACGGCCTAAACCCGCGCTCATGACAGAAGCACCCAAATCCAAAGCGACAAAGTCTCATGGTGGCAGTGGCACCCGTGCGCTTGGCCGCAAAACTATTCGCCCGACGCTCAAGCCGCGTGAATTGATGACCGATACGCCTGATCTGGCTGGCGCATGGCGGGCGCAGATCTTGACGCTATTCCCGCAGGCGTTTCCCGGCGTGCTAGGTGAAAGCCTGACAGGCCGCGCCTTGCAGGACGGCTTGTGGCAGATCGAAACCTACGACCTGCGCGATTACGGGATCGGCAAGCACCGCAATGTTGATGATACCCCTGCTGGCGGTGGCGCTGGCATGGTGCTGCGGGCGGATGTGCTAGAGGCCGCGATCACGGATGCGAGGGCGTCTGCGAAAGGCGTGATGCCGTTGATTTACCTCAGCCCCCGTGGCCGCCAGATGGATCAAGCATTGATGCGTGACCTGTCAAAAGCGGATGGTGTGACGCTGTTGTGTGGTCGGTTTGAAGGCGTGGATGAACGTGTTTTGAAGCATTACAATATCATCGAAGTCAGCCTTGGGGATTTTGTGATGACTGGCGGCGAATTAGCGGCACAGGCGATGATTGACGCAACGGTGCGGCTGTTGCCCGGCGTTTTGGGGAACATGGCATCGACCGAAGAAGAAAGCTTTTCCAATGGCTTGCTTGAGCATCCGCAATATACAAAACCCGCCGAATGGCAGGGCCATGCAATTCCGGACGTATTGTTGTCTGGAAACCATGCAAAGATTAACGCATGGCGCAAAGAGCAATCCGAACAGATTACGCAAGATCGCCGTCCTGATCTTTGGGACGCGCATATTAAAAAAGGTTAACGCCGTTTTAATATCGAAATGTTTGAATTTCGGAACGCGACGTATACGTCGCGGCAATAAGCTATTGTAAACAAAACACATATCGCGGTTTTAATTACAGCAGCACGAATAGTCATAGCTATCATCCCTGATGCCCAACTAATTCAAACTAATTCGAGTACGTTTCTACGAGTCAATTTGAGTTAATCGAGCAAAAAGTGAGTCATGTTATGATGAAAAAAATTCTATTAAACACAGCCATCGCAAGCCTTTTTATGGCAACAACTGCGGCGGCTGAAACTTGGACCATGGATAGCGGCGCTTCTGTCGTTGGATTTGGTTCTGTGAAAAGCAATTCCATCGGTGAGGCCCATACGTTGAACGTCACGTCCGGCACTGTCGCGGATGACGGCACGGTCAATGTTCAGCTTGATCTGGCCAGCATCCAAACCAATATCGACGTGCGCAACGAGCGGATCGGCGAATTTGTTTTGGCTGACGAGACATCCGCGCAGCTGACGGCATCCGTGGATACGGAAGCGATGAACGCGCTTGGCGTTGGTGAACATATGATCACCGAAGTCGAAGGCGATCTGACCCTTCTGGGCAATGACATTCCCGTTTATCTGGACATGTTCATTATGCGTACAGCCGAAGATCAGGTGCTGGTCACGTCCAACTCTATGCTGTTCGTTTCGACCGAAGAAGCAGGCATTGATGCGGGCATTGATACGTTGATGGAGCTTGCCAGTCTTTCCGACATCACACGCACGCTCCCTGTGACACTGCGCTTTATTTTTAACGCAGCTTCATAAAGCAGACGTCTTTGACAGATTGCCCGTCGCACAACATCCGTGCGGCGGGCTTTTGTTTGTAAAACAGCACGCATTGGCGCTGTTCTGTTCTTGATCCACCACGCGCATCCGCCTATACGAGCCCATCACCGGGCGCCTGAGGCGATTCTGGTGTGTGGTTTATGGAACCATCCGGACTTTGAGCGTTGCTTCGTTGTAACGGGCCTCACCGGACAGGCCGGACGATCGACCAAGAATGACGACGTGACCTTTGGCGGGCGCATATGCGGACCCGATAACGACACAAAGCTCTCGCGACTGACGAAAATGCAGCCGGACAACCGGTGCCAATCATAGGAGCGCATCATGAACGTGATCGCACAAATCGAAGCGGAGCAAATCGCTGCGCTGGGGAAAACCATCCCCGACTTTAAAGCGGGTGACACCATCCGCGTTGGTTACAAAGTAACCGAGGGTACACGTACCCGTGTTCAGAACTACGAAGGCGTTTGTATCGCTCGTAAGAACGGCAAAGGCATTGCTGGCTCGTTCACAGTTCGCAAGATTTCCTTTGGTGAAGGCGTGGAACGTGTATTCCCGCTGTACTCCACCAACATCGACGAGATTACAGTTGTACGCCGCGGTAAAGTCCGTCGTGCGAAATTGTACTATCTCCGTGAACGCCGTGGTAAATCCGCGCGTATCGCAGAAGTTACCAACTACAAAGCGCCTAAGGCGTAAGGGGTCCTGTCATGAAAAAAGATATCCATCCCGATTACCACATCATCGACGTCAAAATGACCGATGGTACTGTGGTTCAGATGAAATCCACTTGGGGCAAAGAAGGCGACGTGATGTCGTTGGACGTTGACCCATCTGTGCACCCTGCATGGACTGGTGGCGGCACGCGTCTTATGGATGCCGGCGGTCGCGTTTCCAAGTTCAAGAACAAATACGCTGGTCTTGGCTTCTAAGCCAACCACTGTATGCAAGATCAAAGGGCTCGCCAGTTTGGCGGGCCCTTTTTGTTTTTGGTGATGCTAAGTGTCGATGCTGTGCCAGTGGGACAAGCCATTATTGGCTAAAGCTAATTTCCGGCCCCGTGATTTGACTAATCATTCCACCAGTATTTACGGCGCTATAGATTGATCTTGGCGGACGAGCGGTCTCGTCAACGCTGCGATGCACCCAATCTCTCGCCTCCATAGACTTCAGTGATTGAGACAACGCGCGATCAGTGATCGTTTGCAGGTTTCGCTTGATATCGTTGAAGTGGCTTGGCGTTTGAAGTGACGTGAGCACCGGCAAAGTCCATGATTTACGTAGCAATCTCTGATCGTCCTCGGACGCCACACGTTGCACTTTATCTGCAATTGCAGCCGCTTCTTTTCCAAGTTGAGTGAGACGAAACTCTGGTCGCAACGGGTGGCCGTACCCCGGATTTCGTTCCAACAATCCATGCTTGATGAGGTGGTCCATGCTCTGCGCGAATGCAGTCCTGCTCGCGCCTGTCGCTGCCAGCAGTGTCGCCTGTCGTCCCGCGACGCCCAGATGCAAGCTGGATAAGATGGGCAAAGCCCACGCCTTTGAGGTGATGTTGACAAATGATCTTATGTACATAAAGTATATTTAGTATATTTTAGTGATAAAGGAAAGCCCATGGCACTTGTTACATTGGATGAAACAATCAATATCTCTTTTTCCGTTAAAGATCGGCACGTCAGCGCCAAGTGGTATGCAGATATGCTGGGGTTCGAAACGATCTATCATGCAGACGAAGCAGGTTGGTCCGAGCTTCAAACAAACACCGCTGGCGTAACGATTGGCCTTGGAGAACATACCAAGCCTGCACCGGGGAACTGCGTGCCTGTTTTCGGGACCGCTGATCTGGACAGCGCACGACAGAAATTAGAGCAAGCCGACGTGAAGTTTGACGGCGAGACCGACGTGGTAGACGGCATGGTCAAGACGGCGACGTTTTATGATCCTGATGGGAACGCTTTGATGCTTGCTCAAGACTTAACCGGCGGTGGTTCGTGACAATCCGCACTTTAAGCGGTGTCTGAATGGCTTGGCTTAGTTCGACGATTAGTCGCCGTTGATGCCCGTTGCACCCAGTCGTCACGCGCAGGCATCAGCCCTAAACAAAAAGGCCCACCAAATTGGCGGGCCTTTCTAAATCTCACATCAAAACTTAAGCAGCTGCGGAATTCCGGCCGCGTCCTGTTGGTGGCTTGCGCCGACGCTGACCGCTATTGCCGGGCTTCGCGCCACCGGGCTTGCCGCCACCAGCATGACGACCGCCGCCACCACCACCGCCGCCGCGACGTCCACCGCCGCCGCCACCGTTCGGGCGCTTTTTCTGACCTGGCTGGATTTCCCAAGGCGTGCCGGATGCGACAGGGATCGCCTCTTTCATGGCCTTTTCGATGTCCTTCAGATCGACGATCTCGTCCGGTGCACAGAATGCAACAGCACTGCCGTCAGCACCCGCACGCGCCGTCCGACCGATCCGGTGAACATAGTTTTCAGCGACGTTCGGCAAGTCAAAGTTGTACACATAGCGCACGCCCGGAATGTCGATACCACGTGCCGCAACATCAGTTGCAACAAGCACACGTACTTTGCCAGCCTTGAAGTCATCAATCGCACGGGTCCGTTGACCTTGGGATTTGTTCCCGTGTATGGACGCCGCTGCAAAGCCTTTGTTTTCCAAGAACTTGTACAACTTTTCGCAACCATGTTTTGTGCGGCCAAAGACCAAAGCCAATTCGTCACGGTGTTCGTCAAGCAGTTCAACCAACAGGTCAGATTTCGCAGCCTGAGCCACGTAATGCAGCGATTGATTGATCTTTTTCACGGCCTGCCCCGGAGGGTTCACTTGGACCCGCACAGGATCAGACAGGAAGCTGTCCGCAAGCTCTGCCATCAGTTTTGGCATCGTCGCCGAAAACATCATTGTTTGACGGTCATTTGCCAACAATGGCGCAATCCGGCGCAGCGCGTGGATAAAGCCCATGTCGAGCATTTGGTCTGCTTCGTCCAGCACGAGGTACGTGGTTTCATCAAGACGCACAGCGCGGCGATCCAACAGGTCGATCAAACGGCCCGGTGTCGCAACGAGCAGGTCAACACCACCAGCGAGACGCTTGGTTTGTGCAACAATGCCAGCACCGCCCACAACCAATGCAACCTTCAGGTGGCTGCCTTTGGTGTAGTTGGTCAGGTTATCCGAAATCTGTTTCGCCAATTCGCGTGTCGGCGCCAAAATCAAACCGCGCACGGTCTTTGCATTTGGCTTCACGCCCGCTTTCATCAGCGCGTCGATCATCGGCAGACCAAAGGCCGCCGTTTTACCAGTCCCCGTTTGGGCAAGGCCCATCACGTCACGGCCATTCATCGCATGTGGGATGGCCTGTGTTTGAATTGGGGTCGGGTCGGTGATGCCTTGTTCAGCCAATTTGGCCACAAGACGGGGCGCGAGGCCCAGCATATCAAAATCCATAAATCTTCTTTCTTCACGGACAAACGCCCGCATAAAACGTCTGGGCCTGACGCAAATGCATCAAACCCCTTGCAGGTTGCGCCCATATGCTGACGGGTCTGGCCACGTGCCAAAACTGCCGATCAGGCGCTGGACCCCCTGCGTGATGTGGGAACCGGGAATGTAAACGACGCCTTGCCTAGATCAGTTGATCGAGCTCTGCTCACGCGGGCAGGATGCGACGGTTGACCGCCACATGACGGCAAACCCAAATAAAGTCAAGACCAACGTGACGGCCAACAGTGTTGCACCACGTCACACATCCGTAAAAATGGCGGGCAAGCTCACGCCGATGCTTTCACAAATGTGAAACACACCATAGGGTTGCCTCGAAATAAGGGTACGAGGGCTAAAAAGTGGCGCATATTATCGTCGTTGGTAACGAAAAAGGTGGAGCGGGCAAATCCACCGTATCAATGCATGTCGCGACTGCATTATCGCGGATGGGACACAAGGTGGGGTGTCTTGATCTGGACCTGCGTCAAAAAACGATGGGGCGGTATATTTCAAACCGTATGGCCTATCTGGCGAAGCACGATCTGGATTTGCCGACGCCTGATTATATTGACTTACCCGAAGTCGACCAAGCCTCTGTTCCTGATGGGGAAAACATCCACGACCACCGGCTATCTATGGCTGTTGCTGGCTTGGAACCCGAGAACGATTTCATCCTGATCGACTGTCCTGGATCGCATACGCGCCTTAGCCAAGTTGCCCATTCTTTGGCCGACACATTGATCACGCCGCTGAATGATAGCTTTATCGATTTTGATCTTTTGGCACATGTGGATAGCGACGGCGAAGAAATCACGGGGCCTTCTGTCTACTCAGAAATGGTGTGGAATGCCCGGCAATTGCGGGCGCGTGCAGGACTTTCACCGATTGATTGGATCGTTGTGCGTAACCGGATGGGCGCGCAACATATGGTCAACAAAGAGAAAATGGAGCGCGTGATTAGTAAGCTGTCCAAACGGATCGGCTTTCGGACAGCGCCCGGTTTCAACGAACGCGTGATCTTTCGCGAGCTGTTCCCGCGCGGTCTGACCTTGCTTGATCTACGCGACATCGGCGTGAAAGGATTGAACATTTCGAACGTCGCAGCGCGAAACGAATTGCGCGGCCTGATCGGCGCGCTCAAGTTGCCCGGGGTGACTGTCGATTTTTAACAAAAGCGTAAGCTAACGTTAGCAATTTTGTGTGATGATGTGCGTGAAACCAAAATAAAGGTTCTCATTCAGGGGTAAGACTGCCTAATAATACGGCAAGTGAACCCAAGAAGGACATGTTATGTTGCGCACTATCTTTGAGAACCAACGTTATTTGGCGCTTGTTATTTCGGCTTTCTTTACGGTGATCGGTTTCCTGCTTTGGACGGTCGATAGTTGGCCGTTTTTTCTGGTCATTGTAACCGCTGCGTTAACAGCCTTGGGTCTCTGGGACGTAAACCAGACAAAACATGCGATCACGAAAAACTACCCCCTTATCGGGCACATGCGGTTCTTGTTTGAGAAAATCAGACCCGAAATTCAGCAATATTTGATTGAAGACGATCTCGAAGAGGTCCCGTTTTCCAGAGAACAGCGTGCGCTGGTTTACCAACGTGCCAAAGGCGTTGAAGACAAACGCCCCTTTGGGACAAGACGCGGCGTCTATGATGCGGGCTACAACTGGTTAACGCACTCGATTATGCCGACGCATTTCGACGACACCGATTTCCGCGTTAACATCGGGGGGTCCAATTGTAAGAAACCCTATGCCGCATCTTTGCTTAACATTTCTGCAATGAGTTTCGGGTCGCTTTCTGCTAATGCAATCAGTGCCTTGAATAAAGGCGCGAAAATGGGTGGCTTTATGCACGACACTGGCGAAGGTGGCATTAGTCGCTACCACCTTGCCGGCGGCGGTGATCTGGTTTTTCAAGTCGGTTCTGGTTACTTTGGATGCCGGAACCATGACGGGTCATTTAATCCGGAAAAGTTTCGCGAACGTGCGGCATTAGATCAGGTTAAGATGATCGAAATCAAATTGTCGCAAGGTGCAAAACCCGGCCATGGCGGCATGCTACCCGCTGCAAAAATCACCCCTGAAATCGCTGAAGCACGCGACATCCCAATGGGCATCGACTGCGTCTCGCCCGCGTCGCATTCCACCTTTTCGACGCCAATGGAGCTTGTTCAATTCATCGGGCGACTTCGTGAATTGTCCGGCGGGAAACCAGTTGGGTTTAAGCTGTGCATCGGACACCGCCGTGAATTTATGTGCATTGTTAAGGCGATGCTGGAATCCGGCATCACGCCAGACTTTATCGTCGTCGATGGCACCGAAGGCGGCACAGGTGCTGCACCAATCGAATTCGCGAACCATGTAGGCATGCCCATGGTCGAGGGTTTAACCTTTGTTCACAACACATTGCGCGGCGCAGGATTGCGCGACGAAGTGAAAATTGGGGTCGCTGGTAAAATTACGTCCGCGTTCCACATCGCTAAAGCGCTCGCGTTGGGTGCGGATTGGTGCAATTCGGCCCGCGGATATATGTTCGCGATTGGCTGCATTCAGGCGCAGGCGTGTCACACCAATCACTGCCCCGTCGGCGTCACCACCCAAGACCCCGTGCGTCAAAAAGCGTTGAATGTCGAAGACAAAAGCCACCGCGTCGCAAGGTATCACCGCGAAACATTGAAAGCACTCGGCGAAATGGCTGGTGCTGCGGGACTAGAGGAACCGCGCGGCTTCCTGCCCTACCACTTCATGCAACGCGAAGCGGACAGCAAGATGAAGGAAGGCTCAGACGCATTCCCATATCTGCCACGCCGCTTCTTGCTGGAAGAGGGTGAAGATCACATCGAATACCGTCAACGCTGGCGGCGGGCGGATGCACACAGCTTCGCGCCCCCTCACAAACCAACATCCAACTAATCAAAAGGAACTTTCGGGTTCCCATATTCCACGGATGCAGCACTGGCCAAGCACCATAAATTGATGGCAAATTGCGCGTGAACTGAGAGGACCAGCGCAATGACCAACGATCTTACTCTTGATCCATCCGACTGGGATACGTTTCGCGCGTCGGCACATGAGATGCTCGACGCATCGCTTGATCAAATGATGGCAGCGCGAGACGGACGTGTTTGGAATCCTCTACCTGACGCACAAAAAGAAGCACTGACCGCGCCCTTGCCCCGCAAAGGCAGCGACATCAATGCACAGATGCAGGCGCTTTTGCCACATGGCGTCGGCAACACCCATCCACGGTTTTTTGGTTGGGTACACGGGTCCGGCACCCCGTCAAATGTCATCGCCGACATCACAGCTGCGGCGATGAACGCCAACCTTGGCGGTCGCGACCACGGCGCAAATTACGTGGAAAAACAGGTAGTGGATTGGTGCCGCCAAATATTCGATTTCCCTGACGACAGCAGTGGCCTCGTCGTGTCAGGAACATCGATTGCGACATTGATCGCGCTTAAAGCCGCGCGTGATAGGATCACAGATTTCGAAAGCCGCAAGACCGGATGCCCCGCGAAATTAGTTGGTTATACGTCTACGCAAACTCATTCCTGCGTCGCGCGAACCTTTGACATATTAGGAATCGGCAGCGACGCACTTCGGAAAATTCCGGTTAACGCCGACTTTGAAATCGATTGCGATGTTTTGCTAGACGAAATTGAAAATGACCGCGCCGCAGGAAATACACCATTTGTCATCATCGGGACCGCCGGATCAGTCAATATCGGCGCAATAGACAACCTGGATCGGATAGCGGATATCTGCGAATCAGAAAACCTTTGGTTCCACGTTGACGGCGCGTTTGGTGCGACAGGTATGTTAAGCGATCACGTAAGGCCCAAATTAACGGGCCTGACGCGCGCCGATTCTATCGCCTTTGATTTCCACAAATGGCTGCACGTGAATTACGACGCTGGCATGATTATGATGCGATCTGAAGACATGCATCGCCGCAGTTTCTCTGAACGGCCCGATTACCTGAAGGGCGCTGATCGTGGTCTCGCTGCTGGCAATCCGTGGCCCACTGAATATGGTCCGGAATTGTCGCGCGGCTTTCGTGCGCTCAAAGTTTGGGCGCAATTGGCGACGCATGGCACTGACAAGCTTGGCGCGCTCATCACGCAAAACTGTCTTCAAGCGCAACACCTTGCTCATTTGATAGATAGCACTGACGAATTTGAACGGCTCGCCCCAGTTCCAATGCAAATTTGTTGCTTTCGATTTGCGCCTAGCGCAGCAGCACCCGCCCAGCTTGACCTGCTCAACGACGAAATCGTTATGCGGCTTCAAGAAACCGGAATAGCTGCCCCGTCGACCACATTGTTAAACGGCAAAAATGCGATCAGGGTGAACATAACCAATCACCGCACCACGTTTGCAGATCTCGATTTGCTGGTTGAGGCGATACAGAAAATAGGCCACGAAATACTTGCGGAATGGACCTGAAACCATGAGCCTCAAAATAACCTCGGCAGATATGGTTGCTGCAGCTCGTGCGCGGATCAAAGAGTACACAACCCAAGAGGTTGTTGCGACGCTCCACGATCCCAATGTTGTTATTGTCGATATTCGTGATTCTCGGGAAAGAGACCGCACGGGAGTCATCCCTGGTGCGTTTTCATGTCCTCGTGGTATGGTGGAATTCTGGATCGACCCGCAAAGTCCTTATTTCAAAGATATCTTCGGAGAGAAAAAGACGTTCATCTTTCATTGTGCCTCTGGGTGGCGGTCGGCCCTGACCGTTGCGACCCTGCAAGACATGGGATTTGAGGCAGGACATCTGAAAGATGGTTTTACGGATTGGGTTGCGAAAGACGCACCTGTTGAAAAATTGCCAAAGCGCTAAACTCTACGGCGAAGACCTGCGTCCGCTTGCAGAATCGCGGCGTCACTTGCGGATAAGGTTCGCCGCGCGAAGCCACCGTAAGCCATTGGATTTCCTTTAATTTCCGGCACACGCCTCAACAGACGGGCCTGTTCATCTTCCTGAAGCGATCCAAGCGCTGCACTTGCGGGGTGAAAACTCTCGGTTGGAACGTTGTTCGCAAAAACGATCTCGTGCTGGCCTAACATCATGTGAATGTAAGTGACCTGATTTAACCCGTGGGCACGACTGATTGTGCTGTCATTCACCAAGTCACGCGCCGTCACCAGAACTTCGTCTGCATTGAACAAGGTTCGCGCCCTTGATCCCCGCAGGACAATCCGATGATCCGGCGAAACCAGCAATCCTGCATCCGGCACATCGCGATCAAGCGCGCCTTTGCGTAGCCGAATCGGGCGTAGGTGCGGCTGAACCTTCATACGCGCACCTGACACGACACGCCGCCCTATCCACAAAACCTCTGCGGGCCCGTTATCTTGTGTTTGTACAAAGTCGCCTTCCATCAAAGTCGCAACATCACGTGCGCCAGTGGGAGTCATAATCGCAGTACCGGGCGTGAAACAGATGACGCCCCCCGTATTTTCCGTCAGCGAATTACGTACCGAGGACAGGATCTCTTCTTTTACAACCCAGAGGTCTGTGTCGCGCGGCGGGATATCGCCGTTGAACATAAGCAACGGTTTTTTCCCGAACCCCATGTTAATTACCGTGACGGTCCAGACGCTATATCCGTTTGTCACAGTGAAAAAGCTACTGAAAAGAGTAGTATCATCGTCCACTTGAAATGACGGCACATTCAATTCCGCGCTGAACATCCGGCGCACTTTTTGCCCTGCACGACGATACAGATCGGCGTCACCAATAGGGTTATTGAGAAGCAAAACATCGCTGGGGCCATCGACCCGCGTTGTGTCTCCTGTCCATAGCCACCCTGCGCCGGGGCTAACCATATCAATCGCGGGGGATATTTCCCCATCAATTTCGGTCTGGCCCCACGGGATGATGAACGTGCCACGAAAGCCCGTTTTCATACCTATTACCTCTGCCTCAAGTCGTTGCATCGTTTTCGTGCAACGTTCTTGGTTCAGCTTAGGCCTGAAGACGCGCTGCGATCAAGGAGCGTCAAGTATATCGTGTAAGTTCTTAATCAGAAGTTGAAATTAAGCTTCAGTGATCCGGTAATTTGCCCTTCTGGCTGCCCTTCAAATTCGGGGCTGAGGTAGGTCAAACCGTAAAATAAGCTGGTGTCGCTTTCGCTTTGCCAATGCATTCCTGCCCGCACGCGCCCGCGACGATCAGTTGGTATCACACCGCTGTCTTCGGGAAAGTAAACACTGTCGGCAACGGCCGCCATGTCCGCCCCGAAAACAAGGGAAAAGCCGGATAAATCGGGATTTTCTGTGCCGCGATACAGGTGGCCGGTGACAACATCACGGATCAAAACGTCGCTGGTGATGTTGCTGCCCAAAACCACATCGGCACCAAAGCGCGCGATATCTTCTGGACCGACCAGCAATTCCGCGAACGGACGAGCAGTTATACCAGGCGCAATCGGCACATTCTCCGCAACTTCGCCCGTCATGCCAATGAAAAAATCGTCTTCCAACTGTCGGTTTGTATAGCGGACTTGTGCCAAACCAAGCGTATCATGTGCCCGTTTTTGAAAACGGGACACGCCGGTTTGCGGTCCGATTGCCGTGACATCTAATCCAACACTGCCTCGGAACAGGTCGTGGCCGAAATGACTGTGCACACCGAAAGAAAGCATACCAACGTAAGGTCGATCACCGGGCGCTGTCGCGATGCCGTCAGACGCAATGATGCCGGAGCGCAGCCGATATTCGCGAATCGTGCCGAATTCTTGCGGTGTTCCATCCCAATCCGACGGCCCACGCACATAGCTACGCGCATAACTGCCACTTTGATACCGGTCGCGACCATCGCCAAGATAATCGTTTGAAAACAATCGACCCACGCCCAATAATTCACGCGATTGCGCGTTTGAAGCGGTCCCAAGCGGGATCAATAAAGCAAGAATTAGCAACAGGCAGCGCATCAGTATGGCCTTCGACAATTAGAGGGCCCCCACCCTGTTTCACATGGGTAACGGCAGGATTCGATTCTCGCCAGACGGGAAAATCACACACCCTAAAGTCGCATCAAGAATACAACAGGTAGTTAACGCGCGTATAAAAAAGCAACGCGCCGGGCACTTTTTTCAAGAACCCGGCGCATGACATTCACGAATAATTAAGCTGCTGATGATATGCGTGGCACCAAGGCCTTTACCAACACCTTCATATCCATTTGCCCGATAGGAACATCGTTTTTGAGAACCCTGTAAATCAAGCGCGTATCGCCTTCGGACAACGCGATCAGACTTTCGAGATTGTCGTGGGCTTCGACGTCGCCCGCGTAAATAGTCCCATCCACAAGCGGCGACATCACGGAACGTACACGCAATACGCGTGCACGGTTAATGTCGCTGACAAAATCCTCGATGTAAGGGTCGGCAGGGTTGAGTAAGATACCTTGCGGTTCCCCCTGCTGAATGACTGCGCCGTCTTTCAGGATCACGAGATGATCCGCGAGCTTCAACGCCTCGTCGAGGTCGTGCGTGATGAACACAATCGTCTTTTTCAACTCCAGCTGAAGTTCCAACAAAAGGTTTTGCATGTCAGTTCGGATCAGCGGATCAAGGGCCGAAAACGCTTCGTCCATCAGCATAATGTCGGAATTTGACGTGAGCGCTCGCGCGATCCCGACACGTTGTTGCATCCCGCCAGATAGTTCTGACGGGTAACGGTTTTCGTAGCCATCTAGCCCGACACGTACCAACCATTTGGTCGCCTCGGCCTCGCGTTTTGCCTTTGGCACGTCTTGAACTTCAAGCGCCATCGCCGCGTTTTGCAACACCGTCCTGTGCGGCAAAAGTGCGAACTTTTGAAACACCATCGACATTTTCTCTTGCCGCATACGACGTAGATCAGTCTGGTTCAGCTGCATCACGTCTTCGCCGTCGATCAGAATTTCACCAGCGGTTGGTTCAATCAAACGGTTCAAATGGCGGATCAACGTCGATTTCCCAGAACCTGAAAGCCCCATCACAACGGTGATTTCACCCGCCTGCATATCGACGTTAATATCTTGCAAACCAAGAACGTGACGGTGTTCGTCCAATAGCTCGGGCTTGCCCATGCCAGCACGCACATGTTCCATCATCGCCTGATCGTCTGGTCCGAAGATTTTGTAGAGGCCACGCAGGCTCACTTTGGGTGTTTTGCTCATGTCATTCACCATTAATGCCCGTTTGCATGGCTGGCTTTGTCCACGCGGGACAAAGCAGCTTTGGAGGTCCGGTCAAGGATCACGGCCAGCAGCACAATACCGATGCCACCAACGATCCCGACGCCCAATTCAAGTTGGCGAATACCAACCAGCACGTTCCGCCCAAGGCCCGGCGCGGATACGAGCGACGCGATAACAACCATTGCGAGGCTCATCATGATGGTTTGGTTAACGCCCGCCATTATATTGGGCAGCGCAAGTGGCAGTTCGACCTTTAGCAAACGTTGCTTTGCATTCATGCCAAACGCATTCGCAGCCTCGATCACGTCCTTATCAACAAGACGGATACCAAGGTCGGTCAAACGGATGACCGGCACAATGGCGTAAAGGATAATCGCAATCCCATACAGCTTTGATTCAGTGACAGAAAACAGGAATATCAGCGGGATCAGGTATACAAATGTCGGCAGCGTTTGCAGCAAATCCAGCACAGGCACCGTGAACCGTTGAAAACGGTCAAATTTTGACATGAGGATGCCAATTGGCACCCCGAGCATCACCGATATCGACGTGCAAACAAAGATAATCGACAAGGTCTGCATGGCGACGTCGTAGTGGTCCACAAGGCCCAGAACGAACAGCGAGAGGGCGACGAAAATCGTCACACCAACCGAGCGCGACGCATAATATGCGAGGATCAGAAGTGCCGAGATCATCAACCACCAAGGCGTGGTTTCAAATAGCCACAACGCGCCGTCCAACATCCAAGACAACGGCTGTGTGATCGGGTCTAGGACCGCTTTCAACGCAGGTTTTGCTGCGAGAAATCCAGTCTCAATCGCGGCTGTTACATCACGGCTTTGGCCGATCGACGAACAGGCGTCATTGAGATTGTCCAAAGACGGAAATGGGAAAACTTCGGCGTTCGGGTCAACGGAGTTTGCGTTGTTTTGCTTGAGCAAATCCGCCATCGACATCGGCGCGTCGGATGCGTCTCTGTCACACCATTCGCGCAGGCCAAGCGCGTTAAATAGGCCGTCATAAAATGCCATCAATCCCCATCCAGTTGATTTTATTAAGCAAAAGCCCCCACCCGGAAAAACCAGATGGGGGCATTATCATTGTATAAACGGTTTATTGAAGCAGTGCGCCCAGTTTTTCAGTGGCTTCTTCATTGATCCAATCGCCCCAAACGTCAGGGTATGTGGACAAGAAGTAGACAGCCGCTTCTTCGTAAGACGCGTTATTGTCATCCTGCCACGCCAGAACTTCGCCCATTTGAGCGTTTGTAAAGGTGATGTTCTTCATCAATTCCACAACTTCTGGCTCACGATCAACAAATGTCGTGGACACGGCAGTTACAACTTTTGCGACAGGGTATGGCGACAATACAGGCGCGTCACAATCGACGTCTCCGTTACAAAGATGCGCTTCTTCGCTGTAGTCCACGCCGAGATCGACAGCCGCCATCGGGAATTTCCCGAGCACCGACGTTGGGGCCCAGTAGTAGCCGAACCAAGGCGCTTCATCCGCGTAGGCAGAGGCAATGGCGGTTGCCAAAGTTTCGCCGGACCCGTGCTGGAAGCGTTCAACACCAGCGTCTTCCAAACCGGACGCGATGATGTTGTTGTTGTTGATGATGTCGCAGGCCCAACCCGTTGGACAATCGTGGAACATGCCGCCGACCAACTCAGGGTTCGCCATGATACCTTCGAGCGTCGTCAACTCTGGGTGTTCGTCAGCCAGATATTGTGGAATCCACCAGCCTTCGACGCCGCCATCGGACAGCACATTCGTCAGCTCGATCAATGTGCCTGCTTCTACCATCGGTTCGTAAACTGGCGTGGAATTCGCCCAAACTTCGGTCAAAATGTCTGGCTCGCCGGTTTCGGTCAAAGACGTCAGCGCAGGCACAGTCGAGGACGGCACAACCGTCACATCGCAGCCGTAGCCTTCGGTCATGAGGAACGTGGCAACAGAAGTCACCACGGCGGATGACGCCCAGTCCATTTCGGTGATGGATACGCTGCCACATTCCGCAGCCGCAGATGTCGCGCTCAAAGAGCCCGCTGCGATAAGTGCCGCTGCACTAACCAATTTCAATTTCATTTATTCGTCTCCGTTGTGATGGCTTCATGGGCAAAAAACCCGCGCAACATCGGCCATCGCGATTTCATCTAAGGCAAACTGCGTTGCAGTCAATTCGCCGTGATTTAGTGCGACGCGGCCAAGCCCAGCTCGATTTGAGGGTCTCACGCAGTCGCGGCGCTAAGCTGCGACAGTTTGCCTTTTTTTGCAATTGTAGATGCCAGATAAGGGCCAAGTATATCGACTTGACGCTGTTTGCGCGCAAAATAGCTGCTTTTCGGCGCGGCACAGCACAACCCAAGGTTCATTTCGCTGCGCGCCCTTGGGTAAGGGTTGCAAGTTTGCGTGGTGCAATTCTTGCGGTGTTGCCGAACAAAGGCGCCGTTTGCTTTTGAACCCATCCCCGTTTGTCGCTGGCGAAGCGCCCCTAACTGGTCCACACTCACCGCGATAAAATCAACATGGTGCGTCGTATGAAGCCTAAACTGAAACACCGATGGAGCCTGCAGCAGAACTTTCTGATGGGGCTCAGGTTCGGTGATTGGATGCGGGTTTTGGCCGAAAACAAATTCCGTATTTCGCCTGTATATCTGCACCGCGCCATTGCTGTGACGCTTGTTAGTCCGATCAATTCGCTGAATGCGTTTATCGAACAGCGCCGTTTCGGCGATGCGATTGAGGCCACCGAAATCACGCAACCGCCACTGTTTATTCTCGGGCATTGGCGTAGCGGCACGACGCACTTGCACGACTTACTGTCCCAAGACGACACGCAATTCCACGCCCCGAACACGTATCAAGTCAGCAGTCCGCTGACATTTTTGACCACTGAAAAGCTGTTGTCGAAACTCTTTGCGTGGATACTCCCTAAAAAGCGGTTCATGGATAACATGCCGTTAACGTTTCAATCCCCGCAAGAAGATGAATTTGCCCCGCTGATCATGGCGCAGCGGTCATTGTATTTGGCAATGTCGTTTCCGCAAACGGGCCAGCATTACGAAAAAGAACTGACGTTTCACGATGTTGACCCCGCCAAGGTGAACGCATGGAAGTCGGCCTTTGTGACGTTCTGCAAAAAGCTGACGATCAGCGATCCGCGTGCTTTGCTGTTGAAATCACCACCGCACACCGCGCGGATCAGAACGATCCTTGAGATGTTTCCTGATGCCCGTTTCGTCCATATTCACCGCGATCCGTATCGGGTATTTCAATCGCAACGGCACTTTTTCGACACGGCTTGCTGGCATATGTACATGCAGCGCCCCGACCTGAGCGTGATCGACGACGATATCCTGACGCGGCACGAAGTCATGTACGATGCCTATTTTGATGACTTGGCGTTGATCCCGCAGGACCGCATCTGCGACGTGGCTTTTGATGATGTCGAAGCCGACCCAATGGCCACACTGGCCCGTGTATACGATCAGTTGTCGCTGGAGGGTTTCGATGACTACCGGCCCAAAGCGCAAGCCTATGTCGACAGCATTTCCGGATATAAGAAGAACAGCTTTTCGACCCTTGATGCCGAAACCAAGGCCATTGTCGCAGACCGCTGGTCGCGTAGTTTCGACACGTGGGGTTATCCAAAATGACGCGCGCACCCGGCCCGAAAGGCAGCCTTTTCTGGGGATCGCTTGCCGATTTCACGTCCGACGCGCTTGGGCTGTTGTGGCAAGCGACGCGCGATCATGGCGACGTTGTGCGCCTGCGCTTTGGCCCGATCACTGCGCACCTCGTGAACCACCCCGATCATATAACGCATGTCCTGTCGCGCCATGCGGATCGCTACGACAAGAACACCCGCAGCGTTGAACGCATCCGCGCGACTTGCGGTGATAGCCTGCTGTCAGCGAATGCAGATGCTTGGGCGCGGCACCGTCGGCTTATTCAACCGATTTTCCAGCCCAAGATGTTTACGGATATATCTGCGATCGTCAGCGACGAAATGGGACCGATGCTGGATCGCTGGCGGACTGCCGACAAGATCGATGTCGCGAGCGAAATGATGCACCTCGTCATCGCGATTTCTGCCCGCATTTTGTTTTCGTCAAGCGTGGATGCCGCTCGGGTCGAGGCCGCACTTGCTGTGATCCTCGAAGATACGTGGCGCAGACTGCAAGCCCCGCTGGACCCATCGATGATCTCGCCTGCTTTTCACAAGCGCGCATTCAAAGACGCGGTGCAAACCATTGGCGACGTTATTTTCGAGTTAATCGCGACGCGCCGTAGACAGATCGATGCACCCGACGATCTGCTGTCCCGCCTGCTTGCGGCGCACGAGGCTGACGGCGATGCGCAGTTGAACGACAAAGAGTTGCGCGATGCGGCTGTGACATTACTGCTTGGCGGACACGAAACAACGGCAAATGCGCTGGCGTGGGCGTTTCACGCCGTGGCGCAGAGCCCCGATGCAGGCATTGAGACACAAGATCCCGCGCATATCTTCGCAGAGGCCGTCCGGCTATATCCGTCGATCTGGATCGTTGAACGCCGTGCAATCGCGGCGGATACCATCGGTGGATTTGACATCCCACGTGGATCTAGTGTTTTGATTTCGCCGTATCTTATCCACCGCCATCCTGATTTCTGGACCGATCCCGACAGGTTTGATCCAGCGCGTCATGCGGTGGAAACCGACCGCCATCGCCATGCTTATATCCCGTTTGGATTAGGTCAGCATCGTTGCGTTGGCCTGCACATGGCCCGTGCAATTGCGTCAGAGGTGATCGCACACGTCTATGCCCAGTTCCGCCTGCACCCAACAGGCCAAACACCAGCCGTTGACCCCGGTATCACGCTGCGTCCGACTGGTCCGTTGTGGTTGTGTCCGGTGGCGAAATAGTCTCGTCCTCGACCAATATCCGCCACGCATCCCCGTCCAGATCGTCGTATTGTTCGCTCTTTAGCGTCCACAAGAAGGTCAGCAAACCCGTGATTGCGAGGACCAACGAAACGGGGACGAGGACAATAAGCACATTCATCAGATCACCTTAATCTTAACGCATTGAGAAGCACAGTAATGGACGAGACCGACATCGCAACGGCCGCCGCCAAGGGGGTCGCAAAGCCTGCAACCGCAATCGGGATCGCAATCATATTGTAGCCCGCAGCAATTGCAAAATTCTCGATGACGCGGGCGCGGGCGGATTTGCCAGTCGCCACCGCATCAGGGATTTCAGCCAAAGAACGGCCCAATAGCACGATATCTGATGCAGCGCGTGACGCATCCAACGCAGACGCGGGCGACATTGATGCATGGGCCGCCGCCAAGGCCGCCGTGTCGTTCAAGCCGTCCCCGACCATCAACACGTGTTTGCCGTCGCGCGTCATGTCAGTGATCGCAGCCAGCTTTTCTTCGGGACGCATATCAGAGCGCACATCGGTGATGTTGAGCTGCGTGGCAAGTTTCTGGGCGGCATTTGCCGTATCTCCGGTGAACACCGCGACGTTATATCCAGCCGCCTTAAGCCGCGTCACCGCGTCCACCGCCCCATCGCGCAAGGTCTCGACGAAATTCAGCGTCACTGGATTATTGTGACCGATGGACAGCGCTGGTGATCGTTCTGCGCCAACCCACTCTGCGCGGCCAACACGGACGATTTTACCGTTCCACACGCCTTCGACGCCTAGACCTGCAGCTTCGCGGATATCAACAACAGGCGCTGCGATTACATCGGCAGGCATCGCCGCGACAATTGCTCGCGATACCGGATGACTTGATCCCGCGCACAAGGCGGCCAAAACTGACATTTGGTCCGGCGTCAGCACATCCGTGTCGATCCGTGCGACGCCTTGGGTCAAGGTGCCGGTTTTGTCGAAAACCACCGTGTCGACTTCGGCCATGCGTTCAATCGCGGTGCCGTTTTTCACCAATAAACCACGGCGGAACAAGCGCCCAGACGCCGCAGTCATCACCGCAGGCACCGCGAGGCCCAGCGCGCATGGGCAGGTAATGATGAGCACCGAAATCGCGATATTCAGCGACAGAACCATGTCGCCGGACGCGATAATCCAACCAGCAAAGGTCACGAACGCCAGTAAATGCACGGCGGGCGCGTAAATCCGCGCAGCACGGTCCGCAAGCGCCGTGTAGCGGTTGCGCGCCCCTTCGGCCAATTCAACCAAGACCGCCATCTGGCGCAATGTTGTGTCTTCGCCAACCGCTGTGACGTTGATGGTTAACGGGCCGGACAGGTTAACGTCGCCCGCAGCGACCACATCGCCCGGCCCGACGTCCAGCGGCATGCTTTCGCCAGTGAGAAACGAACGATCTGCTTCTGATCGCCCATTGGTCACGACGCCGTCCACAGGCACGCGCATCCCAGAATGCACTACAATCGCGTCGCCAACGGCTAAATCCGCGACATTCACTGTCGTCGGTTTTCCCTCGATCAGTTTTGTCGCACGCGGGACTTCTAATGCGCTGAGTTCTTGCGCCGCCGACCGTGCCGCCATGCGTGTCCGGTGGTCAAGATACCGCCCGATCAGCAAGAAAAACGTCAGCGACAGCGCCGCGTCGAAATAGACATGGTCGCCGCCTTGCGTGGTCTCGTAGACCGACATGCCCGCCGCCAAAATGATCGCCAGCGAGATCGGCACATCCATGTTCAAGCGGCCCACACGCAGCGCCGACCACGCATGTTTGAAAAACACCTGCGCGGAAAACGCCAAGGCAGGCACGGCGATAGCGGCTGAAATCCAGTGGAACATGACTTGGGTGGCCTCGGCGGCCCCAGACCAGACGGCGACCGAGAACAACATCACGTTCATCATCGCAAAGCCCGCGACGGCCAAACGCAACATCATCGCGCGGCCTTGCACGTCACGATCAGCGCTTTCCAGCAGCGTGCTGTCCAGCTCTAGCGCCGTGTATCCAGCATCTGCCAGCGCATTGATCGCGGTCTCTGGCGACACATCTGGCGCGTCGATCACAACGCGCTTGCGGCTTAGGTTTACGCGCGAGGAATTGACCCCCGGCACGGTCTGCAAGGCGCGTTCGACCCCGCCGATGCACGCTGCACAATGAATTTCCGGCAGCGACAAGATTAGATCGCCCTGCCCCGCTGATGTGGCAGCAACCGATTGCGCCAAAGGGGCAGCGCTGCAGGCTGGGCAGGCCGAAATGCTCATTCTTGGGTCCTGACGATGATCCGTTGCTGGAACGTTGTCCCGTCTTCAGCAAGCGCCACCAGCCGCAAGTTCCAGTTCCCCTTGGCGAGCGAAACAGGTGCGACGTAATGCTGCCCGTCGAATGCCAAAACAGGGGTCTGGTCTTGGGCGACATTTGTGGCACGCCCCAAAACGGCAGACTGGATATCGACCACAACCGGCACACCGTCTTGCATGATGCTGAGGCGCAATTGACCTGCCTCGACAAAAGCTGCGACGTCCCAGTTCAGCGCCTCTTGGGCGGCGCGATTGGCGTCAAACGTCTGGCTGGACACGTAGGAATTCTTGGTCTCCAAGCCTGGGAAAGTGGACACGGCTTTGTACGCCAATGTCAGGTTCACGCCGATAATGACCGCGAACGCCGAACACATAATCAACAGAACCTTGCGTCCGGTCAGCGGTTTTCCTGTGGTCGCGGTCATCATTGATCCTTTCCATTAAATACGGTGTCGCGGTGTGCGCGCTCGCCGCTTTCCACGTCCTCAACCCAAAGCCGAAGCGCTGTGGTTCCCGCCGTTGCTGCCGCGTCTTGCGGCGCTGAAATCACGTAGACCCGTGCTTGGGTCGTGCTGTCAGGGGCGACGGTCATGACGTTCGTGTCGAACCCCTCAAGCGACAACTGTAAAGCGGCGTCGGACGTCAGCGAGATTTCAAAATCACGTGGCTCGCCATGTTTGTTGCGCAAGCGTAGCGTGTAGGTATTGCGCACCGAACCGTCTGACATCACGATGTATTGCGGATTGCGAACAGGTTCTACGGTCAGGTCAATGTCGGCGCGAATGAACAGTGCAAAGACCAATCCAAAACCGATCAGCGACCAGAGCGTCGTGTAGAGAACGGTACGGGTGCGTAGTACGTGTTTCCACACCGGTTTCGGCGGTTTGCCAGCGCGTTCTTCAGGCTCGTCAGCCAGTGCGAGGTAGTCGATCAAGCCGCGCGCCTTGCCGATCTTGGCCATCACATCGTCGCAAGCATCAATACACAGCGCACAAGTGATACACTCCATCTGCTGGCCTTCGCGAATGTCGATGCCCATCGGACAGACATTGACGCAAGCCATGCAATCGATGCAATCGCCGGTCCCTTCGAGGCGTTTTTTCGCACGCGGTTCGCCCCGCCAGTCGCGGTAGGCAACGGTCAGCGTATCGTCATCCATCATAGCGCCTTGGATCCGCGGCCAAGGGCACATGTAGATGCAAATCTGCTCGCGCATGAAACCGCCAAAAACGAATGTCGTCGCGGTTAACACGGCGATGGTGGAATACGCGACCGGATGGGCCGTGCCCGCAACAAGGTCGCGCGCCAGCGTTGGCGCGTCCGTAAAGTAGAACACCCACGCCCCACCTGTCGCGATCGCAATCAACAGCCAGACCGCCCATTTGGTGATCCGCATCCGCCACTTTTTAAAATTCCAATCCGCCTTCCACAGACGAACACGGGCGTTCCGGTCGCCTTCGATCCAGCGTTCGACAAGGATAAATAGATCGGTCCACACCGTTTGCGGACATGCGTATCCGCACCACACACGGCCCAGCGCCGATGTGAACAAGAACAGGCCAAGGCCCGCCATAATCAACAGGCCCGCGACAAAGTAGAATTCGTGGGGCCAGATTTCGATCCAGAAGAAATAGAAACGGCGATGCGCCATATCGATCAAGACCGCTTGGTCAGGCAGTGCCGGACCACGATCCCAGCGTATCCATGGGGTTAGGTAGTAGATGCCCAAGGTCACGGCCATAATCCACCACTTGAGCGTGCGGAAAAAACCGGAAACACGCCGCGGGAATATGGGTTCCTGCGGCGCAAATAATTTCGGGGGTTGGGGAGTCGTCATCTGTTCGTCCTAACCTGTTCGCAAGGTTACTAGACAGGATCAGACGTTAGGCGGCTTTGACCTGAATCAAACTATTCGCGATAGGCAATGAAACCACCCGCGTAAATCAGGTTCGCGTTGTTACCGTGGAATGCGCCAACGGTTTTATCGCCACCGACCAGACCGTCGAGCTGGCCATTCACACCGCGATAACTGACTGTGCCGGACAGATCTCGTCCATCCAATTTGCCGTTCACGGTGACAGGACTATTCGAACTGACCAGCGTTCCCCGCGCAAAGTCAGCCGTCAGCGTTATTGCACCAGAGGTCGCATCGCGTTCCCCTCTGATATAGCCGTTGTCCAACGAAATATCATCGACATATGTCAACGCATATACCCCGTCGTAGCTTGCTGACCCAACACTTGGCCGGAACGACACGTCGGTTCCAGCAACCAACCCAGCAACCGCTTTGAGGCCTTCGCCACTGACGCTACCAGCCGTGAACGAGAAGCCGTCGCCGTCTTCATCAATGATCGGCACAACCGGGTTGCCAGATAAGTCACCGGAAATCCGACCTGTTGAGGATGGCGAGGTAAAGCCCGACATCGTTGCCTGATCTTGTGTTGTTTCGCATGCTGACATCGCGGCAGCTGATAAGAGCAGTACTGAAACTGGAAGAATACGCATAATACGGGCCTTTCGAGAGAACTTTGGCCCTCGTACCTTGCAAATGCAGCGCGAAAAAGGCGTAAGCTTGCACCTATGATGACCTGTTGCACAAAATGAAATCGCCCCCGGCTGTGCGAACAGGACCGGAGGCGACACAGCCTTCACGCGGGAACTACACCACGCGGGGCTATCTGTGTTAGATCGCGGCTATTCGCCACCACCAAGTTGATGCACGTAGGCCGCAACAGCGTTCACATCAGAGGGTGTCAAACGCGGGCCCCATGCAGGCATGACGCCAAACCGCGAATAGGTGACGGTTTCGGTCAAAGTCGCCTCGTCGCCGCCGTAAAGCCAGATCGCATCGCCAAGGTTCGGCGCACCCATGCTGGTATCACCTTCGGCATTTACACCGTGGCAAGAACTGCATTGTTCGTCGAAGATCACGGCACCTGCGGTGGCCAATGTCGCGTCATGTTCCGTCGAGGACAGCGACATCACATAGTGGACGACCTGAGAAATCTCTTCTTTCTCAAGAACATCACCGAAAGCTGGCATCTGTGACCAATGCGCGTCCAGATCGGTCTCGTTTCGGATGCCGTGGTTCACGGTGTAGGCGATATCGTCAATAGTCCCGCCCCAGAGCCAATCATCGTCCAGAAGGTTCGGGTAGCCTTTTGCCCCCGCCGCACCAGAACCGTGGCACTGCGAACAATTGGTCCGGAATACGGCCCCGCCTGCCGCAACAGCAAAGCGGTTCAGAGCTTCGTCATCGCCCAGAGACGCGAGTTCCACCGCAGCCAAGGCCGAGGTCAAATCCGCGTTTTGCTCTTTGTAGCGGTCAATTTCGGCTGCAACTTCGCCCCGTGTGGAATAGCCCAACACGCCAGCGGTAGCCCCGTTGATCAGTGGCCACGCGGGGTAGGCAATCATGTAGCCGACGCCCCAAACGATGCACAGATAGAAGGTCCACAGCCACCAGCGCGGCAACGGGTTGTTCAGTTCTTTGATGCCGTCCCATTCGTGACCCGTTGTCTCGACGCCAGTTTCTTTGTCGATATCTTGGTGTTTTTTCGGATCGCTCATGATTTTGCCCCCGTGTCTGGCGTGTCTGCGTCATCGACCGGCACAGTTTCATTGCGAAACGGGATGTCAGCGACGTCATTGTGAACATCGCGGCTACCGGGGCGAAACGCCCAAACGATTGTGCCCAAAAAGAACAACGTTAACGCAAGCAAAGCCCAGCTATCGGCCAGTTGGCGCAAGAAAGAATATGTATCCATGATCCGTCTCCTTAGCGGCTTGCGTCTGGTGTGAATGTCGAGAAATCGACCAACGTGCCCAACATCTGAAGATATGCCACAAGCGCATCCATCTCGGTCAGTTCCGGTTGCCCGTCAAAGTTGCTGACAACCGCCTTTGGATAACGCGCAATCAGATCATCCCAATCGCTGTCGTAATCCGCTTGGGCGACAAAGTCGGCGCGTGCGTTGGCGATCATGTCGTCGGTGTAGGGAACCCCGACCATACGGTGGGTTTCCATCAGGTCTTGGACATATTCGCCGTCGAGTGTTGTCTCCATGAGGAACGCATATTTCGGCATGATCGATTCCGGCACAACGGACTGCGGATCAATCAAGTGATCCACGTGCCAAGCGTCAGAATACCGCCCACCGACACGGGCCACATCAGGTCCGGTCCGCTTTGACCCCCATTGGAACGGGTGGTCATACATCGACTCTGCAGCCAATGAATAATGCCCGTAGCGTTCCACCTCGTCGCGCATCGGACGGATCATCTGGCTGTGACAGTTGTAGCATCCTTCACGCACGTAGATGTCCCGACCCGTCAATTCGAGAGGTGAATATGGGCGCACCCCTTCGACTTCTTCGATGGTGTTTTCCAAGTAGAACAGCGGCACAATTTCCACGATCCCACCGATCGTCACCACAAGGAATGAGCCGATCAGTAGCAATGTCGGGCTGCGTTCCAGAATTTGGTGCCTATTGAGAAAACCGGTTTGATGCGGCAACTCGTTCGGAACGTGATCGGGCAGGTCAGATAATGTCTTGACCTTGGGATCATCAGCAGCGTCCGGTATTTTTGTATTATTAGCCATATCTGCGGCTCCTTTATTCTGCTGGGACGCCGACCGGGGCGGTGACGTGTTTGCCACCCCGGATGGTCATAAACATGTTCCACGCCATGATCAGGCCGCCAGCGAGATACAGAACCCCGCCCAAGCCACGCACCACATACATCGGGAACTTTGCAGTCACGGTGTCAGCGAAAGAGTTCACAAGGAAACCTTGCGCATCAACTTCGCGCCACATCAGGCCTTCCATAATGCCGCTGACCCACATGGATGAGGCGTATAAAACGATGCCGATTGTGGCCAACCAGAAGTGCCAGTTGATTGCGGACATCGAATACATGCTCGCCTTACCCCACAGTCGCGGCGTCATAAAGTAGATCGCCCCGAAAGTGATCATCCCGTTCCAGCCAAGCGCGCCAGAATGCACGTGACCAATGGTCCAGTCAGTATAATGTGACAGGCTGTTCACAGCGCGGATCGACATCATCGGTCCTTCGAAAGTGGACATGCCGTAGAACGCCAGTGACACAACCATCATGCGGATAATCGGATCGGTGCGCAGCTTGTCCCACGCGCCTTGCAGCGTCATCAGACCGTTAATCATACCGCCCCACGATGGCATCCAAAGGATGATCGAGAACACCATGCCCAGCGTCGCCGCCCAGTCTGGCAAAGCGGTGTAGTGCAAGTGGTGTGGGCCCGCCCAGATGTAGAGGAAAATCAGCGCCCAAAAGTGGATGATCGACAGTTTGTACGAATAAACCGGACGCCCTGCCTGTTTCGGCACGAAGTAATACATCATCCCGAGGAAACCCGCCGTCAGGAAGAAACCAACCGCGTTATGGCCGTACCACCACTGCGTCATGGCATCTTGGACACCGGCGAAGACTTGGACCGATTTGCTGCCCCAGATCGACACAGGGATCGAGAGGTTGTTGACGATATGCAGCATGGCGACAGTGACAATAAAGCTCAGGAAGAACCAGTTCGCCACGTAGATGTGCTTTTCCTTGCGGGTGAAGATCGTACCTAAGTAGACGACCAGATAGGCGACCCAAACGATGGTTAACCAAATATCTACGTACCATTCCGGCTCTGCGTATTCTTTGGACTGGGTGGACCCCAGCACATAGCCAGTTGCCGCCAAAATAATGAAGAGGTTGTAGCCCCAAAAGACGAACCACGCGAGGTTGCCGCCCCACAGGCGCGACCCCGACGTGCGTTGAACCACATAAAACGACGACATGATCAAAGCATTGCCACCAAACGCAAAAATCACCGCACTGGTGTGCAGTGGGCGTAGGCGACCAAAGTTGGCGTAGGGTTGCGCCCATTCAATGTTCAGCACTGGAAAGGCGAGTTGAAACGCGATGACAACACCCACCAAGAACCCGACACAGCCCCAGAACCCCGTAGCAATCACGCCAGCGCGGATCACGCCGTCCATGTAGCCATTGGTGTCAACGTAAACGACAGGCTCGTCCGTCTGGCGCAGCGTCCAGAAAAACAAACCCGACGCGACGATCATGATTAACACAGCATGGACTTGATACGCCAAATCCCGCGCGTAACTCGACGCGACGGCTGAAAACAAAATAACGATGCCTAACGCAATAAGCTTTAGGTAGTTCAACATCGTAAATACCTCTTTCTTGCGACCACGACTCAATCCAGTCCGGCCCTATTCACGCGGCTGTTCTCGCTCACGGCGGCGTGATCCACATTGATCTGGGTCAAGAAGTAGAAGGAAAAGGATTTGCGCTAGATCAAAGACCACCGCCGGACACTGCGCTATGCTGTAACGTGACAAACCGGAGGGATAGATCATGGCCTACACAGCGATTGCGACAATTCTTCATAACAGCGATGCGGATCAGACCGCGCTTAATTTCGCGATAGATTTTGCACGGCACCATAATGCACACCTGCACGTCCTATGCGCGGGAATCGATGCAACAGAGCCCGGATTTTACTACGCCGGAGCCCATGCCATTGCCGTGCAGCAGAATTTTGATGCGACCCAAGAACAGGCGGATCGGCTTGAAACCCTCGCACGGCGCAGGTTGATTGCCGAAGATATCAAATGGGATGTGCAGGCGGTGACGGTGATGCCCGGCGGGCTTGATCCGTTCTTGTCGGATAACATGCGGTTCTTCGATCTGGTCGTGCTGCCCGCACCGCATCAGGGTGCCAACGATCGCACCGACGTCATGACATTCGAAGCTTGCTTATTCGGCGCAGACGTTCCCGTGCTTGTGATCCCATCAGTGCCTAAGCTGTCGGTCACGTTCGATAATATCAAAATCGCTTGGGATGACGGAACCGAGGCAATGGCCGCCGCGCGCGCCGCCATACCGTTGTTGAAGACGGCCACGACGACGACAATCTCAATCGTCGATCCGCCGTTGCACGCCCCAGACAGATCAGATCCGGGCGGCAAGCTGGCGAATTATCTGGCGCGTCAGGGTGCCAAGGTCGAGGTCGCTATTCATGCACGCACCCAGCCTTCGGTTGCGTCGCAACTGCTGATGCGTGCCAATGAAACCAATGTCGATCTCATCGTCATGGGGGCTTATGGTCATTCCCGCATGCGTGAAGCGATTCTCGGCGGTGTCACCCGCGATATTCTCGGGCTGACGAACCTACCGTTGTTGATGGCACATTAAGACAGGTCTGATCCGGTTTCGGCCTGTAATGCCTCTACGTCTGGGATCGTGATGTCGCGCTTGCCGTCCATCACGATCATCCCTTCCTTGCGCAATTTCGAAAATTGGCGGCTGACAGTTTCCAACGTCAGCCCCATATAATCGGCCATCGCTTCGCGGGTCAGTGGCAGCGTGATCTGTTTCGAGCCAGTCGTCAGAACCGCCTCGCCTTCGGTCGAGCGGCGCACGATCATCATCAGAAATGTTGCAATCTTTTCGCGGGCTGTTTTGCGCCCCAAAAGCAGCATCCAGTCGCGTGCAGCATCCAGTTCATCCAGCGCCATCTCTAACATGCGCTGGGAAATATGTGGGGTCTGCGCGACCATCTTTTCAAAGCTGTCACGGCGGAAACAGCATAGCGTCACATCCGTAATGGCGGTCACATCATAGGTCGCCGTATCGCGGCCCGGGCGCCCGATAAAATCGGACGGCAACAGCAGACCCATGGTTTGCTTGCGTCCGTCTTCCATCAACCGCTCTATTGTGGCTGTTCCGCTGACCACAGAGCCTACAAAGGCCATACGGTCGCCAGCCCACATAATCGGCTGGCCCGCATCAAAGGACCGATAGTACTTCATCGCGTCCAACGTGACGATTTCGTCGTCATCACATGTGGCGCACACGGCGCGATGACGGATGGGGCAGCTGCTGCAATTGCGATCTTTGATCAATGGGGTCTGTAGGTCCATGACACTACCTATACGTGTTGGCTGAATGTATACACTATGTCACACCGTTCCAGCAGATGTTAGCCCATGCGGCAATACGGCGACGCTGGATAACGCCATAGCGCACCGGCTTTCGCGCTATTTACATGGCCCAAACGAAAAAGCCGCGCAAACTGCGCGGCTTTGTCTCAGGTCAAAAAAGGGATCAAATTACTTGATCTTACCTTCTTTGTACTCAACGTGCTTGCGCACAACTGGGTCGTATTTCTTGATGACCATCTTTTCAGTCATTGTACGTGCGTTTTTCTTAGTCACGTAAAAATGCCCGGTCCCTGCGGAGGAGTTCAGGCGGATTTTGATGGTGGTAGGCTTCGCCATGGCTCATCTCTCCGATATGCGGCCCAAACGGCCTGCGGGTGAATATCTATAGAAGCTGCCTTTTACTTGGGTCTAGCCCCGAGTCAACCGTAAACGCCATGTTTTCAATAGAGGTGGGCGCTTTGTCACCAGACGCGACACCACAAGCACATCGCGACCCTGCTCTACGGGGCGCGAAACAGGCGAAATACCGTGTCACCGCCACATCTAGCGAATCAAGAACAGAGACAAAATCGGTATGCGCGGACGGCCTATAAGCCGGATTTTGTCCTCTGGGTTGCCCCAGATGGATGACCATTCATCTGACGACGCTGTTACCAACGCCGCTCTAGCTGCCAACCCGGACCTGCTGGGGGTCAAGCATCCCCGTCCCCCTTGCGGGCGACACGCGGTCCCTATTTGGCATTGCTCCCGGTGGGGCTTGCCGTGCCGTCCGTGTTGCCACGTCCGCGGTGGGCTCTTACCCCACCGTTTCACCTTTTCCTGTGCGGACACAGGTAGTTTACATCTCTGTGGCGCTGTCCCTAGGGTTACCCCCGCCGGGCATTACCCGGCACCGTGCTTTGTGGAGTCCGGACTTTCCTCGACATTTACATGCCGCAGCCATCCAGCCATCCGCGCCTCTGCGGCTTACGCAGAGAGACGTGGTGCGTCAACGGGGAAACGTTCCGCGAGATCGGTGGCGATGTGCATATCAACCGCATCAAGCGGGCCACTGTGCCACGGACGAAACCGCATGCGCACCACATCCAGCAACAGCGCATCATCAACATCGGGATAGCCAAACGCCTTGGCCGCATCGCGAAATATCTCAGGATCAACGGGCAGGTCGTGGCTAGACGTGCCGTCACACCAAACGCCAAGCCCCTCTAGCCACAAACGCCGCCAGTCGAATTTACGACCGGGGTCGATCTTGCGGCCCGGCGCCATGTCGGAATGGCCGATAATACGCTCTGGCCGGATCGCCCAACGCTGTGTGATGCCGTGCAGCAGATCGACCAGCGCATCCATTTGCGCCAAGCCAAAAGGACAAGCACCAGAATTCGCCAGCTCAATCCCAATCGAGCGGCTGTTCACATCTGTCACAGCCCCCCAAGCCCCTGCCCCAGCATGCCAAGCCCGCATGCCCTCGGACACCATCGACCTGAGCGTGCCGTCCTCGTCGATAAGATAGTGCGCAGAGACTTCGTTGTCAGGATTGCACAAAGTCCGACAGGCCCCATCAGCCGACATCATTGCGGTATAGTGGACCACAACCATGTCGGGCACCGCGCCGTCACGACGCGGGCCGAAATTAGGGGATGGGTGCGTAAGGATCAGTTTCCAGCCGCAGCACGGAACGGTGCCGGATCCCATCCACAGGCGAAACCGTCGCCGTCAGGGTCGATGCCCCGTGGATCACGCTCTGGACCACCGCGCGTCAAGAAATCGCGCTGTGCGGCGTCAGGGCTGCCGTATGTCGCACAATTGGACGAGAACCGCGATTCGCCGGACAGGATCGAACGAGCGTACCATTCTTGGCCCTTCTGGTTCGGCGCATTAATCGCGTAGGACACGATATTTGGACCCGAATCTGCACGTGCCTCTGGCAACGGAACCGGTTCAACCACGATCAACGCTTGTGCTTGTTCAGCACGACGTTCTGCATCGCTTTCGATGGTTTCACGGCTACTGACTGCCGCAAAATTATTCTCGTCAGAAATCTGAGGGTTGTTGGCCAAACGGCGCTCGCGTTCTTCATCCGTTTCACCGACAGGATCGGATGCCAATGCGTTCAATGGTGCGGTCGAAACACCTGCCGTGCTGGCAGCATTCGCACCGATACCGGCGGCGGCAAGATCAGAAGACGGGATCGCTTGGTTCGCGGTCGCGGGTACTGACGCTGCTGCAACAGGCTGACGCGTTGCGGACAGTGGCGCACCACCTTGCTGGCTCGTCAGTTGCGCCTCGCGACGCGCACGGTCGAGTTCAAACTCGGCGTAGTCGCCAAAACCAACACCGCGCCCGCTATCAGGCACCGCAGGCGGTGTCATCGCACAGGCAGACAGCGCAAACGCAGCTACAAGACCAAAAGTACCAATTTTCACGAGGTCACGCCCCTATCATTCTAAATCAGCGGTGGGTTTACCACCACTTCGCCGGTTTGGCTACAAATCCTGCGGCTTGTTCAAGCGCGTAGGCGACGTTCAGCAGATCGCCCTCTTCCCATGGACGCCCAATCAACTGCAGGCCCAACGGAAGTCCGTTTTTATCAAGGCCCGCAGGCACAGCGATGCCCGGCAGACCCGCAAGGTTCACTGTGACAGTAAACACGTCGTTCAAGTACATTTGGATCGGATCGGCGTTTTTCATCGCGCCCAGAGCAAAGGCAGATGACGGCGTCGCAGGTGTCAGGATCGCATCCACACCGCTTGCATAAACTTTGTCGAAATCCTGCTTGATCAACGCACGAACCTTACGGGCGCGGTTGTAATAAGCGTCGTAGAAGCCGGCGGACAGCACATAAGTCCCGACCATCACGCGGCGCTGCACCTCTGGACCGAAGCCCTCGGCGCGTGTCTTTTCATACATCTCTGTGATGCCGTCACCCGCATCCAGCTTGGCACGATGCCCGAAACGCACGCCATCATAGCGGGCAAGGTTCGACGATGCCTCAGCAGGCGCAATCACGTAATACGCAGGCAGCGCGTATTTGGTGTGCGGCAAGGAAATGTCGCGGATCTCAGCGCCTGCGTCTTTCAGCATCGCTGTGCCGTCTTTCCAAAGCTTTTCAATCTCTTCGGGCATCCCGTCCATGTGGTATTCTCTTGGAATACCAATGACTTTGCCTCTGATGTCGTCAGTAAGTGCTGCTTCAAAGTTTGGCACGGCAAGATCGGCGGACGTGGAATCCTTTGGATCGTGGCCACACATCGCCTCTAGCATGATCGCGCTATCGCGGACGTCTTTGGTCATTGGACCTGCCTGATCGAGCGAGGACGCAAATGCCACAACACCCCAACGGGACACACGGCCATAGGTCGGCTTGATGCCAGTTGTGCCCGTGAAAGCAGCAGGTTGGCGGATTGATCCACCAGTGTCGGTGCCCGTCGCACCAAGACACAGATCAGCGGCAACAGCGGCAGCGGACCCACCAGAAGAGCCACCGGGCGTCAGTTCCGCGTCAACTTTCCAAGGGTTCACGGCGTTGCCATAAACAGATGTTTCGTTCGACGAGCCCATGGCGAATTCGTCCATGTTGAGCTTGCCCAACATCACGGACCCTGCGTCGAACAACTGTGTGGTCACAGTCGATTCGTATTCGGGTTTGAACCCTTCCAGAATGCCGGACGCAGCCTGCGACGCGACACCTTTGGTGCAGAACAAATCTTTAATACCCAACGGGATACCGCACATATCAGGGGCATCGCCTGCTTTGATACGGGCATCAGCTGCCTTCGCCTGATCCATAGCGATCTCTGGCGTGTGGTGCACAAACGCGTTTAACGCACCGGCACCTTCAATGGATTTCAAATAGCTTTGTGTCAGCTCAACAGACGATACATCGCCCTTGCGCATCGCATCACGAGCACCAGCAATTGTGAGTTTGGACAGATCAGTCATTATTCAACCACCTTCGGCACAGCAAAGAACCCTTCACGGGCATCAGGGGCGTTGGCCAGCACTTTGTCCTGCTGGTCGCCATCGGTTACAACGTCTTCGCGGCGCTTCAAACGCTGCGGCGTGACGGATGTCATCGGCTCTACGCCCTCAACATCAACCTCATTGAGTTGCTCAATGAACCCCAGAATCGCGCTAAATTCTGACGCGAGCGCGGGCAGCGCGTCGTCTTCAACCTTAATGCGGGCAAGTTTCGCCACGCGGCGGGCGGTTTCGGTGTCAATGGACATGGGCCGTGTCTCCGTCTGATATCGATTTCGCGTTTACCGTCCCGTTGGTTTGGCCGCAAGGACATGGGCGCTGTTATGTCTATATAATGCGGTCCGGTATCAGCGACGACGGTCCGCAAAGAAGCGTCTGAGCATGTCTTGCGACGCAGCAGCAGCAATTCCGTCGTAAATTTCAGGGACATGATGACACTGGGAATGGGCAAAAATGCGCGGGCCTTGGGCAACGCCCCCGGATTTCGCGTCACTCGCACCGTAATAAAGTCGGGCAATGCGGGCATTACTGATCGCAGCGGCGCACATCGGACAAGGTTCTAACGTCACGTAAAGATCGTAGCCAGTCAGCCGTTCCTGCCCCAACGCCGCACAGGCGGCACGAATAACGAGCATCTCGGCGTGGGCCGTTGGATCGTTCAATTCGCGGGTCCGGTTACCAGCCTCTGCGATAACGCCGGCAGGTCCCGCAATAACCGCCCCCACAGGAATTTCGCCGCGATCTGCCGCTAATTTGGCCTGCGTTAACGCGATATTCATGTGGCTGTGAAATTTCATATCTACTTGTCCCGCAATTGGCCCAGCGGTTGCAAGTGCCCGATGCCGTTATTTAGGAGCAAAACAAACGCGAACCATTGCCTAAAACCTACGCGGTGCTTAGGGGTGATATTATGTCAGATGATATCCCCAAGGGCGACCGTATCGCCAAAGTTTTGTCCCGTGCTGGAATTGCATCGCGCCGTGAGGCCGAGCGCATGATCGCTGAGGGCCGTGTCACTGTGAACGGCAAGGTGATCGATAGCCCTGCCCTGAATATCATCGGCGGTGCGCGTATCACTGTGGACGGCAAAGACGTGGGCGAACCCGATCCGCCCCGCATCTGGCTGTATCACAAGCCTGCAGGCCTTGTGACGACTGAACGCGACGAACGTGATCGCAAGACGGTGTTCGCAAGCCTACCCGAAGACATGCCGCGCGTGATGTCTGTTGGACGGCTTGATATTAACTCTGAAGGTCTGCTTTTGTTGACCAACGATGGTGAACTAAAGCGCAAACTGGAATTGCCAAGCACGGGCTGGCTTCGTCGCTACCGCGTTCGGATCAAAGGGTCCGCATCAGAGGCAAGCCTTGATCGCCTGCGCGAAGGCATCAGCGTTGAAGGTGTAAACTACCAGCCAATGACCGTGACGTTTGACCGTCAGCAAGGTGCAAATGCGTGGCTGACGATCAGCATCCGCGAAGGTAAAAATCGCGAGATTCGCCGTGTGATGGAAGCCATCGGCGCAACGGTGAACCGCTTGATCAGGGTCAGCTATGGACCGTTCCAGCTAGGCTCGCTTGCGCAAGGTGAAGTTGAAGAACTGAAGCAGCGCGTTGTCCGTGATCAGCTAGGCTTGTCCGACAAACCGCAGCCAACACGCATCCGCAAACCAATCAATCGTCCGATAAAAGGCCGTCCTGCGGGGAAAAACCAACGTCGTTGAACCCTTGTGGCCGCTGTGCCCCGCGTGCATGCTTGCGCCAAATTGACGCATCATGCCGACTGGGGGACCATTCATCGTGTCCGAACTACTGACTTTCGAGAACGCAACAAACCTGATCATGCTGTGCTTTTTGCAGGCCGTTTTAGGGTTTGATAACCTTCTCTACATATCAATCGAGAGCCAACGTGCGCCCGTCGCCCAGCAAAAAGCAGTGCGCATGTGGGGCATTCTAATCGCCGTGCTGCTGCGCGTTGTTCTGCTGTTCGTTATGATCCGCCTGATCGATGCGCTAGCAGAGCCATTCTACACTTTCACATGGACTGGCGTGATCGAAGGCGCGGTGAATTTCGCCACAGTTATCTTTATCTTTGGTGGCGCATTTTTGATGTACACCGCGATCAAGGAAATCCGGCACATGCTGTCGATGGAACACCTTGGGCATAGCCTTGATAACAAAAGCGGAAAATCAGCGGTCAAAGTCGTCGTGTTGATCGTCATGATGAACCTTATCTTTTCGTTTGATTCGGTGCTATCAGCCTTGGCGATCACCGACGTGTTCCCGATCCTTGCATTCGCGATCCTGTTATCGGGCGCTGCGATGCTATTGCTCGCGGACGGTGTGACTAAATTCTTGGAAAAGAACCGGATGTACGAGGTGCTCGGGTTGTTTATTTTGTTGATTGTCGGTGTTGTTTTGCTCGGCGAATCCGGCGTCGCGGCAGGTCACGCCATGCATGACGAAAGCTTAAATATCAAAGTATTCGGGCAAGCCATTGTGCCAATGTCGAAATCCACCTTCTACTTTGCGGTTGTCGTGCTTTTTGCGGTAGAAGTTCTGCAATCCGGCTACGCACGCAAACTCAATGCGGAACGCGCAGCGGCACAAAAACGTTCGTAAACTGGGAAATGTTGCCTATCTGTTAAGGAACTGAAGTAATGAAACACATGAGTCATGATCAAACTGCTGATATTTTTCCTTTTGCTGTTCCCTGTGCTGATCGGCATGTTGCTCATCTGGGCACTTTTGCGATGGTTCAACGGGGCACCGCCCAAGCAAAGCATTGGGGGCACCTTGCCTGATACGATACGCAGAATCGCTTTTGTCGTCCTGGTAATTTTGCTGTTTGGTGTGACCAGCGGCTTTTTGGGGGCAGCGTAATGGCGAAGAAATTTGGCGGAAAATATAGCCCAAACGGATCATCCTCTGCCGAGGATATGCGCGAGACGCCGCTTGAACATGCGATCACAGATGACGGGACAAAGGGCACTGGATTGCTGTTTGTTCCCGCCGTTGTCCTGATTTTCACGTCGATTAACGATGGGCCAATGACGCTTTTGCTGGCTCTCGTCGGGGCCGCGTTGCTGACATTTGCCGCGTGGTTCACACGCGAAGGATTGAAAGCAGAGGCGGAATATAACGCACGCCGCGTCGCCCGCAGACCCAGCATCCCGCGCAAAATGATCGCATCGATTGCGACTGGTTTGGGCGTCACACTGGCCGCGTATACCGGCGACAGCGGCCTGATCGGGTCTGTATTATATGGCGTCGTCGCGCTCGGCTTGCACGGCGTTGCCTTTGGCATCGACCCGTTGAAAGACAAACGCATGGAAGGCGTCGACACCTTTCAACAGGACCGCGTCGCACGCGTCGTTGACCAAGCTGACGCAAGCCTATCCGCGATGAAAGATCACATCGAACGCCTTGAAGATCGTGATTTGACCGCCCGAGTCGCGGCATTTTCAGCGACCGCTCGCAAAATGGCCCGCACAGTCGAAGAAGACCCGCGCGACCTGACCCGCGCCCGCAAATATCTCGGTGTTTACCTAGAAGGCGCTCGCGACGCGACGATCAAATTCGTCGACCTTTATGGCCGCAAATCAGACCCAACTGTGCGGTCAGATTACGTCGCACTGCTAGACGATCTACAAGAAAACTTTGCCGCCCGAACCGACAAAATGATGGTCGATGATCGGACGGATATGGATATCGAAATCAAAGTGCTGCGCGATAGATTGCAGCGCGACGGCTCGTGAAACAGCCACATCTTCAGGAGGACACATATGTCTGATACGATCCGCGAAAAAGCTGCGGCCACTTTGGCCGATGTTGAAAAAGTGACAGCCGTGGTGCTGCCAGAACCGATGGGCGAACTGGTTCCATTGGCCGATGCCGACGCGCCGACGAGCGCCGCGATCACCAAACGAATGAACGAAATCGACATTACGGAAACGCAGTCGATCATTTCTTTCGGCTCGGGCGCACAGGCCGAATTGCAGGAGATTTCACAATCTATGCTTGCAGGCGTCCGCAACAAAGACGTCGGTCCAGCAGGCGACAGCCTGCGCAGTATCGTGTCCACGATCCGTGGCTTTTCAGTGTCCGAACTTGATGTCCGTCGCAAGCAAAGCTGGTGGGAAAAACTGCTAGGTCGTGCCGCCCCTATGGCCAAATTTGTTGCGAAATTTGAAGGTGTTCAAGGTCAAATTGACGGGATCACCGAAGACCTTTTGCGCCACGAAGGCGTGCTTTTGCGCGACATCGAAAGCCTTGATATTCTTTACGACAAAACTCTCGCATTCTACGATGAACTTGCGCTTTATATCGCGGCAGGCACGGCCAAACTCGAAGAACTCGACAGCACAGTGATCCCCGCTAAGGTTGCGCAAGTCGAAGCAACGCCAGAAGGCGACGCGGTGATGGTTGCGCAGGAATTGCGCGACATGCGGGCCGCGCGTGACGATCTGGAACGTCGTGTTCACGACTTGAAGTTGACCCGTCAGGTCACGATGCAATCTTTGCCATCAATTCGCCTCGTGCAAGAAAATGACAAGTCGCTCGTAACCAAGATCAACTCGACTTTGGTTAACACGGTCCCGCTTTGGGAAACCCAACTCGCCCAAGCAGTAACGATCCAACGGTCTGCCGAAGCCGCAGAAGCGGTCCGCGATGCCAACGATTTGACCAACGAATTGCTAACCTCGAACGCGAAGAACTTGCGTGACGCGAACAAGGTCATCCGCACCGAAATGGAACGCGGCGTTTTCGATATCAACGCAGTGAAGCAAGCCAACGCCGACTTGATCGCCACGATCAACGAAAGCTTGGAAATCGCGGACGAAGGCAAACGCAAACGCTCTGAAGCCGAGGCCGAAATGGTAAAAATGGAGCAAGAGTTGAAAGATACGCTTGCCTCTGCCAAAGCACGTGGCGACAAAACCGGTGATACCATCGGAACTGCGACAGGTGCTTAAATGAAAATTGCGGGCGGCATTATGCGTATGACGGGCCTTTTGGGCCTGATGACGCTTGCCGCCTGCGAAACGCCACCGCCGGTTGAGCCGATCCCAAATACACCGCCAGTGCAACGACCAGAACCGACGCCGGAACCCGAACCGATTGTGACCGAACCCAGCGAGGCCAGCAAAGCCTTAGCAATTTATTACCGACGTTTGCAGAATGACCTGCTCACGCAAGGGTTGTTACGCGGTGATGGTGGCGGCCCTGATACACCGTTCACCGATACTATTCTCGCGCGAAATTTTGTCCGTATCGCGCTGTTCGATGAATATGTGACTGAGGGCGGCGTTTTGCGCCCGCAAGCGACGCTGTCTCGACTGCGTCGCTGGGATACGCCTGTTCGGATGACCACTGAATTTGGGCCGTCCGTCTCGCAAACTCAACAAACAAAGGACCGCAACACGATCAGCGCCTATGCGCGGCGGCTGTCGCGGGCCAGCGGATTGTCGATTACGCAGACCGATGTCGACCCGAACTACCACGTTCTTGTATTGAGCGAAGATGACAGACTTGGGTTCCGTGACCGTTTGCGCGAAATTGTTCCAGGAATTGCAGAGAGTTCTCTGCGTGCCATTACACAACTTCCGCGCGATCAACTGTGCATCGTGGTCGCCTTTTCCCAAGGTGGCACCGCGAGCTATTCCAAGGCCGTCGCCATCATTCGGGCTGAACACCCTGACCTTTTGCGCACGTCATGCTTTCACGAAGAACTGGCGCAGGGCCTCGGCCTTGCCAATGATAGCCCGCAGGCTCGCCCGTCGATTTTCAACGATGACGAGGAATTTGGACTGCTGACAACGCACGACGAGCTATTGCTCAAAATGCTTTACGATCCGCGTTTCCGCACAGGTATGGATGCTGCCGAAGCAGCCCCAATCGCGCGGGTTATCGCCCGCGAACTGCTGAATAGCGGACCAAGTTAAGTAACCTTGCTATGCGGCACAACGCTGCTTAGCTTAATGTTAACAAGTCGATATTTGCACTCAAGAGGACCATCCATGCGAGGCCCAAAACACACGTTGCACAAATGCAAAAGCGCGTTTGGCATGGTGATTTTCGATACGGGACGCGGTGACAGTCCGTCGGCAGTGCAAACGGTAGACACGACGATTATTAAGGAGACCTAATTTATGGGCATTCTCGACTTTCTTTCAGGTCAATTTATTGACGTCATCCACTGGACTGATGACACCCAAGACACAATGGTTTGGCGTTTTGAACGCGCGGGTCATGAAATCAAATACGGTGCAAAGCTGACGGTTCGCGAAGGCCAAGCTGCTGTTTTTGTTCATGAAGGTCAAATCGCGGACGTGTTTACACCCGGTCTCTACATGCTAGAAACCAACAACATGCCGATCATGACGACGTTGCAGCATTGGGATCACGGCTTTAAATCGCCGTTCAAATCCGAGATCTATTTTGTTGATACGACGCGGTTTGCCAACCTGAAATGGGGCACAAAAAACCCGATCATGCTGCGCGATCCCGAATTTGGCCCGACGCGCATCCGTGCATTCGGGACTTATACGATGAAGGTCAGCGATCCGGCGCGGTTTATGACCGAAATCGTCGGCACTGATGGCGAATTCACCGCCGATGAAATCAGCTACCAAATCCGCAATATCATCGTCCAAGACTTTAGCCGCGCCATCGCGAAATCCGGCATTCCGGTTTTGGATATGGCCGCGAACACAGGCGAAGTTGGTAAACTGATCGCAGAGGCCATCAACCCCACGATTGCGCAATACGGCATCACGCTGCCCGAGCTTTATATCGAAAACATCAGCCTGCCGCCTGCGGTAGAAAAGGCGTTGGATACAAGAACTTCACGTGGAATCGCGGGCAACCTCGACGATCACATGAAGTACAAAGCCGCCGAAGCCATGGGCGCCGAAGGCTCTGCTGCGGGTCAGGCGATGGGTATGGGAATGGGTGCCGGATTGGGCATGCAGATGGGCAATATGTTCAACCCGAATCAGAATGCCGGACCGTGGGGGCAAGCCCCGCAGCAACCCGCCGCGATGGCCCCTCCTCCGCCACCGCCCCCGCCTGCCGAACATGTTTGGCATATCGCGGTTTCCGGCGATGTCACTGGACCGTTTTCCAAAGCAGCGATGGGCCGCAAAGTCACCGATGGCAGCTTGAACCGCGACACATTGGTCTGGACACAAGGCCAAGACGGTTGGATCAAAGCAGAAGATGTCGCCGATTTGAACAGCATCTTTACCGTTGCCCCACCGCCCCCTCCGGGAGTTTAACCATGACGTCACGCACCCTAATCAGCCTCGGTTTCGTCGGCCTTTTGTTAGGCTGCGTGGCCTCCGACGACGCGATCTCGCGCCCTGATGGCGCGTTGCCCGTCGATGTAATTACGGCGCAATCCGATCTCAAAGCGCGCCACCCGACAGTCGACGCATTTAGCGCCCTCGCGCCCAGTGGCGAAGGCGTGATTTTCGCGCTTGATGGGACCGCGACCTATGTGAACCCGACCTTTGGCACACGGATCGAAAGCACGATTTCCGGCTTTGATGGCAATACGATGTGCGTCGCCGAAGCGGGCGATTGGAGCGGGATTTGCATTTCGCTTTTCCAAACGCCATCGGGTGGAAATTACTGCGAAGGCACGTTTGGCGACGGTGGTGCGCTGAACTTTCCCTGCACGCTGCAACCTGTGATAAGCGCTATTTAGATCATGCCAGACATTGATTTCGACAGCCCCGCCAGCCCACTGCAAGAACATCGATTTCCTTGCGATAATTGCGGTTCTGACCTGCGCTTTGACCCCGGCCAGCATAGGCTGATTTGCGATCATTGTGGCAATACTGAAGCGCTTGAAACCGCGACGGGTATGGCGAACGGGATCAAAGAACTCGATTTCCAAGATGCTGTCGCTAATGCGCTGGATTCCGAGGAAATCGAAGAAACCAAGGTCATCACCTGTCCCAACTGTGGTGCGCAAACGGAATTTGACGGCGACACACACGCGGCAGAATGCCCCTTTTGTGCGACCCCAGTTGTCACCGACACAGGCACACACAGACACATCAAACCCCGTGGTTTACTGCCGTTCGAATTGGATGAACCTGCGTCACGCAAAGAGCTGACGAATTGGCTTGGCTCGCTTTGGTTCGCGCCAAATGGCTTAACCGACTATGCACGCAAGGGACGCAAAATGAACGGCATCTACGTCCCCTATTGGACGTTCGACGCCGACACTAAATCCAGCTATTCGGGCCAACGCGGCACACACTATTACGAAACCAAAACAGTTGTGCGCGACGGAAAACGCCGTCAAGTGAAGGTGCGCAAAACCCGTTGGCGGGCTGCCTCTGGTCGTGTCGCACGATTCTTTGACGATGTTCTGGTGCTCGCATCGAACAGTTTACCGAAAAAATACACTGATGGATTAGAACCGTGGGATTTGTCGGAATTAGAGCCCTACAAGCCTGAATACCTCGCCGGGTTCCGCGCTGAAGGCTATCAAGTTCAACTGACCGACGGCTTCACTCAAGCCCGCGCCTATATGGACCGCATGATCCTGCGCGACGTCAAATACGATATTGGCGGTGATGAACAACGGGTTAGCGACGTCAGAACCCAGATCAGCGACGTGACATTCAAGCATATTTTACTGCCCGTTTGGCTGGCAGCCTACAAATATAACGGTAAAACTTATCGATTTGTCGTTAACGGCAGGACAGGGCGTGTGCAGGGCGAACGGCCCTATTCCGCTTGGAAAATCACCTTTGCGGTC
Source organism: Yoonia ponticola (assembly GCF_014199395.1). Classification (GTDB taxonomy): domain Bacteria; phylum Pseudomonadota; class Alphaproteobacteria; order Rhodobacterales; family Rhodobacteraceae; genus Yoonia; species Yoonia ponticola. Next base: position 260,018 of record NZ_JACIJM010000005.1, on the reverse strand, counting down.
ATTATCGGCTTGATTATCGCGGCAGGTGTGGGATTTGTTATCGCTAACAGTCAGTAGGAGTTAAGCGATGATCCTTTGCGCGGGCGAAGCCCTGATCGACATGCTACCCCGTGAATCCACCTCGGGCGAAGCCGCATTTGCGCCGCACGCTGGTGGCGCGGTGTTCAACACAAGCATCGCTTTGGGGCGTTTGGGCGTGCCGACACAGTTCTATTCAGGCCTCTCGACGGACCTGTTTGGCACCGTTCTGATTGATGCATTGGTCGCCTCGCATGTCGATGCCAGCCTCGCGCACCGCTCCGACGCGCCAACGACATTGGCCTTTGTGAAATTGGTCGATGGGCACGCAACTTATGCGTTCTACGACGAAAACACCGCGGGTCGCATGCTGCCAATTGACAGTTTGCCCGCGACATCAGCGGACGCGATTTTCTTAGGCGGTATTTCACTGGCGGTTGAACCCTGTGCCGCGACCTACCTGGCGCTTCTCAAACGCGAGGCACCTTCCAAGGTCACGATGATCGACCCGAACATTCGCCCGTCATTCATTAACGATGAAGTAACGTATCGGGCGCGGATCGCCGAAATGATCAAGCTCGCTGATATCATAAAGCTTTCGGATGAAGACCTCGATTGGCTCGATCCAAACGGCGACACCGCCGAAAAAGCACGGCGCATGGTCGCTGATAACGATCTGAAATTACTGTGTATTACCGAAGGCTCCAAAGGCGTGACCGGATATACGGCGACCCAAGAAGTCTTTGTCGCGGCCAACAAAGCCACCGTTGTTGATACCGTTGGTGCTGGCGACACATTCAACGCGGGCCTGCTTGCCAGCCTTCACAACGCGGGCCTGTTAACCAAGTCTGCCGTCGCCGACCTGTCTGAAAGCGCGATCCGCGATGCCCTTTCGCTCGGTGCAAAAACTGCTGCAATCACAGTCTCACGCGCTGGTGCAAACCCGCCTTGGGCATCGGAGCTGTGAGAGCATTAATTCAACGTGTCACCGACGCCAAAGTCGCCGTAGATGGCCACACCATCGGTGAAATCGGCCCCGGCTTGTTGATCCTCATCTGTGCAATGCAGGGCGACGATGCGGCCAAATCGGTCCAACTTGCAGCGAAGATCAGCAAGCTACGCATCTTCGCTGATGACGCCGGCAAGATGAATTTGTCGCTCAAAGACACAGGCGGTTCCGCCCTCATCGTCAGTCAATTCACGCTCGCAGGGGATACATCACGCGGCAATCGTCCCGGTTTTTCCAGCGCTGCCCACCCTGACGAGGGCCGCGCATTATACGAAACGTTCATTAACGATATCAGCGCCCTAGGCATCCACACCGAGACTGGTAAATTCGGCGCTGACATGAAAGTCACGCTGACAAACGACGGTCCTGTGACGCTATGGATGGACGTGTAAAACCACGCCCGCATTCATTTCGCCAAAACAACTCAACTGCGCAACCGTCCAGCAATAATCGACACCGTGAATATGCCCGCCGCCGCCACAACAATCGACGGCCCGGTCGGCGTGTCGAACATCAGGGATCCTTGCGTGCCCAATAATGCCGCCAAAGCGCCAGCGATCATCGCGGCGACGGCCATGCCTTCGGGTGTCCGCGCAAATTGACGCGCAGCAGAGGCCGGAATGATCAATAATGCGGTGATCAACAACGCCCCGACAACCTTGATCGCGACAGCTACGACAAGCGCGAGCAACACGGTTAACAGCAACTCTTTACGGCGCGGGTCGATGCCCGCCGCATAGGCCAAATCCGGGCTGAGCGTCGCGGTTAACAGGTCCGACCATTGCCACCACAGCACCCCCAAAACAACCAGCGCACCGCCCCAAATCACGGCAAGGTCCGTAATTCCGACGCTCAAGACGCTTCCAAATAGGTAAGCCGACAGGCTTAGTTTTGCGCCCGACAATAGCGAAACAATCACGAGCCCCAGTGCCAATGCCGTGTGCGCCAGCACGCCCAGCGCCGCATCTGCGGTTTGCCCCGCGTCAGTGAGTTGTATGAATATCAACGCGATACAAAGCGCCGTGATGATGACGCCAACGTAGATTGATAGCGAAAAAGCCAGCGATAGCGCCACCCCAAGAACCGCCGCATGTGCCATCGCATCCCCGAAATAGGCCATGCGTCGCCAGACCACGAAACAGCCCAACACCCCGGTCGCCAATACCGCACCGAGGGCCGCAAGGACCCCGCGCACCACAAAATCGTCAAGCATTATTCAGCGGCCTCGTGTGAGTGGTCATGATGATGGTGGTCGTGGTCATGACGGTAAAGCGCCAGCGCACCGCCCGTTCCGGTCCCGAATAATTCGCGATAAGCGGGCGCGGCACTGACAACTTCAGGCGTGCCTTCACAGCAAACGTGCCCGTTCAGACAAATCACGCGATCAGAGGCGCTCATCACCACGTGCAATTCGTGGCTGACCATCAAGACAGCACAATCAAGCTCGGTACGGACTGCTTCGATTTGTCGATAGAAACTCGCAGATCCGGGTTGGTCCAGCCCTTGCGTCGCCTCATCAAGCATCAAGACATCAGGTCGCCCGATGATCGCACGCGCCAGCAAAACACGTTGGAATTGCCCGCCGGACAGCCCCGCCATCTGCCGTTGCCCCAGATCAGTTAGCCCTGCGGTTTCCAGCGCCTGACAAGCATCATGGTCGCTTACACGTTTCGGCAAATCCAGAAACCGGCGCACGGTCAGCGGCATCGATTGATCGATATGCAGTTTTTGCGGCACATAGCCGATTTTCAGCCCCTTCGCCCGCGTCACCGCACCACTACTTGGCTTCAGCGCCCCAATCAGAACCCGCAAAAGCGTCGATTTACCAGACCCGTTTGGCCCGACAATCGTCACGATTTCACCCGGGACCAATGCCAGCGTGACACGATCCAACACATTATGCCCACCATAGCGAAAGGCGACTTTTTCAGCAGCGAGTAGGGTCATGGTACGGTCTGACACTCTGGGCAAAGGCCCTCTGCTTCGATCACAGTTTGTTCGATTTGGAACCCTGTTGATGCAGCCGTAGCCCCCAAGGATGTATCAGTCGCCTGCGCCTCGGCGACCGTTCCGCAACCGCGGCAGATCATGAAGGCAGGATTGTGAACTGTGTCCGGATGAGAACAAGCCACAAAGGCGTTCAATCGTTCAATGCGGTGCACAAACCCTTGATCCACAAGGAAAGACAGCGCGCGATAGGCCACTGGCGGCTTCGCGCCGAACCCGTCCGTATCAAGCCGCGCTAGCACATCATACGCACCAAGTGCAGCATGCGCTTCGAGCAGGATTTCAAGCGTCCGGCGTCGCACCGGCGTGAATTGCACCTTACGCGCAAGACAAGCAGCATCAGCAGCCGCAAGGGCCGACGCGACACAGGTCGTGTGGTCGTGCTGTGCAAAACCTTTGGGGGTCGTCGTTTCCATCTTGCAATCCGTGTTACGTTATAACATATCAATCTTAATATAATTCACCAACAGAGGCAAGCCATGTCAATTCGCACTCGTCTACTTTTACCAATCCTCGCCATTCCGACTGCAGCGCTAGCAGATGCACCGCGCGTCATGACCGACTTTGGCCCGACGCAAAGCATCGTTACTGACTTGATGTCCGGCGTGGCATTGCCCGAGGTATTGCTGACCCCTGGTGACGACCCGCATGACTTCACCTTGCGCCCGTCGCAAGCACGGACGCTTTCGAATGCAGACGTCGTGATCTGGGTCGGCCCTGCCCTCACACCCTGGTTGGTTGATCCAGTGGCTAATCTATCGGGCGACGCGGTTGGTCTACCATTGCTAGAGACCGAAGGCTGGGAAATCCTGCCGACACGCGGCACAGAAGATGACGATCACGATCACGATGATCATGAAGACGCGCACGACGACCACGACGACCACGACGACCACGACGACCACGACGACCACGGGCATGACGATGATCATGATGAAGACAAGCATGATAATCACGAGCACGATGAAGATAATCACGACGCGCATCACGGCCATGATCACGGCGACAGCGACCCTCACGCGTGGCTCGACCCTGCGATTGCTTCTGTCTGGGCTGGAGAGATTGCAGCGACTTTGACCACCTTGGACAGCGAAAACGCGCAAACATACGCCGACAACCTATCCAAATTTCAAGCTGACATGACCCAACTCACCGCGGATCTTGCAACGATCACTGACGACGTTGAGGGCAGCCGCATCATCCTCCCTCACGACAGCTTTCAGTATTTCGAAGTCAGCACGGGTCTTGTCCCGGCAGGTTTCATCTCGAACGCCGAAGATGCTGATCCGGGCCCACAACACCTGCGCGGCTTGCGCGAACAGGTCACATCAGGCGCTGTGACCTGCGTATTGCATGAATCTCCGACTGATGCCGAATGGGCGGATGTTTTGATCGAAGGCACCGATGCGAAATCAGCGCTGCTCGACGTCACCGACCGCGCCGAAGTTGGCTATGCCGCAATGATGCGCCAATTGGCCGAAACTCTGCGCGATTGCGCGAACTAAGCGTCAGCTGACGCTTCAAGTGCGGGGTATTTCAACGCCAACGTGACGCCCCGCACGACAAAGTTTAGCAGTAACCCAACCCACAGCCCGTGATTGCCAAACAGGGCCATCAGCGGGAAGGCGCAAACAAAGTAGACAACCGCCGACACAACCATCATGTTGCGCATGTCCGTGGTCCGCGTGGCCCCGATGAAAATCCCGTCCAGCATCCATGCCGCGACCCCGATCAATGGTGCCGCGATCATGTAGGGCAAAAACACCCGCGCCGCTGCTTGCACGTCTGGCGCTGTCGTCATGGTGTCGATGATCGTTGTGCCGAATAGGGCAAAGCAGACCGTCAGGAATAACCCCGTCGCCGTCCCCCATCCACAGGTCAGGATCGCCGCACGTCGCAAAGCTGCCCGCCTGCGTGCGCCCAGCGCCTGCCCCACAAGCGATTCCGCGGCAAAAGCAAAGCCGTCCTGCGCGTAGGCGGTGATATAAAGAAACTGCAGTAGGATTTGGTTCGCCGCCAGATTGACGTCCCCAAAATCCGCCCCCCAGAACAGAAAACTGACAAAGACCGCTTGCAGCAGAACCGATCGGATCATGATGTCGGTGTTCACTATCGCCATGCGCTTTAGCCGGATGCGGTCAAATATCCGTGCAGCATCGCGCCATGCCGTGCCCATAAATGCGTCGCGACACAGCCATAGACCCAACGCGAGCCCCGACCATTCCGCGATAAATGTGGCCCACGCGACGCCCGACACACCCCAGTCGAATCCAAGCACAAAGATCAGGTCGAGGATAATGTTCGCGCCGTTCATCAAAACTTGGATCGCCAGGATCGCTTTGGTGCGCTCTACCGCCACAAGCCAGCCCGTGATGCCGTACAGTGCAATGGTCGCAGGCGCGGACCACACGCGGATCGCCATGTAATCGCGCGCAAGGCTTTCGACTTCTGCGCTCGCAGGTGACAGGCTAAACGCGCCGTAAAATAATGGGATTTGCAGAACGATGATCGCGAGACCCGCAGTCGCGCCGATCAGCAATGCGCGTGACAACAAGGCCGCGACTTCGGCATCATCGCCCGCACCATGTGCCTGTGCAGCAAGGCCCGCCGTGCCCATGCGCAGGAACCCGAACACCCAGTACAGCGCCGTGAGAATGATCGCGCCGATCCCGACTGCGCCAATCGGGACCGCGTCGCCCAACTGTCCGACCACGCCCGTATCCACGGCGCCAAGGATCGGAACCGTCGCGTTGGACAGCACAATCGGCAATGCGATATACAGGATCCTGCGATTGGTCAGCGCGCCGGTCTTCATGGCGCCTTTGTACGATCCGGCATCAAGAAATGCCCCGTGCCTTGGGCGAACAGCTTCGTGCGATTGTCCTGCCAAGCCTCGACATGCACCGATGCATAGCGACGCCCAGACCTGTTTACGCGTGCCCGCGCATAAGCGTCACGCGGCAAACCAGAGCGCAGGTAGTCGACCGTGAAATCGATGGTCTTAGGCAGCTGGATGCGATCTGGCAGATCAACGGTTTTGCCTTCCATATCATCCCAGATCATCGCCCAGCTTAGCTGGATAATTGCGGTGATCTCTAAAAATGCCGCCGTCACACCACCATGAATCGCGGGCAGCATCGGGTTGCCGATATGGTCTTCCTTAAACGGCAACACAGCCGTCAACTCATCACCGCGACGGTCAAACTGCACACCAAGGAACTGAATATAAGGTACGTCGGACAATAACTGCTGCAAGGCCGCGTCGCGCCGTTGTTTGATCACTTGGACCGGTTCAGGTTTATTCATGACGTCACCGCCTTTTGCTGTGGCACGGTGAATGCGCCCGTTGCGGTCGCAACTGGCCGATCCGTGTCGGCGTCTGTCGCAACTGCGCGAACAAAGGCCACGTTGCGGGTCACATGGTAACAACTCGCAGTGGCCGTGATCCGATCCCCGGGCGTCGCAGAGCGCATATAATCGATCCGCAGGTCTAAGGTCGCCGTCGGCACACCCGCGTTCGGATGGCACATCACGGCAGTACCGCAACAGGTATCCATCAGCGCAGACACCGCCCCGCCATGGATCACACCCGTCTCAGGATCACCAATCAACCGCGTGTCATAAGGCATTGAAATCACAGCCTCGCCCGCGCCCGACCGTTCCACCAGCATCGACAACGCCTTGGCGTGCGGCATGTTCTGGATAAAGTCGGCTACCATCTTTGCTTGATTTTCTGGTGTCATTGCCTGTCCTTTGTCACGCCTCGTATCGCCTATATCTGACATTCCCAAGCCGCCGCGAAAAGGTGTTTCTTGAATGGCATTGGCACGTTGCCTTGGGTCCTGACCGCGCTATACTATTGAGTAAGGAGAACCGTGATGTCTGAACCCCGCCTAAGCTTTAAAGAAATGTGTGCCAAGTTCGATGTCACGCCGCGGACATTGCGGTACTACGAGTATATTGAATTGCTCACCCCCGAAAAAGAAGGTCGGTCTCGCTTCTACGGCAGCAAGGAACTTGCGCGTATGACGCTGATCTTGCGCGGCCGCAGGTTTGGCTTTGCGTTGGAAGACATCCGCCAGTGGCTTCAGATTTACGAGAACGAAGGCAACACCACGCAGATGGAAACGTGGATAGAACTTGCGGACAAGCAGCTGATTGAGCTTACAGAACAACGCAAACAACTGGATGACACGGTCGCTGAATTGCAGCGACTGCGCGATCTCACGGCGCAAAACCTTAAGTGACCCCAGGTTAGGGGCGGCCCCATCACTGCGGGCCACCATTGTCGCCGACACGGAACCAATCCGATGCCTGCCGCACATCCACGCGCCACAAATTCCTGCTGCATTTGACGCTTCGCCAAATGACCGTGCTGCAAACCCCTTATTTACAGACTAATCTGGTATGGAATACCCTACCCCACCTTCCAAGCTGCCGGACAGAACACACGTTTAGGGGGAAAAACAGCGCCGCCCTCCCTCTTATTAAATTACGCGTGACCTAGGGTTAAATTTGCTGACCTTTCGTAAGCTCGCAAATGACGCCACGTTCCGTTTACGTTAACGTCAACAAAGCTTGTATGGTTTGAGTCGACAGCGCACCTCGACTGCACAGCGACAAACATGCAGCCCAAGGATTGCACTATGACAAACGAAACAATGACCATCCGCGACATGTGCGTGGAATTCGGCGTAACACCGCGCACTTTGCGCTTTTATGAGCAAAAGGAGCTTCTGTTTCCCATTCGTAACGGCCAACGCCGGATGTTCACAAAACGTGACCGTGCGCGCCTTAAACTGATCCTGCGCGGCAAGCGTTTCGGGTTCAGCCTAGAGGAAATTCGGCAGTTGCTTGATCTGTATCACATGGGCGACAGCCAACAGACACAACTGGCTAAAACGTTTGAATTAGCCAAGAAACATCTCGCCGACATGATCGCCCAGCGTGACGAGTTAAATGTCGCCATCGAAGAGATGAAGACACAGATGGAATGGGGCGAAAAGCGCCTGAACGAACTGGCCAGCGGTAAAACAGCCGCCGCCTAAAACGACAAAACCGGAGGAGTCCCGCACATGCCGATTTACAATAGCCCAACCAAAGATCTTCAATTTGTTCTGCACAATCTGCTGAACGTCAGTACGCAAGACATTTCAGGCTACGATGAATTGGACGCGGACTTTACCAATGCTGTGCTCGAAGAAGCAGGCAAGGTCGCAACAGATGTGCTGGCCCCGCTGAACCCTGTTGGCGACGTCGAAGGCTGCAAGCTGGAAAACGGCGTCGTGCGCACCCCCACAGGCTTTGATAAAGCCTTTAAGGTGATGAAAGACGGCGGCTGGACGGCACTGGATTGCGACCCAGAATACGGTGGTCAGGGCTTGCCCTACGTGATGAACTCTGCGGTGCAAGAGGCGTTTGTGTCAGCAAACATGGCCTTCAACATGTACCAAGGGCTGACGCACGGCGCCTACTCCGCGATCCACGCCCACGGCACTGACGCACAAAAGCAAAAGTGGCTGCCAAAAATGGTCACCTGCGAATGGACAGGCACCATGAACCTGACAGAATCGCATTGCGGGACTGATCTGGGCCTGATGCGCACAAAGGCCGTGCCACAAGACGACGGATCGTTCAAAATTACCGGTCAGAAAATCTTTATCTCGGCTGGCGATCACGATCTGGCGGAAAATATCGTCCACCTCGTCCTCGCTAAAATCCCCGGCGGCCCTGACGGGATCAAAGGTGTGTCGCTGTTTATCGTGCCGAAAATCATGGTCGATGACGAAGGAACGCTTGGCGATCCGAACGGCGTAACCGTTGGCAAAATCGAAGAAAAAATGGGCATCCACGGCAATGCGACCTGTGTGATGGACTACGACGAGGCAACTGGTTACCTGCTCGGCGACGAACACAAAGGCATGCGTGCGATGTTCACAATGATGAACGAAGCGCGTGTCGGTGTTGGCCTTCAAGGCTACGCGCAAGCCGAAGTCGCCTACCAAAACGCTGTTTTCTACGCGAACGACCGCCTGCAAGGACGCGCCGTAACAGGTGCGCAATTCCCCGAAAAAGCAGCCGATCCGCTGATCGTACACCCAGATATCCGTCGTAACCTGATGGACCAGAAAAGCTTTGTCGAAGGGGCGCGCGCGTTCACGATGTGGGGCGCAAACCTGATCGATCGTGCCCACAAGAACAACGACGCAGAGGCCGACGGTCTCATCTCGTTGATGACGCCTGTGTTGAAAGGCTTCCTGACCGACAAAGGTTTCGAATACGCAACAGCAGCCCAGCAAGTCTACGGCGGCCACGGCTACATCGAAGAATGGGGCATGTCCCAATTCGCCCGCGACGCGCGTATCGCGATGATCTACGAAGGCGCGAACGGCGTGCAAGCGCTCGACCTTGTTGGCCGCAAGCTGGCGCAAGATGGCGGCAAACACGTGATGGCATTCTTTGAGATGGTGAAAACTTTCATCAAAGAAAACGACGGCAACGAAGCGCTGAAGGCGGACTTCCTCGAGCCACTCAAAGCGGCGTCAAAAGACATGCAGTCTGCCGGCATGTACTTCATGCAAAACGGCATGAAAAACCCGAACAATGCACTGTCAGGGTCCTACGACTTCATGCACCTGATGGGTCACGTCTGCCTCGGGCTGATGTGGGCTCGCATGGCAAAAGCAGCACAAGAGGCACTGGATGCAGGCGACACCGACCGCGATTTCCTAGAGACAAAAATCGCGACTGGTCGCTACTACATGGCGCGGCAACTGCCCGCCACGGCAATGCACTTAGCCCGGATCAACACCGGCGCTGATACGGTGATGGCACTGGACGCAGCACAGTTCTAAGCAAAACGCAGGCGGGCCTCACAGCCCGCCTCGCAACGGAGGATGTTAATGCCCAAACGGTTTCGCATGACCCGCCGGTTTCCTGCGGCAATGACCGAAGACGGTTACCGCAAGTTAACGCGATTTGCGGATGATGCGGGGTTGAACAGGGCCGAGGCGTTGAGTTTCATGTTCGAAAACTTAGATAAACTATTAGACGCCGACGAAGTGCCGTCGCGGCTCCGTAAATTCAAGTTAACGATGGACGGTGGTAAATTGTGATCATGGACTTTGAGTTGTTTTGGCGAAATGAAGTTGGGGCGGCAGTGCCCACCCCATCGCGCCTCACGGCTTGGCTATCCGATATGCAACGATGGGGCTTCACTTCGCACGCGACGACACACTCCTGCGTTCCGCGCAAAACCATGTTAGGCGATTAACCTTAATGGGTGATGAATAGCTGAGACGACAAATTTCATTTCGCCAAAACAACTCAATGCTCCGACTGCCTAAACGGGCGAACCCTCGAAAGGGACCACACGATGACAATGATTTTGCACTGCTTTGGCGAAAGCGGAAATGCTTACAAGGCGGCTCTTACCCTCGCGCTATCGGGCGCGGACTGGACACCAGCCTATGTTGATTTTTTCAACGGCGGTGCCCGCACCCCCGAATTCATAGAGATGAACATCATGGGTGAGGTGCCCGTGCTGATTGACGGCGACATCGTGTTAACGCAGTCTGGCGTTATCCAAGACTACATTTCATCCAAAACGGGCAAGCTGGGCGGTAAATCCGCCGCTGAACGCCGCGAAATCTTGCGTTGGATCTTTTTCGATAACCACAAGGTATCCGGCGTCGCTGGCGGGATTCGCTACATGATGAATTTCTTACCAGAAGATAAACGCAACGCCGATGTGATCGCGTTCCAAGCGGGCCGCCTGAAAGCCGCGCTTAAAATCGTCGAAGCCCAACTCGACAATACAAAATGGCTCGCTGCGAGCGACATCACAATCGCTGACATCGCGGTCGCTGGATACTTGTTTTACCCAGAACCTTTCACTTTCGACCGCAAAGACTACCCGAATATCGACCGCTGGATGGACGCAATCGCCGCCCAACCCGGTTGGAAAGCCCCTTACGACCTTTTGCCCGGCTCACCAGCCGATCGTGCTTAATACCCCGGAGGATACTATGACCGAAGCCTATATTTACGACGCTGTGCGTACCCCACGCGGCAAGGGCCGCAAGGACGGCAGCCTACACGAAGTTACATCTGCCCGCCTCTCGGCTGGCGTGATGAATGCGTTAAAAGAGCGGAATGGATTAGAGGGCCACGCCGTTGAGGATGTGATTTGGGGCAACGTGACCCAAGTTGGTGAACAAGGTGGCTGTTTGGCGCGGACCGCCGTGCTGGCGTCCGATCTGGATCAATCCATTCCGGGCCTGTCGATTAACCGCTTTTGTGCGTCTGGCATGGAGGCCGTGAACCTTGCCGCGAACCAAATTCGTGGCGGCGCAGGTCAGGCGTATATCGCTGGTGGCGTTGAGATGATGGGCCGGGTTGCGATGGGCTCTGATGGTGCGGCGATTGCTGTTGACCCGTCGATTGCGATGGACACTTATTTTGTCCCGCAAGGTATCTCCGCCGATATTATCGCGACGGAATATGGCTTTACCCGTGATCAAGCCGACCAATTGGCCGTTGAATCGCAAAAGCGTGCCGTGGCCGCGTGGAAGGACAATCGGTTCGATAAATCCATTGTTGCCGTAAAAGACCAGAACGGCCTGACCATCCTTGACCGCGACGAATACATCCGTCCCGGCACAGACATGCAGGCGCTTGGTGCGCTGAACCCCGCATTTCAGATGATGGGTGAACAGATGCCCGGCTTCGATAAAGTCGCGCTGATGAAGTACCCGCATCTCGAAAAAATTAATCACATTCACCACGCTGGGAACTCTTCCGGTATCGTCGATGGTGCGGCCGGTCTTCTGATCGGGTCCAAAGAATACGGCGAGGCGATGGGCATTAAACCCCGCGCTGTCATCAAACACACCGCCAAAATCGGCACGGATCCAACGATCATGCTGACGGGTCCGGTGCCTGTGACCGAGAAAATTCTTGCTGATTCCGGCATGAATATTTCCGACATCGATCTGTTCGAAGTTAACGAAGCTTTCGCCTCTGTTGTGTTGCGTTTCATGCAGCGCTTTAACGTCGATCCGTCTGTTGTGAACGTCAACGGCGGCTCTATCGCGATGGGCCATCCGTTGGGGGCGACAGGTGCAATTATCATCGGCACGCTACTCGACGAGCTTGAACGCACGGGCAAAGGCACAGGTCTCGCGACGTTGTGCATCGCGTCCGGTATGGGCGCTGCAACTATTATCGAACGCATTTAAGGGAGCTGCGAAATGACTGATTTTACACTGAAAATCGACAGCGACGGCGTTGGCGTAATTACTTGGGACACAGTCGGAAAGAGCATGAATGTCATGTCTCGCGACTCTATGGCGTTGCTGAATGATCTGTTCGATCAAGCCTTGAACGATGATGCCGTGAAGGGCATCGTGATCACGTCCGGCAAGGATAGCTTTGCGGGCGGCATGGACCTGAATGTGCTCGCGGCGATCCGTGAAGAATACAAAGACGATCCTGCGAAGGGCTTGTTCGAATTTACCATGAATGGCCATCACGCCCTGCGTAAAATCGAACGCGCAGGCATGGACCCGAAGACCAACAAAGGCGGCAAACCAGTGGCCGCCGCCCTACCCGGCACAGCGCTTGGCATCGGGCTTGAAGTGCCGCTGGCCTGTCACCGTATTTTCGCGGCTGACAATCCAAAGGCCAAAATCGGTCTGCCAGAAATCATGGTCGGGATTTTCCCGGGTGCTGGCGGTACAACTCGTCTGGTCCGGAAAATGGGCGCTATGGCCGCGTCGCCGCTGCTGCTTGAGGGCAAGCTAAACAACCCGCAAGGCGCGTTGAAAGCAGGCGTAATCGACGAAGTCGTGCCCGCTGACGAACTGCTCGACGCAGCCAAAGCGTGGGTTTTGTCAGAGCCGAAAATCGTGAAACCATGGGATGAAAAAGGCTATAAAATGCCGGGCGGTGCGCCCTATCATCCGGCTGGCTTTATGACCTTCGTTGGCGCATCAGCCATGGTTAACGGCAAAACTCAAGGCGTCTATCCTGCAGCTAAAGCCTTGTTATCAGCGGTTTATGAAGGCGCATTGGTACCATTCGATACAGCGCTTAAGATCGAGGCGCGCTACTTTACCCAAGTTCTGATGAACCCATCATCGTCCGCAATGATCCGTTCTCTCTTTATTAACAAAGAGGCGTTAGAAAAGGGTGCGAACCGTCCTGACGTGGCTGATCAGAAGGTATCGCAAGTCGGCATCATCGGTGCTGGCATGATGGGTGCTGGCATCGCGCTGGTCTCCGCCTTGGCGGGTATCAAGGTCGTGCTGATTGATGCGAAACAAGAGGCTGCGGATAAGGGTAAAGACTACACAGCAACCTACATGGACAAAGGAATTACACGCAAAAAAGTGACTGCTGAGAAAAAAGAAGCGGTGCTGGGTCTGATCAACGCGACGACAGATTACGCCGCGCTGAAAGATTGCGACCTGATCGTTGAGGCCGTGTTCGAGGATGTTGGCGTAAAGGCTGACGTGACAGCCAAGGTTCAGGCCGTCACTGGTCCTGATTGCGTGTTTGCGACCAACACATCGACCTTGCCAATCACAGAGCTGGCAAAAGCCGCGAAAGATGCTGAAAAGTTTATAGGCATCCACTTCTTTAGCCCTGTCGATAAAATGATGCTGGTCGAGATCATCAAAGGCGTGAAAACTGGTGACGTCGCTGTGGCCAAGGCGCTCGATTTCGTGCGCCAAATCCGCAAGACGCCGATTGTGGTGAATGACGAACGGTTCTTCTACGCGAACCGCTGCATCATTCCCTACATCAACGAAGGTATTCGGATGGTGAAGGAAGGTGTCGAACCTGCCTTGATCGAAAACGCTGCGAAGCTGGTCGGCATGCCGCTAGGTCCGCTGCAATTGACCGATGAAACCTCCATTGATCTGGGCGTCAAAATTGCCAAAGCGACGAAAGCCGCAATGGGCGATGCCTACGACGACGCGCAAGACGAAGTGTTGTTCTGGATGTTCGACGAAGGTCGTTTGGGTCGCAAATCAAACAGCGGCTTCTATGCCTACGATGAAAAAGGCAAACGTCAGGGGCTTTGGGAAGGATTGTCCGCGAAATACCCAACCGCCGACGAACAGCCTGATCTGATCGACGTGCAGCATCGCCTTTTGTTCGCACAGACATTGGAAGCCGTGCGCGCTTTGGAAGAAAACGTGCTGGAAGACATCCGTGAAGGCGATGTCGGCGCGATCCTCGGCTGGGGCTTCGCACCTTGGTCCGGCGGTCCGTTCAGCTGGCTTGATATCATCGGATCGCCATATGCGGCGGAACGGTGTGATCAGTTGACCGAAATGTTCGGCGAACGCTTCAAAACACCAGAATTGCTGCGTGAAATGGCAGACAAGAACCAATCATTCTATGGTCGGTTCGGCGTAAAAGCCAAAGCGGCCTAAGCAACCAATACAACGAAAAGGCCCGCAATTTGCGGGCCTTTTTTTATACAAAACCGTCGACAATGCGACGCGTAAACATCTGCGTCTATTTGCTGAATTTCTTCGCATAATAGTCAACCATCTGCGACACCATTTGATCGCCCTGCCCTTCGGCCGCGGCCGTTTGCAGCGCAGTCAATGGACCGGCAGCAAGTTGCGATTCAACACCCGCATCTTTGGCCATCTGATCATAATACCCCAGATCTTTCGCCGCATTCCCGATGCTAAAGGCCAGCATTTCTGGATTGCCATCAACGCCGTAGGCTTTCACCAAATCCATCATCACCGATTTCAACGGCCCTGCGGACACTACGTCGTAGACCTGCTGGCGATCCACGCCCGCCACGTCTGACATCGCGAAAACTTCGGCCATAGCGTTTGCCACCGTCATGCCAAAGAAGTTGTTCATCAACTTTACCGTGTGACCGGAACCAACAGCACCCAAATAAAAGACGTTCTCGGCCAAGTCATCCAGCACAGGTTTCACCTTATCAAACGCAGGTTTGTCGCCTGATGCCATGATGTTCAGCAATCCGTCATAGGCTTGCGCGGGCGTGCGGCCCAATGGTCCGTCCAACATCGTAGCGCCCGCCGCCGCGACTTTTTCCGCCAAGGCGCGTGTGCTCGCAGGCAAAGATGTCCCGAAATCAATCACAACCGCGCCGGGTTTTAGGCCTGCGATAACGCCATCTTCGCCGTTCATCCGCGCTTCGACGCTTTGCGATGTGTCCATGCAAAGCATCACGATATCCGACGCCATTGCGACTTCGCGTGCCGTGCCGACTTCGACCGCGCCGCGTTCAACCGCCGCGTCGATCCGTGGCCGCGACCGGTTCGCCGTGATCGTCACAGCATAATCGAGATCATGTAGCCTGCTGACCATCGCGGATCCCATCAGCCCCAATCCAATAAATCCGATAGTTGGTTTGGTCATAAGTCGTATCCTTCAGATGCATTGCCCACAAAATATATTTTGCCGAGAACATCCATAGTCGGTTTCGGCCCGTCTGCAAAACCCAATGTCGTGAATACCCGATCCAGTGGCGTCGATACGCAGTCAAACCGTTGCAAATCCGTCGTGAAAATGTGTACTCTTTGCTTAACATTGCGAGCGGACCAATTGGTCGGCCAGCCACAACAAGGATGCTGACGTGAAGAAAATTAAGCCTACTGAACTGCGTTCGCAAAAATGGTTCAACAACCCCGAAAACCCTGAAATGACCGCTCTTTATCTAGAGCGCTACTTGAACTACGGGCTGACCCGCGAAGAGCTGCAATCCGGCAAGCCGATCATCGCGATTGCGCAGACGGGTAGCGACCTAAGCCCTTGTAATCGCCACCATATCGAACTCGCCAAGCGGGTCCGCGACGGCATTATCGCCGCAGGTGGCGTACCGCTAGAAGTCCCCGTTCACCCTATTCAAGAGACAGGCAAACGCCCCACCGCGAGCCTTGACCGCAACCTCGCGTACCTCGGTTTGGTCGAGACACTGTTCGGCTATCCGCTGGACGGCGTGGTGTTAACCATTGGCTGTGACAAGACAACGCCCGCCCTGCTGATGGCCGCCGCAACGGTTAACATTCCCGCAATTGCGCTGTCCGTCGGCCCGATGCTAAACGGCTGGTACGAAGGTGAACGCGCGGGCTCTGGCACCGTCATTTGGAAGGCCCGTGAAAAGCTGGCGTCGGGTGAAATCGACGACGACGAATTCATGAATATCGCGGCCGCATCCGCCCCGTCTGTCGGATACTGCAACACGATGGGCACGGCCACGACGATGAACTCGCTGGCCGAAGCGCTCGGCATGCAGTTGCCCGGCGCCGCCGCGATCCCCGCCCCCTACCGCGAACGCGGTCAGATCAGCTATGAAACTGGTAAACGCATCGTTGATATGGTCTGGGAGGACCTGCGCCCGACCGACATCATGACTCGCGAAGCGTTTGAAAACGCCATCGTTGTGAACTCTGCCTTGGGTGGTTCGACCAACGCGCCGATCCACTTGAACGGCATTGCAAAGCACCTCGGCGTGCAGCTGAACAACGACGACTGGCAGGCTGTTGGCCACTCAGTTCCGCTATTGGTTAACCTGCAACCTGCCGGTAAATATCTGGGCGAAGATTTCCACCGCGCAGGTGGCGTCCCCGCCGTTATAGGCGAATTGTTGCAAACCGATTTGCTGCCGCATCCGAATGCGATCACTGCAAATGGCCGCACGATGCTCGACAATTGTAGCCTGCTGCGGACTGGCAATGACGATGTCATTTTGCCGGTCTCCGCCCCGCTTTTGCAGTCCGCCGGCTTTATCAACCTCAAGGGTAACCTGTTCGATAGCGCGATCATGAAAACCAGCGTGATTAGCGCTGCATTCCGCAAAACCTACCTGTCAAACCCCGATGATCCAGAAGCATTCGAAGGCCGCGCCATCGTGTTCGACGGACCTGAGGATTATCACCACCGCATCGACGACGAAGCCGAAGGCATTGATCAGAACTGCATCCTCGTGATGCGTGGCGCCGGCCCCAAAGGCTATCCAGGTGGCGCAGAAGTCGTGAACATGCGCGCACCATCTTACCTTTTGAAACAAGGGGTTGAGGCGCTGCCTTGCATCGGTGATGGACGCCAGTCCGGCACATCAGGTTCACCGTCTATCTTGAATGCGTCACCTGAGGCTGCGGATAACGGCGGCCTCGCGTTGCTACAAACTGGCGACATGATCCGCATCGATTTGAACGCCTGCACTGCAAATATCTTGGTATCGGACGATATTTTGCAGGCGCGTCTCGAAGGTTTGGTCGCCGCAGGTGGTTTCCCAATTCCCGTGTCGCAGTCGCCTTGGCAGCAATACTTCCGCGAGATGGTGCAACCGCTATCCGAAGGTATGACCCTGCGCGACGCCCCGAACTATCAGGACATCGCTCGCAAACACCTGCCGCGTGACAACCATTAACCTCGGTTAACGCGCCGCGACAGCACCAACGACCAAGGCGCCCGCGCCTTGGATCACCTGCTCTGCCAACGCGCAGCCAGCAGCGATCTGGGCCTCGGTGTCGCCCACAGCCCCCAGAAAACCAGCGTTGAAACTGTCCCCAGCAGCGGTTGTATCACGTACTTTTTCCGCCTTCTGCGGCATGAAGCTAGCGGTCTCACCGTTGGACAAATACCTGATCTCGCCGCCGCCGTTTTTCACGATGATCGTCGTGCAACCAGCCGCTTGATAACGGGCCTGCGTCGCCGCAATATCCGCATCACCAAAGAACAATGCCTCTTCGTCATGCGATGGAAACACGATGTCGCTGACACTGGCAAAATCCATGATCGCCGCACACATCGCCGTTGCATCCGGCCACAAACGCAGCCGCAAATTCGGATCAAACGCAATCGTCACGCCATTTGCACGCGCCGCTTTTAATTGCTCCCGCAGCCCAGCACGGCCAGCATCGTCAAGGATCGCGATCGAAATACCTGACAGATAAACAATGTCAGCACCGGCAATCGCCTTATCAACAAGTCCCTTTTGCCGCATCAATTCACGCGCCGCCGCCTGCCCGCGCCAATACGCAAAACTACGTTCGCCATCATCCAGATGGATCATATACAGGCCCATCGTGTGTGTTTCTAACCGCCCAATATGGTCGGTTCCAATGCCAGCGGCCTGTGTAAAAGCGGCCATTTTGTCGGACATCGGATCGGTCCCGATGCAGGTCACATAATCAATGTCCCAAGTTGGCTGCAGTTGGGCCAGATACCACGCAGTGTTATAGGTATCGCCAGCAAACGACGCGACAAAGCCGTCAGGCGCGCCAGTCGGGGCCAATTCAACCATGCATTCGCCGATGGATACGATGCGTTTTTTCTGTGCCGTCATAATTTTCCCCAACTTTTCGCCAAACTGGTATACCAGATCAGCCGCCAATACCAAGATTGTTTCGGCACAGCAAGTTTACTGCATCACCTTAACGATGTTTCCTACCACTTTTTAGCGGCGCGATCAGTAACAAACATTTAGGAAAACGGCGATCAGGACGAGGGCGAAACCCGACCTATTCGTCGCATTACGCAGCCGTCTGATACGGCGTCTGCATCGCGATTTTGCCCATGCCATCGATCTCCATCACAGTGATCAACGCCCGCGCCGCCTCTAACGGCAACGTGGTATAATCGGACAGGCCCGCGTCCAGTATGTCGGTGGATTTCGGGCAATGGATCAACGCACCAGTGTTTGCAAAGATAACTTCGTCTTGCGAAAACCCGAGCGTAATCAATTCGATCTGCTCTGCGGGTGGCACGCGCACAATGCCACGAAACCCTTCAAGCACAAGCGCAGGGATCATCGCAAACGGATCGCCAAACACCTCTTCGGCGGCGTCCGCTTCGATCATAACTGACTGCTGTGGCAACAAAACCATGTCGTCACGATTGCCAAGCGCATGGGCAGGGACAAACAGCGGCCACGCCTCGCCGGGTGCTAATTCGCCGCCTGTCATCAAAATTTGACGGTTCACAGAGGCCACGGTTTGCATGCCACCGTCGAACGTCAAAATCTGATCGCCAACAGCCACCGCCGCCACGTCGCGCCATCCCATTTGGGTCGCGACCTGCGTGCCAGCCACGAGACCGGCCGCCAATTCTGCCAATGTCGCATCCGCGAGCAAACCAGCCTCGGCCACTGCGCTACGTCCCCAGACGTCCCTTTTGAATTCAAACATCAGCAAAATCCCCTTTGGTGCAGCACCGACCGATTACGTTTCAGTTCTCGCCACGAGCACAATCAGTAGGCGATGATTCTGTGGACAAGATGCGTTGGAAAAGGGGCAAGTTTGCGACCTTGTTGCGTGGTTAATGGGGAATTAACCTTCTGAATTAAGATTTTAAACGAATGCGAAACAACTAGAACAAATCGCGCGGGGAATTTTTAAACAGACGGATCAAACGCATAGCCAAATGCGGCGATATCCGCACTGCAAACCTTTGAAATGACTTCAGCATCCGCGTCGCTGTAGTAGGGTCGCCAATCGCGGTCCCGTGACGACGCGTTCGCGCGACCAACAGCGCAGGTAAAGCCCACATGCGCCCAGAATGCCGTTAAATCATCCTCCAACGCTTCGAGCCGCGCAAACAAATCACAGCGCACCACCCCCGTCGCGTCAGTCACATGTGATCGATATGGCTGCGACGCAAACGCCGTCATAGTCGCCTCATGGTTGATGAAATCGGAAAAGCTCAAACTCTCCGCTAGACCCACCGCCGGATGCGCAAACGATTGCGTTTGTAGCCAATGATAATAACTCACGGCCCGATCCCACGGGTTTCGCACAATCGTCACCACAAAATACGCCGCCGGATCAACAACGCCGTGAATATCCGCCAACGTACTATGCTTCCACAACCGCCCCGCAGGTGTCAGCGTCTTCAGCCGCCCGCGCCGCTGCTGCGCTTTGGGCGTGTCGCCGATCAGGACATCATCCTTCATCGCCCGACCTTCCAAAGCCAGCGCCAGCGACGTGCCCCCCGTCTTGGGGATATGTACAAAAATGAACTTGCGGCCCGGCGAAATAATCATGCGGGTTTCCCTAATTGCTTCAAATACCTTGTCGTTTTCCCTCAACCCTGCCTAGTCTAAAGTGAACAGACAAACAGGGGGGTGCGTATCATGGGATGGATGAAAAACGAGATCGGGCTAGATAAATGCGCGGCTAATCACGTGCCACTGACGCCCTTGTCCCACCTCAAACGCGCAGCGACCGTGTTCAGTGACAAAACCGCGCTGATCTACGGCGACATCCGCCTATCCTACAGCGACTATCATACGCGCGTGACGCGACTGGCCTCTGCCTTGGTCAAGGCTGGCGTCAAGCCCGGCGATGTTGTCGCCACCCTTCTGCCCAACATTCCTGCGCAATCCGAAGCCGCCTTTGGCGTGCCCGCCTGCGGTGCTGTGCTGAACACGATCAATATCCGACTCGACGTGGACACAATCGCCTACATCCTAGACCACGGCGAAGCCTCTGTCGTGATCTGCGATAGTCAATTCCTCCCGCAATGTATGGACGCGATTGACGTGATGGATGGCCCCGCGCCGCTGGTTATCGAAGTCCCCGACACAGTCGCGGGCATCAAAGGCATCGGCGAGCAACAAGACTACGAAGATTTCCTCGCCACGGGCGATTCCGATTTCAACTGGATCATGCCAACGGACGAGTGGGAAAGCCTCGCGTTAAACTACACCTCCGGCACCACCGGACGGCCCAAAGGCGTCGTTTACCATCATCGCGGCGCGTATCTGATGACGATGGGCACCCCGATTTCGTGGCAATTACCGCTGTTCCCGATCTACCTGCAAATTGTGCCTCTGTTTCACTGCAACGGCTGGAACCACACGTGGATGATGCCCACGCTTGGCGGCACAGTCGTCTGCTGTCGCGACATCACGTCAGCGGCGATCTACGACGCGATCGCAGACCACGGCGTCACGCATTTCGGCGGCGCGCCTATCGTGCTGAACCTACTCGTGAACGCGACAACGCGGCGCGACTTTGATCACACCGTCGAGGTTTTCACCGCCGGCGCACCTCCCGCCCCCGCCACGCTCGCGAAAATTGGTAAACTTGGCTTTAACGTCACCCAAGTCTACGGCCTCACCGAAACCTACGGCCATGTCACCGAATGCATCTGGAACGCCGACTGGAACACCCTGCCCGGCGACGATCAATCCGCGATCAAAGCCCAGCAAGGCGTCGCTATGCCGATGATGGACGACATCACCGTGATGGACGAATACATGGCCCAAATCAGCAAAGACGGCACCGCCCAAGGCGAAATCATGATCCGTGGCAATGCGGTCATGAAAGGCTATTACAAAAACCCCGAAGCCACCCAAAAAGCCTTTGCTGGCAGCTACTTCCACTCAGAAGACATCGCGGTTCAACACCCCAACGGCTACATGCAAATCTCTGATCGGGCCAAAGACATCATCATTTCAGGCGGCGAAAACGTATCCTCGGTCGAGGTCGAAGCAGTCCTCATGAACCATCCTGCCGTGAACCTCTGCGCCGTGGTCGCAAAACCGGACGAGACATGGGGCGAAGTCCCCTGCGCCTTCGTCGAACTCAAAGACGGCGCCACCGCAGACGAGGCCGCAATTATCGCCTTTGCCCGCGACCACCTCGCTGGCTTCAAAACCCCGAAACACGTCGTCTTCCAAGACCTTCCCAAAACCTCCACTGGCAAAATCCAAAAATTCGAACTTCGCAATGTGGCAAAGTCGGTCTAATTTCATTTCGCCAAAACAACTCATTTCAACATCAGCCACCCACTCCACTACCCATTATGGAAAACCCCCGCTAAACTATTGAAAAAAGTAAAGCAGGCACATGACGGCACTAACCCAATTTGAACGGCTCGAAAGCGATGGGATTTGGCGTGAAACGTCCACATCCGACCCCATTGAGGTGACCGTTTCTTTTGGCAAAGCGACCTTGGTGCTTAACGATCGTAACGAACAACCGCTGACCCATTGGTCGCTGCCCGCCGTGACACGCCTAAACCCCGGACACCGTCCCGCGCTGTTCACGCCCGCCCCCGAGACCGACGAGACGCTGGAAATCGAAGACGACCTGATGGTCGACGCCATCGAAACTGTGCGCAAGGCATTAACCAAATCCGCCCCACGCCAAAGCCGTTTGCGCAGCGTGGTGACATTATCCCTGATCGGCGTGTTCGTTGCTGCGGCAGCACTCTGGGGACCGGGCGCGTTTCGGCGACAAACCCTGTCCGTTGTGCCCGACTCCAAACGCACCGAAATTGGGGCAACCATTCTGGGCCACTACCAACGCCTGACTGGCCCCACCTGCCGTAACCCGATTGGCACAGTGCCGCTGGCCAAGCTGAAAACCCGCCTGATGGGCCGCGATACCAAAGGCCAAATCGTCGTTGTGCAATCCCTACCCCAAGGTGCGACCGTGCTGCCCGGCGGTATCGTTTTGATTGACCGCGCCTTGATCGAACAGCTTGACGATCCGGCGATCGCTGCGGGCTTCATCATCGCCGCGATTGCAGGTCGCGACAGCCATGATCCGCTCGCCGATGTTCTGTCAGACGCAGGGTTGAACACAACCGTCCAACTTTTCACGACAGGCGACATTCCGAACGACGTGCTTGGCGACTATGCCAGATCCATTCAAGAAATATCGTTAACGCCCGCCAAACCATCCGAGCTTGTCACCGCTTTTGACAACGCCAAAATCCCGCTCGCGCCCTACGCCGCGATCCGTGATCCTGATGGGGCAATGTTTGGCGACGTAGCCTCCGACACAACCACAAGTGTTCTGACCGATAGCGAATGGGTGCGCCTACAAGGCATCTGCGCCAGCTACTAATTTACCCTCTGAACAAGAAAAGACCCCGCGATACCCTGCGAGGCCCTTTCCCGGGAGAACCGATTAGTTCCGGGTGAACGCATCCCCAAAGCCTGCCGTGCGCGCGGCTTGCAAGCCCGTTTGCAGCTGCGCTGGTTGGGTAAATGGTCCTAAAATAACGATCTTGACCGCTTTGCCGCCCAATGTCCCATTCGAAAATGTGACAGGCCAGCCGCGTGCTTGAAATTGTCCAGCAAGACGATTGGCATTTGCCGCGTCGCCAAAGCTGCCAACCTGCACGTAACGGTGCGTCGATGCGGCGGCCGCTGGTGCGCGCACTGTTGCGGGTGCGACGCTGCGGGACGATGCTCGCGCAGCGGTTGCAGTTGCAGGAACCAAACCTTCAGAAATTGCTTGCTCGCGCGTAATACGGCGCAGGCCACGGTTTTGGTTAATCCGGTTGTCATCCCAAACCCGCGTATAGCCAGCAGGCGGTTGAATAACCTGCTCGCGCACGGTTTCTGGTGCTGGGTTCGAGGCTGGCACAACGGCACCAAACAGTGACGTCTCTCGTGCCACTGGCGCCACTGAAGTCGTCGTCGACGTTGCACGTGGCGCGACATTTGACGCGACCGATGCCACTGCGACTGGCGCAGGGGCCGATGGACACACGACAGGTGAACCTGTTGCTGCATTGATAAAGCGACGACCTGTCGCTGCAATCTCTGTGCAAATTTGCGCAAGCGTCACACGGCGCGGACCTGCATCGACAACAGGTGCGACGGCTGCAATCACCGTCGGCGTCGCTGGCGCCTGTGCTGGGCCGCAATCAATCGGTTGCCCGGTTGACCCGCTAATGAAACCGGCCTGAATACCAAAACGTCCGTTACAAGCTTGGGCCAAAGTGATGCGCGGCGTCGGCGCTGGCGCAGCCACAACAGGGGCCGGAGCCGTCGCAAGTAGCGGTGCAGGCAGCGGGAAAGGTGCAGCAATCGGCGCCGCAACAGGCGCTGCCACTGGGGCCGGACCACAGTTAATCGGATCGCCGTTCGCCGTGGCAAAACCCGCTTGGATACCAAATTTGCCTTCGCAAACCTCAGCCAATGTTATGCGGCGCGGCGCAGGCGCTGCGGGCGCTGCAACCCGCGCAGGGGTCGATGCAGGAACCACGCGAGCAGCCGCAGGTGCGGAAACAACACGCGCTTCAGGAATATCCGCGAAGGTGATGATCGGGCCAGACGCAGCACTTGTCGTCGCCGATGCACTTATTTGTGTCGGCTGAAACCCACACAATTGCGCACGTGTGCGATCAACGCGCGGCACCCAATTGGTTAACGCGCCACGTCCGGCACGCACAAATGCACAGCCTTTGCTGTCGACATATTGCGTGCCGTTATAAGACGTCGGCGGAAATTCAGCCGGTGTGGCAAGCACTTGGGCCTGCACTGTTAACGTCGCACCGGCCGAGATGGCCAAAATACTTACAAAACCTAAAGCAACCCGTACCATGTTGGTCGTATTCTCCACCATATTTTGTATGAGAATGCCTGAGGTGGCCTATTTTGTAAAGAATCCCTTTAAGACCTTGTTAATATTACTTCGTACCGAACATCCGGTCACCCGCATCGCCAAGGCCCGGCACGATATAACCCTCTTCATTCAAGTGGCTATCAACCGCAGCGGTCACGATCGGCACATCAGGGTGCGCTTCTTGCATCCGCGCGATTCCCTCAGGTGAGGCGAGCAAACACAAGAAACGGATGTTCTTAGCGCCTGCTTTTTTCAGCAAATCAATCGCTGCGACAGACGAATTGCCAGTGGCCAACATCGGGTCCACAGCAATCACAAGACGATCCGCCATCTCGGTCGGCACCTTAAAGTAGTACTGCACCGGCTGCAGCGTTTCTTCGTCGCGGTACAATCCGACAAAACCAACACGCGCGGATGGAATCAATTCCAAGACACCGTCCAGCAACCCGTTCCCAGCCCGCAAAATCGACACAAGCGCCAACTTCTTGCCGTCCAAAACCGGTGCTTCCATCGGTTGCATCGGCGTGTCGATCTGCTTGGTCGTCATCGGCAAACCGCGTGTCACTTCATACGCAAGCAACTGCGAAATTTCCCGCAAGAGTTGCCGAAACAAAGCCGTCGACGTGTTCTTGTCGCGCATCAATGTCAGTTTATGCTGCACCAGAGGATGGGTCACATGGTTCAGGTGTGGGTCAGTCATTTTTGGCAGCCTCCAGGCGTTTCACGATAGCAGCGCGGGTCTTGTCATCACAAAACGCGGCCTCAATTGCAGTGGTATTCAGCGCATCAAAGTCTGGGCGATCCCAGCCAAAAACGCGGTTCAGATTCTCGAATTCTTTTGTCATAGTTGTGTGGAAAAACGGCGGATCATCCGTGGATACGGTGATTTTCACACCGCGATCACGCAGCTTTGCGATAGGGTGGTCATCCCACCCAGACACGGCCTTCAGCACCACGTTGGACCCCGGACAGACTTCTAGCACGATGCCGTCTTCGACCAATTTATCGACTAGAGCGTCGTCATTGATCGCGTTAATCCCGTGACCGATACGTTCAACCTTCAGGTCGCGCAACGTGTCAGCAACCATTTCAGGCCCGCCCCATTCGCCCGCATGGCACGTCAATCGCAGCCCAGATTCACGCGCCATATCAAAGCTATAGGCGAAATCACCCGGGCGACCCATCATTTCAGCGCCGGCCATGCCGAACCCGACGACGTAGTCATCAGCCGTTTCAGCCGCACATTTTGCAGCCTTGATCGCATTCTCAGGACCTTCGTGGCGCAGACATGTCACAATCGCACGATGCACGATGCCAAAGTCCTTTTCGGCAGCGTCGGCACCCTCTTTGATCGCGGCTAAAAACTCTTTCCACGCGACCAAATCGCAGTTACCGCAGAAATCCGGCGACAAAAACGTCTCGGCATAAATCACACCAGTTTTCGCAGTCTCTTCTAACGCCACATAGGTCAGCGCCCGAAAATCTTCGGGGGTCGTTAGCGGCGCTGTCGCACCATCGTAGACCTGAATGAAATGCCCAAAGTCGCGAAAGCTATAATTACCCTCGTCATCAAAGAAATCGCTGACGTCGATCTTTTTCTTCTGCGCGAGTTGGCGAATAAACGACGGCGGCGCAGCGGCCTCGTGGTGCAAGTGAAGCTCAACCTTAGGCATAGTCGCAAACGTCATAAAAAACTCTTTCCTTGGCCCGCGTAGGGCACATCCAAGTGGGCTGCAATCGACGCGGCAACATCCGTAAACTGTAGATGCCCCAATGCCTTCGCCCCAATACCATGGACCAAAACCGGCACACGTTCGCGCGTGTGGTCGGTGCCGGACCAAGTGGGGTCATTGCCATGGTCCGCAGTCACGATCAACAGGTCATCGGGACGTAAACTAGGGATTAATGCCGCCAACGCGGCGTCAAACCATTCCAGATGCCGCGCATAGCCCGCCACGTCGCGGCGGTGGCCATATTCACTGTCAAATTCAACCAAATTAACAAAGGTAAACGATCCTGCTTCGGCGTTAACCACCAAATCGCTCAGGTCGTTCATCAAACTTTGATCGCGCCCTTTGCTAGTCGTCGTGATCCCGCGCATCGAAAAAATGTCACCGATTTTACCGACACCATGCACCACGCGTCCTGCATCAAACACATAGTCGCATAACGTCGGCGACGGAGGCGCAATCGCGAAATCACGACGATATTCGGTGCGTTTAAAACCCGTTTCAGGGTCGCCAACAAATGGCCGCGCAATCACCCGCCCCACCTTCATCGCATGCAACGTCGGCGCAATATCAGCACACAACTTCAGCAGTCGCTCACGCCCAAACGTGTCCTCATGCGCCGCAATCTGAAGCACGGAATCGGCGGACGTATAGCAAATCGGCCAACCGGTTTTCATGTGCCGCGCACCTTCAGCCTCGATGACCGTCGTGCCGCTATCGTGCCGATTGCCAAGGATTTCGCCAGTTCCGGCCGCCTCGCAAATCATCACAGTCAGGTCGTCGGGAAAGGCCGGATCGGCGTCAGGAAACGTGTGCCAATCCCACGGAACAGGCACGCCGGCCAACTCCCAATGTCCCGACGGCGTGTCCTTGCCGCGCGAAATTTCCGTAGCCGCACCCCATGCACCCGCAGGCGTGTCGTCGACGGCCACGTCATTGGCCAAACGCATCGCGGCAGTCATGCCCAACGCGTCCAAAGTCGGAATAGTCAGCGGACCGGACCTGCCATCGTCGGCGGCACCAGCAGCGCAAGCGTCAGCGATATGACCCAATGTATTTGCACCCGTATCGGGCAAATCACCGTTGAAATATTCTGCCGCGTCAGGCGCGCCACCGATACCAACGCTATCGATGACAACCAAAAAAGCACGCGCCGCAGTCACATCCGTCATGGGTCTACCCTACTGATAATCAAAGGCATTGCGTCCGGTGCATCACCAATAGTGATCGCGGCCCGAACTGCCTGCGCGGCCGCTTCTGCCGCATCATCATCAGCCGCGTGGATCATGCAAAGCGCATCACCGCGGCTGATTTTATCCCCGACATTAACCATATCTGACAACCCCACAGCAGGGTTAATCGGATCCGTTTCGACTTGCCGCCCGCCGCCCATCGCAACAACCGCCAGCCCCAATGCTTCGCCGTTGATCGCAGAGATATATCCATCATCCGCGGCCTGCACGTCACCTGTCACCGCGGCCTTTGGCAAGTGCGTCCGCCAATCGTCGGCCATGTCAGGCGGGCCGCCCAATGCCGCGACCATGTCGGCGAATTTAACCATAGCGTCGCCCGACGTGATCGCCTTTTCCAACCGTGCTTTCGCCCGTTTTTCGTCCTCGCCATGCAATGCCAAAACCCGTGCGCCCAGCGCGATGCTCAACTCGTACAGACGCGGCGCGGCGGCGATATTTCCGCTCAATACCTCCATGCAAACCGCGACTTCGACCGCATTGCCAAGCGCAGGTGCCAGTGGCGTATTCATGTCCGTAACCAGTGCTGCCGTGTTGCACCCTGCCCCGTTTGCCGTGCCGACAAGAGCGCGCGCAAGCGCCTCCGCCTCGTCAACGGTTTTCATAAACGCGCCAGATCCCGCTTTGACGTCCAGCACCAAACCACCCAATCCAGCCGCGAGTTTTTTCGCGAGAATCGACGCCGTGATCAAGTCCATGCTGTCGACCGTCGCCGTCACATCGCGGATCGCATAAAGCCGTTTATCAGCGGGCGCGATGCTGCCTGTTGCGCTCACGATCGCACAGCCGACGCGACCCACAATCCGGCGCAACTTCGCTTCTGTCACCGAAGTGGACAGGCCCGGTATCGCTTCGAGCTTGTCCAAGGTGCCGCCCGTGTGCCCCAAACCGCGCCCCGAAATCATCGGCACGTAGACGCCACAAGCAGCCAATGCTGGGGCCAAAATCAGCGAAACGCAGTCGCCCACGCCGCCTGTCGAATGTTTGTCCAAAACCGGCCCGTCAAAGTCCCACGTCAGCACATCGCCGCTGTCGCGCATCCCTGTCGTCAACGCCACGCGCCCCGCGTCTGACAAGCCGTTCAAACACACCGCCATCGCGAATGCGCCCGCTTGCGCGTCACTCACCGTCATATTAGCCAAGCCATTGGCGAACCACGATAGTTCTTCTGATGTCGGTGTCTGCTGACGACGGACTTTAGCAATGATCGCGCGGGTATCCATGGCCTAGGTCCGCGTCATAAAGTCGGCATCAAATTGGCCTGGCAGCAACTTGCCTACGGTTGTGACGTCTTGCAAACCATCGGTCGTTAACATCGTGACAACCACGTCACCACCCGCGAATTCCGACAGTTTTTGACGACATCCGCCGCACGGCGTCACAGGTTTCGGGCTGTCCGCAATCACGGCGACTTCGGCAATTTCAGTTTCGCCCGCTGCAACCATTGCGGCAATCGCGCCCGCTTCGGCGCAGGTCCCTTCCGGGTAGGCCACGTTTTCGACATTACAGCCGACATAGACATTACCCGAAGCTGTTTTCAAAGCCGCGCCGACCTTAAAATTCGAATAAGGGGCGTGGGCGTTTTCGCGCACAGCGCGAGCGGCGTCGAACAAAATCATGCGGGGCTCCTTGCATTTGATCGGATCAATGTGACGGGCCGCGCTGGTCGATGCAAGTTTAGACTTGCGTGGTGAAAACACCCGGCAGCGCGACTTCGAGAAGTTCAAGATCATCGCTCGCGTCAGCATAGCGCGTGCGCATCTGCGGCGGGATCACAAAGGCATCACCAGCCGATAGAATATGCGGCGGCTGCCCGTCCCCTTCGAGGGTAAACGAACCCTCCATCACAAAGGTAAAATGAATGTCCGCGTCGTGGCTCGCCCAAACCGGATCGCCCGCGCCTTTGCGAATAACCTGCACACCCGCAACAGCATGCGTGTTCGCAGCAATCGTCGTGTCCCGCGCCACGAACCCCGGCAGACGGAAATCAGACCACTCTGCGCCGTCAGCCACATTATGCACAAACCGTTGCCCGTCCCATTCGCGATCATGGTTAATGACGGAGGTCGGTAGCAGCATATCATGGTCAATCTCAGTGACGTGCTCTGCAGGCACGCCGATCTCGATTACTTCAATCCCGTCAGAGGCTTCAAGCACGCGGTGCCGGATTTCAGGCGGCTGAATAAAGCAATCACCAGCCGTTAACCTAATCGGCCCACCTTGGTCTTCGTAAACTACATCGACCCAGCCTTTATAGCAGAAAATCAGCTGAAATCCGACCTTATGATAATGCACCATGTCCGGCACAGGGCCGCCATCGGGAATACGAATATGGCTCGCGATGATCGACCCGCCCAAACGATCAGGGATCAAATCACGATAATGCATGCCTGCGCGACCAATCACCCAAGGGGCCTGATCAGCCAATCGACGCACGACAAAACTGTGGTTCGTTTCCGGCATGATCAGCGGCACATTGCGCGGCTCGACGGTCACAATCGTGCCACCAGGCGACGTCAAATCCGTTGCGCCATCCGCAAATTCGCGATCGTCAGTGACAAAAACCAGCTGACCAGCAGCACCGCCCAAATCACCATCAAGCCGCACATGCAGCCCATGTCCGCTAAAAGACGCGACCTTTGGATCATCCGCAGGATAAATCCGATCCATCCGCATCCCCAAAACTTTGGTGAAAAAACCAATGTCTGCGGTGAGGTTGGTGGTGGAAAGCCGAACTTCGGCCTGCGTAACTGTTTTCTGTGTCATACGCGCAAATTGTCCCGCCTCTTGACGATTTGCAAGCAAAGTTGATCCATGTTCTTTGCTGGGTGCTTTCCTTAGGGCAAGAAAAGTAGTTTACCATTAAACAAATAACTTCAGGGTGAGAAAATGACGGACGACGCAAAAGACGCTCTTCGGGAAGCGGCGCTGAAATATCACCAGTTTCCCAAGCCCGGAAAACTGGAAATCCGCGCGACAAAGCCACTTGCAAACGGCCGCGACCTATCCCGCGCCTATTCGCCCGGCGTCGCCGAAGCCTGCCTTGAAATCAAAGCAAACGCTGACACCGCCCGCGACTACACCACACGCGGCAACTTGGTCGGCGTTGTCACCAACGGTACTGCTGTTTTGGGCCTTGGCAATATTGGTGCGCTGGCGTCGAAACCCGTCATGGAAGGCAAGGCAGTTCTGTTCAAAAAATTCGCGAACATCGACTGTTTTGATATCGAACTCGACGAACCTGACCCCGTGAAGCTCGCTGAAATTGTCTGTGCGCTCGGTCCCACATTCGGCGCGATTAACCTTGAAGACATCAAAGCACCGGACTGCTTTATCGTCGAGAAAATCTGCCGCGAACGGATGAACATTCCCGTTTTCCACGACGACCAACACGGCACTGCGATTGTCGTCGGGGCCGCCGCGACCAACGCGCTGCGCGTTGCTGGTAAGAAATTCGAAGACATCAAAATCGTCTCAACCGGCGGTGGCGCGGCTGGCATCGCATGTCTCAATATGTTGCTTAAACTTGGCGTGAAACGCGAAAACGTATGGTTGTGTGATATCGAAGGCCTCGTGTACGAGGGCCGCGAAAAAGACATGACGCCGCAAAAAGCCGACTTTGCCCAAGGCAAAACCGCAGCCACCTTGATGGATGTGATCGACGATGCCGATCTGTTCCTCGGCCTCTCTGGCCCCGGTGTTCTGAAACCGGACATGGTCGCGAAAATGGCCGAGAACCCGATCATCTTTGCACTCGCTAACCCCAATCCGGAAATCTCGCCCGAAGACGCCCGCAGCGTTGCACCCCGCGCGATCATCGCCACCGGACGCAGCGACTTTCCGAACCAAGTAAACAACGTTCTTTGCTTCCCGTTCATCTTTCGGGGCGCACTCGACGTCGGTGCGACAGACATCAACGATGCCATGAAAATCGCCTGCGTTGACGGAATCGCAGCCCTCGCCCGCGAAACGACATCTGCCGAAGCCGCCGCCGCCTATTCTGGCGAACAGCTGACATTTGGCGCTGACTACTTAATCCCAAAACCATTTGATCCGCGCCTAATGGGCGTCGTCGCCACGGCTGTCGCCAAGGCCGCGATGGAAAGCGGTGTTGCCCAACGTCCAATCGAAAATCTTGAGGCGTACAAAGCGAACCTTGATGGATCTGTTTTCAAATCCGCTTTCTTGATGCGTCCGGTTTTCGAAGCAGCCCGTAGCGCCAGCCGTCGGATCGTCTTTGCCGAAGGCGAAGACGAACGTGTACTCCGCGCCGCACAAGCGGTGATGGAAGAAACCACAGAACAGCCAATCCTGATTGGCCGACCAGAGGTCATTCAAGCCCGCGCGGAACGTGCTGGCCTGAAAATCAAGCCCGGCATCGATATCGAAATCGTGAACCCTGAAAACGATCCGCGCTACCGCGATTATTGGAGCACCTACCACGACATCATGGCGCGGCGCGGCGTCACGCCCGATCTTGCCCGTGCAATCATGCGGACCAACACCACCGCGATTGGTGCGGTCATGGTGCATCGCAACGAGGCGGATTCGCTGATTTGCGGCACCTTTGGGCAGTTCCTCTGGCACATGAAATACGTGACCGAAATCCTTGGCTCTGCAACGCTTCACCCTGTCGCGGCGCTATCGCTGATGATCTTGGAAGACGGACCGCTATTCATCGCCGACACCCAAGTTCACGCTGAGCCGTCGCCAGATCAGATCGCCGAAACAGTGATCAGTTGCGCGCGACACATCCGCCGTTTTGGCATCGACCCAAAAATCGCGCTCTGTTCGCACAGCCAATTCGGCAACCTCGACAATTCGTCAGGGCAGCGGATGCGCGAAGCGATGGCGATTCTGGACAGCGCCCCGCGCGACTTTGATTACGAAGGCGAAATGCACGTTGATTCCGCGCTGGACGTCGAATTGCGAAACCGTGTTTTCCCCAATGCTCATTTGCCCGGCCCCGCAAATTGCCTTGTCTTTGGAAATACCGATGCCGCGTCCGGCGTCCGTAATATCCTGAAGATGAAAGGCGGCGGATTAGAAGTTGGGCCGATCCTGATGGGCCTCGGAAACAAGGCACATATCGTCACGCCGTCGATCACAACCCGTGGCCTGCTGAACATGTCTGCGCTCGCAGGAACACCAGTTGCGCATTACGGTTAATATATTGGGGCGGCTGTTCTAGTCGCCCCTATCAATCAAATCAGCGCCATCCGCTCGGCCCTCTCTGGATCAGGAAATGGCCGATATAAGGCCACATCAACCGCGCCGATCATTTGATGAACC
This sequence comes from Yoonia ponticola, assembly GCF_014199395.1. Lineage (GTDB taxonomy): Bacteria > Pseudomonadota > Alphaproteobacteria > Rhodobacterales > Rhodobacteraceae > Yoonia > Yoonia ponticola. The sequence continues at coordinate 227,344 of NZ_JACIJM010000005.1, read as the reverse complement.
GTCGTATACAGCCGTTCGACGTGAACATCGTCCGAACCGGTAAATCGAAACGCACGATCAAGCTGCGCCATGTCTTCAACCTCGATTTCAAGCTGGAAATCTCGGGCCACTGGTGCACCAAACCCCAGCTTTCGACGGTATAATCGCCAATCGGCGATTACCCCTTTAGATTGCAAATATGCCATCCATGCCTCAATCGCCACGGCGAACGCGACGGCCTTGGCGTCGTCTTTTAGATCGACAGAGCATTGATATAAATTCATCGGGCCTCCCAACTGCTGATCAAACGACCATCGCAGGAATTACCTACAAAATTATTAAGCGAACTGCTCTTGGATCAATCTTTCTTCCAATCCATGGCCCGGATCGAACAAAATCCGATGCTGCACATCCGGATCAGATCGAATTTCAACGCTGGCGACATTTTTTACAGACTTACCGTCCGCGTCCGCCATGACAGGTCGTTTTGCGCTGTCGATCACATCAAACCTGACTACGGCACGCTTCGGTAGCAATGCGCCACGCCACCGCCGTGGCCGAAATGCGGCCATCGCCGTCAAGGTCAGAACATCAGAGCCAATCGGCAAAATCGGACCATGGGCCGAGTAATTATACGCCGTTGATCCAGCGGGCGTCGCCACTAACGCCCCGTCGCACACCAATTCTTTCATGCGCACTTTACCGTCCACAGAAATCCGCAATCGCGCGGCTTGTGGACCAGCCCGCAAAAGCGACACCTCGTTGATCGCCAGTAGTTCGTGCATTTGCCCGTCTACCGTTAGCGCGTTCATGACCAATGGATTGATCACCTCTTCTTCGGCCACATTCAGCCGCGCACGCAAATCATCAGCGTGAAATTCATTCATCAAGAACCCGACAGTTCCCCTGTTCATGCCATAAACGGGCGCTGACAGCTTTTGTGTAGCATGCAGCGTTTGCAGCATGAAACCATCGCCGCCCAACGCCACAATGACGTCAGCTTCCTCTTGCGGCACGTTTCCATGCGCTTTGGACAAGGCAACCAACGCCTCTTGTGCCAAGGGCACCGGACTGGCCAGAAACGCTATCTGATGACGAGGCATAACACTGATTTCCTTAACATTCCTCTAAGACATCCCCCGATCAACAAAGAAACGCAAGCAACGGATCGGAAACTGATCATGGCGGGCTCATAACGTTCATGGTCGTTTTGATGCTTTTGAGACCGGCGTTCCTGCGTTAAGACAACGCTAACTTGCCACTCAAGGGGATTTTCCGCCATGACCGACACTGTACGCGACACCGGCTTTTTCACTGAAACCATCGCCACGCGCGACCCAGAACTGCACGCAGCAATGCAGCTCGAACTCAAGCGCCAGCGCAAAGAGATCGAATTGATCGCTTCAGAAAACATCGTCTCAGCCGCGGTTATGGAAGCCCAAGGCAGCGTATTAACCAACAAATACGCCGAAGGCTATCCGGGCCGTCGCTACTACGGTGGCTGCCAACATGTTGATGTTGCTGAAAACCTTGCCATTGATCGTGCTAAGCAGTTATTTGGTTGCGAGTTTGTGAATGTGCAGCCGAACTCTGGCTCGCAAGCCAACCAAGGTGTTTACCAAGCATTAATTCAACCTGGCGACACGATTCTAGGCATGTCGCTCGACGCTGGCGGACACCTGACTCACGGCGCCAAACCGAACCAATCCGGTAAGATTTACAACGCTGTGCAATACGGTGTGCGCAAGCAAGATAGCCTACTGGATTACGACGAAGTGCAGGCATTGGCGACCGAACATAACCCCAAAATGATCATCGCAGGCGGTTCTGCCATTCCACGGATCATTGATTTCAAACGTATGCGCGAGATTGCGGATTCTGTTGGTGCGTATCTGCTGGTCGATATGGCCCATTTCGCTGGCCTTGTCGCCGCTGGCATCTATCCATCACCGTTCCCCTACGCCCATGTTGCGACGACAACGACGCATAAAACGTTGCGTGGTCCACGTGGCGGTATGATCCTGACCAACGACGAAGCACTCGCGAAAAAATTCAACTCTGCCATTTTCCCAGGCATCCAAGGCGGCCCGTTGATGCATGTCATCGCCGGTAAAGCCGTGGCCTTTGGCGAGGCATTGCGCCCAGAATTCAAAAGCTACCAAGAGCAGGTCGTGAAAAACGCACAGGCCCTTGCGGATCAACTGATGAAAGGCGGCTTAGATATCGTTTCAGGCGGGACTGACAGCCATTTGATGTTGGTTGATTTGCGTCCAAAAGACGTGAAAGGTAACGCAACTGAAGTTGCCTTGGGCCGCGCCCACATCACATGCAACAAAAACGGCATTCCGTTTGACCCTGAGAAACCGATGATCACTTCTGGTATTCGTCTGGGGTCTCCTGCGGGGACAACACGTGGTTTTGGCGAAGCCGAATTCCGTCAGATCGCCGATTGGATTGTCGAAGTTGTCGACGGTCTTGCCGCGAACGGCCCAGACGGAAACGCCGATGTCGAAGCTAAGGTTCGCGCCGAAGTCGAAGCGCTTTGCGACAAGTTCCCAATTTATCCGAACCTGTAATCCTAATAACTCTGCCTTTCCCATCTCTCTGAGTTGGGGAAGGCATTTCCATAGAACACCTTAACACCCCGCAATCGTTGTGCGATACACTCTCATGACAGACATTGCGCCTCTCACGACATTTCGTGGCATCATCCAACTGCTCTTCCATTTCGGCCTAAAACAAGCCTCAGCATGTATATTTGGCATTTGCCTTCTCATCGCGATGATCCTGACGCGAATGATATGGCAGGAAAGCTGGGCGCTGGCCCGTTATGATGCGCTTCTCTTTATCGCAATTGCCCTTCAAGTTTTGTTTCTGAAGACAGGCATAGAAACGATCAGCGAAGCCCGCGTTATTTTACTGTTCCACATCACCGGCACAGCGATGGAAATTTTCAAAGTTCACGCCGGATCGTGGAGCTACCCTGATCCCAGCATCATTCGCATCTACGACGTACCGCTTTACACTGGTTTTATGTACGCAGCAGTCGGCAGCTATATGGCAAGGGTGGTGCGGCTATTCGACATGGAAATGGCCCCTTTCCCGCCTTTGTGGCTGCACTACGGATTGGCGACGCTCGTCTATATCAACTTTTTCAGCCACCATTTTATCATCGACATACGTTACTTTCTGTTTGCGGCTACTATCATTCTTTATGGTCGCACCCAAATTTGGTTTCGAGTCAGACGCCGTTGGCTGTGGATGCCACTGCCGCTTGCCGCGTTTTTCTCTAGCTTTTTCCTGTGGATCGCAGAGAATATTGGAACTGCGACGGGGACGTGGCTGTATTCCGGTCAATCGGCGTTTGAAATGGTGCGATTTGCGAAAATGGGGGCGTGGTATTTGCTACTTTATGTCTCCTTCGCGACGGTCACACTGGTTGTACGGGTAACGCCCCGCGAGGGCGCTGAAAATCGGCCGATGCGTCGTTATAGCAGACCACGTTTTACTAAAACGTAAACAACAACGATAAATGTGACGATCAACACGGCAGAGATCGTCCCCAATATACCTAAAATGCGACCTTTCAGCCGATCCGCTGGATCAATGGTTTTGAGGAAATTTATCAAGTTTTGCGCGGCTTTACGCGTTGCAGCGTCGTCGTTCATCCGCGCCAATTTCGGATTTTCCGCGACGGTCATCGCATCGACGACGACCTTTGCATCGCGGCGCAAGCGGCGTGGTAATTGCCGCCCAGCTTTGCGCAGTTGGACGTCTAACGTTTGCCCACGCGCGCGTAGTTTCGCCGCGAGCAGTGCTCGGATTTCATCCACTTGATTTTGAAGCATTTCTTCGGCCATTGTGGCAATATAAATGGTGGGCCTTCAAGGTCAACGCAGGAGAACCGAATGCTACACACGATCATCCATGGCGAACAAACCGACAAACCTAACCTGCTGATTGCACATGGTTTATTCGGGTCCGCGCGCAATTGGGGTGTGATCGCGAAACGACTGTCTGCGGACCGTCAGGTCATCGTTGTGGACATGCGGAATCATGGGTTAAGCCCTTGGTTTGACACGCAATCTTATAGCGACATGGCTGGTGATCTGGCTGACGTCATTGATGGCCCTGTTGACGTGCTGGGACATTCGATGGGCGGCAAGGCGTCCATGGTGCTGGCCTTGGAAAACCCGCATAAAATCAACAAGTTGATCGTCGCGGATATCGCGCCCGTCGCCTACAGTCACACGCAGATGGGGCCGTTGGACGCGATGCGCGGCGTCGATATGGACGCGGTCAATAACCGCGCTGACGCGAAGGCGCATCTGGTTGGGTTAGATCCGGGCGTCGATGACTTTCTACTGCAATCCATTGATATCAAAGAGAAACGCTGGAAGTTAAACCTCGACGTCTTGGCGGCAGAGATGCCCAAGATCGTCGGTTTTCCGAGCGTTCAAGGGACGTTCGACGGGCCGACGCTGTTCCTGTCTGGCGCGACCTCTGACTACGTGAAATCCGACGATCGGCCTGCAATCAAAGCGCTGTTCCCAGCCGCTAAATTCGCCAAAATTCCGGGTGCGGGGCATTGGTTGCACGCCGAAAAACCGCGCGAATTCGAAGCGTCGGTTTCGGCGTATTTGGACATGTGACTTGCGTGCACAAGGCGTGCACAACCCGTGCACCGCGCGGACCCTTTGAAATCCGGTAAGGAATTGACGGCATAACGAGGCATTCACACGCTGAAAGGTCCGCCAATGCCGCCCAAGAAAATGTCCGCTATCGACGAGAAACGCTATTCGGAAATGATGCTGGTCGCGTCTGAAACGCTGTGGGATTTCCGCCACCCCGACCTTGTCCGCACGATCCTGCCCCGCGAATGGGCGGACATCCCGCTGGACGTTGTGCCGGAGAAAATACGGATCACGCTACGGGTGGATTCGGACGTGGCCAAGTTTTTCCGCAAGCTGGGACGCGGGGTCTACCAAGAGCGCATGAACGCAGTGCTGCGGACGTTTATGCTGGCGCGGCTGACCGAGATTTTGGGCGCGGATCAAGAGCTGATGCTGGCCGAGACGGACGAGCTGGGCAAGCTGTACCTGTCACAAGAGGCGGACTTGCTAGCGCAGTTAGAGACGCTGCGGCGGAGGCGTGTGGGGATTAGGGGTTAAAACCTCAAACAAACTCACATGCCGATTTTTTAACGATAAAACTTCGGAATTTTGAAGCATTTAGCATTGCGCTAACGATTTCGATGTTGGCGTTACACTTATGCCCAATTGTGACGCTCTCAATTGCCCGATAAATCTCTCCCAAAGCAATCACGTCCTCATCGTCGCCATCATAAACATCCGGTTGGAATTCCGCAGAAATGTAGGGAATTATCGTATTTTGACTTGCTCGATACTGAACTTTACCCGAACAAGCCTTTTCCAATGACTCAGGGATTTTTAAGGTCGAATTTTCACCTTTACCAAATGAATAGGTAAACGCGATCTGCCGCGTTTCGTTTTCGTGCTGCCATGAGGAATCTTTGAACGATCCCGCTTGCTTCAAAATATCTCTTGTAAATCCAAAGCAATCAGCGAACATTTCTTCTTGCCGATCAGAAATACTGTCAACATTCTCTGTGTACTTCGTGCTGAGTTCGCTCTCATCATATTTCATCAACTTAGAATGAAAATCAGAATAGATCTTTTGAACCGCAGTCAAAAACTCCGTCTGAGTGTATGCGATCTGAACTAATTCGTGATCACCATCGTGCGAAGTCAACGCGTTTCTGCGAAACCCAATGCAAACTCCAGTTCCTCGTCCGCCATACTCCAACCATTGAGCAAGAGAGTCACGTTGCGATGAATAGGATGCTCCAAAGAAAACAATGTCAGAGGCAATACTTGCGTATGCTTGCTTCATCAAAGCTAATGCTTTGGCCTCTTTGCTTCCTGGTAGATATCCAAGGCCATCTAACAAACCGTCAACCAACCTACGGCCCGCTACATCTTCGCGAGGATCATTTAATGCACGGATATGCGAAAGCCGAATTGATCTCGACTGAACGATCCCAATTAGACCTTCAAGCGTCGTATAATGATAAATGACATCTGAATGGTCCAACGTTTCACTACCGATACTGCTGTCTAGTACCAATTACCCATCCATCTTCAACGCCGAGATAAACGCTTCCTGCGGGATGTTGACGCTGCCGAATTGGCGCATCTTTTTCTTACCCGCCTTCTGTTTATCCAACAGCTTGCGCTTACGCGATGCGTCGCCGCCGTAGCACTTGGCCGTCACGTCTTTGCGCAGCGCCGATAGGGTCTCGCGCGCGATGACTTTGCCGCCGATGGCCGCTTGGATCGGGATTTTGAACATGTGACGGGGAATCAGGTCTTTGAGTTTCTCGACCATGGCCCGCCCGCGCGCCTCTGCACGGTCGCGGTGCACCATCATGGACAGCGCATCGACGGGTTCATCGTTGACGAGAACCGACATTTTCACAAGGTTATCAGTCTGATAGCCGGTCAGCACATAATCGAAGGATGCGTAACCTTTTGTTACCGATTTTAGGCGATCATAGAAGTCGAACACAACTTCATTGAGGGGCAGATCATAGACAACCATCGCACGCGACCCCGCGTAGGTCAGGTCCATTTGCACGCCACGCCGGTCTTGGCACAGTTTAAGCACGTCCCCGAGGTAGTCGTCGGGCACGAGGATCGTCGCCTTGATCCGCGGTTCTTCGAGGTGATCGACTGTGGTGACGTCTGGCATATCAGCCGGATTGTGCAGATCGACCACCGTCTCGTCTTTCATGTAGACGTGGTAAACCACTGACGGCGCGGTGGTAATCAGTTCGATGTCGTATTCACGTTCGATCCGGTCACGGATCACTTCGAGGTGCAGCAGACCTAGGAAACCACAGCGGAAACCAAAGCCGAGCGCGGCTGACGTTTCCATTTCAAAGGAGAAAGACGCATCATTCAGCGCAAGTTTATCGATGGCATCGCGCAGGTCTTCGAACTGCGAGGAATCGACAGGGAACAGGCCACAGAAGACCACAGGCTGCGCAGGCTTAAAGCCCGGAAGCGCGGTTTCGGTGCCTTTGCGTTCGGACGTGATGGTGTCGCCGACGCGCGTGTCACGGACTTGTTTAATCGACGCGGTGATGAAACCGATTTCGCCGGGTCCAAGCGTTTCGACGTTCTGCATTTGCGGCCGGAACACACCGATGCGGTCAATTTGATGCAGCGTGTTGTTGGACATAAAGCGGACGCGGTCGTTTTTCTTCATGCTGCCGTCGATGATACGGACCAGAACGATCACGCCGAGGTAGCTGTCGTACCACGAATCAACCAGCATCGCCTTAAGCGGCGCATCAGGGTCACCCTTCGGGGCGGGCAGTTTTTTGACGATGGCCTCTAATGTTTCGCGAATGCCGACGCCGGTTTTGGCAGACACGCGGATAGCCTCGGACGCGTCTAGCCCGATCACGTCCTCGATCTGGGTCGCGACCTTGTCACATTCGGACGCGGGCAGGTCGATCTTGTTCAGGATCGGTACAATTTCATGATCCGCATCAAGGGCATGGTAAACGTTGGCCAAGGTCTGTGCTTCAACGCCTTGGGTGCTATCGACGACCAGCAGCGACCCCTCAACCGCACGCATGGACCGCGATACTTCATAGGCGAAATCGACGTGACCGGGGGTGTCGATAAGGTTCAGAACGTAGTTCTGTCCATCATCCGCCACGTAGTCGATCCGCACGGTGTTCGCTTTGATCGTGATGCCGCGTTCGCGCTCGATATCCATGCTATCCAGCATCTGGGCTTTCATATCGCGGGCAGCCACGGTGTTCGTCTCTTGAATGAGCCGATCAGCGAGCGTGGATTTACCGTGGTCGATATGGGCAACAATCGAAAAATTGCGGATATTTTTAAGGTCAGTCATGGAACGTCAGGCCTATCAAAGAGGGGTGGTTTTCCATGGCCTGTGATGGGGGAATTTGCAAGGGGAGAAGATAGCCGTGACGCGTGCGGGCGCTGCGTTTTAGGTTAATAAGTTCCGTTTGAGACGCGCCGACGCTTTTGCTGCCTGTGGTCAGGTCGCAGCGCCGTTACCGTGTTGTCGCGCAAGGTGATACGCCAGCGCCAACGCCGCGAGGCCCATTCCGAACAGCGCCAAGCCGTGCCACCCTGCGACGCTCATGATTTTGACGCCAACGGCCGACCCGAGCGAGGCACCGATGTAATAGGCGAGCATGTAGACCGCATTCATTCGGCTTTGGGCGTTTGCGTCGATGGCAAAGACACGCACCTGATTGGGGATCTGCGCGCCGAAGACGCCTAAATCCAATAAGATGACGCCGATGATAAGACCCGCGAGGCTATCGCTCCAGACTGCGAGCACGACGAAGGACGCGAGGACCGAACAAAGCGACACAGTGATGATGCGCGTCGGGCCAAAACGGTCAACGTAACGCCCCGCCAGCTTTGCGCCGACGATCCCCGACATGCCAACCAATCCGAATAATCCGGCCTGTTGCACGGTATAATCGAACGGCGCGTCCGTCACATGAATGGCGAGCGTCGCCCAAAGCGCGTTGAATGCTGCGAACCACAACGCACCGGTCAGCGCACTTTCCCGCAACAAACGGTGTTTGCTAAGCAAGCCGAACATCGACGCGATCAACGCGGGGTAGCTGAGCGTGACCTTGGGCTTATTGTCAGGCAGGTACGCCCGCAGCAAAAGACCAAAAACCGCGGCTAGAATTGCGGCTACAAGGAAAACAGACCGCCAGCCAAAATATTCGGCGATGGACCCGCTGGCCGTGCGCGAGAGTAGAATGCCGATGGTAAGGCCCGTCATCAGCGTACCCATGGTCGCACCTTTGGTGGCGGGCGACGCGAGGGACGCCCCGATGGGCAGTAACTGCTGGGTAATATTTGCGCCCAAACCCACCGCGAAAAAGGCCGCGACCAACACACCAATATCGGGCGCGAAAAACACCGCCATCAACGATAGCGTGAGTAGCACAGACAGATAGCTGATCAAATTGCGGCGGTTCATCACATCGCCAAGCGGTGAAATAAACAGGATCGCTGCGGCGTAGCCCAGTTGCGTGGCGGACGGGATCAAGCCAACCGCCCCATCATTAACGTTAAAGGTTTCGCCGATCTCAGGCAGAAGCGGCTGATTGTAATAGAGATTAGCGGCGGTGGCAGCAATCGCCGTCGCCATCAACAAGAGCAGCGGACGCGTAAGCTGCGGCGTCACGGAAGTGTCAGACATGGGGTAATCCTTGTGCGCGTCGTCGGCCTTGGCCACGTAAGCCAGCTTTTCGGAATGGTTAATGGGTTGCGTCGTCTCAAAGCTATTGTTTGGTCGAAGGCTGGCGATAGCCGTCGGGAACGTAGGTGTGAATGTTCTCGGTGGTGCGCTGTTTTTGGCTGTCGACGCCGCGACATGCTAGCGTTAACCAAGCATGGTCGTGGTTTACGTTTGAGCAGGGTGAAAGACCTCGCCTACGATACTTTTGGCGAGATCGTCATCGACAGGATCACCACCAAGCAGCGCATACCAGAACGCGCCGTGCACAAAGATAGAGAGCATACTGATGTCCCTGCCCTGCGCAATTTCGCCCTTATTTTGTGCGCGTTTGAGCAGGTCAGTTACCATTTTCTCGCGCGGCTTCACGAACTTTGTCTTGAACACATCGCGGAACGCATCGTCATCTTGCGCCGCAGCAATCAACGCCCGAATGGGCGCACCACTTTCGCTGAGATGTGCAAAAATTTGCATCAAAAACCGTTCTAATTGCAATTGGCAGGTCAGGTTTGGGTCATCAGTTGGGGCGGCAGCATAGTGGCCCGTCTCTTCGAAAATCGCGTCGAGCACGAGGTCGGCTTTGGTGTTCCAGCGGTTGTAGAGCGTTTGTCTGGCGACATTCGCCTCGTTCGCAATCGCGGCGATCGTCACCTTTGCGTAGCCGTGCTCGCGCAACAATTTCAGCGTCGCGGATTTAATCGCGCCAGCCGCTTCCGCATCGCGAGGCCGTCCGCCTGATTTCTTCTGTTCGGTCATGCGGGCCTTCCATGCAGTTCGAGTTCGATGTCACAAATCGATACTAGACTGCAGTCTACTTATATTGATAGACCGCAGTCTACAAACACTTATTGATTCGTACTGATTTCGAGGTCTTGCTGATGACACACGCCACTCTTACGCCGCGCAAGGCCGCCGGAATCACTGCCGTGCTTGGTTTATTGTCGCTATTTCCGCCGCTGGCGACAGATATGTATCTCGCTGGTTTGGGGGATATTGCCGAAGCGTTGCACACGAGCGAACGCGCCACCGATCTGTCGCTTTCGATCTTTTTTCTCGGGCTGTGTCTAGGGCAATTCATTGTTGGCCCACTGATCGATAGCTTGGGGCGCAAAGGGCCGCTGTTGGCTGCGACGACGTTGTTTATTGTGACATCTCTGGCGTTAATCTTGGTGCAAGACATCATTGTATTCAATGCGTTACGGTTCCTGCAGGCCCTCGGGGCATGCGGTGGCATGGTGGTCGGCCGCGCTGTGGTCAACGACCTGTACGAGGGGCGTCAGGCCGCAAAAGTCATGACAATCTTAGTGATGTTGTTAACTATTGGGCCCATCGTGTCGCCAACGCTCGGCAGTCTGTTGCTGGAAGCATTCGGATGGCGGTCGATTTTCATCGTTATGATGATCGTCGGAGTGATCGCATTCGTATTATCCGTAATCGTCATGCCGGAAACGTTGGCCCGCGAAAATCGAGTGAAGTCACCGTTTCGCAGCGGTTTTAAAACTGCAGTAGCGCTTTTGGAACGACGTGAATTTGTTGTACCGGCGTTGACTGCAGGACTAGTTCAAGGCGGCATGTTCGCCTTTATCACCGGGTCATCCGGCGTTTTCCAAGGCGTTTTCCAAGGCGTTTTCGGCCTGAGTGCGTTGACCTACGGGTTAATGTTCGCAGCAATTGCGACTGCGCTATTGATATTTGGCCAAATTAATACAAGGCTTTTGAACCACTTTTCGCCGGACCGTATCCTGAAAGCAGGCTTACCTTTTTACGTCGCATTCTCACTACTCGCGACGGTGCTGTCAGGAACGCAAACCCTGTGGATTTTCATTACGCCGCTTTGGTTCGCGATTGGCACGGTCGGGTTACTGTCTGCGAACGCTATGCACATCGCGATGGCATCAGCGCGCGGCACAGCTGGAATCGGCTCTGCGGTGCTGGGCGCGATGCAGTTTGGCATCGCCTTCACCGTCTCGTCCTGCGTGGCATTGGGCGGAACACAGACACCTCTACCGATGACGTTAGGCCTATTGCTGCCCGCAATTGCGTCCTTTGTTCTGTCAGTTAAGTTTTCCGAGCAACGCCAGCCCGATGATATTCTTGTGTAAACCAAAGGCGTGAATATTTCGTTAACGCAAAACGGCCCCCGGGTTCATTATGCCAACTGGATCAAGCGCCGTTTTCACGCTGCGCATCATCGCGAGCTTTACCGGATCACTATATTTCTCAAGGTCACTAACTTTTAACCTTCCGATGCCATGCTCTGCGCTAACGGACCCACCAAAGGAATCGCACAGGTCGTGGACGCAGGTTTTGACCGCCTCGCGCACGTGGTCATAGTCTGCTCGCGATTTTCCCGCGGTGGGGAAGACGTTGTAATGAAGGTTGCCGTCGCCCAAGTGGCCAAAGCAGTTAATACGAAAATCGCCGATTTCAGCCAAGGCTCGCATTCCTTGCGCAATAAAGTCGGGAATGTGAGAGAGAGGAACAGAGATGTCGTGTGATGAGATCGACCCGATGCGTCGGTTCCCCTCGGGAATATTCTCGCGCACTGCCCACAACGCGTCTCGTTGCGCGTCCGATTGGGCGATCACGCCGTCTGTGACAAGGTCTTCTGCAAAGGCGCTTGCGAACAGATCGGTTAACGCTTCGTCCGGCGATAAGCCCTTGGGTAGGCCGACGTCGATCAGGACCGACCAGTTAGGTTGTTCAGCGAAAGGCATCCGCACGTCGACGCCAGTTTCAGACATGAAATCAACGCCCTGCCGGTGGATCAACTCGAACGCTGAAAGCCCGTCACCGAAATGCGCACCCGCCATTGCTAACAAATCGAGTGCTGCTGATGGCGAGCGAACTGCCATGAACGCGGCCCCGATATTCGCGGGTTGCGGCACCATTTTCAGCGCTGCAGCTGTAATTATTCCCAATGTACCTTCAGCGCCTATCATAAGGTCGCGCAGGTCGTATCCGGTGTTATCTTTGCGCAAGCGGGTCAGGCCGTGCCAGATTGTACCGTCCGGTCGCACGACCTCTAACCCCAGACATAACGCCCGCGCGTTTCCGTACCGCAACACATTCACGCCACCTGCGTTCGTCGACAAAAGCCCACCGATCCGCGCCGATCCTTCGGATGCGAGCGAGAGTGGGAAAAGTCGGTTAACATCAGCGGCAGCCGTTTGGACATCGGCCAGAATGCAGCCAGCCTCGGCAATCAACACATTTTCAGATGGATAATTCGCCCGAATTGCATTCATTCGTTCGAGGGACAGCACAACAGGCACCGGACCGTCATGCATCAACTGCCCGCCAACCAAACCAGTGCCACCGCTATACGGCACGATGCCCACCTTGGCGTCGTTACAAGACTTTACGATATGGGCGACCTCAGCGGTAGTGGCGGGTGCGAGCACGATCCCCTGTCCCGTCCAGCGCCCACGTGGTTCAGTCAGGTATCGGCCAGTTGCATCCCTGATCGTACCATCTGACAAAGTCAGGTTGTCAATAAAGCTAGCGGTTGCAGGGGTGAGGTTGGACATATCTGTCACGGCCCTTTTCAAATGCCGCACACAGCGGCGCGATTTTTCCGAACCCGAGCAACGCCAATTCGCAGCTCGATAGAACATTTCAAATAACCGTATACTTTACCACAGACATTCGCCAACGGGTCACCGCATAGCGATCGGGCTCAAATGAGCCATTAACGTAGCACTGGACGCCCTTCAACGAAGGACCGCACGTCTTCGAACACTTCTGGCCGCGTGAAAAACAACAGATGCCCCTGCTCGGGGTAGCCATATATCGTCACGTCGCCGATTTTTTGTGAAAAATCGTAGGTTTGCCGCGTTGAAAAGACCCTGTCATTTAGGCCAACAAAAAAGGCGACAGGTATGCCGGATAGGTCCAAATCGTCGGGCAACTGAAAACCCGGCAAACCTAGCGTGTGAGCCAGAGCGACCGCGGGATCGAGTTTTACGATGATCTTTTCGCCCGCGGCGATATCGCGCGTCAAACGCTCTTCGAATGCGGGGTCGTCCAGTGCGTCTGGCCCATAAAGCAACCCGGCCCAAAAGCGTTTCCACACGATTTGTCGCTTAACCGATCCTGTCGCGATCATGGCCTTCACGATATCCGAAATCCCGCGCAAAACGGTCGGGAAACCACCGCCGTATTCGACGGCTGTTGACATTGCAGCGACCCGCACATCGCGATCGCCCTGCACCAAAGGCGCTGTCAAAAGCGCGATTGGCCCGCCAGTTGAATAGCCGACCAACGCAATATCTTTGTCGGGGTATTGATTCGCGAATTCAGCGATGCGCCGCGCGACGGTTGGCGGGTGAATTTGGTGATCGTTTGGCAGTCCGTCCAACCCTGGAAAGCGGTAGAGCGCCCGCGCATATCCCGCGTCATCCCATGATTTTGTCGCCGCGAAGATATCGACAGAGGCCAAGGCACCGGGAATGAAAATCGCTATTTTGTCCGCGTTTTTCACATCTTGTGCATCAAAAATTAACGGATCTACGGCACTTTGACGGGCGAAAGGAACACCACAGCCCGTAATAAAGGCCAACGCGGCAACAACAACAAACCTGAACATTTACTTTTAACCTTAACCTGCGTCCGTCTTTCCCCGCCTGTCAAAGCGAAGATTGGCGTAAAGCACATGATTGCGCCAGCGTCCGTTAATTTGCAGATAGGATTGCGCCACGCCTTCGTATTTGTAACCACATTGCTCAAGCAACGCACGCGACGGGGCGTTTTCAGGCAAACATCCGGCCTCAATCCGGCTGAGTTCGAGCGTGACAAAGGCGTAATGCACCAAGGCTTCGATGGCTTCGCGCATGTAGCCTTGCCGTGCGTATCTCGCGCCGATCCAATAACCCGTTGTGCCAGCTTGGGCGGGACCGCGACGGATATGGTCGAGTGTGATCGCGCCAAGCAGCGCCTGATCTTCGCGGCGGATGATAAAGAGCGGCACTGCAGTGCCCGACGAAATCGACCGCTGCGCCCAGTAAACGCGGTTGGTGAATGACTTGCGCGTCAGGTGTTCTGGTGCCCAAGTCGGTTCCCATGGCGTTAGAAAGTCGCGACTTTCGGCGCGTAACGACGCCCATGGCCGAAAATCCGCATGCGTTGGGGGACGCAGTGTTAATCGTGCTGTTTCCAGCCGGACTTTGCGTTTGGCCCCCAGCATTAGGCGGCGAGCCGCGCTTTCAGTGCATCCAAGGTGGGCGCTGATTCTGCGGGGCCGTAAACGGCCAATGCCGCGCCCGGATTGGCGGCAAGGTCCGCGGCGAAGGCTTTGACGTCGCCAGTGGTGACCCCATCGACATAACCGATTGTTTCTTCCAATGTCGGGATGCGGTCCCAAATGGACATGAGCCGCGCTAGGCGTTCAGCGCGGTTTGACGGGCTTTCGAGACCCATCAACAGGCCGGCCTTCATTTGAGCGCGGGCGCGTGCGACCTCTTCTGCGGTCATATCGTCAGCGGCGCGTTTCATTTCGTCCATCGTGATGTTGGCGAGCTGGGCTATTTGTTCGGCAGACGTACCTGCGTAGATCGTGGTTAATCCGGTGTCTTCGTAAGCGCCTGCTTGCGCGAAGATCGAATAGCACAGACCTTGTTTTTCGCGCGCTTCTTGGAACAAGCGAGACGACATGCCGCCGCCCATCACCGACGCGTAGATTTGCGCGGTATAAATCGCAGGGTCACGGTAGTTCGGACCCTCAAGAGCGAGCGCAAAGTGGACCTGCTCTAAGTCTTTGATTTCCCGCCGTTCACCACCGCGGAATGACGCGGGTTGGATCAGGTTCGTTGGGCGCGTCACTGCGGACAGGTGTCCAAACAGCGCCTCGGCTTGCCGGACAATCGCGTCGTGATCGACAGCACCTGCGGCAGCGAGGATCATCTGGTTCGGACCGTAATGTTCACCAACAAAGGTGGTCAGGTCTTCGCGCGAGAAGGACGAAACGCGTTCGGTTGGACCCAGGATCGTGCGGCCAAGCGCCTGATCTGGATAGGCCACCTCTTGCAACCAATCGAAAACGATGTCGTCAGGCGTATCAAGCGTTTGCCCGATTTCCTGCAAAATCACACCGCGCTCCACTTCGATCTCGGACGGATCAAACACCGGATTGAGCAGAATATCGGCAATGACATCAAGCCCAAGGGCAACGTCATTCTCAAGGACACGCGCGTAATAGGCGGTCATCTCGCGGGATGTGTAGGCGTTGATATAGCCGCCAACGTCTTCTATTTGCTCGGCAATTTGCAGAGCGGATCGTTTTTTCGTGCCCTTAAACGCCATATGTTCGAGGAAGTGCGCGATTCCGTTCTGTTCGATCCGTTCATGTCTGCCACCCGCTTGGACCCAAATCCCGATAGAGGTGGATTTCAGGCCCGGCATGCTTTCCGTGACGATACGAAAACCGTTGGACAGGGTGTGCAGTTCAATAGTCAAAGTGTGATCCGTTCTTTGATGACCGCTTGAAGGGCGGACAAGTCATTGGCGACGCGCGTGACCCGCTCGGGGCGGTCATACAGGTCGGCCATGCGCGGTGGAAGAGGGGCCGCGATGCCTGATGCGGCTTTCACGGCATCGGGGAATTTCGCGGGATGTGCTGTGGCGAGCGTGATCATTGGCGTGGTGCCAAGGTGCATTTCGGCCACATGGGCGCCGACCGCCGTGTGCGGGCAGAGCAGTTCGCCGTGCTGGGCGAGGTAATTTTTGATCGTGGCGCTGGTTTCGTCCTCGGACACGCGGCCAGATTTGAAGGTGTCTTTCAGCATTTGGTAAGCACCTTGGCTGATTTGGAACCCGCCTGATTTCAGGTCTTCCATCTGGCCCGCGACCGCTGCGCCGTCTTGGCCGTAAGCGTAGAAAAGTGCGCGTTCAAAGTTGGACGACACTTGAATATCCATCGACGGGCTGATCGTCGGCTCGACGCCTTCTTTGGTGTAGCTGCCGGTTTCAAGCGTGCGGTGCAGGATGTCGTTGCGGTTGGTCGCGACGATCAAATCTTTGATCGGCAGGCCCATTTGCTGTGCGATGTAGCCCGCAAATATGTCACCAAAGTTGCCTGTCGGTACGGTAAATGACACTTCGCGATGCGGCGCACCGAGCGAAACTGCGGAGCTGAAGTAGTAGACAACCTGCGCCAAAACACGGCCCCAGTTGATCGAATTCACGCCTGCCAGTTTGACGTCTTCGCGGAAGGCAAAGTCGTTGAACATATCTTTGACCGCAGCTTGGCAATCGTCGAAATCACCATCAACGGCCAGTGCATGGACGTTGGATTCGGAAGGTGTGGTCATCTGGCGGCGTTGTACTTCGGATACGCGGCCATGTGGGAACAGGATGAAAACGTCTACGTTATCAAGGCCACGGAACGCTTCAATCGCGGCTGAACCGGTGTCGCCGGATGTCGCGCCCACGATGGTCACGCGGTCGCCGGAACGGGACAATGCCGCTTGGAACATTTGACCGATAAGCTGCATCGCGAAGTCTTTGAACGCGAGCGTTGGGCCGTGGAACAATTCCAGCAAGAAGTGGTTGGGCGCTAGCTGCACCAGCGGCGCACGCGCGTCGTGGCCGAAACCAGCGTAGGCTTTTGCGATCAAATCACGGAATTGGTCGTCGCTGAAGGTGTCGCCGATGAACGGGCGCATCACGGTGAACGCAATCTCTTCGTAGGATTGGCCAGCCATTGCGGCGATCTGATCTTTGGTTAACGTCGGGATGGTTTCGGGCAGGTAGAGGCCGCCATCGCGCGCGAGGCCGGTTAACATCGCTTGTTCAAATGTCAGCACGGGCGCTGTGCCTCGTGTGGAAATATAGCGCATTCTAGCGGTCCTCTTGGCGGATACGGAAGATCAGGTAGCCGGTCATCATGACCCAAACGAGGGCCAGCATAAACCATGTTATCGCGTAATTCAGGTGGTCGTTCTTGATCGCCCCAGAGTCAAGCGGAAGGGTCTGGAACGGATATGTTTCAAGCGGGGTGACGAGGTCGAGCAACTGCACATTGCGGGCGACGATCAGGACTTCTTCGCTCGCAAGCCCTGCGGCGATTGACGGCACATCACGCGTGAACCAAATGCCTTTGGGGTCCGGATCAGGCGTCCATTTGTCGAGATCGTCGGGCCAGTGCAGGTTGCCGACGACTTCGATCCGGTGGAATTTGCTAAACGGATTGCCGAGTTGTTCCAACGGCACCCACCCAAGGTCGACCATCACGTCGCGGCCATCGTCGGTTTTCAGCGCATCAACGTAGCGATATCCGGGACCGAACCCTTCGATTGTGACAAGCACGTAGAGCGGTTTTCCGGCGAGACGCCCTGTCACGGTGACGGGTTTGAATTGATCGGCGTCAGGGTTTGGCGCGTTTGGAATGGCGACCGCAGGCGCTGAGATTGTAGTGTCGATTTCGGCCAAAACGGCAGTCTTCCACTGCAAACGCTGCAATTGCCACACGCCCAAAGCGAGCAGAATAGCGCAGCCGACGATACCGAGCAGAATGGGGAAAATGATCTTGCGCAAGTTGGCTGTCCCTTAATGCAAAACGCGCGAGGTTGCCCTCGCGCGTTTGTCTTATCTTTGATTGTGGTCGGGGTGAAGCTCGATGTGGCGGTTAGCCGCCCCAGACGTAAACGGCTGCAAACAAGAACAACCATACAACGTCAACAAAGTGCCAGTACCAAGCCGCAGCTTCGAAACCGAGGTGCTTTTCAGGGGTAAAGTGGCCTTTTTGCAGACGGATCAAGCAGACCAAAAGGAAGATTGTCCCGATCAGAACGTGGAAGCCGTGGAAACCCGTCGCCATAAAGAAGTTCGCGCCGTAGATGTTGCCGCCAAAACCGAATGCCGCGTGGCTATATTCGTAAACCTGAAACACGGTGAAGACCGCGCCGAGGACAACAGCGAGGATCAAGCCCCACTTCATGTCTTCGCGGTTGTTTTCGTGGACCAAAGCGTGGTGCGCCCAAGTCGCAGCCATACCGGAACACAGCAAAATCAACGTGTTGATCAATGGCAGGTGCCATGGGTCAAATGTTTCGATTCCAACTGGTGGCCACACGCCGTCAACTGCAGGGGACAACGGTCCCATCGGGTACATCGCGTGTTTGAAGAAAGACCAGAACCATGCTGCAAAGAACATCACTTCGGACATGATGAACATGATCACGCCGTAGCGCAGACCGATGCGGACAACCGGTGTGTGATCGCCGGTTTGGGCCTCGTTCACCACGTCTGCCCACCAAGCGTACATCACGTAGAGTACCATCGCGAGGCCGATCAGGAACGCATATGGCCCGGAATCGTGCATCCATAGCGCGCCGCCGAACAGCATAATGAACGCGCCTGCAGAAGCCATCAGTGGCCAAATTGAGGGGTTTAGAATGTGGTAGTCGTGATTCTTTTCATGCGCCATGGCGGTCGTCCCTTGGGGTTCTTGCTAGTTCAAATCTATGGCGGTTTGCGCCGGTGTTGTCAAAGCTGCCTGTTCATACGTCTCAGGCAGATCAATCTCGTAGAAAGTATAAGAAAGCGTGATCGTGTGGACATATTTGCCTTCACGATCATCAACGATAGCCGGATCAACGAAGAAGCTGACAGGCATCATCACTGTTTCACCAGGTTGTAAAACCTGTTCGGTAAAGCAGAAACATTCGATTTTATCGAAGAAACCGCCAGCCTCGTAGGGCGTCACGTTATAAGCCGCCTGCCCTGCAATCGGCACGTCGAGCGGGTTATGTGCTTCGTAAAACGCGAGGCCGGTCTGGCCGATTTTCAACGTCATTTCACGCTGCGCAGGTTTGAATTCCCACGGCATATCGCGTTCAAGCGATCCATCGAAGCGGATCGTGATCGTTTGATCCAGAACGTCGCTTTGGTTTGCTTCGGCTACATTCGTGACACCGCCAAAGCCTGTGACGCGGCAGAACCAGTCGTAAAACGGCACGGATGCCCATGCGAGCCCGCCCATCAGGACGACAACGCTCGCGGCTTGCGCGGCGGTCCGGTTCGGACCTTGGAGTTTGGGGAAAAGTGCCATTAGTTGCTCTCTTCTTCCGGAATAATTTGCGGACGCGCGACGTGGTCAAATTTCTCGAATTTGGTCACGTCGCCAAGTTGCAGCACTTTGACAACGGTCAGGCCAAAGACAATCGCGATCATCCCCGCCAGCAACAGCCCGACGCCCATATTGCGGCCTTTGCGCCGCTGGTGGATTTCATGTTCGACCTTAAACGCCATCAGAATGTACCTGTATTGAGACGCAGGGCCGCTTCGATCAGCAGCGCCACGAAGTGCGCGAAAAGATAATAGAGCGAGACTTTGAAGACGGATTTTTCGACGGCGTAGTTGTCAGCGTCTGCTGCCGCGTCGTCGCGTTTCCAGATGTCGTAGGCGCCTTTGAAGAACCATGCGTTCATTAGGACGGCGACAGTCAGGTAGACAGGCCCGCCAATCGATGTGAACCCAAGGCCAATCGCCACAGGCACCAACAGCGCGGTGTAAACGATGACGTGTTTGCGGGTGCTGTCGCGGCCGTGGGTTTCGGTCAACATTGGCACGCCTGCATCGCCGTAATCGGTTTTCACGAACAAGGCCAAAGCCCAGAAGTGCGGCGGCGTCCACATGAAAATCAGCATGAACATCAAAACTGATTCGATGGTCACAGATCCGGTCGCTACCGCCCAGCCGATCATCGGAGGAAATGCACCAGCCGCCCCACCGATCACGATGTTCTGCGGCGTCAGGCGTTTCAGCCACATGGAATAGACCACGGCGTAAAAGAAGATGGTAAACGCCAGTAGACCAGCGGCCAGCGCATTGGTCGCGAGCCATAGCAGCACGACCGAAAAGAAGGACAATGCGACGCCGATGCCCAGCGCCTCGCCCGGGGCTACTTTACCAGATGGAATCGGACGTTTCGCTGTCCGCTTCATGATCGCGTCGATATCCGCGTCCCACCACATGTTCAGCGCACCAGAGGCCCCTGCCCCAACTGCGATGCACAAAATGCCGACAAAGCCGATGAACGGATGCACAGGCACGGGGGACACCAACAAACCAACCAATGCGGTGAATACAACCAGCGACATGACGCGCGGCTTCATCAAAGCATAGTAATCCCCCATCGACGGCTCGTGCCCGTCTTTTGGGTGGATTGTTTCGTTGAGGCTCATGTCGCTCATGCGGATGTCCGATTATTCAGCGAGGGGGAAAAGGTGCGCGATTGCCACGCACCTTTGTTTTATTATGCTGGGTTCTGCTCTTTTGCAGCAACCAGCCATTCGTCGTAGTTTTCTTGGCTTACGACTTTGACAGTTATTGGCATGTAGGCGTGGTCTTTGCCGCAAAGCTCTGAACACTGGCCAAAGTAGATGCCTTCTTGCTCAGCTGCGAACCAAAGTTGGGCCAAACGTCCTGGCACCGCGTCTTGTTTCACGCCAAATGCTGGGATTGTCCAAGAGTGGATCACGTCCGCGCCAGTGACTTGCATCACGACTGTCGCACCAACCGGCACAACAACGGCTGTGTCTGTGGCGAGCAAGTGCTGGTCTTGGGTGTAACCGTAGTCTTCCAGATCTTCTTCAGCCAGCATGTAGCTTTCGAAATACACTTGATCGTCGGTGTATTCGTAGCCCCAGTACCACTGGTAACCAGTTACTTTGATGTTGATGTCGGCTTCTGGGATTTCTTGCTGCTTGAACAGAACGGGCAACGAGAACGCGCCGATAAAGACCAAGATCACAACAGGAATGATCGTCCAAGCGACTTCCAACGGCGAGTTGTGTGTGAAGGTCGACGGTGTCGGGTTCGACTTTCTGTTAAAGCGGATCACGATCCATGCGATCAGACCAGTCACGAACAAAGTGATGATAGTGATGATCACCAGCAACATGCCGTCGAGCCACTGCAAATCGCGGGCAAGTTCGGTTGATGCTGGCTGAAAGCCGGTCGCGCCATAAGTCGGCTGGCCGATGATTTCCAGCTCTTGATTGACCTCTTGGGCGGATGCCGTAGCACCTGCAAGAATCAGGCCCGCAGAGGCCCAAAGTGATGTCGCGATAGTCGTCAGTCGCATGTCATGTCCTGTCTGTCTTGGCGCACATCTGCGCAATCGTTCGGGCTACATCTTGAGCGAAACACTTCACCTCGCGACGGAATCCCGTTGTAACCTGCCGCTCTAGTCCCATATTTGAATGAACAACTCAAGAACCGCTGTTGCGGCAAACGGACGCTTTTGTCCTTTGTACCATCATTCCGAAGGGAAAACCTGCATGTCCGCCGATCCATTCCGTCCGTTTGACACAAATCTCGACCGCGACACGGCGCTTGCGTTGCTGCAAGAGGCCACACATGGGGCTGATGACGGTGAATTGTTTTTAGAACGGCGGCGGTCCGAAGTGCTTTCGTTTGACGATGGTCGTGTGAAAACTGCTAGTTTTGATGCCTCCGAAGGATTCGGCCTGCGGGCTGTGAAGGGCGAGACCGCAGGCTACGCCCATTCCACCACGATTGATGAACATGCGCTGAAGCGTGCCGTGTCCACCGCCCGTTTGGCTGTCGGTGATGGCGGCGGCACGATGGCCGATGGTCCGATTGGCACAAATAAAAAGCTGTATTCCGACGAAGACCCAATGTTACAGGCCACTTTCCCTGCGAAAATCGATGTGCTGCGCGAGATTGATGAATTTGCGCGCAGTCTGGATAAACGTGTGGTGCAGGCCTCTGCCGTGCTGGCCGCGTCGCATCAAGAAGTCCTGATTCTGCGTCCCGACGGCGTGCTTGTCACCGACACCCGCCCCATGTCGCGCTTGAACGTCAGTATTATTGTCGAGCAAAACGGCCAACGCGAAAGCGGTATGGCTGGCGGCGGTGGTCGCGCCGGACTGATCGGGTTGATTTCGCGCGATAACTGGGAACCTGCCGTGCGCGAAGCGTTGCGGATCGCCCTTGTGAACCTTGACGCTGAACCTGCGCCCGCTGGTGTGATGGACGTGGTGCTTGGGCCTGGTTGGCCTGGTATTTTGTTGCACGAAGCGATCGGTCACGGGTTAGAGGGTGATTTTAACCGTAAAGGGTCCAGCGCCTTTGCCGGACTGATGGGCCAACAGATCGCGTCAAAAGGCGTGACTGTATTGGACGACGGCACGATTCCTGATCGGCGCGGCTCGATTACCGTCGATGATGAGGGCACGCCAAGCGCGAAAAATACGCTGATCGAGGACGGTGTGTTGGTCGGCTACATGCAGGATCGCCAGAACGCACGGTTAATGGGCGTGGCCCCCACGGGCAACGGTCGGCGCGAAAGCTACGCGCACGCACCGATGCCGCGCATGACCAACACATATATGCTGTCGGGGCCTGACAGTCCGGAATCGCTGGTTGCTGGCCTGAAAGACGGGATTTACGCGGTTGGCTTTGGTGGTGGTCAAGTGGACATCACAAACGGCAAATTCGTGTTTAGCTGCACCGAAGCGTATCGCGTGAAAAACGGTGTTATCGGCGCGCCTGTGAAAGGCGCCACGCTGATCGGTGACGGTGCAACCGCGCTCAAGCATATTCGCGGCATTGGCAACGATATGGCGCTTGATCCGGGCATCGGAAATTGCGGCAAAGCGGGGCAATGGGTGCCTGTTGGTGTGGGCCAGCCAAGCCTGATGATCGGTGGACTGACGGTAGGTGGCGCTGCTGCGTAATGCGAAAAGCGGCGGCTTATCGGGATGTTAGCTGGGGTGACGCGGTCCAAGCGGCGGCAGTATGCTGGATTGGCCTGCCGTCTATTGCCTTCGCAATAGCATTTGCGATCTTTTCACTACCTTACAGCATGACAGCGGCGGACCCCGTCAGATTTGTAGGTGCTTACACAGGTGTTATTGCCGCATCCGTGGTCGTTAGTTGGCTGCCCCTTGCCATCATGGTTCCGGTCGTGCAGTTCGTTTTTAACAGGCAAATGGGATTCGTGTTCATCGGGTTCACAATCGGCACCGGCGTTGGTGGCGCATTGGGATTTGGTTTGTTTGGTCAGCAGTACTTGATGGCTGGTCTTCTGGTTGGTGCGATATATGGCGCTACAAATTTTGCCGTTTTGCGCCGACTAAATCGCCTGCCTCCCCATAAATAGCGGTCAGATTGACTTAAACTGTTCATATCCTGTTAAGAATTTCCATCTAACACTATGGGTGTAGCAAACGGAGAACGGACATTGGAGACGTGACACCTTCCACTCACCCCCCACTCCCACCCACCACGGAAGACGAATCTTTTCACCGTCTCCGTTTGCTGCGCTCACGCCGCGTTGGAATCGCGACCTATAGGCGTATGATCGGTGAGCATGGATCAGCACAGGCCGCATTACAGGCGTTACCAGATGTTGCGCGTGCAGCGGGCGTGTCCGACTACCAGATTTGCCCTATCGGGGTTATTGACGCAGAATTGCGGGCCGCGCGGGCGGCAGGTGCGGTATTAATCGCCGATGACAGCCCCGATTATCCCGCTTCCCTGCGCGAAATTCACGACGCACCACCCTTGCTTTGGACATTAGGACGGCGGGAATTACTGCACCGCCCTATGGTCGCTCTTGTCGGCGCGCGGAACGCGTCATCGTTGGGAACCCGCATGGCAAAAGCACTGGCGGCTGACCTGTCCGCAGCGGGCATTGTCGTCGTATCCGGCCTCGCGCGCGGTATCGACACAGCAGCGCATCTGAGCAGCCTACAAAACGGAACAATCGCGGTGCAAGCCGGTGGCGTCGACACCATCTATCCCACCGAAAACACAAAGTTGGCTCAAGACATCGGCAAAATGGGGTTACGCGTGTCCGAGATGCCAATCGGGGTGCAGGCGCAAGCCAGACATTTTCCATCGCGCAACCGCATTATATCGGGTCTCGCAAGCGCCGTTGTCGTTGTCGAAGCCGCCGCAAAATCCGGCAGTCTGATCACGGCGCGCAACGCATTAGATCAAGCGCGTGACGTTTTCGCAGTCCCCGGTCATCCGTTTGATGCACGGGCGGCGGGCTGTAATATGTTGATCCGCGACGGCGCACTGCTGGTCCGGTCCGCGCAAGACGTGATCGAAGCGATCGGCAGCATCGCCCCGAAACAACCCGATTTACCGCTGGCGCCACCTGCCGCAAAACCACCCCGCAGCCTGCGCGAAACCGCAGCACTTCACACCAGAATATTGGAACGATTGGGACCATCACCCATCGCAGAAGACCAGTTGATCCGCGATTTAGCAGCCCCCCCAACGGCCATCGCACCTGCGCTTATGGACCTCGAATTGGACGGCAAAATCACACGTCATGCAGGTGGTCTTTTGGCACGTGCCAACTAGCGGGCCGAATTCCCCGCAAATAAATTCATCACATTTCAATACGTTAATGGTTACAAAAAAGGGATTGTGCTTGCGTCCAAACAGACGCATTGACATTCATCCATACGCCCCCACATTTTGCGCACACCTTGCGTAAACCGTTTTTTGACAGGAATTTCATGCCAGTCGTCGTCGTCGAATCCCCAGCTAAGGCAAAGACAATTAACAAATATTTAGGCAGCGACTACACAGTCCTTGCCTCTTTTGGTCACGTCCGAGACCTGCCGCCGAAAGACGGATCAGTTGATCCCGACGACGATTTCGCGATGAAATGGGAGATCGCGAACGACAGCAAAAAGCACATCAAAGCGATTGTTGACGCCCTGAAAGACGACAACGAACTGATCCTCGCGACCGACCCCGACCGCGAAGGTGAAGCAATTTCGTGGCATTTGACCGAAGCTTTGACCGCGAAAAAAGCGATCAAGAAGGACACGCCTGTGTCCCGCGTCGTGTTCAACGCGATCACGAAAACAGCCGTGACCGAAGCGATGAAAAACCCGCGTCAGGTCGATGTGCCGCTGGTCGACGCTTATTTGGCGCGACGTGCGTTGGATTATCTCGTTGGATTTAAACTGTCCCCCGTCTTATGGCGCAAATTGCCCGGCGCGAAATCCGCAGGCCGTGTGCAGTCGGTGACGCTTCGGATCATTGTCGAGCGCGAGATGGAGATCGAAATCTTCCGCGCCCAGGAATATTGGTCCGTGAAAGCCGTCTTGCAAACGCCACGCGGCCAAACATTCGAAGCGCGGTTAACGACGTTAGCGGGTGATAAGCTAGATAAGTTCTCGATCGAGAACGCAACGCAGGCCGAAATGGCGGTTCAGGCGATCAATTCGCGCGATTTGGTGATCAAATCAGTCGAAGCCAAGCCCGGATCACGCAACCCATCGCCGCCATTCATGACGTCCACGCTTCAGCAAGAGGCGTCGCGGAAATTCGGCATGGGCGCGAAGCAAACAATGTCCGTCGCACAGCGTTTGTACGAGGCCGGTCTGATCACTTACATGCGGACCGACGGCATCGACATGGCGCCCGAGGCCGTGACCGCTGCCCGCGATGCAATCAAAGAGAAGTTCGGCGAAAAGTACGTGCCGGCCAGCCCGCGCATCTATAAAAACAAAGCGAAAAACGCGCAGGAAGCCCACGAATGTGTGCGCCCCACGGAGCTGATGGTGGATGCCGCTGCCGCTAAGATCGTCGATTCGGATCAACGAAAGCTTTACGATCTGATCTATAAACGCACGATTGCGTCACAGATGGCGGCGGCCAAATTCGAGCGGACTGCCGTTGATATTGGCAGCGACGACGGACAGGTTGTTCTGCGTGCGAACGGCCAAGTCATGGTTTTTGATGGCTTTATTGCCGTCTACGAAGAAGGCCGCGACGATGCTGTTGTGGACGATGACGATAAGCGTCTGCCGCAAATCCATGAAGGTGAAAAAGCCATTAAAGAAACGGTCACGCCGGAACAGCACTTTACCCAACCGCCGCCACGCTACACTGAAGCGACGCTCGTGAAACGCATGGAAGAGCTCGGCATCGGCCGCCCATCGACCTATGCGTCGATTGTGACGACGATTCAGGATCGCGGCTACGTGGAAAAGGACAAGAACCGCCTGATTCCGCAGGATAAAGGTCGGTTGGTTACAGCCTTCTTGTCCAACTATTTCAAAAAATACATCGGCTATGATTTTACCGCCGATCTTGAGAATCAGCTTGATGAAGTCAGCGCTGGCAATGGTGATTACAAAAAAGTTCTCGCGAATTTCTGGCGTGATTTCTCGGCTGCGATTGCTGAAACAGCGGACCTGCGGATCACCGAAGTTCTTGAGAAAATTAACGAAGTGCTTGAGCCACATTTGTTCCCGCCTGAGGAAGATGGCTCTGATCCGCGTGCCTGTAAAAACTGCGGCGTGGGTCGTTTGTCGATGCGGACCGCACGGTCCGGCGGCGCCTTTATCGGGTGTTCTAACTATCCGGAATGCCGTTACACGCGTCCATTTGGTCCGCCGAACCCAGAGGCCGAGGCCTCTGCGATCCCACCGGATGGCAAACTGTTAGGCGATGATGCGGGCGACGAAATCCGTGTTTTCAAAGGGCGCTTTGGCCCTTATGTGCAGCGCGGCCCTGTGACTGAAGAAAACAAGAAACCGCCGCGCCAAGGTGTGCCGCCTGATTGGAACCCTGAAGAGGTTGCATTGGCCGAGGCAGTGAAACTGTTGGAATTGCCACGCGAGATCGGGCCGCACCCCGAAGATGGCGTGATGGTTTGGGCCAATATCGGACGGTACGGCCCGTATCTGAAGCACGCGGAAAGCACGTCGCACCGTGGCGGCACCAACGCGAACCTAGAAGGCATCGACGAGGTTTGGACCGTCGGGATGAACCGCGCCGTGCAATTGCTGGCGGAAAAAGTCGCGTCTCGCGGTCAACGTGGCAAGGCTGCGACGCCAATCCGTGAGTTGGGCGAACACCCAGAGGTTGGTGGTCCGGTTAACATCTATGACGGTAAATACGGGCCTTATGTGAAATGGGAGAAGATCAATGCGACTATCCCTGACACAATTGAACCTGCCGATCTGACGTTAGCTCATGCTGTTGATTTGCTTGATGAACGGGCCGCGAAGTCCGGCAAAACCATCAAGAAAAAAGCAGCACCAAAGAAGAAAGCAGCCGCTAAAAAACCAGCGACTAAGAAGCCCGCAGCAAAGAAACCGGCCGCTAAAAAGCCAGCCGCTAAAAAACCTGCTGCAAAGGCAAAACCTGCTGAATGACGCAATGAAATACACGGGGGCGGTGCTTTTCCGCCCCCTGACGACCTTGTGATCGTGCGTTTGTTGACCGATATGCTAGGCATCCGTATCTCTTAAAAAAAGAGCAGGAGTTTTCATGATTAAATCGAGTTTGACACGACGGTCGGTACTGACCGGTGCCGCGGCACTACTCGCAGCCCCCGCATATTCGCAGTCAGCGACCCCGACCACGCGCAACACCGCAAAATTTGTCGCACAAAACTGGCAGGACCACTTTGACACGCTCGGCGTTGCCGCAATCGTTGCGGACACGGGCAGCCGTGCGCTTCATTTTTGGAAAGGCGATACGTATCACGTCTATCCAACGTCTGTTCCATTGACCGACGAGCTGACAAAACGCGGTTATACGGAAATCGTGCGCAAGCGCGTTGGCCCAGATTGGACGCCAACAGCGTCACAACGTGAACGGTTTGGCTGGGAATACATGCCGCCCGGACCGGAAAATCCGCTTGGCACGCATGCGATGTATCTGTCGTGGCCTGCGTATTTGATCCACGGAACACACGATACGCGCAAAATCGGACGTCCGTCGTCAGATGGATGTATCGGGCTGTACAACGAACAAATCGCTGATTTGTTTGAAATTACCCCAATGGGGACACAAGTCCGCGTTCTCTAACCTACGCTGCAGTGCCGCATTTCATTGACACTTGCCCTAGGGCAATTCATCAATGCGGCACTGATATGGGAGAGACGGGATGAAGAAGATTTACCCCAACGCAGCGGCGGCCCTTGATGGGCTTTTGCACGACGGGATGTTTATAGCAGCGGGCGGTTTTGGACTGTGCGGTATTCCAGAGCTTTTGCTGGACGCAATCAAAACTGCTGGCACGAAAGACCTGACATTTGCGTCGAACAACGCAGGCGTTGATGATTTCGGCATCGGAATTTTGCTGCAAACCAAGCAAGTCAAAAAGATGATTTCGTCCTATGTCGGTGAAAACGCTGAATTTATGCGTCAATATTTGTCCGGCGAGCTAGAGCTGGAATTCAACCCACAAGGCACATTGGCTGAACGTATGCGCTCTGGCGGCTGTGGCATTCCAGGTTTTTATACAAAAACTGGTGTCGGTACGGTGATTGCCGAAGGCAAAGAGCACAAAGATTTCGATGGTGAGACTTACATCATGGAAAAAGGCATCTTTGCTGATCTGGCCATCGTGAAAGCATGGAAAGCCGACGAGACAGGCAACCTGATTTTCCGCAAAACGGCCCGCAACTTTAACCCACCTGCTGCGATGTGCGGCAAGGTCTGTGTCGTTGAAGTTGAAGAAATTGTGCCGACAGGGTCGCTAGACCCCGATCACATTCACCTGCCGGGCATTTATGTCCACCGGATCATCCAAGGCGATCACGAAAAGCGGATCGAGCAACGCACAGTGAGGAGCGCGTAATGTGGGATCGTAACCAAATGGCCGCGCGTGCGGCGCAGGAACTGGAAGACGGCACATATGTGAACCTTGGCATCGGGATTCCGACGCTGGTGTCGAACTACATTCCTGAAGGTGTCGAAGTGACGCTTCAATCCGAGAACGGGATGTTGGGCATGGGCCCCTTCCCGACCGAGGAAAACATCGACGCTGATCTGATTAACGCAGGCAAGCAGACGATTACGGAACTGCCGCAGACGGCTTATTTCGATTCGGCGCAATCCTTTGGGATGATCCGTGGCGGCAAAATCGCCATGGCGATTCTTGGTGCGATGGAAGTTGATGAAAAAGGCGACCTTGCGAACTGGATGATTCCCGGCAAGCTGGTCAAGGGGATGGGCGGCGCGATGGATCTGGTCGCCGGAGTCGGTCGCGTGGTTGTCGTGATGGATCACACCAGCAAGCACGGCGTCAGCAAATTGCTGAAAGAATGCACGCTGCCACTGACCGGCAAAGGTGTTGTGGACCGGATTATCACAAATCTTGGCGTGCTGGATGTTGTCGAAGGCGGTTTGCGGATCGTTGAAACAGCAGACGGCGTGACAGAAGACGAATTGCGCGCGGCAACCGAAGCTACAATCGTTTAATATCTGCGACACAAACAAAGAAGGGCCGGATCATCGCGATGATCCGGCCCTTTATACTTTTATGCCTTCGGCGAGAGTTGTTTTGGCGAAATGAAGTCAGCCTACCGATTGGATATAGCGAAAACGCAGCCGTCAGACACCAACTGCGGCGGCGTTTGGCACAGGCCTTTGGCGACATTGAATGCGGCGAGAACCTTTGGCACATAAGCGCGGGTCTCTGGATAAGGTGGCACACCGTTGTTGTCGCGCACAGCCCCCTCGCCCGCATTGTAACCCGCCAACACGAGAATCGGGTCTTTATCGAAGTGTTTCATGAGCCAAGCGAGGTAAGCGACGCCTGCTTTGATATTCTCAGCAGGGTTAACGCGGTCTGTGACACCGAATCGCGCAGCCGTGGCTGGCATCAGTTGCATCAAACCAACAGCGCCTGCGTGGCTTTCCGCCTGAACCTGCCCAGCGCTTTCGATTGAGATCAGCGCAAGAACAAGAGCAGGCGAGACGTCAGTCCCAACTGTTTCGCGTAGAATCGTCATGCCGTGCGTTTGGGCGATGTCCTGAAGCGTCTGCAATCGCGGTGCAGGCACCGAATTGCCGCCCGGAGGGTTGTTGATCAGGTTTAATGCGATCTCAAGCCGACCTGGGCCGGTATCAGCGCGGGCGGGCGACACGGATGACCAGAACCATTCCATCCCAGAAGACGTCCGCGGTTGCTGTGGTTGCGCCGACGCGGGCGTTCCAGCGGCCGCAGGCGTGACGGGCGCACGTGGCGCAACCTGCACACTAATACGGTTGGATGCACCAGCGGTTGGCACGGTCACCCGTCGGAACGTAAAGTCTGGTTGAAGGCGCTTAATTTCAGCCGCGATGGGCCCAGCAGCGCAAATAAGCGCAAGCGCCGCTGCAAAAGCGGTTCGAATATACATTACCAATGTCCTGCCGACGTTTCTTATTACTACTATTCATGCCAGTTTCCGGCTCAATTACCAGCAAAACGAAAACAATGGGTCAATTCAGTTTCAATTGGACGCCAAAACGCAACGGATCGTAGGGTTAACTCAATAGGGATATACTTTAAATTGCAGCAAAAACCGTGACTTAAACGAAAAACACGACTTTTCGCGTTGGGGCGCAAAATTGCACCAACCACGACAAATTCTTGCCGCAATCAACCGTCAAAACTAACACATCCAAAGCGGGGATCGAGCCAACAAGAGGCCGGCACGAGACGATCCGCCAAGGTCATAGAAAATCTAGCGATACCCTGAGGAGGGAATTAAATGCTTAACTTTATTAAAAACTTCACAAACGACGAAGACGGCGCAGTAACAGTAGACTGGGTTGTTTTGACAGCTGCAATCGTTGCTCTGGGTCTTGTTGTTGGTAACGCTGTAAACACAGCAGCTACCGACAAAGCTGGCGATATCGTTGCTGACATCGGCGCGTCCGCCGGAACACTGTCTGTGACGGCTACTACTCCATAATTCGGAATTTAGTGTAGCGTGATTCAGTTTATCTGTTTTCGCTAATTAAGGCCGCATTGCTTTAGCAATGCGGCCTTAAAGTTATTTCAATACTGCCACTTTGGCCACTGAAACCTCACATTGCAGACATTTTTGCGCCACATAAATGTATCACCTTAGAATTGAAATTCTATGCCTTAGGGACTCACTATGAAATTATTCTTTGAGTATTTCAGTCGGGACGAAGACGGAGCAGTCACCGTCGATTGGGTTGTGCTAACCGCAGCGGTTGTGATACTCGCCGCGATCGTATTTGCGCCGATTCAAACTGGTGCGGTAGCTCGGACCAGTCAGATCGTGGACGTAGTGAATGAAAGTGGCAATCAAGCTTCCGACTAAAAAATGATAAGCTGTAAGCTCGAATATGGGTACGGTTTGTGAATATAAAAAAATGTTGAGGTAAATAAAATGCGTTCAGTTTTCGGTTTAGTCCTGATTATCGGCATGGGGCTCGCGGGCTTTGCTGTATATATGGTGAACGGTTACGTCAGTCAGACGCAAAACGAGCGTGACCTATTGCTGCAACGCGCAACAGCTGCCACCCCAACGGTCGCAGTTTATGCCGTTAATCGCCCGATGAAATACGGCGAAACACTTACGGCTGATGATGTTCAACTCATTCAATACGCCGAACCCCACCTTCCTGAAGGTGTGTTTCGCACTGAAGAAGCTTTGTTCCCTGAAGGTGACGAAGAACTGCGTGTTGTGACCCGCCCGATGGAGATCAACGAACCCGTTTTAGCTGTTAAAGTCACGTCACCTGGTGAAATCGCGGGTATCACGTCCTTGCTAAGCCCTGGAATGCGCGCCTTTGCGATTAGCGTCGACGTGCAATCCGGTGTGTCCGGCTTCTTGCGCCCGGGCGACCGCGTTGACGTTTACTGGTCCGGCAACATGCGCACGGCAGGTGGTAACAACGAGAACATTACTCAGTTGATCCTGACATCAGTTGAATTGATCGCGATTGACCAGACCGCGGACAACAACCGCAGCGATGCTGCAATCGCGCGGACCGTTACAGTTCAAGTCACCCCAGCCCACGTTGCCGCATTGACCCAAGCCAGCGCGACCGGAAAGCTGTCATTATCGCTTGTTGGTGCCGGAGATACAGAAACTCTTGCCGCCATCGCAATGGATCAGCGCACCCTGCTTGGCGTCGAAGAAGCACCCGAAGTTGTCGTCGAAGCGCCGGCTGTTGTTGAAGCCCCAAAGCAGTGTTTCATCAAACAGCGCAGCGGTGCTCAGGTTGTGGAAGTTGAGATCCCCTGCACGAACTAAGCGGCACCGGACGACAGAAATATGGGGCATCGCTGACAACAGCGGTGC
This sequence comes from Yoonia ponticola, assembly GCF_014199395.1. GTDB lineage: Bacteria > Pseudomonadota > Alphaproteobacteria > Rhodobacterales > Rhodobacteraceae > Yoonia > Yoonia ponticola. The sequence goes on along the minus strand of NZ_JACIJM010000005.1, from coordinate 194,981 downwards.
CTTTTTTCATAGGCGACGCTGTCTTATTGACACTGCAGCCGCTCATTTTGTCGCGTCCACACAAGGGGTTTGGCACCATCTGTTGCCAGTTATCCACATAAGGAGCGACCTCCAACGCATTGATTCTTGCAATAAATGCGTAACCAATGCATCGTCACCCCACACCGGGCGCTAAGACCCATTTAACGAGGCGTGATCGGAGAGGCAGGTCACCATGACATATTCGAACTTTATCAAGGCCGCACTTGCGGGCTTGGCATTGTCGTTCGCGACAGTGCCAACCTCAAGTGCCGCAGAAACTTTACGCGTATTACGCGGCTCGACTTCAAGCGCACTGCAAGTGCCAATGAACCGCGCCGTTGTCGTCGAAAGCGATTCTGCGTTTACGGAATTATCAATTGCAAACCCTGGCATCGCCGACATCTCGTCGCTGTCAGACCGCACAATTTATGTGCTTGGCAAGGAACCAGGGCGCACAACACTTACTTTATTAGGGGCCGATGGGCGCCTGATTACGAACGTCGAGGTCCACGTGACCCCCGACATCGCAGAATTCAAAGAGCGTCTGGAACAGATCCTACCGGGCGAAAACATTGAAGTGCGCACAGCCAACGACGGCATTGTCCTTTCAGGCACGGTATCATCCATCGCCCGTCTGGACCGCGCCCTTGAATTGGCGAACCGGTATGCACCAGAGCGGGTTTCGAACCTGATGGTTGTTGGCGGTACACAGCAGGTTATGTTGAAAGTCCGCTTTGCAGAAATGCAGCGGTCAGTCAGTAAATCACTCTCATCCTCACTTGCGGTTCAAGGCACAGGCCTTGGCGGTGACTTGGGTGTATCAGCGGGCACAGGCACGTTGAATAACTCTTCTGGTGTCGCAAATACGTTCGGCGGTTCAATCCCCGGATCGAACGAAAGCAATGGGGCATTCCTCTTTGGATTTAACGCAGGTGGCCTTGAAGTGGGCATCTTGTTGGAAGCCTTGGAAAGCCGCGGCGTTGTCCGCACATTGGCAGAACCAAACTTGACGGCCCTCAGCGGCCAAGAAGCAAAGTTTCTTGCTGGTGGCGAGTATCCTGTTCCTGGCTCAAGTGATGGAGGCGGTGTTACGATTGAATACAAACCTTTTGGTGTTGAACTAAACTTCATACCACGGGTTATCGATCAAGACATCATCAACCTCGAATTGGTTGCTGCGGTATCGTCCATCGATCCATCAAACGGGATTTCGGTGAATGGCTTAACTGTAGACGCATTCACACGTCGCGAAACATCAACGACTGTTGAAATGCGTGACGGTGAAAGCTTTGCTATTGCAGGGCTGTTGTCTGATGACTTTACCGATTTGAATGGTCAGGTGCCATGGCTGGGCGACGTGCCTGTGCTTGGGTCTCTGTTCCGGTCAGCGGAATATGCACGTAAACAAACAGAGCTGGTGATCATCGTGACACCACATCTGGTCACACCAACACGCGGCGAAGCGCTTGCCTTGCCAACTGATCGTGTGCGTCCACCGACCGAGCGTGAATTGTTCCTGTTTGGCCGTGTTGCCGCAGGCGATGCACCAACAACTGGTGGTGCTGGCGAAGTTGCGCGCCAAGACTTTAGCGGGTCTTACGGCTACGTGCTGGACGATTGAGAGGGAATGATCCAATGAAAATCTATCTGTCAGCCCTTGCTGCACTGGCTTTCCTAGCAGCGTGTGACCAAACATCAGGTGGGGCGTTTGATCGCCCGCTTGGCTCCGAACTGGACAATAGCGATTTCGGCAATGCGACGATGACCAACCATATGGCCCAAACAGGCCAGAACGGGTTGACCATCAACTTGCAACGCCGGTTCGCGTCCGAAGTAGAATCGACTGTGAACTTTGCATTCAACTCTGACGTACTGGACGGCGCCGCACGTGCGACGCTGACCCAGCAGGCCAACTGGATCAAACAATTCCCAGAAGTGCGCTTCAAAGTGTTCGGCCATACCGATCTGGTTGGGTCTAATGCGTATAACCGTCAACTTGGTTTGCGCCGCGCCCAAGCTGTTGTGGCATATCTTTCGTCACAAGGCATCAGCCGGTCCCGTTTGGAAGCTCTCGTATCATTCGGTGAAGAACAGCCGCTTGTTGCGACACAATCCATGGAACGCCGCAACCGTCGCACGATTACCGAGGTATCCGGTTTCGTCGATGGCGATGGTATGGAGCTGAACGGCAAATACGCGGCTGTTATCTTCCGCGAATACGTCGCAAGCGCTGTCCCGCCGACAACAGTCACCCAGACACAAGCACCGACTGCTTCGGGTGGCTAGACCTAGATAACACCTCTTTATCTGATCCAAAATGTTGACGCGGCCTTAACGGGTCGCGTCAACAACGTTTAAAAATATCCATGATCGTTGCCAAATATCGCACAAAGGCGATCTTTTGGCCAAAATCTCGACATGTTTGAGGGCCAAAACCACATCAAAGGGATTTCTCCGCATTCACTTATGCGGGCCGATTGACCAAGGGGCGAAATATTACCGCCCCAAAGTTGACGGAAAAAATCCTGCAATGATGAGGATTTGAATGATGAGCAGCGCAGTTTTGCAGCACGAGCCCCAACCGATTGTCGCCTGTACAGTCAGCCGTGATGTGCAGATTTTTGATCTGCTCATTGAGGACATGGAAGCAGCCCTTGGTGAACAATGGGGCGATTTGTCGTTTGATGACGCCATTCCATTCCTCGCACAGCCCGATGCTGCGTCGCTCAAGTTCCTGACCATTGCAATGGATCACGAGGACGAAGATCGGCTCGCCTTGATCACAGAGATCATCGCAGGCGCCAAAGCCAAAAACATCAAGGTCATTCTGATTACCGAAGACGTCAGCCCTGCCGCGTTGCACAATTTATTGCGCGAAGGTGGCGACGAATTTGTCCCCTACCCGCTTCCTGAGAACGAACTGGCCCGTGCGATCGAACGGGTACTTACCCCGGCCGAAACCATGTCAGTTGCCCCAACCGACGGCGACGCGCCCCGCAAGAAAAGCGGCGGCGGCAAGAATGGCGTCATCATGCCCGTCCACGGCATGTCCGGCGGCATCGGTGCGACGACCATGGCGGTAAACCTCGCATGGGAATTGGCCACGCTGGAAAAAGTCGAAGCGCAAAAGGTTTGCCTGCTCGACTTTGACTTCCAGTTCGGCACGACATCCACATATCTGGACCTGCCCCGCCGCGAGAACATCGTTGAATTGCTCGGCGACACAGAATCCATGGACAGTGAATCTTTCTTGCATGCGCTGACGCCATACGAAGACAAACTGCACGTCCTGACAGCGCCGTTTGACATGATCCCGCTTGATCTTGTCGGCCCCGAAGACATTCAACGGATCATCGATTTGGCGGCGAGCCACTTTGATTATGTCGTCATCGACATGCCGTCCACGATGGTGGAATGGTCCCAGACTGTGCTTGATGCAGCCCATGTTTATTTCGGCGTGATCGAGCTTGATATGCGGTCCGCGCAGAACACACTGCGGATGAAACGCGCGCTCCAAGCCGAAGATTTGCCATTCGACAAAATTCGTTTTGTGCTGAACCGCGCGCCTGGTTTCACCGATTTGAACGGCAAAGCCCGTATCAAACGGTTGGCTGACAGCCTTGGCATCAGCATCGAAGTTTTACTGCCCGACGGTGGCAAGCCCGTCGCACAAAACGCGGACCACGGTCTGCCATTGGGTGCAGGTCTGCCAAAAAATGCATTGCGTAAGGAAATCGCGAAACTCGCGAAATCGGTCCACGAAGTAGGCGCGTCTGAAGCCGTTCAAGGCTAAGGCAAAGGAACAAATTAATGTTTTCTAAATATAAAAAACCTAATGCTGGTGGTGAAACTACCAAAACGACCGCAAAGTCGAACTTAGCTGCGGTTGCCGAACCTGTTTCCGACATCGCAGCAAAGAAATCGATAATGCGCGTGATGCCGACAAAAGCAGTCGTCGATGTCGCCGCCGCTGACAAAGAGAAACGCCGCAAGGTACGTCTTAGCGAGATCAAGCTAGAGTTGCACAAGGCATTGCTTGATAACCTGAACCTTGCCGCACTCGAATCCGCCTCTGAGGCGGACTTGCGCGCTGAGATCAACGCCATCGCCTCCGAATCGCTTGAGGAAATGGGTATCGTTCTGAACCGCGAAGAGCGGACGACTTTGTCGCAGGAATTATACTTTGAGGTAACGGGCCTTGGTCCGCTTGAAACGCTTTTGCAAGACGACACCGTGAACGATATTCTGGTGAACGGTCCGCAGCAGGTCTTTGTGGAACGCGACGGTAAGCTCGAATTGTCGGACGTGACCTTCAAAGATGAAAAGCACTTGATGCGGATCATCGACAAGATCGTGTCCGCCGTGGGTCGTCGTGTTGACGAAAGCAACCCTTACGTCGATGCGCGCTTGCAAGACGGATCACGTTTCAACGCCATGGTGCCGCCCGTTGCGGTGGATGGATCACTGGTGTCCATTCGTAAGTTTAAAAAGGATAAGCTGGGGATCGACGATCTGGTCCGCTTTGGTGCCTTTACCGAAGAAATGGCCGCTTATTTGCAAGCCGCCGTTGCGACCCGCCTGAATATCATCGTCTCCGGCGGTACGGGCTCTGGTAAAACAACGACGCTGAACGCCCTGTCATCGTTCATCGACAACAACGAACGTATCCTGACAATCGAGGATACAGCGGAACTTCAGCTCCAGCAGATCCACGTGGGTCGAATGGAATCCCGTCCACCAAACGTGGAAGGCAAAGGCGAAGTGTCACCGCGCGACTGTCTGAAAAACGCACTGCGGATGCGTCCTGACCGGATCATCGTGGGTGAGACGCGTGGCGAAGAAGTTATCGACATGTTGCAGGCGATGAACACGGGCCACGACGGGTCCATGACCACAATTCACGCCAACAACGCGCGTGATGGTATTTCGCGTTTGGAAAACATGATCGCGATGGCCGGTATCGAAATGCCTTTGAAGGCGGTGCGATCCCAGATTTCATCAGCGGTGAACTTGATCGTGCAAGCCTCGCGTCTGCAAGACGGGTCGCGTCGTATGACGTCCATCACTGAAATCACAGGCATGGAAGGCGACGTTATTTCCATGCAGGAAGTGTTCCGCTTCCAGCGCGTCGGCCTGACTCCCGATAACAAAATTATCGGCCACTTTACCGCGACCGGTGTGCGTTCCGCGTATTCCGACCGCTTTAAGCTGTGGGGCTACGACCTGCCCGCAGCTATTTTTGAACCCATGGTTGCGGAGTAAATCCAATGATTTCAGCACAACCCGTTATTTACGTCGTTATTTTCATCGCCGTTTTGTTGCTGGTCCAAGGTGTGTATTTGCTGATCTTTGGCAAATCCGTGCAACTGGATAACAAAGTGAACCGTCGTCTCGCCTTGCTTGAAAAAGGCGGTCAGCGCGAACAGGTGTTGGAGCAGCTGCGCAAGGAAATGACGCAGCACATGAAATCGCAAAGCATCCCGCTTTATTCGATTTTGGCGTCCAAAGCGCAAAAAGCAAACATCGTCTTTACACCGATGCAGTTGATCATGGTGATGGCCGGTGCGAGCGTCGCGGCCTTTATTGGCCTGACGTTCGGGACCGAAGTTGAGCCGCTCGTGCGGACCTTTGTGTCTATCGGTATGGGCGTCGGCGGCGTTTACATGTGGATTGCCCGCAAAGCGAACAAACGGATGTCGATGATCGAAGAACAACTGCCCGAAGCGGTTGAGCTGATGGTCCGGTCTTTGCGCGTTGGACACCCGTTCTCGTCCGCTATTCAGATCGTTGCAAAAGAAATTCCTGATCCGTTGGGCACCGAAATGGGCATGATCTCGGACGAGGCCGCATATGGTCGCGACATGGGCGAAACCCTCAAAGCGATGGCTGAACGTCTGGACATGCAAGACATGCGCTTCTTGGCCGTTGCCGTCACCATTCAGCAGCAATCAGGTGGTAATCTCGCCGAGATTCTGCACGGCCTAGGGCTGGTGATCCGTTCGCGCTTCCGGCTATTCCGCCGTGTTAAGGCGATCACAGCCGAAGCCCAATGGTCGGGCAAACTGCTCTCGGCATTCCCGCTAATGGCGTTGGTCGCGATCAACTTAATCCAACCTGACTACTTTGATGATGTCATGGAAACTGAAGTGTTCATCCCGGCTTGTCTCGTCGTTGCCGGATTTCTGATCACAAACGTGATTGTCATGCGGTCGCTCGTGAATATTAAGGTCTGAGGTTAATTATGGAATTCATCGATAACGCGAAACTGATGCTCGAAAGCATGTTAGGGCCATTTGGGCCGCTGATGTTGGTCGGTGGACTTGGGTTCACGATGATCCTGATCACACTGCCGGTTCTGCTGAAAAAGCGGGATGATCCGTTAGATCGGCTGAAGGCTTCGACGCGCACGACGGAGAAACTGCCCGGCAAACCCGAGAAACTTCGAGCCGCAAGCGGGCGTGATAAACTAGAGAAATACGCAAACTTCCTCGAACCACAGGATGCTGAAGAATTCAGTGCTGTTAAACTAAAATTAATGCAAGCGGGCTATCAAGGCAAAAACGCTGTACGCATGTATCACTTTGCGCAGTTCGCATTGGGTGTGATTGGCCTGATCATTGGTGTGATCTACGCCATGATGAATACCAGTGGTCAAGATGTCACGACGCAGGATCTACTCATCTGGGTTCTGATACCGGGTGGTGCATTTTATATGCTGCCTAAATACTGGGTCACGCGCCGCCAAGCGATGCGAAACGAGGCAATCACACATGGCTTTCCTGACAGCCTTGATATGATGCTCGTTTGCGTGGAGGCTGGTCAGTCTCTCGACCAGTCGATCATTCGTGTTTCGCGTGAATTGAAATCAGGCTTCCCCGAACTCGCTGGCGAATTCGAACTCGTCAGCAACGAAATGAAAGCCGGTAAAGACAAAGGTGCGGTTCTCAAAGACATGGCGGAACGTTGTGGCGTTCAAGACATCACCAGCTTTGTGACCGTCTTGGTGCAATCACAGCAGTTTGGTACATCGATTTCCGACGCGTTACGGGTTTATGCGTCAGAAATGCGGGACAAACGGGTGATGCGTGCCGAAGAGGCCGCAAACAAATTACCCACAAAGATGACTTTGGCGACGATGATGTTGACTGTCCCGCCACTTCTGCTCATTTTGATCGGACCATCACTTTACGGCATTTCCCAAAACTTGGGGGGTGGCTAAGCAAGGCAGTCACATATGACCTACATTCGGGCCCCGTTTATCTTAATGGCCCTCTACATCTTAGCCGCTTGTTCATCAGGCGGCTTTGATCGTTCTCAAGATGACCCATTTGCACCAGGGATCGCGGGCGAGTCCGACATCGATGGCCTAATCGTCGGGCACCGCCTGATGCAGGCAGGACAGTTCGAACTCGCCCTCAAGGCCTACACCCGCGCTGCATCGCAACAAGGTTTGAACCCCGACACATTGTCAGCACTGGGGTCCGCGAACCTGCGTTTAGGGCGCCTAGGCCAAGCCGAACGCTGGTTGCGCCGTGCCACAATCGAGGCGCCAGAATTCGCGCCTGCATGGAATAATCTGGGCGTGATCTTAATGGAACAAGGCAAAACAGGCGAGGCTAGCGAGGCATTCCGTCGCGCATTTGCCACGGATAACGGAAATTCCGACCAAATTCGCGAGAACCTGCGCGCGGCGCTCGCTAAATTAAATGACCCTTTCTATGCTGAATCTCAAGAAAACCAAGAATTCGAACTGGTGCGACGAGGAACAGGGGACTTTGCCTTGACGTCAGCACTTTGAGGTAAGAGCAGTAAAAAGGACGCAAAAACATGCGCCACCCTATTCTTTTTCCGATGTGCATCGCCGCAGTTGTGGCCTTGTCTGCATGTCAACGGTCCGGTGACGCTGAAGTGCAGCGCGCCTTGCAAGACCTGAACGTGGTTGACGAGACCAACCTGAATGACGTTTTTCTGACGGTCAGTGATCCGGACGAAGCCGTCAGCTATTTCAGCCGCGCGAATGACAATGATCCCGGCCGCATCGATTTGCTGCGTGGATTGTCGCAGTCCTTGATCCGTGCAAAACGCAACACCGAAGCCGTTACCGCATGGCAGGCCGTCACCAGCCATGCCGAAGCAAATAACGATGACCGCGTTGAACTGGCTGATGCCTACATCCGCACAAACCAGTGGGACAAAGCAGCCGCAACGTTGAACGCGATCCCGCCGACCCACGAGACCTTCAAACGCTACCGCCTCGAAGCGATCATCGCAGACAGCAACGAACAATGGGAAAAAGCGGACAGCTTTTATCAGATTGCCGTTGGCCTGACGACGACACCCGCTGGCGTCTACAACAACTGGGGTTACTCAAAACTCACACGCGGCGCTTACCGTGATGCCGAGCGTATGTTCACCGATGCCCTGCGTCACGATCCACAGATGTTCACCGCGAAAAACAACATCGTTTTGGCCCGCGGCGCACAGCGCAACTACGATCTGCCGGTTATCCCGATGAACCAGACCGAGCGGGCGCAATTGCTGCATACGATGGCCCTGACCGCGATCAAGCAAAACGACATCACGATCGGCAAAGGCCTGTTGCGCGAAGCGATCGACACCCATCCGCAACACTTTGAGGAAGCAACACGCGCGCTGCGTGCCCTCGAAGATAACGTTACCAACTAAAAGGTTACGCGACGTGGACGGACTTACATCTTGGGCGGCGGCATGGTTTCTTGTCGCTGCTATTCCAATCTCTGGCTTTGTCATCTTTAGCGACCTGTCGCGGATGAAAATCCCCAATGTCGCAGTTGGCGCGCTCATTGCGAGCTACGCTGTGCTGGGCCTCATCGCGTTGCCGTTTGAGCAATACCTCTGGCACTGGACCCATTTTCCCGTCCTTTTGATCATCGGCATCATCCTAAACGCTGCCGGCGTCATGGGCGCAGGCGACGCAAAATTCATCGCCGCCGCAGGTCCATTCATCGCCACTGCCGACCTCATCACCCCAATGATCCCGCTGTTTTCGGCCTGCCTGATTGCGGGTTATTTTGCACATCTGTTGGCCCGCAAGTCACCGATCCGCACAGCCGTGCCGCATTGGGAAAGCTGGACATCAGGCAAACGGTTCCCGATGGGATTTCCCCTTGGCATGACCTTGGTCTTTTACCTGCTGATCGTGCTCTTCACACGTTAACCGCGTAAAATGCCACTGACATGACAAAGTTTTGTTCATCATTTCGCCATAATACCTTGGTTGATTGACCATCAATTCACCCTGCGAAACGGGGTGTTCGGTGCAGTCAGACAGCAGGCAACATAATGAACGTTCAAAACCCAACCGTCATGGCACCCCCTGCCCCCAAAGGGCTGGCCGGGATGCAATTGCCAATGTCGATGATGCGCGACATTTTGTTGAAAACAATGTTCCGCATGAACCTGAACAAGGTGTCCGAACTCAGCCTTGTGGTCTGTCTTCCGATCCCGGTTGTTCAGGAACTGGTCGACCTGGCACGCAGCCAACTACTGCTCGAGGCGACGGGCACAATGTCCGCGAGTGCGAGCAATGAAATGGGCTACCAACTGACCGACGCGGGTAAAGCCCGTGCGCTTGATGCGCTTGCGCAATCCGAATATTTCGGCGCGATGCCTGTTCCGCTCGAAGTATACCGCGAACAGATGCAACGCCAATCCATCCGCAACATTCAAGTCTCCCGTGATCGCCTCACGTCTGCGATGGGTCACCTCATTTTGCCCGACAGCTTGCTTGACCACCTCGGCCCTGCGGTTGGCGCTGGTCGCTCGATCCTGATGTATGGCCCTCCGGGCAACGGAAAATCGTCTATCTCCAATGGGATACGTGATGCGCTTGGCGATAAAATCTATGTGCCGCGTGCCATCGAATATTCCGGTCAGGTGATCACCGTCTATGACCCCATCGTGCATTCCTCTGCCGAAGACGATCGCGACGACCCGAATTCTCTGCGCCGGACGTCCGGTCGCTATGATACGCGCTACGTCAAATGCGAACGTCCGACTGTGATCACTGGCGGTGAGCTGACGCTTTCCATGCTTGATCTCGTCTACAATTCTACCGCGCGGACCTATCAGGCCCCGCTTCAGCTCAAATCGTCCGGCGGCATTTTCATCGTGGACGACCTTGGCCGTCAGGCAGAACCTCCGCAGGCGCTGATCAACCGTTGGATCGTCCCGCTCGAAGAAAACAAAGATATTCTCTCGCTGCAATCCGGCGAAAAATTCGAAGTGCCCTTCGACACGCTCGTCATTTTCTCAACCAACTTCCACCCCAATAAGATCTTCGATAAAGCGGCGCTGCGTCGGATCTTCTACAAGATCAAAATTGATGGTCCCGATCAGGCCGACTTCCTCAAAATCTTCGCCATGGTCGCCCGTAAACGCCGCATGCCGCTAGACGAAGCAACCCTGATTCACCTCCTGAACAACCGCTATCCGGAAATCGGCAACGCCTATGCGAACTACCAGCCGCTGTTCCTGATCGACCAAATGATCGCGATTTGTGAATTTGAGGGCATCCCTTACCAAATGACGCCAAAACTGGTGGACCGGGCGTGGGAAAACATGTTCGTCAAGCAAGAAGACATCGCTCACTAACGCGACCCGCGCTTCATTTCGCCGAAACAACTCCCGCCGGAGGCATCAACCGATGCCCCCATTGCGGCCACCCGCGATTATCGGCACTCTATCAGCATGAATGATCAAGGGCCTGATAACGCTTCCCCCGCGCAAATGATCTTGCCGCAAATGTTCACTGACTGGTTCGCATCCCGTGGGTGGACCATTCATCCCCACCAACGCGAGATGCTCGACCGTAAAGACGCACCCGCCTTGTTGTTGATTGCCCCCACTGGTGGCGGCAAAACGCTGGCTGGTTTCCTTCCGACGTTGGTCGAGCTGGCAGATGGCGAACATACCGGTCTGCACACGCTTTACGTGTCCCCACTCAAGGCACTTGCCGCTGATATCAAACGCAACCTGCGCATGCCCGTGGACGAAATGAACCTGCCGATACGGATCGAAGACCGGACTGGTGACACCTCTTACACGCAAAAACGCAGGCAACGCGCCGACCCGCCGCACATCCTGCTGACCACACCGGAAAGCCTCGCATTGCTCACCTCCTACGAGGACGCGCCGCGCATTTTCAAAGGCGTGCAGCGCATTATTGTCGATGAAATTCACGCGCTTGCTGATAGCAAACGGGGCGACCAATTGATGTTGGCGCTGTCTCGTTTGCAAACTATCGCGCCTGATCTGCGCCGCGTCGGGTTGTCCGCAACCGTCGAAAATCCGCAAGCGATCGCCCGCGAACTCGCCTGCCATCCCGATCCATGCCCAATTTTGCAGGCCGACCCAGGCCCCGCACCTGATATCCAAATGCTCGTTACAGACGAACATCCCCCATGGACTGGCGGTGGCGCAAAATACGCGATTCCCGCCGTGCTGGAACAGGTCAAACGCCACAAAACAACGCTTATTTTCCACAATACCCGTGCGCAGGCCGAGATTTTCTTTCACAATTTATGGCTCGCAAACGATGACGCCTTGCCCATCGGCATCCATCACGGATCGTTAGATCGCAGCCAACGTGAAAAGGTCGAAGCGGCGATGGTCGCGGGTGAACTTAAGGCAATCGTCTGCACAGGATCGCTCGATCTGGGAATCGACTGGGGCGATGTTGATCTGGTGATCCAAGTCGGTGCGCCGAAAAACGTCAAACGGCTTGTGCAGCGGATCGGGCGCGCAAATCACCGCTATAATGCGCCGTCCAAAGCATTGCTCGTGCCTGCAAACCGGTTCGAAGTTGTGGAATGTGTCGCAGCCCTCGAAGCGGTCCGCGCCTACGATCTTGACGGCGAACCCAAAGGCCCCGGCCCACGCGACGTGCTATGCCAGCACATTCTGATCACGGCCTGCGCCGGACCATTCGACGTCGATGCGCTCTACCAAGAGGTCATAACCGTCGGCGCATTCGCACAACTTTCACGTGCAAATTTCGACGCCTGTTTTGATTTCTGTGCAACTGGTGGTTACGCCTTGCGGGCCTATGATAAATGGAAACGGCTCCTACAACGCCCAGATGGCCAATGGCAATTACGCGACCCGCGCGCGGCCCAACGCATCCGCATGAACATCGGGACGATACAAGATACCGAAACCTTAAAGGTCAAACTCAAAGGCAATTTCAAAGCGTTAGGCGAAGTCGAAGAGGCCTTTGCAGCGACCTTAACGCCGGGGGACACGTTTCTCATCGGCGGGCAAATCGTGCGCTACGATAGCTTGAAAGAATTAACAGTGCAGGTGACGCGCGACGCATCCAAAACACCCAAAATTGCGACATTTATGGGTACGAAATTCGCGACATCGACCCAGCTACAAGCCCGCATTCTGCGGATGTTCCAGCAGGAGTCTTGGCCGCAGTTACCCGATCACACAGCCGATTGGTTGCAGCTTCAACGCGACATTTCCAAGCTACCCGAAGCAGATCGCGTCCTTGTCGAAAGCATGTATTTCGACAAACGGCACTACACCTGCGTCTACAGCTTTGCCGGGCGCAACGCGCAGCAAACGCTCGGATTATTGTTAACGCAACGCATGGAAGAATTGGGCCTACACCCGATGGGCTTTGTCGCGACCGACTATGCAACGCTGTTTTGGGGCCTCGATCCTGTCACTGATCCCACCACGCTGTTCGACGTGACCGCGATCAACGACGGGTTTGAAACATGGCTCGCAGGCAATGCCGTGATGAAGAAAACGTTTCGCGGCGCGGCAACGATTGCGATGTTAATCGAAAGGAACCTTCCCCAAGCTCGAAAATCTGGCCGCCAAGCCACGTTTTCCAGCGATATTCTGTACGACACGCTCTCGAAATATGACCCCGACCATTTGATGCTGCAAATCACGCGCGAAGAAGCACTGCGCGGGTTGGTCGATTTCGGGCGCATCTCGGAAATGATGACCCGCACGGCGGGCCGGATCGACCACGTCACGCTTGACCGCGTGTCACCACTCGCGGCGCCAATGCTGCTTGAGCGCGGCAAAGTGACTGTCGCGGGCAAAGCCGCCGAACGATTACTCGAAGACGCCGCGGCATTGCTGATGGAAAACGCAGGGCTCAGCCAACTTCCGCAATAATGCTTGCCAAGACCACCTGCACGCGGCACTTGAACACGATGAACGCCCATGTTTTCACATTTAACGAACACACGATGCACGCCGAACCAACAGGCGCATTGTGGCTACCAGAACCGCACGTATTGGTTGTATCGGACCTACATTTTGGCAAATCCGACCGGATCGCGCGACGGACTGGCACGCTGATCCCACCCTACGAAAACCTAGAAACGTTAAACCGACTTGATGCGGATATCACTCGGTTGGACCCGAAAACGGTCATTTGTCTGGGCGACAGCTTTGATGACTTGGACGGTGTTGAGGCATTCGACGATACCAATCGGGCGACATTGACGCGGCTTCAGGCCGGCCGCAAATGGGTCTGGATCGAAGGCAATCACGATCCCGGCCCTGTTAACCTTGGTGGAACACATGTGGCGGAATATTCAATCGGCAGCGTTGCGTTTCGGCACATAGCCTCCGCCGCGGTGCCCGAGGTGTCGGGTCACTACCATCCCAAGCACGGTATTGCGGGCAAAGGGCGACAAAAGCCGTGTTTTATCTACGATAAATCACGGCTGATTTTGCCTGCTTATGGTGCATACACCGGCGGTCTTTCTGCTACACATCCAGATTTGCGCGGCCTATTCGACGCCCGTGCGATTGCTGTTTTGACAGGACCGCGGGCGATTGCGTTACCACTTACGGCACCGAAGCTATCAAGTGCAAAATTAGGCCGTTAACCCTTCAGGTTCTTTCAAACCATTGGCGCGGCTACATGCCGTCACCGTATTCGCGAGCAGACACGCGATGGTCATTGGGCCGACACCACCCGGTACTGGGGTGATCGCGCCAGCGACAGCAGCGCAGCTTGCATAATCAACGTCGCCGACAAGGCGTGTTTTGGGCGACCCATCGTCCTTTAGACCTGCGTCAATCCGGTTAATGCCCACGTCAATTACAGTGGCGCCTTCTTTGATCCAGTCCCCTGTCACCATTTCGGGGCGACCTACGGCAGCAACCACGATATCGGCGCGCTTGACTGTTTCTTGCAGATCCTTCGTCCGGCTATGCGCAATCGTCACCGTGCAGCTATCATTCAACAGCAACTGCGCCATCGGCTTGCCCACGATATTAGAGCGCCCGATCACCACCGCGTTCATGCCGGAAATCGACCCGTGATGCTCGCGCAACATCATCAAGCAGCCCAGCGGCGTGCACGGCACCATAGATTTCTGGCCAGTCCCCAAGAGACCGACATTAGACACATGAAACCCGTCAACATCCTTTGCCGGATCAATCGCGTTAATCACCAAGTCGCTGTCCAGATGGTCTGGCAACGGTAATTGTACCAAAATGCCATGCACATCAGGGTCAGCGTTCAGCTCTTCAATGACCTTAAGCAATGTTGCCTCGGATGTATTAACATCCAATTTATGCTCGTAGGAATTCATGCCAACTTCGACGGTCATTTTGCCTTTTGACCGCACGTAGACCTGACTTGCAGGGTCTTCGCCGACCAACACAACCGCCAATCCCGGTGTGATGCCGTGATCCGCCTTCAGACGGGCGACATGCTCGCCTACTTTGCCGCGTACTTTGGCGGCAAAGGCCTTTCCGTCGATTACAGTCGCAGTCATGTCGTACCTCAATCTGATGATTCTAACGGGTTTTGCGCAGTCCTACCCTAGCTTCACGTACCAGATCAAATGCTTGGGAAAAACCAAGGACGTCACATCAAACCCATCGAATGACACGCAAAGCGTTTCAGTTCGGAAACGTCATTTCTCAAATAGGTCAGGCTGCGCCATCCAGGCCCGCTGATCCGGCACATGCAAGGTTAACGTATCACCTAGACGCAGCGTCCCTTCGCGTTCGACCCAGGCCGTGACGCCGCGCATGCCCTTGGCAGCTGCCTTGAACGTTTTGCCGTGGCCCGGCTTTGCACGTTCGATTGTTTTGGCGGGTAAAACGCAGGGCAGATTTTGCATATCGACGGTCAATGTCACGCCGTCTTGTGATTGCAGTCGCGACGATGGCGGCACGTGCGAAAAGTCGGGGATACCGTCAACCACGATTGACGCGCCAAGCCACGCAGGATCAATGCTATCAAGGTTCAATTCCGCAGCGATTTTCGCCAATTCAGTCGCACAAACAATGCTGATTTGACGCGTATTTCTGATCCTCGTCTCGCGCGGGTATTGTAAGGACACGCGACCACAAGACGGACGCGTTAAACCGGCATGAACTTCACCCTCTGCACCTGCAAACGTCAGCGGCATCTCAGAAAGCGCGACAGTTGTAATCTCTGGCGTGTCCCTGTTCGGAACAGAGCCAAGCCAAGTGATTTTACCTGTGAAAGACGTCGGTGTCAGTGCTTGCATTTCAGTCTCCTTTTCCGGCATCAAGCTCGGAAAATGTCGAAAACACAACCCTGCACAAACGAAAACCCCGCCACATGGGCGGGGTTTTAAAGTTTCTTTAAGCTGAAGGTTCTGGCGCCATGCCGCCTTC
This sequence comes from Yoonia ponticola, assembly GCF_014199395.1. GTDB lineage: Bacteria > Pseudomonadota > Alphaproteobacteria > Rhodobacterales > Rhodobacteraceae > Yoonia > Yoonia ponticola. The sequence continues at coordinate 179,291 of NZ_JACIJM010000005.1, read as the reverse complement.
GTCAGATTTTGGTTTTTTCGGCTTCGTCTTTGGAATTGCCGTTACCGAATTACCGTCGCTTGGAGGCGTATCATCAGCATCACTGCCACGGTTCAACGCCTCACCGGCAATAACGCGTGCGATTTCGTTGCCCGTTAACGTCTCATATTCCAACAACCCTTGCGCGAGACGCTCTAGATCGCCTGACTTTTCGGTCAAAATCCGTTTGGCAGTCTCGTAGCCCTCATCGATAAAGCGGCGCACCTCTTCATCAATTGTCTTCTGCGTATCGGCAGAATGGCTCGTCGCGCCAGCATAGTTGCCAAGGTGGCTTTGCTGTTCGTTGGCGTAATCGATGTGGCCAATTTTGTCCGAAAAGCCGAACTGCGTCACCATCGCACGGGCGATTTTCGACACTTGTTGGATGTCAGATGTGGCACCAGACGTAACGTTTTCAGCGCCAAAGATCAGCTCTTCCGCAACCTTACCGCCCATCGCCATCGCGATTTTCGACGTATATTTCGTATAGCTGACAGACAGTTGATCGCGTTCAGGCAAGGACAGAACCAAGCCCAACGCACGACCGCGCGGAATGATCGTCGCTTTGTGAATCGGATCATGTTGCGGCACGTTCAAACCAACAATCGCATGGCCTGCTTCGTGGTAAGCAGTCAGCTTTTTCTCGTCCTCGGTCATCACCATTGACCGACGCTCTGCGCCCATCATGACTTTGTCTTTCGCGGATTCGAAATCGATCATTGTCACAAAACGGCGACCGATACGGGCAGCCATCAGCGCAGATTCGTTCACAAGGTTCGCAAGATCGGCACCCGAGAAACCGGGTGTACCACGTGCGATAATCCGCAAATCGACATCGGGACCAAGTGGGACTTTACGCGCATGCACGCCCAAAATCTTTTCGCGGCCTTTGATGTCAGGATTAGGCACCTGCACCTGACGGTCAAAACGACCCGGGCGCAGCAATGCAGGGTCAAGAACGTCAGGACGGTTGGTCGCGGCGACGATAATAATACCTTCGTTCGCTTCAAAACCGTCCATCTCAACCAGCAACTGGTTCAATGTCTGTTCACGCTCGTCGTTCCCACCGCCGTAACCGGCACCACGCGAACGGCCAACGGCATCGATTTCATCAATGAAAACAATACACGGTGCGTTCTTTTTGCCTTGTTCAAACATGTCACGGACACGGGATGCACCCACGCCGACGAACATCTCGACAAAGTCGGAACCGGAAATCGTGAAGAACGGCACGCCAGCCTCGCCCGCAATCGCCCGCGCCAGCAACGTTTTACCAGTACCCGGAGGGCCAACAAGCAGCGCGCCTTTCGGAATTTTACCGCCAAGCCGCGAGAATTTCTGCGGATTGCGCAGGAATTCAACGATTTCTTCAAGCTCTTCTTTCGCTTCATCAATGCCAGCGACATCATCAAACGTCACGCGGCCATGTTTTTCGGTCAGCAGTTTCGCTTTGGATTTGCCAAAGCCCATCGCCCCGCCTTTGCCGCCGCCTTGCATCCGGTTCATAAAGTAGATCCAGACACCAATCAGCAGTGCAAATGGCAACAACCCGATCAGGAATGATTGCAAACCTGACTGTTCTTGCGCACGTGCTGCGACCGGAATGTCGTTCGAAATCAACAAGTCAGTAACTTCGGCGTCGCGCGGCATGATCGCGACATAGTCTTGACCGTTTGTGCCACGATAGCGAATTTGCTCGCCGTCCAACGTGACCTGCGCGATCGAACCCGCTTCAACGGATGTTACAAATTCTGAATAGCTCTTTGAATTCGATACTGTCGAACCCTGCCCACCGGAAAATAGGCTAAATAAAGCCATCACCAGCAAGAATAGTACGACCCAGAAGACAAGATTACGTGCGTTGCCCAAGGCGACACTCCTTAAAATCGGAAAAATCGGTGCCGACAGAGTCGGACCTAAGCGTTAAAGGTAAAATAGACGTTCACAGCCTAAGTTCAATGCGTCAGCAGCGATCTATGGAAATCCGCGACAAATTGCGTCGAAAAACCATTGAAAAAGCCTGCCGCGGGGGCCGAAAGCAACGTTGCCCCGTCGAAAACAGCCGGTGTTGCCATCAAAGAAGACCGCTCACCCCCTGTATTTCGCCACGTTTTTACTTCGTTAATATTATCACCCAACACACTTACACGCAAACGAGCGGGCCAAACACCACCTGTTGTCGGAAAAATCGACCACCGGTGATCCCAAATCAAATGCGCTTCACCGCCTTGCGACGTTATCACGTCAGAACATGCGCTGGCCTCGCGCATCATCCGCACACCGCCGTCCTCAGGGACTAGCTTTACGCCATGAAGCGTCCTCGTATGTCCTGCAGTCACAGCGTCAGCGGCATCGCGTAAGGCCTTATAACGAGGTCGAAAATTCGATCCGCTGATCCATTTGAGACCAGCCGCGAAAACCCGCCCGGTTGTGTCATCGTGATCTAGATCGAACACACCTTGGGCCAAAACAAGGTCAGCCCCTGCAACCCGTACATGCTTTTGTGCGAAATCGGATGCCGCTTGGTTAAGACTGGTCCGCGCCCGCTGCATATGGTGCGACGTCGCAATGAGGCGTTCCGCCGTCAGACCCAAGTCCTGCAGATACGGCATCATTTGACGCGCTCGCACCCGATCATATGACAGATCATCGTTGGAAGGGTCATCAATCCAAGGAACGCCAACTCCTTGTAAGTAATCACGTAAGTCGGCCCTGCGCGCATGCAACAACGGCCGTGCGAACAACCCGTTCTTCCTGCGCGACATGGCCGCTAAACCATCTACACCAGAGCCACGCGCAAGATTCATCAGCACCGTTTCGGCCTGATCATCCATCGTATGACCGAGCAAAACATGGTTAATATCCCGACGTTCTGCCCATGCAGTCAAAAGCGCGTAGCGGGCCTGTCTCGCTTCCGATTGTAGGTTCCCCGCCCCGTCCCAATCAGCCCAAACAAGCGTCTCATGAGGGACCGAAAATCGGGCACACAGGTTTGCAACTTGCAAGGCCTCGCCCGCCGCTTCTGGTCGCAACCCATGATCGACGGTCGCAGCAAACACTTGTTTTCCAGCGTTTTTTGCCCACTCAACCGCCAGTAAAAGCAAGGCGGTGCTATCGCTACCACCAGAAATGGCGACCCCGATCCGGTCGCCATTTTCGTGAGTATCAAGAAACGATAGCCCCTCTGCGAATGTCGCAGTCGGCGTCATTGGCACCCTAAGTTGCGCATCGCGGATTGCGCTTGAAGCACGTTCGCGTTGCCTGGAAACCGCACTTCGACTTCCGCCAAGGTGATGCACCCGTCTTGGATCTGGCCGACAGCGCCCAACGCGACGCCCAATTTCACCAATGCTTCTGGCGCAAACTGACCTTGGGGATTGCCGGAAAACGAATTCAGATAGGCCCGCGCAGCCGCTGCGGTTTCGTTCAATCCATTCAACGCATCACCGCGCAAAAGCTGCGCTTGCTGGCTTACTGGGCTGCCCGGATAGGACGTGCCGAAGGTCTCAAGGAGGTCAGCGGCGCCGCGAAAGTCACCGGATGCGAGCGCCTCCTGCGCCCGCTCAAAGTCTGCTTGTTCGCCAATCGCCATCGCAGGCGTACCCGTCGCAGGTGCCGGTGTCGCGGACGGTACATTCGCACCATTATCCACGCCGCCCAGTGACGGCGTGTCGCCTAACTGCCCGATATCACAGCCATCTTCCAACTCGCACAGACGAAATTCGAGATCGCCAATCCGGTTCGTGCCATCGACAGTGATCCTGTTCACGCGGAATTCCAGCTCTTCCGTTTTGGACGTCAGCCGCTGCAATTCCGATTCGATAGCGTTCAACCGATCCAGCGGCGTATTGCCCGCTGTACCGGTCGTCAGGCCACCAGTCGTGGACAACTCAGTCTTTAACCCATTGATATCACTATAAAGCACGGCCAGTTGCTGGCGAATATCTGCCAGCGTCGTATCCTGGGCCACCACCGTCATAGGGGTGACGGCCAGAACCAGTGCAAGTGTTAGAAAACGCCGCATAATTTCGTCCTTAGCTTAGGCCGCCAGCAGCAATAACCGTCACCGCGCGGCGGTTCTGGGAATAGCATTCAGCGGAGGAACAAACCTCGATTGGGCGTTCTTTACCGTATGAAATCACGCGCAGTCTGGACGATGGAACGCCTTGCGACACAAGGTATTCGCGCACAGCATTCGCACGACGGTTTCCAAGGGCAAGGTTGTATTCCCGCGTGCCTTGCTCGTCGGCGTGACCTTCGATGATCGCTTGGTAATCAGCGTTTGTTTTCAACCAGTTCGCTTGACCTGACAACGTCTGCTGGCCTGCAGGCGTAAGCGTCGAACTATCGACGACAAACAGGACCCGATCGCCGATCGTTTGGCTGAAATACTGTGGGCTACGCGGATCATTCGCACCGGTTGGTGCAATTGGGGCCACGGCTGATCCGGCACCATTTGCGCCAGCACCCGTACCAGCACCACCCGCGCCGCCAAAGCGATCAGGGTTCGTACACGCGGCAGTCGCCAAAATAAGGCCCACCAACGCTGCTTTTTTCAAAAATACCATATGCCCGTTCCTATTATTCTTCATTTGTTAGCGTGATCTTAACATGTCTTTTCCATGCTGTGAATCACGCTTTGCTTTATGGCTGCAATGGACCCCAAGTCGGGTCTGACGCGCCGCCTTGGATGGGGACCGCTTGCAAATTACGACCAGACGCATCGACTGAATACAACGCCGAGGTGCCGCCAGCGCCCAATGTCTCGCGGAAGAACATAATCACGCGGCCATTCGGCGACCATGTCGGGCCCTCATCCAATGGGGATGCGGTTAACAGACGTTCTTCGCTACCATCGGTACGCATCACACCGATATGAAAACGACCTGCGTTCTGCTTGGTAAATGCGATCTGATCGCCGCGCGGGGACCAAACCGGCGTCCCGTAACGACCTTCACCGAACGAGATACGCTGCGCTTCACCACCGCCAGCGGACATGATGTAAAGTTGCGGCGAGCCTGACCTGTCGCTTTCAAAAACAATCTGTGACCCATCTGGGCTAAACGACGGTGCCGTCTCGATTGACGGGGCAGATGTCAGCCGCGTATGCGCGCCGCTTGCCAAATCAGTGCGGTATAAATCTGTGTTACCGCCATTCGAGAGGCTGTAAATCACTTGTGTACCATCACGAGAAAACCGGGGTGAGAACGCCATTTCGCCTTCAGCAGTTGTCAACTGACGACGACCGACATTCGCAACATCCAGCACGTTAATGCGCGGAAAGCCTGATTCATATGACGTATAAAGCACGCGGTCGCCCGTCGGACTAAAACGCGGTGCAAGCACGATGGCACTGCTATCCGTCAAATATTGCAGGTTCGCACCGTCAAAATCCATGATCGCAAGACGTTTCGCACGGTTATCTTTTGGACCAGCTTCGGACACAAAAACAACGCGGCTATCGAAATAACCACCCTCGCCTGTGATCCGCGAATAGGCAGCATCGGCAACTTTGTGCGCCATACGACGCCAGCCCGGAACGGTGCCTGCAAACTGCAAACCACCACCTAATTCCGCACCAGAGAACACATCATAAAGACGGAATTTCACTGTCAGATTTTGACCGCTAACCGCAACAGAGCCCTTAATGAGCGCCTGCGTATTGATCGCACGCCAGTCAGGATAAGAAACCGGCTGCGAAAACGACGCCTCTTGCGCGATAAACGCAGAGGCTGGAATTTCGCGGAACAATCCAGTGCCCGTCAAATCACCAGCGACGAGCCGCGAAATGTCAGCCGCGACCTGCGCGGCTTCGGGGTTCTCGGCCTCAAACGTCGGCACCGCAAACGGCAGTGGTTCGATAACCCCGTCCGTGATGGTTAACCGCAAAGGACCATCCTGTGCCACAACAGGGGCCGCAAGGGGGCCGGTCAATGCCGCCGCCAGCAAAATGGTCAACAGTCGTTTCATGCTCTCGCCTCATTTTCGCAAGGTGCGCTTGCACCCTCGTATTAACTACAACATGCGTCACGGGGAAAAGTTTCCAACCCCCATGCGCAATTTCTTGCCGTTTACCTTAATCGCATTCCGGATGGATCAAACGTAATTTCAACATCTTTCCACTGACCATACTTATCAGCAGGCAACTGATACCCATTCGGGTTCTGACAGCGCAGAATTGCGCGCCGCGCCGCTTCAAATGCGGTACTTTGTGCCGATCCATCACCACCAGACGCAGAAACTTGGCGCACGTCGCCCTGCACTTTGCCGTTTTGATCAAGGCTGAACCCAACAACCATAGTCACCCGAGCCGCAACAGACCCCGGATCAACGTTCCAACACCGGTTTACAGCCACACGAAATCCTTCGCGTTCTGATCCGGACATCGGCGGCCCTTGGGGAACATCCGGCTGAGTTGCCGCAGCCGCTGCAGCAACCGCCGCTGCGACAGCCGCATCATCAACGGCGTTCGTATTCACATTATCGCTTGATGCTGTGGATGTTTCGGCAGGCGTCACAGGTGCAGGCGTCGGCGCAGGCGTTGGCCGATTAGGGCGGACAGCCGGACGCACGGACGCTTCTACTGCCCCCGAAGGCGCCGTATCCTCGGGCACAATCGCAGTCGCCGCCTCTTCTGGTGCGGCTTCTTCAACCTGTTCTTCCACAACTTCTGCGGGCGTTTCCTGTTCAGGCGCCGCACTGGCAGTTTCGACCTCAGCCACAGGCACATCCTCGGGCGGAGGTGCGACTTGCGTCGGTGCAATCCGGTCCGCTTGCCGTTCTTGCGGGCGTGGCGACACAGCCAAATCAGGCGCACCGGGCGCAGGCGTTTCCGGCGCGGGCGGCAAATCTGGGATCGCATCCGTCACTGTCGCAGGTTCGGCAGGCTGTTCAGGTGTCGCAGGTGGCGTCTCAGGCGCAGGTGGCTCAACCACTTCTGGTTGTGTCTGTGTCGGAGCCGTTTCCGCAGGAACGTCAGGCGCAGGTGCAGCCTCATCGACTTCGGGAACTGGTGGAACACTTGGGTCAGCCGTGCCGGGCTGCGGCGTCGACGCGGCAACGATCCGTTCGTATTCCTCGCCCGAGACGACCGAAACTTCGGACACCTCAAACGGCAGCGGCTCCGCGTTGAAACCCCATCCCGCGACCAGCCAAATCACGAGCCCCGCGTGTCCTACCCCAGAAGTAATTGTGCCCGGTGTGGCCATTCTGGCTTACTCGCTCGCGTCCGGTTGGGCGATATCCGTGACCAAACCGATGTTGGAAAAGCCGCCAGCGTTCAAATCACCCATGATTTCGGCAACCGTATTCCACGGATTCGCACCATCAGCGCGCAAGAATATGCGGTCGGATGTTCGTTCAGCCGCAATCGCGGATAGCTTGACCACCAATTCATCACGAGATGTTTCCGTGGTCTGGATCAAGGTGCGACCATCAGCGGTAATTGTGACCGTCAACGGCTCTTCATCGTCAGAAGGCAGCGCGTTTGCACTGGTTTCAGGCAGTTCGACAGGGATACCAACCGTCATTAACGGTGCAGCAACCATAAAGATAATCAGCAACACCAACATCACGTCCACAAACGGCGTGATGTTGATTTCTGCAATCGGTTGACCGCGCGATGACCGGCGACGCCGCCTACGGCCCCCGCCAGCATCTGATTTCATAACACCAGCCCCCATATTAGCTATCCAACTGACGGCTAAGGATGGTGGCGAATTCGTCAGCAAACGCTTCGTAACCGGCAGTGATCCGGTCGGCATCGGCGCTGAGTTTATTGTAGAAAATCACGGCAGGGATCGCGGCCAACAGGCCAAGCCCAGTCGCCAGCAACGCCTCGGCAATGCCAGGTGCGACAACCGCAAGGTTGGTTGTTTGGGCTTCAGCAATCTCGATAAACGCATTCATAATGCCCCAAACCGTCCCGAAAAGCCCCACAAACGGCGCGGTAGAACCGGTGGTCGCCAAAACAGGCAAGCCCTTCAAAAGCCTCGCAGATTCCTTGGCGATCGCGACATCCATTGATCGATCAATACGGGCCTGCGCGCCAGCAATCAGGTTACCGTCCTGCTTATGCGACCGACGCCATTCCAACATACCAGCGGCGAAAATCTTTTCGCTCTGGCCACGCGGGTTCGCACCAATTTGGTCAAACAAAGTGTCTAACGGCTCGCCTGACCAGAATGCCCGATCAAAAACCTCGGCCTCGCGCTTTGCCTTGCGATATTGAATGATCTTGTCCACGATCACGGCCCAACACCACAAAGATGCAGCCATCAGCATCATCATGACGAGTTTTACGGTGATCGTCGCGCGCGCAAACAGCGCCCACATTGTGAAGTCTTGTTCCATATACCTGCTCTGCCCTTGGGCCCGTTGTCGGGCTCTGTTGCAGGTAGTGTTAAAGCAAGCCGATTACAAAATCCACGACCCAATTCATCACAAATTGTTCGATTTTACGCCAATCGTGCGCGAAGTTCCGCCGGTAGCCGCGTTGGACGCCCTGCAACTGTCATGCAAACCGCTGTTACTTCGGCTTTGAACAGGCATTGATCCCCTCGCCAAACTGCCTGATCGAACACCCAACGCAAAGGCGACGTGACGCGATGATCCGTTTTCACAAACAAAACGTCACCCAACCGCGCTGGCGCAAGATAATCCGCCACAACTCGGGTCACGACGAAAATCAGCCCATCCGCCTTCATCGCGTTTTGATCGACACCCAACTCTTCGACAATCTCAGAGCGAGCACGCTCAATAAAACGCAAGTAATTGGCATAATAAACGACGCCGCCCATGTCGGTGTCTTCATAATAAACCTTAACGGGAAACTGATGTGTCATCCGGTCGGGCCCAATCGCGCCGCCAACCGCAACGCATGTGATGGATCACGCGCAACATCAGGCATCACCGGATCATAAACCGCACGGATCACCTCGGCGACATCCGGTCGCAACACCGTCTGTTCATTCACAACAGCCAGCGGCGACGCATCGCGAAATGCAGTATCAGACCACAAAAGAATCGTCTGCACAGCCTGCGAAAGCGCCAAAGTATCGGCCGACACCTGCGCTAACGCATCATCCATCCGCAAAAACACAAACGCCGCCTTTATCGCACCGGCCTCGTCAAACCGGAACATGCGATACTGATTAGCATCCGCAGCTTTCAATTTCATTACCAACGGCCCTAAATCCGGCAGCATTTTATCCAGATGCGGCAAATCCAACATCTCTTCCCAATCCCGACAGAAAAACACCATCAGATTGGCGCCCAACTCCATGTCGGTCTCGTCCATCTTATGCCCAGCCAAGACAACGACAGCCTCAATCGCGCCCTTAAAAACGGCCAGCGTCGCATCATCGACACCAAAAACAACAGGGACAATCGGACGCCCCCACCGCGTACAGAGATAAGTACTGTCTGCGCGCGTAAACAACTCCGCGACTTGATCCGCTTCCATCTTCATTTCGCCTTAACAACTCCCGCCGGAGGCACCCAAATTTTCTCGAAAATTTGTACGATTTTTCGAGAAAAATCGATCACCTCACCCAAACATATCCGACTGACCTTTGGGCGCATCCAGACCCAAGTGCCGCCACGCGGCTTGCGCCAACATCCGTCCGCGCGGTGTCCGTTGGATCAGCCCTTTTTGCAGCAAATATGGTTCAATCACATCTTCCAAACTATCGCGGCTCTCGCTCAACGCAGCGGACAGCGTTTCAATCCCAACGGGACCGCCTCCGTAACTTTCGCCAATCAGCCGCAAATACCGTCGATCCGCACTATCTAGCCCCAGATCATCCACGCCGAGCCGTGTCAGCGCCATATCTGCAATCTCTTGCGTAACGGTGCCATCACCATCGACCACTGCAAAATCGACGACACGCCGCAGTAATCGTCCAGCTATACGCGGCGTTCCGCGTGCGCGTTTCGCAATTTCGCGTGCGCCCAGATCGGCAGCAGGTGCGCCCATCAGTCGAGCCCCGCGCGTCACGATTTCATGCAGCTCATCTTCATTATAAAATTCAAGCCGCGTCGGAATCCCGAACCGATCCCGCAGCGGCGTCGTCAAGAGCCCCATACGTGTGGTCGCACCGACCAGCGTAAATGGCTGCAGTTCAATGCGAACAGTCCGCGCAGCGGGCCCCTCGCCGATCACAAGGTCCAGTTCAAAGTCTTCCAATGCCGGATAAAGCACTTCTTCTACCGCTGGATTAAGACGGTGGATTTCGTCAATAAACAACACATCGCGGGCTTCAAGATTGGTCAGGATCGCGGCCAAATCACCAGCCTTGGCCAGCACCGGACCAGATGTCATCCGGAAATTCACACCCAATTCCCGCGCCATAATTTGCGCAAGCGTCGTCTTCCCCAAACCCGGCGGTCCATGAAACAATGCGTGATCCATCGCCTCGCCGCGCCGCTTAGCGCTCTCGATAAACACCTTCAGGTTCGCACGGGCATCGCGCTGTCCGATAAATTCATCCAGCGTCTGCGGACGCAACGCGCGATCCGAATCTTCGGGCTGGCGTTCGGGGCGTAAGGTTGGGTCCGGCTCTTGCATAGACACCCCTTACTCCTTTGGAGCCAACAGCTTCAAGGCGGCACGGATCAATCCGGCCGTCTGCAAATCTGGTTGCGCCCCTAATGCCTCGGCCACGGCACCCGCCGCGTCACCCGGCGCATAGCCCAAATTCCCCAAGGCTGATAACGCCTCAGGTTGCGCCGGATTCGCTTTTGGTGCCGCCACACGTTTCCGCGCTGGCGCCTCAACAGGTTCCAACACATCACTTTCCAGATTTTCCGCCAAGGTTCCGCCCATCGCCATCACAGCAGGTGCTTTATCCTTCAGGTCCAGAATCACCTTTTGCGCGGTCTTTGGACCAACCCCTTTTGCTTTGGCGATCGCGTTCCAATCGCCCAGCGCAATGGCACGACTGACACCTTCGTCACCCAACGTCCCAAGGATCGCCATCGACGCCTTTGCCCCAATGCCCTGCACCGTCATCAAAAGCCGATGCCATTCTTTTTCCACCAGAGAGTTAAAGCCAAAAAGTTGCAAATTCGTTTCTTGCACCAACAGATCGGTAAATAACGCAACCGCTTCGCCATTTGTAGGCAATCCGGCCTTCACGCGATCCGACACATAGACAATATAGCCGACGCCGCGCACGTCGATCAGCACGTGATCGGTGCCGCGATACTCGATAATGCCTGAAATCTTGCCAATCATGCTGATGCCTTTGCAATTGCCCGCGCCAAATGGTTCGCGGATTGTTGGTGGTGGGCATGACAAATTGCAATCGCCAATGCATCAGCGGCGTCAGGCCCCGCAATTTTCACGCCCGGCAATTGCAGTCGCACCATATGGTCGATCTGCGCTTTCGCGGCGTGGCCCACACCAACAACCGCCTTTTTCACAGCATTAGGGGCATATTCACCAATATCTAATCCCGCTTTTGCTGGCACCAGCATCGCGATCCCGCGCGCCTGCCCCAGCTTCAGCGTGCCAACCGCGTCTTTGTTCACAAATGTCTGCTCAACCGCAGCGGTTTCAGGAGAGTAGGTGTGGATCACGTCGGTCAATTGTTCATACAACGACAGCAGTCGCACGCCTAAATCAGTCCCAACGGAATGAGCAATCCCATTCGCGACATGCGTCATACGACTACCGGACACGTCAATGATTCCCCAACCCATGTTCCGTAAGCCCGGATCAATCCCCAAAACGCGCATTTTCTGCCCTCACCCAATCCAGTTTTTGATCTTTTTCCTCAACTAGCACAAAAGGCGAACATATACCAAGCGGGAACTGGAACACCCCAAACGCCCACGATTTTCGCCGCAACCGCAGCATTGGCGACAACCAGCCGTAAAGGTGACCCTTCGGCAACAATTCGCCACACCTCACAGCCCCGTGAACAGCATAAAACTAAGGGCTTTGCCGCCAAATAGAGGCATGTCAAAAACGCATAGGTCATATGCGGATTTAGACCCTAGTTTGTTTTCAAAAAGCCTCCTAAGTGGGCAACATCAGACAACAACGCTGCAATGCAGCACCAGCTAAGGAGCATGGCTATGGCCGCTTTTGACACCACACGTCCCGTCGCCGTCCTGAATGCAGGCCGTTTTTCTAACGTATTCGCTCAAATGATGGGCGCTTTGGCAACTTGGAACGATATGCGCGTTACACGCAAAGCATTGTCCAAATTGACCGCCCGTGAATTGGACGATATCGGCCTCACATTTGCTGATCTGGACAAAATTAACGCAATCACACGCTAAGTCGCGATTGCACGATCAGAACGACAAAAAGGCCGGTTGGGACATCCCCACCGGCCTTTTCTATGTCGTATTTGTTTAAAAATGGGCAAGGAAAAGGGCGGGAAATTCCCGCCCTGCACCCAACTACTTCAAGAAATTGTTAAGTAGCCCTGACACTGACAGCGTCACTGGATCCGCATGCATCGCAAGTCCCCCGACTTGCTCAAACACGGTCCCTTCGGACAATGCCGCGATCCGCTGGTCAAAATCAGCTTCCCCTAGCGCGTAATGCACGTACCCTTTAAAAACGAAGATAACCAAGGTTAGCAGGACCAAACCACGCCATGGAAAACGCGGCGTGTATAGACGAGGCTTAGCGACAACCAAGCCGTCAGCCTTCATTTTGTGGACAACACCCGCATTCGCCATCCGGTTATTCGTCCGCACAATTTTGCGTACACGCTTTTCAAAAGGCGCATTAACATAAGCCATAAAAGACCTCACTCAAACAATAATCCTGCCCAGTCGGGCGTTAACAAAAACTGACGCTAAAATGTGTCAAAAATGGGGCAACGCCCAAATTTGCGATAAAACTAAGGCTTTTTGGTGAATGTCAGCGTCGTCCATTCAACAATGATATCGCGATGCATTAAACTGTATCCATTTCCTTCATAAACGTTAATCACGTCGTCAGCCTGTTCGTTCAAAATACCCGAAAGAATCACGTGACCACCTGCAATTGTGGCTTTCGCCATGTCGGCAGAAAGGCCGATTAATGGCCCTTTTAAGATGTTCGCGAAAATCAGATCGAACGGCGCGGCCTCTTTCAGCACTGGCGTCTCGAAACCGGGGGCCACAACGCACTGCACCTGCCCTTGCAAGTTGTTCGCGGTCACGTTCACTTCTGCAACGTCCACCGCCACTGGATCGATGTCTGTCGCGATCACAGTTTCAGGCACAACCGTGGCCGCAGCCATCGCCAAAACCGCTGTACCACAACCGATATCCGCAACTTTGCCAGATGTGAAACCTGCGTTAACTAAGCGGTCGAACGCCTGCAAACAGCCCAGCGTCGTGCCGTGGTGGCCCGTACCGAACGCCATCGCCGCTTCGATCAATAGCGGCGTGCAATCATCCGGCACCTTGTCCGCGTCGTGGCTGCCGTAAACGAAAAAGCGGCCAGCCGTCACTGGCGCCAATTCGCGGCGCACATGCGCGACCCAATCCGTGTCGGGAACCTCGGACACAACAAACGGCTTCACATCGTACAACGTGGTTAATACGGACAGCCCAGCGACGTCTGGTTGTTCGTCGAAATACGCGCCGACCTCCCATAGACCAGAGCCATCTTCGATCTCGAACACACCAACGCCGGTTGGTTCTGGCGTTAATGCTTCCAGCGCGTCGCCCAATTGTGTGGCAAGATCTTCGCCCGGTAATGTCGTCAATGCTGAATAAGTCGTCATGTCTTCGCCCTCTGCGGTTTGTCCTCCGGTATGCTTTGCTGCAGCGCGGGTCAAAACAAAAACGCAAAGGAGGCCCGATCAGTCCGCCAGAGCAAGCGGCGTTTGCAGCCGCGTCTCGTATCCCGGCACCGGGTGGCGTGGGATTAACAGCGCCAAACCAAACGAAACGCAGGCCATGAAGGCCGCCAAAACAAACACCGCAGCCGGTGACGTTAACCACAAATAGCCCAAACCAGCGGGCAGAAAGACCGCCGCGATATGGTTAATCGTAAATGCCACAGCCGCAGTCGGTGCGATATCACCGGGGTCCGCGATTTTCTGGAAATAAGTTTTCAGCGCCAGCGCGAGGGCAAAAAAGATATGGTCAACAACATATAGCGTCGCCGCCACGACGACGCCCCATCCGAAATAATAAACGCCGCCATAGGCCAAAAAGACGACAACCAACCCCGCATATTCAAACAGCAGCGCCCGACGTTCACCGAACACGCTGACCAAACGCCCCATCATTGGCGCAAAGACAATATTCACTACGAGGTTAATCAAATACAACCGCGTGACTTCGTGAACTTCGAGACCGAATAACTCGACCATCATAAAGCCCGCGAAAACAACGAAAATCTGACGTCGCGCGCCCGACATAAACTGCAGCGCGTAATACAGCCAATACCGACGGCGTAGCACAAACGTCTTTAGCTGTGGATGCGGCGCTTCAAACTGTGGATACGCCACAAGCGCGAAAATCGCGACGCAGGCAGTAAAGCCACCAGCCGCCAGATACACAAAATTATAGCTCAGACCATACGTCTTCCATGTTCCCACAATCAGCAAATACGCGACCAACGTGGCCCCAGATCCAGCAGCAGTTAACCATCCCAACATCTGTGGGGCGCGTTTGATTTCGATCCATTGCAACTGCAAAGACTGGTTCACCGTTTCAAAGTAGTGGAACCCAATCGACGACAGCATCGTAATCGTTAATATCCCTCCCATTGACGGGAAATAAGCCGTGATCGCAGTGGCAATGCCCAGCATCACAAGCGCGACAATCCCTAAAACCTGTTCGCGCATCACCATAATCAACGCGATCACCCCCACGGCTAAAAAGCCGGGTATCTCGCGTACAGTATGTAGCCACCCGATGTCAGAGCCGTCGAAATGCGCGACCTCAATCACAAAGTTATTCAACAACGCCGACCACGTCGCAAACGCCACGGGCATCGCCATGGCGAACAAAAACAACAGCGTCACAGGCTGCTGCCAAAATGGCAGCGACCGGGCATCTTCGAGGCGGATAATCTTCATCACAATGCTTTACGCCTCAACGCCCCCGTTGAAAAGCGCGGCTGTGCCGTTTTGGGTCCGCTCTCATTGCGTTCACCTAAACCACGCAAGTTTGAAGATAACGTTAACGGCCATCAGGTTTTCGGGCCGTCACATATGTCAACGCGGTGCACGCCTTGTGCACGTGTTGTGCACGCAAGTCACAAGGCGTTTTTCGCGCTTAATAAAAGCTCTGCGGATCAATATCGATTGCCATGCGCAGATCGCCACGCAACCGGAATTGCCCCGCCCATTCTGCCAAAGCTTGCTGCAACGGCGCTGATTTTTCCGCCTTCACAAGCAGCCGCACACGGTGACGTCCACGGACCCGTGCAATCGGCGCGGGCGCTGGCCCAAACACCTGCGCCCCGATTTTACGCAGCGGTAAGTCCTGTCTTGCCAATGCGTTACCCAATTCGAACACCTCTTCCGCCGACGGGCCGCTCAGGATTATTCCGGCCATTCGACCGTAAGGCGGCACACCAGCGGCGCGACGTTCGCCCGCCTCAGCCGCCCAAAACGCCTCTTCGTCGCCAGCCAAAATCGCGCGGATCACACCGTGTTCAGGCTGATACGTCTGCAACATCGCCTCACCCGGTGTTTCCGCCCGCCCAGCACGTCCCGCAACCTGCCGCATTAACTGAAATGTCCGCTCTGCTGCGCGCAAATCAGACCCCTGCAAACCAAGGTCCGCATCAATCACCCCAACAAGCGTAAGGTACGGAAAGTTATGGCCTTTTGCGACCAATTGCGTACCGATAATAATGTCGGTGCCGCCCTTCGCGATCTCTTCGATATGGGCCTTCATCGCCCTCGCAGAACCGTACAAATCGGACGACAAGACAGCGACGCGCGCATCGGGAAATAGCTCTGTAATTTCTTCACCCATACGCTCAACACCGGGGCCAACTGCGCTAAGTTTGTCCTCTGCCTCGCAATGCGGACAGACGTTTGGCATCGGTTTTGTTTCACCACATTGGTGGCACATCAAGCGTTTGAGAAAGCGATGTTCGACCATCCGCGCATCGCAATGATCGCATGCAATTTGATGCCCACAGGCACGGCAAAGCGTGATCGGCGCGTAGCCACGACGGTTCAGGAAAACAAGCGATTGCTCTCCCTTTTCAATACGTTGCGCGATGGCGTTGCGTAGCGTGGGCGACACCCATTTACCGCCGGGCAGATCCTCGACCCGCATGTCGATTGCAGACATTTTTGGCATAATCGCGGGGCCGTAACGAGATTTTAACTCGAGCCGTTTATATTTGCCTTGTTCGACATTTGCCCAGCTTTCCAGCGACGGCGTAGCGGACGCCAAAACAACTTGCGCCCCATTGATCGCCGCCCGTAGCACGGTCATGTCGCGGGCATTATAAAGGACACCATCCTCTTGTTTATATGACGTATCATGTTCCTCATCGACAACGACAAGGCCAAGGTTTTGAAACGGCAGAAACAACGCTGATCGCGCGCCCACGATCAGCTGCGCATCACCCTGCCCGACCATCCGCCAGCAGCGGCGGCGTTCAGTCATCGTGACGCCTGAATGCCATTCGGCGGGCTTCATGCCGAATCGCGCCTCAACACGGTTAATGAATTCGCCAGACAGCGCGATTTCTGGCAACAGGACCAAGGCTTGGCGTCCCATACGCAGGCATTCGGCCACGGCCTCTAGGTAGACTTCGGTTTTGCCTGATCCTGTGACGCCTTTCAAAAGCGTCGTTCCGTATTTGTCAGTGCGCAAATCTGCACGTAACGCTTCTGCGCCCGCCGCCTGACCCACGCTAAGCTCTTTACCGCCATAATCCGGATCAAGCATCGGATACGGCATATCGCGGGGGGCGTCGACTTCGGCTACCGCACCCAGTTTCACGAGGCCCTTGACGACCGACGACCCAACGCCAGCCATGTCTGCCAGTTCTTTAAGAGTGAAAGACAAACCGCCATAGTCGCTCAAAACCTCAAGCACCTTGGTTCGTGCGGCAGTGATCCGATCCGGTTCTTGATCACCCAACCGGTACACCTTGCGCATCGACGGCGCATCGCCAAGTCCGGGCGCACGGGTCGCAAGGCGCAGCATCGCATGTAACGGCGTCAACGTATAATCAGCGGCACGCGTCAGGAAAGTCCGCATTTCATCGCGCATCGGCGCAACATCCAGAACCCTGATAACAGATCGGACCTTGTTATAGTCAAAATCGCCCTTGCCCGGCCCCCAAACAACACCCAGAACTTTGCGCGGTCCCAACGGCACCTCGACGAACGCGCCAAGGTGGCAGCCCCCTTCGGTTGCTTTGTAGTCCAGAAACCGATCTAGCGGTTGGGCGGTCAAAACCGCGACTAACTCACCTTCATGGAAAAATTCTTGGCTCAAGGACTGCCCTCCGGGCGGCTGGTTGTCGTTACGGTAAGGGCTTTCAGACCCGTCCATTCTGAGGTAAACGCTGGCGCAACAAACGCCAACCCATTCCCCGGAGGGATCACAGATGAAATTTTTCGTAGATACAGCTGAGATTGATGAGATCAAAGAACTGCACGCCCTTGGCATGGTTGACGGCGTGACAACAAACCCGTCGCTGATCGCGAAATCTGGCCGTGACATTTTGGAAGTCACCAAAGAAATTTGTGACATCGTGTCTGGCCCAGTATCCGCCGAAGTTGTCGCATTAGACGCCGAAGGCATGTTGGCTGAAGGCCGCAAATTGGCGAAAATCGCCGATAACATCGCGGTAAAAGTGCCGCTGACTTGGGCCGGTTTGCAGACCTGCAAAACGCTGTCCGACGAAGGCACAATGGTTAACGTAACCCTGTGTTTCTCAGCAAACCAAGCGCTTTTGGCCGCAAAAGCGGGCGCTACATTCATCAGCCCGTTCATCGGTCGCTTGGATGACATTAACATTGATGGGCTCGAATTGATCGACGACATCCGCACGATCTACGACAACTACGGTTTCGAGACCCAAATCCTGGCCGCGTCGATCCGCTCTGCGAACCACATGTCCGAATGCGCAAAAATCGGCGCTGACGTCTGCACCGCACCGCCAAAAGTGATCAAAGCGATGGCAGACCACGTTTTGACCGACAAAGGTCTGGCCGGTTTCATGGCTGACGTTAAAAAAGCCGGCATCACAATTCTTTAAGACTTGTCGGTATATATACGAAATGGCGGCCTCGTGCCGCCATTTTTGTTTTTACGGAGGTCCGAAATTTGTCCCTTATTAATCAATATCAAACATACCCCGTGTTGCAGCGATGCCCCGTTTAGCCGCCACCGTTAGAAAAAAGTCTGCCTAAGCGGGTCGCGCTCTGCTATATCTCAACAAAATAATACCGCAGCGAGCAGGCTCATATGACTAGCACACCCCAAATGGACGCGGATATCCGCGCCAAAATCATTTCTGATCCCGAGGCATTGCTCGAGGATAAAGACATCATGAGCGCCCTCGTGGCGGCCAATGAATCGACGATGGGTGGCAATATTGTCGACCTGCGTGGCATCGCGATGGAACGTCTTGAGGCGCGGCTAGACCGACTTGAGGACACGCATCGGTCTGTGATTGCCGCTGCTTACGAAAATCTAGCTGGTACGAACCAAATCCACCGCGCCGTGCTGCGGATGATGGATGCCACTGAATTTGAAGCGTTTTTGCATGATCTGTCCGGTGACGTCGCTGACACGTTGCGCGTTGATGTGATGCGTCTGGTGCTGGAAAGCGAAGACGCCGAACCGAATGACGCTGTGAAAAAAGTCCGGGATGTGGTGCGTGTCGTGCCCGTCGGCGAGATCGACGATTACATCACCCAAGGCCGCAATATGTCGGTCCGGCAGGTCACGCTGCGCCAGATTACCGCTGATGAGACCAGTCTTTTCGGCGAAAAAGCCAGCTACATCCGGTCCGAAGCGTGTCTGAAATTGGACTTCGGTCCGAACCGTTTGCCCGGCATGCTGGTGATGGGATCCGAAGATCCGCACCAATTTACACCGCAGCAAGGCACTGATCTTTTGACGTTTTTCGGCGGTGTGTTTGAACGCGCGATGCGCCGGTGGCTCGCCTGATTTCTCCATCTCTCACTCACGCGATGGCGGCATGGTTGGACCATTGCCGCGCATTGAATGATGCGGCTGAGAACACGTTAAAGGCGTATCAAACGGACGTCATGGGGTTTTTAGCGTTCATGACGCAGCACCATGGCGACGCCCAAGGGCTCGGTCCGATTGCCCGCATCACGGTCAGCGATATGCGGGCATGGATGGCGCATGAACGCGGACGCGGCGTTGGCGCGCGGTCGCTCGCACGCTCACTGTCTGCGGTAAAAACCTTCTACCGTTGGCTGTCTGAGCGGGAAGGGTTTGAACCGACTGCGGTTCTGTCCACACGCAGCCCAAAATTCACCAAAAAACTGCCCCGTCCGCTGGCGATTGATGCCGCTGCCGCGATGATCGACACTGTCGAGTTGCAAGCCCGCGATAGCTGGGTCGCAGCCCGTGATATGGCTGTTGTGACAATGCTTTACGGGTGTGGATTGCGGATTTCTGAGGCACTTAGCCTCACGGGCGCATCGGTGCCCCTGCCCGATACGTTGGTTATCAAGGGCAAAGGCGGCAAGGAGCGTATCGTGCCTGTAATCGACGCGGCGAAGGACGCGGTCGCGACTTATTTGCGCCTGTCCCCCCACCCCGTTGAACAGCACAGCCCGCTTTTCAGAGGTACGCGCGGCGGTGCGTTGAACCCGCGTATGGTCCAAAAAGTGATGGAAAAGGCACGATTGCAACTGGGCCTCCCGGCCACGGCCACGCCACATGCGATGCGGCATAGCTTTGCCACGCATCTGCTAACTGCGGGCGGCGATCTGCGTGCGATCCAAGAACTGCTCGGCCATGCCAGCCTTTCGACTACCCAAGCCTACACTGCCGTTGACACGGCGCACTTGATGGACGTTTATAATCGGGCACATCCAAAAGCGTAAGTTACTGTTTATATAGGTTATTATATGTTTTCGAAATTCAAAACCAACTCCGCTGACCATTTTCACAAAACCGCGCCATCCTCGACGCAGCGTGCCTGCGTCTTGCGATTGCCCCCACGGCCAATTTCCGGCATGTACGCCCAATGACACTATCTCAAAAAGCCCTCGCCGTTCATTTGCTCACCGCCACGGGCGCAGTCTTTGCGATGCTCGCGATGCTCGCCGCTGTCGATCAAAATTGGTCGATGATGTTCCTGTGGCTCGTTGTCGCATTTTTCGTGGATGGCATCGACGGCCCGTTGGCCCGTAAATATGACGTCAAAACAAACGCCCCGATCTTTGACGGGGTCTTGCTCGATTTGATCATCGACTACCTGACCTACGTGTTCATCCCCGCCTACGCGTTGTTCAAATCCGGCCTTTTGCCCGGCTGGACGGGGTGGTTTGCGATCATTGTGATCACCTTTGCGTCGGCGCTTTACTTTGCAGATACGCGTATGAAAACAAAGGATTACTCCTTTTCAGGCTTCCCCGGATGCTGGAATATGGTCGTTCTTGTGTTGTTTGCGATCCAACCGAATTTCTACGTCAGCCTGTTTCTTGTGGCCTTGCTGGCCGCCGCGATGTTTTTCCCAGTCAAATTTGTGCATCCGGTACGGACAGAGCGTTGGCGCAAGATAACGCTACCGACAGCATTGCTATGGACCGTGTTCGCAGGTTGGGCCGCGTTGGTGGAATTTCATCCTGCATCGTGGGCTCATTACGGGTTGATGATCACGTCGATTTACCTGCTCGGCGCGGGTGCGATTCAACAAGCGATGTATGGCAAAGACGGTTAATCCGGATCATAAAAGCAGCGATCCGGCCCCTTCGAGTTGAAGCAGCTTGATCTTTGTTTCAACGCCCCCTGCCCCGGAATAACCACCCAGCCCGTTTGCCCCGAGAACCCTGTGACGAGGGATGAGAATAGCGATGGGGTTAGCGCCGCAGGCCTGTCCTATCGCTTGGGCTGGTCGGTTCAGCAACTTGGCGAGATCGCCGTAGGTCCGCGTTTCGCCGTAAGGAATGGCGCAAAGCGCCTGACCGAATATCTTTTGAAAATCAGAGGTCTGGGGCGCGAGCGGCAGATCGAAATCCTGCCTATGTCCTGCGAAATAATCGCTGAGTTGTTCTAGCGCGGCATCCAGAACCGGATGGTCGTCGCGGCGCTGCGGTTTCACCCATTCCAGCGCCACCACAGCGTCGTTTTCCACAACAATCGTCAGCGGGCCGACCGGAGTTTCCATTCCGGCCCGCTGTTGGTTTTCGTTAAGCAAGGGCTGCGTCGCAGCGTCCGCAGACACCTGCGTGTGCGTGCGTGCCGACGTCTGGCAGGATCTTCCAGCAACGCTGGCATTTCTCGCCCTCCGCCCGTTCAAAGACCACGGCCACGTCTGCCACATCGTCATTGGTGAACGCATCCGCTGGAGCCGCGTCAGTGCTGACGGTGATGCCCGACGTGATACACAGATCGTCAAAAGTCACTGTTTCCAGCACCTTAGCCACATCTTCGGTCACGTAGACGGTCGGTGCCGCCTCTAGCGACGCGCCGATGACTTTGTTGGTCCGCTCGACTTCCAAGGCCCCAGTTACAACGCGGCGCACTTGGCGCACGGTTGCCCACTTTTCAGCCAAGGCATCGTCGCGCCACGCTGTTGGTGTTTCGGGCATGTCCACGAGGTGGATCGAAACATCGTCGCCTTTGTGCCGTTCCAGCCAGACTTCTTCCATCGTGAACACGAGGATTGGCGCGAGCCATGTGGTCAGGCGGTGGAACAGGATGTCGAGGACGGTGCGTGATGCCCGACGACGTGCTGTGTCGCCGTCGCAGTACAGCGCGTCTTTGCGGACGTCGAAGTAGAACGCTGACAATTCAACGGTTGCGAAGGAAAAGACCGCTTGGAAAACGCCTTGGAAATCGTAGGCGGCGTAGCCTTTGCGCACGGTCTCGTCGAGTTCCGACAAGCGGTGCAGAACCCAGCGTTCGAGTTCTGGCATGTCGGCTGCATCGACGCGATCTGCCTCGGAGAAATCGTTCAGCGAGCCGAGCAAGAAGCGCATTGTGTTGCGCAGGCGGCGGTAGCTGTCGGACACCCCTTTAAGGATTTCGTCACCGATCCGTTGGTCGTTTTCATAGTCGACCTGTGCCACCCAGAGACGCAGGATGTCAGCGCCGTATTGGTCTGTTACCTGTTTTGGCGGGATGATGTTGCCCAAGGATTTAGACATCTTCATGCCTTTGGAATCCAAGGTAAATCCGCAGGTCATCACGCCACGGTATGGCGCGCGGCCCATAGTTCCGCAGCCCTGCAAGAGCGACGAATGGAACCAGCCACGGTGTTGGTCTGTGCCTTCGAGGTAGAGATCAGCAAGCCCGTCGTCGGACCCGTCTTCACGGTCGCGCAGGGTGAAAGCGTGGGTCGAACCAGAGTCGAACCACACGTCGAGAACGTCCATGACTTGGTCGTAGTCGTCGGGGTTTACGATACCGTCCAAGAACCGTTCCTTGGCCCCGTCCATGTACCATGCGTCCGCGCCTTCGGTCTCGAACGCGGCGGTGATCCGGCTGTTCACCTCGTCATTGCGCAACAGGAAGTCGTCGTCGGTTGGCAGCGTGCCTTTTTTGGTGAAGCAGGTCAGCGGCACACCCCAAGCGCGTTGTCGTGACAGCACCCAATCAGGCCGATCTTGGATCATTGCATAGAGGCGGTTGCGCCCTTTTTGCGGCGTCCATGTCACCAATTCGTCGATAGAGCGCAGTGCGCGTTCGCGGATTGTTGTGCCGTAGGTGTCCTGACCGTCGCCCACCGCTTTGTCCACCGACGCGAACCATTGCGCAGTGTTGCGGAAGATGATCGGGGCTTTAGAGCGCCACGAATGCGGGTAGCTGTGCTTGATCTTGCCACGTGCAAGCAGCCCACCAACCTCGGTCAGTTTTGCGATCACGGCCGCATTTGCGTCGCCTTCCCAATCGCCTTTTTTGGCTTTTTCCCGCAAAATACGTTTGCCGCCAAACAATGGCAGGTCAGCGCGGAAAGAGCCGTCTTCGGTAACGTTATAGGTGATGACGTCTTCGAGCATGCCCAGATCGCGGTAGAGTTCGAATTCGTCCATACCGTGGCTTGGTGCGCAATGCACAAAACCGGTCCCGTCTTCGTCGGTCACAAAGGGTGCCGCACGGAAATCGCGTGGTGCGTCCCATTCGCCATTGCCGCCTTCGACGCCCGAAAGCGGGTGACGCAGCGAGATCGTTTCAAGCTCTGACGTTTCGACGCTGCGGATGCGGCGCCACATGTTGGTTTCAAGCCGTGCTTTGGTCAGCACACCTTCGGCCAGTTTGTCGGCGAGGATGAATTTCTCGCCGATGGTGCACCAGCTTTCCTCAGGCGTCGCGACAACCTCGTAGAGACCGTAATCGTAGGCTGCGCCGTAAACGACCGCCTTGTTCGACGGGATCGTCCAAGGCGTTGTGGTCCAGATCACGACGGATGTGTTCAGCAAATCTTCTGCCAGCGCTTGGTCCGCACCTTCAAAGTCGGTGGTCTCGTCCAACATCGCCATTTCAACGCCTTCGCCCTTGTGGCGGACGGCAAATTTAACCCAGATCGCGTGGCTTTCTTTGTCGTGGTATTCGACTTCAGCTTCGGCCAATGCGGTTTGCTCGACTGGCGACCACATGACGGGTTTTGACCCTTGGTACAGCGTGCCGTTCATCAGGAATTTCTGGAATTCCTCAGCGATCACGCGCTCGGCGTGGAAATCCATTGTCAGGTACGGGTTTTCCCATTTGCCTGTGACGCCGAGGCGTTTGAATTCTTCGCGTTGAATATCGACCCAACCCGCTGCAAACTCACGACATTCTTGACGGAACTCAACCACAGGCACGTCGTCTTTATCACGGCCTTTTTCGCGGTATTTCTCTTCGATTTTCCATTCGATTGGCAGGCCGTGGCAATCCCAACCGGGGATGTAGCGTGCGTCTTTGCCCATCATCTGCTGCGAACGGACCACAAAATCCTTGAGGATCTTGTTCAGCGCGTGACCGATATGCAGGTGGCCGTTGGCGTATGGCGGACCGTCGTGCAGCGTGAATGGTTCACGTGCCTCTGCCTTAGCTTTGTCGCGCAGCCGGTCGTAAACGCCGATGCTGTTCCAGCGTTCTAGCCATTCGGGTTCACGTTTCGGCAAGCCAGCCCGCATCGGGAAATCGGTTTTTGGCAGGTTCAGAGTGGTTTTATATTCGGGGGTGTCGGCGCACATGGGTGGCGTCCTTTGGATCATATCACGTCATAGGGTGAGGGGCGGCGCGCGGTCGCAACACCTGAAGCCCGGCTGGTCTGGTGGTCAGACAGCCGGGTGAATAATTCGTATCTGGATCATCATGCGATGGCTCATAATCGGGCTTATAAGCCTCTGACCCGCGAGGGTAAAGATGTAACGCACCCCATGGTCCGCCTGTGCGAAACCAGTTATGACGCGCCAAAGTGTGTGTTTGAGGTGTGCGATGTCTGCCAGTAACAAGATTGCCGTTGTGGGTGCCGGAATTGGTGGGTTTGCGGTGGCGTCGATGCTCGCCGATCAGGGGCACGATGTGACGGTGTTCGATCAGTTTGATGCGCCGCGCCCTGTTGGGTCGGGACTTGTGATCCAGCCGATTGGCCAAGCGGTTTTGGATTGCGTCGGTGCTGGTGACTTGGCGCGGGCAAAAGGCAACTTCATCACACGCATGTTGGGACACGTAGAGCCATCAGGGCGACGCGTGCTGGACGTGCATTATGACCGCAGGCACGGGCAGCAACGTGGGCTCGCCATTCACCGCGCAAGCTTGCTTGACGCGCTGTTCGTGGCGAGCAAGACCCGTGATCTGCGCCTGATCAGCAGCGCCGAGATCGTGAAGGCCGGAGGCGGGATGCTTTACGCCGCCGATGGTCAAAGCTTTGGCCCGTTTGATCTGATCATCGACAGTGCGGGCGCAGGATCGCCCCTATCCCCGATTGCGTCGCGTCCGCTGGCTTATGGTGCGATTTGGGGGACTGTGGACTGGCCCGAAACGGACCTGCCGCCTGACTACCTGAGCCAGTGCTACCGCCGCGCAGACCGCATGGTTGGCGTGTTGCCGATTGGCACATTGCCCGGTGATGACACGCCCAAAGCTGCGGTTTTCTGGTCGATGCCGCGCGATGGACATGCGGCGTGGCAAGAGCGTGGATTAGATGCGTGGCGCGATGAAGCGACAGCGCTTTGGCCCGCGTTTGCGCCATTTGCGGACCAAATTACGGCGGCAAATCAAATGACGATGGCCCGTTATACGCATGGAACACTGCGCAAACCTTATGGCGATGGTGTCGTGCATATAGGTGACGCGGCCCACCGCGCGAGCCCGCAATTAGGCCAAGGGGCGAACATGGCTTTGCTGGATGCTTTGGCGTTGGCAAGGGCGGTCTCGGTGGCCAGTTTGGACCGCGCCCCTGCCCTGTATGCAAAAGCGCGGCGTTGGCATGTTTGGGCATTCCAAGCGATGTCGGCAGCTTTTACGCCACAGTATCAATCGGACAGCACGTTCCTGCCAAAATTACGCGATTATGTGATGTTTCCTGTGTCGCAAATTCCGCCAGCGCCCAGCGTTTTGACGCAGATTGTGCGCGGGACAATCCTACCGCCTACGGGACGGTTAACGCATGTTGGGACCCCGAATTTTCGCGAAAATTCGCCCGCCTCAACGGCAGTATGATCCTGATCGATAACTGGCAGTGTCAAAGTGGAAATGGTCGCGGTGGAACCGATTTGCGTTCGGCCCTAAAACGGTCCCAAACGGTCCACACGCCGCCTGCCACATCGTGCGCAGCGCAGTGCTATCACGCGCGGCATTCCATCCGGTCAGGACCGTAATTTCGCGTCCGCTTTTCAAACCGATGCCAGCAATATCAATAGCTTTGCCAAAGGAATGCTCTGACAAGCGGCCCGTAGATGCGGCGTTGCGGTTGCGGCAAGAGTAATGCGACACGACCCGTAACGACGATACCTGACCGCCTGTCGCGGGCATGGCCCCCGTCGTGACCCAACGCTTGAGCGCCGAAGCGGTGGCGCAATCAATCGTCGCTGCGGGCCGCAAGGTTACGCCCGCCACCGCGCGCACACGCACTGCATCGTCGATGCCGCAGCGCCCGTTGCCGTTCACGTTTCCGATGACTTCGCCTTGGATCGCGGGGTCGCCACACACTTGGCCGCGCCGGATCGCCGTTGCGCGTTGCACGGCTGCCTGTTCAATCGCGGCTGGCCGTAGCGAGGGGCGTTCTGATGAGATGGGGGCGGTGGGACTGAACGCGAACAAGTCCTGCTCTGCCCGCAATTGTGGGTCGGTTGCTGCGCCATATGCGAGATCGGGGCGTTCGTAGGGGCGTCGTTCCGGGCGCAACGTTGCTGTTGGAATGCTGGGGGCTGGCGCGAGCGAACTGTCCGTTTGCGTCCGTGGTAAAGGCCGTTCATCTGCCAAGTCTGACGCTGTTTCTTGCGCTTCAGATCGCGGCTGCGGGCGTTGCGTGGCGTCCTGCGCCCAGCCAACATTCGCGGACAGGACGCAGAGACAGATCGCCGCCCGTTTGATCACTCTTTCGTACCGGGAGCGCGGCCAAAGTTGGGTTCTGCCGTATCTTGGCCCGCGTCGATAATGCCGCGTCGGATCGCGCGTGTGCGCGTGAAATAATCGTGCAGATGCTCGCCGTCGCCTTGCCGGATTGCCCGTTGCAGCGCGAATAATTCCTCAGTGAAGCGGCCCAGGATTTCGAGCGTCGCATCTTTGTTCGTCAGGAAAACATCACGCCACATCGTCGGATCGGAGGCCGCGATACGGGTGAAATCACGGAAACCTGCGGCGGAAAAGTTAACGACTTCGCTTTCAGTGACGCGGGCCAGATCATCCGCGACACCTACCATCGTGTAAGCAATCAGGTGCGGCGTGTGGCTGGTGACGGCGAGAACTAAATCGTGGTGGTCCGGCGTCATTGTGGTGACTTTTGCGCCCAGCGCAGTCCAGAAATCGGCAAGCTGATCGACCTTGGTTTGATCAGCACCTTCGAGCGGCACAAGGATGTTCCAGCGGTTATCAAACAGTGTGGCAAAGCCGGAACGCGGACCTGAATGTTCAGTCCCAGCCAGCGGATGGCCCGGAATAAAATGAACACCCTCAGGGACATAGGGCGACACCAGGTCGATCACGGCCTGTTTCACAGACCCCACATCCGTCAACGTCGCACCCTGCTTTAACAAAGGCCCGATTTCATCCATGACGGATGCCATTGCGCCCACAGGCACGCAAAGTACCACCAAATCGGCGTCTTTGACGGCCTCTGCTGCCGTGTCAGCGATTTGGTCACACAGGTTAATCTCTGCGGCAATTGCCCGCGTTTCGGCGGACCGTGCGGTGCCGATGATTTCGCCTACACAGCCTGCGCGGCGCATCGCATGTGCCATTGATCCCGCGATCAAACCAAGGCCGATCAGCGCCACACGTTCATAAATCACCGCCATTAACGCGCCCCTTTGAATTGGGCGATTGCGTGGACGACGCGGCGGCATGCGCTTTCGTCACCGACAGTGATCCGCAGGCAATGCGGCAGGTTGTAGCCTGCAACGCGGCGGATCAGGATGCCTTCGGATTTCAGGTGGTCATCGCAGGCGTTTGCCTCTGCTTCGGACCCGAACCGCGCGAGCACAAAGTTGGCCGTCGATGTGTCGCACGGCACGCCAATTTCAGCGAGCGCATTTGACAGCCAGTCGCGCCATTTTGCGTTCTCAATCCGGCACTTCTGCAAATAATCCGTATCGCGCACGGATGCTTCGGCAGCGGCAAGTGCTGCGCTAGACAAGTTGAACGGACCACGAATGCGGTTCAGCACGTCGATGATTTCTTTTGGACCGTAACCCCAGCCAACGCGCAAGCCGCCTAGTCCGTAGATTTTGGAAAATGTGCGGGTCATGACGACGTTATCGCGGGCCTCGATGATCGAAACGCCACCGTCGTAACCATCGACAAATTCGGCGTAGGCACCGTCAAGAACGAGGATCGCTTGCGGTGGGATGCCGTCGGCGAGCCGGATCATTTCACCTTCACCGATCATGGTGCTGGTGGGGTTATTCGGGTTCGCGATGAAGACAAGCTTTGTCTTGTCGGTACACGCTGCGAGGATCGCATCAACGTCCGTGACACGGTCGTTTTCCTTGACCTCGACAGGCGTCGCCCCCGCTGCGAGCGCGGAAATCCGGTACATCGCAAAACCATGTTCGGTGTGGATGACCTCGTCGCCTTTGCCTGCGTAGCATTGGCAGAGAAAGTGGATAATTTCGTCAGAGCCAACGCCGCAAATCACGCGATCAGGGTCAACGGCCCATGTTTCACCAATGGCTTGGCGCAATGGCGTGTGATCCGTCGACGGATAACGGTGCATCTCGTGGACTGAACGCGCGACCGCGTCTTTCGCGGCCGAAGACGGCCCAAGCGGGTTTTCGTTGGACGACAGTTTCAGAACATTCGTCTGGCCATCCACATGAGACGCGCCGCCCACGTAAAGCGCGATGTCCATGATGCCGGGTTGCGGCTTGATTTGGTTGGCCATTGTCATATTCCCCAATTGGTCGGGTGTTTTCTAGCTGGACAGCGGTGATCTGACCAGAGCGAACCTGCTATGCGTATCGCACAGATTTTCGGGCGAAAATCGCGGGATCAGCTACGTTCGCGCAACCTAGCGAGCAACGCACCCCAGCCGCCGGGCACGAGGATCGTTGCACTGACAAAGCCGAACACAAATCCCGCGAGCTCTGCGATCCACGATTGGCCACCGCCGAACAACAGTCCAAACACCAATTGCAGCGCCAAAAGGAACCCGATCAGGCGAAACGCTGTCATTTGGTTTTGGCCGGACTGCCCGAGCCGCAGCCACAGGATATAGGTGTACGCCCCGATTAGCGCAAAAATCGGCGGGTAGGCTCCGAATAGCGGGCTCATGTCTGATGCGAGCAGGCAAAAGGCCAAAGCCCCAAAGATTGATCCGCCAACAAAAACCACCAACGTCCGCACCGAGCCAAAGGCGTCACCGACGAATTTGCCGAGCGCGAGCAGCAATGCCACGCAGAACAACGCATGTGTGAAGTTACCGTGAATAAACGGGTAGGTTATAAAACGGCGGGTCAGGTCAAAACTATAGTCGCCCCGCGTCATGATTACGTCGAGCACCAATGGCGATATGCCGTAATCCTGCAACGCACCGATGCGCCAGCCGATACCCGTCGGTCCGCCGATGATAGCAGCGCCAGCCAGCGACAACGCGCCTTCGACCAAAACCATTATCAATGCCAGCACGATTATAACCGGCGGAAGCGGGTTTACGGGCGGTTCAAAACTCGGATCACTGTGCATGGCGGTCCCTTAGGGCTGTTGAAACTCACAAATCTCTCTGGCATGGGTATGCGACCTCATTTCAGATGGCCAGAGTGGACCTGCCCCATGACACAGACTACATCACAATCAACATTCACACCCCGCGTTTTTTCCGGAATTAAACCTTCCGGCGGCTTGACGATGGGTAATTATCTTGGCGCGATCAAGCGTTTCGTTGGTATGCAAGGCGACATGCAGACGATTTACTGTGTGGTGGACATGCATGCGATTACGGTCTGGCAGGACCCCGCAGAGCTGGCTAAAGCCACACGCGAAGTCGCTGCTGGTTATCTGGCGTCTGGTCTTGATCCTGCGCAGTCGATCTTGTTCAATCAATCTGCTGTTGCCGCACACGCCGAATTAGGCTGGATTTTCAATTGCGTAGCGCGTGTCGGCTGGATGAACCGGATGACACAGTTCAAGGACAAAGCGGGTGCGAACGCTGAAAAGGTGTCGCTGGGCCTCTACGCCTATCCTGCCCTGATGGCTGCTGACATCTTGCTGTATCACGCGACGCATGTGCCTGTTGGCGAAGACCAGAAGCAGCATGTCGAGTTGACCCGCGATATTGGTAAAAAGTTTAACCACGACTTCAAAACCGACTTTTTCCCTGAGACCATTCCGGTCATCGACGGTCCCGCGACCCGTGTGATGAACTTGCGTGACGGGACAAAGAAAATGTCGAAGTCCGGCGAAAGTGACATGGAACGCATCAATATGACGGATGATGCCGACCAGATCGCGAAAAAGTTTAAAAAAGCGCGGACCGATCCGGATGCGCTGCCTGACACGATGGAAGGGCTGAAAGATCGGCCCGAAGCCAAGAACCTCGTCGAGATTTACGCAGCCCTTGATGATCGCAGTCCTGACGATGTGATCGCCGAATATGCGGGTGCGGGTTGGGGTAAGTTCAAACCTGCGCTGGCTGATCTGGCTGTTGCGAAACTGAGCCCGATTAGCACTGAGATGGCGCGTTTGATGGATGACCCTGCTGAAATCGACCGGATTTTGGCGAATGGTGCTGTTAAGGCTCGCGAGATTGCAGAGCCGATTTTGCAGCAGACCTACGATATTGTGGGGCTTTTGCGTCCGGCGCGTTAAGCAATCCGACACGGTATAGGACGGCTGCCCCAAGCGATTGGGCAGCCGTTTTTTTTACGTAATCGCTTCTAGTCGCTCTTTGGACATTTCGCCCGGAACAATTGTCATTGGTACTGGCAAATCGCCCGCTTGCCGCGACAGCGCTGTTACCAACGGACCGGGGCCCTTTTTGTCGGCACCCGCGCCCAAGACCAGAACACCAACATCCGGATCATCGTTAATTTGCGCCAGAAGTTCGGTGATTGGCTCGCCTTCGCGGATCACAAGCTTTGGGTTCACCCCTTGTTTATCGCGCATCCACTTTGCGAAGACCTCGAAGTGAACTTCGATCCGTTCGCGCGCTTCGGCCCGCATGATTTCACCGACACCGATCCAGTGATTGAATTCATCCGGTGGAATAATCGACAGGACTTCGACGCCACCACCCGTTTTTGCAGCGCGCATCGCCGCGAACCGCATCGCGTTGAGACATTCGCGGCTGTCATCAAGGACAACCAAAAATTTCCGCATTGGCATTTCTGCCTCCCTTTTTCGACTTGGGCTGATTGTGCCGGAACTGCGCAAGGCTGGCAATCGGTATCGCCTCAACCTGAGCGCCAAACGAAATGCGTCCGGCGGGGGAACACCGGACGCATCCAACTGACTGCGTGAAACTTGGGACGGGCACGCAACCGCCGATTTGGGATATCGGACGCGTCTAGGCTGCATGATTCCCGTAACGGTTCTGTGAAAGTCGCCGTGTTAACTGAATTTCACCAACTTAGAATGATTCCAATCCCTTGACAGAAACGCTCGTCAGGCGCATATCATAAGGGACCAAAAAGGGGCCCTACGCATGTTTATTCAAACCGAATCCACACCGAACCCAGCCACGCTGAAGTTCTTGCCGGGCCAAAGCGTTCTGGAAGTCGGCACCGCTGATTTTCCAACAATCGAAGCTGGGCAAGCGTCCCCGCTGGCCAAACGCATCTTTGCGACTGGCGGCGTGAATGGCGTCTTTTTCGGCAATGATTTTGTGACCGTGACCAAAGCTGACGACGTTGAATGGGACCACATCAAGCCAGGTATTCTTGGCGCGATCATGGAACATTACCAGTCCGGCGCATCTGTGATGGGTGCCGATCACGAGGTTACATCTGGTCACGCCGAACACACTGGCGATGACGGCGAAATCGTAGGGCAAATCAAAGAATTGCTCGACACGCGCGTCCGTCCTGCTGTTGCCCAAGATGGTGGCGACATCACGTTCCACGGTTTTGAGCGCGGGATCGTTTATCTGCACATGCAAGGCGCTTGTGCTGGCTGCCCATCGTCTACGTTGACCTTGAAAATGGGCATCGAGAACCTGTTGCGTCACTACATCCCAGAAGTGATCGAAGTGCGCCCTGTCGCGGCCTAAGCCATGACAAAGATCGCCGTCGAAAACGTCAATACGCCGGGCAAAATCACGAATGTGGACGCTGCGAAATATACAGCGATGCGCCACGCGATGCTGAAAGGCATGTCGTCCGATCCGATGACATACGCGCAGATCAAAACAGCCACACTGCCGCATTTGCCCGAGGATGTGTTCCCCGGCGGTGCGACAGCAGGCTGGTGGATCAAATGCGTACAGCTAGATCTTGAAGCGAAGAACGCACTGACCCGTCATGCGACAAAACCATTGACGTGGACCAAGGTATGATCAGCAAAGTTCTGGCGTTTGACACGGCGACGGCCCACTGTGCTGCGTGTTTGATCATCGACGACAAAATTGTCGTGCGCGTCGATCCAATGGCAAAGGGACAGGCTGAACATCTGATGCCGATGCTGGAAGACGTGCTGGTTGAAAACAATCTAACATGGGCCGATCTTGATGCGATTGGCGTGGGGACCGGTCCGGGGAATTTTACCGGTATTCGGATTTCCGTGTCTGCGGCGCGCGGCCTTGCCTTGGGCCTTGGCGTCCCTGCGATTGGCGTGACGCATCTGGAGGCCCAAGTTCACGGTCTTGCGCGTCCGGTTGTTGCCCAAGTCGCAGCACCCCGAGATCACGTTTATATTCAGACCTTTGCCGACATCATCAGCACCGCCGTGCTTGTCCCTGCCGCGTCCGATGTCGCGAAGATCGCGCCGCCAATCATCGCGGCCGAGGACATGATCCAGCATATCGCGCTGATTGCGCGTGACCGTGCGCCCCACGTCACCGAACGCCCTGCCCCCTATTATGTCCGTGCTGCCGATGCCGCGCCGCCACGCGATGCGGCACCCGTTATTCTACCATGACGCCAGAGGCGCTTGCGCAGGTTCATGCTGCAGCTTTCACCCAATCGCGACCATGGAGTGCCGCTGAATTCGCAGAGCTGCTTGATTCTAAAGGAGTGATTCTGCGGGGTGACGTGCGGTCATTTGTGCTGGGGCGGTTGATCGCCGACGAAGCAGAGGTGCTGACGATTGCCACCGCGCCCGAATTTCAGCGTCAGGGCCTTGCCCAGATTTGCCTTGCCGCATTTATAGACGCCTTGCAAAAACAACAGGCGCAGTCGGCCTTTCTAGAGGTTGCGGCTGACAATATTGCTGCTAAAGAGCTGTACGCAAACAACAATTTCAAAAACGTCGGTATGCGCCCCAACTATTACAATCGCCCCGATGGCACCAAAGTCGCAGCAGCCGTGCTACGTCGAACCTTGGTTCAGGCGTGATCCACCAAACTTGCGCTTAAAAATTGACCGGTTGGTCAAAATTTTACCACTCTCCATGAAAAACCGGTTGACCCTAGCGGGCTGGCAATGCCTTATCGTGCGATAAACCGGCACAGACCGGTTTGGCTTTTGGGGGAAAGCCGGTGGCCTTCCCCTCATCACAACGACCCGGGAGATACCAATATGACCCTTACAACAAAATTCCTCGGCGCGACTGCCGTGCTGGCGCTGTCCGCCGGCGCCGTCGCTGCTGATCCCGCGATCCTGTTTGATCTCGGCGGCAAGTTCGACAAATCCTTCAACGAATCCGCATTCAACGGCGCACAGCGCTGGGCCGAAGAAACTGGCGGCACTTACGCTGAAGTTGAAATTCAGTCCGACGCACAGCGCGAGCAAGCGATCCGTCGTTTCGCTGAAACTGGTGCAAACCCAATCGTGATGGCCGGCTTTGCGTGGGCATCCGCACTGGGCGACGTTGCTGGCGACTATCCAGACACCAAATTCCAAATCATCGACATGGTTGTAGACGCGCCAAACGTCCGCTCTATCGTGTTCGCTGAAGAGCAGGGTTCATACCTTGTTGGTATGCTGGCCGCGATGGCGTCTGAAACTGGCACTGTTGGCTTTATCGGCGGCATGGACATCCCGTTGATCCGCAACTTTGCATGTGGCTACGCGCAGGGCGCATTGGCTGCAAATCCAGACGCGACAATTGTTGCGAATATGACAGGCACAACGCCTGCGGCTTGGAACGACCCGGTTAAAGGGTCTGAAATGACAAAAGCGCAGATTTCTCAAGGTGTTGACGTGATCTATGCTGCCGCTGGTGGTACTGGTGTTGGCGTTCTGCAAACAGCTGCTGACGAAGACATTCTATCTATCGGCGTTGACGCGAACCAAAACTACCTGCACCCGGGCGAAGTTCTGACATCCATGCTCAAGCGCGTTGATAACGCGGTTTACGACGCATTGATCGCAGGCGACACGCTGGAAGCTGGCTTTAACGTCATGGACCTGTCCAACGGTGGCGTGGGCTACGCGGTTGACGAGCACAACGAAGCGCTGATCACTGCAGAAATGACAGCGGCTCTTGATGCAGCTCAGGCGTCGATTGTTGCGGGTGAAATCTCTGTCCACAACTACAACACTGACGAATCCTGCCCGGCTCTCGACTTTTAAGTTGATGCCTTAGGCCAAGCGATCAGGGCCGCACCGTTTCAAATGGTGCGGCCCACTTCATTTTCGACGCGAACTCACTTTTGTGAAAGAAGACCCAATGACCGATATGGCCCCCGCGATTGAGCTAAAGGGAATTTCCAAGGCTTTTGGCCCCGTGCAAGCCAACAAAGACATCTCAATCCGCGTCATGCCCGGCACGGTTCACGGCATTATCGGCGAAAACGGCGCGGGCAAATCAACGCTGATGTCGATCCTGTTCGGGTTCTATAAGGCCGACGCTGGTGAGATTTTCATCGGCGGTCAGAAAACGTCGATCCCTGACAGCCAAGCTGCGATTGCGGCAGGTATCGGAATGGTGTTCCAGCACTTTAAACTGGTTGAGAATTTTACTGTGCTTGAGAACGTGATCTTAGGTGCAGAGGACAGCGCGTTGTTGAAACCGTCGCTGAACCGCGCCCGTAAAGAACTGAAAGCGCTCGCCGATGAATACGGCTTGAACGTTGAAGTTGACGCGCTGATCCAAGATATCGGCGTGGGCATGCAGCAGCGCGTCGAGATCCTGAAAGCGCTGTATCGCAAGGCCGACATTCTGATTTTGGACGAACCGACGGGCGTGCTGACCCCTGCCGAAGCCGATCAATTGTTCCGCATTTTGGAACGCCTGAAGGCCGAAGGCAAAACCATCATCCTGATCACCCACAAGCTGCGCGAGATCATGGATACGACTGACACGGTGTCGGTGATGCGGCGCGGCGAAATGACCGCGACGGTCAAGACATCCGAGACATCACCGCAGGAATTGGCCGAACTGATGGTTGGCCGTAAGGTACTGTTACAAGTGGATAAAGCACCTGCACAGCCGGGTGCAAATATCCTTGAAGTTAAGAACCTGAACGTCACCGATGACAAAGGCGTGCACCGCGTCAAAGACGTTAGCTTTAACGTCGCAGCAGGTGAAATCCTCGGCATTGCGGGTGTGGCTGGCAATGGTCAATCCGAACTGCTTGAAGTGCTTGGCGGCTATGAAAAAGCGACAGGTACGATCCTCGTGAATGGTCTTGAATTGGACCTGACTGGCGCGAAATCTGACGGGCAATCGCGCCGCAAACGCGGAATCGCCCACGTCCCAGAAGATCGCCAACGTGAAGGTCTGATCATGGATTATAGCGCGTGGGAAAACACCGCGTTTGGCTATCACCATGACGAAAAATACCAACGGTCCAGCCTGTTCATGGATAATAACGCCATCCGTCAGGATACCATCGAAAAGATGGAACGCTTTGACGTGCGGCCGCCTGATCCAAAACTCGCGTCCAAGAATTTCTCGGGCGGGAATCAGCAAAAGATTGTTCTTGCCCGCGAGATCGAACGCAATCCTGACCTGCTGCTGATCGGGCAACCGACACGCGGCGTGGATATTGGCGCGATTGAATTCATCCACCAACAGATCGTCGCACTGCGCGATCAAGGCAAAGCGATCCTGTTGGTATCGGTCGAGCTAGAGGAAATTCTGTCGCTCTCTGACCGCGTGGCCGTGATGTTTGACGGCAAAATCATGGGCGAACGCCTTCCGTCTGAAACAAACGAACAAGAATTGGGACTGCTGATGGCAGGGATCACGGAAATGCCGGATAAGCCTATCGTCGAAGCCATCGAAGAAAACCTCGCCCACGCTGGCACCGGCAAGGAGTTGCACTAATGGATGTCATGCCAAAATGGGCCGAAGTGGTCCTTGTCCCGCTGATCTCTTTGTTATTAGCGGCTTTTTTGTCGGCACTTGTGATCCTTGCCATCGGTGAAAGTCCAACAGCCGCGTTAAAATTGATGATCGAAGGCGCGATAGGCTCGACCTACGGCTGGGGCTATACGCTGTATTACGCGACCAACTTTATGTTCACCGGGCTTGCCGTCGCCGTCGCGTTTCACGCGCGGATGTTCAATATTGGCGGCGAAGGTCAGGCGGTTTTGGGCGGGCTTGGCGTCGCTTTGGTCTGTCTCTATATTCCTTGGCCGCACTGGTCGGTGGCGCTGATCGGCGCAACGGCTGGGGCCGCATTATTCGGCGCTGCATGGGCGGCGATCCCCGCGTATTTGCAAGCGAAACGCGGCAGCCACATCGTAATTACGACGATCATGTTCAACTTTATCGCTGCCGCATTGCTGAACTACCTGCTGATCGGCGCGTTAAAAGCCGACGGCATGGAACCCGCGACCCGCAAATTCGCTGAAGGCGCTCACCTGCCGTCGTTCCAAGACATGTTCAGCTTCGGTGAAGCAACGCTGTTCCGCGGCGCACCTGCGAACGTGTCGTTTTTTGTCGCAATCGCAGCCTGCATCGCGGTCTGGGCGCTGATCTGGAAAACGCGTTTAGGTTATGAAATTCGCGCTTTTGGCCATTCTGAAAGCGCTGCAAAATATGCGGGCATCAGCCCGACGAAAATCATCATGATTTCAATGATGATCTCTGGCGGTTTGGCAGGCATGATGGCGATCAATAACGTGATGGGAGAGGCCGAACGCCTTGTTTTAAACGCGGTTGAAGGCGCAGGTTTCATCGGGATCGCCGTCGCATTGATGGGCCGCAGCCACCCGTTTGGCGTATTTCTCGCCGCGATCCTGTTCGGATTTCTCTATCAAGGCGGCGCGGAATTGGCGCTATGGACCTCGATCCCACGTGAATTGATCGTCGTGATTCAAGCCCTCGTCATTCTGTTCACAGGCGCATTGGACAACATGGTCCGCAGCCCGCTTGAGAAAATGTTCCTCGCCATGCGACGCAAAAAGGGGGAGGTGTAAATCATGGATCTTCTTACGCTTTTACAAATCCTCGACTCTACCATGCGCCTTGCCACACCGCTGTTGTTGGCTTGTCTGGCTGGGTTATTTTCGGAACGCGCAGGCATTTTTGACATCGGCCTCGAAGGCAAAATGCTGGCCGCCGCGTTCCTATCCGCCGCCGTCGCCTACACTAGCGGTTCGGTCTGGATTGGCTTGCTTGCGGGCATCGCGGCGTCGTTGGTTCTGTCCGGGATTCACGGCCTCGCCTCGATCACCTTCCGTGGCAACCAACTGATTTCCGGCGTCGCTATTAACTTTCTCGCGGCGGGCCTGACTGTTGTCATCGCGCAAAGCTGGTTCGCCCAAGGGGGCCGTACACCGCAGCTATCTGGTGCTGCGCGTTTCAACCCGATCACCCTGCCCTTCGCGGATAGCCTGCGTGACGTGCCTGTTTTGGGGCCGATATATTACGAACTGATCTCGGGTCACACGATCCTTGTTTATGTCGCCCTGCTGTGTGTGCCAGCGACATGGTGGATCCTATATCGTACCCGATTTGGCCTACGTCTGCGCGCTGTGGGCGAGAACCCTGCGGCTGTGGATACCGCAGGTGTATCTGTTGTCGGTCTGCGCTTTGCTGCCGTCGGCATCTGTGGCGTTTTGTGTGGTATTGCAGGGGCTTACCTTGCGACCGCATTGCAAGCTGGTTTTGTGAAAGACATGAGCGCGGGGCGTGGATATATCGCGCTTGCCGCGTTGATCTTTGCGAAATGGCGGCCATGGTACGCGCTGTATGCGACACTGCTGTTTGGTTTCCTGCAGGCTCTTGCACTGCGTCCAGACCTGATCGAAGCGGTACTTTCGTTCAAGGTAAACGGCCAGTTGCTGGACGTACTGCCGTATATTCTCACTGTGATTATTCTCGCCGGTTTCGTCGGCAAAGCGATCCCACCACGCGCCGGAGGCGAACCTTATGTCAAAGAACGCTAAAGCCGTCGCCGACGTCATTCGCGCACGCGCTGGCGACGCAAAGGTTAACGTCGGCCTGATCCTTGGGTCCGGACTGGGCCATATCGCGGACGAAGTGGACGGCGTGTCGATCCCCTATGCAGACCTCGACGGATTTCCGCATGCGGGCGTCTCTGGCCACAAAGCCAGCCTGACAATCGGCGACCTTGAAGGTGTGCGCGTCGCCGTGTTTGGCGGCCGATCACACTACTACGAATCCGGTCGGGGCGACGCGATGCGCCACCCGTTGGAAGTGCTGCAAGAACTCGGCGCGGACACGATGGTCGCCACCAACGCGGCGGGATCAATGCACCAGGCGATGCCAACCGGATCGATCATGAACCTGTCGGATCACATCAATTTCTCGGGCCTGAACCCGCTGATCGGCGAACCAACTGACCGCCGTTTTGTGCCGATGAAAGACTGCTACAATCCCGGCATTCGCGCCGCAATGCGCCACGCGGCAGAAGCCGAAGACGTCGAAATGAACAGCGGCGTCTACGCTTGGTATTCCGGTCCCTCGTTTGAGACCGTCGCAGAAATCAACGCAATCAAGATGTTAGGTGCGGACGCGGTCGGCATGTCGACAGTACCCGAAGTGATCCTCGCGCGGTTCCTTGGCCTGAAAGCGGCAGCAATTTCGTGTATCACGAATATGGCGGCAGGCATGTCCGACGAGAACATTAGCCACGAGCATACCAAATCAATGGCCCCGATCGGCGCTGCAAAACTGGAAAAAGTGCTGCGCCGTTGGCTGCGTGATATGTCCAACTGAGGCTCGCTTCTAAGGCCAACGCCGCAAACTCAACGTTAGCCTGCGGAAAAAGTCGCCTGCGGGGTTTGACTTCATAGGCCCAGTCGGGTCATGTGTGCGCAGCGACCTTCAACGCGCTCGGAACAGCCATGCAAATTTACCTTCCTATCGCCGAAGTTTCGGTGAACGCCTTCCTTTTACTCGGTCTTGGCGGGATTGTGGGCATTCTATCGGGCATGTTTGGCGTGGGCGGCGGGTTCTTGATGACGCCCCTGCTGTTCTTTATCGGCATACCCCCCGCCGTGGCCGTCGCCACCGAAGCGAACCAAATCGTTGCATCGTCATTTTCCGGAGTTCTTGCGCATTTTAAACGCAAAACCGTGGATTTGCGCATGGGAACGGTGCTGCTGATTGGCGGATTGGTTGGGTCCGGCCTTGGCATTGTTTTGTTCAATTACCTACGCGCTGCGGGCCAAGTCGATTTGCTGGTCAAACTTTGTTACGTCATTTTTCTGGGGCTGATCGGTGGGCTGATGTTCATCGAAAGCCTGCGCGCGATCCGTAAATCCGGCAAAGGTGCACCGCCGACGCGGCGAAAACACACTTGGGTTCACAACCTGCCGTTCAAGATGAAATTCCGCGTCTCTGGTCTGTATATTTCTGTCATTCCACCGCTGATCGTTGGTGTTCTGGTTGGTGTCTTGGCCGCGATTATGGGTGTCGGCGGCGGCTTTATCATGGTCCCCGCGATGATCTATCTGCTTGGCATGCCGACGAAAGTTGTTGTTGGGACCTCCCTGTTTCAGATCATTTTTGTGACGGCGTTCACAACGATGCTGCACGCCACGACGAACTACACCGTCGATATCGTACTGGCGGTTTTACTACTGGTCGGTGGCGTCATTGGCGCGCAAATCGGCACACGGATTGGCGTCAAAATGAAAGCCGAACAGCTACGCATTCTACTCGCGATGATGGTGCTGTTGGTCTGTGGCAAGCTGGCGTTTGACCTGCTTGTACAACCTGCCGAGCTGTATTCAATCGGCACTGAGGGTGGTCACTGATGTTGCGCCTGATTTGCCTTTTATGCGCCTTGGCCGCCCCCGCGAGCGCGGAAGAAATCGTGCTCGGTCTGAGCCACGATGAGGTGGCGATCACCGCCAACTTTGACGGCTCTGACATCCTAATTTTCGGAGCGGTGAAGCGCGATGCGCCCGCCCCAACAGGCGAAGACCTAGGCGTGATTATCACCGTTGCCGGACCGGATATTCCCGTGACTGTCCGCCGGAAAGAACGCAGACTCGGCATCTGGGTGAATACAGATTCGGTGGATGTTGCGGTCGCGCCGTCGTTCTACGCCGTCGCCACGAACATGCCGCTGTCTGATATTCTGAGCACAAAAAACGACAATGGCGCGCGGATCAGCATCAACACCGCCATTCGGACGTTTGGCCAGCCCGACGGATATGAGACTGACTTCGAAGACGCGCTGATCCGCATTCGTCAAGGTCAGCGGTTGTATCAAACCCTGTCCGATGCGGTGCTTGTCGAGGACGAAACGCTGTTTCGCACCAACATTTCGATGCCTGCCAACCTGACCGAAGGCGATTATACCGCTGAAATTTACCTGACTCGTGGTGGCGAGATCGTTGACGTCTATGTAACGACGATTCCGGTCAAAAAGGTCGGTTTGGAACGTTGGTTGTACAATCTCGCGCATGAAAACGCGATGATTTACGGTTTGATGTCGCTGGCGATTGCGATCGCTGCAGGCTGGGGCGCTTCTGCCATCTTTACCATGTTCCGCCGCTAAATCGGTCTGATCGCGATTAGACTTCGTCGCCGCCTGACAATTCCAGCGGTGCAGCAGGTGCTCTCAAATCATCGATCCGCAATTCGCCTGACGGCTTCGCAAGACGATTTCGCACGACCCATCGCAACTGATTTTCAGCCCGCGTAATCGCCACATAGGTCAGGCGTTTCCATAGCGGTTGCCCAGCTTCGACCCGCCCCATCCGTGCGGCAATTTCAATATCAGGCGCGAAAACTTGAACCGTATCCCATTGAGAACCCTGCGCTTTATGGATCGTGACGGCCGCCCCGTGCAGGAACGTCGCCCCCATGCGTGCGGCGAATGGGATGAATGGTTCTTCGTCGCCTTCCTGTTCGATCTTCACAATCGATGCGGCCGAAATTTGCGGCTCTTCGGCCCCCATAACGTGCAAACGCGAGAAACCGGGTTTGCGCCCAGGTCCGAGGTAGACGACTTGCGCGCCTTTAATCAGACCGCGTGCTTCAAGGTCCAGCCGCTTTTTGCGGTGCTTCATCGGTAGCTCGATACCGTCGCAAATTAACGGTTCACCTTCGAGCAATTCATCCATTGGCGCGTTATACGCCGCACGAAATGCGTGGATCAGCCGGATGCGGGTTTTGTTGGTCCAGACCAACACAGGCGACCGCGCCATCAAGTCCGATTCGACACGCTGCGCCATGACGACGCGTTCATCGCGCTGCGCGGCTTCGGCGACCATCTTTTCAAAATGATAAAAGTCGAGCATCGGATCAGCAAGCGCATGTGCCAGATCAAGGATCGGGTTGCCCGCATCTTGGCGGTGAACCCGTTCGAGCGATTTGACCTTTTTCTTCGGCAGCGTCTCGAACACCATCCCACCGGATGATTGCACAGGCGGCAACTGCGCCGGATCGCCGAACAGCACAAGCGTTGGGAAAATCTCTTGCAGGTCTTCGAATTGCTTGGCGTCGAGCATCGAGCTTTCGTCGATAAATCCGATGTCCAACGCTTCTTCGCGACGCTTCCAACCTGTGATGAAATCAGACCCGCGCAATCCAGCAGCCGCAAGCGCGGCAGGTACGGATTTATTGATCTCGTAAGACGCAAATGCGCGGTCCAGCGCAACTTCGGTCAGCCCTTCGATATCAGGTTTTTCGCCCGATCCGGCCAGCCATTCCGCGACCTTTTCGTATTCGGGATCGTAAACCGGCGTGTACAAAATACGGTGAATCGTCGTCGCAGGTACGCCGCGATTGCGCAACACAGACGCCGCTTTGTTCGTGGGCGCGAGGATCGCTAATGTCCTGCGATCCTTGCGCTTTTTGCCTTCCCAATCGCCTGAGATAATATCGACGCCCGCATCTTCCAAGGCTTTGTACAGCTTGGCTAGCAGCATCGTTTTACCCGACCCCGCCTTGCCAATCACCGCCATCACGGATGATTTGCCCGACGCCGGTGGCATCAGCAGACTGTCGTCCAGATCAACCCCCGACAAGCGAAGGGCGTCAGCGACAGCATCCCAGGCTTCGGCCTGATCGTCTGAGAAGGTGATTTTGGTCGGCATATTCATGCGCCGACCCTACCCCGCCCACCCGCGAGGTGCCAGAGATCGCGGACCTGATCACGCCGCTTTTGGCAAGATCACAGGGCGGCCCATCGACCGGTAAAACCAATGCTCTGACGTCTGGGATGAAAACCCTGCGCGGCGCAGCACATTCACGCGATCAAGCGGGCGATATTGCCACAAACCAACACTGATTTGATCGCGCCCTGTGCCGCTGCTGCCCAGCACGTCGGGACTTGCCCCGATCATCCGGTAAATGCGGATCATGCGGGCATCAAAGACCCCCAACAGATGCGTTAAATCATAGGCCCGCATCAATTCCCCGCCCGCCAACATAAGCGCTGCAGCGACGCGCGACGGCACACCATCGCGCAAACAATAGCGCGTGCATTCCCAAATCAAAGGATCACTCACCACACGTCCGCCAAGCAGTCTACCGAAGTGATCGTTAACCATGGTTTGCCCCGAGGACGGAATGAACCGCATAGAGCCGCCGTGCGTGCCGTCCGGCATCACCCAAATCACATAAAGCGTGTCATCGCGGTCGTATTCGTCGCATTCCCAACCACGATTATCGACGCTGACCGCCCAACCAAGACGGCGCTGAAATTGATCCGCCCGATCCAAATGCATCGTTTTTTGCAACTTTGGTTCGCACCAAAGGTCTCGTCCGTAAATGTAGCGCAGCATGTACCGTTCCCTAACCTGTTCAAAAACATGGTTAGGATTGGCGCATTAGGATGAAGAATTACTTACGGCACGAAAACAAGTAGTTAAGATATGATTAATGCGTGGCGATTTCTCTGCCCGGCCACCCGCCTGCAGCATCTCGAGCAGCACCACCAATGATGATATGTCCGTCCGCGATTGCCTTTGCAACCGCGTGGATCGTGTTTGCAGCGCCAAGCTTGAAACGCGCGCTTTCGATATAGGCCCTTAGTGTATGTTCCGAAATCGTAAGCATTTCAGCCACCTGCGCCCGCCCGTAACCCATCGCTAAAAAGGTTAACGCGTCCACCTCACGTGGCGATAAAGGGCGGGTTGGTTCTGGCACGCGGTTTTTCTCTAACTCCAACGCTTTTTGGTTCAGGAAATATGCGATTAAAACAAAATCGCGCAGATGTTCGATTGTGAATGCCGCCCAAACGTCGTCGTCGCAGTTGTGCGACAGGCTAAAGATCGCGAATTGCCCGTTTGGACCACGTAGCGGGATCGAATATCCCTGATTTCCGACGCCATGCGCGACCGCGTCTAAATTGAATTGCCGCGCGGCTTTACTGCTCCAATCGAGACGTTTCCAATTGACGGGCTGCGCACCTTGAAAGCAGCCGACGACCACCGGATCTATGCGCAAATACTCTTTGTCGACATAATGCTGGACCCATTTGGGAGAGTAGGTTCCAAATCCATATTGATCGCCC
Source organism: Yoonia ponticola (assembly GCF_014199395.1). GTDB lineage: Bacteria > Pseudomonadota > Alphaproteobacteria > Rhodobacterales > Rhodobacteraceae > Yoonia > Yoonia ponticola. Next base: position 135,499 of record NZ_JACIJM010000005.1, on the reverse strand, counting down.
TCGGCGCTGACCCAATGATAGACGACGTGATCAATGCGGTAATGATCGCGAAGATCGAACGTCAGCCCGTGAATTTCTTCAACAGCCGTAACAGCGTCAAGCTTGAGTAGAAAATCGTCTAGCGTCAGTGTCCTCACATCGCATCAAATGTGATGCGCCCCTCTTGTCCGCGTCTAGCTCAGCGTCAGCGACAGCCGCGACCCGTGCCAGTTCTTCGGCCAAGCGTGGCAATTCGTTCTGCTGAGCAAAACTTTTAAGATCGACAATCACGTCGATGATCCATTGATGTCCCATTTTCAGCCTTCGCGAATAAGGTTAACAAATCGCTAACAACTTAAGGTAGCATGGCGTTTTTAACCATATCACCGACGGTTTTTGCCTCCCCCGAAATAGCGGGTCGGCGTCGGGCAAAGCATTGAAAGCAAAAGGGCGCACCCAATTATGGATGCGCCCTAGCGATCAAGTCAGTCGAAGGATGGTCTAGTCAGAGATGCAATCTTCGAACGTGCGCAGACCCATTTTAGGCGCTTGAACAAGAACCGCCATATTGCCCGGTTTATGTTCGTTTTTGCGCATTTTGGTATGTGCCTCTGGGATCTGATCCCAGCCAAAACATTCGGACATACACGGGTCCAAACGCCGTTCAACCATCAAGTTATTCGCCGCTGACGCCTGTTTGAGATTGGCAAAGTGGCTGCCTTGCAGGCGCTTCTGGTGCATCCACATATACCGCACATCAAGCGTCAGATTGTAGCCCGTCGTCCCCGCACAAATCACAACCATACCGCCGCGTTTGCACACGAAAGTGGACACAGGGAACGTCGCCTCGCCGGGATGTTCGAACACCATATCGACGTTATTGCCTTTACCCGTGATTTCCCAAATCGCTTTGCCGAATTTACGCGTTTCGTCGAACCACGTTTTATATTCGTCAGTATTCACCGTCGGCATTTGGCCCCAACAGCTAAAGTCATTGCGGTTAATCACGCCTTTCGCGCCCAGCGACATCACAAAATCACGCTTGGATTCGTCGCTGATTACCCCAATCGCATTTGCGCCTGCGGTGTTAATCAATTGGATCGCATATGACCCCAAACCACCGGACGCGCCCCAAACCAAGACGTTCTGACCCGGTTTCAATTCATGCGGCTCGTGGCCGAATAACATCCGGTAGGCCGTGGCAAGCGTCAGCGTGTAGCACGCGGACTCTTCCCACGTCAGATGTTTAGGCCGTTGCATTAATTGCTGCGATTGCACACAGGTGAATTGCGCGAATGATCCATCCGGTGTCTCGTAGCCCCAAATCCGTTGCGACGGGGAATACATCGGGTCGCCGCCGTTGCAGTGTTCGTCGTCGCCGTCATCTTGGTTGCAATGGATCACAACCTCGTCGCCAACTTTCCAGCGTTTCACCTTGTCACCAACCGCCCACACGATGCCGGATGCGTCGGAACCCGCGATGTGGAATTCCGCCTTGTGCACGTCGAACGGGCTTATCGGCACGCCTAATCCGGCCCAAACACCGTTATAATTAACGCCAGCGGCCATCACCATCACCAACACTTCGTGGCTGTCAGGTTTCGGCGTGGCGACGGTTTCGATCTCGAATGCTTTGTCCGGCTCGCCGTGGCGTTCGCGGCGGATCGTCCATGCCTGCATCTGCGCGGGGACATGCCCGAGCGGCGGCATTTCACCGATCTCGTATAGGTCTTTTTGCGTGGCTGAGTAGGCGTCTGCGCCTGCAGTTAAATCAAGGGCCATGGTGCGCTCCATCTCGCTATCGTTCCTGTGTCTATGCCGCGCCGCAGAATCGGGCGTCTGACCTAGCAATAAGATTGATCGCGAAACAAAGCAACACCACAGGCGCTCATTTTGTAATTTTATGTCTGCCGCGTCGCAGCGACCTTATGGAAAGGACACGCCAGACACGGTGCAAACGTCGATGCTGTTTTTCACGATGCTCGTGCCGTCTTGGAATTCTGCCTTCATGTCGTAGCCGCAGCTGGTCCGACCATCCGCAAAGTCGACGTTGCGCGATTGCCCTGCTGGCAGCACGGTCGAGCCTAGAATGTCTTCTTCCCAGCTATTCGTTGATGTCGGCGATCCGTAGAACCGCCAAATGGTGCGGCCGGTGTTGTTCTGAATGTTCACAACTTTGTTCGCGGCAATCACGACCTGACTACCGCCGCCACTGCTGGACACGTCAGCACATCCAGCAAGACCCGTACCAATGATGCCCGCGGCGATCAGCGATTTGAAATGAAATGCCATGAAAGAACTCCTATATATTTATTGAATATGCCGTTTATTAGGCACAGGAATTGTCATTCAGGCAAGACTGGAATGCGCTAATAAATTCGTATCCTGCGGGAAATGGTGCTTGATCGAATTTGCATAGTAATCAAGCACGTCGATGCCATCACCGATAACGCGCACTTCATCTTCGTCGCGCACAATCAACTCACGCAGCGAAAACCGCGCGAGCGTTTCATCAACAATCGCATGCACATTCCGCTTTGGCAGCGGCATACGTTTTTCTTTGAGCGCGTCCAACATGCCTGCAACCGAAACTTCTATCGCCGCTACAGACGTCGCACCTTCGACCGTAATTGCCCGCGCAACCAAGGGTGCAGCAAGGACTGGCACCACCGCTCTGATCCGCCCCATCAATTCGTGCCCGACTTCTTGGGCCAAATCAGACTTCATCGGAAAGCTGGACAGATATAACGGCGAACCGAAGGCGACAGACGCCGTACCGAACCCTTTGAATTGGCCCGTAATGCGTAGCCAGAAATACATCGCCACACTACTTACAACTGTCCACGCGGGCGGGCGGAACCTGCGATTGCCGCCTTTGCCTGCTTTAATCAGGAACCGATCTTCGAGCACTTGATCGTAGTTCAGCGCCACAGGCACAAAGATCACATCACGCCCACCCGCCTTGTAGCTATCGACGATGTAATTCAGCAGACCCAGTTTTGGTTTACCAACCTCACCCGTCAGGCTTAACCCGCCTTCAGGGAACATCGCCTGCGTCACACCAGCGTCCGTGGACATCTGGACATACCGCGCCAGCACGCGCCGATAGAGAATAGTGCGCGACCGCCGCCGGATAAAGTAAGCACCCATCATCCGGATCACACCAGATAGCGGCCAAACCCGCGCCCATTCGCCTACAGCATAAGACAGGGCTGACGCGCGGCTGACCAGATACGTTACCAACACGTAATCCATGTTGCTGCGGTGGTTCATCACAAAGATCACGGTCGCGTCTTTGTCCAATGATTGCAACGCATCGCGGTCAAACGATCCCAACCGCACACGGTACAGCATCCGCGACAACCATTTCGCAATCCGCATCCCAAAGGTGAAATATGCAGTCGCGGAAAATGACGGTACAATCTCGCGTGCGTAATGCCGTGCTTTTTCAAACGCGACGTTTTCAGGGACATCATGTTCACGAGCATGATCCACAATCGCCTGCGTAATATCGGGATCATACAGCAGACGTTGAATCATATCGTAGCGCCGCGCTAATTTGAACGGCTCAATCGGGCGCTCTAGTCGCGTATTCAACTGCGCGATCAGCTTTTCAGCACGCCGCCGAAAATACCAACGGACCGATGGAAATAGGAAATGCGACGCAAACGTCACTGCTGCGAAAAGCACGATCAGAATGAACGCCCAAAGGGGCAGCGTCACAGGTTGCGTCATGCGCTGACATTGCCATGCGGCGGCGTTGACGTAAATCCCATCACTTCCTCAAGAAAAACGTGGATGCCGCATCGCAGCGAATTGACACCAGTATAAAATGTCTAATACTGATGCTTTAGCGAAAGATTATTACCCACCCTGATTCCGGAGCATCCCCATGTCGCAAGCGCAGAAAACGAGACCTTGGTTGTTCCGGACATACGCAGGCCATTCCACCGCGACCGCGTCAAATGCACTGTATCGCGGCAATCTGGCAAAGGGGCAAACCGGGCTTTCTGTGGCCTTCGATCTGCCAACGCAAACGGGCTACGACAGCGATCATCTGCTTGCCAAAGGCGAAGTCGGCAAAGTCGGCGTACCCGTATCGCACCTTGGCGATATGCGGGCGTTGTTTGACGATATTCCACTTGATCAAATGAACACCTCGATGACGATCAACGCGACCGCACCGTGGTTACTGTCGCTTTATATCGCCGTCGCAGAGGAACAAGGCGCGGACATCAGCGCCCTGCAAGGCACTGTTCAGAATGACATAATCAAAGAATACCTGTCGCGCGGCACCTACATTTGCCCGCCAGAACCGTCTTTGCGCATGATCACCGACGTCGCGGCCTATACCCGCGAACACCTGCCAAAATGGAACCCGATGAACGTGTGTTCCTACCACCTGCAAGAAGCCGGTGCGACGCCGGAAGAAGAGCTCGCCTTTGCGCTCGCCACCGCCACCGCCGTGCTGGATGACCTCAAAAACAAAGTTCCCGCAGAGCATTTCCCAGCCATGGTTGGCCGCATTTCGTTCTTTGTGAATGCGGGTATCCGGTTCGTGACCGAGCTATGCAAAATGCGTGCGTTCGTCGAGTTATGGGACGAGATTTGTCAGGAACGGTATGGTGTCGAAGACCCGAAATTCCGCCGTTTCCGCTATGGCGTGCAGGTCAATTCGCTTGGCCTGACCGAACAGCAACCCGAAAACAACGTCTACCGTATCCTCATCGAAATGCTTGCCGTCACACTGTCCAAAAATGCCCGCGCGCGCGCTGTGCAACTGCCCGCCTGGAACGAAGCGTTAGGCCTTCCGCGTCCCTGGGACCAACAATGGTCGCTGCGGATGCAACAAATTCTAGCCTATGAAACTGATCTTTTGGAATACGAAGACCTATTCGACGGCAATCCCGCGATTGATCGCAAAGTAAATGCGCTCAAAGAAGGTGCGCGAGCAGAGCTGAAACAAATCGACGGAATGGGCGGCGCGGTTGGCGCAATTGCCTATATGAAATCGCGTCTTGTCGATTCAAACGCAACACGCATCGGTGGAATTGAATCCGGCGATACAACCGTTGTTGGTGTTAATAAATGGCAGGCAGGCGAACCGTCGCCACTGACGGCGGGCGATGATGCTATTATGGTGTCCGATCCAGCAGCCGAAGCTGATCAATTAAATCGTTTGGCGAAATGGAAATCAGACCGCGATACGGCCGCTGTAAATAGCGCCATTGCCGAATTACGCGCCGCCGCAATTGACGGCACAAATATCATGATCCCGTCAATTGCCTGCGCCAAAGCGGGTGTAACGACAGGCGAATGGGCCGACGTTGTGCGCGATGTGTTCGGTCAATACCGCGCACCCACTGGCGTCAGCAACAGCCCGTCGAACCGAACCGAAGGTCTCGATGATATTCGCGAACAGGTCGATCTTGTCAGCGCCGCACTTGGTCGCCGGATGAAATTTCTTGTTGGGAAACCTGGGCTTGACGGTCATTCGAACGGGGCTGAACAGATCGCGACCCGTGCGCGTGATTGCGGCATGGACATCGCCTATGATGGTATCCGCCTCACACCCGAAGACATCGTCAACGCCGCCCGCGAAGAAGACGCGCATGTGATTGGCCTGTCTATTCTGTCCGGCTCTCATTTGCCTTTAATTGCAGACGTTATGGTCAAATTAAAGCAAGCAGGCCTGTCTCATATCCCTGTTATTGCAGGCGGTATTATTCCCGAAGAAGACGCATTGAAACTAAAGGAAATGGGCGTCGCGCGCGTCTATACGCCAAAGGACTTCGAGTTGAACAAAATCATGTTTGATATCGTGGCTTTAGTTGATCCACGAAAAGTCGCTGCGGAATAGACATCTATCTCGTTTTTCGTGTATGGCCGTCGTACACGCGTAAACCCTACGGAAGTTTGGGGTGATTTGCGCGTGAATTCAAACGGAGATACCGATGAAAATTGACCTGAAAGGTATGTCTCGCAAGGAGCTTGAAAAGCTTCAAAAAGACGTGGACAAAGCGCTTACTCGAATTAGTGATAAAGAACTTAAGGCCGTCCGGGACGAAGCTGCGAAACTTGCGGCGAAACACGGATATACACTTGCTGATATTACGGGCGATGCGCCTGTGAAAAAGGCACGTAAAATTGCAACTGGGCCAAAAACAAAAGCCCCTGCAAAGTATGCCAACCCAACGGACAAAACCCAAACATGGACTGGCAAAGGTCGTCAGCCCACTTGGTTTAAAGACGCTGTTGCATCTGGGGCTGCCCCCGAAGCAATGGAAATATAGCACCTTACCCAGTTATTTTCTGTAATAGGGGTGACCTACGGGTTGCCCCTTTTCACATTTAATCTGGGGCATAATCCACACAGGCGTCGGTTGAAAATTTCCCGACACTTGCAGTGGTCGCCCGAAACGATCATCAATTCACCTAAGGTAACTCCGCTATTTTCGCAGGGGTCACGTATTGAGTTGTGTCGATTTCCGGCACTTTGTTCGACTTGTTTAGATTGATTGAGTTATGCTTTCAAAACGATGGCCACTTTTGCTGGTAACTATTTTCCTCGCGTCTTGCAGTAAATCGCCGGCGCAACTTAGCGTCGCGCAGATCAGCGTAGAGGGTGAGTTTCGTACGCCTGCCGCTGACGGGCATTTTGAACACAATCTCATTGAGACCCAATCAGATGTGATCGACGATACCGTTTCTTTCTTAACAGGACATGAAGTAGGTGTCGGCGTCAGCGCTTTTGCCGGCATTTTACCAAACCAACCTGCGCAAGCGCCACTGTCCGCGCAAGCCACGTTCACAGGCAATTACCGCGCGGCCATCATCCGCGACATTTCTATCGTTAATAATGAACTACACGGCATGAATGCGTTAACCGACGAGGGCAGAATTACGCTCAACGCCGATTTATCGGACATGACACTGATTGGTAGCGACGGTTTTCTATCCGTTGATGCGCAGATCGTCGAGAATACCCACCTCGCAGGCGACGTCGAGATTAATGGTGTTCCGGGTACATTGATCGGCGAAATCGGCAATGACCGCGCCTTTGGTGCATTCCAAGGCGGCAACGAGACCAATTTGATGTCCGGTGGATTTGTGACGACACGCAATCCTTAACGGCCGTGCGATCCGTCGTATTGGTTAACAGGCGGCGACGTCCAATCCGTCAACGCCCCTGCCCGAGGCGCTAAAACGTCCATCTGCAACGGATAACATGCGGCGGTATCCGACGAATGCTCGGCACTGCAATCACCACCGGGGCACGCGCTAAGCACCGCAAGCAGTTCAATTTCAGCGAAGATATCAAGATAATCACCGGGCCGAACTGGGCTCGCTTTCATGAAATACTGGCCTGTGTCGCGCGTAAATCCGGTACACATAAAGACATTCAATACGTCATGCACAAGCGGTTCAGCCTCTGCCAACGACAGCCCCGTTTCATCGGCTAATGCCCGCGTCAAGTTGGAGTGGCAGCAATGGTGATACTGCGTCCCGCCCAATAGGTTACCGGTGTAAGGATCGCAGCGCGTCCCGATCACATCGTGAACAGACCCGCCAAAATCATCGATACCGTACCAATCAAGCGTGTCAGCAATGATCGTCGCGATGGGGCGTAGATAAGGCAATTGCGACCAAAGCCGATCACCAGTGCTGACATGGGCGCCATGCAGCGCACGGGTTTTGCCGGAATAAAACCGCTCTTGCAGATTATTCGCGTTGAACAGGTTCAAATCACCAACCTGCGGTCCGCCAACGCTGGAAATACGCAACACGTGCCCTGCAGGAACGCGGATCGCCGCGGCCTCGCGCGGGGCGGCGGTAGCGCTTGCGACAATCGGTGCGCCAATAAACGCAGCAACGTAGTCCGCGACTGGCGCTGATGGCAGCGCATCCACCGGATAACAAATGACAGGCTTCACCGCGCGGCGCGACTGGGCATCTTCAGGAGGGGATTTCGTCATGAACGCAAGAGACCTGAATGATGCGCGGAAAACAAGGGTGAAATCAGGTTGAACACGATCACTCAGCGGGACACTCACGGTGCGTCAACATTTAGCGGCGAGGTTATCGTAAGCGAACCCACGATTTGGCGCAGTGACGTCACCGCCGATTTGCAAGGGTTTGCCAGTCACGCAAAAACGGTAGGGATTTTTCATGGCGCATCAGCGGATAGTGTCGTTGCAGGTGGGTTCTTTGGGCGCGAGCCAAATCCGTAACCATCCCCGCTAGCCACAGACGGTCTACACAACGAAAAAGGCCCACCAAATTGGCGGGCCTTTTGTCTATTCTGTGACCGCTTAAACGACCCGTTCGACCATCATGCCTTTGATGCTGGCGATGGCTTTGGCTGGGTTCAGACCTTTGGGGCAGGTCTTTGCGCAGTTCATAATCGTGTGGCAACGATATAGTTTGAACGGATCTTCCAGATCATCCAAGCGTTCGCCTGTTGCTTCGTCGCGGCTGTCGATGATCCAACGATACGCATGCAACAACGCTGCTGGTCCGAGATACCGATCGCCGTTCCACCAGTAGGATGGGCAAGATGTGGAACAACATGCACACATCACACATTCATAAAGACCATCCAGTTTTTCGCGATCTTCAATGGATTGCTTCCACTCTTTCGCGGGGCGGTTCGTTTTTGTCTCAAGCCACGGCATTACCGATGCGTGCTGCGCGTAGAAATGCGTCAAATCGGGGATCAAATCCTTGATCACAGGCATGTGCGGCAGCGGGTAAATCTTAACGTCGCCGTCAACTTCATCCATGCCGTAAATACAGGCCAGCGTGTTGATCCCGTCGATGTTCATCGCACAGGACCCACAAATACCTTCACGGCAAGACCGGCGGAACGTCAGCGTCGGGTCAATCTCGTTTTTGATCTTGATCAGCGCATCCAGAACCATCGGCCCGCAGTTGTCCATATCGACAAAGTATGTGTCCAAAGACGGGTTTTTGCCGTCTTCTTCGTTCCAACGATAAATCTGCACCTTGCGCAGATTTGTTGCACCCGTCGGTTTCGGCCAAGTTTTACCCGTCACCATGCGGCTATTCTTAGGGAGCGTCAGTTGTACCATGTCATTCTCTCCTTCTGGGACCGGCCCAGTATTCTATCAATTACGCAGCACAGGCGGCCGGATCGGCAATTCGCCTGTGCGCTGAAAAACACATCTTTCGTAGACCAAAACGGGATCGGCACCGCGCAAATAGTCGGAACTCACGCCGACACTTGCCTCGGCAAAATTACCCTCGTTGCTATTCGCGCCAAAGCTAATCTCGCCTGTTGGTCCTTGCGCCGCGCGTGCCCGTTCTTCGCAGCGGTCCGCTGTCAGCGCCGGATCAGGTGGCGGCAATTCGCATGCCGCCATCCCGAGAAATGCAAAGAGCAAGACCGCGTTACGCATCACAACCCTAACGCGGCCAGAGGGCCTAACACATCTTGCGCCGCACATTGGATCGTCGCAGGTCGCTGGGCGATGCTCAGAACTGATGTGGTCGCTTGATCGTTGTTACCAAGTGCTGCGGCTTGCCCGATCTGCAACAGTTCAGCCCCACTTGCCTGATCGATGATACAATCAGTCAGCGGTTCGGCGTTCACGCCCGGCAGTTGGGTTTGAACGATACCATTCACAACTTCTTTTGCGGCAATGCGTGCGATTGCGTCAGTCCCAACACTTCCCGTGCCAGAACACGCTGCCATCGCGAAGAATGCCACACAGATTGAAGCGAAACGGATCATTAATAAACCCGTGCTTTAGGTGCGATCTTCTTCAAGTCGATCCCGCCTTCAGATTCAGTCGTCAGCGGATCAAGATGCACAGGACGTGTCGTCAACGTGGTTTTCGCCCCATCAACAACCGCCAAAGAGTGAACGCGCCAGTTAACATCATCACGATCAGGATAATCCTCGTGGGCATGCGCCCCGCGGCTTTCTTTACGCGCTTCTGCGGCCACGATTGTTGCCAACGCGTTTGGCATCAGGTTTGTCAACTCTAGCGTTTCCATCAGGTCAGAGTTCCAAACCAGCGACCGATCAGTCACTTTAATGTCGCCCATTTTGCCAGCGATTTCTTCCATCGCGACAACACCTTCGGCCAGTGTTTTGTCAGTCCGGAACACAGCCGCGTCTTTTTGCATCGCTTTTTGCATCTCAAGGCGCAGATCGGCAGTCGCCGTTTCGCCCTTGGCATGACGCAACCCGTCGAAACGGTCGAACGCATAATCAACAGAAGCTTGGTTCAGTGTCGGGTTCGACGCATTGCGGTCAACAACTTCACCAGCGCGGATCGCAGCCGCACGGCCAAAGACCACGAGATCGATCAAAGAGTTGGACCCAAGACGGTTCGCACCGTGAACAGAGGCACAGCCCGCTTCGCCAACAGCCATCAGACCCGGCACAATCGCGTCAGGGTTATCAGCCGTCGGGTTCAGCACTTCACCCATATAGTTCGTCGGAATACCGCCCATGTTATAGTGCACAGTCGGCAGCACAGGGATCGGTTCTTTGGTCAAATCGACGCCAGCAAAGATGCGTGCGCTTTCCGAAATGCCCGGCAAACGCAGGTCTAGCGTTTCTTTTGGCAGGTGGTTCAGGTGCAGGTGGATATGGTCGCCATCGGCGCCAACACCGCGGCCTTCGCGAATTTCCATCGTCATACAGCGGGACACCACATCACGCGACGCGAGGTCTTTGTAGGTCGGCGCGTAGCGTTCCATAAAGCGTTCGCCTTCAGAGTTGGTCAGATAACCACCCTCACCGCGCGCACCCTCAGTAATCAAGCAGCCAGCGCCGTAAATACCAGTCGGGTGGAACTGCACGAATTCCATGTCCTGCAAAGGCAAGCCCTGACGCGCAACCATGCCGCCGCCGTCGCCCGTACAAGTGTGCGCAGACGTCGCCGAGAAGAACGCGCGGCCGTAACCGCCAGTCGCCAGAACAACCGTTTTGGCGTTGAAGATGTGCATCGTGCCATCGTCAAGCTTCCACGCGATCACGCCTTGGCAAACGCCGTCTTCGGACATGATCAAGTCCATAGCAAAGTATTCGATGTAGAACTCGGCTTGCTGCTTTAAAGACTGACCATAAAGCGTGTGCAGGATCGCGTGACCAGTCCGGTCAGCCGCGGCACATGTGCGTTGCACGGGCGGGCCTTCACCAAATTCAGTCGTGTGACCACCAAATGGACGCTGGTAAATCTCGCCCTTTTCAGTCCGCGAGAATGGCACGCCGTAGTGCTCCAGCTCGTAAACCGCTTTTGGTGCTTCGCGCGTCAGATACTCCATCGCGTCCATATCACCGAGCCAGTCAGAGCCTTTAACAGTGTCATACATGTGCCACTGCCAGCTATCCGGACCCATGTTACCAAGGGACGCGGCGATACCACCTTGCGCCGCAACAGTGTGCGAGCGTGTTGGGAACACCTTAGAAATACAGGCTGTTTTCAACCCTTGTTCAGCAAGACCCAGCGTCGCGCGCAGACCAGCACCACCGGCACCAACCACAATCGCGTCATAATAGTGGGTTTCATATTCGTAAGCAGCCATCAAAAATCTCCGGCAGAATTAAAGGGCAAGGCGCAGGATGGCGATCACGCCAAATGCTGCGGCACCGTATGACAGACAGATCATCGCGATGATCAGGATTTTGCGCATTGTTCCATGCACATAATCCTCGATCAATGTCTGCACACCTTTGCGAAAGTGGAAAAAGCTTACCATGAACGTCAGGGCCGCAATCGCTGCAGGCACAGGACGGGAATAATAAGCAACAACCTCTTCGTAGGATGACCCAAGGGTCGCGCCAAAGGTGAAAATGAACAGCGGGATCAGAACAACGAGGGCCATCGACGACACCATCATTTTCCAATGATGATCCGTGCCGGTTTTAGCAGACCCCATGCCGACGACGCGTTTACGATCAGTTACAAATGCCATGTTTTTGATCCCTTACAATACGACGACACAGAAAATGGTCATCAGGACGGACCCGATAATCATCAATATGCCCATAGTTTCGGATTTCTGGACCTCAAGGCCGTAACCCATGTCCCAGATCAGGTGGCGAATACCGCCAAAGGTGTGAAACCACATCGCCCAAGTCGACAAGAACAGGACAAGATCGCCAAACCAGCTGGTCAAGAAACCGTTTGCGGTGGCAAAGGCGTCAGGCCCGGCAGCGGCGGCAACAAACCACCACGTGATCATCAGTGCGGCAACGATCACGGCATTGCCGGTCACGCGGACAAAGATAGAAGTCATCGACGTCATTTGCGGGCGGTAGATCGTCAAATGCGGTGACAGAGGGCGATTGCCCCGGTTCACATCGGCCATGCTGTTTCCCTTTTTTGGCTCGCACAGCGAACTGCGCTTAGGCTTTGTCTGCTTTCTAGCAAGATTATGCAGGCAGAGTCACGCAGAGGTATCCAAAGAAACTATGAATATTTGCACTACACGCCCACTTTTTCGCGACTTGTGATCACAGCCACAAAAGGTGTGATCACAAATTCACACGTAACCTGCGACGCCAGACGCGATTTTCCTCGAAAAATCGTTACCCCGTCGGCATCAACGCCCAGTAATCAAGATCAAGCAAGACATCGGGAAGGTACTTTCCATCCGCGCCTCTTAACGCGCCCGCCGCCGTCTTTGTCGCAACCAATCGCAGCCTGATCGCACCAACGCCCGGCGCTGATGTTTCCGCAGTATCCAACACTTCGGACCATGCCCGCACTGTGTCGCCAGCAAAACAAGGGTTCGCATGTGCGCCGCCATTCAGCGCGACAATCATCTGCGCATTCGCCAAGCCGTTAAATGACAACGCCCGTGCCAGCGAAATCACATGACCGCCGTACATTAACCGTTTCCCATCGGGCCGGAATGTCGCGTCAAAATGCACCTTGGCCGTGTTTTGCCACAGGCGCGTTGCCATCATATGCTCGGCTTCCTCAATGGTGACACCGTCCACATGGTCGATAACCTCGCCCACTTTATAATCGCTCAAACGATGCGGCTCGCCTGCCAGCGCATAGTCATACTTCGTGAAATCAAGTCCCTGCGGAATCACCAGATCAGCCGGATCGACCACCTTCGCCAGATCAGGAATCACCGTTTCGGGCGCCGGACCGTCGCTTTTTTTACGCACCATCACCCAGCGCACATAGGACAGCAGCAGTTCGCCATGCTGGTTACGCCCCTCGGTTCGCACCCAAACAACACCGGATTTCCCGTTGGAGTTCTGTTTAACACCAATGACCTCAGAGGTCGCCGTCACCGTATCACCGGGCCACAGCGATGTATGCCAACGCCCCTCAGCATAGCCCAAATTCGCAACCGCATTCAGCGACACATCGGGCACGGTCTTGCCAAAAACCGTGTGAAACGTAATCAGATCATCCAACGGGCTAAACGGCAGCCCGCAATTTTGGGCAAATTGATCCGACGAATGCAGAGCATGACGCGCAGGATACAGCGCATGATACAACGCACGCTCTCCCATTTTGATCGTGCGCGGAACGGCGTGCGTAATCACATCGCCAACCGCATAATCTTCAAAAAAGCGGCCTGCATTCGTTTTGGGTGCCATTATTGCTGACCTAACTTCATCTCGGGGGAATAAGGGGTGTCGACGTCCTTGGTCACGGCTTGACCACAGCGCATCACGCCGTTCGCATGGTCAAACGCATAAGTCGGATCGCCGTACAGCTCCCAACCTTTGGATAGCGCAAGCGAGACCTTGTGGCAAAATTCCGAACTGTCGTCTTCGGTCAAGAGGCGGTAGATTTTCATGTCTTATCCAAACGGGTTGTAGCCAAGGAAAATATGGATTGTAGCGACGACGAGAAAGACAACGACCGTCGCGATCACGGCTGTTATTTCTTTCTTCACAGGCACTTCATGATACGGTCCGCGCGGCCCTTCGGCCTTGCTGACGACGATCATTTCCGCGATCGCCCAAGCAGCCATGCCCCCGAACAATACGAAGGACGGGGTATCACCGTTCACCAAAATATGCGCCACTGACCAAACCACGACGGCAGTCAGTTGCGGGTGACGAATAACCTTTGTGATTTTCGTTTTTGCGCCGGAGGAGGCAAACAGATAAAATGCGAACAACATCAACAGGTTATTAACACCCGTCAAAGCAGGACTGCGGCCCCAATAAAACGCACCATCGGCCATGCGATAACCGATCACCATCAGCACGATAGCGACGACAGAGCCGACGGCGACGATGCCCTTCCCTTTGTCCCCGAATTTCGCCCGCTCTTGGGGCGCAATACGCTTCCAAAAGTGAACACCCGACCATAGGATCAGGCCAGCAATAATATAGATCATGATTTCTCCAACGTGGCGATAGCTGCGGCTTTCGCCAACGTCGCCCGTGCGGTCACAATGTGCAAGTTCTCAACGATCTTTCCGTCCACAACAGCGACGCCCTGCCCTTCGGCCTCTGCCGCCTCGAACGCCGCGATTTGACGGGTCGCAAGCGCTATATCCTCGTCAGACGGCCCGAACGCAGCATTACAGATAGCCACCTGCGCGGGATGGATTAGTGTTTTTCCATCGAACCCCATATCACGCCCCTCAGCACATTCGATTGCGAGTCCATCGTCATCCTTAAACGCATTATACACCCCATCTAACGCCACAACCCCATGCGCCCGCGCCGCCAAAAGGCAATGCTGCAAGGCCGCCGTCATCGCCGGACGGCTTCGCGCAGTCAGGTCCTTGGCAAGGTCATTCGTCCCCATCACAAACCCTTTGAGCCGCGGATGTGCTGCAATGCTCGCGGCATTCAAAATCCCCAACGGCGTTTCCATCATCGCCCAAATTGGCAAATCAGGGATCATTTCAGCCAACGCATCCAAATCCGCAGGACTATTCACTTTAGGCAGCAAGACGGCATCACAATCCATCGCAGCGACGGCTGCTGCATCATCATGACCCCATTCTGTATCTAAACCGTTAATACGCACGATTTTTTGACGCGGGCCGTATCCACCGGCGCTGAGCGCGGCGGCCAAAGTCGCCCGCGCTTCGACCTTTGCGTCAGGAGACACAGCATCTTCGAGATCAAAGAGGATAATATCGACAGGCAAGCCACGCGCCTTGTCCAACGCGCGATCCTTGGAACCGGGAATATAGAGGGCTGAACGGGCTGGGCGGGTATCCATCGAATCTTCCTTCGCAATAATGTTGCGCAACAATGACCAAAAACCACACAATCATTCAACCCGAAATGCGCCGCAGCGCAGCGAAAACCGATATTCGGGGCCCTGGCTTTGAGGGTTGGCGGCCATTTAACATCACAAGCATGGATGACGTTAAGCACGCTCAAATCGTCCCAAACCACCAGAATCGGCGGTATAAAGAGGCGCACCAGCAGCCCAAATCCATACAAAATCGACACACTTTTATGCTGCCTTAACAAACCAAAATGCAGAAAATATCACATGCTATCAGAAAGTTAACCCAAACTTAAGAATCATCTGCGAACATGCTGCAACGCCGCACACTTGCACCGCGCAACACAACAGACTAGGCATCTGGGCAAATTCACCCCTCAGAGGATACCTCTCATGGCTAGACCTAAAATTGCCCTTATCGGCGCTGGACAAATCGGTGGCACGCTTGCGCACCTCGCAGCTGTCAAAGAATTAGGCGACGTCGTCCTGTTCGACATCGCCGAAGGTGCGCCGCAAGGCAAAGCACTCGACATCTCCGAATCTGGCCCAGCGGGCAAATTCGACGGGTCTTTCAAAGGGTCCAACGACTACGCCGACATCGCAGGCGCAGACGTTTGCATCGTGACAGCTGGTGTTGCACGTAAACCAGGCATGTCCCGTGATGACCTGCTGGGGATCAACCTCAAGGTTATGAAATCCGTTGGCGAAGGCATCGCAGCCCATGCGCCAAACGCATTTGTGATCTGCATCACCAACCCGCTTGACGCGATGGTTTGGGCGCTGCGCGAATTTTCCGGCCTGCCACACCACATGGTTTGCGGCATGGCTGGCGTACTTGATTCCGCACGCTTCCGTCATTTCCTTGCCGAAGAATTCAACGTTTCCATGCGCGACGTGACTGCATTCGTTCTGGGCGGCCACGGCGACACAATGGTGCCACTGACGCGCTATTCCACCGTTGCGGGCATCCCATTGCCAGACATGATCGAAATGGGCTGGACCACACAGGAAAAGATGGACGCAATCGTTCAGCGTACACGTGATGGCGGTGCGGAAATCGTTGGCCTGCTGAAAACAGGTTCCGCGTTCTACGCCCCTGCAACATCCGGCATCGAAATGGCCGAAGCCTACCTCAAAGACCAAAAGCGCGTCCTGCCATGTGCAGCACACGTTGATGGCGCTTACGGCTTGAACGGTTTCTACGTTGGCGTGCCAACAGTGATCGGTGCCGGTGGTATCGAACGCGTTGTCGAGATCAAAATGAACAAAGACGAGCAAGCGATGTTCGACAAATCCGTCGACGCCGTCAAAGGCTTGGTCGCTGCTTGTAAGGGCATCGACGAATCACTTGCATAAACGAGCTTGCAAGACATGCGAAAGGGCGTCCCATAGGGGCGCCCTTTTTCGTTGAGCCGCGTCGGCGGTGCCATTCGATCAGCGGCTTCCCGCCACCCCGTGCGCCTAAAATGTCCAACAATCATTAACGAATCATATGTTAGCGCGAACGCGCTACATTTTGTGATCACACCCCAAAACACTGTGATCACAAATGTCGGTTTTTTTGGGTGATCATAAAATTGGCAGTTTTTTCTTAACCCATGATATGTTTCAGTCAACAAAACTCACCCCAACCGAGGGACAGACATGAACATCCACGAATACCAAGCCAAAGCATTGCTCAAATCTTATGGCGCCCCCGTCAGCGACGGCCGCCCGGTGATGAAAGCCGAAGACGCGAAAACAGCCGCTGGCGAAATGGATGGCCCGCTTTGGGTTGTAAAGGCGCAGATCCACGCTGGTGGCCGCGGCAAAGGTTCTTTCAAAGAAGCTGACGCTGGCGACAAAGGCGGCGTGCGCCTGACAAAATCTGTTGAAGAAGCAGCTGAAGAAGCCAAGAAGATGCTGGGCCGCACATTGGTCACGCACCAGACAGGCCCTGCTGGCAAGCAAGTGAACCGCGTCTACATCGAAGATGGTTCCGGCATCGAAACTGAAATGTACCTCGCGCTGCTCGTGGATCGTCAAACATCCCGCATTGGCTTTGTTGTCTCTACCGAAGGCGGCATGGACATCGAAGAAGTCGCCGAGAACACGCCAGAGAAAATCCTCAACTTCACAGTTGATCCTGCAACGGGCTACCAAGCTTACCATGGTCGCCGCGTCGCCTTTGCGCTTGGTTTGACTGGTGCGCAGGTTAAGCAGTGCGTCAGCTTGATGGGTATTCTGTACAAAGCATTCACCGAAAAAGACATGGAAATGCTCGAAATCAACCCGCTGATTGTTACTGACAAAGGCGACCTTAAGGTTCTCGACGCCAAAGTTTCTTTCGACGGCAACGCAATCTACCGTCACCAAGACATCGCCGCCCTGCGCGACGAAACTGAAGAAGATCCAAAAGAGTTGGCAGCGTCGAAATATGACCTGAACTACATCGCTCTTGAAGGTGAAATCGGCTGCATGGTGAACGGTGCTGGTCTTGCGATGGCCACAATGGACATCATCAAACTCTACGGCGCAGAGCCCGCTAACTTCCTTGATGTTGGTGGCGGTGCGACCAAAGAAAAAGTGACTGAAGCGTTCAAAATCATCACGTCTGATCCAAACGTAAAAGGCATCCTTGTGAACATCTTCGGCGGTATCATGCGCTGTGATGTGATCGCGGAAGGCGTTGTCGCTGCGGTGAAAGAAGTCGGCTTGAAGGTTCCACTGGTTGTTCGTCTCGAAGGTACAAACGTGGAAGAAGGCAAAGCGATCATCAACAATTCCGACGTTGATGTGATCGCTGCTGACGACTTGAAAGATGGCGCTGAAAAGATCGTGAAAGCGGTCAAAGGCTAATCGACACCATCGTAGCCGCACATCGCATGTGGCATCCATATTTGGGTGCCACTCGACAGAGTATAACGCTTTTTAGGGAGAAATCTTATGTTTAAGTCAGTTTTGGTTAGCGCGTCACTCCTCACACTTGCGGCAGGATGCGAATATGCGCTTGGCACAACGGGTCAAGATACCAGCTTTGAACGGGTCGGGACGCTGAATTGCACCACCGGAACACCATCAGAACAGGCCTTTGCCGTCGGAACAGCCCGTGACCCAGTACGTTGTGGCCCGCAAAGCCAGCCAGTCGAATAATCGATCTTTAACGTTAAACTATCGACGTTCGATCAAACTTGAGAGGAGTGAATTTTAAGCGAATTGTGACTGCAACATCTCGTCAACCTTTGGCACCTAGACCTGTTTTCAAGGCACAACACTGTGCCAGTCAGATCAACGCACCGAAGGATGACACCAATGTTTAAGCCAATGCTCGTACTTATCGCCCTCACCGCAACAACAGCTTGCATGAATACAGAGGGAGCAACGCAAGTCAGCCGTAACCACACTGGTCACGTTTCGAGTTGCCCCGGTTTGACAGGCGTCAGCGCGCAGTACTCACAACCCGTCGCAGGCTTGCCTGTCCGATGTGGCCCACAATCCGCTTCGCCTTACACTCGTCAATAACCACTACTCACATCCCATCGCGGCTCGCTGCGCTGGGATACCCCGAAACACCGCAGCGACAGCTGTCGCAACCAAACGAACAAGGACACGAATAAGTCAAATTTGCGCCTAATTTTTGCTTCACCCGCAGATCATTCAAGTTTTAGATAAACTAGAGATGAACGGCGAATAATCATGATTAAGCAAGCAATTCTTGTCCTTTCTACCCTGTCAATGGCCGCTTGTGTCGGCGCAGGTACGCAAACGACGAACTACGAAAAGTCCGGTACACTGACGTCATGTCCTGGTGTGACTGGAATTAGTGCAGAATATTTGGTCCCAGTTGCAGGTCTTCCTGTGCGTTGTGGTCCACAAACAGTGAGCCCGGTCACCTACAGGTAAGGTTCGGGCCCCCATAGCGTAAAATGCGTTGTGGGACGAACCAGAAGGGTGAAACATGCGGGGCACACCGATCAAACTACTGGCGACAGGCTTTATGGCCTGTGGCCTTTTTGCATGTACTGGCCCCGAATTAGCCAGCTTGCCCGTGCGCGAGGCGCCACAAGCCGAACGTCCTTATTCTCCTGACGTCGATGGCGCTCCACTCCGTGGTACAGCCGTCGCCATTGCCATGGCGGAAACGCCATGAGCCTGCACATTTTCTCAACATTTCATGCGCTGCAAACATCTGCCCTCAACGGTAGCAGTCAGCCCAATGTCGTGCCTCATGCAACGACCTGTTGCGGTCATCTGACCAATCAAACCACTCTAACCGACGCCCAGTAAGGACTAAACTTATGGCTATTCTCGTCAACGAAAACACCAAAGTCATCTGCCAAGGCCTCACCGGCTCGCAGGGGACATTCCACTCCGAGCAAGCGATTGCTTACGGGACCAAAATGGTCGGTGGCGTGACCCCCGGCAAAGGCGGTCAAACACATCTGGACCTGCCGATCTTTAACTCTGTCCACGAAGCGAAATCTGTCACCGAAGCCAATGCTTCCGTGATCTATGTACCGCCGCCGTTCGCTGCCGACTCGATCCTCGAAGCAATCGACGCCGAGATGGAACTGATCATCTGCATCACCGAAGGCATCCCCGTTCTGGACATGATGCGCGTGAAACGTGCCCTCGAAGGGTCCGCATCCCGCCTGATCGGGCCTAACTGCCCGGGTGTTATCACGCCTGATGCCTGCAAAATCGGCATCATGCCAGGCCACATCCACAAACGTGGCTCCGTGGGTGTTGTATCCCGTTCCGGCACACTGACATACGAGGCAGTGAAACAGACATCCGATTCCGGCCTTGGCCAGTCCACGGCTGTTGGCATCGGCGGCGACCCGATCAAAGGGACTGAACACATCGACATCCTGAACATGTTCCTAGACGACGATGAAACACATTCGATGATCATGATCGGTGAAATCGGCGGTTCCGCAGAAGAAGAAGCCGCAGAATTCCTCGCAGCCGAGCGTAAAAAAGGCCGTTGGAAACCAACTGCTGGCTTCATCGCAGGCCGCACAGCGCCTCC
Source organism: Yoonia ponticola (assembly GCF_014199395.1). GTDB lineage: Bacteria > Pseudomonadota > Alphaproteobacteria > Rhodobacterales > Rhodobacteraceae > Yoonia > Yoonia ponticola. The sequence goes on along the minus strand of NZ_JACIJM010000005.1, from coordinate 115,309 downwards.
AGGCCGCCGCATGGGCCACGCTGGCGCGATTGTTGCCGGTGGTAAAGGCGACGCAGAAAGCAAAATCGAAGCGATGAAATCCGCAGGGATCATCGTGGCAGACAGCCCAGCGACATTGGGCGAAGCTGTACTCGAAGCAATCGCGAAATAATTGGTCTGGGCGGGGGCAACCCCGCCCACCGACACCAAAAGACGAAGGCACCAATGGGACTGCTAGACGCCATAAGATCCGGTGTAACCAACACCTTTCAGGCCACGGACCGTGAAACACGGACCGTGTTTTCGCGGTTTACGCTGGCAGCGGTGGGTCTGATTTCCGCAATCATTCTTATGCAATTCTCCCTGCCCGTCACGACATACCAACTCAACAGCATCGCCACGTTCGGCGACCTGCTTGTGCAACACCTTGATACGCTGCCCGTCACGACATGGCTCATCATCTTGTTGCCAACTTATTCCCTTTTGACGGCGTCATTTAGCCTGAAACTGTTCGCCCCCACCGTTTCCGACACCCCCCTCAATGAGGTCCGCTCATGAACGACCAATCCCCAAACGACGTTTTCCACGCCTCTTCCTTTATGCAGGGCCACAACGCGGAATACATTGAACAACTTTACGCCCGCTACGCCGACGACCCCAATGCGGTTGACGAAAGCTGGCAGGAATTTTTCAAGTCTCTCGGCGATGCACCCGCAGACGCCAAGGCAGAGGCGGCAGGTCCGTCATGGGGCCGTATGGACTGGCCACCGGTCCCAAACGACGACCTGACAGCTGCACTTGATGGCCAATGGGCGACGGAACCGGACGCTGCTGGCAAGAAAATCAAAGACAAAGCCGCTGAAAAAGGCGTCGCGCTTGGCGAAGAACAAGTCCGCGCTGCCGTTCTCGATTCCATCCGCGCGTTGATGATCATCCGCGCCTACCGTATTCGCGGCCACCTTATCGCGGACCTCGATCCGCTGGAAATGCGCGAAACAGGTGACGCTCACGCGGAACTGGACCCGAAATCTTACGGTTTCACTGACGCCGACATGGATCGCCCGATCTTTATCGACAATGTGCTGGGTCTTGAAATCGCGACGATGAACGAAATCATCGCGATCGTGCGCCGGACATATTGCGGCACATTTGCGCTGCAATACATGCACATTTCCAACCCTGAAGAAGCGGGCTGGCTCAAGGAACGCATCGAAGGTTACGGCAAAGAAATCAGCTTTACCCAGAATGGCCGCAAGGCGATCCTGAACTCGCTGGTACAGGCCGAAGGTTTCGAAAAGTTCTTGCACGTCAAATACATGGGCACCAAACGCTTTGGCCTTGATGGCGGCGAAAGCCTGATCCCTGCGATGGAGCAGATCATCAAACGCGGCGGCCAATTGGGCATGGAAGATATCGTCATCGGTATGCCGCACCGTGGTCGTTTGTCCGTCCTCGCCAACGTGATGGAAAAGCCTTACCGCGCGATCTTTAATGAATTCCAAGGCGGATCGTTCAAACCCGAAGACGTCGATGGTTCTGGCGATGTGAAATACCACCTCGGCGCATCAAGCGACCGGTCTTTCGACGATAACACCGTACACTTGTCGCTGACCGCGAACCCGTCTCACCTAGAGGCGGTGAACCCTGTTGTTTTGGGTAAAGTACGCGCTAAACAAGACCAGAAAAACGACGAAGACCGCACAAAAGTCATGGCGATCCTGTTGCACGGCGATGCAGCATTCGCAGGCCAAGGCGTCGTTGCCGAAGGTTTCGGGCTGTCCGGTCTCAAGGGTCACAAAACCGGCGGCACGATGCATATCGTGGTGAACAACCAGATCGGTTTCACCACTGCGCCGCATTTCAGCCGCTCTAGCCCCTACCCGACTGACATCGCTCTGATGGTTGAGGCGCCGATTTTCCACGTCAACGGCGACGATCCCGAAGCTGTGGTTCACGCCGCGCGGGTCGCGACTGAATTCCGTCAGAAGTTCCACAAAGACGTTGTTCTGGATATCATCTGCTACCGCCGCTTTGGTCACAACGAAGGCGACGAGCCGATGTTCACCAACCCAGTGATGTACAAAAAGATCAAGAAACAGAAAACGACACTGACGCTTTATACCGAACGTCTCGTCAAAGACGGCCTGATCCCAGAAGGCGAAATCGAAGACATGAAGGCCGCGTTCCAAGCGCACCTGAATGCCGAATTCGAAAGCGGGAAAGAGTACAAACCGAACAAGGCCGATTGGCTTGACGGCAAGTGGTCGCATCTGGATCGTCAAAAAGAGAAATACCAGCGCGGTAAAACAGCGATTTCCAAGGAAACCTTCGCTGAAATCGGCAAGGCACTGTCCACAGCCCCCGTCGACTTCCCGTTGCATAAAACCGTGACGCGCTTGCTTGATGCCAAAGCCAAGATGTTTGAAACTGGCGAAAACATCGACTGGGCCACCGGCGAGGCGCTGGCTTTCGGGTCGCTCCAGACCGAAGGATACCCCGTGCGTCTGTCCGGTCAGGACTGTACACGCGGCACATTCAGCCACCGTCACTCTGGCCTGATTAACCAAGATAACGAAGATCGCTACTACCCGCTGAACCACATCCGCGAAGGTCAAGCACAGTACGAAGTCATCGATTCAATGCTGTCGGAATACGCGGTTCTTGGCTTCGAATACGGCTATTCACTGGCCGAACCAAACGCGCTGACCTTGTGGGAAGCCCAGTTCGGTGACTTTGCCAACGGCGCGCAGATCATGTTCGACCAGTTCATTTCGTCAGGCGAATCCAAATGGTTGCGCATGTCGGGCCTCGTTTGCCTGTTGCCGCATGGTTATGAAGGCCAAGGACCGGAACACTCTTCCGCACGTCTGGAACGCTTCTTGACCATGTGCGGCGGCGACAACTGGATCGTGGCGAACTGCACAACGCCTGCGAACTACTTCCACTTGCTGCGGCGTCAGTTGCACCGGACATTCCGTAAACCGCTGATCTTAATGACTCCGAAATCCTTGTTGCGCCACAAATTGGCCGTCTCCAAGGCCGAGGAATTCACCACAGGATCGTCCTTCCACCGCGTCCTTTGGGACGATGCACAGCAGGGCAACTCGGACACCACATTGGTCGCAGACGACAAAATCAAAAAAGTCGTCATGTGTTCCGGCAAGGTTTACTACGACCTGCTCGAAGAACGCGACGCCCGTGGCATCGACGACATCTACATCTTGCGCTTTGAACAATTCTACCCGTTCCCAGCCCAATCAGCCGTGAACGAACTGAAACGGTTCCCGAACGCTGAAACCGTCTGGTGCCAAGAAGAACCCAAAAACCAAGGCGCTTGGTCGTTCATGGAACCCAACCTCGAATGGGTCCTGACACGCATCAAAGCGAAAAACGCCCGTCCGGCCTATGCCGGTCGTGCCGCCGCCGCATCCCCTGCGACCGGTTTGGCCAGCCAACATAAAGCACAGCAAGCAGCGCTCGTAGACGACGCGCTGACGATTAAAGGAACAAAGTCATGAGCACCGAAGTACGCGTCCCGACACTGGGTGAATCCGTCTCTGAAGCCACCGTTGCCACATGGTTCAAGCAACCGGGCGACACCGTCGCAGTTGACGAAATGCTGTGCGAGCTGGAAACCGACAAAGTAACCGTCGAGGTCCCATCACCAGTTGCGGGCACATTGTCCGAAATCGTTGCGGCCGAAGGCGAAACAGTGGGCGTTGACGCGCTGCTGGCCCAAATTTCCGAAGGCGACGCAGCACCTGCACCCGCCGCCAAAAAAGAAGAACCCAAAGCCGCCGCAGCACCAGCGCCCGCAGCCGCTTCCAAAGACGTCGAAGACGCCCCATCTGCCAAAAAACTGATGGCAGAGAACAACTTGTCAGACGTTGAAGGCACAGGCAAAGACGGCCGTGTGATGAAAGGCGACGTGCTGAACGCGCTGTCATCATCAACACCAGCGACCAGCAGCGCACCACGCGCACCCGTCGCCGCAGATCAGGCATCCCGCGAAGAGCGCGTGAAGATGACTCGCCTGCGTCAGACCATCGCCAAACGTCTGAAAGAGAGCCAAAACACCGCTGCCATGCTGACCACCTACAACGAGGTCGACATGACCGAGGTGATGTCGCTGCGCAACGAATATAAAGACCTGTTCTTGAAAAAGCACGGCGTCAAACTTGGCTTTATGTCTTTCTTTACAAAGGCTTGTATCCACGCCCTGAACGAAGTGCCAGAAGTGAACGCCGAAATCGACGGCACCGATGTGGTTTACAAAAACTACGTCAACATGGGCATCGCGGCGGGTACGCCAACCGGTCTCGTGGTTCCTGTGTTGAAAGACGCCGACCAAATGTCATTCGCAGGTATTGAGAAAGCGATCGGCGAAATGGGCGGCAAGGCGCGTGACGGCAAACTGTCCATGGCAGACATGCAGGGCGGCACGTTCACGATTTCCAACGGCGGTGTTTACGGATCGCTGATGTCCTCGCCGATCCTGAACCCCCCACAGTCCGGCATCCTCGGCATGCACAAAATCCAAGACCGTCCAATGGCGATCAACGGTGAAGTTGTGATCCGCCCAATGATGTACCTCGCCCTGTCCTACGATCACCGCATCGTCGACGGCAAAGGCGCTGTGACGTTCCTTGTACGGGTCAAAGAAGCGCTGGAAGATCCACGTCGGTTGTTGATGGATCTGTAATCTCGATGGTCACCCTCGGGCTTGCCCCGGGGGTCTCCGACGGCTGGGGGCGACGCGATGTTCGTCTACATCATGACAAATAGACCAAATGGCACGCTCTACACTGGCGTTACAAATGATCTGATACGTCGTGCCCATGAACACCGCACACATTTGAACAAAGGTTTTTCTGATCGCTACAACTTGGAAAAACTTGTCTGGTTCGAGCAACATGTAGCCCCTGCAGAAGCCATTCGGCGAGAGAAGGCGATCAAAAAATGGAACCGTGCTTGGAAAATTGAACTCATCGAAAATCAAAATCCAGATTGGCACGATCTTTGGCCAGAGATCGTCGGATCTAGTCCGACGATGACATCGAAAGCAGACCAATGACACCTGAACTCACCGTCCTCGCCCTCGCAGGCATCCTGCAAGCGGTCCAATTCTTCGCCTATTCCGTCTTTGCCAACCTGCAGGTTGGACCAAAAGCCGCGATGGGACCACGCGACAAATTCATCCCGCTCACAGGCACCGCTGGCCGCCTGCAACGCGCGTTGAACAACCATTTCGAAGGGTTGATCTTTTTCACCCTCGCCGTCGTTGTCGTCGTGCTTGGCGACAAAACCACAGGTTTTTCCGCAACCTGCGCGTGGACCTATCTCGGCGCGCGCGTCCTTTATATCCCCTGCTACACATTCGGGCTGACCCCTTGGCGTTCACTCGTTTGGGCCGTAGGGTTCATGTCAACGATGCTGATGATCGTGTCAGCGCTCTTATTCTAACGCGGCGGTGCACGCCTTGTGCACGTGTTGTGCACGCAAGTCACACCGCCAATTCGCCTCAGGAGACTCCCCATGGCTAACTACGACGTCATCATTATCGGATCAGGCCCCGGCGGCTACGTGTCCGCAATCCGCTGCGCTCAATTGGGCCTGAAAACGGCCATCGTCGAAGGCCGCGAAACGCTTGGCGGCACCTGCCTGAACATCGGTTGTATCCCATCCAAAGCACTGCTGCACGCGACCCACATGCTGCACGAAGCTGAACATAATTTCAGCGAAATGGGCCTGAAAGGTAAAACACCGTCGGTCGATTGGGACCAGATGCAGACCTATAAAAATAACGTCATCGGCCAGAACACTGGCGGCGTTGAGTTCTTGATGAAGAAGAACAAAATCGATTGGCTCAAAGGCTGGGGTTCGATCCCTGAAGCTGGCAAAGTCAAAGTCGGTGACGACGTTCACGAGGCAAAAAACATCATCGTCGCGACAGGCTCAGAGCCATCATCATTGCCCGGTATCGAGGTCGACGAAAAGACCGTTGTGACCTCTACAGGCGCGCTTGAGCTTGGCAAAATTCCAAAGAAAATGGTCGTGATCGGCGCTGGCGTTATCGGGCTAGAGTTAGGTTCAGTTTACGCCCGCCTAGGCTCTGATGTCACCGTGATCGAATTCCTCGACGCGATCACACCCGGCATGGACGCCGAAGTCGCTAAGACGTTCCAGAAACTGCTGACGAAACAGGGACTTAAGTTCACTCTCGGGGCTGCCGTGCAAGGCGTCGAAACCAAGAATAACAAGGCCAAAGTCACCTACAAACTGCGCAAAGACGACTCTGAGCACACAGTTGACGCCGATACGGTTCTGGTCGCAACAGGCCGGAAACCCTACACCACAGGTTTGGGTCTAGAGGCGCTTGGCGTTGAACTGTCCGACCGTGGCCAGATCAAAACTGACGGCAAATACGCGACGAATGTTGCAGGCATCTATGCCATCGGTGACGCGATCACTGGTCCGATGTTGGCCCACAAAGCCGAAGACGAAGGCATGGCCGTCGCTGAAGGTATCGCAGGCCAGCAGCCGCACGTGAACTACGATGTGATCCCGGGTGTGATCTACACGCACCCAGAAGTTGGCAGCGTCGGCAAAACCGAAGAACAGTTGAAGGAAGAAGGCCGCGCGTACAAAGTCGGCAAATTCCCGTTCTTGGGCAATGGCCGCGCCAAGGCGAACTTTGCTGGCGACGGCTTTGTGAAGCTTATCGTTGACGCCGCGTCTGACCGCATTTTGGGCGCACATATCATCGGCCCAATGGCTGGCGATTTGATCCACGAAATCTGCGTCGCGATGGAATTTGGCGCCGCAGCCGAAGATATCGCACGGACATGCCACGCGCACCCGACCTACTCCGAAGCAGTACGCGAAGCCGCCCTCGCCTGTGGCGACGGCGCAATCCATATGTAAATTACTCTTGCTGGCCTCTTTACGGGGGCCAGCAGACTCACATGTTTGCGCCATATGCGCGCAGACCTATTCGACACACCTGCCCGCATCAGCTATCGCCTCCGCAAATTTGCAAGCAGGTCCCCTAGCATGTCGCCAGAAGCTACCATCCTAATCATTAACATCGCGTTATTGGGGTTCGCCTATTTGTGGGCTTACCCAAGCTTGCCCGTGAAAACATGGCGGGCAATTATGGTGCGGGACGTTGCGATCAGTGTCGCGGCGTTGACTTTGGCTGCTGCATTATTTGCGGGGCGCAATATCACGTTTCATATGGTTCTGTTCAACACGAACTGGCTCGTTTTTTCCATCATAACCATGATGTTAATCGAAACGCCGTTATTCGCTTGGTTCGCCCAAAAGCACAACTTACGGCTCAACGATTTGGACCCACGCGACGACGATTAATGTATGCGTCGTCACATACATTCCCAGTTAGAACCACATGTTAACCACAATCTCGGGCCAAGCATTGGAAAAGTAACCATATCCGGGAATGCCCATGCTTCGCCTCATCGCCATGTTGACCACGTGTTTCGTCGCAAGTTCTGCCCAAGCCGCCCCTCTGTCCTGGACCCAGACGACCAATTGGGTGTTGTGGCAATATGGCGGCATCGTATTTGCTACCCTGTTGGTTTTATTCGCGATTTTGCATAAGCGTGGCAGCCCTGCTGTCGATGAAATCGTCGTCCCTTCGGTTCCCGCGACGCCGATGTTCGAAGAAACGCTGCTGACGACGTTGTTCCATACGGCCCGCTTGAACGGCGAGATCAGCCAGACCGCGATGCAGGCCCTTTTGCGGTCTTATAAAAACTTGACCGGTAAATCTGTGAGCCAAAACATGATCACTGCGAAATATGCCCATCAGGCCGAAACCGCAGATTTGCTCAGCATTATGGCCCCATTTTCGCGGATCGAACGCGATACAATGATGCGCGGCTGCGTTGATGTGGCTGTCGCAAACGGCGAGATCGGCCCACGCGAGAACGATTTTCTGCTAGAGTTGAAGACCGCATTGGATCTCGACAGCACTGTGCTTCACAATCAGATCAGGGCCGCACTGCGTCCCGATGTGACCGTCCCGCCGCGTCAGTTTTTGGCCGCTTAAGCCTTTAACATCCGCAACCCTTGGGTCGCGTCTGTGCGAACTGACAGGCGCAATCCCGGCTCGTCACCGGCTTTGAGCGCCGCGAGAATCAACTTGTGGTGGTAGGGCGGTTCGGTCCGGTTCAACCGCCCATAGAGCGCCCGCATCGTCGGCCCGAGCTGCAACCACACGGTTTCCATCACCGCCAGCATCGCAGGTGCCTGCGCGCGCAGATACAACGTGCGGTGGAATTCGAGGTTCATGCGGATATAGCCCGACGCATCATGCCGCGCGACCATCTGGCTGACACCATGGTTAATCGCCTCAAGCCGTTCGATCAGCGCGAAATGCGCACGAGGCAGCGCACGACTGGCCAGCTCAGGTTCAATCATCGCCCGTAATGACGCGAGTTCTTCGATGCGGTCATTTGACAGCTCTGGCGTAGAGACTCGGCCCGACGACGACAGGAACAACGCGCCCTCGGCGACCAAACGGCGTACTGCTTCTCGGGCGGGCGTCATGGATACGCCGAAATCCTTGCCGATCCCGCGCAGCGTTAATGCCGCACCGGGCGCGATTTCTCCGTGCATAATTTGGGTTCGCAACGCGCGATACACCCGTTCATGGGCGGCGGTCGTCGGGTCAAGGGCGCGTGGTGTTATCATGGGCTATTTGTGATCACAAACGAAAGCAGCGTCAATCGCCGAACTGCACGCGGTGCAATTGATCCCCGTTTTCACGCAACCAATTGCGGGGCGGCGCGTAATCGCCATAAATCCGCTCAACCACGGCCCAGAACGCGGGCGAATGGTTCATTTGTGCCAAATGCGCGACCTCGTGGGCCGCAACGTAGTCCAGCACCGCAGGTGGGGCCATAATCAGCCGCCACGAATACATCAGCGTCCCCTTCGACGAACACGACCCCCACCGCGACCGCGTATCGCGCAAGGACAGTCGCGCATACGTCTTGCCGATTTGTGCGGCATAGCGATCAGAGGCTTCGGCCAATGCGTCGCGGGCTTTGGTTTTCAGCACCGCTTGGGCCTTTTGCCCTGCCGTCGCCGCATCGGGTACGAATAAAGCGTCGTCGGTCAAGCTCGCCCGCCTACCCTGCCCCACAATCACAGGCAGCGCCCGCCCCGCAAAAGGCACGGTGCCGCCTGCCTGAACCACGTGTAAATCGCGGATCTGGGACAGATGCCCGCGCAGCCATGATTCGCGGTCTTCAAGAAATGCGACGCCTTCTTTCACCCGCGCCCGCTTGGGAATCGTCAGTGTCACGCGCCCATCCAGCCGCGAGACCCGCAAAGACAGCCGTTTTGCGGTTGCAGAGCGCCGCAAAGCCACCTCAATCGGGGGGTTGCCATGCAGAGTATGGTGGCCCATATCGGTGGTTCCGTTGCTGACATATGCCAAAGGCTTTGACACTCCTGTTCGCTTATGGCAGTTGGCAGCGATCCGCTGCAAGAGCACGACCAGATTTATAAGGAATAGCCTATGCCTAAGGAAGAGTGGGGCACAAAGCGCCTCTGCCCCGAAACCGGCAAACGCTTCTACGATTTGAACGCCAGCCCGGTGATCAGCCCGTACACAGGCAAAGAAGTGCCTGTTGAAACCGGCAAGACACGGACAATGGTTGCTGATGCCGAAGATGCGCAGACCAAAAAGATGAAAACCAAGGACGAGGATCAAGAAGACGATCTGGTGCTTGATGACGACGACGAGGATGACGACGATGACGTCGATCTCGGCGACGACGTGTTGGAAGATGACGACGATGACACTGTGTCATTGGAAGAATTGGCCGACGTTGCGACCAACGACAACGACGACTAGTCCGCGTTAAAAGATTTTCGTGATGGGCGGGATTTTTGATCTTGATCTCGCCCGCCACGCTGCATAGACAGCAGCACGCAACATACGTTGCACCCTTGCGGCAATATCCGCATGTGATGGGGCCTTAGCTCAGCTGGGAGAGCGCCTGCATGGCATGCAGGAGGTCAGCGGTTCGATCCCGCTAGGCTCCACCATCACCACCAACCCCATATAAATCAATGGCTTACAGCAAATCATTGACCAGCATTGACCACATTCATTGACCATGCTTATCGACCCGTTGATGTACCCACACTACTACTGCGCCTGATCTCGCCCATGACAGGAAACTTGGTTCGCAAACTATACCCTAGCTAGTCTAAGCTCTGCATGAAGATGGTGTAGCGCCACAAAACGACAGGAAGCAGATAATGTACGACAACTCGCCGAAGGTGACGCTGGCAACAATCGGATACGAAGGCGCCAACATTCAGGATTTCATTGAAACGCTACGCGACGCCGGAATAAAATCATTGATCGACGTTCGAGAACTCCCCCTTTCACGCAAGAAGGGTTTCTCAAAGACCGCTCTTGGCCTTGCGCTGGAGGATGCTGGGATTTCGTACACACATGTGAGAGCTCTGGGCGATCCTAAGCCGGGGAGACAAGCTGCGAGGGCTGGAGACATGAAGGGTTTTCGGCGCATCTTCGGAGAGCACATGAAGCTATCAAGTACGCAAGACGCCTTGGAGGCACTTCTTCCCACGGTAAGAGCAGGTGGCGCTTGTTTGCTGTGTTTTGAGCGTTGCCATAGCGACTGTCATCGGTCCATAGTTGCGGACGCCCTTTCTCAACGAGTTGACATTGAATTGTCGCATATAGGTGTCCGTCATGGAATTGCAGAGTGCACCAACACTTAGCTCAGGTACCACTGAAGCCATAGTTCTCATTAAAGCTGCTCCCGTCATAGGCATAAAGAATGGGGAGACCGTTTGCTGCGCAGGGGTCGATCTGTATGGTAACTGGTTGCGCCTCTACCCCGTTTCCTTTCGCGTTCTAGAGGACGGTAAGCGGTTCAAGCGATGGGACAAAGTTAGGTTTGATTGGCGTCTGCCGCGCAACGACTCACGCGGTGAAAGTAGGCATGTAAACAGTCAAACACTTTCAATACATGGGCACGTTAAAACTTCCGAACGTCGCCCGTTGCTAGATCGCCACATTGTAACCAGCCTCGATGCAGAACTCGAAGCCGGTCGATCTCTAGCGCTGCTGCAGCCTGAAATTTTGGACTTCAAGATCGTTCCCAAGCCTCCGGAGAAGCTTGCAATGCAGCAGGCCAAAATTGATGCTTTGCATAACCAAGAAGACATGTTCATTCCAAAGCCGATAGTACCTGCGAAAGCATGTCCTTACGAATTCAGGTACGTGTATCGAACGGATGATGGAGATCGGAAGGGTACTTGTCAGGACTGGGAGACCGAAGCCACCTACTTCAAATGGTCGAACGAATACGGCGAGCAGAGTGCTCTGGAAAGAATGGCAATTCAATTCGGTGAGGTGCTTCCCAAACGCGGTTTGTATTTCGCCATGGGAACTCACTCCATGTACCCCGAAACGTGGTTAATCAACGGCCTAATCCAACTAAAGCCCAGCGAGCAGGCCTCCCTCTTTTGAAGGCCTTCGATGCGCCAGACCTCAACATTTGTTTAAAGAGATTTAAAAAACAAAATCCCCCCGATGCCCTCAAGCGACATCAACATCAGCGATGATCCGGTAGACACTGGCTCGTCCGATGCCCAGCGCCTTGGCGATTTCGGTCGCACCTGCACCTGCTTGCTTCATCTTAAGTACCTCGTCTGTCTTGGCCTTTGCAGTTGGCTGACGTCCCTTGTACTTGCCAGCGGCCTTGGCCTTCGCGATGCCCTCACGTTGCCGTTCCAGCATGATCTCGCGTTCAAACTCAGCAATGCCACCCAGCATCGTCAGCATCAGCTTCCCAGTGGGTGTTGCTGTGTCCACGCCAAGGCCGAGGATGCGAAGATGTGCGCCCTTGGCGATGATGGTGTTCTGGATGTCCAGCAAGTGCGCAACAGACCGAGCCAGACGATCCAGCTTGGTCACGACCAGCGTGTCCCCTTCACGAATGAAGTCCAAGGCATCAGCCAGCTTTGTCCGGCTGTCCTTGTCTACTGATGACACCTGTTCAGAGAAGATGCGGTCACACCCTGCTGTGGTGAGGTCACGGTGCTGGGCATCAAGTCCTGCTGTCTGGTCGAGAGTAGAAGTACGTGCGTATCCGATGATCATGATGATCGTTGCTCCACATTCATATGAGACATGTAGTGAGACAAGTGCCTCAAAAGGTCAATACCCATTCTTATGAGACTCAGTCACGCCCGAATGACACTGCCTCACATGACCAAGGCCTGTGAGACAACACAAGGTAAGACCAGCAGCCACAGGGCGTTCAGACAAGACTGTGAGCGGCACAACATCTCAGCGGCCAGTCCTTACGCCAAATTCATTGAGATGCGCCCTATGAGCCTCGTTGGGGGCGTGGAGGGGGGGTAAGTTGCGGCGCTACATGTTAGATTGACCCAACAGAATTTTGCTGCCGAAAAAACATGAGATGCAACTGGCCTATGTAAATACACACCTTAATGATGTCATAGGCCAGCGCTACATTCAGCTAGAAGTCAGTGTTCTCTTCGTCCCCCATGGCACCCGTCCAGTCAGCGACAGCCTCTTCTTGTTCCTCTAACCAATCAGCGCCTAGGTGCCACTGTGCAAGCGAGGCAATGTGTGTAGGGAAAGCGTAACCGATGGACAGGGCAAACAACTCCCAATCCTGCCGAGGCGTCATACCGACAACCCGCCGTAACTCTTTGCTGATTGCAGTGGCCTTGACCTCCCGCTGCTCATCAGACATCGGATCAAAGTTACCCATTTCTTCTCTTCGATCTTGCCACCATATGCCTGTCGGTTGTTTGGCTGCGTCATCGCTGGAAGCATCGTTGTTGGCAGCGAACACCTTGCGCCGTTTGCGCATGATTGCGACGGTTTTGTCCGACACACCCGATGATTGGGTGATCTCAGCTTTCGACATTTGATAACCAAACTCCAAAACCATTCGCCAAGCCATGTTGGTTCGCTCCGCAACCGAAAGCGGTAGTGACGCCTTTGATCCTTGCAAGCCAGCTAACTTCCAAGCCTCTTTCTTCGTTCCCTCAAAGATCGTGATGGGGATTTCACGCTGTGTCTTTAGGCTAGCGTATGCTGCCATACGGTGAGCACCGTCTAGCAAAACAGTGCGCCCAGTGAGCACACCTTCGTCAGTCTGTTCCCGCCAAGCTGTGATGGGATCAAGCTCGCGTCCTCGCTTTAATACAGCGGCTAGCGTTCTGATGTGGTCACGATCAAGCCGCAATCCAGCGTGACGGAACGACAGGTTTTGGTCGCGGCAAATCTTCCCTGCCGCAAGGGTTGTCTGAGTTGTCATAAGGCAGTCCTGTGTGGAGTTATCTCTATATGGAGGGGGTAAACAAACGCCCCCTCAGCACTGCCTTCACAGAACGGTAACTGGCACCTTACCTGTTAGTCAAAATCATTTAGACGACCACTCCCCACAACCATATCAGCTCTTTGATGTCGTCGTTAGCCGCACAGCTTCCACACAGGCCACAAGCTGTTCGACTGACGCTCCCTGCGTGTAAACTCCAAACGTGATGTCTCGCTTGTCTGGTTTATGTCCTACCACATCGCCAATCGTTTCTTTGCTTACACCAGCGTGACGCGCCTTCGTTGTGAACCAGCGCCGCGCAGAGTGAAAGTTCACAAGAGAGCGCCGAGTGTTAGCTTGCATATCACTCACCCCCACGGCTTCCCGCCAACGCTTGAAACGTTTCCCGTACTTGTCAGGCGGGTTCTGTGAACCTGTCAATTCATGAAACACCAACGACTGAGGCCCCTTCCCGAGGGTACGACGCTTGATGATGTCGACCAGTTCACTATGAACGGGGACCTTCCTTGCAGCGGCTTCCGTTTTCCCCTGCTGAATATCAAAGAGCATCTTACCATCTGAAAACACGACTTCTTCGACCCACAAGGTCATGATTTCACCCTGCCGCATTCCCGAATACAAAGACACCAGTAGCGCATCCTTCATCAGGTCTTCCCAATCTGAAGCGAGGGGGAAGGTGGTGTTCAGCAGTTTTCCGATCTCAGCGTCAGTGAACGACCGCTCGCGTTGCGGCTTTGCGCCTCGCTCAACGCGGGTTGCTCGCTTTACAACTCTTTGGTCATTCCATGGCCAGCCTGACGTCATGGCTTCCCCCACAGGCAAGCTAACGTGTCCACGCCTTGCGAGGTAAATCCAATACTGCCGCAACGCAGTGAGACGCTTCCGTTGCGTCGCAGGATGCAGATCATCAAGAACAGCGTTCATGTAACGTCCAGCCAAGCGCCGATCCACATCAGCAAGTGACTGCTTACTGCGCTCACACCAGTCAGCGAACATACGGATCAACCCCTGTCGTTCACTCGCAGTCTTAGATGTCAGCCCCGCTGTACTGAGGTATGCATCAACGTGATAGTCAGCTCTCACACGACCTAACATCGCATCCTCAAAGGCTTTGCGACGTGCTGGCCTTAACGAAGACGCTTCAGCCTCCGCAGCATCAATGATTAGGGACAGCTCTTCTTCATCACCGTTATCCTTAGCATCTATCCAAGCTTCCCGTGTAACCACTCCACGCTCAGTCGGAGAAAGCCTGTCCCGCTGCTTGCCTAAAGGTTGACCCAGCAACTCCAACTCAACCCTACGACCAGCTTCGATGTCACGGAACTGAACCCTTGTCACAGCTTCGATCTCATCTCTCTTGGACTTGGCTCTAGCAACGTCTGATGTAAGCAGATTGATCGTCAAAAACTTCGGGCCACCGATCAACTTGTGGACTGCTTTAGGCACCCCCTGTCGATACCAAAACACGTTACCTTTTAACTGTAAGAGTCGCTCACTACGATTGGACTTCACCGCCATTTTGGACACTCATTGACCAACTTCATTGACCAATCTGTGATACCTAACGCACTGAAACGCAATACAGAAAGGCGCATCACCCTCAAACGTGTAGCCCCCGCTAGGCTCCACCAAACCTTCTTTCTCGCATTTTATCGTGACAGTGCTACCCTGCCCCAACATGGTTTTGGTAGGATGGTTTATGATCACTGATATCGAAGATTTCTTTGCCAAGGGCTGTGATCGCTGTGCGCGTTTTGACACGCCTGACTGTTCGGTGATGATGTGGCAGGCGGGACTGCTCGCGTTGCGTGACATCCTGAACGCGACTGGCTGCAATGAGACCGTCAAATGGGGCCACCCCTGCTACGTTCATGCTCGCCGCAACATCGCGATTATCGGCGCGTTCCGTGATGATTTCAGGCTGACATTTTTTAACGCGGGGCTGATGACAGACCCCGATGGCGTCCTTGAAAGGCAAGGACCAAATACGGCGACGGCGGGTATGATCCGCTTTACCTCGCACGCGCAGGTCGCAGAGCGGTCCACGATCATCAAAACCTACCTCACAGAGGCGATGGGCTACGCAGAGCGCGGCATCAAGGCCCCCGCCCCCACCAACCAGCCGGATATGCCAGAAGAACTGTCCGAGGCGCTGGATAGCGATCCTGAACTGGCCGAAGCCTTCCATGCGCTGACGCCCGGTCGACAGAAAAGCTATTTGTTCAATCTGAACGGCGCAAAGCAATCGACCACGCGCATCAACCGGATCGCCAAGTTTCGTGACAAGATCATCGCGGGCAAAGGTGCGACTGACCGCTAGACGCGCCAAAACAAAAAGGCCGCAGCAAATGCTACGGCCTTTCCATAAATCATCTGAAGAACGATTAGTTCTTCGCGTAGAATTCGACCACGAGGTTTGGTTCCATCGTCACTGGGTATGGCACATCGCCAAGACCTGGTGCGCGTGTGAATTCACAAGTCATTTTGCTGTGGTCAACGGCCATGTAGTCAGGCACGTCGCGCTCTGGCAATTGGGACGCCACGAGAACGATTTCCAGCTGCTTGGACTTCTGACGCACTTCGATCACGTCGCCTTCGGACACACGGTAAGAAGCGATGTTCACTTTCTTGCCGTTCACAGTCACGTGGCCGTGGTTCACGAACTGACGCGCAGCAAAGATTGTTGGAACGAACTTGGCACGGTAAACAACCGCATCCAAACGACGCTCAAGCAAACCAATCAAGTTTTCGCCTGTATCGCCTTTTACGCGCTCAGCTTCGGCGTAGATGCGACGGAATTGCTTCTCGGTCAGGTCCCCGTAGTAACCTTTCAGCTTTTGCTTAGCGCGCAGCTGGATACCGAAGTCGGACAATTTACCTTTACGGCGCTGACCGTGCTGGCCTGGGCCGTATTCGCGGCGATTTACTGGGGACTTAGGACGACCCCAGATGTTTTCGCCCATGCGGCGATCAATTTTGTATTTGGCAGCGGTACGTTTAGTCATACGCTGATCTCCTTCGTTGTAGTCGCCCCGAAGGGCATGAAGGGCGTTGTCCTTTTCCCGGATTTCGCCGGAATGACAGGGTTCCTATTGCTAGGTCCACCAACACCAATGAATGGCGGCTTATAAGCGGGCCTAGAGCAGAGTCAACGCCTACTTGCGCCGCTTGGAAATTAGGGGCAGATGTTGCGCCATGTCAGATATATCCCCCCCTCGATTGCTCGATTTTATTGGCGCTTTTGTCACCGGCGGCTTGCTGACCTTGATGGTGTGGTTCAACGGGACCTTAGCCGTGACAGGGTCGCTGCTATTCGCCTCTTGGGTGCCACATATCACCGGATCAATCCTCGCGATTGCCGTGTTGCTGGTGTTCCGCCCCAAGATCGCCAAGCCAGAGGCGAAAATCCCGTGGTGGGCGTATCTGGGCGGCATATCAGGCGCCTTTACCGTGATGCTAACCTCGGCCACGATGAACTCTGCACTCGCGATTTCCGGCACGATTGCCTTGGGCCTTGCAGGTCAGATGGTGTTCAGCTTGGTCGCGGATAAATGGGGCATGATGGGCTTGCCACAACGCGACCCGACTGCGCGCGATATGATCGCATTGGCGTTGATCCTGTCCGGGTCCATCGTCCTGATCTTTTTCGGAGGCGCATAGATGTTGGGATATGCCGCATTAGCCGTTCTGGCAGGGGTACTGGTGTCACTGAGCCGCCAATTGAATGGCAGCCTGTCGATGTTCACCTCGGCCCTGCATTCATCCTTCTGGAACCACGTTGTTGGGTTCGCGTTCTTGACCGTCGTCGGCATCGCTATCGGCGGATTGTTCGCTGGCGATCCGTGGGGCGCGCCATGGTGGGCATACCTTGGCGGGCCTATCGGGTTCATCTTTATCGCGGCATCAAGCTGGGCAATTCTGAAAATCGGCGCGGCACAAACCGCGATGCTGATTATCGCAGGTCAGATGATTTCTGGCGTGATCGTCGATATGGCGCTTGGCATGGCTGGCAATACAACCGCACGGATCGCTGGTGTCGCCTTGATCCTCGCCGGCATGATGGTGTCGCGGTCAGGTGCAAAGCCGAAAACAACAATCCCCGGCACCACCATCGTTCCAAAAAAATAGGCGCACCACAAAGGATGCGCCTATAGTAGCGTCTATCAACCGGGAGGTTAGTTAGCAGACGCGTATTGCTCAGGCAGACGGAACGTCCACAGCAGGCCACCTTGGTTCAGGTAGTTCACAGTCTGTGCGACCTCACCACCCCAAAGCGGCACAGCGCCACCCCAGCCGGAAATCACGGTCACATACTGCGTGCCGTCCTGTTCCCACGTGACGGGCTGTCCAACGATGCCGGACCCTGTCTGGAATGACCAAAGCTGCTCGCCAGTGGTGTCATCAAACGCGATGAATTCGCCCTCTGGTGTGCCTGTGAACACGAGACCACCAGCCGTCGTCATCACGCCGCCCCACAGTGGCGCTGGGTTCTGGTATTCCCACACAACTTCGCCTGTATCGGGGTCCATCGCCTTGAGTGATCCGATGTGGTCTTCGTAATTCGGCTTGATCGTGAAACCAGAGCCAAGATAGGCCGCGCCCTGCTTATAAGTGATCGGCTCGTTCCAGATATCCATGCCCCATTCGTTGGACGGCACGTAGAACAGGCCCGTTGCAGGCGAATGCGCCATTGGCATCCAGTTCTTGCCACCCAAGAAACCCGGGGACGAGAACACGACATCGCCGCGGTTGCCATCAGCGGCATCAGCCGGATTGCCCGGACGGTTGTCTTCGTTAAAGATCGGACGGCCGTTTTCGTCGATCCCGTCGGCCCATGTGATATCTTTCACGAATGGGGCCGCCGATACAAATGCACCATCTTCGCGGTTCAATACGTAGAAGAATCCGTTCCGGTCAGCCGTCGCATAGCGTGCGTTGCCTTCGCGGTCGGTGTAAGACACAACTTCGTTGACGCCGTCATAATCCCAGCCTTCGCGTGGTGTTGTCTGGAAATGCCATTTGATCTCGCCAGTCGCCGGATCAATCCCGAGACGGGACGCGGCATACAGATTGTCACCTGCGTTACCTTCGGTTGGCGTGCCAGCATTGCGCAGATGGCTGTTCCATGGCGCAGGGTTGCCAGTGCCAAACACAAGCGTATCGGTGTCCGCATCATAAGACCCGCCAAGCCACGTCGCACCGCCGCCCGTCTTCCACATATCACCCGGCCACGTCTCGTTTAGTGTGCCGGTCATCGTGCTTTCTTCGCCGTTCAGCATGCCCATGTGACCCTCGATCACAGGGCGATCCCAAACCAGATCACCGGTTTCCGCGTCACGCGCCTGAACCCGACCAACGATGCCGAATTCACCGCCAGAGTTGCCGGTAATCACCAAACCGTCCACGATCAGCGGCGCAGCAGTGTAGCTATAGCCCGCCTTATAATCGTCGATTTTCTTGTTCCAGACGACGTCGCCCGTCATCCGGTTTAACGCGACGATTCGCGCATCAAGTGTGCCGAAATAGACGTTATCGCCGTAAATCGCGGCCCCACGGTTCACCACATCACAGCATGGCAGAATGCCTTCAGGCAGGCGGGCGTCGTACTGCCACAGCTCTTTGCCAGTCATCACATCAATCGCATACATCCGGCTATATGACCCCGTGATATACATCACGCCATCGTAAATAATCGGCTGCGTTTCTTGCCCGCGCTGCTTTTCACCACCCAGCGAAAAAGCCCACGCTGGAACAAGGTTAGCGACGTTATCTCTGTTTAAAATCTCAAGCGGAGAGTGCCTTTGTAGGTCGCGCCCCATGCCGTTTGTCAGCACATCCTCGGTGGATGCGGCGTCATTCAGCAGCATTTCTTCGGTCACTTGCGCCTGTGCGAAACTTGCTGTCACAAGCGCTGCGGTGACGGCGATTACGAACCTCTTCATCTTCGGCTCCTCCCTTTGCCATTCCAATTCGATCTCAGCCGCGACCCGTCGCAAACTGATCCACGGGCAGTATTCGCGAGATGGTCGTTTCAAAGATATAGGCCCTTCGTCGTACGACCCTTTCAACCTTGACGTGTTAGATTTTCGCACCCTACCCCGCCTTTGGTCGTATTCCCGCACACGTACAAATCGCTAGGCTGACGCCAATCAGGGAGAGAGCAATGACATTCATGAAAGCAATCAGCGGCGCGGTTGTCGCCGCCTGTTTCGCGACCGCAACATGGGCTGAAACCCCGACAATTCGGGCCGCCGTTCTGAAATTCGGCACCGTGAATTGGGAGATGAACACGATCAAGCATCACGGCTTTGATACGGCCAACGGTTTCAACCTAGAGGTGGACGGCGTCGCCGGAAGTGCAGCGGCGCAGATCGCATTTCAAGCGGGCGAAACCGATGTGATCGTGTCCGATTGGCTTTGGGTTGCGCGGCAACGCGCGGCGGGCAAAGACTTTGTTTTCATCCCCTATTCCAAGGCCGTCGGCGGCATCATGGTGCCTGGCGATAGCACCGCGCAAAACCTGAGCGACCTCGCAGGTTTAAAGGTCGGCATTGCAGGCGGACCATTGGATAAGAGTTGGTTAATTTTGCAAGCATACGCCGAGAAAAACCACGATATGAACCTCGCCGATGACACCGAACAGGTTTTCGGTGCACCGCCGCTGATCTTTGGCGCGTCGATGAGCGGCGAGTTGGATGCGGCGATCAATTTCTGGCACTTCGGTGCAAAAATGGAAGCCGGCGGGATGCGGACTTTGGTCAGCGTCGAAGACGCAGCGATCGACCTTGGCCTTGATCCAGAGACGCCCCTGCTGGGCTACGTTGTACATGGCGAAATGCTGCGCGATCACCCCGATTTGGTTAACGGACTGACTGCCGCGTCGCGTGCCGCGAAAGACCTGTTAACCACAGACGACGCCGAATGGGACCGCCTACGCGAGAACATGAATGCCAACGACGATGCGCAATTTGCCGCATTGGTGGCCGGATTTCGAGCAGGCATCCCTGCGCCGGGACCAATCGACGAAGACGCGGCAAGCCGGATGCTGACATTGATGTATGATCTCGGCGGCGCAGAACTACTTGGCGACGCAAGTGAACTGCCCGCTGGTACGTTCGTGCAAAGCGGTAGCTAATGATTATCACGCAAGCCATTGATAGGGCGGAGTTATCCGTCCTATCTTTGCACCTTCAATCCCTGTTTTATGGTAAGACACAAGTCCTTGGGCAAATTGACTTGTCAGTGGCGCGGGGCGAAACGCTTGCACTCGTCGGGCCGTCGGGGATCGGCAAGTCATCGCTGTTGCGCGTGATTGCCGGGCTGGAAAATGGTTTTGACGGCACCTGCAGCGTAAACGGCAAAGTCGCGATGGTGTTTCAGGAACCAACCCTGCTGCCGTGGCGCAGTGTCCGTGACAACATCACCATCACAACAGGCGTTAACCAGAAAGCCGCAGAAAATGCGTTAACAGAGGTGGGCCTACAAGGGCGCGGTGATGACTATCCGCTCAAGCTATCGCTTGGTCAACAGCGCCGCCTATCACTTGCCAGAGCATTTGCAGCGCGCCCCGCTTTGTTGCTTATGGACGAGCCATTTGTGTCCCTCGACCCATCATTGATAGCCGAAATGATGGACCTGTTTCGCCAGTTGCGCGACAGCTATGACGTGGCCACGATACTTGTGACCCACATCGCGCAAGAGGCACACGCACTGGCGGACCGCGTGGTTGCATTGTCCGGATCGCCAGCAAAAATCGCCTAGAATAAAGGTGCGTATTTCCAGTTATCCGCATCTGGCGTGACCTCGTCGAGGTCATAGTCCGCACCCGCCAACCGCTGTGCAATTGGCAAACCCGCGTCGGCAGCATCGTCAACAAATTGCCGCCCCAACGCTTCGTCTTGCGCGACACCATGTCCGCGCATCAGGTTGATTCCATAGTTAAATTTACCGACCGGATCGCCCAATTCAGCCGCCCGACGATCCCATTCAGCGGCAGCGTCAGGGTCATAGTCGCCACCCAAACCGTTGTTATCCAGCTGGCTCATCCACGTCATTGCAGCCGTGTAACCATCCTCAGCACAGTTTTGGAACAGCGTCCGCGCGGCATCGTGGTCGCCGGATTTCGTCAGCGCATAGCCCATCGAACAAACCACCATGCCAGTATCGCCATTTTCGGCGTCTTGCACGAATTTCTGCCATGTCATTTCATCAGGGTTCAACGTGCCAAGGTCTTCTGATTCCTCAGAAAACGCAGGGGAGGCGATGAAAATAAACGGTAAAATAAGATGTTTCATAGTGAACATATTAGCAGATACTCACCACGAATTCACTCCTCCTATGGTCATAGAAAGGGTCAGCCCTTGCGACGTATTCCCGACCGTGCAGGATTATAGCCCCAGAGTGCAGCCACCGTGAATACTACCCCCGCGAGCACGGTCCAAACCAGTGCCATTCCATTGAATTCTAGGTAAAGCGCGAAGCGGATCAGTTCGATTGCATGTGTGAACGGGTTGATAGCACAAATTGTGTAAAGAAGTTCTGAAGATTCCGCCATTTTCCACAGTGGGTAAAGAGCGGACGACATGAAAAACATTGGGAAGATGACAAAGTTCATTACCCCTGCGAAGTTTTCTAACTGTTTGATAAAGCTTGATAGTAGCAATCCCAACGCGCCTAACATGACGCCAGCAACGATCAACGCTGGGAAAACCGTGACATAGCCTGCCACTGGCATTTTGATCCCAAATAACGCTGCAATGATTAAGAACGCGTAAACTTGCAGGATGGAAATAGCCGTCGCCCCCAAAAGCTTGCAAATCAATAGCCACCAACGTGGTAATGGGCTGGTTAATAGCAACTTCATCGACCCCATTTCGCGGTCATAGACGAGGCTAAGGGAAGACTGCATCCCATTGAAAAGCATGATCATTCCGCACAATCCTGGGACAATATAGGTCTCGTAAGTGATATAGGTTTTGTATGGGGCGATGATGCTCAAGCCTAATGCGGCTCGAAAACCTGCCGCGAATACGAGTAACCACACAAGCGGGCGCACAAGCGCCGCGATGAATCGTTCGCGTTGATGGACGAACCGCAGCGCCTCGCGTGTGATTATCGCAACAAGAACAGTGAGATACGGCGTCATGTAGTCACCCGCAAAAAGTGATTTTCAAGGGTATCCCCGCCGCAAATATCTTTGGCGCGACCATCAGCGAGAACGCGCGAATTATGCAGAATTATCAGCCGATCATCCGGCCAAACTTCATCCGCAAGATGAGTAGCCCACAGGACTGTTGTACCGTCGCTGGACAAGGAATGAACGTGGTTTGTGATCGCCTGACGCGCCGCTGCGTCGAGGCCGACAGTGGGCTCGTCGAGCAGTAACACCTTGGGATCATGGAGTAATGCGCGGGCGATTTCGGTGCGTCTTTTGTGACCACCGTTCAAGGTACGCGCCTTTTCACCGGCACGATCAGCGATTTGCATCCGGTCGAGAACGCGTCCAATGCGTCTATTTCGATCCCGACCAGAAATTCCGTGCAATGCCGCGAAATAGCGCAGATTTTGTAGGATCGTCAGATCGAGATCAAGCGTCGTTTGTTGGAACACGATTCCCAGCGTTGCGAGGGCTGCACGCGGATCTTTTTGCAGGTCATGACCCGCGATACTAATCTGCCCCTGCCCCGCTACGAATAGCCGCGTGAGCAGGTTAAATAGCGTGGATTTACCAGCGCCATTCGGGCCGAGAAGGGCACAAAAATCGCCTTGATCAAGCGAAAAGCCCACGTTGTCCAACGCGGTCTTTTCACCAAACTGATAGCTGAGGTTCGAGACCCGCAGGCCGTTCATTCTATTTTGATTTCAACACGTTGTGTTTCACCAGTCGTGCCAGGGATTTTCATGTAATATGCGCCCGGCTTGATCGCGACAAAGCCGATTTCCATCTCACCCGCCTCGTCGAACTCGATGCTATCAAGGCCAAGAGGTCTGATTTCCAAACCTTCGACAACGATCTCGTCAATCCAGATTGCGTGGAAGAATTCCGGGCCAACCAGCGCGAGTTCTTGCGAGCCGTCCCCTTGGATTTCGAATTCGTAATATGTGCCCGATTTGAGCACCCACGGCGCAGCTGAAATGGGTTCGCCAGAGGACAGGATGATGGGCGGCAAATCTTCTTTATTATTGCCCGATAAGACGCCCGCGGCGCCATAAGTTGGGGTCGCATCTTGCGCGTAGGCGGCGGCGGTGAGCGCCATGATTGTCGTGAGTGCGATTAGTGATTTCTTCATGAATTTGCTCCAAAAACGATATGTGATTTGCGTGCACAACGCGTGCACAAGCCGTGCACAGCGTTGACAGTTACGGGCGGAACGCAGCGCCCCAGGGGAAGCGACCAACGTTGATGGACTGCAACGGTTCGCGCGATGCGACGTCGATGACTGTCACGTCGCCGGACACCCCATTTGTGGTGAACAGCTGCGTTTTGTCCGCGTTGAATGCCATGTGCCACACACGGCGGCCGACGAGGATGTAATCTTCGACTTCGAGCGTATCGGCGTTTACGACGGCCACGTGATTCGACGGTCCAAGTGCCACGAAAGCATGGGTGTCGCCATCGGTGAATTCAAAACCGACGGGTTGCACGCGATCTTGGTGAACGCCGGGGACTTCGAATCGGATCTTGCCAAGTTCAGTTTGGTCTGCGGTATTAAAAACGGTGATTGATCCGCCGATTTCGGAACTGACCCACATCTGTTCGCCGTCTTTGACAAATTCTGCGTGACGCGGACGGCTATCGACCAAAGTGTTGGCGAATAATTCCTGCGTTTCAGTGTCGATCCAATGCGCCATATTGGTGGTTTCGGACGTAGTGATCGCGATTTTTCCATCGGGGGAAACCGCCATGCCTTCGGGTTCGACGCCCACGTCGATTTGCGCGATGACGGCACGGGTTTCGGTATCCACGACCGTCGTGATCGCGTCATCTTCGTTGGCGATATAGAGGTGCCGGTCATTCGGGTGCAGCACAAATTGTTCGGGGTCTTCGCCGGATGGCAGGTCGTGCAAAATCTCACCCGTGTTCGGGTCCATGACCTGCACAGCGTCGCTGTCAGAGGCGCAGATATAAACGACGCTGAAGTCCTTAGAGAAGGTGATCCCGCGTGGCCTTTCGCCTGTCGGGTAAGTCGCGATGACCTCTAGCGTTTCGGTGGAAATGACGGACACGGTGTCGTCTTTTTCGTTCGTCACCCAGATTTCGCCGGCATAGGCGGGGGCCGCAAGGCAGGTGGACAAAAGCAGCGATCGAATCATTGGAATACCTCACAATTGCTTTCGGGTTGGTCGAGCCCGAGTGTGTCTAATTCATTAACTTGGTGTAAAAATCCGTCGAGCGGGGCCTGCGCAACGAGCGCGCGTGGGTGTGCGATTGCGATAGGTTGGCGCAGTTGGCCGTTCCATGACCGAAAAGTTAATGGCCGCCCCTTAAAGCCCGCGAGTTCAAATTCCGGCGATAGAATGTAGTCGCGCAGCGTCGCCGGATCTGCGGCATTTGTGCGCGTCACCGCCTCGCCCAAGGTTCGGATCGCCGCCCATGCAGCGTAGTCTTGACTGGTCATGTCGCGGGCATTTTTGACTTCGAAACGGCTTTGCAATTGTGCAGCGCCCCATTGTTCGATGACGGGTGACCATGTGACGGCTGTTAACCCTTCGGAGCCTGCGACGGGGCGGGCTTCCCAAGTATTATACAGCACGTAGCGGCCAAAATCATGAAGCTCGTCCGCGAGAATCATGACGTCGTAGTCGCCCAAATCTTGGGTGAATAACGGAATTTCTTGGCTCGCTGCGCGGCGCATGTCGGCGTCGAATTCCCACGTTTTTTCGCTTGATAATTCTAGACCAAATTTGATTAAACTGCTGCGCATCGCCTCTGCATAAGACACGTCTTGGGGGTGCCTTCCGGTGATCATCACCAGATCGTCCCAGCGCCGTGTGAGGAAAAATTGCGCCAATGCGTCGGTGCGCATTTTATCGGACGGCAAGGTATGGAGCAGGTTCGCGCGGCATGCGCTGTCACGCAAATCCAGGTCGCCAGACGACGTGTTAAACAGGATCGCATCCGCCGCTTCGGGAAGGTCCGCGATAGCCAAAAGCATCGCTGGCGGCGCGTCTAGGATCAAGTAAGGCGAGGCTGCGAGCGCGGTTTTGGCCGCCGCAATTGCGTCGTCACCGTCGTCCAGTTGCACAACATTCAAAGCGTAGTTGTGCCCCAGAAACCGTCCGGTCGTGATGTTGTCATCAAGCCCTGTCAGGGCGCCCGCGACACCGATATCGACCGGTTCCGCGTCAAGATTTGAAAGCGTTGGCGGCTGCGCCTCGAACACCGACAGATAGGTCACGTCCAACGCGACCTCTGCCTGTGCGGACATGCCAAAGCAGGTGCAAA
Source organism: Yoonia ponticola (assembly GCF_014199395.1). GTDB lineage: Bacteria > Pseudomonadota > Alphaproteobacteria > Rhodobacterales > Rhodobacteraceae > Yoonia > Yoonia ponticola. Next base: position 89,500 of record NZ_JACIJM010000005.1, on the reverse strand, counting down.
ATAGCACTGAATACTGAGTAAAATTTTTCATATCGAAACGCTAACAGGTCGCCGTGCGCCGTCTAATAAGACCTTGGTCGCAGTCCCCCCGAACCACAACAAAGGTCCAATACCACGGGCATGCCGGACGTGAATAAGATCAGCGCAACACTTGAATAGCCCGGTTTGGAGAACCCTATGCGCACCCTTACTTTCCGCTCTGCATTAACCATTGCAACGATTGCAGCCGCCACGCTGGCCAACGCCCATGGCGATGTGAACCCGCAGCCTGTGAACACGGCGGGCCTGCCTGAAAACGGTGACGAATGGCTGATCGAGAACCCCTATCGCGCCGAAGCGGCTGGTGAAGACGTCTGGAACAAGGCCCTGCAAATCGGCGCGTCCGGCTACAACCAAAACTGTGCGCGTTGTCACGGGCTAGAGGTCGTTTCGGGCGGGCTTGCGCCTGATCTTCGGTTCCTTGAGGCCGAGGAATATGGCGACGAATGGTATGTTGAGCGGTTCCGCACGGGCTACACCCAGAACGGATCGAACAAGATGCCAGCCTTTGGCGAGATGTTGGGTCAAGACGCTGCTTGGGCGATCCGGACGTATATCGAGACCCGTCCAGATGACTATGCAATGGCAGAATTTGCCGACGAATTAGCGGATTTGCGCGATCAGCTTGCCGTGTTTGGCGATGATCCTGCGGGTGCTGATGCGGATGCCTTGAAGGCAAGATTGACTGAAATCGCTACCGAAATTCCAACAATGTCCGGCGCGCCTGTCGCCGATAGTGTTGCATTCCGCGCCGCGAACCTGATTGATGGCACCACCGAAAAGTATGCCGCCGCCGCTGAAACCCTGACAATTGGCCTGTCAGCTGCCCAATAGGAGCCGCCTTTGATCCTGCGTTCTAGTCTGTTTGTGCTGGGGTTGTTTGTCGCTGGACAAGCAGCTGCCCAAGACCCCTGTGCCGATTATGTTCCCCAAGCGCGACCACAGAATGTGGGTCGTGATGACGTGGGGCAGGACATGGATGCGATCCAAGAGCAGGGTCATATGTTGTTCGCGGTCTACGAAGATTTTCCGCCCTATTCATGGGAACAGGGTGGAAAACCTGTCGGCGTTGATATCGATATCGCGCGGATCATTGCCGAAGATATTGGCGTCGAAGCGCGGTTCAACTTTGTGGATGCGGGCGAAAATCTAGAGGCTGATCTGCTGACGAACATCTGGAAAGGCGCGATTATTGGCGGGCGGATTGCCAACGTCATGATGCGCGTGCCCTACAACAGTGCGTTTAAATGTCGGGTAGAACAGGTTGTTTTTACAGGACAATATGCAGGCGAGTCCATCGCCATCGCCTATGATAAAAACAGTTATCCCGAGGAAAAACCTGTTCCCGCGTATTTCCGGTTTGATAGCGTTGCGGTTGAGAACGATTCAATTGCGGATTTCTACCTTGCCTCGTTTGGTGGCGGTCAAATGGCTAGCAATGTGCGACGATTTCCGACGATGGCCGACGGCATGGCTGCGCTGAATGCTGGCGACGTGATGGCCGCGATGGGACCGTTGAACCAGCTGGAATTTGGGTTGTCCGACAGTTCTGCCGTCCATCAGCCGCCTCTTGCCGGTTTTGCGGTTAGCGAATGGACATTGGGTGTTGCGGTGAATTTTCGTTATCGCCCGCTGTCCTATGCCGTTGATGATGCGATTAACTATGCGCTGCAAGACGGTCGGATTGCTGCGATTTACGAAAGCTACGGGCTGACACACCAAGCACCTGAACGCTAAATCGTTGTCAGGTTCCCATCGAAATCGACCAGCGTGATGCGGCTGACTTCGGGCAGTTTGCTGATCTCTGTTATTTGATCAAATGGCGCGAGGCATAGTGCCGTCGACAAGTAGTCTGCGGTGGTCGCTGTGGTTGCTTCGACGGACACGGTGGACCATTGCGCGACCTGAGTTGGGTGCATGATGTGACCTGCGGGACTAGACGTCGCGATGGCGTTGTTTTGCAAGCTACGGTTGCCAAGGTGGCCTTGGGTTGGGTCTGATAGCCCAAGCGTGAATGGTCCGCCAATTGCCCGAAACTCTCCGATATTGACCAATGTGTTGGTCATTCCAAGGCTGGTTAGATGTTCGGTGATAAGGTCGGTCGCATAGCCTTGGGCGATGCCATTGAAGGTTAACGCTTGGTTCGTGTCGAGCGTGACCTGAGTGCTGTCGAAACGGACGCGATCCCAGCCGATAGCGGCTTTCGCGACGTCAGTGGGCGCGTTGCTTGCCAGTGCTTTCCACAATGGCTGGATGGATGGGTCGAACAACCCTTTGGTTTGTTTAAATCCTTGATCGGCGGCTTGCATCAATGTGACAAAGCGCGGATCTGGGCGCAGTAAGTGTCCATTTTCATTGAGGTTTGACAGCGTTGATGTTTCATCGAAAAGGCTGAACAGATGCTCGACCTCGCCTAGCATTTGCCGCGCGGTATGAATGGCGGCTTGTGCAGGTTCGCGGGGGCCACGGATTGTTAAGCTGACATCTGCACCGAAAGCGCGACCATGCCATGTTTCTTGTCCGGCCCAAGCAGGCGTTGCGGCCATGGCGGCACTAATGGTTAAAAAACGGCGGCGAGACAGTGTCATTCGGCGGCTATTCCTTGCAGTTTGCGCCCTTTCGCGGCGAGGATCAGAGGCACGCATTGGGTTGGGCTGTCATGGATCGTGACGCAATCAAGGCATCCGAAGCATTCAGAATACTGGATTTCGCCAGTCTTTTTAATCGCGCCGTAGTTGCATTTTACTTTACATAATTGGCAAGGTGATCCGCATTCTGCGCGGCGTTCAATCCAGTTGCGCCCCCGGACGAGCCCGCCGATTGCCATGACTGCGCCGAGCGGGCAAACGTAGCGGCAGAAGCCTTTGAACAGGACCATCGAAAGCAATAAAAGCCCAGCCGCGTATGCCACGTAGTACCATTCGCGGATGAAGAACGTGGTGATTGCGGTCTTGAATGGTTCGATTTCGATCGCTTTGTCGAGGCGTGCGGGGGCTGTGAAAATCAATGCGACCATGCCTGCGAGGACGATGTATTTGACCCATTTCAGGCGGTCATCCCATACGGCGGATGGTTCGATTTGCGCGATGCGTAGGACGCGGCCGATGTGATGTGCGAATTCTTGCAACGCGCCGAACGGGCACAGCCAGCCGCAGAAAAGCCCCCTGCCCCACAGGACGAAACCGACGATGCTGACCGCCCAGATGAATAGTGAAAACGGGTCGTAGAGTAGAAAGCTGAGGCTGCCGCCTTCGAACGCTGTCCGGATCAGTGCGATTGGCGTGGCGATGGACAGTTGACCTTGGCCCCACCACCCGATGAAACCCGTCATAAAAGCGAGTATTGTCAGGCGGATAGGTGTGAAATAGCGATGGCCCGCGAGGCGGTTTAGGTTCGTTCCTAAAAGCGCCACAAGGCCGACGAGGAACACGCTGAGAATGATGAGATCGGTGGAGCGGTTATAAAGTGCGTCGAGCCATGGCGGGCGTGTTTTGATGACGACGGGACGTGAGAAAAAGCGGTCGTCGGTGGAAAGCGTGGTGGCCAGAGTGACTGACCCCATTTCTGGTTGGAATACGCCATGGGCGCGTAACGCCTTGATATTTAATGTCCATTCAGCGGTTGGATCGAAGCCAAGTCGCCTATCTGTCCGCAGGATCAAGGCTGCTCCGTCGTGGAGTTCGTCGGGCAGGTCAGGATGAAGCTGGATGAAAATGTCGGCGTCGCGGAACGCAATCGGGAAACCACCTTGGACCGCGCTGATCAGATCGGGGGAGGTATTTCGGACGAAATCATCGGTGACAAGTCCATGGCGTCCTGTCTCGATCAGCAGGATCGGCTCGTCGGTGGTCGAGATCGCCATGAAGCCCTGAAGCTCGTCGAAACTACTCGGCGAAAGCACGGCGCGTGCGATGGACTGCGGGCCAAGATCAACAGCCCACAGATCAAGATAGACACCATCTGGATTGGCATTTCCTACTGGATCATCAAATTCCCATATTGTGCCTTTGAAATCGTCGGCCACTTCGGCATTAGTAAATGTGGTTCTGGTCACGATGCCCTGTGCGATCAAATCGTCCCATGTCAGGGCCTCGGAATAATCAGGGTTTGGGTAGGCAGGCGGGCCGCTGGATATGCCGCCCATCTTTTCACGCGCGACCTTGAGCGCGGCGGCAAGGATGCTTTCGTGGGCGATGCGCACCGACGCCGTCGCCTTTGTCACGCCGTCCAAATAGACCAGCGCGGAGCCTTCGCTGCCCGCCCCATAAGGCGAGCCGACCACGAGGGAGTCGGAAATCGAATGGCCGCGATACTGCTCGAAAAACTTGTGAAACGCGGCTTCACCGAGGCCGGATACGAAGATCGGTTCGTTGTGGGAAATGAGTTTGACGTCCAAAAAACGGCCATCAAGATCGAGTACCACAAGCATGTTGATCGACGCGCCAGAAAACCCGGGCAACGGCGCCATAGGTTCGGTTTCGAACACATATCCTGCCTCTGCGCCGCCGGAATTGAGCAATTGCCACACACCCTCGTCATTTAGTTGCTCGCCCAACTCCATCGGCGGCGCGATATAGGGTTCCAAAACGTCGCGGCCCAAGGGCTCTGCCGTGGTTGTCGCGGCCCAAAGTACCGCAAATATGATCATGAAAAACCGCATTGGCGTGATCCTATGCGGCAAGGACAATCCGGCCTATGCGACTTAGGTCAAGGGTGGGCATTTTGGATTTGGGGTCGATGTGCGTTTCGTGACAAGGTGTTTTTATGACGCCAGAAAACCCAAAAATGACCAACGGAATTATGGTGCTTTCCATCGTTGGATTGGTCGTATTTTGGTGGATTTTGGCGTTGATCAAGGCGGACCCGACGGTATTGCCTACGCCAGCGGCGGTTTGGCAAATTATGCAAAAAGAGGCCGCATCAGGGGCGTTGGCAGAGCATCTGTTAGCCACGATTTGGCGGGTCGCAGCGGCATTCGGATTGGCCATGACGCTAGGGCTGATCATCGGGATTGCGATGGGTCTGAACCGGACGTTGGACCTGTGGTTTAGCGCGTGGTTGGTTGTGTTTTTGAACATCCCCGCACTGGTCGTCATCGTGCTGTGCTACCTGTGGATTGGCTTGAACGAAGTGGCCGCGATTACGGCTGTTGCGCTGAATAAAACGGCGATGGTAGCAACGACAATTCGCGAAGGAACACGGGCACTTGACCCAAAATTAAATGACATGGCGCGGTCATTTCAAATGAGCCGATTCGACCGCCTACGACACGTCACGCTGCCACAGTTATGGCCGTTCATCGCATCCACGACACGCAACGGTTTGGCGATCATTTGGAAGATCGTTTTGGTCGTCGAATTTTTAGGGCGTAGCAACGGCGTTGGCTTTCAAATCCACCTCTATTTTCAGTTGTTCGAAATTGGTTACGTGATGGCCTACGCGTTAAGCTTTGTTATTTTTATCTTAATCCTCGAATGGACCGTTATTCAGGCATGGGAACGACGAGTCACGCGGTGGCGATAACTTTTCCTTAATCTCGGAGTGTTATGGTGGTCCAAACAGCCACTGCTCGGATCAGATATATGGAAAATCGCCAAACACCGATGACGGTCAGCCCGCAGATTGAAGATGCGGGTCTATTCCAGAATACCGTCTGTCATATTGATGTCGATTTGATCCCCGTCATGCGCAAAAATAACCGCGACGATCTGATCGTGACGGGGCTGGTGAAAGGCGATTTGGAAATTGCGGTGACTTTTGCTGGCCGTCGCAGTGATAAAACCGCGCCGATTATCGCGCGATTAACAGCGCTGTTGGACGCCCAAGAACACGTCGCAGATGTCAGAAAAAGCAGACTACCTATGCGGATCGAAGGTGCATGGCGACCGCAGTTTACGGCAGACGGCAATGGGTTCGAGACGCGCACGTTCCATTTGATTGCAGCGCGATGGTCAGTTCTGGATGGAAAAGGGTCGTCAGTCGAATATGGCCAGCCACCGGCACATTTCCAAAAGACAACCCTATGATGCTGGAGTTATGTGTAACGATTTACTAGGTTTTCGAGACGTTCTTGGCGTCCTGATTTTGGTGTCGGATTGATGCCTTCGTTCAGCACCCGAGCCGTGATCGCATTCAAGTCGCTGTCCAGCAGTGATTTACCCGCGTCGGTTTCCCAGCCAGCGTATCTCGCGTCACGCGCTGCTTCGAGTTTGCCGTCGGCCAGCATCGCTGCGGCAGCTTTGAAGCCTGCCGCGCAAGCGTCCATGCCACCAACATGGGCGAGGATCAAATCCTCTGGATCAATGGATTGGCGGCGAAGTTTAGAATCAAAGTTGGTGCCGCCCGTTTTGAAGCCGCCAGCGCGCAGGACTTCGTAATAAGCCAAGGTCATTTCAGGCACGTTGTTTGGAAACTGGTCGGTATCCCAGCCCGATTGGTAGTCGTTCCGGTTCATATCGATGGACCCGAAAATTCCCAACTCGCGGGCAAGTGCCAATTCGTGTTCAAACGAATGTCCCGCGAGAATGGCGTGACCCTGTTCGATATTGACTTGTACTTCACCTTCGAGGCCGAAATCCTTAAGGAAACCGTAAACCGTTGCGACGTCAAAGTCGTATTGGTGCTTTGTCGGCTCTTGCGGCTTTGGCTCGATCAAGATCGCGCCTTTGTATCCCATCTTATATTTGTAATCGACGACCATTTGCAGCATCCGCCCGGCCTGCTGCCGTTCGCGACCCATGTCGGTGTTGAGCAGTGTTTCATAGCCTTCGCGTCCGCCCCAAAGAACGTAGTTTTCACCGCCCAGTTTGATCGTCGCATCCATGCAGGTTTTGATCGTCGCCGCAGAAAACGCAAAGACATCTGGATCAGGGTTGGTCGCGGCACCGCTCATGAAACGCCGATGCGAGAACAGGTTGGCCGTGCCCCAAAGCAATTTCGTTCCGGTGGTTTCTTGCTTTTCGGCGAAATAGTCGACGATGGCTTCGAGGTTGCGTGTGTTTTCTGCGAAGTCCGCACCTTCGGGACGAACGTCCGCGTCGTGAAAGCAGTAGTAGGGCACGCCGAGGATGTCGAACATTTCGAATGCGACGTCGGCCTTGAGTTTCGCGAGGTCGAGCGTGTCACCGAACCAAGGTCGCTCAAAGGTTTCGCTGCCGAATGGGTCAGCACCAGGCCATGCAAAAGAGTGCCAATAGGCCGCGCCGAAACGCAGGTGCTCTTCCATGCGTTTGCCCATAACGACCTCGTCAGGGTTGTAGTGCCGGAAAGCAAAGTCATTGTCAGACTGCGGCCCTTCGTATTTGATTTTAGAGATGCCGTTGAAGAAGTCAGTCATGATTACAGGTCCTTAAGTGCGGTATATGCGGTGCGGTAGCGTGCATGGCCTTCGGAAAAGGCAGCATGCAACGCGGTGTTCGGATCAATAGTGGTGGCGATTGGCGGCATCGTGGCGATGTCTGGACCCGCGTCGGTTGCGGCCATCATCCCGAGCCGTGCAGCGCCTAATGCAGCGCCAAAATCACCGGCTTCGGGAAGATGCAGCTGGATGTTCAGCGTCGTGGCGATCAAGTCGAGCCAGTATTGCGACTTTGTTCCGCCGCCCATTGCGAGCGCTGCTTTGATTGTCGTTCCGGTCGCGGCGAGTGCCGTTTGGCAGTCCGCGAAGGCATATGTGACGCCTTCAAGCACCGCGCGCGCCGCTGCTTTTGCGTCGGTCGCGTGGTCCAGATGTAGGAATTGCCCACGCATGTTCGCGTCATTGTGCGGGGTGCGTTCGCCGCCAAGATAGGGCAAAAACAGCGTTTTTGACGGTGCTTGGAGTTGCCCGAGGTCGCCAGTGAGTTGCGCTGCGGATTGGCCTGTGAGGCGCGACAACCATTCGAGCGCATCGGTGGCGGCAAGGATCACGCCCATCTGGTGCCATGTGTCGGGGACCGCGTGGCAGAATGTGTGTACGGCGGTTGCGGGGTCCGGACGGTAGCCGTTGTTGGCTGCGAACAGCACGCCGGAGGTGCCGAGCGACACAAACGCGGTGCCGTCTTTTACGACGCCTGCACCGATGGCTGCCGCTGCGTTGTCACCCGCGCCACCTGCGACGATAGCTTGGGGTAAGCCCGTTTGTGCCGCGATGTCAGCACGAAGCCTGCCGGATTCGGCTGATCCTTCGACGAGGCGGGGCATTTGATCGCGGGTCAAATGGCAAGCCGCGAGCAAGTCGTCGGACCAGTCGCGTTTACCTGTGTCGAGCCATGATGTGCCTGCCGCGTCGGACATTTCCGAGACGTGTTCACCTGTCAGGAACAGGCGCAGGTAGTCTTTGGGCAACAGGATTTTCGCGATTTTCGCAAAGATTTCGGGTTCGTTTTCGCGGACCCAATCGACTTTGGGGGCCGTGAAACCGGGGAAGACGATGTTGCCTGTGATGTCGCGGAATTTTGGTGATCCGTCCATGGTGGCTGCTTGCGCATGGCTGCGAGTGTCGTTCCATAACATGCAGGGGCGCAGGACTTTGTCGTCGTGGCCGACGAGCGTCGCACCGTGCATGTGCCCTGCAAGGCCGATGCCCCCGACGTCGCTGCAATCGTGGTTAGCGGCCAATGCGGATAGGGCCGTGATGGCCGCGTCGCACCAGCTTTGCGGGTCTTGTTCGGACCAACCGCGGTCGGGGCGTGTGACCGATAACGGGACTGCGTGTTCGCCTAGGATTTGTTGATCGTCGTTAACAAGGATGGCTTTGAGGGATGATGTGCCGAGGTCGAGGCCGATGAATTTCATGCGGCCGCCTTTGGGTTTTTACCGAGGATGATCATCGACAGGATATCATCTTCGGTCACGTCTTCGACACGTTCAGCGCCGACCATTTGACCGTTTTTCATCACAGCGACCCGGTCGCAGAGTTCCATCATTTCGCGGGTGTCGTGGCTGATCAAGAAGATGCCGAGGCCCTGCTTTTTCAACTCTTGGATCAATTCCGCCACCATTGCGGTTTCGTGAACGCCGAGCGCCGCTGTCGGTTCATCCATGATCAGGATTTTCGCGTTGAAATAGACCGCGCGCGCGATGGCGACGGATTGGCGTTGCCCGCCGGACAAGGCCGACACAGGTTCCTTCAGCTTTTTGAAGTTGGGATTGAGGCGGGCCATGATCTTGCGGGTTTCGGCCTCCATCCGGTCATCGTCAACAAAGCCCATCGCGTTAGTTAATTCGCGACCAAGGAACAAGTTCGACGCCGCATCAAGGTTATCGGCAAGCGCAAGTGTCTGATAAATCGTCTCAATCGCATTATCACGTGCGTCGCGGGGTGAGTTGATCTGCACCTTTTTGCCGTTGATCCAAATCTCGCCGCTGTCCATTTTATAAGCGCCCGAGAGCATTTTGATCAGCGTCGACTTGCCAGCACCGTTGTGACCCAGCAGGCCCACAACTTCGCCAGGATTAAGCGAGATCGAGACGTTATCGACCGCCTGCACACCGCCGAAAGCGATAGAGACGTTTTTCATTTCGACGAGAGGTGCCATTATTTTGCTCCTACGCGTTTGCGATATTGGATGTCGATAAAGACGGCGAAGACGAGAACCGCACCGACGACGATGTTTTGCAGCGGCGCGTCAACGCCGACCATCGCCATGCCTGACTGCAGCGATTGCATGATCAACGCGCCAAGGATCGCGCCGTAGATCGTGCCGATCCCGCCGGACAACGCGGTGCCGCCGATGACGGCTGCGGCGATGACACGCAATTCATCCAGCGTTCCTAAGTCATTGGAATGGTTAGCAAGGCGCGCAGAAGCGACCACGGCAGCAATGGCGCAAAGTGCGCCCATCAGAGCAAATATTTTCACCGTTAACATGCGGGTGTTGATGCCAGAGAGTTCTGCCGCATCAGGGTTGCCGCCCGTCGCAAAGATGTAGCGCCCAAAGCGGGTGCGCCGTGCGATGACCGTCATCACGGCGGCGATCCCGATCAGCAAAAGCACCGAAATTGGAAGGCCGTAAACCGCGTTGCAGCCTTCTGCGACGTCGCAGCCGTAGCGTGATGGATCACGGGCGACGACCCGTTCAGGCACAGCGTAATTCGTGAGAACGCCGATGAAGCCTGCTATAGCGGCGACGGCGATGCCCGCGATTGTCAGCTCTGCCCACATCGGTTTGACGGGGAAGCCATGCGTTGCTTTGGTATGGCGAGACTTGAAGATCGCAAAGAGAACAAAGGCAATTGCCGCCAGCCCCAGCGCCCAGCTTAACGGTCCGCCAAGTGTGCCGTTGATGCCGCCGAATGTCATGAAAGTCTGATCAAGCGGTCCGATGGTCTGCCCTGCGGTTTGATACCAGCCAACGTTGCGCCAGATCAGGAACCCGCCAAGCGTCACGATAAAGGCCGGAATGCCTTGGTAGCCGATTAACCAACCGTTAAATGCGCCGATCAGCGCGCCCAGTGCGACGCCAACCATGATCGCAATCCACGGAATCGCCCAATGGCCGATTTCGAGAAATTCAGGAAGCCAGCGGACTTGGGTCATTGCCATCAACGCGGAACAGGCCGCGAGGATTGCGCCGACAGACAGGTCGATGTGGCGGGTCACGATCACGAAAACCATACCGGTTGCCATGATGCCAACGCTGGCTGTTTGGATCGTGAGGTTAAAGATATTGCGCGGCGTTAAGAACCGCCCGCCGGTCAGGATATTAAAGGCGACTGCCACAATGATAAACGCAGCGATCATGCCAAGCAGGCGCATGTCGATCTCGAGGGTTTGCACAAAACTGCGCTTGGGCGGGATTTTGGTTTGGTCAGACATAACGCTCTCTTGTTCTGAGCCCACGCACGCGAAGTGGGGCCGACAGAGTTCAATAAGATGTGGGGTGGATTGTGTCGCTATGGGGCCCGCGACAGATCGCGGACCCCAACCGGGAGAAAACCCTTAGTTACAAGGTGCCGGACCGTCAGTGACGCCTTGGCACAGCGCCTCTTGTGTGATCCAGCCAGCGTCGACGACGACGGACAGATTGTCAGCGGTCACAGGGATCGGCGCCAAAAATAGCGCGTTCAGTTCGGTGCCTGCAGGGGACGTCCATTCGACGCCGCCTTCGATTGCGACTTTTTCACCGTTTGCGTTGGCGAGTTCTGCCGCGATTGCCCCAGCTGTTGCACCTAGAACGCGGGCATCTTTCCAGACGGACACGGTTTGCGTGCCCAATGCGACGCGGTTCAGCGCTGCGTGATCACCGTCTTGGCCGGACACGGGAATGCCTTCCATGCCTTGCGCGGTCAGCGCGGCAACAACACCACCAGCGGTGCCGTCGTTTGACGCCACAACAGCATCAACACCGTTGTCGTTTGCGGTCAGGATCTGTTCCATGTTGCGCTGTGCGTTCGCTGGCAACCAGCCGTCGGTGTAGGCTTCGTCAACGATGGTGATGTCACCCGCGTCGATGGCCGCTTGCAGGATTTCCTGTTGACCGCCGCGCAAGAAGTCTGCGTTTGGATCGGTTGGCGAGCCTTTGATCATGACGTAGCGGCCCGATGGCGCTGCTTCGATCACGGCACGTGCCTGCATCCGGCCTACTTCGACGTTGTCGAATGTCAGGTAGAATGCGCGGCTGTCTTCGATCAAACGGTCATAGCCCACGACAGGAATGCCTTCGGCGTCGGCAGCATCAATTGCAGGCCCGATAGCAGAGCTGTCTTGTGCGAGAATGATCAACGCATCAACGCCTTGGGCTATCAGGCTTTCGACGTCAGACAATTGTTTGGCGGAAGATGATTGCGCGTCGGCAGAGATATAAGTCGCACCGGCAGCTTCCAAAGCGCCTTTGATGGCCGCTTCATCTGTTTTCCAGCGCTCTTCTTGAAAGTTTGACCAACTGACGCCGACGGTGATGTCTTGCGCAAATGCAGTCGAGCCGAAACCGGCGACAGCAATAGCGGCTGCGATAACGTGTTTATGCATGTTTTCCTCCCAGATAATGCAAGCCCCCTGCCGAATTTGCGACAAAGGATTCGGATCGGGAAATCCCGATGCCTTAAGCTTGCGCTATTTAATTTAGTTGTCAAAATAAAAATGCACGATTTCTAGAATTTTTTGCTAGGCGCATCGTGATTTTGCGGTCAATATATAGTTCAGCCGCATAAATCCGGCCTCATTTATTCAGAGACTAAACTTATGTTGACTGACGACTCGCTTGAATCTTACTTCGATGTGACCACTTCGCAAGGGAATGGTTGCGGTCCACAGCTTCATGCGACGACCGCCAGTCAAAAGACGCTCAAACAACGGATATTCGAATTTGTAAGGTCAAATGGGCAAGCCGCGCGCACCGATGTTTGCCGTGCGCTCGACATATCGCCCGGCTCTGCGACGACTTTGACGGCCGATTTGATCGAAAACGGGTTCCTGCGCGAAGTTGCCGGTGCGCCCCGCGAAAGCGGTCGAGGCCGCCCGCCCGTCGCATTAGAGGTCATCCCAGAGGCGAACTACGTCATCGGGATCAAATTATCGGACCAACATAGCACCGCAGTTTTGGCGGATTTTGCAGGAAACATGGTCGCCGATTGCACGATATCGCACCGCTCTTCACGTCGCGAAACACCCGAATTGCTGGACGATATCGGCACGTTGATGGACACGCTCTTGCAGCAATCGGACAAGACGTTGGACGATGTGCGGGCGGCGGGCATCGGTGTTTCGGGCATTGCAGATCACGACACGGGCGTGATTTTATGGTCGCCATTTTTGAAGTTACGCAATGTGGCCTTGGGCCCTGCGTTTACCGAACGGTTTCGGCTGCCCGTTTATATCGACAATGATGCCAATATGTTAACTCTTGCCGAGCTATGGTTTGGGGCGGGACGACGCATGGAAAACTTTGCCGTTGTCACGATTGAACACGGCGTCGGCATGGGCATGGTTGTGAACAATCAACTGTATCGCGGTGCCCAAGGTATGGGGTTGGAGTTGGGCCACACGAAGGTGCAGCTGGACGGTGCGTTGTGTCGGTGTGGGCAGCGCGGATGCCTTGAAGCGTATCTGGCCGATTATGCGCTTGCGCGGGAAGCAGCGACAGCGCTTGGTCGGCCTTTGGACACGGATCAAAGCCCGCAAGATATGCTGGAAAACCTGTTCACGCAGGCGAAATCTGGGAACAAAGCGGCGCAGACGATCTTTAACCGCGCGGGGCGTTTTTTGTCGTTGGGATTGTCAAACGTCATTCAATTATTCGACCCGCCTTTGATCATCTTGTCAGGCGAACGGATGCAATATGACTATCTGTACGGCCAAGAGGTGATCGCAGAAATGCAGGCGTTAACCTTATCAGCGGGCCGGACACCGTGCAAAGTCGAGACCCACGCGTGGGGTGATTTGATTTGGGCACGTGGCGCATCGGCCTTGGCGTTATCGGCACTGACTGACACGTTATTCGCAAAAGAAGTTGTCGTCGCATGATCCGGTTTTTGGTAGCGTTCATCGGTTTAAGCAGCACTGCGATAGCCGATCCGATGTTTGAAAACCGCTCTGACGCGCTGCCAGAACATACCTACGCCGGCGGCTGGGATCATTTTGTCGGCGGCGGCGTTGCTGTGTTTGACTGCAACGCGGACACCCTGCCCGACGTGTTTGTTGCAGGCGGCACGAACCCCGCTAAATTGATCCGCAATGATGGTGAATTTGCATTCACCGACATGCCCGTGCCTGAGTTGACAGGTGTGACCGGAGCATATCCGCTCGATATGGATGCGGACGGGTTGATGGACCTGTTCGTGCTGCGTGTCGGCCCAAATGTCGTGCTAAAAGGCGGGACGGATTGCACGTTTACCAACGCCACTGCCGCCTTTGGCATTCCGCAAACGGATCAATGGACAACTGCCTTTACGGCCTGGTGGGAAGGGGATCGGCCTACTTTGGCGATTGGGAATTACGTTGACCAGACTGATCCCGAAGGCCCGTTTGAAGCCTGTGATAGCAATGCGATTTTGCGGCCTATCCCAGAGGGTTATGAGGCCGAAACGTTAACGCCCGGCTTTTGCCCCCTGTCGATGCTGGCTGCAAAAGATGCGCGCGGCAGACCCACTTTGCGGATTTCGAACGACCGCCATTATTATGTGAAGGGCGGGTATGAGCAGATGTGGGATATCGCTGATCAGCGTTTTTTAGGGGCTGAAGATGGCTGGCAGAATGTCGCGCTTTGGGGGATGGGGATCGCGTCGCGTGACCTGAATGGCGACCAGCGCGACGAGGTAATGCTGACGTCGATGGGCGATCAATTGCTACAACTGGCGCAATCCGACGGGACCTATCAGGCCGCCCCCTACGCGATTGGCACCTACGCCCAACGCCCGCATATCGGCGACGACGGTAGGCCGTCGACGGGGTGGCACGCCGAGTTTGGCGATGTGGATAACGACGGTTTGGCTGATCTGTTTATTGCCAAAGGGAATGTTGATCAAATGCCAGGCATGGCAACCCGCGACCCTAATAACCTGTTGATACAAAAGGACGATGGCACGTTTGTCGAGATGGCAAATTCAGCGGGGATTGCGACGACAGACCGATCTCGCGGCGCGGCTCTCGCGGATTTTGACCAAGACGGGTTGCTGGATTTGATCGTCACAAACAGACGTGCGCCGCTAGAGCTTTACCGCAATGTCACCAACAATACTGGCCATTGGTTGCGTGTGAAACTGGAACAGTCAGGCGGCAATCCTGATGCGATTGGGGCTGTCGTCAGTTTTGAAACCGATATGGGTGCGCAATCGCAGCAAGTGGTTGTGGGCGGCGGTCATGCTGGCGGTCAAGCGTTGCCGCTGCACTTTGGTTTGGGCGATAGTGACGGCGTGACGCTGGTTGTTACGTGGCCTGACGGGTTTGAAACTCGCCACCAAACCGACGATGTTAATCAAACGGTAGTGATTAGGCGCTAGTCTGCTGCTGGTACGGGTAGTCCGCTCGGGACTTCGTCGGGGATGCCGAGCCGTCCTGTTAACGCCTGCGGGTCTGTTAATGTGTCGAGGAAAGCAATTAATGCCGTAATTTCATCCTCGCGCAACGTAACAGGCCTCGTGGTGACTGCATTTGAAATCGCGGCAACTTGTGCCGCGTCATTCATAACGGTGAAGTCGTCGACATCAAATGCAGGCAACACCGCTTGGTTTTGGTCATAATTGGCTAGCCCAACCGCCGGATCAGTGTGCGCTGCGATAAATGCACGTAATTCCTTGTGCGCCCCCGCGTGCCCGTAAGGTGCGGTCAAAGCAACGTTGCGCAAAGACGGCGTGCGAAATGCGTAGAGATCAGCGGTGTTTCCAGTGACGCGGAAACGACCCTCGTCACGGTAATGATCCTCGAACGTTTCGGACTTTCCGGGTCCGATTTGCGGCGCTCCCATAGCGTGAAAACCATGATCCGTCAGGAAGGGACCACTGTGACAACCCGCACATCCAGCAGTGCCGTAGAACAAATTCATCCCGTCTTTCGCTTGGCCTGTTAGCACCCCTTCACCACGCAGGACCGCGTCAAATTCCGACGTATCCGACCGCCATTCATGCGCCATAAACACGGCGATCGCGTCGGAAATGTCCGTGAATTCAATGTCATTTGGTAACGTGACATGCGGATAAACCTGCATCATCATCGCCGCATATTCAGGGATGTCAGCGACCCGCCGCGCAATCAAGTCCCATGCCCCACCTTCACCTGTAATCAGACCTTGGCGCACGGCACGCCCGATTTCATTTTCGCGGTGTGATCCTGCCATTTCATCACGGCTCAGCACGGGAAACATCGTTTGCGCAGACAGCACCGATGCGAACCCCGTCACCATGTCGGCGTCCATTGGCGTCCGAATGCCACCGGGCCGCGACGCATCCGCCTCAAGCCTGCCATCGTGAAACATGACGGTGAATTCATGCGCGCCAAGGTTGAACAACGCGGGGGCATTACGCGGAATGCGTTGTTCGGGGATGTTATCTGGATCAACGATACGGTCGGGGCCCAGCCCGATGCCGCCGTCGCCAATCGACAACGACACGCCATCCGCTGTGCCAAATGCGGGGTGGTGGCAAGTGGCGCAGGCAACGGTTTTATTGCCCGATAGGATCGGATCGTAGAACAGTAATTGACCCAACCGCGCCTCGCCCAGATTGACCGATGCATAGGCGTCGTCGGTGATTGCATCCGGCAAGGCTTGGGCATTGCTCAAGCTCGCCCAAGCGACAAAGCAGGCCGATATTTTCAACGTTTTCAACATGCAGCGCGTTTCATTCAAATGCCCCCTGCCCGACCTTACGGGCAAAAGGGCGTATATCTTAAGACTTTTTCCGGTCGTCGATCACGTTCATGCCAGCAAGGCCGGAATTGCCAAGTTCGACGCTCGCGAATGGCCCGCCGTGACACATATGCCCGGGATCATGCGGATCGAGAACGTCAGCTTCGGCCAATACGTCGGCGGCGAAGTCTTCCGCATTGTCCTTTGGGCGATACCCCAAGAACGCGGCTTTGGCGTTATCCACTGGGGCGCGGTCATTGTTGGACACGCCGTAGATGACCGCAAAACCAGTGACGGGGGTGTCGATGCAGCGCGTGACCAATTGGATCAAATCATCGTAGGATAACCATGATCCAAGGGCGCGTGGATTATTGACTTGGGCGGCGGATAGGATGCGCATATGGACGCTTTCAAGCCCACGTTTTTCCCAATACATGCGCCCCAAATCTTCGGTAAAGCATTTGGCCAAGCCGTAAAATGTGTCGGGCCGATGCGCGACCTCTGTGTTGATAAATTCGTTCTTGGGGTACATGCCGACCGCGTGGATCGAGCTGCCGTAGATTACGCGCCGCACACCATGTTTATGCGCGGCCTCCCAGACGTTGTAAGAGCCGACGAAATTCGGACCAAGCAATTCTTCGAACGGGGCTTCGTCGACGATTGCGCCCATGTGCACGACCATTTCTGCGCCTTCGATAACGCCCATCATGTCGTCGAAATTGGCAAGGTCGGCCTTGATGAAGGTTTCGCCCTCGTAGAGATTGCCCACGTCGTTGATGTCCGTCGACACCAATTCATCGCAGAGTTTCGACAGCGGCTCGCGTAGGTAGGACCCAAGTCGACCAGCGGCACCTGTCAGGACGAGTTTTTTCAGTTTCATGGTGGGCCTTTCTGATATTTCGATTTCTTCACCCGCATAGACGGTACGGGTCTCACTAAATACGGCGTTAGATCACCGCTTTTTCGATGAACTTTTCCCCTGCAAGGACACGCTCATACGCAAAGGGCGTCATGTCCAGCGTGCGATATTCCCCGTAGGTCAACAGCTCTGCCATGGCGCGCCCCATTGCTGGCGATTGTTGCAAGCCGTGTCCCGAAAACCCGTTAAGGAACATAAAATTCGTAACCTCGGGATGCGCCCCGATGACAGCGTTTTGATCAAGCGTATTATAGGCATAATGCCCGGTCCATTCAGTCACAACCTTGATCGCTTCAAACTGCGGAATACGGGTCGCGATAATCGGCCAGACGTGGTTTTCCCAGCGCGCATGGTCCATGGCAAAATCGGTGGGATCGACGGCAAGATCATCCTCGGCGTCGGGTGCTGCGCCTGCCAAATAAGTTGTCGGCCCGTCTTGCCGCATGTGGATACCCGACGGATCAATCGTCAAAGGCAAGTCGCGATCTAATGGTGTCTGCGCATTAAATATCCATGTAAATCGCTTACGTGGCTCAACAGGAAGTGAAATTCCCGCCATTTTTGCGGTTAGCGCCGCACGCGGTCCCGAAGCATTTACAACCTGCCCGCACGCAATAACATCGCCGCTTTCCAGCTTCACAGATTGCACACGCCCGCCCTGCACTTCCATCGCAACAACCTTGTTACTGATATATTCCACCCCGTTGTCACGTGCGCCGCGCCGCCACCAATCGAACACGGTGCCGCCGTCCCAATATCCTTCGTCTTTACGATTGATAGACCCCAGTTGGATGTCATCCAGTTGATAAAATGGATACCGCTCCAGAATTTCATTTCGCCCTAACAACTCAGTTTCCGCACCCGCCGCGAGCTGCACCTTTTGGTTTTCGCGCAACGTCGCGGTCAGCGCATCATTGTCCGACAGATACAGATATCCGTAGTTTTGAATTGTCAGGTCCGGCACCCGCGGATCGCCGCCCATGTAACTCCGCAGGTTTTTCACAAAATCCGCCGCAAATTGCGAAATCCGCACGTTTATCTCGTTCGAGAATTGTTGCCGCATGCAACTATTGGAATGGGCCGTGGACGAATTCGCGTAGCTGCTGTCCATTTCGACGACCAGAACACGCCCCTGAAAACCCGCCATTGTGCTTAGAAACCACGCCGTTGATGATCCCATCATCGCGCCACCGACGATGACGATATCGTAACTGCTGTGCTTTGGCGTTTGGGTCATGTCGCATCGATCCCTTCGTCACTGTTATGACCAGTCTAGAAGGAAGTCCGCGACATAATCCAATCATTTGCTATCGCTAGGGCGCAAATTTTTCGCGTGTCCTGTTGACGAACGCGACGAGCGTTAACATCACGGGGACTTCGACCAGTACACCCACGACCGTTGCGAGCGCGGCACCGGAGTTTAGCCCGAACAAACTGATTGCGACCGCAACGGCCAATTCAAAGAAGTTCGACGTCCCGATCAATGCGCAAGGGGCCGCGATGCGGTGCGGCACTTTTAACGCAAACGCCGCGGCATAGGCGATGGCAAAGATACCATAGCTTTGCAGGATAATCGGCACGGCGATCAGCACAATGATAAACGGTTTCGCCACGATGACTTGGCCTTGTAGGCCGAACAGGATCATAACTGTGACGATCAGCCCAACCACGGAATAGGGTTTTACTCGCTCTTGGA
Source organism: Yoonia ponticola (assembly GCF_014199395.1). Taxonomy (GTDB): domain Bacteria; phylum Pseudomonadota; class Alphaproteobacteria; order Rhodobacterales; family Rhodobacteraceae; genus Yoonia; species Yoonia ponticola. The sequence goes on along the minus strand of NZ_JACIJM010000005.1, from coordinate 70,584 downwards.
ATGTTTCGATTGCCGCCTCTGAACCAAGCCGTTTTCGCGTGATCAGACCTGCGACAAGCGGCAGTGCGATGAACAACAAAACTGACAAAACCAAGGTCGACCACGGCACGGTGATATCCGTCACGCCCAGCAAGAACGCAACAATCGGCGCGAAGGCGATGACCATGATCAAGTCGTTCACCGAGACTTGGAGCAGCGTATAGGTTTCGTCGCCACGCGTCAGTTGCGACCACACAAATACCATCGCCGTGCAGGGCGCCGCGCCGAGCAAAATCAAGCCTGCAATATATTGCATCGCGTCTTCGGGCTGTATCCAAGGCGCGAAGATGTATTGGAAAAACAGCACGGCTAATGCAGCCATGGAGAACGGCTTTATCAGCCAATTGACGACCAGTGTGATCATCAATCCACGCGGTTGTTTTGCCACGTTTTTAAGCGATCTAGGATCGACGCCGACCATCATCGGATAGACCATCGCCCAGATCAGCACTGCGACGACAAGGTTAACGCTCGCGACTTCAGCCGCAGCAATGGCCGTGACCAAAACGGGCGCGATATTGCCCAAAAGGATGCCCGCGACCATTGCCAATGCGATCCAAAGTGACAGGTATTTCTCGAATATATTCACGCGGTGGCCTTTAAGGTTTGGGCTGATTTCAGTTTCGCGACGCAAAGCCAACTGAGGGTAATCATAACGGCAGCAGTGCCAAGACACATCGCTAGACCGCCGATTTGATAGGTCAGACCGGACAGCAGCGTGCCAATCAGGCGGCCCGCCGCGTTCGCCATATAGTAAAAACCGACGTCCATCGTGACCCGATTTTTATCGGTGAAGTTCAAGATTAAGAATGAATGCAGCGCAGAGTTCACCGCAAAGATGCCGCCGAAGATGAGCAAGCCCATTACGATTATTATGGTTAACGTAGTGGACGGTACGGGCGTGACCCAAACCAACGCGGCTAACAGCATCGGGACCGCGATCAATCCGCCAGCCCAGCGCTTGGCTTGGTCTAATATTTGCGTTTCCGTCCGTGATACTGCGCGTAGGATGCGCGGTGCCCAGCCTTGCACGACACCGTACAGGATCGTCCAGACCGCCATGAATGTGCCGATCATAAAGAATGCGGCGCGTTTGCTGTCCACGCTGCCGTCTGACAAAACCGCGTAGAAATAGATCGGAATGCCGACGACGAACCAGACATCTCTTGCGCCGAACAAGAATAGACGTGCGGCGCTGAGCCAGTTGATATTGCGGTTTTTGGACAGAACGTCAGCGAACTTTGCGTCTTTGCGCCCTGCTGGCAGGCCCGAAGGCATCCCGATCATGACACAGATAAGGATCACGAACAGGATTGCGGCCATGGTTAGAACGGAAGGTACGAAACCAAACGCCGCCAGCAATGCCGCACCCAACAGGAATCCGCCGCCTTTCACCGCGTTTTTCGATCCGGTGAGGATTGCAACCCAGCGGAATAATCCGCCGTCATTGGTTGGGGCGAGGATCTTAACAGCGCTTTTAGAGCTCATCTTGGCGAGATCTTTCGCGACGCCGGACGCCCCTTGCACGAGCATCACAAACACGACCGACGCGGTGATGCTCCAGGCAGGATCGAGCTGCGCCAAGGCAAGCAATGCCACGACTTGTAAAGTTAACCCGGCATAAAGTGTCGATGTCAGACCAAATCGTGCTGCGATCCAGCCTGCAGACAGGTTCGTAATAACGCCTGCGATTTCGTAAAACACGAAGAGGTAAGCCAACTGCACGGGCGAAAAGCCAAGCGTGTGGAAATGCAAAAGCACCAGCATCCGCAATGCGCCGTCGGTTAACATAAACGCCCAATAGGCCGCCGTGACGGTGATATAGGCGGTGAAACCAGCGGGGCGGGTCACAGCAACCCGCCGACCATCAGTGCCACATCGACGAGGCGATGCGCGTAGCCGTATTCGTTGTCGTACCATGCGTAGATTTTCACCTGCGTCCCGTTCACCACCATCGTGGAAGGCGCGTCGATGATGCAGCTGCGTTTGTCGTTGGTGTAATCGCTGGACACCAGCGGGCGGGTTTCGTAGCCCAAGATGCCCTTCATCGGACCTTCGGCGGCGGCTTGAAACAGCGCATTCACCTCTTCCACGGTGGTGTCCCGCGTCATTTCAAACACGCAATCGGTAATTGATGCGTTCAACAGTGGCACACGGACAGCGTGCCCGTTTAGTTTGCCCTTTAGTTCAGGGTAGATCAGGGTGATCGCCGTCGCGGAGCCCGTTGTCGTGGGAATTAAGTTGGTTAACGCAGACCGCGCGCGCCGCAAATCTTTGGCCGGACGGTCCACGATGGTTTGCGTGTTGGTGACGTCATGGATTGTTGTAATCGACCCATGTTTGATCCCGATGCTGTCCTGCAAAACCTTAACCACGGGCGCGAGGCAATTCGTCGTGCAACTGGCCGCCGTCACGATCTGATGGGTGGCCGGATCATAGCTGTCGTCATTCACGCCGTAGACGATATTCGCGGTTGGGCCGTCTTTGACTGGCGCGGATACGATAACTTTACGGACACCTGCGGCGAAATACGGGGCGAGTTTGGCTTCGGTTTTAAAGGCTCCGGTGCAATCAATCATGACATCGACGCCATCTAAAGGCAGGTCTTCCAGATTGCTGGCGTTCGTCACGGGGATGCGCATGCCGTCGATTGTGATTGCGGCGTCATCAGCCGAAAACGTGGCGGGCCAGCGGCCATGCACTGAATCGAATTCGAGTAAATGCGCGTGCATCGCAGGGTCGCCCAGCGCGTCGTTCATGAATGCGATCTTTGCGCCACCTTCCAAAAGCGGACGCAGCGCGAGCTTTCCCATCCGCCCAAGGCCGTTCAATGCATAGGTCGTCATGACATTTTAATCCTTTGGTAAGGTTAATTTGCTGATCTCATCGACATGTTTTTGCAACGCGCTGCGGTCCAGACTTTCGAACGAAAGCGACGTGAACGCGGCAATTTTGTTGCGCAACGCATCAAAGGTTTGCTGGAACGCGAGACGTTTTTGCGTGATCGTTCCGTCGGCGCTGGCGGGATCGGGCATGCCCCAATGGCTCGCGATGGGCTGGCCTTGCCACGTCGGGCAATCTTCGTTCGCGGCGCGGTCACACACGGTAACGACGAAATCCATCTGCGGGGCGTCGGGGCCCTGAAACTCTGTCACGTTTTTTGATCGAAGCTGCGTGGTATCAAGCCCGTTTGCCAAGAGCACGTCGATCGCAGTCGGGTTCAGGTCGGACCGATGCGCGGTGCCTGCGGAATAGGCGTTGAAACGGTCGTTTCCGATGTCCCGCAAGATTGCTTCGGCTAGGATCGAGCGGGCGGAGTTACCGGAGCAAATGAATAGGACATTCAGTTTTTTGTCGGTTGGCAGCGGGGCAGTTTGGATCAGGTCAGCCAGTTGCGGGGCGCACAAGTCGGCCCTGCCGCCGCAGCAATCAAAGAACAGGCCTGTGACGACTTCGCCAGCGGCGGCCAGATTGATTTTGTAGAGTAACTTTGTGCCTTCGCGGCGTTGCGATATCAGGCCCGTTTGGGTCAATGCGGATAAATAAACCGAAGCCGAGCTTGGCTTTAACCCCAAGACGCTGACGATTTCGCCTGCTGGTAATTCGTCCGGACAACGCCGCATGAGCAAGCGGAACACGGCCATGCGGTGCGGGTGGCTGAGAGTTGCGAGACGATCTGTGAGTATTGATTCCATATTTCGTGAATATTGGAATTATATAGATCACGTCAAGCGGAACCTCTGCCCAGCGCGTGGATCAAACAATAATGACAACGCCACCCACCCCACAGCGTGTTTGTTACAAAACCGTTACACAACTCTCACATTACTTTCATGAATCACGCCTAATCGGACAGCACGGTCGCGACAGCGATCGATGCAAATTTAGGAGCAAACATGTATTACCTGAAACTGACCGCCTCTGCATGCGCGGTTGCTGCCATCTCCGCAACAGCATCCGTCGCGCAGAGCCGTGACGAAATCCGCATCGTGGGTTCATCAACAGTTTTCCCATACACTCAAGCAGTTGCCGAGCAGTTCGCGAACAACACGGGTGCTCCGTCACCTATCGTTGAATCCACTGGCACCGGCGGCGGCATGCAGATTTTCTGTGGCGGCATCGGCGAAGCACACGCAGACATCACTGGCGCATCCCGCGCAATGAAAGCATCCGAATTCCAGCTTTGCCAAGACAACGGCGTGACAGAAATCACCGAAGCCCTGATCGGCTTTGACGGTCTGTCATTGGCTATTTCCCGCGCGAACGATGCTGCTTGGGACCTGACATTGGGCGAAATCTACCTCGCACTTGGCGCACAAGTTCCTGTCGACGGTGAATGGGCTGATAACCCGTACACAATGTGGAACGAGATCAACCCTGATCTGCCAGCCGTAGAAATCCTTGCATACGGTCCTCCACCAACATCCGGCACACGCGACGCATTTGTTGAATTGGCAATGCACGCTGGCTGTGAAGAATTGGCATTCGTTGAAGAAGGCGGTTTTGACGGTGACTGGGTTGGCGAAAACTGCTCACGTATGCGCACAGACGGACCATTTGTTGAAGCTGGCGAAAACGACAACCTGATCGTTCAGCGTCTTGAAGCAGATTCCAACGCATTGGGCATCTTTGGTTACTCTTTCCTTTATGAGAACCTCGACAAGCTGAAAGGCGTGCAGATCGAAGGCGTTGAGCCAACAATCGATACAATCGCTGACAAATCCTACCCTGTGTCACGTCCGCTGTACTTCTACATCAAGAACGCACACCGCGGCGTAATCCCGAACTTGAACGAGTTCATCGAAGAGTACATGTCAGACGACGCGCTGATGACAGGTGGTTACTTGTCCGAGCGTGGCCTCGTGCCATTGGCAGAAGACCGCATCGTCGAACTTCAGGATGCAGTGCTGGACGGTGTTTCCATGGAAGCACCACAATAAGCTGATCGCAGCTTTTTAAAGCCCGGGGCGGATTTGATCTGCCCCGGACCTCTCATTTTCAGCGAGTATTCCCGATGACGACTTTGGCTTTCGCTATTTTATTGGCCGCCTGCATGGTGGCATATGCCCTGAACCGACGCGCCGCGACTGGCATTCGGGACGGCGGCCAACGACTTCACTCTGTCTCTGGATATCACGGCCTGTTCGCCCTGCTGATGATTTTGGTGCCCGTTCTTGTTGTTATCCTGTTTTGGCTGGCTTTGCAGGGTGCCGTGGTGAACACGCTGATCATGTCCAGCTTGCCCGATGGGACGCTAGACGGTCTAGGTGCCGGCCAAGTTGATCTGATCCTTGCTGAAATCCAGTCTATTTCGAGCGGTCGTGTTTTTGGTGATCCTGAGCCTTGGAAAACCGCAGCCGCCGAGCGCTTTAGCGGTATGTTACAGACCGCATCATTGGGTCTGGTTCTGGTCACTGCCCTGCTCAGCCTTGGCATTATGTTTTTTGCGCGTGGCAAGGTATCCGCCGAATTTCGCGCCCGTCAGGGTGTTGAGAAAATCGTGTCTGGGTTGATGATCTTTTGCTCGGTTGTCGCGATTTTCACCACCATCGGCATTGTTGCCTCGCTCGCCTTTGAAACCATCAAATTCCTGCGCCTCGTTCCGCTGACCGAATTCCTGTTCGGCACAAGCTGGGAGCCGCAAATCCCGATCCGTGCTGATCAGATCGCCTCTACCGGTGCGTTTGGCTGGATACCCGTGATCGTTGGCACAATCGTCATCACAATCGTTGCGATCGTGATCGCTATTCCAATCGGCCTGTTGTCCGCGATCTACCTGAACGAATTTGCGCCAAAAACCGTGCGCTCAGTCTGCAAACCGGTTCTCGAAGTGCTAGCTGGTGTTCCGACAGTTGTTTACGGCTTCTTCGCGATCCTTGTTGTTGCCCCTGCGATCCGCTCGCTTGGCGCACAACTGGGCATTCCGGTCGCACCAAACACCGCGTTGGCGGCTGGTGGCGTGATGGGCATCATGTTGGTGCCGTTCATTTCATCCTTTGCCGACGACGCCTTATCCGCTGTGCCGCGTGCGCTGCGTGATGGTGCGCTCGCACTTGGTGCCACACGCGCTGAGACCGTGATGAACGTCCTGTTCCCGGCGGCGATCCCCGGCATCGTTGGCGGCGTCCTGTTGGCCGTCAGCCGCGCGATTGGGGAGACGATGATCGTTGTTATGGCCGCTGGCCTTATGGCGAACCTCACGCTGAACCCGTTGGAAAGCGTCACAACCGTCACCGTGCAAATCGTCACGCTCTTGATTGGCGACACATCTTTCGACAACCCCAAAACGCTGGCCGCCTTTGCGCTTGGGATGATGCTGTTCATCGTCACCCTGATTATCAACATTTTCGCGCTTCGGATCGTCCGCAAGTACCGCGAAGCATACGATTGAGGCTAGATTAATGACCGATATTTCATCCGGCTCTTTGCTTTTAACCACAACAGACAAGGTGCGTGCATCGCTCGCAAAACGCCACCGCAAACAACGGATCCTCCAAGGGTTTGGTATCGCAGCGATCAGCATCGCGTTCTTGATGCTGTTCATCCTGCTGTGGTCCCAGATCGCCACTGGCTACAAGGCGTTCATGCAGACCAATATCACGTTGGACATCTATGTGGACCCCGCAGAGATCAACGTAGACCGACTGCCGCGCGGTGACTTTGATGATGTCTTGACTGCGGCATTGTTGGAAAAGCTGCCAAATGTTGACGCAACCGACCGCGCTGCAGTGCGTGAAGCCTCTGGCATCTTTTCGAACGGCGCACAGTTTGACCTGCGCGACCGTATCGTCGAAGATCCGTCTTTGATCGGTCAAACGATCAACATGCGGATGCCAGTCTCCGACCCTTACGACCAGCTATACAAAGAGCTGCTGGATCGTGAGACACCGGAAGAACTACGTCGTTTGAATGATCTCCAAATCGCCAATTACGACCAATTGCTGGACGCAGGCGCGATCACATCGAAACTGAACACAGGCTTAATCACCAACGCTGATAGCCGCTTTCCTGAACTCGCTGGCCTAAAAGGCGCGTTGTTAGGATCATTCTGGGCGCTTTTGGTTTGTTTCCTGATCGCCTTTCCATTGGGCATAGGCGCGGCGGTGTACCTCGAAGAATTCGCACCCAAGAACAAGATCAGCGACTTCATTGAGGTGAACATCAATAACCTCGCCGCTGTACCATCTGTCGTGTTTGGTTTGCTTGCTCTGTCTGTCTTTATCGGATTGTTCGGCTTGCCACGCTCTGTTCCATTCGTGGGCGGCTTGACACTGGCGCTGATGACCATGCCGACGATCATCATCGCGACACGCGCGGCACTGAAAGCCGTGCCACCATCGATCCGCGAAGCTGCATTGGGTGTAGGCGCGTCAAAGCAGCAAGTGGTCTTTGGCCATGTGGTGCCGTTGGCGATGCCGGGGATTTTGACAGGGACGATCATTGGTTTGGCCCAAGCATTAGGTGAAACGGCGCCACTGCTGTTGATCGGCATGAACGCCTTCATCACATCCGCACCGGGTTCGCCGTTCGACAGTGCAACGGCCCTACCGACACAAATCTTCATCTGGGCAGATAGCCCTGAACGTGGCTTCGTGAGCCGGACATCTGCAGCGATCCTTGTTCTGCTGACCTTCCTCATCATGATGAACGCAATCGCAATCTACTTGCGCAGCAAGTTTGAACGCAAATGGTAAACTCGAAAGGAGAGGCCGTGGACGACCTCAGAACAGTTAGCAAAGACGTTGATGCAAACAACACCAAGATCAGCGCCAAAAATGTGCAGGTCTATTACGGGGATACCCATGCGATCAAAGACGTAAATGTCGAGATCAAAGAGCGGACAGTGACTGCGTTTATCGGTCCATCTGGCTGCGGCAAATCTACATTCTTGCGCAGCATCAACCGGATGAACGACACGATTGATATCTGCCGCGTCGAAGGGGACATCCTGATCGACGGCAAAGACATCTATGATCGCGACATTGATCCGGTTCAACTGCGGGCGCGTGTCGGCATGGTTTTCCAAAAACCAAACCCATTCCCAAAGTCGATCTATGACAACATCGCTTACGGTCCGAAAATTCACGGTCTTGCAAAGTCCAAGGCTGACATGGACGAAATCGTCGAGAAATCCCTGCGCCGCGGTGCGATTTGGAACGAAGTCAAAGACCGCCTGCATGCGCCGGGTACTGGCCTGTCTGGCGGTCAGCAGCAGCGTCTTTGCATTGCCCGCGCGATTGCAACGGAACCCGAAGTTCTGTTGATGGACGAGCCGTGTTCAGCGCTTGACCCGATTGCGACGTCGCAAGTGGAAGAACTGATCGACCAACTGCGCGAAAACTACACCGTTGTCATCGTCACCCACTCGATGCAGCAGGCCGCCCGCGTGAGCCAGAAGACCGCGTTTTTCCACCTCGGAAATCTAGTTGAATATGGCAGCACCGACGATATTTTCACGAACCCCAAAGACCCCCGTACCGAAAGCTATATCTCTGGCCGGATCGGATAGGAGCCCTACCATGACTACGCAACACATCGTCAGCGCATTCGACCGCGATCTTGTCGGCGCACAAGCCAAAGTTATGAAAATGGCAGGTCTCGTGGAAGAAGCCATGGCCCAAGTGGCCATCGCATTGGAAACCAATGACTTGGCAAAAGCCGAAGCCGTTCGCAAGAATGACAAGGCAATCGACGCGCTGGACGAGGACATCAAGCACGAATGCGCCCGCATCCTTGCCACCAGATCGCCCACGGCCAGCGACTTGCGGACCGTTTTGACCGTTATGAGCATCAGTTCCAATCTGGAACGCTGCGGTGACTACGCGAAAAATATCGCCAAACGCACAACGGTTCTGACCAATGCGAAGCCGATCAACGGTGTCGCAGCCGCATTGCGCGGTATGCAAAACGCGGTCAGCAGCATGATCAAAGACGTGCTTGAAGCTTACATTCAGCGCGATGTCGCTAAAGCAGAAGACGTCCGCGACCGCGACAATCAAGTGGACGAGATGTATAATACGCTGTTCCGGTCATTGCTAACCCATATGATGGAAGACTCTCAGAACATTACGGCCTGTATGCACCTGCATTTCATCGCCAAAAACATCGAACGCATGGGCGATCACACCACATCTATCGCTGAACAGGTGATTTATCTGGTGACAGGCGAAATGCCGGACGACGACCGCCCCAAAAGCGATCTTACCGCCTTCACCACACCAGAAGATTTAGGTGAAGCATGAGCGCAGGCCAGCCGACGGTTCTCGTCGTTGAAGACGAGGCTTCGCAACGCGAGGTGCTTGTCTACAACCTAGAAGCGGAGGGCGTAACGGTCATATCGGCCGAAAACGGCGACGAAGCATTGTTGTGCGTTCAGGAGCATGTGCCTGATTTGATCGTGCTTGATTGGATGTTGCCGGGCGTGTCGGGAATCGAGATTTGTCGCAGGCTGAAACTACAGCCCGCGACGCGCGCGATCCCGATTGTGATGGTGTCTGCACGCGGCGAAGACGTGGACCGCGTGCGTGGGTTGGAAACCGGTGCGGATGATTATGTCACCAAACCCTATTCTGTGGCCGAATTTATGGCGCGTGTGCGCAACCAGTTGCGCAGGGTACGGCCTGCGGCTGTTGGTATGTCCTTGCAGTTCGAGGACATCACGCTGGATGGTGAGACACACAAGGTTTCGCGTGATGAAAAGGCGCTGAAACTTGGACCAACCGAGTTCCGGTTATTGTCCACGTTTATGGAAAAACCGGGCCGGGTCTGGAGCCGCGAACAGCTGCTTGATCGTGTGTGGGGCCGTGACATCTATGTCGATACCCGCACCGTCGACGTACATATCGGCAGGCTGCGGAAGGTGATCTGCCAGAACGGCGGCGCTGATCCGATCCGGACGGTGCGCGGCGCTGGATATGCCTTGGGGTGACGCCTGCCTTCGCCATGAGATCGCATGACACTTTGAGACCTGTTGCATGACCATGTAGACAAACCAAAATGCACCGCCCTTTTGCAAGGGCGGTGCAGTCTTCAAGCCGCGCGGATTGGGGTGCCTAACGAACCGCGAGGCTCGAACTATCGCGTTCTTAAGACGCGGATGGCAGAAGTACTGTGTCGATCACGTGGATCACGCCGTTAGACTGTTTCACGTCAGCAACGGTCACAGTCGCAATGCGGCCTTGCTCGTCTTCCAGCATGATCATGCCATCCGTGTAAGTCGCCTGAAGCGTACAACCGCCAACAGTTGGCACAGGGTGCTTGCCGTTGTCATCAGCGATCATGCCTTGGATTGCGTCGGACATCGCGTCAGCGGCAACAACGTGGCAAGTCAGGATTTGTGTCAAACGATCTTTGTTTTCTGGCTTCAGCAGGTCTTCTACTGCGCCTTCTGGCAGGGCTGCGAATGCGTCATCTGTTGGTGCAAATACTGTGAACGGGCCTTCGCCGGACAGTGTTTCAGCAAGGTCAGCCGCAACAACAGCAGCCACAAGCGTTGTGTGGATCGGGCTGTTCATCGCGTTTTCAACGATGTTCATTTCAGTCGACATTTCTGCGCCACCAACTGTTGGGTTCATCGCATGGCCGTCAGCGAACGCAGCACCGGCTGTGATGGACATGATTGCGGCAGCAGCTGTGAGTGTTTTCGTAAAAGTCATTGGTCTCTCCCGAGTGTGAAGTGTCGAAGCATGATCGCTTTGACTTGCCTACAACCACGGACGATCCTCAAAATGAGTTTCAAAAATTTTCAATTTTTTTTTGAGGCGACGCAAAGCAGCAGTTTTCGCCTTGCCTCTTGCCCCGTAATCCCCCCTCGCCTACACATACCTCGACTTAAGAAAAGGACTGAACATGCGTCGCGTCGTCGTCACAGGTTTGGGGATCGTATCCCCCATCGGAAATAATGCAGACGAGGTTTTGGCCTCTTTGAAAGCTGGAAAATCCGGAATTGAAGCAAATGCTGATATGGTCGAACACGGCTTTCGGTCGCAGATCGCAGGCAACGTCAAACTGAACGTAGCCGACCACGTTGATAAGCGCACGTTGCGGTTCATGGGACCGGGTGCGGCCTATTCCTACATCGCGATGAAGCAAGCGATCGAAGACGCGGGTCTGGATGAGGCCCAAGTCGTGAACCCGATGACGGGTGTGATTGCCGGCTCAGGTGGTCCGTCCACATCTGCAATGTTTGCCGCACACAAGGTTGTGGAAAACACGGGTGCCACGAAACGCATCGGGCCGTTTGCGGTGCCGAAAACCATGTCGTCCACCGTATCTGCGAACTTGGCGACTGCATTCCAGATCAAAGGTATGAACTTTTCGATCACGTCGGCCTGTTCCACATCGTTGCATTGCATCGGCATGGCGGCCCAGCAAATCGCGCTTGGCACACAAGACACGATGTTCGCGGGTGGCGGCGAGGAACTCGATTGGACATTGTCCTGCCTGTTCGACGCGATGGGCGCGATGTCATCCAAATATAACGACACCCCAGAAAAAGCGTCTCGCGCCTTTGACGCTGGCCGTGATGGTTTTGTGATCGCAGGCGGCGGTGCGATGGTTGTGCTCGAAAGCCTAGAAGCAGCCCAAGCACGCGGTGCGAAAATCTACGCGGAAGTCACGGGTTTCTCGGCCACATCTGACGGCGCTGATATGGTTGCCCCATCCGGTGAGGGCGGTGAACGTGCGATGCGCGGTGCGCTGAAAACGCTGCCAGAAGGTCGCAAGATCAGCTACATCAACGCACACGGCACATCGACGCCAGTGGGCGACGTTGGCGAAATCGAAGCCGTGCGGCGCGTGTTTGGAGAAGGATCCACCCCGCCCGTGTCATCCACCAAGTCCATGACAGGCCACAGCCAAGGTGCAACCGGCGCATCCGAAGCAGTCTATTGCTTGCTGATGCTACAACACGACTTCATCGCGCCGTCGATCAACGTCGAAACGCTTGATCCTGCGTTGAAACCCGAAGAAATCGCCACTGAAATGGTCGAGAACGCAGGGCTTGATACGGTCATGACCAACTCGTTCGGTTTTGGCGGGACAAACGGCTCGATGCTGTTGTCGAAGTTTACGGGGTAAAAACGGCGGGCAGGACAAGCAAACGCGCTGTCCTGCCCAGCTTTACCAAAGCGAAACGAAGAACGCTGTAGATTGGCATCATAGCCACCATAAACTTGACCTCCCGCGACAAAACGTCCACTTAGAAATCAACAACTCAGGGGACGCAGATGACACTTTCTATGCAAGGCAAACGTGGCTTGGTTATGGGCGTCGCCAATGAACGCTCTATCGCTTGGGGCATTGCCAAGGCGCTGGCAGAGGCTGGCGCGGAGCTTGCGTTTACTTATCAAGGTGAAGCTTTTGGCAAACGGTTAGAGCCGCTGGCCGCGTCTGTTGGTTCCGACTTTATGGTTGACGTTGACGTCACGGACGAAGCGTCGATGGACACAGCCTTTGCGGGTATCAAGGATAAATGGGGCACGATTGACTTTGTGGTCCATGCGATTGCCTTCTCGAACAAAGACGAATTGACGGGTCGGATTATGAACACGTCCCGCGAAAACTTTGCCCAGTCGATGCAGATTTCTTGTTATTCCCTGATCGATGTCGCCCGTCGTGCGCATGATCTGATGCCAAATGGCGGCACGATCATGACGTTGACTTACCAAGGTTCGAACCGCGTCACGCCGAGTTATAACGTGATGGGCGTCGCCAAAGCTGCGTTGGAAAGTGCCGTGCGGTATCTGGCCAATGATCTGGGTCCCGACGGTATTCGCGTCAACGCAATCAGCCCCGGCCCGATGAAAACGCTGGCTGGTGCGGCGATCGGTGGCGCGCGCAAGACCTACAAGCACACTGGCGAGAACGCGCCGCTGCGGTCCAATGCGACCCTAGAAGCGGTTGGCGGCACGGCTGTTTACCTTGCCTCTGATGCGGGTGCTTGCACCACGGGCGAGATTATTCGTGTTGATGGCGGCTACCATGTTCTTGGGATGCCGCAGGGTGAGAACCTTTAATTGACCGTGCCGCGGCGGCACTACGGGTCATAAGGTTGGCAACGAATATTGTTTGACTTCACGTTTCCACCTGATGAATTGCGGCGACAATAGCGCAATTTGATCGTTTGGGAGAGTTGTTCTGCCGCTTTAAGTTTTCGGGGCGACGCGAAAATGCAATCTAAAGGCAACACATTTCCAGAGCATCGCTGACGTGCCGAGCACGCGCTGCAAAGTTAACCTCGTGTTAACCATGTCGCCTTAGCGATAGTTGCATATCGAGTAGTAAACAGTTTTGTAAGTATGCCCCGCAGGCTCGTAGGTCTGCGGGGCATATTTTTTAGGCAGCCTGAATGCCGACCATTTCAATCGCAAACGTCAGATCTTTGCCGGCAAGCGCGTGGTTCGCGTCCAGCGTGACTTCGGTATCTGCAACTTCAGCGATAGTTACAACCATGACCTGACCGCCTTCGCCTTGCATCTGCAACTGCGTGCCAACTTCCATCGGGATGTCGTCAGGGAACTGATCGCGCGGCACCGCTTGGCGGTTTTCCGTGTTCACTTCACCGTAGGCCTGCGCGCAAGGCACGTTCACGACTTTTTTGTCGCCAACAGCCATGCCGGGAATAGCAACGTCCAAACCCGGGATGATCATGCCAGAGCCAACAGCGAATTCAAGCGGGTCACGCCCTTCGGAGCTATCGAAAACGGTCCCGTCGTCCAATGTACCTTTGTAGTGAATTTGGACTGTGTCGCCCTGCTTTGCTTGTGACATATTCTTCCTTTCGATTTTCAGATCGCGGGGACCCTAACAGGGACTGACACCGAGGCGCAAACCGCTTTGCCCCTTTTCGTTCTGCCCTGTGCATGGCAACGTTACGGAAAATGACGCTGGGAGAGATAAATGCCGATCAAAACCTGCATTTTTGATGCGTATGGGACGTTATTTGACGTGAACGCGGCGGCAAGGCTTGCCGCTGCAGAACCTGGACGCGATGCATTGGCCGCCGTTTGGCCACAAGTCGCACGGGATTGGCGGCTGAAACAGTTGCAATATACGTGGTTAAGAGCCGTCGCGGGGCAGCATTGCGATTTCTGGCAAGTGACCCAAGACGGGCTGGATTGGGCGATGGAGGCCGCAGGTCTAGACGACGTTGAGCTGCGCGAGCGCCTGCTTGCGCTGTACTGGGAACTACCTGCCTACGCCGAAGTGCCTGACATGTTGGCGGAACTGAACGCGCGCGGATTGCAGGCCGGGATATTGTCCAACGGATCGCCTGACATGTTGGCGGGGGCCGTCGAGTCGGCGGGTTTAGGCGAATTTATCAGCGCGAGCCTGTCGGTTGAAACCGTCGGCGTCTTTAAACCACACGCATCGGTGTATGATCTGGTCGAAGCCCACTACGGCTGCGCCCGCGATGAAGTGTTATTTGTATCTTCAAACGGATGGGACGCGGCGGGGGCATCGGGCTACGGATTTACCACCGCTTGGGTGAACCGTGCGGGCGAACCCATGGACCGACTTTACGCTAAACCGCACCATGTTTTGACTGACCTGACCTCAATTCCGGACCTGACATAATGCCTGAATTCCACACCAAAGACGGCACCCGCCTCTATTATACTGACGAAGGTAATGGCATCCCGATCCTGTGCCTTGCAGGATTGACGCGCAATGGTCGTGACTTTGATCATGTGGCGCCGCACCTGCCGACGATGATGCCGGTACGGTTGATCCGGCTCGATTATCGCGGGCGCGGGCAATCCGACTGGGCTGACCCAAGCACCTACACCGTGCCACACGAGGCGCAGGATGTCTTAGAGCTGCTCGATCATTTGGGTCTGGAAAAGGCCGCAATTTTGGGAACCTCGCGTGGCGGTTTGATCGCGATGTTCCTCGCCGCGACGGCTTATGATCGCCTGCTGGGCGTTGCACTGAATGACATTGGGCCGGAACTGGCGGACAGTGGTTTGGACGTGATCAAGGACTATATCGGTCGTCGTCCTGCGCAGAAAACCTATGCAGAGGCCGCTGCATTTCGCGCGAAAGCATGGTCGCATTTTAGCGATGTGCCTATGGCGCGGTGGCTGACTGAGGTCGAAAACCACTATATTGAGACGGAAGACGGGCTCGAGCTGCGCTACGATCCGAAATTGCGCGAAGCGGTGTTAGAGGCTGGAACGCAGCCCGCGCCTGATCTTTGGCCGCTTTATGATGCGCTGCTCGGTCTGCCGCTTTGCCTGATACGTGGTGAAAATTCGGACCTGCTATCCGAGGCAACTGCAGACAAGATGCTGGAACGCCGTATTGATATGATCCGCGCCGATATTCCGGGGCGCGGGCATGTGCCGTTTCTGGACGAAGAAATGGCGCTTGATGCGTTGCACGAGTGGCTTGAGGACATGGAATGAACATCGACGCAATCCGCGCCGCAGCCCTGCGGATCAAAGGCCATGCACGCCGCACGCCATTGCTGTCGTCGCCATTTCTAGACGAAATCGCTGGACGCCGCGTGCTGGTTAAACCCGAATGCTTGCAACACACAGGGTCGTTCAAATTTCGGGGCGGCTGGTCAGCGGTATCAAACCTAGACGACGCGGCCCGCAAGACTGGCGTCATCGCGTTTTCCAGCGGCAATCACGCGCAAGGCGTGGCACTAGCCGCCGCATCGCACGGCACCACAGCGGTCATTATCATGCCCGAAGATGCGCCCACGCTGAAGATCGCAAACACCAAAGCGCTTGGCGCTGAGGTCATCCTTTACAACCGCCACACCACCGACCGCGACGCCTTGGGCGACGAAGTGGCGCGTGATCGCGGGCTGACATTGATCAAACCGTTCGACAACGCGGACGTGATCGCGGGGCAAGGCACGGTTGGCTTAGAAATCGCAGAAGACGCCAAGGCGATGGGGATCACCCACGCCGATGTGGCGGTCTGTTGCGGTGGCGGCGGATTGACATCAGGTATCGCGCTTGCGTTGCAAGCCGACGCGCCGGACATGGTTGTGCGCCCAGTTGAACCGGCAGGTTTCGATGACGTGGCCCGTTCGCTGGTCTCTGGCCAGATCGAAAAGAATGCAAGTCAGGCAGGGTCAATCTGCGACGCGATTATGACCCAACAGGCGGGTAACATGACGTTTCCGATCATGAAATCGCTCTGTGGTGCGGGTATCGTGGTGAGCGACGACGACGCGCTTCGGGCAATGGGACACGCCTTTGAACGGTTGAAACTGGTGGCTGAACCGGGCGGTGCTGTGGCGCTGGCAGCAGCGTTATTTCACCCCGACACGTTGACCCAAGACACTGTAATCGCCGTGATTTCAGGCGGCAACGTTGACGCATCGATGTTTGCCCGCGCTCTTGCGACCCTGCAATAAGGATCCGACATGACCGAATTTTCAATCGCCAGTTTTAACGTCAAAAACCTGATCGGGGCCGACCAAGAATACTACCGATTTGAAAAATACACGGTCGAGGAACACGCTTGGAAGCAAGCTTGGCTCGCGGATCAATTGATGAACTTGTCCGCCGATATCGTGTGTTTTCAGGAAATTTTCGACGAAGCCTCCCTACAAGCCGTGATCGCCGAATGCGACGCCGCTGGGATAGAGGCGAACGAAGCGCACGTGCCGGACCCGAGCAAACGCTATGCGCGCAAAGCGATATTTCGCAAGCTGGCGTACAAACCCTACGCGCAGGCCGAACTTGCCTTTGCGCCGAACGTCAATGACGGCGGCCCCGGCGAACGACGGCCCGGTGTGGCTGTGCTGTCGCGCTTTGGCTTCGCGGAAGCGCCGCAGGTTCTACAAGAATTGCCTGAACCGCTCGAAATTCCGTTTGCTGATCTTGGTGGCGGCGATGGCGGGACCTACAAAATTAGCCGCCTGTCGCGCCCGATCATAAAGGTCCGTATTCCTGTCGGCGATCAAGTGATCAGCGTTTTCAACTGCCACCTGAAATCCAAACTGGGCGAACTCGACAAACCTGCTGGTGCTGCGTTCCCGCCCGCCGCCGATCTGGTGAATTACGATGCGGCTGGTCGCGCCTTGGGGTCGCTGCGCGCAGGTTTACGTCGCATGGCAGAGGCTTGGGTGCTACGTCGGGCGATTCTAAATGAGTTGACCCTAGGTCGCCCCGTGATGGTTTTGGGCGACTTTAACGACAGCGAACACGCTGTCAGTTCGGAAATAATCACCGGTGAAGTGCCGTTTAAAAATTACGCATGGATGCGCCGACATGATGCGAAACACCAAGGTGATCGCTACACGGACCACGAAAACGAGGTCATTCAAGAGCAGATTAACGCGGTTCGGCTGCATTCTGCAGAGAAGATGTTCGTGCGAAAGTCGGCCCGTGACATGGTTTTCACCTCTGCCTTTGGCGGTGTTTTTGAGAGCATCGACCAGATTTTGATGTCGCGCCATTTTGCCCCTGACTACGATCAACGCATTGGAGACATGGAATATTTCAGCGTTCTGAATGATCACCTGACGGACGGCAGCCACCCAGAAGCGCCTTATAACAAGCTTGCGTCAGATCACGGGCAGATCATGGCGCAAATGCGATTGCGCGGTGCGATCTGACTGGCTTAGACACCTGACAACCTATAGGAAATACCACTCTACCTATGGTTTATTTACATTTTCCGGAACAATTTATCCCGAATTTTAGTGCGAGATCAAACTGTTGACAGAACGATGCCAACTCTATTTTCTAACCGCGGGAGGGTTATTCACCTCTGTTTACAGAGTTGCTGGATAACGGGAGCAAGCCGCGCGAGGGAGACCTCATTGCGCGGCTTGATTCTTTTTTGCGATACTTCTGACGAGGACTTCAAAACATGCGTGACATGAAAATAGAACGTGACGGCGTGACACTTCACGCGCGCCTTGACGGTGTTGACGACACAAATGCGCCGACACTGGTTTTCGCCAATTCGCTCGGGACGACGTTGCATATGTGGGACGGCATTGTGCCGCTGCTGCCCGACGGTTTGCGCATCATTCGCTATGACAAACGCGGTCACGGCCAAAGCGATGTGCCAGATGGGCCATATACAATGGGCGCGTTGGTGTCGGATGCGGCGGCAGTCTGTGATGCGTTTACCGTTAAGGATGCGCTATTTGTCGGGCTGTCCGTCGGCGGCATGATCGCGCAAGGTCTGGCTGTAAAGCGTCCCGATCTGATCCGCGCGATGGTCCTGTCGAACACAGCGGCCAAGATCGGTAACGGCCCGATGTGGCAGGATCGGATCGATGCCGTGCTGGACAAAGGGCTGTCATCGCTGGCTGATGTCACGATGCAACGATGGTTCAGCCGCGATTTCCTGATGTCGCCGCAGTTGAAACACTGGCGCGATATGCTGACCAGCACACCGCCCGCGGGCTACGCTGGCGTTTGCGCGGCAATTGCGGGCACCGATTTTTACACGCCGACGTCAGGACTGCGGATACCAACGCTGGGCATCGCCGGATCAGAAGACGGGGCAACCCCGCCTGATCTGGTACGTGAAACCGTTGATCTTATCCCCGGGTCACAGTTTTCACTGATGCGTCGCGTGGGGCACCTGCCCTGTGCCGAAGCCCCCGATGCATACGCCAAAATCCTGATTGATTTCATCGCAGCCACCGGTCACATGACCACATGAGCGATTTCTTATTGATACACGGCTCGGCCCATGGCGCGTGGTGTTGGGATTACGTGATCCCGCATTTGACCGCCGCCGGACACACCGCGCGCGCGATTGATCTGCCATCTCATGGCAAAGATCAGACGTCCGGCGCGTTAGTCACGCTTGATATGTATGCGCAGGAAATTCAGGCCGCGATGCGTGGTAAAACCGTGCTCGTCGGGCATTCGATGGCGGGTTATCCGGTCACAGTTGTCGCCGATTTATCGCCCGATTTGATCGATAAATTGGTGTACCTCTGCGCCCATGTACCCGACGCTGGTAAGTCCATTGCGGACATGCGGATGCTAGCCGATGCGCAACCTTTAGCCGCCGCGATGATCCCTAGCACCGATGGCAAGACGGTCACGATTGACCCTGCTCTTGCGCATGACATCCTGTATCAAGACGTCGATCGGGCCACGTCTGATTGGGCGATTGCCAAGCTGTGCCCGCAACCCGTTTTGCCCCAGACGACGCCGTATACGGGCAGCGGTCACACACATGACCGTCACTATATTCGGTGCCGCAATGACCGCACTATCCCCTACACTTATCAGGTTTCCCGCACCGCCAACTGGCCTAATGGCACCGTGTCGGATTTACCGACTGGCCACTCGCCCTTCCTATCAGCGCCGCAGGCTTTGGCCGCTGAATTGATCCGCATTGCAGAAAGTTAAGACATGACTGCCAGCCTTTACGACAGCCCCACATGGCGGGCGATTTTCCACGATCCGGACCTTGCGCCGCTGTTCAGCGACACCGCTGAATTGCGGGCGATGTTGCTTGTGATGGGCACGCTCGCGCTGACCCAAGCCAAGATGGGTTTGGTGCCCGAAGTATCAGCAAAAGCTATCCAACGCGCCAGCATGGAAGTCCAAGTGGACCCTGCTGGCCTTGCCAATGTCACAGCGAAAACGGGCGATCCTGTGCAAGCGTTGGTCGCGGCTTTCCAGTTCGAAATGAAGGCGCCCGAGCACGCCAAATGGGTGCACTTCGAAAGCAACACAGCGTTGACGGCAGCGACGGGTTTGTCCCTGCGATTGCGCCAATCGCTCAAGATTATCGCGGCGCGACGCGGCGACGTGGAACCACTGCCAAAGACCACTTGGTTACGTGCTTATCATTCGGATGCCACGGTCCGTGCGGGCCTTGCCACGGGCCTAGGCTTAACGGATGCAGGTGGTGCTGCCCCGACCGAAAGCATCACCGAACTTGCCGACTGGATCAGCGAAATCGCAATGGGACACTCGGCTACGACGCCAGCCCAGAAAGCAATTCAGCACCAAATCCCGCAGATGAACGTCGCGCTGCAGACAGCGCCCGAAGGCACGGAGCAACTTGTTCAAGCCATGACGCTACCACAAATGATGCTCGGGCTTGGCCGATTGCTGGCCTAGCCACGGTGAACGCTTGGAAAAACCACAGCATCTCTTTCCAAACCCCGCGTCGCCCGTCAAAGTAGCGCAATGAAATTATTGCGCTCTTTCGCGGCCAAGGTTGTCGGCCATACATTGCGGCTATTTGCCCGTTTTATCACAGCTGTCCGTGCTGATTGGCAGGGTATTGAACCTGTGCCGCGCCAGCGCGTTTACTACGCCAATCACACATCCAACGGCGACATGCCGATGATCTGGGCCGTGCTGCCGCCTGCATTACGCCGCACGGTTCGGCCTGTCGCTGCGGCGGATTACTGGCTCGCAAATCCCGTTCGGGCGTTCGTCGGTCCCGAAGTTTTCAACTGCGTGCTCGTCGACCGCCGCCCCGAGGTGAACGACAAACCGATGGACAAAATCCTAGAAGCGCTGGACGAGGGATCGTCGCTGATCATCTTCCCCGAGGGCAACCGCAATATGACCGACGACCCGCTACTGCCGTTCAAAGCCGGACTTTACAACATGGGGTTGGCCCGCCCCGAAATCGATTTGGTGCCGACATGGGTCGCGAATTTGAACACAATCATGCCGAAGGGCGAGGTTATTCCTTTGCCACTGATTTGCACCGTGACTTTTGGTGCGCCTGTCCACGTTCGCGACGGCGAAAGCAAAGATGACTTTTTGAAACGTGCCGCGACGGCGTTGTCCGACCTACGCCCTGATGTCGAGCAACCCAAAACAGCAGCGGTGACGTCATGAATTCGACCGTGAACATGACGAGCGCGACTTCTGATCTATTGTTGCTATTTTTCGGTGTGATCGCGATTTTAATGGCGCTTACGATACTGGGCGAAGTCTTACGCGCCCGCCAAAGGATCGAGCCAAACAATCCCGTTCTCGAAACCTATATGACCCGCGTGCATAGTTGGTGGGGGATTGTGTTGCTCGTTGGCGTCGCGCTGATGACCGGACGGCTGGCCGTAATCATCTTGTTCCTGTTCGCAAGCTTCGCGGCTTTACGCGAATTTCTGACGCTCACGACCAAAGCCCAAGCGGACCACAAATCGCTCGCCCTTGCATTCTTTGCCGTTCTGCCATTGCAATATTTGTTTATCTGGATGGATTGGGAAGGCTTGTTTACCGTTTTCATCCCCGTCTATGCATTCCTGCTACTGCCCATCGTGTCGGCCCTGCGCGGCGACGCAAACCGCTACTTGATCCGCGTCGCGGAAACACAATGGGCGTTGATGATCAGCGTTTTCTGCCTCAGCCATGTGCCCGCATTGATGACGCTCTCGTTCAACGGCATTGATGACCGCTCTGTGCTGCTGATCGGATTTTTGGTGCTTGTCGTGCAATTTGGCGACCTGCTGGAATACTTCTTTGGTCGTCGCATCGGTAAAACCAAAATCGCGCCCGGATTGTCACCAAAGACATGGGAAGGCTTGGCGTGCGGCGTTGGCAGCGCGATCTTAATCGGCGCTTTGTTGAACTGGATCACACCATTTGGCGTCTTTGGTGCGATGGCAATGGCCGGCATCGCGTCACTGGTCGGCATGTTCGGAAACCTCGTCTTCGCCGCGATCAAACGTGACAGAGGCGTGAAAGACTGGTCACATCTGATTCCCGGCCAAGGCGGCTTTGTCGATCAGTTGGACAGCGTCATATTTGCGGCCCCAATTTTTTACCACCTGACGCGCTACTTTTGGGGCAGTTAAGGTTACCTTGTCCAGTTTTCGACGCACCACGCCCAAACGGCATCAACCGTGTCGCGCTGATGCGGTGACCGCTTGCGCACAAGATAAAAATCAGACCCCGCCTCAAAACCTGCGGGACACACCATGATCAATCGTCCAGCATCCAAATCCGCTTGAACAAAAGCACGACATGCAATCGCCACCCCCTGCCCCGCGAGCGCCGCGTCAAGCGAAAGCGATGTCTGGTTGAACACCGCACCCGGTAGTTTTCCAACAGTACCAAAGAACTTCGGCCAGTGATTATGGGCATCGTGTAACAATGGTAGGGCGTGGATTTGCGTAGGCGTTAACGGTTGTGGCAAGCCGTCCAGCAAATGCGGGCTTGCGACGACGATCAAATCCTGCCGGAACAGTAGGTTCGCCTCTAGCGACGCCGCAAATGACGGGCGGCTCTGCCGAACAGCGATATCAACTTGGTCACGATCAAAGTCTGATACAGTCTCGGTTGCGACCGTCCGCAATTCCACTCCGGGTAACGCAGCCTGAAACGCTGACAGCTGCGGGATCAACATTTTTGCAGCAAACGTTGGCGTCACGCTGATCGTCAGCACATCGGCGCGATTGTGAAGCTGTGCTGTTGCCTTGTTCAACGTATCAAAAGCGCGGGTTACTTCGGATAAATACGTGGCACCTTGAGGGGTCAACGCGACGCCACGCGGTAAACGATGGAACAATGGCGTGCCTAAATGCTCTTCTAACATGCGCACTTGCTGAGCGACTGCGCCTTGCGTGACACCCAATTCTTCAGATGCAGCGCGGAAATTCAACTGCCGCCCTGAAACTTCAAAGGCGCGTAGTGCGTTGAGAGGGGGTAATATTCTGCGGGACAATGACATTTTAGCCTATAGATTTTCTACACTATAGCGGAGTTCGTTCTGGCAAGAAAGTATCGTGTGACCTGTGCGATAGAGAGGAAATTGTTGTCGCATCGCGCGACCCACCACCGACACAGAGAACCAGAATGACCACGCAAAAAGCAACCTACCTACCGACGTCGTATTCGGTGATCCTCGTCGTGAGCAGCACTCATCTCATCAATGATCTGATCCAATTCCTGCTGCCTGCACTCTATCCTGTTTTTAAGGCAAATTACGACCTTAACTACTTCCAACTCGGACTTCTGACGTTGGCGCAGCAAATTACCGCCTGCATTTTGCAACCGATTATGGGGCTGTATGGGGATCTGAAACCCAAGCCTTACACCCTCGCCGTTTCGATGGCCGTGGTTGCCGTGGGTATCGTCATGCTCGCGACAGCAAATTCCTTTGCGCTTTTGTTACTAGCCGCGACCGTTCTAGGTATCGGATCAGCCTTGTTTCACCCCGAGGCATCGCGTGTGTGTCGGATGGCGTCTGGCGGTAAGCTCGGGTTTGCGCAGTCCAGCTTTCAAGTTGGCGGCAACGCGGGTACCGCCTTGGGCCCCCTTGCAGCTGCGTTATTTGTACTGCCGTTAGGTCACATTAGCACGGTCTGGTTCGGGCTATTTGCCGTCCTCGCAGTGATGATGTTGTTCTGGGTTGCGCGTTGGTTCACAAACCATCAACGGATGCTCAAATCGGTCGGAACACCGCCCCTTGCATTGCCGCAACTGCCCAAAAAGAGGCTCGTCTTTTTGTTCGCGATCATTGGCGCATTACTGCTGAGCAAGTTTGTTTACGTCGAAACCTTCAAAAGCTATTATACGTTTTTCTTGATTGAAAAGTTTGGGCTGAGCATCCAAGCGGCGCAGACGACCTTGTTCATCTTTCTCGGCGCAGTCGCGGTTGGCACCTTTGTCGGCGGGCCTGTCGGTGACCGCATCGGTCGTAAAAAAGTAATCTGGGTGTCGATCGTAGGTGCGTTGCCGTTTGCCATTTTGCTGCCGCACGTGAACCTCACGGGGGCAATTGCGCTTAGTATTATCGTCGGGTTGATTTTGTCGTCGGCGTTTTCCGCAATTGTGGTCTACGCGCAGGAATTGATGCCGCAAAAAGTAGGTATGGTTTCCGGATTTGTCTTTGGCTTTGCCTTTGGGATCGGCGCGCTTGGTGCTGCTGCATTAGGGGCCGTCGCCGACCAGTTCGGAATGCAGCAAGTGTTCAGCTACCTGCCAGTTCTCTTGGCTCTTGGTTTCCTAACTGCACTTCTGCCAGACATCGATTAAGATAGACGGCCTTTCGAGTAATCACACCCGAAAGGCCGACAGGTCAGGTCCGCGAGTTCGCTACGGGTTCTGCCGAACGACATCCAGAATTAAGACGTCCGTGATCTTGTCGCCGGATACGCTGCGAGCAATGGCCAACAGTTCTCTACGCAGCGAATCCATCGATGCATACGCCGTGAAGTTTCCAGAAAACCCACCATTGTTGGAATGGTTAAACAGTGACTGCAGGAATGCGGCCCTCAGCTTGGGTTCACTCAGCATGACCTCTTGCATTGTGCCTTCGATGATTTCCAGCCCGATAGCCAAAACGACAATCGCATCGACCCTCCCATCAACCAAAAGCGGTATGATGAACTGGCTGCTCAAATCGATATATTCGAGACCATTTTCTTGGCGCGCAATTTCGATCGCCTGTTCTTCTGTCAGTTCCTCAACGGCAGGAGTTTCCTCCACGATAGCGTCTTCTGGCGCTGGCTCCGGCGCAAGGAAAATGCCAGCCCCGACGCCAGCCCCAGTGCCTATAATCAGACAAATGAGTGGAATGATGAGAAGTTTCAAAGTCGTACCTCCGTTAGAACGGTAAAATTGCTTCCAACGCTTGTTGGCCATATCGTGGTTGTTGGACGTCGGTAATTTGTCCGCGCCCACCATAAGAAATGCGTGCAGAGGCGATTTTGTCGTAGGTGATTTCGTTTTGGCGCGTAATATCGGCGGGCCGCACAAAGCCTGTCACCAACAGCTCTCGCAGCTCAAAATTGACCCGAACTTCTTGATTCCCCACGATACTCAAGACGCCGTTTGGCAGCACATCGACCACGGCTGCGGCGACACGGAGTTCCAGTTTTTCGTTGCGTCGCACACTACCGCTGCCGTTTGACGTCCCTTGCGAGTCAACTGAAACCGCACTGCCCAGCGATGCGCCTTCGGGTGCCCTAGCGTCAATGCGTTGCGGCAACCCGAAAAGCTGCGGTATCCCCAAATCTTGAGACGCAGACCGCGAACGGTCCGAGGCGTTGGATATCTCGGCGCTTTCGTCGATTTCAATCACGACAGTCAAAATATCACCAGCTTCGACAGCGCGGCGATCACCCAAAAGCGACCCACGCTCACGCGACCAGAGCGAAGCAGATGATACGCTTCGCATACTTTGCGGCGGCAAACTTGCTGGGGTTGGGAATGCCGCGAATGCCGTGTGTTCGAGCGACGCGGTGGGGTTGGATAGCGGCGGGGCGCTAGAAATTGGCGTCGAAGAACAGGCCATCAGCAAAAAGAGCATCGCCGCGACTGACAACGTCGCTGCCTTACTGCAAAACATATGCCACCCCAGCGTTGTCAATCTTGGCAGTGACCAATGATCGCGATTCGAGGTTCATGACCCGGATCATTTCGCCGGGTGCCGCGCGGTCCATTGCGCGACCTTCCGTCTTAATCACGAGCCCAAAACGACTAAAAACAAGTTGGATGATCTGATTGCGTTCAACAACTGCGGGATTGCCGACGTCAGCCAAAAGTATCGGACGTCCTGCGAACAGTGCTTTTCGCGCTTCCATGCCAACGATCTGATCCGGGTCGGCCACCCCACCAGCGGATGCGACATCCCTCAACTGAATATCGTCCGCCGAGATGATTGAATTTGCAGGGATAATCCGGCTTGCGACTAAAACCTCGGCTTGTGCAGCCACAGACCAGAAAAACAACAATACACTAAGCCTGATCATCGGATTTGCACCGTTGCACCCAGCATTTGGTCTGCTGCTGAGATCACTTTTGAATTCAACTCGTAACCACGCTGTGCCTCAATCAAATCGGTGACTTCCTTTACAGGATCGACCGAGCTTTCCTCTAAATACCCCTGCCGAAAGGTCCCCAAACCATCAACACCCGGCTCTGATATCGCGGGCGGACCAGACGCGGGGCTTTCGACGAACATGTTGGACCCAATAGCTTCTAAACCTTTAGGATTGGTAAATCCGGCGAGGTTAAATTGACCCAGCTGCTCTGGTTCGACGCGATCATCAAAGAACGCGTAAACCTCGCCATCAGCATTGATCGAAATTGACTGCGTTTCCTCTGGAATGGTGATGTTCGGGACAACCGGAAAACCGTCAGACGTCACGATCAAACCGTCGCCAGTCCGCTTCAACCCGCCATCGCGGGTGTACGCCGCAGTGCCGTTGGGTAGCGTAATCTCAAGATAACCGCGCCCTTCGATGGCAACATCAAGATCACCGCCGGTTTGCGCAACAGCACCCTGCGCTAAAATCATAGAGACCGCAGTCGGGCGAACGCCAAGCCCCATTTGAATGCCGGTCGGCAGCACGGTTCCATCAGTTGCGTTGATTGATCCCGGGCGGGCAACCTGCTGGTAATGTAGGTCGGCAAATTCGGCACGCCGCGCGTTATAGCCCGTCGTGTTCATGTTCGCGAGATTGTTGGAAATAACTTCGACGCGTGTTTGTTGCGCAGCCATGCCGGCAGCCGCAATTTGTAATGCTCGCATATCAATACTCCTTTAACGGCCCATGGCCTGCATGACGGCGCGGATACGCTCGTCCTCTTTATCTAAGAAACTTTGGCCCAGCTCATACGCACGCTGAACTTCGATCATTCGGGCGATTTCAAGTGTCGGATTGACGTTCGAGCCTTCGAGAAAACCTTGAACGACACGCGCATCGGGGGCGACATCGAACCCATCGGGAGCCACAAATCGGGTGCCACCCTCGCGCGTCAGGCCCTGCGGATTATTTGGTACGACAAGCCCGACCTGCCCGACCAACTGACCACCAGCGCTGACCACCCCGTCTGCGCCAATAACGACAGGACCCGCGCCCGTTGGAACGAACACCGGTGCACCGCCAGCGTCCAGGACTGGGAAACCGTCAGCCGTGACAAGATCGCCGTTTTGGTTGGGTGTAAAATGACCAGCCCGCGTCAATCTCTCGCCGTTTGGCGTTTGGATCAGGAAAAATCCGTCGCCCTCGATTGCGAGATCAAATGTCGCGTTCGTTTGCTTTAACGCACCTTGCGCCTCCATGGTGTCGCGCACACGAGCGGTCGCCATCGATAACGAGTCGTGGTCATTGCCCAAAGCATTCACGTATTCTGAAAAGATAACACCCTCGGCCCGAAATCCGGTCGTCGATGCGTTGGCAATGTTGTTCGCCACGACGCGCATCTCATTTGCGAGACCTGACTGTCGGGTCAGTGCGGTATATGTTGCGTTATCCATGACTTATCCTCCGATGATGACCGGTATTAATGTGGCTTGGAAAAAGCTGACCAACGTCTCTGACATGAAATTCATGGTTCCCCAGAACACAGCAATGATCGCCGCGAGTTTCGGAACGAACGTGAGCGTCATTTCCTGAATAGAGGTCAGCGCTTGGAACAAGCCGATTGCCAGTCCTACGGTTAACGCCACGGTCAAAATGGGAATGGCCACGACAAAACCGGTCCACAGCCCTTCCCGAAGGGTGTCGTAGAATAGCGCCTCGGACATCATCAGAGAGGCATCCGCAACAACTCTTGATAGGCTTCGACGACCTTATCACGCACGGCCACGACCGACTGCACGGCTAGTTCCGTTTGGGCCAGCGCCTCGACCAAGGCATGCGGATCAGCGCCTGACGTCATCGCGGAAACAGCCGTTGCTTCGCTTTGTTGTAACGTTGAAATAAAATCTTTAGCGCCATCGAACACCGCCCCGCCCATCGCCGCCGGGTCTGCGCCTGTTACCGCCTTTGTCGCCGCGTAATTCTGAGCGGCGAGTATATTCCGAATATCCATTCTGACTATTCCTTATCTTCTGAGTAAATCCATCAAAGACGTCGACATCTGACGTACTTGATCGAACATTTTGAGATTGGCCTCATAACTACGCTGCGCCTCTCGCGCGTCAGCGATTTCGATGATCAGGTTCACATTCGACCCGTCATAATATCCGTTGTCGTTCGCCATAGGGTGGTTCGGATCGAACACCTGACTCAGTTCACTTTGATCCAGACGCACATTCCCTACAGAAACGCTGCCTTGCGCCGGACCGCGTACCGTTTCTTCGAAGGAAACCGTTTTGCGGCGATATCCGGGCGTGTCGGTATTCGCGATGTTTTCAGAGACATGGCGCAGTCTGTTCGCTTGCGCTTTCATGCCGCTAGACGCGACTGACATTGCGTCGGAAAAATCATATGCCATGATCTATCTCCCTAACGTCGTGCGCAGAACCGTCATGCCGTGACGGTAGATCGCAAGCGCACGAGAATGTTCTCGCGAGACTTCAACAGACCGCAGCATCTCGTCTTCAATCGAGACGGAATTGCCATTCGGCGCGGGCTCTGCACGGGATTCAGTTGGATTGACCTGCGCTTGCGCGGCTGCAACACCGTTCAAATGGCTGGCGCGCGTCGCCTTCATGCTCGTCGCTGGATTTTGCTCTACTGTCTTCGCAAACGAAGACATTTCTAACGCGCGAAAATTAGGTGTGTCCGCATTTGCAATGTTTTGCGCAACAACAGCCTGACGGCTACCCGCATGTCGCGCCATCGCACCGGCGGTCTGAAATAGTTCAAGATTTTGATACATCGGGGTTCTCCCTCGTGTGACTTCAACAAAGCTTTAACGGTGATTCCTTAAAAAGAAGTTGTCTCAAACCGAAAGGAACACGATGAACATCACGTTTATCGAAAAAGTAACGGCCTCAATTCAAGCACTGTCACCGATCCATCCCATTGGAAGAATTGAAGAAATCAACGGCGCAGTGGCACATGTGTCCGGGATTTCGCAAATCGCAGGATTAGGTGATCCAGTTTCGATTTATGCGGGATCACGCAAAATTTCGGGTGAAATCATCCAACTCGGCGACGGAATCGCCACAATTCTGGTCGAAGAAACGATGGAGGGAATCAAGTTAAACGACGCTGTCCATTTGCATAAACCAATTCGATTTGCCCCCGATGAAAGTTGGATCGGGCGTGTGATCGACCCCAACGGCGAACCGCTGGACGGCGCACCGATCCTTCAAGGTAAACACGCCGTGCCTTTGCGTCGCGGCCCACCCCCAGCGCACACACGACGACAGATGGGCGAACGGCTGGAGACTTCGCTGGCAATTTTCAACACCTTTTTACCACTCGTTAAGGGACAACGGATCGGGCTCTTTGCAGGCTCTGGCGTCGGGAAATCGACGTTGATCGCGGACCTTGCGCAAAGCGCCACTGCCGATTTGATTGTGATCGCGCTGATCGGTGAAAGGGGACGTGAGCTGGTTCATTTCATCGAAAATGTGCTTGGACCCGAAGGTATGGCGCGTTCAATAATTGTCGCGGCGACATCAGATCGCGCACCGCAAATCCGACGCCGCTGCGCCCTCGCCGCCATGGCAGTCGCAGAACATTTCCGCGATCAAGGATTACATGTCGTGCTATTTGCCGATTCGATGACACGGTTTTGCGAAGCCCACCGCGAGGTCGCGATCGCCGCCGGAGAAGAGGCATCACTGCGCGGCTACCCCGCATCGATGGTGCCCGCAATCGCCAGCCTGTGCGAACGCGCAGGGCCCGGGACCAAAGACACAGGCGACATCACGGCGGTATTTTCCGTGCTCGTGTCAGGGTCCGACATGGAAGAACCCGTCGCAGACATTATGCGAGGCATACTTGACGGGCACATTGTAATGGACCGAGAAATCGCAGAACGCGGGCGTTTTCCGGCAATTGACGTCCTAAAATCAGTGTCCCGTTCGCTGCCAGCGGCAGCTGAACGCCACGAGAATGCGCTGATCTCCAAGGCACGCGAGCATCTTGGCAACTACAAGAATGCAGAGTTGATGATCCAAGCGGGGCTATATGTAAAAGGATCAGACCCAAAGGTCGACGACGCTATCAAAAGCCACGACGCGCTTGAAACGTTTCTAGCGGTTCGTGACAGCCGAGGCATCAAATCGCATTTCGATGCGTTAAACCGTACAATGCCTGACAGTATGTTGAACCGGGCTGTGGGTGCTGGAGGCTGATGAGACTTAGACGACTTCGCGAACAAATTTGAATTGCTAAAAACCGCGCAAACCCTTACGGGTCGCGCGGTTATTTCGGCAATTAATCTGACGTTAAAAGTCCAGGTTTTCCACGTTCAACGCATTATTTTGAATGAATTCGCGCCGTGGTTCGACCACATCGCCCATCAGCTTTGTGAACAAATCATCGGCTTCGGCCAAATCTTCGACCTTAACCTGCAGCAATGTCCGCGCGTCAGGGTCAAGCGTCGTTTCCCACAGCTGATCGGGGTTCATCTCGCCCAGACCTTTATACCGTTGGTAAGACAGTCCTTTTTCGCCTTCTTCAAGGATTGCACCCAACAAGTCGAGCGGGCCGTAGATCGCTTGAGACCGATCTTTGCGGACGAGCGTTGCAGGCAGATTATAGACGTCTTGCAGCGATTGCGTGAACGTTCCCGTGCGTCTCGATTCGCCGGACCGGAGCATGACACCGTCAAGCGTGCGGACCTCTTCGACGCCGCGCAGAATGCGGGCAAGACGCATGCCTTTATCTTGCGTGATCCGACCAGCCCAACCGCGTTCCCATTCGAGCGCGATCAGATCGAGTCGTTTCGCGACGCGGTCGGCGGTGCCTTGCAGATCACTGTCAACGACACCAGGCACAAATGCGCCCGCAATGGCGGCTTGCTCAAGAATGTGGCGTGGGTAATGCGTTGGAAACGCATCCAAAACCCGCTTGAGCTGCCGCGCTTCCTCAACAACACGTTTCAGGTCAGCACCGCTGATTTCTTCACCGTTACCTTGACGCAGGATCGCGCCCTCAGTGCCTTGATCGATCAAATAACCTTCCATTTCGGCCTGATCTTTCAGGTAAACTTCGGATTTGCCGCGCGACACTTTGTATAGTGGTGGCTGCGCGATATAGAGGTATCCGCCTTCGATCAGTTCAGGCATTTGCCGGAAGAAGAAAGTTAACAGCAGCGTCCGAATATGCGCCCCATCAACGTCCGCGTCGGTCATGATGACGACCTTATGGTAACGCAATTTGCTGATGTTGAATTCGTCGCGCCCGATACCCGTACCCAGCGCCATAACAAGGTTACCAATTTCTTGGCTGCCGAGCATCCTGTCGAAACGCGCACGTTCAACGTTCAGGATCTTACCCTTCAGCGGTAGGATCGCCTGTGTTTGACGGTCACGGCCCGTTTGGGCGGACCCACCAGCGGAATCACCCTCCACGAGGAAGACTTCGGTTTTGGATGGGTCTTTTTCAGAGCAATCCTTGAGCTTTCCAGCGAGAAAGTTCACATCCATCGGGTTTTTGCGGCGTGTCAGATCGCGTGCCTTGCGCGCAGCTTCGCGGGCCAAGGCGGCTTCTACGATTTTACCGACAATTTGCTTGGCTTGCTGTGGGTTCTCTTCAAACCATTCGGACAGTTTTTCCCCGACGAGAGATTCCACCGCGGGGCGGACCTCGGACGAGACAAGCTTATCTTTGGTTTGTGAAGAGAATTTCGGATCAGGAACCTTAACGGACAGAACACAAGTCAGACCTTCACGGGCATCGTCACCTGTGAAACTGACTTTTTCTTTCTTCGCGATGCCAGAGCTTTGCGCGTAATTGTTAATGGTTCGCGTCAACGCACCGCGAAAGCCCGCCATATGCGTGCCGCCGTCGCGTTGTGGGATATTGTTGGTAAACGGCAGCACCATTTCGTTGTAACTATCGTTCCACCACATCGCGACTTCGACGCCGATGTCGTCTTTTTCACCAACCACATAGATCGGCTCATCCATGACTGCGGTTTTCGAACGGTCGAGGTATTTCACGAACTCTTTCACACCGCCGTCGTAGAAAAGATTGGTTTCCAACGGCTCTGCGGGGCGTTCATCTTTCAGAATGATACGCACACCAGAGTTCAGAAACGCCAATTCCCGCAAACGCTTTTCGAGCGTGTCGAACGAATACTCAAGGTTCGAGAAAGTCTCGGTCGACGCAAGAAAACGAACTTCTGTGCCCTTACGGCCATTTGCAGGTCCGACGATCTCTAGCGATTTGGCCGTGACAGAGTCTTCAAATCGGCAGTAATGTTCTTTGTCATTGCGCCAAATGCGCAGTTCCAGCCAGTCAGACAAGGCGTTCACAACCGAAATACCAACGCCGTGCAAACCGCCCGATACTTTGTATGAATTGCTATCGAATTTACCACCAGCGTGCAGCTGGGTCATGATGACCTCTGCGGCTGACATGCCTTCTTCTTTGTGCATATCGACGGGAATACCGCGACCGTTATCGTAGACAGAAATAGAGCTATCGGCGTGGATCGTGACGCTCACATGATCGGCGTGACCAGCGAGCGCTTCGTCGATACCGTTATCCACCGCCTCGTAGACCATATGGTGCAGGCCAGAGCCATCATCGGTGTCCCCGATATACATGCCAGGCCGCTTGCGAACCGCATCTAAGCCCTTGAGAACCTTGATGGAATCGGCGCCATATTCAGCATTATTCGGCTGGTCGTCAGACATGTGTGTTTTCCCGTGTATTTACCCCCCAAATATATGCTTTTTTCAGGGGGTTGTCACGCGTTAGCCGCTACATTTTGTGTCAGACGAAAGGGATCACAAGCCCCACGCCGATCAGCAGGAAACCAGCGATGATGTTGGTCCGCTTTAAGGCTGTCGGAGACGTCAAAAGTGCGCGTGCTTTGCCGATAAATGTCGCCAGAATGAGGTTCCCGATCAGCGGCACCACGAACGATAAAGTACAGATCGCCGCGATATCGTATGCCGTGACCGACGAGAGATCAAAGAAACCGGGCAGCATGCCCATGTAGAATAAAACGGCTTTCGGATTGCCGATGATCACGGCCAGCCCAGCAAGAAAGCCCGCCCACCTGCCAGGACGCGTGAGCCTGCTATCGCTCGCGATGGTTTTGTCCGCATGACGGATCAGCAGCACACCCATCACAATAAACATGAGGCAAGCGATCCAGCCAATCGCTTCGAGGATACCCCCGTAAAGTGAAATTAACCACGTTAAGCCAAAGATCGCGACAAGCGGCCAAAGTACATCGCCGATAACAACACCCAATGCCAATGGCCACGCCCCGTGAAACCCGCCCGACAACGTGCGTGCGATCAACGCGACCCAGACGGGTCCGGGCGTGAGGAAAAGAACGAACAATGCTCCTGCATAAAGCAGCAGGTCAGAAATCGAGAGTGTCATCAAACTGCGCGCCCTTGCGGGTTGAAAGGATCAACAAGTGGTCGCGCATATCACGCAGCATTTGGCCTGTCAGGCAAGGTTAAACTGCCATCGTCGTTTAACGGCCAGAACGGATTCATTGCGACTTCCCAAACATGTCCGTCGGGATCTGAATAATAACCGGAATATCCGCCCCAAAAAACCTTTTCGGGGGCCTTTAACGCAGTCGCACCGGCTTTCAGCGCAAGTGCATAGGCCGCATCAACATCCGCTTCGGTTTCAAAATTCTGTCCTAGCGTCATCCCCCCAACGCCAAGCGCGGCATCAGGGCGACCTTGATCTTTGGCAAGGTTTTTCAGCCCGAATAGTCCAAGCGCCATGCCGTTGATCTGGTAAAATGCGACTTCGGGCAGGTCCTCTTTGGGCGTCCAACCAAGTGCGGCATAAAACGCCTTTGCACGATCCAGATCAGCGACACCAAGGGTAATCAGCGTTGCACGTTGTGCCGGAAACTGGGTCATGGTGCGGTCCTTTGGGTCACGGTTGATGCGCCGGTTTCATCGCCGACTTCGACATACTGGGCACGACTACCGAGTTCGGAAAACAACTCTGCGCCGGTGCCAGTCATCCACGCCTGCGCGCCGAGCGTGCATATTTCATCATAGAGGGCCGCGCGGCGGTTCGCGTCAAGGTGTGCCGCGACTTCGTCCAGCAATAAGATCGGGGGCGCCCCTAAATCGCGGGTCAGCGCGCGTGCATTGGCGAGGATGAGCGAAATCAGCAATGCCTTTTGTTCGCCAGTTGAGCAATCTTTGGCAAGAGCGTCCTTTTCCGCGTATCGCGCGCCCAAGTCAGCACGGTGTGGACCGTGTAATGCGCGTCCGGCGGCAAGATCGCGGGCGCGATTGTTCGCAAAGGTTAAGGCAAGCGCAATCGGATCATCAGGTGCCTCGCACCCGCCATCAGGATGGATTAACGACAACTCAGCCGTTGGAAAACCAGTCGTTGCAATTGCCTGCGCGCCGTTCAACTCATTAATGGTCGCGGTCCGGTTAGCGTGGATGACCGCACCGGATTCCGCCATCTGCCGTTCCAGCGCCACATACCAATGCGGGTCGCGCACCATGTCTTTCAGCAACCGGTTTCGTTCACGCATCGCCTTTTCATAGGACAGCACGGCCTCGGCGTGGGACGGTGTAAAACTGAGCGTTGCGCGATCCAGAAAACGCCGCCGACCGTCAGCCCCTTCGATCCAAAGGCGATCCATCGATGGGACCAACCACAGAATCCGCGCGATACGGCCAAGTGCCGTTTGCGGCGATGTCTTGTCATCTATTTTGACTTGGCGTGACTGCGACGGCTCGGCAAATGTGCTGATTTCATGCGTCTGGTTGAGCGATTGCAGGACTGATGTGACCTTCCAACCCAGCGATTCAGGTCGGCGGATCAAGTCATCCATCGCAGCGCGACGCAAACCACGCCCGGGCGATAGCATCGACACTGCTTCGATCAGGTTCGTCTTGCCCGCGCCATTTCCACCATAGATCGCGATAGGCCGCGCATCGACCTCTAGCACAGCCCGACGGTGCGAGCGAAAGTGAGACAGAGTCAGTTCAGAAAGCGCGAGCATTATCCTAAGTTACCATCGCCGCGGACTTTTCTGCAAAAGCCTGTCGGGAAAACAATTTATCAAAAATTGTCTGCGTTAAACACGCATCGGCATAACAACGTAGATGGCTGACGTGTCATTGCCTTCGCGCATCAACGTTGGATCGCCCGAAGAATTGAACAGGAACACAGCGTTTTCGCGATCTACCTGGCTTGCGATTTCGAGCAAGTATTTGGCATTAAAGCCGATTTCCAAACGCTCATCACCGTAAGAAACCGCCAGTTCTTCTTCCGCAGCGCCGCTATCAGGGGCGTTCACGGACAATATCAAACGGTCTTCATCCAACGACAATTTCACGGCACGCGACCGTTCCGACGATACGGTAGCAACGCGGTCAACGGCCTTAGCAAATTCAGCGGCGTCAACTTCCAGCTTGCGCGTGTTTCCCGTCGGGATAACCCGCGTGTAATCAGGGAACGTGCCGTCGATGACTTTTGACGTCAGTGTGATTGTCGGCGTCGCAAAACGAATTTTCGTCTCGGACACAGATACAGCGATCTGCATTTCGTCGTCGTCGAGCAGTTTGCGCAACTCGCCCACGGTTTTACGCGGCACGATCACGCCAGCCATGTCGGCAGCGCCTTCAGGTAGTGCGGCGTCGATCCGTGCGAGGCGGTGACCGTCCGTTGCCACGCAACGCAGCACCTTGCCGCCATCTGCCTCGGACACGTGCATGTAGACACCGTTCAGGTAGTAGCGGGTTTCTTCAGTCGAGATCGCGAATTTGGCCTTGTCAAACAAGCGGCGCAGCACAGGGGCTGGTGCCGAAAAGTTCGCGGCATATTCGGACGACGCCATCACGGGGAAGTCTTCTTTTGGCAACGTCGCCAATGAGAAATTCGAGCGGCCCGCTTCGATCGTCAAACGTCCTGATGCGCCGTCTTCGGTCAATGTGACCAACGAACCGTCAGGCAATTTGCGAACGATTTCGTTCAGCGTCACAGCCGAAACCGTCGTGGCCCCTGCCCGTTCAACTTTGGCTGGCGCTTTGTCCACGACTTCGATGTCGAGGTCGGTTGCGCGGAACATGACGTCGTCACCATTTGCTTCGATCAACACGTTTGCGAGGATCGGAATTGTGTTGCGGCGCTCAACCACGGATTGTGCTTGTGCCACGGCCTTCAGCAATGCTGCCCGTTCGATACTGAATTTCATGTCCCATGCTCCGCAATATGGCGTGCTATCTGCCGCCGGGATGTAAAAACTACTCTAATTCCCGGCAGGCTCAAGCGATTTGTTGGACTGTTGCCGCCCTAAAGGGCAGCGTCAAGCCGTGGGCGCGTTATTCTGACAGTGCGCGGCGCAGAAGTTCCACGTCATCAGCCATTTGGCTGTCGATCGCTTTGAGTTCTTCGATCTTTTTCACGCCGTGCATGACAGTTGTATGATCGCGTCCGCCAAAGCGGCGACCGATCTCTGGCAATGACCGACTCGTCATGTTTTTCGCAAGATACATCGCGATCTGACGAGGACGCGCCAAGGTCCGCACCCGCTTTGGCCCGATCATATCGGACAGGCGGATGTTGTAATGCTCGGACACCTTGCGCTGAATTTCCTCAACTGTGACCTTGCGATCAGAGGCTTTCAGAACATCGGCAAGACAATCCTGCGTCAACTCAAGGTTAATCTCACGACCAACAAGCGAGGCAAAAGCAAACAGACGTGTCAACGCACCTTCGAGAACACGCACGTTGGTGCTGATCCGGTGGGCAAGGAATTCCAAAACACCGTCGGCCATTTGAATGCCCGGATACATCGGCGCATAAGCTTCGGCCTTGGCTTGCAAAACGCCGAGACGCAGTTCGTAATCTGTCGGGTGTAGATCAACAACCAGACCACATTGCAGGCGGGATTTGATCCGCTCTTCCAGATCTTTGATCTCACCGGGCGCACGATCAGCAGAAATGATGATCTGCTTGCCGGCATCAACAAGCGCGTTGAACGTGTGAAAGAATTCTTCTTGAGTGCTGTCTTTGCCAGCAAGGAACTGAACGTCATCGACCATCAGGATGTCGACAGAACGGAACAGGTCCTTAAAATCCATCATTTTGCGGTCACGTAACGCCGTGATGAAACGGTACATGAATTGCTCTGCGGACAGATAAAGCACGTTCATATGTGGCGACTGATTGCGCAATTCGTGTGCAATGGCGTGCATCAAGTGCGTTTTACCAAGGCCAACACCACCATACAGGAACAGCGGGTTAAAGCTAACCGGACCACCTTCGGCGACGCGGCGCGCAGCGGCATGTGCAAGTTCGTTTGGTTTACCGACAACGAAGGTTTCAAACGTAAAGCGTTTATCAAGACCGGCCTGCGACGTGTCGCTTCGTGGGGCAGTGGCTGGCGTTTGAACATCTTTTGTTGCGGCGCGGCGTTCGCCACTAACCGCAAAGCTAAGGCGATCAACGTTCTGATCCGCCTCGCGCAATTTGTGAATAATCAGGTCGGAAAAATTCTGTTTGACGTAATTGCCAATGAAAGTTGTCGGCGCATTCAGCGTCGCAACGCCGCCCGCCAGACCGCCAAATTCGAGCGGCTCGATCCAATTTGAAAAACTATTCGCACCGAGAACTTCTTTCAAAGCGCCCATTACACGTGCCCACGTATCATTCGTCATCTATTCAGTTGTCCCACTGTCGTTGTCGTCACGGGGCCCCACAGCCCGCATTAATTACTCATTATAAACAAACAAAAAAGCGTCGCTTGCCACAGAACAAGCGCCCTCTTCATCTGCATTCTGCGGTGAAATCTTAGTCACGCCCAAAAAGCGTAAGACCCACAAACAGTACAATATAGGGGACGGACAACATGCGCCGCGCATACGGCATCATGTCGACACAAACCTGACATTGGTGCTTAGTTTGCCCTAAGCATCTTAACCTTGGATGTATGAGAAGCGGTCGTGTTGCGAATTGGCAGTATTTCTTAATGCAACAAACGTCCGGCTTCCATCGTATCCCCCATGCGACCCGAGTCGCTTGGATAAGTTACCAACCGCAGTGGTGCCATATCAACAGAACAACGCGCTTGACTCTGACCCTTGTGGAAAAGAATCTCTCGGCCCGCGCAAAGCCCTTGGAATTGCTTAGATTTGCGTCTTGGAAAAGAAAAAGCGCGCCACATTGGGCGCGCTTTTCATAAGCTCTTGCAGGTGACATTTCGACAACGATTCTGCCGTCGAAGGCGTCGTCTCGCTTATTAGGCGAGTGACTTCACGCGGGAAGACAGACGGGACATTTTGCGTGCCACTGTGTTTTTGTGGAAAACGCCTTTTGTGACGCCGCGCATCAATTCTGGCTGTGCAGCCTTCAGTGCTGCCGCTGCTGCTGCTTGGTCGCCAGAAGCGATTGCTTCTTCAACTTTACGCAGCTCTGTGCGGATCCGTGAACGGCGCATTTTGTTGATCGCAAAACGTGCTTCGTTCTGACGTGCGCGTTTTTTAGCCTGTGGAGTATTCGCCATGATGCGTACCTTATGTCTAAGCCCATTGATCGGGCAATTGAATATCGTCTGCGCAATCGGCCCGACCGGGTTTTAGAACCGGCTGATTCTGGCCAAGCGGGCCTCACACGCATTTATAAAGCGGCATATAGAGCCAATCCTTCAAGAAAGGAACCCCTAAACGCCGCGAGTAGTCTTACTTGTCGCGGAACTGCGCTTCGCGTTTTTCTTGGAATGCAGCCATGCCTTCGGATTGGTCCTCAGTTGCGAAAAGCGACTGGAACAAACGACGTTCATAGTTAATGCCTTCGGCCAATGTCGTCTCGTAAGACCGATTAACCGCGTCTTTCGCCGCAATCGTTGCGATCTGAGACTTTTCACCGATTTTCACAGCGGCAGCGCGGGCTTCGTCCATCAGCTTTTTGACAGGAACGACGCGGCTCACAAGACCAGAGCGTTCAGCCTCTTCGGCGTCCATAAAGCGACCAGTCAGATGCATATCCATCGCCTTGGATTTACCGACAAAACGGGTCAGACGCTGTGTCCCGCCGATCCCAGCGATGACACCAAGGTTAATTTCAGGCTGACCAAACTTGGCGTTGTCACCAGCAATGATAAAGTCGCACATCATCGCCAATTCGCACCCGCCACCCAGCGCATAGCCAGCAACGGCAGCGATAATCGGTTTGCGCGTGTTATTGAAACGTTTGGTCTCAGCGGTAAAGAAATCACGCATGAACATATCGACGAAAGACTGGTTCGCCATCTCGGTGATATCAGCGCCAGCAGCAAAAGCTTTGCTCGACCCGGTGATGATGATGCAGCGCACTTTGTCATTGCTATCAGCATCTTCCAAGGCGGTGCAAACTTCGCCGAGCAGTTTTTGATTGAGCGCATTTAGCGCATCTGGGCGGTCCAGCGTGATGGTGGCGACATTTTCAGTCACATCAACGTTGATCGTTTCATAAGCCATGCAAAGCAATCCATGCTGTTTCTCTGACCCCTGTTGTTGGCGAAGTATTTGCTACGGATCAAGCTATCTTTGGCATTGCGGACAAAAGAAGCTTGAACGACCCGACTGCACGATTCGGGTGATTTGGGCCGTACAATCAGGGTTAACGCAGGGGTCTCCTTCACGGTCATATACCTGAAAACCATGTTGAAAATAACCCAATTCGCCGTCCGCCTGACGGTAGTCTTTTAGGGATGATCCACCCGCCGCGATGGCCTCTTCAAGAACGGCACGAATAATAGGCACGAGGCCAGAAACCCGTTTAGCAGCGATCTGACCCGCCTTACACGCGGGATGAATGCCAGCACGAAACAGCACTTCGCAAACGTAAATATTACCCAATCCAGACACGATCCTTTGATCCAAAAGGGCGGATTTGATCGGTGTATTGCGATTCTTTAGACGCTCAACAAGGTATGCTTCGTCGAAGTTATTCCCAAGTGGCTCTGGCCCCAGATCGCGCATTAACCAATGATCTTCTTGGCCCACGGTAGGCAGTAAATCCATCGCCCCAAAGCGACGCGCATCATTGAACGTGATCCGCACACCACTATCCAGATGTAAAACGACGTGGTCATGTTTCGCTGGCACAGGATGATCGTGATGGTAATCACCTGTTTTGTGGCCGGAAATCAACATCCGCCCCGACATGCCAAGGTGGATCAACAGACTTTCGCCGCCTTCAAGATCAACGAGAATGTATTTAGATCGACGCCGTAGCCCCAGCACCTTTTGATTCGTCAGGCGCCCGGCCATATTTTCAGGAAACGGCCATCGCAAATCAGGGCGATTTACGTCTGCTTGCGCGATCACCGCGCCCTCCATAACAGGCGCCAAACCGCGACGCACTGTCTCGACCTCTGGTAATTCGGGCATGGCGTACTTTCCTTATAGGGTGCGGACGGTGTATGCCGCGATGAGCGTCCTATACTTGGGGCGAAGCACAGAGGACGACAAGCCCATGACTGACGACAAAACAACGCATTTTGGGTTCGAAACGGTTCGCGAAGACGAAAAAGCGGGCCGCGTGCAGGGCGTATTTTCTTCGGTCGCCTCTAAATATGACGTCATGAACGACGTAATGTCAGTCGGCATCCACCGCATTTGGAAAGATGCGATGATGGATTGGTTAGCCCCACGCCCCGGTCAGAAACTGTTGGACGTGGCGGGCGGAACGGGCGATATTTCGTTCCGTTTTCTGAAACGCGCGGGCTCTGGCCACGCAACTGTGCTTGATTTAACCGAGCCAATGTTGGTCGAAGGCCGCAAGCGCGCCGAAGCCGAAGACATGTCCGCAAACCTCGATTGGGTTGTCGGCGACGCGATGGCGCTACCGTTCGAGGACAACACCTTCGACGTTTACACGATTTCCTTTGGCATTCGTAACGTCACCCGCCCCCAAGAAGCATTAAACGAAGCCTACCGCGTGCTGCGTCCGGGCGGTCGATTGATGGTTCTAGAGTTTTCGCAATTACCGAACAAAATGATGCAGGCGGCATACGATGCGTATTCGTTCAACGTGATCCCGCGCATGGGCAAGTTGATCGCGAATGACAGCGAGAGCTATCAATACCTCGTCGAATCGATCCGCAACTTTCCCGATCAGGAAACCTTTTTGGAAATGGTCAAAACGGCTGGCTTTGAGAACGCGAAATATCGCAACATGACCTTGGGCGTCGCAGCCCTTCATTCTGGTTGGAAACTCTAAGATGCGCGGCCCTCACAATATCATCCGCTTGATCCGAACTGGTGCGACATTCGAACGTACCGGCGCCATGAACGTCGTGCTCGAAGCACTCGAAGCACCGCCATTAGTCAAGGGCGTTTTCAGAGCAATTGTTTGGCCGTTTCAATGGCTTGGCTACAAAGGTGACGTGAACACCCCACCCGTACCGCGTGCATTGACCGCTTTGGGCCCAGCCTACATCAAGTTCGGTCAGATCCTATCGACCCGTCCTGATGTTGTCGGCAACGATATGGCGATCCAGTTGCGCGTCCTACAAGACAAGCTACCGCCGTTTTCGATGCAAGAAGCAAAAGACGAAATTGAACGGGAAATCGGGCAGACCGTCGAACAATTGTTCTCGTCATTTTCGGAACCCGTTGCGGCTGCGTCCTTGGCCCAAGTTCACAAAGCACACTTGGCCGATACAGGTGAAGCGGTCGCCGTAAAGGTTCTGCGTCCCGGCATCGAAAAAGCATTCCGCAAAGATATCGATGCATTCTATTTCGCGGCGCGCGCGATCGAATTTCTGTCGCCATCATCACGTCGATTGCGCCCGATGGAGGTCATCACGCATTTCGAAGGTGTCGTGTCTGGCGAGCTGGACTTGCGCCTCGAATCATCTGCGGCATCGGAATTCGCGGATAATACTGCTGAAGATGCAGGGTTTGCGGTGCCTCGCGTCAGATGGCACCTGTCTGCTCGGCGTGTCATGACGCTAGACTGGGCCGAAGGCGTGAACGCTGGCGACAACGACGCCATCGATGCCGCAGGACATAACCGCGAAGAATTATCAACGCGCGTCTTACAAATGTTTCTGAACCACGCCTTACGCGACGGATATTTCCACGGTGATATGCACCAAGGGAACCTGAAAATCGGGGCGAATGGCGATATCATCGCATATGATTTCGGGATCATGGGGCGCATTGATGAATACACGCGACGTGTCTACGCCGAGATTCTCTACGGGTTCATCCGCCGCGATTACAAACGCGTTGCCGAAGTTCATTTTGAGGCAGGTTATGTTCCTGCAAACCGCGATGTCGATGAATTCGCGCGGGCACTGCGTGCTGTAGGCGAACCCATCTTTGGAATGGATGCGACGCGCATCTCGATGGCCCGCTTGCTGTCCTACCTGTTCGAAGTAACCGAACGATTCGGGATGGAGACGCGTACAGAGCTGATTCACCTTCAACGCACTATGGTTGTTGTCGAAGGCGTCGCGCGATCCATGAACCCCAAAATGAATATTTGGGAGGATGCACGCCCCATTGTAGAAGCGTACATAAAAGATAGCATTGGCCCCAAAGCCATTATGCAAGATCTAGTGAAAACGGCCGTAGTCCTGTCCCGATACGGATCACGCCTGCCCGCGATGGCCGAGGCCGCAATAATTCGGCAATCGAAGCCTGCGCAGGACGACGACCAAAAGATCAAGCTCGGACCAGCGGTTTGGATGGTATCCGGTGCTGCGATTATGGGGCTCGCGGTGTGGATCGTAAGTTCGATCTAACTGTGTGCCTCTCGGATCGCTGACACGTCGCTTGCAGGTACTACCGTGCCTCCTTCAAAGACCACATGCGTGTCGCCATCGGCATTTTTCTGGACTTCACGAACAGTCCCATAGACGGCGGCCTGCGTCGTTGCGAGCAACGTGTCGCCATCGTAACTTTCAACCTCGAATGTATACTGTCCCGTCGGAAACGGAAATCCATCGTTCGTGACGCCAGCCCATTCGATTGCATCGCTTTTTGCGGGCGCCGTAAAGCGCGTCACCTCGTATCCCGCCGAATCATGCACGACGATGTCGATCTCGGTGGCCGTCGGCGCTGGCGACGGCAGCAATGTAATCGGCGAACCATCAAATTGGGCAGGCGCAACTGCACGCGCTTGCTTTCCCACCCAATCAGCCATCTGAGCTATACCGGTGAGCCCAAGCTGAGACTTCAACTCTTTAAGCAGATCATTGGTTTTAACCTGCTGCTCAACGTTCGAAAACGTCGCCAATTGCACGGCATAATCTGATGAGTCGACCGGATTTAACGGGTCTTGGTTCTGCATTTGCACCGTGAGCATTTTTAGGAAGGTTTCGAAATCAGAACTGATTTCGCTTCCTGCAGTTGCGGTAGGCAAAATACTGGACTGGGTTGTTGCATTGACTTGTGTAGTTGAAATTTCCATTTAATCCTCAAAGCCTTAGGTTAAGACGGCCAATCGCCGTATCTTGTGGGGCGTTTTGCCTGTGATCTGGTTGTTCGGGGTCTTCAAATTCACCTTCTGCGCGCGTACCTGAAACATTCGCCGCGTCCTGTTCAGGTGTTGCACTGCCACCAAATTCAAAATTTAGGCTATCGTAGCCAAGTGACTGAAATTCCTGCGCGAGCTCATTCATGTTGCGGCGCATAATGTCAGCGGTTTCTGGACGTTCGGCGACCACGATCATCGTCATTACGCCGTCCGTCGTACCCAATGTCATACGAACATGCCCAAGTCCTTCTGGATTGAGACGAATGACTGTTGTGCCATCGCTTTGCTTCGAAAATTGTACCGCAAGTTGTTGGGCGATCTGACGCGCTTCGCTTTGAACGTGCGAAGGTGTTATCTGAACGGGACTAGTCGTCGATACGGATTGTCGTGTGCTAGGTTCGCCTGCCACGGCAAACTCCAACAATTCTTTTCCTTCACGGCGAGACCCCGATTGTGGTGGTGTCAGCGGCGGCTGTAACCCGCCTGCAATCTGTGTCGATACGACCCCCGAACTTTGGGTAACTGGCGTTGTCGTTATGTGCGCCGGAGTAACCGTTTCACGAGGCAAGTCGACACGAGCGAATTTTACGGGGCGTGGTGTTTCATCGTCCTGTATTGGAATTTTAGGTGAACTGGTTTTCAGTTGCAGTGCGCTTACAGTATCCACATGTTGCGTGGACGACGTCTGAGCAGGCATCACAAACAACGGTTGCGTATT
This sequence comes from Yoonia ponticola, assembly GCF_014199395.1. Taxonomy (GTDB): domain Bacteria; phylum Pseudomonadota; class Alphaproteobacteria; order Rhodobacterales; family Rhodobacteraceae; genus Yoonia; species Yoonia ponticola. The sequence goes on along the minus strand of NZ_JACIJM010000005.1, from coordinate 26,590 downwards.
CGACGTCGACTGAGGTGGTGTCGCAATTCTTGCAATTAAATCGGCCGTTTTACCGGGTAAATTTGAGGATGCTAAAGCGATGGTTTCTGTGGTTTGAATAGTCGGCCGATTGACGGGAAATGTTACCGCTTGAGGTTGAGGTTCAGGTTGAGGTTGAGGTTGAGGCAACGCGGTTGGGGTTTTCTGCGCCACTGCAAGCCGCGATTCGTTAGAAATCAAAGAGGACTCAGACGGGCGTCGGTCGACATCTATCCGATTATTTGATTGCGGCGGAACTACAAATCTCAGTGCTTCCGTGGGGGAGTGGGGTTCAACACCGATAACTGAAGGCGTCACAGAAGACGGCGACGATTTATTCGTGATTTCCACGTCGGTCGTGCTTACTGGTGCGAGCCTCGGCGCGGGCAAGTTTTGTTCGATTTTCACCAAATCCAACTGCTGCACAGCAACTGTTTCAATCTCCTCAAGTTCGGGTGCGGATGCGGGTTCGGAATCCAATGTAATCAACATCTCGTCTTCTGGCGCAGACGTTTCGTCAAGCCACATCACCCGATCAGCCGAGGACGTAGAAACCAGACGTTCGAATAGGTTTGCCACGCCTTCACCTTCAGCCAGACCTGTTGAACCGGCCAGGTTTACATCCTGCCGCGCGGGCTTGCCTGTCGTCGCTAAAATTGGAATTTCCACCATCGATGCTCCGATCCTGTTTCGACGAATATGACAGCGGATGATTACTAATTCTTTACCGCCGTCGCAGATAACTGACGCAGAAAAGGAGAATCGTATGCTCACCGGATTAAACCCGCATTTGCAGCAAGGCCCGCAAGCAACGCCGCAAGATGATAGTAATCGAGCGCTAAAAGAGGCGGCTATCAAACTCGAGGCAACTTTTTTATCTGAAATGCTCAAATCTGCAGGGGTCGGCGAATCTCGTGGCGATTTTGGCGGTGGAGCGGGAGAAGAACAATTTGGGTCATTTTCACGCGACGCACAAGCACTCGAATTAGCGCGAAGTGGCGGAGTAGGCCTAGCCGAATCAATCTTCGAAGCAATGAAGGCAAGACAAGATGAGTAAAACAACGACAAAAAAAATACTTAATGCGCTCTTGATCGAACGCGAAGCTGCTTTGAGAGGCGATTTTGAAGGCCTCAACCAGATAGCAAAAACAAAGGAGTCGGAATTTCTGAAACTACGGTCTATCCGTCTATCTGATACTGACCTTATCATCATTTCGAAAGAGGTCAGCCGAAACCAAGCGATAATGAATGCGGTAATTTCCGGTGTCAAATCCGCAAGGTCCCATATTATTGGGTCCAAAAATGACGCTTCAAAAGTTACTATATATAACAAGTCAGGCGCCATGGAGACATTTGACAATCGTCCGGCGCTTAATTCCGAAAAGTATTGAAGCGTTTCATAAAATTGAAGCGATTGTTTGCTTTGATGTTAAGGAATTGTTCAACAAGTAACGTGCATAAGAATTACATCCAGAACGGACAAACCGCAAATTGCGAAATTGAAATCGTCAGAACGGCGTACAAGCCGATCCGATAGGGTCGAAATCCTGAAATCATGCGCAAAATGCGCGAACAAAGGACCCAAAATATGTCCAGTATCTTGACAAACAACAGTGCGATGGTTGCCCTTCAAACATTGAAGGCTGTTAACAGCAACCTTTCCGGTACCCAATCTGCGATCTCGACCGGCAAATCGATTGCCAGCGCAAAAGATAACTCTGCGGTTTGGGCTATTTCGAAAGTGATGGAATCTGACGTAAAAGGTTTCAAAGCAATTTCAGAAAGCCTTTCACTTGGTCAATCAACCGTAGCCGTCGCGCGTAACGGTGCTGAAAAAATCACCGATTTGTTGAACGATATCAAAAGCAAAGTTATTTCGGCGAACGAAGAAAACTTTGATGGCGACAAATTGCAAACAGACCTCGTTTCGCTACGCGATCAAATTACATCGATTACGGGTGCTGCGCAGTTCAATGGTCTCAACCTACTTGGGAATAAAGACGCGGGTACCGATCTTGCTACCTCGCTCAAAAACGTTGGTGGCTCACAAGTCAATATCCTTTCGTCTCTCGATCGCGCTTCAGATGGCAGCGTCGTATCTTCAACCATTGGCGCTCAGAAGGCTGATCTTGGGACCCAAGCACTAACATTTGGTTCCGGCGCGATCCTAACTGCGTCGGCTATGGCAGTTTCAGGCGCAGCAGCAGTCAGCGGCGGGACAGCAACGATTACGATTGCCGGCGACCCAACCGTCGCACGCGGTAATAACGCCGTACTTGCTGGTGACAGTTATCGGCTAACGTCAGCGTCGCTTGGTACAACAGAGGACGTAGAGTACGTAGCACGTGACGGTGATACTGCCACTGACATCGCCAAAGCGTTAGAAGCCCGCGCATCCTTCCAGGCGAAATCTGACGGTATCGACATCGAATTTTCGCGCGAAGGCGCTGTAATTACGATGACCAACAACACGACGACGGCCATCACTGCTGCGGGTGTAACTGCCAGCTTTGGTGTACCGGGTGGCGGGCTTGAGTTACTTGATACAATCGACGTGTCTACGCTTGACGGTGCGAAGGCATCACTCGCCGCATTTGAAAGCTTGATCCAAACCTCAATTGATGCTGCAGCTCAGTTCGGTTCAACCGAAGGGCGCATCGAAATCCAGAGCGAATTTGTGTCTTCACTTTCAGATAGCTTAGAATCCGGAATCGGAGCGCTGGTCGATGCTGACATGGAAGAAACTTCGGCTCGCCTGCAAGCGCTTCAGGTCCAGCAGCAGCTAGCTGTGCAGTCCTTGTCGATTGCGAATGAAGCACCTCAAACGATCTTGTCGCTCTTTAGATAAGCAAGTTGAACGGAGGGCCGATTAATCGGCCCTCTTCTCACAGCCGAATACGGTAAAACCGTATTCCGTTCTATATTGTCCCGGAAGGACTTACCGTGAACGCAATTGAACTTGCTCGGCAAGCATATGCCCCCACTAATGCACCCTTTAAATCGCACCGTAGCGTTGAAGCTCAAGTTATCGGAAATGTTACTGCGCGCCTTCGTGTGGCTTCCAACCGAAGAGATCGCGATTTTCCGAAGTTTGCGGAAGCTTTGAATGATAATCGCAAGCTTTGGAATACATTGGCAATTGACGTTGCCGCATCAGAAAATGAACTACCACCATCGTTACGTGCACAAATTTTCTATTTGGCAAAATTTACTGAAATCTTCAGTGCGAAAATTCTGCGTAAAAACACCGCTGCTGATGCCCTAATTGAAATAAACACCTCTGTCATGCGTGGTCTAAATATGGGGCAAAGTAAATAGATGTCAGGTCTTGTATTGAAACTGAACCCGAAAGAACGTGTGCTCGTGAATGGAGCCGTGATTGAAAACGGTGACCGACGTAGTCGTCTTTCAATCCTAACCCCGAACGCAAATATCCTACGACTTAGGGACGCTTTGCGGCCAGATGAGGTGAACACGCCCGTCCGGCGTGTATGTTATGTTGCGCAATTAATCCTATCTGGGGATGTCTGTATAGACGACGCCAAAAATCAGATATTACAGGGTGTTGAGCAGCTTAGCCAAGCACTTAGAGACGCCGACAGTCGAGAACAGCTATCCATAGCTAGCGATGCGATCATGAAAGACGATTTCTATCGCGCATTAAAGGCATTGCGATCGCTACTGCCTAGGGAGGCACGTCTTCTCGCAGTGCACTCACAATGAGTTTTCAACCTCTTGTCCCGATCGGAGGTTATACTGGATGGAAATTCCTTGAAAGGACTCTCGTTCAACAACAGCAAGCGTTTGATGAAAGCCCAACTATAAAACGTGTCACAGAAAATTTTCGAGAGAAGATTTCTGAGATACGCACGGCAGAAGAGTTGGTAAATGACAGAGACCTTTTGACCGTAGCACTTGGTGCATTCGGTCTAGATGACGACATTAATAACAAGTTCTTTATCCAGAAAATTCTGGAAGAAGGCACGACCGACGACGATGCGCTTGCCAATAAACTTTCCGATAGCAGATACGCAGAATTTTCGAAAGCATTTGGGTTTGGTGACTTTTCGACTCCATTGACAACAACATCGATCGCTTCAGAAGACATCATCACTCGCTTCGAAAGACAGTCGTTCGAAGCTGCGGTCGGTGAACAAGATAATCAACTACGACTTGCTTTGAACATTGGGAAGGCACTTGAGGACGTTACGGACAGTGCAAAATCGACGAATGCGCAATGGTATGCCCTATTGGGAAACGCACCATTGAGAGAGGTGGTTCAAACCGCGTTAGGTTTACCTACGGAAGTCGGCAGCGTCGATATCGACAAACAACTCGAGACTTTCAAGGCGCGTTCAGAATCGGTTTTCGGTACAGATCAAATTGCTGATTTTTCGGGAGAAGACCTGCAAGAAAAGTTAGTACGTCTTTTTTTGCTTCGATCATCACTGAGCGAAAGCACCGGCTATTCAAGCGGCAATATTGCGCTAACACTCTTAGCTACTCGGTAGGACATAGCAAGCGTCACAGTTCCAGCAATCATATGGAGCGCGTCCAGAATTCACTGACGTATTAATCGAGCACGGCTTGGCTGAATGCAACGCTGAACCCGACGTAACAGCAAAGCGATCCATTCGTAACGTTGCACTCTCTCAACAGAATCGCGTTTCTAACACTGCTGAACCCGTGTTCGATGATCCACCCCGCCCGGTGTAGAGGACATACTGTTGCTTGAGATCGGATTTGGCGACCCATTCATAAGCCTCGCCTAAAAACGGTCCTGTCTCCTTTTATACCTCACGGACGTGTGAGTGAAACGTCTAGAGAAAACTAAAGGTCGCTTCAAAGGTGAAAAGACCCGCAAAGCGCGGGCCTCTTCCGATATGTAATAGTAAGTTAAAACGCCCATTCGCCCTTACGCATCACAGGCACGGTTTCACCGGTCAACGTAACGCCATCAATATCAACCGCATCAGAGCCCATCATCCAATCGACGTGGATCAAGCTTTGGTTGCCGCCCTTTTGCTGCAATTCCTCAGGAGCCAATTCCGAACCACCTTCGATTGTGTCGGCGTAACACTGGCCCAATGCTATATGGCACGATGCGTTTTCATCAAACAACGTATTGAAAAACAAAACCCCAGACTGCGAAATCGGACTAGAATGTGGGACCAAGGCCACTTCGCCGATCCGACTTGCGCCATCATCTGTTGCGAGCAACGCGCGTAGCTGCTCCTGACCCTTTGATGCGGTCGCCTCCACAATCTTTCCCGCCTCAAACCGTACCGAAATATCTTCGATGACATTCCCCTGATGCGCCAACGGCTTTGTCGCGGAAACAGTTCCGTCGACCTTATAAGCATGCGGGCAGGTAAAGACTTCTTCGGTCGGGATATTTGGCTGGCACACAACACCATTTAGCGCAGGTGATGCCCCGCCTTTCCAAATGTGCCCTTCCGCCAAGCCAAGGCGCAAATCTGTGCCCGGACCTGTGTAATGCAACGCGTCAAACGCCTGGTCATTCAGCCATTTCACCCGTTTTTTCAACTCTGCCGTATGGTTAGCCCAATTCGCAACGGGGTCATCGCCGTCCAGACGCGAAGCCGCGTAAATCGCATCCATTAACTTGCCCTGCGCCTCGTCCACCGGCAAATCGGGGAACACCCGCGCAGCCCAGCCAGCCCCAGGGAATGCAACAATATTCCAGTTTACCTCGAAACCGACGATCGGGTTCATCGCAGGTTTCGCGGCAATCGATGTCGCCTTTGACAGTCGCGCGACTTTTGCCGGATCTTGCTCGGCCAGTAGCATCGGATCGTCGCCAGTCACGGCCATACGCGCGGCACCGCCTTTAAACGCAGCGGCGAGGCCTTCGTAAAACCAGCCCGGCGCGTGATCGAAACTGGCATCATCGGCATTTTCGTACCGCGCCAAAGTGATTGCATCGTCCGTGAAGAACGGCATCACAACGCCTGCGCCAGCCTTGTAAGCGTGCACAGCAATACGCTGCACCAACGGCAACGCCGACATCGGGGCAGTGATGACCAGATCTTGGCCTTTTTGCAGGTTAACACCCGTTCGCACCGCAACTTCTGCAAGCCGGTCGAGTTTCTTTGGATCGATATGGTCGGACATGGTGCACCTCAGCTATAAAACCTGTGCCAACCTACGCCCGACCACATTAACGTCAACCAGTTAAGAAATCCCTGCGACGGCCTTCACTTCGAGGTATTCTTCCAAGCCCCAAACCGACCCTTCGCGACCGTTGCCCGACTGTTTGTAGCCGCCGAACGGGGTCTCGCCACCTAGCGAATTACCGTTCACTTCAACCATGCCGGACCGCATACCGCGTGCCATTCTCTTAGCTTTTTCAGGGTCTTGCGTCTGCACGTAGTTGCCCAAACCGTAAGGCGTGTCGTTTGCAATCGTCAACGCATCCGCCTCGTCCTTGAACGGAATGATCACCAGCACCGGACCGAACACTTCTTCCCGTGCAATTTTCATCTGATTGTTCACGTCAGCGAAAACCGTCGGCTTTACAAAGTATCCGGCGTTCATCCCGTCAGGCCGCCCTGTGCCGCCAGCAACAAGCCGCGCACCTTCATCGATACCGTCCTGTATAAGCCCTTGAACCTTGTGCCAATGCCCTTCGCTGACGAGCGGCCCGATATGACGACCGTCTTGCTGCGCAGGACCAACGGCCTGCTGTTCAGCGGCCTCGCGTGCAGACTCAACCACTTGATCATAAATACTTTCTTCGACTAGCATCCGTGTCGGGGCGTTGCACGATTGTCCGGTATTTTGGAAACAATGCCGCACACCACGCGCAACAGCTTTGTCGTCCGCATCCGCGAAAATCACATTGGCACCCTTGCCGCCCAGCTCAAGGCTCACGCGCTTCACTGTATCAGCGGCGGCCTTAGTGATCAGTGCGCCAGCGCGCGTAGAGCCGGTAAAGCTGACCATATCCACATCAGGATGCACAGACAGTTGCGACCCAACGCCAGCACCGTCACCGTTTACCATGTTGAATACACCGGCGGGGAAACCCGCCTCGTCTATCATTTCAGCCAGCAGAATGGACGACAGCGGCGCGATTTCCGATGGCTTCAGCACGACCGTACAGCCAACCGCCAGCGCTGGAATCACCTTCAACGTCACCTGATTCATCGGCCAATTCCATGGCGTGATCAGCGCAGCCACGCCAATCGGCTCGTGATAAATCCAGTCATCGCCGCTTTTGCGCTCGAATTCATAAGCACGTGCAGCGCGAATGGCTTCTTTGATGTGCCACGCACCGGCACCCCATTGGGACGTCTCGGACAGGAATTTTGGCGCGCCCATTTCCAGCGACATCGCCTCGGACATTTCCGTTTTGCGGGCGTTATACAACGCCTCAAGCCGTTCAAGTGCAGCGAGACGATCCCCTAGCGGGGCCGCCGACCATGCGGGAAAAGCAGCTTTGGCCGCAGCAACAGCAGCGTCAGTATCTGCCTGACTTCCCAGTGAAATTACAGCACATTGCTGTTCGGTTGATGGATCAATGACCGCGAGGTCATGCGCTTCAGACGGCGCGACCCAAGCCCCATTGATGTAAAAATCACGTTTCTCGATCATGCTTTAGTCCTCTTATCAGCGCCCCGACGAGGCCGGAGCATTTAGAAGTTGCCCAAACTCTAATCACCAATCTAAGCCACATCCAAGTGAATCAACATTTTGCGCAGAGAATAATTTTTATTCTTGACCAAGCAGTCAAATGACGCGAGCGTGTCCAGCGTAGGTACGATCTGTGTGGGGGCACTTTGACCGATAATCAGCAAAACTCTGACAATGCGTTGGGTCAACGGATGCGCAATCTGCGCCGCCGCATGTCCATGACCTTGCAGCAGTTCGCTGACAAAAGCGGCGTGTCCGTCGGTTATCTGAGCCAATTGGAACGAGGCAATGCGACGCCGACGCTTGGTACACTGTCGCAAATTGCCGCTGCGCTGAACGTGACTGCCGACTACTTTATCGCAACACCACGGCCCGTAGATAGCCTGACGAATGCAGGCAAACGACCGCGTTTTTCGGTCGACGGATCCGCGTTAGAGTATGAACAGATCGGCGCAGATCACCCTGACCTCGAGATGACATCGTATATTCTGCACGTGCCTCCGGGCTACACGTCAGAAGAAGTCAAACACGTCGGCGAAGAAATCATCTACGTTCTGGATGGCGAAATTTGCCAACGTGTCGAAGGTCGAGATTATGTCATGCGATCCGGCGACAGCCTACATTACCTCGGGACGCACCCGCATTCTTGGTCAAACCAGACCAACGAACCTGCTTGCATTATGTGGGTTGGACGTATGCAATACGACCAATCAGGGCACGTCCCTGCCCGCGAAAGCCGCGCGACTAAAGTCGCGGCAACGCAAACTGCTTAACAAAACAAACGACCAACTGGAGAGAGTAAAAATGTCTATTAAAACAACACTTGCGACCGGGATGCTTCTGGCAACCGTTGGCACATCGGCGATGGCGCAATCCCTCGTTTATTGTTCCGAAGGTTCACCAGAGGGTTTTGACCCGGCTCTGTACACATCTGGCACAACCTTTGATGCGTCCAGCCACCCCGTCTACAACCGTCTTTCAGAATTCAAAGTCGGCACAACGGAAACGGTCCCGGGCCTTGCCGAAAGCTGGGAAGTCTCCGAAGACGGCCTGTCCGTCACATTTAACCTGCGTCAGGGCGTTTCATTCCACTCAAATGCGGACTTTACACCAACACGCGACTTCAACGCGGACGACGTGATTTTCACATTTGACCGTCAAGGCAATTCAGAAAACCCATATAACCAAGTGTCCGGCGGCTCTTGGGAATATTACTCAAGCATGTCGATGCCAGAACTCGTGTCCAGCATCGAAAAAGTTGACGATTACACCGTCAAATTTAACCTGACACGGACAGAAGCTCCGTTCATCGCGAACATGGCAATGGATTTCGCGTCAATCGTGTCCAAAGAATACGCCGACGCCATGATGGAAGCTGGCACACCTGAAATGGTAAACCAAGCGCCAATCGGCACAGGCCCGTTCACGTTCCAAGCCTACCAAAAAGACGCCGTTATCCGCTATCTACGCAACGACAACTACTGGGGTGATCCAGCAAAAGTCGAAAGCCTGATCTTTGCCATTACACCTGATGCGTCAGTACGTTACCAGAAAGTCCAAGCTGGCGAATGCCACGTCATGGCCTACCCGAACCCTGCAGACGTTGCTGACATGCAAAGCGCAGAAGACATCGTTGTCATGGAACAAGAAGGCCTGAACGTCGGCTACCTTGCCTACAACACGCAGATGCCTCCGTTCGACAACGCCAACGTGCGTAAAGCGTTGAACATGTCCATCGACAAGCAAGCAATCATCGACGTGGTCTTCCAAGGCTCCGGCGAAATCGCGAAAAACCCGATCCCGCCAACCATGTGGTCCTACGACGAGAACACCGTGGATGACGAATACAACCCAGAAGCAGCCATGGAAATGCTGGCGGCTGAAGGTGTTGAAGATCTGGAACTGAAAATCTGGGCAATGCCGGTTCAGCGTCCATACAACCCGAACGCACGCCGCATGGCCGAGTTGATGCAAGAAGACTTCAGCAAAGTTGGCGTCGATGTTGAAATCGTTTCCTACGAATGGGGTGAATACCTTGAGCGGTCCAGCGACGTTGACCGTGACGGTGCAGTTCTGCTCGGTTGGACAGGCGACAACGGCGATCCAGACAACTTCCTCGCTGTTCTGCTCGGTTGTGACGGCGTAGGTGGTTCAAACCGCGCACAATGGTGCAACGAAGAGTTCGACGCAGTGATCCAAGAAGCGAAAACACTGTCCTCGCAAGAAGAGCGGACAGCGTTGTATGAAGAAGCGCAAGCAATCTTCAAGGACCAAGCACCTTGGGCCACCATCGCGCACTCTGTTGTCTTCATGACAATGCGTCCAGAAGTTGAAGGCTATGTTGTTCACCCACTTGGTGGCCACATCTTTAACCAAGTTGGCCTTTCTGAGTAATTCAGATTAGTAGCCGGGGCGGCGCATCTGTGCCGCCCCTTTCAACCACACTTTTCCCGGATTTTTCTTGATGCTGATTGATCGCCTTGCCGCCTATGCCGCTGTTGCCGCCGATCTCGGCGTTGACGCCGTGGCGCTTGTCCCCGGCCCGAATTTCACCCGTGCCATTGGCCATGAATTTATGAGCCACGAACGGCCTCTAGTCGTTGTCATCCCTGCAAATGGCCCCGCCGCGGCGCTTGTTCCGAACTTGGAACTCGGCAGTTGGGCGCAGGTCGGTTTTGACGGCGCTGTTTTTGATTGGCGCGACCAAACTGGTTACGATGACGCCTTTGCAGCACTCACTCAACATCTCGACATCACCTCTCTTGCTGTTGAGGGCCAAGTCATGCGTGTGTTTGTGCATCACGCATTCCTTAATGCACAGCCCGACCTGAAAATCACAGACGCCGAACGCGAGATCTCCGCGCTGCGTATCGTTAAAACAGACGCAGACATCGCCGCTCTTCGCGAGGCGATCGGCATTTCAGAACGCGCATTGGCGCACACCCTGACCACGATCAAGCCGGGGCAAACCGAAAAACAAGTCGAACAAACCCTCGTGCAAGCCCTCTTTGCCGAAGGCGCAGATGGACAGTCCTTTTCGCCCATCGTCGTCGCGGGTGCCAACACCGCCATGCCGCATGCCCACGCGGGCGACACCCCAATCAAAGAGGGCGACGCGATCCTGATCGACTTTGGCGCGCGCAAAAACGGTTTCGCCGCTGACATCACACGCACATTTTTCCTTGGCCACGCCAGCGAAGAACAACGCGCCGTCTACGACGCCGTTCTCCAAGCGAACCTGATCGGTCACAAAATGACCAAAGCAGGCGTCACGGCCCACGAAATCGACGACGCCGTCACAAGCCACCTCGAATCCACACCCTACGCCGACCGCATCCGTACAAAAACGGGCCACGGTCTTGGGCGCGACGTCCACGAAGCACCCTATATCATGCGCGGCAACCACACCGCCCTGCCCGCTGGTACAGTCTACACCAACGAACCCGGCCTCTACGAGATCGGCAACTTCGGAGTCCGCATAGAAGACGACGTCTTGATCACAGACGACGGCTGCATCTCCCTGACGACATTCTCAAAGGAGCTCGCGATCCTCCCGTGTTAAATTATATCCTCAGCCGCATCCTGACATTTATACCGACATTCGTTGGCGTAACGTTAATTTCTTTCGGATTTATCCGCGTCTTGCCGGGCGATCCGATCATCGTGATGGCCGGCGAACGCGGCATGTCCGACGCACGCTATGCCGAATTGTCTGCGCAATACGGATTTGATCAACCGCTCTACAAACAATTCTGGGACTACCTGACCGGCGTTGTGCAGGGCGATCTCGGCAATTCATTTGTCACAAAGCGCCCCGTCTGGGACGAGTTTTTCGCGCTCTTTCCCGCGACCCTCGAACTATCGATCTGCGCCATGCTTTTCGCGCTCGCACTCGGCCTACCTGCTGGCGTGATCGCGGCGGTAAATCGTGGTAAATTCTTCGACCGCGCACTGATGTCCACAGCCCTCATCGGGTACTCAATGCCCATATTCTGGTGGGCTTTGCTGCTGATCATTGTGTTCTCGGGCAACCTTCAGTGGACACCGGTTTCAGGCCGCATCGACCTGCTCTACTACTTCCCCGACCCCACCGGTTTCATGCTGATCGACAGCCTCGCATCGGGTCAATCCGGGGCATTCAAATCAGCGGTACGTCACCTGATCCTACCGACCATCGTCCTCGGCACGATCCCCCTCGCAGTCATCGCGCGGCAAACCCGATCAGCGATGCTTGAGGTCTTGGGCGAAGACTACATTCGCACAGCCCGCGCCAAGGGCCTATCCACTGGACGCATCAACGGCATCCATGCGCTGCGTAACGCACTGATCCCCGTGATCACAGTCATCGGCCTATCTGTCGGTACATTACTCGCGGGCGCGATCCTGACCGAAACGATTTTCTCGTGGCCCGGCATTGGCAAATGGATGGTCGATAGCATCTTCCGCCGCGACTATCCGGTCGTGCAAGGCGGCCTGTTGCTGATCGCCGTTATGGTCATGGTCGTTAACCTTACTGTTGATATGCTTTACGGTGTCATCAACCCTAAAATCAGGAAGCGCTGATGACCGATACTTCAGCAGAAACAAGCACCCGCCCTGGTCGCCTCAGTGAATTCTGGTTCTATTTTCGCGAAAATCGTGGTGCCGTTATCGGTCTTTGGATCTTCGCGGCTTTTGCATTTGTGGCACTTTTCGGACCGTGGATTGCACCGCATGACCCCACCGCACAATACCGTGAATTCGCGCTTCTTCCGCCATTCTGGCAGGAAGGTGGCAACTCTAGCTACCTTTTAGGCACCGATCCACTGGGCCGCGATATGCTGTCGCGGCTTATCGTCGGGGCACGGTATTCGTTCTTTGTCGGCATCGTTGTGGTCTCAATCGCGGCATCTGGTGGGATCATCCTAGGCCTGCTGTCCGGTTTCGCACCCAAGTGGCTCGACACGATTATCATGCGCATCATGGACATCATCCTCGCGTTTCCATCCCTGCTCTTGGCGCTGGTTCTCGTCGCCATTTTGGGGCCATCGTTAACCAATGCGATGATCGCGATCGCCATCGTTCTACAGCCACATTACGTGCGTTTGACCCGTGCAAGTGTTCTCGCTGAACGGCAAAAAGACTACGTCACATCGGCCCGCGTCGCAGGCGCAAGTAAAGCACGGTTGATGTTCATCACGGTCCTGCCGAACTGCCTCGCACCAATTATCGTGCAAGCAGCACTGTCGTTTTCAACCGCGATTTTGGACGCCGCCGCCCTCGGGTTCCTTGGCATGGGCGCACAGCCGCCAACCCCAGAATGGGGCACAATGCTCGCCGAAGCGCGGGAATTTATCTTGCGCGCATGGTGGGTCGTCACCTTCCCAGGCATCGCGATCCTTGTCACCGTTTTGGCGATCAACCTGATGGGCGACGGGCTACGCGACGCGCTTGATCCCAAACTGAAACGGAGCTGATATGTCACTTTTACGCATCCGTAACCTTTCGGTCGATTTCGCGACAGCTTCCGGTAAATTCCGGGCCGTCGATCAAGTAGACCAAGACGTCGATACAGGTGAAATTCTCGCTATTGTCGGGGAAAGCGGGTCGGGTAAATCCGTGTCCATGCTCGCCATGATGGGCCTTCTGCCGTGGACCGCGACTGTCACAGCCGACGAGATGACTTTCGACGGTCACAACCTGCTGACAATGAACACAAAGGCACGGCGTAAGATTGTTGGCAACGACCTTGCGATGATATTCCAAGAACCGATGTCGTCGCTTAATCCATGCTTTCCAGTCGGGTGGCAGATTAAGGAATCACTGCGCGTCCACCTCGGCCTGAACCGTAAACAGCGACACGCCCGTGCGATTGAACTGTTCGAACAAGTCGGTATTCCCGATCCAGAACGGCGTCTGTCCGCCTTTCCACACCAAATGTCCGGCGGCATGAACCAACGTGTGATGATCGCAATGGCAATCGCGTGTAAACCCAAGCTGCTGATCGCGGACGAACCGACGACAGCTTTGGACGTCACGATCCAAGCACAAATTCTCGACCTGCTCGCCTCGCTACGCGACGAAACCGGCATGGGCCTTGTGCTGATTACACATGACATGGGCGTCGTGGCCGAAACGGCGGAACGAGTTAGCGTGCAATACGCAGGCCAAAAGATCGAAGAACAACGGGTCGTGCCGCTATTCGACGAACCGCATCATCCCTACACAAATGCGCTACTTGATGCGCTGCCCGAACGTGCAACGGAAAAGCGCCTTCCGACAATTCCCGGCGTTGTTCCCGGTCAATTTGATCGGCCCGCCGGATGTCTTTTCTCGCCACGCTGCAAATTCGCTGACGCCAAATGCAAAGCTGAATCCCCTGCACCGCAATCAGACGCATTGGGCCGCGCCCGCTGTTTTTATCCGCTCAACACAGACCAGAGGCAAGCATCATGACCGCCCCTATTATGACTGCAACCGCGCTCGCGCGGCATTATGAAGTCGGCGGCGGCATCTTCAGCAAGCCAAAGACCCTCAAGGCCGTCGGCGGTATCGATTTTGCGCTTTTCCCTGGCAAAACGCTTGCCGTGGTTGGCGAAAGTGGCTGTGGCAAATCCACCCTTGCCCGCCTTGTCACCATGATCGAAGAACCGACTTCCGGGTCGTTCGCCATCGACGGTAAGACTGTGTTGCCAGAAAACTGGGCCTCCTTGCGCAGTTCCATTCAAATTGTATTCCAAGACCCCTACGGATCGCTGAATCCACGCCAACGGATCGCGCAGATCCTAGAGGAACCGCTCGTCATTAACCGACCCGAGATGTCCCGAGCCGAGCGTGAAGCAAAAGCCCGCGAGATGATCAAACTCGTCGGTCTGCGCCCTGAACATTACGATCGCTACCCGCACATGTTCTCTGGCGGGCAACGTCAGCGCATCGCGATTGCGCGTGCGCTCATGTTAGACCCAAAAGTGTTAGTATTAGATGAACCGGTGTCCGCTTTGGACCTGTCGATCCAATCCGCGGTCCTCAATCTGCTCATTGACCTCCAAGAACGCCTGAACCTCGCCTATTTGTTCATTTCCCACGATCTCAGCGTCGTCAAACACATCTCTGACGACGTCATCGTGATGTACCTCGGACGTGCGGTCGAACGCGGATCAAAAGACGCGGTTTTCGCCGGCGCCAAACATCCCTACACCAAAGCGTTGCTATCCGCGACGCCGCAGGCAGACCCGAAAGCGCCCAAAGAACGGATCAAACTGTCGGGCGAATTGCCTTCGCCGCTTGCCGTGCCTGATGGTTGTCCGTTCGCACCACGCTGCTGGAAAGTCCAAGATAAATGCCGTTCCGAGCGCCCAGAACTATCTGCGGACGCCCACGCGGCAGCCTGCTTTTTCCCTGAAAACTAACCCTGTGCAGCCCGAAGTTCGTCCGCCTTTTGGCGGGCGACATTGCGCTTCATGACCAAAGATGCGGTGATCACGCCGACGGTGACGATCCCGATCATTATGGTTGATAGCGCGTTAATTTCAGGCGTCACACCAAGCCGAACAGCCGAGAAAATCTTAATCGGCAGCGTCGTTGACGATGGCCCTGACGCGAACGACGCGATCACCAGATCGTCTAGCGACAAGGTAAACGCCAGCAACCATCCCGCGATCACCGATGGCGCGATAATCGGCAGCGTGACCGATCGGAATGCGTCAAACGGGGTGCAACCAAGGTCGAGCGCAGCCTCTTCCAACGACTTGTCAAAGCTTACCAAACGGGACGAGACCACGACAGAAACGTAGCACATCGAAAACGTCGTATGGGCCAATACAATTGTCAACACACCACGGTCTAAGTCGATGGCAATAAAGAACAAAAGCAACGATAATCCGGTGATGACTTCAGGCATGACTAACGGTGCATAGACCATCCCTGAAAACAACGTGCGCCCAAAAAACCGACCGCCGCGCACCATCACATAGGCAGCCATCGTGCCGAGAATTGTCGCCAATGTGGACGACCAGAACCCGACCTTCACCGTCACCCAAGCCGCATCCAAAAATGCGGTGTTTTGCATTAATTCCGCGTACCACTTTGTCGAAAATCCGGCCCAAACCGTGACAAGTCGGCTTTCGTTAAAGCTATAGATCACCAGAATGATCATCGGCAAATATAGGAACACAAAACCGACAGTCAGCGACGTCGCATTGAACCAGCTAAAGCGCCTCATCCGTCAGTCTCCCGCTGTTTTTGCTCGTTGCGTTGGAACAGAATGATCGGGATGATCAAGATCAACAACAAGATCACTGCAACCGTCGACGCCACTGGCCAATCACGGTTCGAGAAAAATTCCTCCCACAGTACTTTCCCGATCATCAAGGTATCAGATCCACCTAGCAACGATGGGATGACAAATTCGCCCAGCGACGGGATGAACACCAGAAAACAGCCAGCGATAATGCCGGATTTCGCCAGAGGCGCGGTGACGAGCCAGAATGCTTGGGTGCGCGTACAACCAAGGTCTTCTGCCGCTTCAAGCAGGCTGTCGTCCATCTTTTCCAGCGCCGCGTAAATCGGCAGCACCATGAACGGCAAATACGTGTAAACGATGCCGATATAGACGGCAACATTCGTGTTTAAGATCGTCAGAGGCGCATCGATCAGACCGATTCCTAACATCAATTGGTTAAGATATCCTTCAGTTCCCAAAATGCCGATCCACGCATAAACGCGAATCAAAAACGACGTCCAGAATGGCAAAATGATCAACATCATCAGCATCGGGCGCCATTCTTCCGCGGCCTTTGCCATCGCGTAAGCGATTGGAAACCCTACTAAAAGCGTCAAAAATGTAGCGATTAACGCAATCTTCAAACTTGAGAGATACGCTTTCCAATATAGATCATCACCCGTCAGAAAGGCGTAGTTATCCCAGTTAAGTTCGGCAAAAAACGCCTTCACCCCGTCCCATCCGGTCGAAAGGTCTAGCTGCGGACCGTAAGGCGGAATCGATAATTCATAGTAAGAGAAACTAATGCGAACAACGATCAGGAAAGGCACCACAAACAGTGCAAACAACCACAGATACGGTATCGCGATGAGGGTAAAGCGGCGCATCTTACGCGGTCAACACGACACCAGCGGTGTCGGTCCATGACAGCCAAACGGTGTCTTCCCATGTGAAACTACGACGCGCGATGCGGCGATCATTGGCGGTTTGGGCTTTGATGACTTTCCCATCAGGCAGTTCAACGTGATAGGTCGAAATGTTCCCCAGATAGGCGATATCCAACACCGCCCCTTTGATCTTGTTCGGACGATCCTGTGGTTCATGTTGCGTGATCGTGATTTTCTCGGGGCGCACAGCATAGGTGCATTGCGTGTCAGCTGTCAGATCAGTTTTGGCTGTAATCGGTGGTTGTCCTTCAGCCCAACTGATCGTTGCGACCCCATTATCAACCGCAGCATGACCTTCGATAAGATTCACTTCACCAATGAAATCAGCGACATAGACGGAATTAGGCGTTTCATAAATCCGGTCTGGCGTAGCAACTTGAACGATTACACCAGCGTCCATAACGGCAACACGAGACGCGACTGTCATCGCTTCTTCTTGGTCGTGGGTCACGATGACAAAGGTCGTGCCCGTCTTTTCTTGGATATCCATCAATTCGAACTGCGTCTCATGGCGCAGCTTTTTATCAAGCGCACCTAACGGCTCGTCCAGCAGCAATAATTTCGGTGCTTTCGCCAACGACCGCGCCAAAGCAACACGTTGCCGTTGACCGCCAGAAATCTGGTGCGGCTTGCGTTTCGCAAATTTCTGCAAACGGGTCAGGCGCAGCATTTCGTCAACCCGTGCGGGGATGTCGGCCTTGTCCATATCGGATCGCTTCAGCCCGAAAGCGATGTTTTCATAGACACTAAGGTGTGGAAACAGCGCGTAGGATTGGAACATCATATTCACCGCGCGCTGGTTCGGCGGTACGTTTGCGATGTCTTTTCCATCTAGCTCAATCGTGCCTGTCGTCGGCTTTTCAAATCCGGCCAACATCCGCATCAGGGTCGTTTTCCCACAGCCAGACGGACCGAGCAGCGCAAAGAATTCTTTGGCGTAGATATCCAGCGTCAGGTCATCAATGGCGGTAAAGTCACCAAAATTCTTCGTCACATTACGAAAGCGGATCAGCGGCTTTTCAGTCGCATCGTCCCAAGGGGCAAAGACGTCTTGTGGCGATTGCGCCATATGTGGGGTCTCACTTTAGGGTTTCAACGGCGTGCATCGGGGAATCCGGTGCACGCCTTGTGTACGTGTTGTGCACGTGTAGTGATTTAGGTTCCGGACTTAATTTTGGTCCACAAACGCGTAATCGTCCGCTGCACACGCGAGTCGTAAGGGGCCTTTGTGTACAGATTTTCGAGCGTCGCGGCGTCCGGGTAAATCGCAGTATCCCCGATCACATCCTCGATCAAGAACTCTTGTGACGCCAGATTGCCGTTTGCGTAATAAACGTAATTCGACGCTGCCGCCATGTTCTGCGCATCAAGAATAAAGTTCAGAAACGTGTGCGCAGCTTCTGTGTTTGGCGCATCCACCGGGATCGCCATTTGGTCGAACCACATCAACGCACCTTCTGTCGGAGCGTTATACGCGATTTCGACGCCATTGTCGGCCTCGGCAGCGCGGTCACGCGCCTGCAAAATGTCGCCAGACCAACCGAATGCCACGCAAACTTCGCCGTTCGCAAGCGCGTTGATATACTCGGACGAATGGAACTTCTGGATGTACGGGCGCACGCCCATCAGGACCTCTTCGGCTTTGGCAATCGCATCAGGATCTTCGCTGTTCGGGTCTTCACCAAGGTAGTTCAATGCCGCAGGAATCACTTCCGACGGGGCATCAAGGAAATACACGCCACACGCGGACAGTTTTTCCATGTTCTCAGGGTTGAAAATCAGATCAAGCGAGTTGATCGGAGCATCTTCACCCAAGGCTTCAGCGACCTTTGCGACGTTCACGCCAAGGCCAGTCGTGCCCCACATGTAGTTGATTGAATAGGCGTTTTCGGGATCGTACTGCGATGTCCGCGCTTCGATAATGTCCCAAAGATTGCCTGCATTTGGCAGTTGATCCATATCGAGAGGCTGGAACGCACCCGCAGAAATTTGACGCTGAAGGAAGTCACCAGTCGGCACCACAACATCGTAACCCGATGATCCTGCGAGCATTTTTGTCTCAAGCACTTCGTTGCTATCAAACACGTCATAAATCAGGTCGATACCTGTTTCTTCTTCGAATTTGGTCAGCAAGTCTTCGTCGATATAGTCAGACCAGTTGTAAACCCGCACTTCTTCGGCGAATGCAGCGCTGGCGAATGTTGTCGTGGCCAGCAACAAAGCAATCTTTTTCATCGGTATCTCCCGTCGATGTCAGTGAGAGTCTCTTGCCCTCATATTCTCGATATGATCAATTTCGCAAAGCCAATGCAATACAAGAGCGCGTTGCTGCACCGCATTCAGACCGCGACACAACGCAAAATGGCAAATCTCAGCCCAAAAAGGATGCATCTGATGAATAAAATAACAAACCACATGCCGACTGCAGAATTGCAGGCACTTGATGCTGCGCACCACATGCATCCGTTCACCGCAGGCGCAGAGTTGGCCAAGGCTGGTGCGCGGGTCATTACATCCGCCGATGGCGTGATGTTGACCGACAGCGAGGGCAAGACATTGCTGGATGCGATGGCCGGTCTTTGGTGTGTAAACATTGGCTATGGGCGCAACGAATTGGCCGAAGCGGCTGCGCGTCAAATGCGCGAATTGCCGTACTACAACACGTTTTTCATGACGACCCATGTTCCGGTGATCGCATTGTCTGCGAAGCTGGCAGAGCTTGCACCAGAAGGGTTCAACAACGTGTTTTACGCGGGCTCTGGGTCAGAGGCCAACGACACGAATATCCGCATGGTCCGCCATTATTGGTCCGCCAAGGGCCAGCCCGAAAAGAAAATCATCATCAGCCGCAAGAATGGCTACCACGGTTCAACCTTGGGGGGTGCCAGCCTCGGTGGGATGATCCCGATGCACCAGCAAGGCGGGCTACCGATTCCCGATATTCACCACATTGATCAGCCAAACTGGTGGGCCGAAGGCGGTGACATGTCCCCCGAAGACTTCGGTCTTGAACGCGCCCGTCAGCTTGAGGCTGCGATCAACCATTACGGCGAAGACAAAATCGCCGCGTTCATCGCCGAACCCGTGCAGGGTGCTGGCGGTGTGATCGTGCCGCCGGAAACCTACTGGCCTGAAATCCAGCGCATTTGCGACGCCCACGACATCCTGCTGATCGCTGACGAAGTGATCTGCGGCTTTGGACGTACCGGCAATTGGTTCGGCTCTACGACCTACAACATCAAGCCGCACATCATGACAATCGCCAAGGGCTTGTCGTCTGGCTATGCGCCGATTGGCGGGTCTCTGGTCTGTGACGAGGTCGCTGATGTGATCAATAACGCAGGCGATTTCAACCACGGCTACACCTATTCCGGCCACCCTGTTTCGGCCGCTGTTGCCTTGGAAAATCTGCGTATTCTTGAGGAAGAAGGCATCGTTGACACCGTCCGCGATGAAACTGCGCCCTACCTCAAAGAGAAATGGGAAGCACTGACCGATCACCCCCTGATCGGCCAAGCGTCAATTTCCGGCATGATGGCATCCGTCGCGATGACGCCGCACAAGGAAAGCCGCGCTGCGTTCAAAACATCGGGTGCATTGGGCTATTATTGCCGGACACGTTGCTTTGATAATGGCCTTGTGATGCGCCACGTCGGTGATCGCATGATCATTTCGCCGCCGCTTGTGATCAAGAAAGACGAGATCGACACGTTGATGGACCGCGCTGTGAAATCGCTAGACGAAACCTATGCTTGGGCGAAATCCGAAGGGCATATGACAGCGTGACCCTCGACCTGCTCACCGCCAATGACAAACAGGGCGCGTACCCCGCGTCCTACTACGCCGCATCAGCAACACCCCTGCCGCCCTTTTCGGCGGCAGAGGGCACAATCACTTGCGACGTTTGCGTCATTGGCGGCGGGTACACGGGGCTGGCAGCCGCACTTCACCTTGCGCAAAAGGGCTACGACGTTGTGCTGCTTGAGGCGCAGCGCGTGGGCTTTGGCGCGTCGGGTCGCAATGGCGGGCAAGTCGGAACTGGACAGCGGGTTGAAATGGACAGCGTCGAAAAGATGGTCGGCATGGGGCCTGCTAAGGCGCTGTGGGACATGTCGCTCGAGTCGGTGCAATTGGTCAAAGACCTGATCAAGACACACGCGATGGATGTTCCGTTCCATGACGGCGTGATCGAGGCGGCACATCGTGCGCGATTTGTCCCCGAATTTCACGAATACGCCGCCCATCTGGAAAAGGTTTACGGCTACACGCAAATGACCGCGTTAGACCGCGCTGCGATGCACGACCACGTTGGGTCACAGGCCTATCACGGTGGCGCGCTCGATATGGGCAGCGGCCATATCCACCCGCTACGCTATGCCTTGGGGCTTGCGCGGGCAGCACGCGATGCTGGCGTGCGGATTTTTGAGGGGTCCAAAGTGACGGGCCTCGTGCATGGATCAACCGTCACGATCAGTACCAATACGGCAGATGTGAAAGCGTCTTATGTGGTGATGGGCTGTAACGGATATCTTGGCGGTCTGGACGGAAACGTCGCGAAAAAAGTCATGCCCATCAACAACTTCATTGCTGCGACTGAACCGCTGGATGATGACAGCGCAAAGGGCTTGATCAAGTATAATCACGCGGTAGCGGACAGTAAATTCGTGATCAATTACTTCCGACTGTCTGATGATAATCGCATGTTATTCGGCGGCGGCGAAAGTTACGGCTATCGCTTTCCTAGTGACATTGCCGCGACCGTTCGTAAACCGATGTCCGAGATTTTCCCGCAACTGGCAGATGTCAAAATCGACTACGCGTGGGGTGGCACGCTTGGCATCACGATGAACCGGATGCCGCATTTTGCGCGCGTGGCTGGGAATGTGCTGACCGCCAGCGGCTATTCTGGACACGGCGTTGCCATGGCGACATTGGGCGGCAAGATCGCGGCGGATGCTATCGCGGGACATGCCGAAAAGTTTGATGTGATGGCGTCGGTGCCCACGCATACGTTCCCTGGTGGGGCTGCATTACGCACGCCGCTACTGGTTGCCGCGATGATCTGGTACAGTATCCGCGACCGCCTTTAGGCCGCGTTTTATCGGGAATATTCGCGCTTAACGACGCAGCAATGTCTGGCCAAGCGCCAACTTTGGTTCCAACTCGATCCGGCGCTCGTAGCTGTCAGCACCCTCGGCGTAATGCTTGGCGATCATGTCGGCCGCAGCCAAACCGATCTCTTTGCGGCAAGCATCCATCGTGGCTAGCTGCATCGGTAGCCCGTCCAGTAATTCGACCCCGTTGAAACCAGCAAGCCCGATTTGGCCCGGCACATCGATGCCTTTTTCCAGCAGGTAAAGCAGCCCGCCAGCGCCGATCATGTCATTGGAAAAATACAGGAAATCGACGTCAGGCGTACGTTCCAGCATGGATTGCGTCATCTCGCGACCTTTTGCCAAGGCCGAACCGCCAGAGTAGAAATCTTGATCCGCGATCTCGATGCCAGCTTTGGCCAGTGTGCGGGTGAAGCCCTCGAACCGCTTGCGGGCGCGATGGTCACGGGGCATTTTGGTGCCCATAAAACCGATCCGCTTGTACCCAGCTTCGATGATCTGCTCGGCCATCATGCGGCCCGCCCGGCGATGCGAAATCCCGACGCAGGAATCGATTTGCACCCCGTCAACGTCCATAATCTCGATCACGGGAATGCCTGCCTGACGCAGCATCGCCTCTGACGCTTCGGAATGTTCCAGCCCTGCTATGATCACGCCTGACGGGCGCCAGCTGAGCATCTCAAACAGAACTTTCTCTTCCTTTTCAGGCAGATAATCAGTCACACCGACCACTGGCTGAAGCCCCGTGTCGTCGAGCCGCTCGGAAATACCGGACAAAACTTCGGGAAATACCATGTTGCTCAACGACGGGATCACAACCCCGACAAGGTTCACACGACTAGAGGCCAGCGACCCTGCGATTTTATTCGGGACATAGCCCAACCGCTTTGCAGCTTCTTGCACCTTGGTGCGCGTGGCAGCACTGACATCGCCCTTGTTGCGCAAAACGCGACTGACCGTCATTTCACTAACGCCAGAGGCTTCAGACACATCACGAAGGGTAAGCGGGCGGCGTGGGGGTGGGTTCACGGTGTAGTCCTGATACTATCTTTGCAACCTTGTTAGCCATTCTGCAGGGGCTTGTCCAAGGGGAAGGTCACGAACGACGACAGCACCGTTGACGATTGAGCAAAAGCGCGGCAAGGATCACCCCGTGGTCCCGTGGCTCAACTGGATAGAGCAGCCCCCTCCTAAGGGGCAGGTTATTGGTTCGAATCCAATCGGGGTCACCAAAAACACCTAAAAAATATGGATTATTTACAGGGCTTTGTGCAGGAGCGTGCAGAAAGTCCCGTGAGCTTTCGGGCCGAATTCTGCTGAAACGGCGGAAATCTCGTACAAAACCTGTACAAATTTCGCACGTCTTTGCCCAATTCGGGGCCTTCCAATGAGCTGGCGGGTTGCAAACATATGCGCGGAACGAAAGTTCGGCAGCGCAACGCGCAAGCAGATCATCATGTTTCTAGCGGACAAGGCGAGCGATGATGGGTCTGGCATCTGGTGCTCCAAGGGCACGATTCAGCGGCATACCGAACTGGGAGAGACCACAGTCAAGCGAGCCGTGCGCGCGTTCCTGAAGGAAGGTATACTCGTCGAGACCGGTTCGCGCACCTGCAAGAACGGTTTCACCGTCGTCTACCGGATCGATCTTGCCAAGGTCGAGGCGCTGGAACCCACACTTGAACCCGAGATTGAGACGGGATCCACAGTGGCCCCCGTCCAGTCTGGCCCCGGTACGGGGGCCACTGTGGCCGGGGTACCGGGGCCAGCACGGCCCCCAAACCATCCTAAAACCATCCATAAACCACCTACGCGCCAGCGCGAGGCAGAGGTGGCTGTTGACCTCAAGAAAATTCTTACCAGTTTTCCGGCGGATCGCATTCGGGACCGTACAACCTGTTTCTCGCAAATTGAAATTGCGATTGCGGAAGGCGTCGCTGCAGACGAGCTGCACCATGCCGTGAAGACCTACGCCGCCGAGACCGAAGGATTTACCCGATCTCGGGTCTGCTTTTCCGATAATTGGTTCAAGTCACGACGCTGGCAAACGTACGTCGAAGAGCTGCGTAGTCAAAACTGGGCTGTAGAAGAATTGTCTGCAGCTCATCAAGAACGTCTCGTTGCATGGATCGCCAGCGCAAGCCCAATGTGCAAACACATCACTCCGACACAAGTCGCTCAATTGCGGAAGAGTGCCGCCGTCAGTGATGCGGCCTTGCGAGCTGTGGGTCTGTTGAAATGATGACGTGTAAAGTTTGGCTTAGCGTAGATGGCCAGCATACTTTTGTGGCCACGCTGCGCGTGGGCTCACAAAAAGCTGGCGAGGGGGGGCTCCGCCTCCCCTTCGATCCCCTCAATCGGCTTTCAGCCGATGCAGCACCTTCGGTTTCCAAATATATGAAGATTTGGAAACCGAAGGCCCATGTAAACAGTTCTGCAATCTCGGATGGTGCGTCATGTGGGTGAAGCTGCGCACAACCCCTGATGAACGCGCTGCGTGGTATGCTAAAGCCGCTGCGAAAGGCGTCAGCTTCTCTGAGTTTGCTCGCAGTGCCATCGACGGTGTGACCGTCCGACAAAGGTCACAATTGCGCAGCATAGACCCCGCTTTGCTGCGTCAGTTGGCGCGTGTGGGCAACAATCTCAATCAGCTCGCGCGTTGGGCCAATCGTGACCAGCAGTACGCCGACCGCGTGGCGATCATGGGGCAGCTCATGGGGATCGAGCGCGAGCTGATGCGCTTGCGACAAATCCATGAGGTGCGCGATGTTGATTAAGTTCTTCGGAGGCACTGGCGGCGGCAGTGGTATCGCCAACTACCTTGTCGATCCAGATCGCCAAGGCCGCCAAAATGCGGCCCCCGAAGTGTTACGCGGAGATATTGCTCAGACCCGCGAATTGATCGACAGCAGCGACCGTAAATGGACCTATTCGACCGGCGTACTGAGTTTTGCGCCAGAGGATCGGCCAACAGAGGCACAGCAAACGGCATTGATGGACGACTTCGAGCGCCTGGCCTTCGCCGGTCTGCAACGCGATCAATATGACATCACATGGGTTCGTCACAGTCACACGCAAGGCGGTCGCGTCGAATTGCATTTTTTGACTCCCCGCATGGAGCTCGCAAGCGGTAAGGCTTTCAACATCGCGCCGCCGGGATGGGAGCGGTCCTATGCGCCGCTCAGAGACACCTACAACTTTGAGTATGGCTGGGCGCGGCCCGATGATCCTGCACGCGCTCGGACGCAACAGCAGATGTCAGAAGCGCCGATACGTGGTGAAACCCGCGACAGCGTGACGGCCTACCTCGAAGGCAAAATCTTGACTGGTGAGATCGAGAACCGCGCCGACATCGTCGCGGCCTTGCATGAGGCCGGGCTTGAGACTCCACGCCAAGGTCAAAATTACATCACAGCAATGGACCCAGACACCGGAGACCGCTGGCGGCTTAAAGGGCGCATCTATGAAAAAGACTGGACCCGCGACGCAGAACTTGACCGAGGCGCTGCAAGAGAAAGCCAAGGCTCAGAGGGCGCAGTTGGCGACAAAGATGAACGAAGAGCTGCACAGTCTCGCGAAAGACTTGAGGCGGTCATCACGCGACGCGCTGAATGGGTTCGAGAGCGATATCCAGCAACAACTCTTGGGGATTCAGAACGACATCAACGCGAAGAACCAACGGATCAAGGTCGAGATGAACGAGATCAGCGACAGACCGAAAAGGGTGATCGTGATCAGCACGCTGATCGGCGCGATGACGTCGGCGTTGATGATGGCGGGTCCCGAGATTTGGATGATTTGGCGACTGAAAAGCGTAACGGTCGAGCAGACGACGGACGGGATGTTTCTGATCCTGCCGGAGAACGCCGAACAAGGCTGGACCTGTGGAACGCGGCCTTGCGTAAAATTGGAGGAATGAATGTCGGAGAACCTGACTCAGATCGAAAAAGCGCTCTTGCAAGAATTCGAGAGCTTGGCAGCAGCATTCGCGAATATGGCACGTCAGCAATCACAATTGTCAGATCATTTTTTGGCCGCGACGAAGGCGCTAGCAGACCGTCAGAACCAGCTAGAGGCGCACTTGCAGCAAGTGAGCGCAGCCTTGCAGAGACAGAACAGACTAACGACCGACTTGATCGAGAAGGCGAAACACTTGAGCGGCAAATAAAGGTGAAAGACGAGCTTGCGCTCTTGGGCCGCGAGCTAGAGCGAAACAGACAACCACAATACCACAGATAGGAAAGAAAAGAGATGGCTAAAATTAGACGGACAAGCCCTTGGAGCGGTTTGGTACATGAACGTGACATCGATGTGGATCCACTCGCGTTTGAAAATTGGAAATTCTATTGGGATTTGGGCGACGCGAGTATTAACCCCCTGCAAGGAGCATTCCCGCAACTGAACCGTGGAGACCGTGAATTCCTGTTCTCTGGGATAACTCCAGAAGAATGGGTGTTGGATGTGATCAACGCCGAGCGCGCTGAAACCAGACGGCTAGGCCCAATCACAGACCCTAACGACTTCAGTGACGAAATTTGGGAAAGTTTGTATGGAATTATTTGAGGTGCCCCTAACTTCCTAGACGCCTGCCTTGTTCATTTTCTGCTGTTTCATTTCATAGTCAACCGGTGACAGCATGCCGTTGTTCGTGTGCT